>JANQKZ010000042.1 GCA_028280845.1 Opitutales bacterium | reverse complement strand
CTCTTTCATTAAGGCCGGTTCGTCGAGAGCTAATCTCGATGGACCGGCCTTTTTGTTTGGGCGAGATCCGAGATCCGAGATGCGGGCGCTCCTACAGATCCGCCACCACACCCTGGACCAGTTCGACCAGCGGGGTGGGGTAGATGCCGAGGAAGAGCAGGATAACCGATGCTACGACCAGGGCGAAGAAGGCGAACTCGGACAAACGCCCGGAGAGGGGAGCTTCGCTCTCTACATCTTTCTGGAACATGGCCCAGATTACTTTTAAATAGTAAAAGAGTCCGATGGCGCTGCCAATGACCAGGGCCAGGAGGGCCTGATACAGTTGGTCCAACTGGGCAGCGCCCACCACCATGACAAAGAATTTCCCGATGAACCCGGCGGTGAGGGGGATCCCGGCGAGGGAGAGCATCATGAAGGTCATCATCATGGCCAGGCCGGGGCGTTTGTAGTAAAGGCCGCGGATATCGTCGAGGGTTTCACATTCGCGCTCGCTGGTGGAAAGGGCGGATACCACGCCGAAAGTGCCCAGAGAGGTCACCAGGTAAGCGATCATGTAGAGGGTGGCGGCTTCTATCCCCCTATTGCCACCCACGACAAAGGCGATGGCGAGGTAGCCCAAGTGGGCAATGGAGGAGTAGGCGAGGAGCCGCTTCAGGTTGCGCTGCGACAGGGCGAGGAGGTTTCCCACCAGGATACTGAGAATGACGACGGCAAGGATGCCGCTGGCGGCGCTAGTGCTGTCGGCAATGTCCATGCTGCTGAAGAGGCGGAGGGAGACCGCCACAGCACCTGCCTTGGAGACGGTGGCCAGGAACGCAGAAACGGGAGCGGGGGCCCCCTGATAGATATCAGGGGTCCACCAGTGAAAGGGGACCAGCGACAGTTTGAATCCAACCCCGGCAAAGATCATGGCCACCCCGGCATAGATAAGGATGGGGTTGAAGGAATCGCCCAGCTGATCCAGGCGGGACCCAATCAGGCTAAAGCTCATGGTGCCGAGCTCAGCGTAGATCAGAGCCATGCCAAAGAGCAGGATCGCGGCGGAGGCTGCCGCCAGCAAAAGGTATTTGATGCCGGCTTCGAGGGCGATATCGCGCTTGATGGTGTAGGCGACCATGGAATAGAGCGAGACCGACATGAGTTCCAGCCCGAGGAAGAATGAGATGAAATGGGTGGAGATCGAAAGGACAACTCCACCCAATCCGGCGATAAGGAGAAGGACAAAGAATTCTTCCCTGTTGTCGTCAAACCGCTTGAAGTAATCGAACGCGAAATGGGCGACAGCGAGGGTGGCCAGGATGGAAATCCCCATGTAGATGATCCCGAATCCGTCGACGACGAACAGATTCGTAATCGGGTGCGGAGAGAGGTTCCAGCAGCCGATCAGGGTGGCAAAGGCGGCCACGAGGGTGATCGCCGTTATGAAAAAAGAAACCGCGTAGTTACGGACAAACGAAATAACGGTCAGCAGCAAGGTAGCCCCACCGGCAATGATGATGAGGGGAAGGATAGCCTGGATATCGATGATGGTCACAGGAAGCGCTTAGAATTCTGGGTCTGCCTCGAGGGAGGCGGGAACGGGTTGGTCGATGGAGGCGGTAGAGCTCAGGTTCGCCTGGGCAAGAAGTGCGGGAGAGGAGGGGTTGGTAGTATCCAGAACGCATTGGGGCTGCAATCCGAGATAGAGCACGGCCAATCCCATGAGGGCCAGGACGAAGTATTCCTTCGGGTTCAGTTCGGCGAAAAGGGTATCACTCGGCAGAGCTCCGTGCAGGCTCTTCTGGATAAAGTAGAGGGAGTAGATGGCGGGCAGGATGAGTGCAAAGCCGGCCGCCGTTGCGAAGAGGACATGTTGCTGCATGGCTCCAGCCAGGATGAGCATTTCGCCGACAAAGTTTCCGGAGGCGGGAAGCCCCAGCGATAGCATGACAAAGAGGATGGAAATGCCCGCAAAACGCGGAGCGACCTTGGCGACCCCGCCCATCTGGGACAGGTCCCGATGGCCCAGGCGTTTTTCCATCATATGGACGAGGAGGAAGAGTGCGGAGGTGGCAAAACCATGACTCAGCATGAAAATCGTGGCGCCCTGCACCCCGTAGGCGTTCCAGGCAAAAACGCCGATCATGATGAAGCCCATATGGCTCAAGCTCGAGAAGGCGACCAGCCGTTTGGCGTCCTTTTGTCCAAAGGCCAACATGGCCCCGTAGGCCACCGTGAACACCCCCAACCCCATGGCCCAGGGGGCAAACCCTTGGGCCGCCTCGGGAAAGAGCGGCAGGCAATAGCGGATCAGGCCATAGCCCCCCGTCTTGGAGAGGAATCCGGCCAGAATGATGGTCCCTCCGGTGGGTGCCTGGGTGTAAGCATCGGCCTGCCAGGCATGAAAGGGAGCCACGGGCAGTTTCACGGCAAAGGCGAGGAAGAAGCCCAGCATGAGGAATCGGTTTCCAGCGAGCGGGGAGTCCAGGAGATTATCCAGGAGAAAGGAGAAGGCGCCGGTCTGCTGGTAGTTCATCCAGACGAGCCCCAGGGTGGAAATCAACATGAGCAGCCCGCTGGCTTGAGTAAAAATGAAAAATTTCGTCGCGGCAGCGGAGCGCTTATCCCCGCCCCAGAAGGCGATGAGGAAGGCCATGGGAACGACCATCAGCTCCCAGAAAAAGAAGAAGAGGAAAAGGTCCCGGGCGAGGAACACCCCGATCGTGCCACTCAACACCCAAAGGATATTAAAGTGATAGGCGCCGACCCGCTCCTGGACCGAATCCCAGGACACATAGACGGCCACGATGGACAGGAGCACACTCAGCAGGATCAGCATGAGGCTCAACCCATCCTGATGGAGGGCGAGGGAAATCCCGAACTGGGGAATCCAGTCTGCCTGGAAGGTGAGGACGGCGCCGGGATCCCCGCTGAGGTTTGCCCACTGCTTAAGCAGTATCCCGGTCAGGAAGCCCAGGGTGAAGACCGTGATACCACGGGAGATGGCTGCACCTGCTTTCTCTGCCGCCCACGCAAGGAGGCCACCAATGAGGGGAATAGCTATGAGTGCGATGAGGGTCATGAGATGAACAGGTAAATGACAAGGATGGTGCCGAATGCGATGCCGAGCGCGTAGTGGCGGACGAATCCGTCCTGGGCGCGGGAGAGCACCAGATTGAAAAAGCGGGCAATCAAGCCGACCAATTTGTAAAGCAGGTCAATAATATCGATGCCGATGGCCCGGCAGAAGGAGGCGTAGGGATTGAGGATGAAATGCTGGTAGGCGCTGTCAAAGTCCCACCCGTTATAGAGGAAGCGATTGAGGGGGGACATCGTGGGAGCGGCTTCGGCGCCCTTTCCATATTTCATCCAGGCGTAGCCGGTGCCAGCCACAACCAGCAGGGTGGAGATTCCCATCAGGACCCATTCCTGGCTGTAATCCACCTTGTTCATGGTGACGTCCTGCACCGAGTATTGGAGCATGTCGGAAAAGAGATGGATACTTCCGAGGACGTGAGGCGTTTCGACAAAGCCGGCAAGGACGGATCCGATTCCGAGGATCGCAAGGACCCCGACCATAATCGGGCCGGGCTTATGGTCTACCTCCGTGTGTTGCTTTCCGTTGAAAGTGATGAACACCATGCGGAAGGTGTAAATGGCGGTAATAAACGCCCCCACGAGTCCGGCTACGACAAAGAGAATATTGCCTTCGGTCGAGGTGTAAGCCTTCCAGAGAATTAAGTCCTTTGAATAAAAGCCGGAGGTGATGAAAGGGACCGCGGCGAGGGACAAACATCCAAGGAGGAAGGGATAGAAGACTCCGGGAATGACTTTCCTGAGTCCGCCCATTTCAAACATGTCCTGCTTATGGTGAACGGCGGTGATGATGGCGCCCGCTCCCAGGAAGAGCAGGGCTTTGAACACCGCGTGGGTGTAAAAGTGAAACATGGCGGCAGTCCATGCCCCAACACCCAGAGCCATGAACATATACCCGATTTGACTGATGGTGGAATAGGCCAGGACCCGTTTAATGTCGCGTTGGATCAGGGCACTGCTGCCGGCAATCAACATTGTGGCGGTGCCGATGATGGCCACCGCGGTCATGACCATGGGGGCCAGTTCAAAAATGACGTGGGTTCGCGCGATGAGGTAGACCCCGGCAGTGACCATGGTGGCCGCGTGGATGAGTGCGCTCGTCGGCGTCGGGCCGGCCATGGCATCGGGCAACCAGACTTGCAGCGGAAGTTGTGCAGATTTTCCGAGGGCGGCCAGGAGGAGGAGGACGGCAATGGCCGTGACGATGGCATTGCCCGAAACCCAGTTTCCCGCGATGAGGAGGACTTCTTCAATGTTCAGGGTGCCCGTGGCACGAAAAACTAAGACCGTAGCAAGGATGAGGCCGACGGCGCCGATGCGCGTGGTGATAAAAGCCTTGCGCGCGGCGTAACCATTTTCTGGATTGGTATACCAGAAGCCGATCAAAAGGTAAGAACAGAGCCCCACCCCTTCCCAGCCGAGGAGCAGGAGGAGGAAATTATCCGCCAACACCAGGGTCAGCATGGAGAAGGCAAACAGGTTCATGTAGGCGAAGAACCGGCTGATATCTTCATCCGTTGCCATGTAGGCGGTGGAGAAGAGGAAAATGAGAAAGCCGATCAAGGTGATGACCAGGGTCATCAGCATGGAGAGTCCATCGAGATGGAAGGCAAACTCCGGGCTGAAGTCGCCCACCGTGAACCAGGTTCCGCTGCTCCAGGTATAGGATGGAGTCGTTTCGAGGTTGAGCAGGAACTGTAGCGCAATGATGATCGCAAGGATTCCGCTGGCTCCCATAAAGGCGCAACCCACCACGGTGGATAGGGCTTTGGGGAGGCGACGACCGAAGAGGGCCAGGATGAGGAAGGCCGTCAGGGGCAGGACTGGGATGAGCCAAAGAAGATTCATGATGAGAAGGCTTAGCCGTGCATCTGGCTGACGACGTCTGCGTCCAGCGTTTTGGTGCGTCGATAAATAGAAAGGATCAGGGCGAGTCCGACGGCGACTTCAGCCGCGGCCATGGTCAGGATGAAAATCATCATGATTTGTCCATCCGGCTGGCCCCAGCGGGCGCCCGCCACGATGAAGGCAAGCCCGGCAGCGTTGAGCATGACCTCCACGCAGATCAGCATGAAAATGAGGTTACGGCGAACCAGCAGGCCGAGGAAGCCCATGGTAAAGAGCATTGCGGCGAGAAACAGGCCGTATTCGAGGGGGGCAGTCAACATGGCGATCAGTGATCCCGCTTTCTAAGGTGAGTGGCGCCCACCAGGCCGGCCAGCAACATCATGGCGGCGAGCTGGACTCCGATCATGTAGGGGCCGAAGAGGGAAATGCCGACCTCTTGCGGGGTCACTACCCGGGTGTCGAGGATACCGGGGTTTCCCTGGAAGATCGCCGTGCCCAGGACGGCGAGCAGGAGGGCTGCCATGACGCCAGGTCCTACCCAGTTCACGGGCTGGATCCAGTCGCTGTTATGGTCCCGGGTGCCCATATTGAGCATCATAATGATAAAGAGGAAGAGGACGATAATGGCACCCGCATAAATGATCACCTCGAGGGCGGCAATGAAGGGAGCCCCCAGGAGGAAGAAGATCACGGCGACCGAAAGGAGGGACAGAATCAGGTAGAGCAACGCGTGAACGGCATGCCTTCCGGTAATGGCCAGCGCTGTCGAACCCAAGGCGACAAACGATGCGATGAGGAAGAGGATGAAAGGAAAATTCACGGTTGGTGTTGGCTGGTTAGGCGGTGATAGGCAATCGGTGCGGTGGTCAGGGTGGGGTGCCGGTCAGAGGTCGAGGCTTTTGACATCGACCGGGGCGCGTTCGTTTTGCGCCTGGCCCTTGTCTTTACCCCCAATGGCCAGACCCGCGACTTTATAGAAATTGTATCCGTGGTATTTTCCTTCGCCCGCGATGAGGAGATCTTCTTTTTCGTAGACCAGATTCTGCCGATTATACTCGGCCAATTCGGTATCTGGCGTGAGCTGGATCGCATAGGTGGGGCAGGCTTCTTCGCAGAGTCCACAGAAGATGCAGCGGGAAAAATTGATTTGAAAACGGTCGGGGTAGCGACGACCGGTTTCGTCTTCAGTGCCCTCGAGGGCGATGCAGTCCACCGGGCAGGCAACCGCGCAGAGGTTACAGGCTACGCAGCGCTCCTGTCCATCGGGGTCACGGGTCAGGACGATGCGGCCTCGATAGCGGGGAGCCAGGTAAGCCTTTTCTTCCGGATATTGAATGGTGGGATTTTTTCGGAAAAGGTGGAGGAAAACCAGCCAGGTGCTTTGCACTACACTGAGGATATCTTTAAGCATGCGCGGAAGCGTTTAATGAAAAAAATTTAAGATTGGGTGGCAAGGACAACTGCGCCGGTGATGACCACGTTGAGCAGGGTGATGGGGAGGATCACTTTCCACCCGAAGCCGAACAGTTGGTCATAGCGTGGACGCGGGACAGAGGCCCGGATCAGGATGAAGAAAAGGATGAAGGCGAGGGTCTTGAGGCCAAACCAGACGGAGCCAGGGATGACGTCGAGGAAGGGGAACAGGTTGGGAAAGGGAGCCTGCCAGCCGCCGAAAAAGAATGTGGCGATCATGGCCGACATGACAGCCACTCCAGCATATTCCCCGACAAAAAACATGCCGAACTTCATGCCGGAGTACTCGGCGTGGAACCCGGCAATCAATTCACTCTCGGCCTCGGGGGCATCGAAGGGGGTCCGGTGGGATTCCGCCAGAGCAGCGAAGATGAAGGGCAGCGCTCCCAACGGTTGCAGCAGGATGAACCAGTATTTTTCCTGTGCTGCCACGATGTCGTTGAGATTGAAGGAACCGGCCATCATGACGACCCCCATGAGGGAGAGGCCCATGAAGACCTCATAGGAAAACATCTGGGAGGAGGCCCGCATCCCGCCGAGGAGGGAAAACTTATTCGCTGAGGACCATCCACCGAGGACCACGCTGTAAATTCCCATGGAGGAGAAGGCGAGGAAGCAGAGGACGCCGACATTGACATCGAACACGGCGAGTCCCTCGGCCACCGGGATGAGCGAAGCCGAAAAAATCACCGCGAGGAAGATCACGGTGGGCGCGAGGACAAAAACCCCGCGATCGGCGAAGGGGGGAATCCAGTCTTCTTTGGTAAAAATCTTGATGATGTCGGCGACCAGCTGGAAAAGCCCGAGCGGGCCGAGGCGGTTGGGTCCCCAACGATCCTGCCAGAGGGCGAGGCTCCGCCGTTCCACCCAGATGAGTAGACCGGCAACGGTGAGCAACCCGAACAGCACCACGTAAACGAGGAGGATCGGATAAAGGATTTCGGTTGGGATCATGTTGATCGGTCAGGTGGTCGGGCAGTTCAGGATTCGATTCCTCTTGTCGGGGCGGCGGCAGCGGTGGGGAGGGATGCCCCTTCAAGACCGGCAAACCCGACAGGGAGGCCGGCGGTGCCGGCTTTCAGGCTAGGCGTAAATTGGACAGGCAGGGTCAGGTCGCGGCCGTCGAGCGCGATCTTGGCAAGGTCGCCTTCTTCCAGCCCCCATTTCCCCGCATCATCGGGGTGGACGGCCAGGTAGGGTCCCGGGGACCGGGCCTGGATGCCAGGGCAGGAGGCGCTCCAGGGTTCGGAGCCGAAGACATGGTGCAGCGGCAGGAAAAGGACCTGCCCGTCGGTTAGCCGGGTGGCTTCCGGCACATGGTTGTAAAATGAAACGCTGGCATCACCGGGCGATTGGATTAATCCCACACCGGGATCTCCCCCGCGAAGGGGGCCGCCCACTTCATCCTGGAAGCGGTTTAAGCTGGAAACCGAACTCCATCCCGGGGCGTAGTAGCGATTGAGCAGGGCCGGGGGCGGGGTGGTGGCGGAACCTTCCATGGAGAAGGACAGCGGGGTATCCGGGTCCTCCGCGGGTTTGTCTTCACTCACTTCGATATGGGCCTGCATCGCGGTGCGGCCACTGGCGCGGCGAGACATGCGCGGAATTTTTCCGCCTACCGCGCGGAAGGCGGCGAGGGGGGCAGCCTCGGCAACACCCTGCAGCGAGGTGACATCCTTTTCCATGGCGAAGAGTACATCGTCGAGGGTCTGCCACTCGTTGGCCTGGCTCTGGTCGGCAAACTCCATGAGGTCCCGTACCCAGCGCCAAGCTTCCTGGATGGCGGCCTCGGCCGGGTAGACCTGGAAAAAGCGCTGGGCTCGCCCTTCAAAGTTTACGAGGGTGCCATCGGACTCGGAGAAGGCGCCGGCAGGCAGGATCAGGTCGGCCTTGTCCATGGTAGCCCCCATGGAGTGATCGATGGCGATCACGGTGATCTCGCCTTCGAAAAGGGAATCAGCGAGGGAGGCGAGGAGGTTCTGGTATAGGTCGTTTTCGACGATCACGACGGCGTCGTAGTCCCCGGTCCTGGCAGCCTCAATCGCCCGCTCAAGACTCATACCTCCCACCATGGCGGTTCCCATGGCGTTGCCCTCGGGGGCGACATAGGCGAGCTGGGCAGGTTTGTCCTGCTGGGTCAGGGCGAGGGCCACATTGGCCGCAGCATCGAGCAGTTTGCCTTCGTTGAGGCTGGTGCCTGAAATGATGGCGGGCTGCTTGGCTCCCTTGAGCGCCGCCGCTGCAGCGGTGACAAAGGCGCTCTCCTCTTCGGAAAGCCCGCCCACTGCCGGGGCTTCGGCATCCAGTGCATGGGCAATGGCATAGCCGAGGCGGGCGATATCGACCGGATCTCCGTGGACTTTGGCGGTAGTCACATCATCCAGTTTCGTACCGCGTGGGGTGGCGGCAAAAAGCGGGCCGGATTTGCCAAAGGTGGCGAGGCGGGCGGCTTTGTCACTCCATTCGGGGATCCGCATGGCGGTCACCGATTCCATGGGCTCGTTGCGCGTGGACTGGCGCAGGGCGAGGGCCATGCGTGGAGCGGTGTTGGTCAGGTCTTCCCCCAGCACGAGGACGGCATCCGAAGCCTCAATATCCCGGATGGACGCATTGTTGGCCGGGTGCTCTGCCCGGATGGCGAGGATGCGCGACATCAGGTCGCTATCTCTCTGGGTCAGTCCGTTGGAGAAGTTGTCGCTGCCGACGAGGGTGCGGAGGGCGAAGTTCGATTCGAGGGAGGCACGGGGGCTGCCGATCCCCAGCAGCTTGGACCCCGGCTGTATGTGACCGGAGAGGAAGGTCGAGAGCTCGTCCTCGGTAAGGTCCTTGAAATCGCCATCATCTTTGAGCCGAGGAATTTTTACCCGGGCTTCCGCATTCACGTATTCATAACCGAAGCGTCCGCGATCGCAGATGAAGTAGCCGTTCAGGTCGTGGTGATAGCGGTTGTTGATCAGGCGGAGCTTGCCGTAACGCTCGCTGGCGATGATATTGCACCCCATGCTGCAGCCCTGGCAGATACTGGGGGCGCTCTGGAGGTCCCACTTGCGGATGAAATGGCTTTTAAAGGTTTTATCGGTGAAGACCCCGGTCGGGCAGACTTCGATCAGGTTGCCACTGAATTCGGAATCCAGGGTACCCTCTTCATGGCGGCCAAAGTAGACGTGGTTGTGCGAGGCCATAGCCTGCAGATCTTTGCCGCCGGCGTAATCATCATAAAAGCGCACACACCGGTAGCAGGTGATGCAGCGATTCATTTCGTGATTAATGTGGGGCCCGAGATACTGGTTCTTGTAGGTCCGCTTGGTGAATCGATAACTGCGGTAGTTGTGCCCTGTCATCACCGTCATGTCCTGGAGGTGGCAGTGGCCACCCTCATCACACACCGGGCAGTCGTGGGGGTGGTTGGTCATGAGCCACTCTGTGACCGTTTCCCGGAACTTGACGATGTCTTCGTCGTTGTGGACATCAAAGCGGGTCCCGTCAGTGCAGGGGACCATGCATGACATGACCAGCATGCCGCGCTCGTCATTTTCATCCCGGTATTGGCGCACCGCACATTGGCGGCAGGCGCCCACGGAACCGAGGGCCGGATGCCAGCAGAAATAGGGAATGTCGATCCCCTCGCCGAGGGCGGCCTGCAGAAGGTTCGCTCCGGTGGGGAGATCGTATTCGGTGCTGTCTAGGGTGACTTTGGCCATGAATGAAACGAGGCAGGAACAGGTTAATTCGTTTGTCCGAGGGCTTCGAGGAGGCCCTGGCGGGCTTTGGCCCGGATCGATCCGTCGGCGGGCTCAGGGGCCGGCCGGATCGCATTTTCAAAATCTTCGCGGAAATATTTAAGGGCACTTTTGAGGGGTTCGACGGCGCCGGGAGCGAGGGCGCAGAAGGTGCAGCCAATCCAGAGGTAGCGGCAGTGTTTTTCCAGGGTCTCGATATCGCCCGGGGAGCCGCGCCCGTCTTTGAGGGCTTCCATGACGCGCTCGACCCAGGGGAGTCCATCGCGGCAGGGGGTGCACCAGCCGCAGGATTCGTGGGCAAAGAACTGGATCAGATTGTGAACCATGCCGAGCACGCTGGTCTTGTCGTCGAGCAGAATCATGGTGCCGGTGCCGAGGCGGCTGCCTGCCTTGGCGATCGTGTCGTAATCCATCTTCAGATCGAGGTGCTCCTCGACCAGGAAATCGGTGCTGGCTCCCCCGGGGAGAACCCCCCGGAATTTGTAGCCGTCCCGCATGCCGCCGCCGTGTTCTTCGATGAGCTCACGGATCGTGACGCCGAGCGGGAGCTCCCATATGCCGGGTGTATTGACGCGGCCGCTGATGCCGTAGAGCTTGGTGCCCCCGTCGTTGGAGTCGCTCAGGCCATGGAACCACTCTTTCCCGTTGTTGATAATGTGGGGGACATTGGAGAGCGTTTCCACGTTGTTGATGATCGTGGGCTTGCCCCACAGGCCAACGGCGGGGGGGAAGGGTGGCTTGGCGCGTGGGTTGGCGCGGCGCCCTTCGAGGGCATTGAGCAGGGCGGTCTCTTCCCCACAGATGTAGCGCCCGGCGCTGGTGTGGAGGACGAGCTCGTAGGAATAGTCCGTCCCTAAAATGTTATTTCCGAGGTAGCCGGCAGCCTTGGCTTCGGCGATGGCGTCGAGGAGGCGACGCTCGGCCAGTTTGTATTCCCCACGCAGGAAGATGTAGCCCGTAGTAGCCCCGAAGGCATAGGCAGAGACAATCATGGCCTCAACCAACTGGTGGGGCTTGCCCTCCATGAGCAGCCGGTCCTTGAAGGTGCCGGGCTCCATTTCGTCCGCGTTGCAAACGAGGTACTTTTCTTTGGGGGCATTGTCACCCTGGGGAACAAAGCTCCACTTCAACCCGGTGTTGAAGCCGGCTCCGCCCCGCCCACGCAGGTTGGAATCCTTCACCAGCTCAACCACCTCAGGGGGCGTCATGTGCTTGAGCGCCTTGTGAAGGGATTTGTATCCGCCCACTGCCTCATAGGCCTTGAGGTCCATAGGGTTCTCCGGGTCGCAGTAGGAAAGGAGCGGTTTGGTTTCGGGGGAGGACATGTTGGAAGTGGAAAGTTGAAAATGGAAAGTGGCGTCAGATAGCCTGGATGTCGTCGATGGCGGCATCGACGGATGCGTCGGTCTCGAGGTCGCCGTACATTTTATCATTCAATTGCATGCAGGGGGCATGGTCGCAGTAGCCCAGGCACTGGTTGCGGACGAGGGTGACCTGGTCGTCCCCGGTGGTTTGTCCGTAGCCAAGGCCGAGCTTGTCCTGGAAACGTTTTTCAATATTTTCACTCCCCATGATCCAGCAACTCACGCTGGTGCAGACATGGACCACTTTTTTGCCGACCGGCTTGCGATAAATCAGGTTGTAGAAGGTGGCCACGCTGTCGACCTCGCTGGGGTCACACTTCAGATACTCGGCGATGTCCTTGATCGAGTCGTCGGAAATCCAACCCCGGTGGTTCTGCAGAATTTTGAGGGCCTCAATGGTGAGGGCCTGCTTGTGCTCATAGTGCTCTGCTTCGTGGTCGAGCTCTTTTCTTTCGGCTTCGGTGAGCATGGGGGTGGGACGGTTCGGTTCGGAAAGTTAACAATTAGCGGTCAATTTCAGACAGGAGGAAATCGGTACTGGCGATGATAGCGAGGAGGTCGGGCACCATGAAGCCTTTAGAAATCTCCGGGATAATCTGAACGTGGGCAAAGGAGGGAGTGCGGATGCGGGTGCGGTAGGCGATCGTGTCTTTATCGCTGATGGTGTAATAAGCTTGAATCCCCTTGGTGCCTTCGACGGGCATCCAGACTTCACCGGCGGGAATGACGGGTCCCCAGCTCACAGCGAGGAAGTGGGTGATCAGGGTCTCGATGTCTTCCATTGTCCCATCCTTTTCCGGCGGGACGGCGAGGGGGTGGTTGCTTTTATGGGAGCCCGCCGGCATGTTGTTTAAGCACTGCTCAATGATGCGGAGGCTCTGGCGGATCTCTTCGGCCCGCACGACGGCCCGGGTATAGCTGTCGCTGACATCGGCCGTGGGGACATCAAACTCAAAATTTTCGTAACCGGAATAGGGACGGGCTTTGCGGAGGTCAAAATCTACCCCGGCGGCCCGCAGGCTGGCTCCGGTGATCCCCCAATCGATGGCTTCCTGTCCGTTGTAGGATCCTACGCCTACCGTCCGGCGCTTGAGGATAGCGTTGTTGAGGCACATTTTTTCATACTCATCGATTTTGGGTCGCAGGTAGTCGATGAGGTCGCGGACCATGACATCCCATCCCTTGGGCAGGTCAGCGGCAAGGCCGCCAATGCGGAACCAGTTGGGGTGCATGCGCGCCCCGCAAACCGCCTCGATAATAGAAAGGACGCGCTCCCGGTCATTGAACATGTAGATGACCGGGCTGAACTGCCCGATGTCCTGGGTGTAGGTGCCGTAAAAGACGAGGTGGCTGGAGATGCGAAAGAGTTCACAGAGCATGACCCGGATCGTCTTCACCCGGTCAGGCACCTCGATGCCGGCCAACTTTTCGACGGCCATGACGTAGGGCAGGTTATTCATCACCCCGCCGAGATAGTCTACCCGGTCGGTGTAGGGGATGAAGGAATGCCAGGACTGGCGCTCGCTCATTTTTTCCGCGCCGCGGTGGTGGTAGCCGATATCGACCTGGCTGTCGCGCACGATTTCGCCATCGAGCTGAAGCATGAAGCGGATCACCCCGTGGGTGCCCGGGTGCTGGGGTCCGATATTGAGGAAGAGAAATTCGTTGTCGTCGCCTTCGCGAGCCATGCCCCATTCTTCCGGCTTGAACTCGAGGTCGTTCTGGAGCATGTCCTCCTTTTCGTCCCAGAGGCGAAAACGCCCCATTTCGGTGGCGCGGGCGGGGTGTTCTTTGCGGAGCGGGTGGCCTTCCCAACTGCGCGGCATGAGGATCCGTTGCTGGAAGGGGTGGCCTTCAAAATTGATTCCAAACATATCCCACACTTCACGCTCATACCAATTGGCCATGGGCCATACGCCGGTGCAGGTGGGAACGGAGGGGTAATCTCCCTTCAGGGGAACCTTAATCCGGAATTCCTGCGCGTTGTCGAGGGAGAGAAGCAGGTAAACGACGGTGAAATCGCTGTCGGGCTGGCCGATTCGGACCTTTCGGGTGCGCTCATCAATGCCGGTCAGGTCGATGAGCATGGGATACTTGGTGGTTGCCTCCTGTTTCAGAAAGCTGAGCGCCTCCACGATGCGATCGCCGCGTACCCACGCCGTGGGAATCCCGTCCTGAGTCTCCTGGACGGCGAGCAGGGCATCGCCCAAGCGGGTCTTCAGTTCTTCAACGGATGAAACGGGAGCTATCATCGATATTGGCCAGCTTGCCGACCGTGTCGGGAGCTTCGAGTTTGGTGACGCTCATCCGGTCTTCCCGTTTGAGGTCGCGTTGGCTATCACGTCCGAGTTTGTAGGTGCCTTGCGGGCCCACGACCCAGCTGAGGGGGCGCTTCTCCTTGCCCACTGCTTTGCTGAGCAAAACGACGGCTTCGAGGAAGGCATCGGGGCGCGGGGGACATCCGGGGACGTAGACATCGACCGGAACGATTTTATCCACGCCCTGAACGACGCTATAAATGTCGTACATCCCCCCACTGTTTGCGCAGGCTCCCATGGAGATGACCCAGCGGGGCTCCATCATTTGCTCATAGAGGCGCTTGATGGCGGGGGCCATTTTCATGAAGGGTGTGCCGGCGACGACCATGACGTCGGCCTCGCGGGGGGTGCCCCGAATCACTTCTGCTCCGAAGCGGGCTACATCGTATTTCGAGGTGATGGCGGTGGCAAATTCGACAAAGCAGCAGGATAGCCCGAAGTTGAATGGCCAGATGGAGTGGCTGCGGCCCCAGGCGAGGAGATCCTGAATCCGGCTCAGGGCGATGATCTTGTTGAGGGCACCTTCCTGGTCCGAAGGGATGTCCGGGTTCGGTTGAGTGGAAGGGCCGAGGCGAGGGGGCCCCATCATCGGCTCACCGGGTTTACTGGTCCATACTTTCATGAATAAAAAAGGCTAAAGCGGTTAGGGGGTGCTTTTTGACGGTTCGGCGTGATGAGCCGGGGCTTTGTTCCAGTCGAGAAAGCCCATGCGCCATTCGTAAATGAGGGCGACGACCAGAATACCAAGGAAGATGAGAACGGAATAATACCCTTCCCAGCCCAGCTCGCGAATGACGAGGGCCCAGGAGAACACATAAACCATTTCCAGGTCGAAAATGACAAAGAGGATGGCGACCAGGTAAAATTTGATGGAGAAGCGAATCCGTGCTGTACCGGTAGATTGAATACCGGATTCATAGGGGATTCCCGTCTGACGATCCATGTGGCGTTGGCCAAGGATAAAGGACAGGCCGAGCATAATACTCGCTACCCCGATGGCAGAGAAGGCATATAAAAGAAAAGGCCAGTGAGACGCAGATTCCATCGAGTAAAAACAGGAAAAGTTCGATAAAAAGCGGTATTCAAAGGGTTGAAGGCGGGCTTGGCCAGCAAAAGCTATGCGCAGGACGCTGGCTTAAATCCCCTTGTCCCAAGTATTTGAGCTGAGTTAGATGGTTGAAGGTGCTAAATAAATGCGGGCAGGTTTGGAATTCAACAGGAAAGCTGATGAAAATATAAGTTTTCTTGGGCTCAGGGAACGACCGAAGAAACCCTGCTAATACGAAGAATAACCCCAGCTGCTACTGGCTGCCTGTCGATTCGAAGGCAATGACTTCACAATCAAAGATGATCACATCGCCGGGCTGGATGGGGGAGCCGGGGCGGGGATTATCCCCGTAGCCCAGTTCCGACGGAATGTATATCTTCACTTTGCCGCCTACCCCGACTTTGGTAAGGCCGGCAGAGAACCCGGGGACGACTCCGGACATGGAAAACTGAGCCGGTTCGCCCCGGTCGCGGGAACTGTCAAATTGCGTGCCGTCGATCAGGGTGCCGGTGTAATGCACGGTGACCACGCCGGGGATGCTGGGCATGGGGTCTTCTCCTGGTTCAATCACTTCCCAATACAAGCCGGTTGCATCGGACTGGACATCCGGGTCAGCATCTAAAGTGGCAAAAAAGGCCTGATTGGCGGCGTCTTTTTCCGTTCGTTGAATGACGGCGAAATCTTCGGCCTTTTGATTGAGCATGTCGTAGACGGCCTGGAAGCGACGCTGCAACAGCTCGGAGGGGCCATCGGATTGTAGACCATCCGTGAAGCCATTGACGATGGCCTCTTTTTCTTCCGGGCTGAAAGGGTAGCCGACAATTCCCGAAAACTCAGCCGCCATGTAGCCGACTACTCCGGGAATATTTCCCTGGAATGGGACAGGCGTTTCCACGTTGTTGCCAAACTCGGCGAACCGGGCCTGCATCGCTTCATAAGCGGTCGAGAATTCCTCTCGTATTTCGGGGGGGGTCGCTCCATCTCTGATCGCTGCGCTCAGGCCGTTGATGACGGCCTGGCGTTCATCCCCGGTAAAACGCAAGTCATTGAGGGCGCCGGCGTAGGCTAACATTTCGCCCAGGAGCTGGGCGGTTTCGGCCGCTTCAAGGGGTCTTAAGATTTCTGTTTCCTCCTGAGCCTTGAGCGGGACAAAGAGGAGCAAGAGCCCGAGGAGGGCCCCTCCGGTGAGACGATGAGGATGAGATCCTGAGAGGTTCATAAGCAGACAAAAACTGAATACCGGCTCGGCTTCGTCAATTTCTTTTCGCTTTTTTCCACGGGTTTGGCACCATCCCGCTGCATGTCAAAATTCACCGCTACGCTATGGAGTGAGATCGAATCGATTTACGGGGCCATCCTGGAGCATCCCTTCCTCAAGGGCTTAACCAGTGGAGACCTCGATGAAGCTGCCTTTCGGCACTACGTGGTTCAGGATGCCATCTACCTGCGCAGTTTTGCTCGTGGTCTCGCCATTCTCGGAGCGAAGGCGGACGATGATGATCAGATGATGATGTTCTGTGAGCATGCAACGAATGCCATCATTGTAGAACGGGCGCTCCACCGGGGATTCCTTGAGTCCTGGGATTTATCGTTGGAGGCTGTCAACGGGGCGGAGCCCGCTCCGAACTGCCTTCTCTATACCAGTTACCTGCTCCGGGTGATTTACAGCCGTCCCTATTTTGAAGGCCTGGCTGCGGTGCTGCCCTGCTACTGGATTTACCGGGAGGTGGGCCGCGCTCTCCAGGGGAAAGGATCGCCCAACCCATTGTATCAGCAGTGGGTCGATACATACGGCGGAGAAGAATTCGGTGTCATTGTGGATGAAATCCTGCAAGTTGTGGATACCATAGCCGTTTCCCTGACGAACGCACAAAAAGAACAAATGAGCAGACACTTTGTCCGAACTTCACGTATGGAATACAAATTCTGGGACATGGGGTATATCCGGCAACAGTGGGGCGTCTAACCCAATCCTCTACCG
>JANQKZ010000061.1 GCA_028280845.1 Opitutales bacterium | reverse complement strand
ACGACCCAGGCCATGATCCCGGCATAGACGAGGGCTACGCTGGTCCAGAAGATCAGAGGTTTGAGCGGTTTGCGGGCGCGCAGGTAGTAAATCAGATAGCCGGTGATGGGGAGGGCGCCGATAACCAGACCCATGATAAGGTAGAGCACCTGAGAGTAAACGCCCCAGAACTGTCCGAAGTGGAGCCCTTCCTGGAGAAAGAAGAGCTTGGCTCCCCAGCCGGCCTGGTGGGTATTGTGAAGGCTCAGGACGGAGTAGTCGGCCTTATCCAGGTAGATGGACTGGGAGACCCGTTCATACGGCATGGCCCGGGTTTTTCCCCGGACCTCGATCAGCCGTTGTCCATCCTGGGAGGGTTTGATCATTTCGATAATCAATTTGGGGTAGGCGACCGCGCTGGCCGCGTAGACCTGGCCGATATCCGTGGAGATGGCTTTGTCTTCCTCCGGGGTAAGAACCGGTTCACGCTCGAACACCCCCGGGCGTTCAATCTTGAAGGCGGCCTGGAGGTGGCCCTGCAGGCCGAGCCAGACCCCGGAAATGGCAAAAAAGAGGGAGGGCAGGATCAGGACCACACCGACCAGGATATGGCTATCGATCGAGGCAAAGCGCAGCTTTTTCGTGCGGATGACCCACATCGAGCGGCCGGCCAGGTATTTGGCCACGATGAAGAGTCCGCCCAGGACGGAAATCAGCATGAAAAAACCGAAGATCCCGACCAGATTCCGCCCCGGGGTGCTGGCAAAAATTCGCACATGGATGGCCCGAAGATATTGGGAAAGGGCATTACCATCTTCAAACCAACCCAGGTATTCCCCGGTCTCCGGATGGAAGAAATAACTCCGGAAGAGCCAGGGTTGGCCGAAATCGAAGGGGTTGCGTTCCGCCTGGTTGAAGAAGGAGATGCGAATCGCCCGACCCGGATCTTCAGGCATATGGATGCTGATTAACGACGCCTTGCTTTCGCCCGCCGAAGCCTCCTGTTCAGCCCGGTCCAGCATCGCGGGGACCAGGCTGAAGTCGATGTCGGTGGCCGCCACCTGATGCAGGTGGCGGGATTCCCAATTGTAGAGCGGATCCGCAAAGACCGCAAACGCGCCCGTGATCAATATAAACCCGAGGAACCCCCCGGAGACCCGTCCGGACCAGGAGTGGATTGCCCACAGGCGTTTGGTTAAGCGCAAACGTTTAATGAATCGAAAGCTATTGGGTTAAGCGTTTAAAATTCGAGGGAAAAACTCCCGGTGGCGATGAGGGGCTCACTTGTACCGGTTCGGATTGCGGCGAAACCATCCGAGGTGGTGAGGGCCTGGGCCAGGTTATAGGTTTCGTCGGTCAGGTTTTTCACATTTAACTGAATCTTCCAATTCTGGCGCTTATAATAGGCCATCAGGTCCACCAGGGCATAAGCATCATACTCAGAAAAGTTTTCGGTGGAGATGAAGACATCGGACTGGGCAAAGACCCCCCCGCCCAGACCCAGGCCCTCGAGCGGACCCTCGGTGAAGTCATAGACGGCCCAGAGGTTGAAGGAGTGCTCGGGGATACCGGGCAGGCGGTTCCCTTCCTGGCCGGACAGCGAGGGGTCGACCGTGAGCAATTCATTATTGAGGTAGGCGTAGCCGCCGATAAGCCGGAGGTTGTCCGTTATGGTTCCGGTCAGCTGGATGTCGATTCCCCGGGTGCGCGTTTCTCCGAGGTTGGTGGACCACTGCTCGGCAGGGGGCAGGAGGATGGAATCCGGATCCACAATGGCGATGTCCTTTTTGCGGAGGTCAAAGATGGCGACGTTGGCGATGAGGTTATTTTCAAAAAAACCAAACTTGG
>JANQKZ010000046.1 GCA_028280845.1 Opitutales bacterium | reverse complement strand
GGTGGGGCCGGAGTTTCCCATTATCCTGCGATTCAGTACCTGGACGATTGAGGATTATGGAGCGGCCTATGTGAACAATCCGAAGGAGCTGACGGATCTGCTGATTCCCCTGAAAGCGGCTGGCGTCGATGTGTTCCACCCCAGTGTTCGGCGGTATTGGGAGCCGGCATTTGAAGGGAGCCCCTTGACCATGGCGGGCTGGACCAGACAGGTGTCAGGTCTACCCACGATTGCCGTAGGGAGTGTCGGCTTGGAGCTTCACGCCTTTAAGGGGGGCGGAGTTGAGGGCCTGTCGGCCCTCAAGCAGCGGGTAGAGGCGGACGAATTCGACATGGTGGCTATCGGCCGCGCACTGCTCACCGAGCCCAACTGGGTGAATAAAGTAAAAGCCGGCGACCTGGAAGGTATCACCCCCTGGTATGAATTAGCGGCCCGGGAGGTGTATCCTTAGGACGCGCCAGCTCCCCATTACCTGCCGATACTTTCCTGGATCGCATTCTGCTGCCGGGCAATATCGTGCAGGGTCACAATCCCGATCAGTTTAGCCGGGTTCTTTTTGCTCACTACCGGCGCCTGTAGAACATCCTTCACCACCAGGGTGTTCGCAGCATTCCGGATAGAGGTATCCGGACTCAAGCTGACTACCTCACGATCCCGGAGGAGATCCTTTAAGGCACGATGGGGATCGTCTTTCTGAATCTCTTCCAATTCATGGTGGGTGATCACACCGATCAGGCTGGGGTCCTCGGTAGGCCCATCCAGGACCGGGTAGGCATGGTGCTTTACCTTTTTGAGGCGTTCCAGGGCCTGGTGTACCGGGTCAGCTGCGCGTAGCGAAACGACGTCATAAGTCATGATCGTGCTGACCGGGAGGTTTCTCCAGTCCCGCTCGCCGCGATAGGTGGGCATGCGCTTCAGGCTAATTCCGTCCTGGAGGAGCAGGGCATCATAAATCGGGACCGGCCTGAGCCGATAAGAAATAGAATAGGCCAGGAGGTTTCCCGCCATGAGCGGAAGGACCAGGGTGTAGCTCTGGGTCAGCTCAATAATCATGAGCATAGAGGTAAATTTGCACCGGATGACAGCGGCAAAAAAGGATCCGGTCCCCAGCAGGGCGCAAGCCTGTACGGTCTCCCCGGGCAAGTTGGGAAACAGCGTGACTAAACCCCAGCCGAAGAGCCCCCCCAGCATGCTCCCCATGAAGAGGACCGGGGCGAAAATCCCGCCGCTTCCGCCAGCTCCATAGCAGAAGGAGGTGGCCAGCAGTTTACCAATAAACAGCAGGGACAGGGCCCTCCAATCGAGGAGACCGGCCAGCGACTGGTTCAGGGTATGGTGTCCTGTGCCAAACACCCCGATTTGGCCGGAGGCCACCAGCACCCCAAGGCCGACGAGGCCGACTCCGAACCCCCCGATGGCCGGGCGCGCCCAGCGGGGCAGGGCTTTCTGGTGCTTAAAGAAGTTTCGCCAGAAGAGGAGCAGGGAAACAAAGAGATGTCCAAACAGGGCTGCCGCGATCCCCATCGGAATACTGATGAGCATCCAGGGCTCGGTCTGCTCCAGCGTAAAGTCGACGATCAAAGCAGCCCCATCGCCCAACAGGGTGCGCTCCACGATAGCCGCGATCACCACCGCCACCACGATGCCGCCCAGCGCTTTGCTGCTGAAGTCAGCCAGCAACTCTTCAAAGACAAAAAAGAGCGCGGCGATGGGCGTGTTGAAGGCCGCGGCTATGCCGGCCCCCATTCCCACCGGAACCATGGCTTGGACTCTCGCCTTGGCCAGCCCGGCCCATTGGCCAATCGAGGAGGAAATGGATGCGCAAATGTGGACGGTTGGTCCCTCACGCCCAAGACTGTTCCCCGTCCCGACGGAAAGGATGCCCAAGAGCAAGCGCCAAACCCCATCTTTCCAGGAAATGACACCAAAATCCTGGTAATATGCCGCCTTGGTCTGGGGAATCCCACTCCCCGCGGAGGACGGAGAAACATAGCGGAGGACCAGGCCAACTACCAAACCACCTAAGGTCGGTAAGCCTAATAAAAAGACCCAGCTCTTGCTTGGATGGGAATGGCTATACGGCTCGATGAGGACAGCAAAGAGGAAATCGATGGAGGACTGGAAAATCACCCCGATCAATCCGCATAATACGCCCGCCACGATGCAGAGCAGAAGAAAGCGCTGAGAATCGGAAAACCGCTGACGGAGTCGGCGCCCCAACGGAGGTTTCACTACTCCCTCGGCTTCCATTTCTCCCATTTTCCGAGGAATCAGTTCAGGAGCTGCTGGGTTGTCCGGATCCATGGCACAAAACACGACAGCTTGGAGGATGGAAAGCGAAGGTGCAAGCGAGGAGGGGCAGGGTGGGGCGGAATCTTGGGATCCGGCGCTTTAGCGGACCGCCTCAGTGGATGACCTCGGTACTGGCAAAGTTGACAAACGCTAAGCAGAAAGGCGTCCGTTAAAAGTTAGGAGAGACAAACTCCTAACAGCATAATTGCCCAATAACCCTCTTTTAGTCTCCACCTATTAGCCGGTTGAGCTTTTAACTCTTATTCTCCAAGTCTCAGACCATTTAGAATGTCCTCGAAAGTTTTTCTCCCCTCCAGCCAATCAGTCTCTTCCTCTATAAACTTAAGCCATTCTCCAGATTCTTTGTAGTGGTTTTCCACTACAGGCAGAGCTTCACTATTAATGAGGCTATTCCCCGGCGGATGCGGGGTTTCCATGTTAAGACATTGTAATAATCGACTCACCTGTGACGTATCATTGAATACCCGAATAAACTCGAGATACAACAACCTCTCAAACAGATCTTTCTGGTCCACGACGAACCACATCCAGTTCAAAGCTCCATAGGCATACCCTCTGGCAGGACAATGAGGGTTTTCTCGCAAAAAAACTATTAAAGCGTCTCTAACTTCAAGGATTTCAGATTCGGACAAGATGTCTTTATCCCAAGGGACTTGTCCATCCGAACTATTCGGGTATGTAGTCCGCATAGTTTCCTGCAGACCAAGGAGAGCCTCACTGTGTTTAGAAGGATCCTTTGATTTCAAGTCTTTTAGACACTGAATTGTAATTGTGTTCATATCAACTTGAGTGTCGTTACACGCTATTGCTTAAAGTTTACATATTTTAATATTTCAATATCTATTCGGAAATTGGTGGAACCATATGTGTAACCAGGAGAACTGTATGAGGGTCCAGGTGCAATTCCATTGAGTCCGTTTATCCATGTAGCTCGTTCCGCAGCATCGGTATCATAATATGGTACAGGCAATGCCGCTCTTGGGTAAGGGTCTCGACCTAAGTTGCCATCTAAGATCCAGCGCAATACCTAAATGGCTCGCTACGTCGACCCCAAGGGTTCTCATCCCTCAGCAAACTTTTGGCGTGCCATCCGAAGCTCCACAGGAGCGAAGGATGGTGTCCGCCTTCGTCCAGTCTTCGGCGAGACTCTCATTTTTCAAGCAGCGCTAAAGCACTGTGAAAAATGGTGGTAGGAGAGGGATTGGGTCTGCCTGTTGGCAGATCGCTTTGCGACAGCTATGCTGCCCCATCTTCGCTCGCTTATAAATGGCTTGCTATGTCGACCCCAAGGGTTCTCATCCCTCAGCAAACTTTTGGCGTGCCATCCGAAGCTCCACAGGAGCGAAGGATGGTGGTAGGAGAGGGATTCGAACCCCCGAACGCATTACGCGAATGGATTTACAGTCCACGTCCTTTAGCCACTTGGATATCCTACCAGCTAAACGAACTTCCAAACTTAGGAAACTGTGGACGATGGCAAAGGACATGGTCCCTTGCCAAGTCCTTTTTTTGAAAAATTATTTCAACCTACTAGAGGAGTCCGGACTCACTGAAACTGTAGTATCCCCGGCTGGCCGGATCGAATTGCGGGCTTCCAATAATGATGTGGTCCAGGAGGTCAATCTCGATGGTCTGAGCCGCGGATTGCAGTTTCTTCGTGACCTGGATATCCGCTGCACTGGGAGCCGGGTCCCCACTGGGATGATTGTGTGCCGCGATGATCGCCGTGGCTTGGCATTGAACCGCAGCGCGAAACACCTCACGGGGATGCACCAGTGAGCTGGTCGCCGTTCCCGAGGTGATTTCAATATCCCGGATCAATCGGTTCTTCCTGTTCAGCGCACAGATATAAAACCGCTCAACCGTCCAGCCGGCCATTTTCGGGTAGAGGTGCAGGAACACCTTTTCCGGCTCATCAAGAACCGGTGGGCCATCCCCGGCGGGGGCTTTCAGGACCCGGCGGGCTAACTCCATGACGGCCAGTAACTGCAGCCCCTTTATCTTTCCTATCCCATCCAGAGCCGTGAAGTCTTCCAGATCCCAGGAGAGGAGCTTTTGCAGGGATCCTGCCTCAGCCAGAAGCTGAGAGGACAGGCTCATGACATCGTGAGCACGGCTGCCCTTTCGCAGCAGCATGGCGAGTAGTTCCATGTCACTGAGGCCCTCCGCTCCCAGCCGCTCCAGGCGTTCCTGGGGGCGATCGGCCAGGGCAATGTCTTTCAATCTGAGACGATACGTTCCCCTTCTTTCACCTGACTCCATTGTAAGGATGAGCTTGGGCGGACGATAGGGCCCTGTAAAAGAAAAAGGGCCAGCGTCCTGACCCTTTCTTGAAATGATACAATGAAAATCAATCCTACAGGTAATACTTCACATAGCCATCGGAACGCAGGCGCTCGAGCCAGCGGCCCTGATTTTCCCGGGAGATTTCTGAGATGATGAAGCGTTCAATAGTATCACGAACTTCGGGGAGCGGTTGAATGCCCTCATCCCGGCGGTTTTCGACATATAAAATATAGACCCAACTATTAAAGATGAAGGGTTCGCTGAATTCCCTCTTGCCGAGCGATAACGCGACTTCCTGGAGGCGGGGAACGAGTTCGTCCCGTTGGAGCCATCCGTAGTCCCCACCGCGTTTCCCCATCGTATCCTGACTATACTCCCGGGCCAGGTCAGCAAACTCGACGCCGTTATTGAGTTCTTCCACGATTTTCTGCGCGTTCTGGAGCAAGAGTTGGCTGCTTTCGTCGGCCAGGGGCTTCAGGACAATCTGGCGCAGGTGAATACTCTCTTCCTGGTAAAAACGGATTTTGTTTTCGTTATAGAACGATTCAATGCGTTCGGGGGAGACTTCAGCCTGGGATTGGCGATTCCGCGACCGCATGACGGAAACAATAATGTCTTCCAGGATCTCCCTGCGGAATTCGGCGATCGTCTTGTTCTCGCCACGAAGGTATTCGAGCAGCTTGCTTCGATCGCCATCGAAATTCTCCACGAGCATATTTTCGAATTCATTTTCCACCACGTTCGGGGGAATCTGCATCTCTTCGATCTCGTTAAATGCCTTCACGATGAGGACCTTATCGACTTCATTCTGCAGGACTTCGCGTTCAAGGGCGGACATGCGCTGCTCGAATTCCACAGCGTTCCGGGATTCGCGCATGATCTGGGGGACCAGAGGTGACATCTTCTTGCGCAACTCTTCGCGCGTGATGATCCGTCCTTCAACGATGGCGGCGATGCCATTCTGGTAGGTGAGCTCCCATTCCTGGAGCGGGTCTAGACCTAACTGGGCCGGAAGACCTCCTGCCATCCCGGTAAGGGAAAGGGCTAAAACTGCAATCAGCTTACTTTTCATTCGTTCGATATCGTTTCAAATAGGACCGCACTTCCTTGAGGCGATCGAAAGGTTTTGCCTTGTTTAACCTCGGAAATCGAGAACCAATCTTAACAAATTTGTCACCTTTTGATTGAGCTATGTTCAATTTTAATCGGCTTCCCTCTGTCTCGACTGATTTTATGCCTTTTTGTTCCGCCAGGGAGCGAATTTGTGAAAACACAATAAGTATTTGAACAGGAACGGGTAAGCGCCCGAAACGGTCCTTCAGTTCGCCCTCGATCCGGTCAATTTCCTCAGGGTCGGCAGCCATGGCGAGGCGACGATAAAAATCGATCCTCAGGCGGGTTTCTGCGATGTAATCGGAAGGGATATAGGCTGAAATGGGGGCTATGCGTTCCCCATGGATCTGCTCGGCCTTTAAGACGCTATACCCACCTTTGCGCTCCAGGGCCTCCCGTTCTTCATCCGCCGTGTCTTCTCCGTCTCGCCCGATCTTGATAAAGTCCAGACGGACACTGGCCCGGATGACCGAGGCAGCCGGCTCCCCTTTGAGACGGGCAATGCTCTGCCGGAGCAGCTGGCAGTAGAGGTCAAACCCCACCCCGGCAATATGCCCACTTTGCTCCGCCCCGAGCAGATTTCCTGCCCCGCGCAGCTCAAGATCTCGCATAGCAATGCGGAATCCCGCCCCAAGCTGATTGTATTGTCGGATGCTGGACAGGCGCTTGCGGGCCTCGTCTTTTAGATGCGTTTTCCGGTGTAGCAACAGATAGCAATAGGCCTGGCGTTTGAACCGGCCGACCCGCCCCCGCAACTGGTAGAGTTGAGAGAGCCCGAATCGATCCGCGCCCTCAATAATCATGGTGTTACAGTTAGGGATATCAATCCCGCTCTCAATGATGGTGGTGCAAACGAGTATATCGTATTCGCTCGCCACGAACCGGGTCATGGTCCTTTCGAGCATGCCCTCATCCATCTGCCCATGACCCACCGCTATCCTGAGCTTGGGGAACCACTCCTCCAGGCGCCCCGCCACATTGAAAATCGTGGTGACCCGGTTGTGGAGGTAAAATACCTGACCGCCTCGGTTGATCTCCTGCTGAATGGCGCTCTTTATCAGGTCTTTGTCATAGCCCTTGATGATGGTTTGAATAGGGAGGCGATCCCGGGGAGGGGTTTCAATGACACTCATCTCCCTGGCTCCGACCAGGGCGAGGTACAAGGTTCTCGGAATCGGGGTAGCGGAAAGGGTGAGTATTTCCACATTGACCCTCAGGGTTTTGAGCAACTCCTTCTGTTTTACCCCGAATCGCTGCTCTTCATCTATGATGAGGAGACCCAGGTCCCGAAAGGAAACATCCTGGCTGAGCAGGCGATGGGTACCTACGACGATGTCGACCGCTCCCTGCTGCAAATCCTTCAGGATTTGACGGTTCTGCTGCGGGGTGCGGAACCGGCTTACCATTTCAATGACCACGGGATAATCTGCCATCCGTTCGCGGAAGGTGTTAAAGTGCTGTTGGCAGAGGACAGTCGTCGGGACCAACATGGCCACCTGTTTGCCGTCTAAAACGGCCATAAAGGCCGCTCGCAGCGCCACCTCGGTTTTACCGAAGCCGACATCCCCGCAGACCAGGCGATCCATGGGACGCTCACGGGTCATATCCTCCTTTGCCGCTTGGATAGCGGATAGCTGATCCGGGGTCTCCTGAAAGATAAAAGCATTCTCGAATTCCTTCAGCCAGGGGTGTTGGTCGGAAAAGATATGGCCGACAGCGCTGTCCCGCTGGGCCTGCATGTGGAGCAGCTCCGCGGCAAAATCGAGAGTGGCTTTCTCAGCTGCGGCCCGGGTGCGCTCCCAGGTAACCGAACCCAGTTTTCCCAGTTTGGGATTTCGCTTGCTCAATCCTACATAGCGCGTGAGGAGATGGGATTCAAAGAGGGGAACATGCAGCATCGCGCCCTCTGCAAATTCCAGGGAGATGACCTCTTCTCTTCGCCCCCTCAAATCCATTGTGGTCAGCCCCCGGTAGAGACAGAGCCCATGTTGGAGGTGGACGATGGTGTCTCCATCCGCCAGTTCGGAAAAATCCAGCAACTGGTCTACCTGCGTCCTTACGGGTAGTTTTCGGCTTTGTAAACGGGGCAGTCGGCGCCGGTATCGCCCGAAGATCTCACTGTCGGTGACAACGACCCAGCCTTTAGTTCCTTTTTGTAATCCAAACGGCTGCCGACGTAAAGCTCCCGGGGTGTGTAGATTGACTTTAAATCCCTGGTGCAAGGCGCCCCGCCGGTAGACGGGTTGGAGTTGTTCCAAGACCGGATCGGACTGCAATATTTCCCGGAGGCGTGATTCCTCCCCGTCATTCCGGGAGAGCATCCAGATGATATACCCGTCACGTTGCCAATCCAGCAGGGTTTCCAGGAATTGCCTCCGGGCGCTCTGTTCGGACTCAAAGCGATCCATCCCGATGGCGCTTTCATCCGGAAAGTGACGATAAACGGCGAGCGATTCGGACTCGAAGCGGAGCGGGGTGGTTTGAGCGCCAAAGATCGTTTTACCCGTATCCAGCTCCCCGATCCCGATCCATTGGTCGCGCTCGCCACCTGCGCGGTCGATTGCCTGCTTGAAGGTCGGCTGAATAGTGGCCTTGAGCTTTTCCGGATATTGAAAATCACTGGGAAAGGCGGCTTCGAGTTGCTCCGGCTCCCGCAGAAACCAGGTCACCGCTTCAGGCAGGTATTTCAGAATAGCGCCGGGCGTCTCCTCCCGTTCCGCATTGCGGTTGCTGTTAATCACAATCCGGTCTACCGACGCTTCGGATCGCTGGGTGGTGGGATCAAACGTACGAATAGATTCGATTTCGTCCCCGAAGAAATCAATCCGGTAGGGACGGTGGTCATTGAGCGGGTAGACGTCGATAATCCCTCCACGAACGGCGATTTGCCCGGGAGTCTCGCACACCGCCTCCGAGTCGTAGTCAAGTTTCTGGACTAACGCGTCCACTAAATCCCCAAAAGGAAGGGTCTGGCCAATGGTGAGTTCAATCTCGGCTCGTTTCAGCTGCTCAGGGGTCGGCAGATGGTTGAAGAAGGCTTCCGGGGTAGTGGCGAGAACCACGGTTTTCCCCACCAATCGCCCTTCTTTCAGATCCAACAGGAGCGATGCAGCCGCCAGGCGGTCACACAGAATTTCAAAGATCCTGGGGTCGTTGCCCTCATCGGAGTCTTTCACTGAGGGGAGCATACGACACACCAGATTATCTTTTGCTTCCGGTTGGAATTGCTGGACAAAAAAGCCTAAGTCCTCGGCCCACTGCTCGGCCGAAGACAGGGATTTATCAAGAAGGATAACCAGGTCAGGGGGCTGCTCCCGCAAGTAGTCCGCGGTCACCGCGGGAATGACCGGTTCAACAATTCCGGGAACGAAGCTGGCTCCGGATTTACCCTCGAGGCTGATCCGTTTCATGAAAGTGGGTCAGCTTTGTCCTTGAGCTGCTCTAAGCCCTGTTGAGCAGCCAGGCTCTCTGCCATTTTCCGAGAAGATGCCCGGCCTTCCCCTACGGGGACCCCATTTACTTTTAAGCTAATATGAAATTCCTTTTGATGATCCGGACCAGACACCTGAACGAGAGCATACTCAATATCTGCCGTGGTGCCGCCCAGCCGTTGAACATATTCCTGCAGCTGTCCCTTGGCATTATGGTTCGTCAGCCCGGAAGCCAGACGCGCACGGAAATCCCCAAAAATGTGGACGACGACCTCCCGGGCTGCCTTGAGTCCACCATCCAGGTAAATCGCCGCGATTAAGGCTTCGAGTGCATCTTCCATTCGCGAGGCGCGACCACGGGTGCCAGCATTCAGCTCGGCCTTCCCAATCAATATATGAGACTCTAAATCGAGTTCCTCCGCAATCTCCCGCAGGACATGCCCTTTGACCAGGGCGGATCGCTGCTGGGTCAATTCGCCTTCGGATTGCTCGGGATACAGCTGATAGAGCTCGTCCGCCACGATGAAACCGAGGACGGAATCCCCCAAAAACTCCATGCGTTGATTCGACGCGTTCAGGTTTGAGTTTTCCTGGAGGTAGGAGGGGTGGGTCAGGCTGAGTACAAGCAATTCCCTCCGTTTAAAGGAATAGCTTAAACGGTTCTCTAATTCCTGTAGGTCTTCCCGAATCGATTCGGACATAAACGGATGGGCCACGATTGAACCCCGAATACTATGGGCCGCGCTTAATCCCCTTGCAAGTTGAAGCGCTGAATCGCCTCCTTGGCCAGGTTCTCATAAGCAATCGCTCCCTGACCGCGGGGATCATATTGAAAGATAGATTTACCGAAGCTGGGAGCTTCGCTGAGACGGACGGTTCGCGGGATGACCGCATCGAATACCCAATCCCCAAAGTGTGACCTCACCTCGTCAACCACCTGGTGAGACAGATTCGTGCGACTGTCGAACATAGTCATGAGAATACCCCCTATCTGCAGATCCGGGTTAACCCCGGCCTCCTGAATTTGTCGAACCACCTTGAGGATTTGTCCCAGGCCTTCCATCGCAAGATATTCACACTGGAGCGTGATCAGTAAATAATCAGCCGCGGCCAAACCATTCATGGAAATCATCCCGAGGGAGGGGGGGCAATCGAGGACAATGACATCAAAGGCATCGCTCATGTGCAAACGCTCGAGACATTCTTTGAGCTGAACGAGATAGTTCTTCCGCTGGATTAACTCGATTTCGACTGCGGCGAGATCGACTTCGGAGGGGATCAAGGACAGGCGAGGCAATCCGGTATCCACGATCAGGTCCTCCGGGTTGCCCTGGCCAAGGAGGGGGCCATACAGACTCCCCCCTTCTTCTTTGGAAAACCCCAGTCCGCTGGTCGCATTTGCTTGCGGATCCAGGTCTACCAGAAGGGTCTTCAACCCATGGACACCCAGAGCTACGCTGAAATTGACGGCAGTCGTGGTTTTACCCACACCCCCCTTCTGGTTTGCTATACTGAAGGTCGTCGCTGGCATAAGTCGAGAATCTGAAGGGATCGGTTCAGGTTTTGCAACCCGTACTGGGAACTAGCCCCTCATATTTATCCAGGCGACGGCTTCCTCCCGGGATTGGAAAAAACCAAACTCCTGGGGATGCCCCTCCTGTTGGGCCAGTTCGGCAAAATGATGCGTCATTTCATCCGACAGCTCATCATAGGTGACAAAGGCGGAGCGCCCCTCCGGCCGATATTGATGATAGGGTTGAATGGCCTCAATGAGCGCCAGGATCTCCGCTTGCTCAAAGTAGTGAATTGATCCGTAACTGAACACCCAGACCAGATGAGGGGTAGGGGCCTCCATATAATAATTTACAAAAATATACAGGATGCTCTCGAGGGTCACATCGCCCTTAAACTCAAAAAAGGAAGTGTTGTCCTCCTGGGTGAACAAGATCTGATCCATCTAACATAGTTTGGATTAGCAATTCTATTGATACAAGGGGAAAGGGGTGGAACAGTCCGGATTGGCCCCTCAATCTTTTGTCTTTAACACCTCTACCCGGGCTGGTAACAGCCCGCCTACGCTTGGGCTCTGGCGTGGCACTCCATTTTCTACGTCCCGCTGAAGCAGGAAGAAAATGGGTGGAGGCGCGGGGCGGTTCCGAGGCCTTTGAAAAAGGCCGACAACTCTTGCCTGTAAGGCAATACATCGAAGATGGAGTCATGCGCCCGGGCTGGGTAACAGCCCGCCTACGCTTGAGCTTCGGCGTGGCACTCCATTTTCTACGTCCCGCTGAAGCGGGAAGAAAATGGGTGGAGGCGCGGGGCGGTTCCGAGGCCTTTGAAGAAGGCCGACAACTCTTGCCTGTAAGGCAATACATCGAAGATGAAGTCACGCGCCCGGGCTGGGTAACAGCCCGCCTACGCTTGGGCTCCGGCGTGGCACTCCATTTTCTTGTCCCGCTAAAGCAGGGAGAAAATGGGTGGAGGCGCGGGGCGGTTCCGAGGCCTTTGAAAAAGGCCGACAACTCTTGCCTGCAAGGCAATACATCGAAGATGGAGTCACGCGCCCGGGCTGGTAACAGCCCGCCTACGCTTAAGCTCCGGCGTGGCACTCCATTTTCCAGTCCCGCTGAAGCGGGAAGAAAATGGGTGGAGGCGCGGGGCGGAATCGAACCGCCGTTATCCCTTTTGCAGAGGGAGGCATTACCACTTTGCTACCGCGCCATATTCCTGGAAGGAAACAGCTAAAACAGCCTGAGAATGTCTCGGCTGGCAAGCAGAAATTGTTAAGTTTCCCTCCATACGAATCCCGGTATGAGCCTATTTTCTAAACTGGACGTGGGCAGCGCGTGTCGCCCATGATGCATCCGTGGGAAGCGAATCATCATCTTCGGACCAGGGGCCATCGTCCTGGGCTCCACTTGTGAATGATTTTCTGGACCACCTGCAGCATGAGCGTGCCTTGAGTCCCTACACCCGACGGAATTACGGGCATGGGATCCGCGAATTTTTCCGATGGATGGAGCGGATCAGTCCATGGGATGGAGATTTGAATTCCATCTCAACCCGCATCGCTCGACGCTATGTGATTGAGACCCAAAAGGAGTTATCCCGCCGCACCTTGCACAACCGGATTTCGGCCTTGAGGACCTTTTATAAGTGGGCCATCAGATGCGAAGAAGCCGAAAGCAACCCTTTCACGGGAGTGGTGCTCCCCAAGCTCAAAAAAACGCTTCCCAAGTTCTTAACCGAAGCCCAGATGAAGCGTTTGCTGGATGCTCCCCTCTCGGGGATTGCGAATCAGGAGGGGACTCCCGAGCCTAAAGCTCTGTTCGAAGCCTGGCGCGATCGCCTGATTCTCGAGCTGCTGTATGGAGCCGGACTGCGTATCAGTGAATTGTGTTCGTTGACATATGGCCAGGTCGACCGGAAAAACGGCATAGCTCGGATTAAGGGAAAGGGGGGGAAGGAACGGTTATGCCCCATCGGTCCGATCGGCATGGAAGTGCTCCAGCAGTATACCCATACATTCACGCGGAAGGATGGGTATGGAGACCCGGTTGTGGTATCGTGGAATCACCAACCCGTATCCGCCAGAAAAGTGCAATTGATGCTCAAGCGCTATCTGGCCCTGGCCGGGTTGCCCGCCGACATTACTCCGCATAAACTCCGGCATTCCTATGCCACGCACCTGCTGGACAACGGTGCGGAGCTCAGAGCGGTTCAGGCCCTCCTCGGTCACGCCAGCCTATCCACGACACAGGTGTATACCCATGTCAGCATCAAGCGCCTCAAAACGACGCATGCACAAGCCCATCCACGCGGGTGATAGCGAATTAAGGCCGTGTTATAATATCCGTATAGGCGTGCGAACCGTCGGATCCGTAATAATACACTTTCGTGCTGGGAATACGAATCCCTTCAACGACGATCTCTCCGATGGTTTCCGAAATCAACTCCGGCCAGTCGGACCACTTGGCATGATATCCGCGAACAGAGAAGGTTTCCCGGTCTATGAAAATGATCCAATCTGCAGCCCAATGGCTATGGATTGCGGATTCCTGGTCACCGGCAAAGTGTAGCGCGTAAACGGGATGTCCATTAAAATCCATTTCAACCACCTCAGGCTCCAGGGGGATCCCGGCCTTGCTGATCGTCATGATCAAACCAATGTGCGACAAGTGGTGTTGGTATGTCCGATAGATCTGCTCATCCGATAAAGACTTGCTGATTATATCCTCATCAGAGGGGAAGGGGTCTCCGTTGATCGATCGGAAACAGGCCCCGGCGTTGACTCCCATCACTACGATTTCGGAAGGGCGACGGCGGGTGGATTTGTAATAGAAATCCTCGTTGCGGATTTCAATGATTTCATCGCCCTGGTCTCCTCCGCCAAAAGTGGTGATTAATCGAATCGTGCCCTGGTATTCACTCCACTTGTTTAAGGGGTCGTGGTAATCCAACGCACGCTGCAGAATATCCTGAGCGCTAAGACCTGACTCGGAAGTTTCGGTCTGACCAAATGCCGTAACAGAAGAAAGGATCCACACGGCAGCCACGGTGAGTATCCACCGATGGCAACGAGTTTGAGAAGGGGTTTTCATAACAAGCAATTCCTCATTCCAGAATAGATAAGCGGCTAGCTTGCTAACGATAATAAGTAGAGGGATCCGGCTCTGCAAGCCGAGAGTTTCCGCACCTGAATTTAACCCTAAAACTTACCGGTTAACACAAGCTGTCGGGCTAGCTCGAGCCAGCGGGACTTATGGCCGATATCGGCCCGGAGGGGGAGTTGAGCCACCCCGATCAGGCGGCGCATAATTTCAATCCCGGCAAACTGATTGGCTAATTGTGGGTCGAACCCTTCGGGCCCGTGGTAATGCCTGAACCAGAGTTGCACAAAATCCGGTTCGTGATGACTCAAAATGAGATGAGCCGCAAATACCCCGGCATCAAATTCAGCCCGGCCGAAAAAGGCAAATTCAGGATCGATGACACGTAGACCCAGGGGAGTGCGCAGGAAGCTACCTAAAAAGGTGTCTCCATGAATCAGGTGCGTCCCCTCGGACAGATAAATCCCGGTCCCGATTTCCCGGGTGCGTTGAACAAACTCCCTGTCTGAAATAAGCCGATCGGCCTCGGCTTGCAGGCCGGCCGTGATCGCGTCCAGCTCAAGTCCATTATCGGGATTCAAGGGAAAATCAAAGATGTGCTCATGATTGAGCAGACGCATGTCGGTATTGGTCAGCTGAGCCCGATCTTCAGGCCCAAAAGGAAGCTTATGCAGCTTGGAGAGCCAATTCGCCAGCGCCTCCAGTTGCGTTAACGGCATGCACTCATCCTCGTGATAGAGGTAGGAGAAGTCACTGGCCTCACCCAGGTCACTGAAGACCGCGAGGCGGTTTTTAATATCCAAAGCCAGGAGGTCCGGCATCAGCTGCGCCACATGGGGATAGGGGTAAACCATCTGGTAGAACCGCGCCTCGCGTATGGTGCGATCATGAGGTGCCGGGATATTGGGATATTTCGCCACCCAGGGCATGGACTGTTTGAGAATAAGGGACCCTTCACTCGTTATAGCCCTCAGGGTAATATTCATATTTCCTTCCCCGGCTTTGTTTAATGAAAGCACTTTTCCCTGCCGACCGAGACAATCCCGACTTTGAAGAAAGTCCTGGATCGTGGAGAGATCGGCTTGATCCAGGCGGAGGAGTTGGAGATCGGATTGAAGGAGATAACTGGGCTTCATTACGTAACAGAGACATGGATTGTGGATAAATTCCAATCTTGCCTCAAAATTATTTAAAGGCATCTTACGAGGCCAGTGGATTTAAAGATAAAGCACTGGTTAAGTATTATCGGCCCCGGGATCTGTCTGGCAGGGGCGGCTATCGGGGTCTCTCATTTGATGCAGTCCACCCGGGCCGGAGCCAATTTCGGTTGGCAACTGGTGCTGCTGGTGATTTTTACGAATATCTTTAAGTATCCTTTCTTTGAATACGCCCATCGGTATACTGCCGCAACCGGTGAACACCTGTTGGCGGGTTACCATCGGATGGGGAGGGGAACACTGGTTGTCTTCCTGATCCTTACCCTTTTGACCGGCTTTGGTACCATCGCGGCAGTCACCATTCTAACCGCGGCATTGGCCGGCTACCTCTTTGGCGGATTCCTGGGCCTCTTCGGGTGGAGTGTGGTCCTGCTGGGGGTATGCCTGGCTTTGATCATTATCGGCCACTACCGCATCGTGGACAATGTGGTGAAGGTCCTCCTTGGTTTTCTCTTCATTTGCACGACCCTCTCGTTTATTGTTGCCCTCAGCCACGGCCCGGTAGCCCCGCCTGAATTTGAGAGCCCCTCGGTGTGGACCATGGCTAATCTGGCCTTTATTATTGCGCTGATGGGGTGGATGCCTGCGCCCATTGAGATTTCGGTCATGCAGTCCCTGTGGGTAAAAGCCAACGACCGAGACCATAAGCGGGAGCGCACCCCGTTGAAAGATGCCCTGGTCGACTATAATGTCGGCTTTGGGTTAATGATCGTGACCGCCGTGATGTTCCTCGGCCTGGGAGCTTTGATTATGCATGGCAGTGGGGAGGCCTTTGCCGCAAGCAATGCGGTGTTTTCCCAACAGCTCGTCCAACTGTATACGGAGAATCTCGGGCAATGGTCCAAGCCCTTTATTTCAGTGGCTGCTTTTACGGCCATGTTTTCGACCACGCTCACGGTGTTGGATGGCTACCCCAGGGCCCTGGCCACGACTATAGCCGTCATCCGGAAGGGCCCGGAAGCCCAGGTCAGCAAAGGAAATCACATTACCTGGATTTTGATAGGGGGAGGTCTGGCCCTGCTCATTCTCTATCTGGTGACGCAACAGGGTATGCCCATGACGGGGTTGATTGACGTCGTCACCATAACAGCCTTCCTGGCAGGCCCCATCTTCGCTTTCTGGAATCATCGCCTAATCTTCAGTAAACATCTGCCGGAATCGGCCCGGCCCAAGCTCTGGCTCAAACTGGGGAGCTATTTTGGGATGCTGTTTTTGACCGGGTTCGGAATCGTCTTTGTGATTTCCCGGTTTCTCTAGGCCAAGTCGGTAATCGATCCGAACTCCGGATCGAACAGGCGCCGGTAAATGCGGATAGCCTCCCCATCCGTCAAACCCGCGAGATAATCGCATACCCGGCGGGCTTTTCCTTCCTCGGACGGTTCCTCCCGAATCAAATGGGCTTCCATCCTTGGAAGGATTCCCAGGGATCGTGCCGCCGGGCTGATGTAATGGTCCATTAGCGCTTGAAAGAGCCGATCGAGGATAAAACTTCCCTTAAATTCGACCTGTTGGATCTGGGGAGACTGGAAAATAAGGTCGACCGCAATGCGTTTATACAAGCGGGATTCGGCCTGAATTTCGGGAGACACCTCCAGGCGAAAGGCGTGACGGTGGGTGTTGCCAATGACGGGATCCTCTACTGGAACCAGGCGGACCGCTTGAATAAACTGGCCCAATTTATAACTGAGCCGACGCTCGTAATCACGTCTACGGATCGATTTTTCGAGGCCGCTGAGGGACGCCTGATCCTCATCGGATAATTGATCCTGGCGGCTGATCCAGGATTCCAGGGACTCTAAGGTAATATAGCCGGCCTGAATTCCATCCGCGATATCATTCAAGGAATAAGCGGTGTCATCGGCCCAGTCCATCACCTGACACTCAATACTTTTCCAGGAATTGAGCTCCTGTGGGTCCGTCGGGAGAGGAGGAGCGGATTCCTGGCCGAAAACGGTTTGTCGCAGGTTCGCCTGGGAATCGTAAATGAAATGGTGAGCGGGATAGGGTTTCTCCGGGCTGGGCGGGTGCTCAGACCAGAGCATTTTGTATTTCATGACCCCATCTATAAGGGCGATGGACGGGCTCATGCCCACCGGCCCATCCGGCCGCTTGTATATCAGCTCGGTCAAAATACGAACCGTTTGAGCATTGCCCTCGAATCCCCCGTATGGTGCCATGAGGTCGTTGAGTTTACGCTCTCCGATGTGGCCAAAGGGTGGATGCCCCAAATCGTGGGCCAGGCAAATAGCCTCAGTCAGGGAGGGGCTGATGCGAAAGCGGTCCTGCAGGCAATTTTCCGGAGTTCGGCGCAGGAAATCGCAGATCGAACGCCCCAGCTTAGCGACTTCAATGGAGTGCGTCAGACGGGTCCGATAAAAATCATATTCGCCCGACTGGAATACCTGGGTTTTGGACTGCAGTCTCCGAAAAGCAAAGGAGAAAATGATTCGGTCGCGATCAATTTGAAAGGGGTCCCGGTTGTCTTCCTCGGATTTCGGCAAGGAGCCTGGGGACCGCTCATAATCCGCGGGGCCATAAAAGGTATTTTCCATCAAAAAATAGGGGTAAGATCGTTAGGCGGGAGAGGGCTTGGATGTTCCCTAAAGCGAGAGGCAACAAACATGGTTGTCAAACGGGGATTTCCCTCTACGTTGGACCGCTATGCCTAGAGATTATCTCAAAGGAGCTAAAGATTTTTATGATGTCGTGGTCATTGGAAGCGGCTTGGGCGGTTTAACCGGTGCAAATTATCTGGCCAAAGCCGGACATTCCGTCCTCCTCCTGGAGCATCATTATCAACTGGGGGGCCTGGCGACCTGGTTCAAGCGATCCCGCGGCCACATCTTTGATATCTCCCTGCATGGGTTCCCTTACGGGATGGTAAAGTCCTGCCGTAAGTACTGGACCAAGGAAATTGCCGACTCCATTCATCAACTTCCCGAGGTGCGCTTCATCAACCCGGAATTTGACGTTACGACCACTTTCGACCGGGAGGATTTCACACGTATACTCATTGAAAAATTCCAGATTGAAGAGGAGCGCGTGCATGGATTCTACGATCACCTCAAGCAAATGAATTTCTACGATAACGATACCCGGACTACCCGGGAGTTATTTGAGGAATTCTTTCCCAATCGGCCAGATGTGCACCGGCTTCTGATGGAGCCCATTTCCTACGCCAACGGATCTACTATGGATGACCCGGCGATTTCTTATGGGATCGTCTTTTCCAACTTCATGAGTAAGGGCGTGTTCATTTTCAAGGGAGGTACCGATACCCTGATCAAGAAGATGTCCGATGAAATGCGGTCCAACGGAGTAGACCTGCGCCGTTATTGCCTGGTTGAGAAAATCCTGACACGGGAGATTGAAGGGCAGCACCATGTCGCCGGGGTTGTGGTCAATGGCAGGGAGATCGGGTGCAACGCCATTCTTTCCAACGCCAACATTAAGAACACGATCTTTAGATTACTTGGAGCTGACAAAGTGCCCGAGGCCTATGCCAGGGAAGCCGAAGCGGTTCGGGTGAATACCAGTTCCTGCCAGGTTTATATAGGAATCAAAGAAGGGGAGAGCATCCCTAACATTGGCGATCTGGTCTTTACTTCGGGAGCCCCCCATTTCAGCAGCGACGAGCTGGTCGACTTTCATACCACCAGCCGGACCTTTTCGGTCTACTATCCGGATACCCGCCCGCATCTGAAAACGCCTCGATATTCCATTGTCGCCTCGCTGAACGCGAAATGGACAGATTGGGCCGAACTCCCTGAAGCGGACTACCAGAAACACAAAGCGCGCTTAATCGAGGAGGCCCTGGTCGGCCTGGAGGCATTTATTCCGGATATCCGTGACAAAGTGGACTGGCTGGAAGCGGCGACCCCGCGCACGATCAACTATTACACCCAGCATATGGGGGGAACCTCATTCGGAACCAAATTCGAAGGTCTTAAAGTTTCCTTTGATCTGCCTGACCAGGTGCCCGGATTGTATCACGCCGGTTCGGTTGGAATCATTATGTCCGGTTGGTTGGGAACCATGAATTACGGGGTGATTACAGCCAATAAGATCGACAAGCGTCTTTATGAATTGAAAAAGGCACAGACTGCGGAAGCCTCTGCCGCTGCCGCCTTATCCAACTGATACGCCCGATGGAAGCTACCAACCCAGAAGTCCTGCAACGCATCCCGCACAGGCCGCCCTTTCTGTTTATTGATCGCGTGGTCGAACGTAGTGAGGACGGCATGGTCGCCGAAAAAACATGGGATCCCGGCATGTCCTTTTACGAGGGCCATTACCCGGGTAACCCCATTACTCCAGGTGTTCTGCTCTGTGAGTCTATCTTTCAGACCGGGGCGGTCTTTCTCGCCGAAATGCTGGAAAAAGAAGGCAAAACCCTGGCGGATGCCACGCCGGTCCTCAGTCGAATTGAGAACGCAAAGTTTAAAGCAATGGTCAAACCGGGGGATACGGTTAGGCTGAAAGTAACGATGAAAGAAAAAGTCAGTATGTTTTACTTTCTCTCCGGCCGTATCGAAAACGAGGCAGGCAAAGCAGTTGCCACCCTGAATTTTGCCCTGGCTATGGTAAAAGAAGAAGGCTGAACCCATGAGTTTCTTAGATCTTGAAGATAAGCGCTTTCTCATTTTTGGGGTCGCCAATCGAAAGAGCGTGGCCTGGAAAATTGCCCAAACCCTTGAGGAAGAGGGGGCGGAGGTCATTTTCAGTGTTCGGTCGGAAGCGCGAAAGGACAGTCTGGACAAGCTCCTCGATGAACGCCCCTGCTACGTCTGCGATGTAGAGTATCCTGAACAGATTGTTGGCCTGGCCAACGCCCTGGAACAGGACGGGGTCAAGCCGCTGAGTGGATTCGTCCATTCCATCGCATTTGCCAATTACTCCGAAGGCTTTTTGCCCTTTCACCAGACCCAGCGTGAGGATTTCCTTCAAGCTACGGCAATTTCCGCCTTTTCCCTGGTCGATATGGCTCGGAACTTAAAACCCCTGCTGACCGAGGACGCCTCAGTCGTTTCCATTGGTATCTCCTCACAGGTTATGGCCGAAAACTACGGGTACATGTCTCCGATCAAGGCGTCCCTCGACAGCTGTTCGCGCTTCCTGGCCAAGTCGTTTAGCGCGGATACCCGCATCCGGTTCAACACCGTCAATGCCGGTCCCCTGAAGACCAGCGCCAGCGCCGGCATTCCGGGCTATCTGGAAAGTTATCTATATGCGGAGAAAATGACCCTCCGCAAACAGGCCTTGGACACCCAGGAAGTGGCCAATACGGCAGTTTTTCTCTTGAGCGCACGGTCCAGTGGGGTCAACGCCCAGGGCATTGTGGTCAATGCCGGCATGGACCTGAACTATTTTGACAAAGAACTTATTCAATTGGCCATGCGGCCCGAACAGTAGGCGATGCAATTTAAGAATGTGGTCCTGGAAACGCTGGAATATGCGCTTCCCGAAGATGTTTTGAGCTCCGAGGCCCTGGAACAACAGCTCGCCTCCATGTACGAGCGCCTCAAGCTCCCCTTCGGTCGACTGGAGCTGATGACCGGGATTAAGGAGCGACGGCTCTGGCCGGCCGAATATCCTCCATCGGCCGCCTCTGCTGAAGCGGGTAAAAAGGTCCTGGACCGGAGCCGGATTGGGATGGACTCCATCGATCTCCTGATCCACACCGGGGTTTGCCGGGACCGGATGGAGCCTGCGACTGCGGCGTATGTCCACGGTCTCCTGGAAATGCCCAACCCTGTGCAGATTATGGATATCTCCAATGCCTGCCTGGGCTTTCTCAACGGCATGATCGTGGCCGGTGGATTGATCGAAAGCGGGTTGATCCGAAGTGCCTTACTCGTTTCCGGTGAGAATGGTAAACCCCTGATTGACAATACGATAAAGGAATTGATTGATCCTTCCCAGACGCGCCAGTCGATCAAGCCGTACTTTGCCAATCTCACCATTGGGGCAGGGGCGGTAGCGGGTCTGGTTTGTCACCGGGATCTCGCCCCGGACAGCCCGAAAGTCTTAGGTGGTGTCGTCGATACCGATACCTCTCACAATGAGCTGTGCCAGGGAAATACCGCCACCTCTGGAATGGGCCTGGAAATGCAAACCGATTCGGAAGCCTTATTGGAGGCGGGAATTCAGGTTGCTGAACGGAATTGGTCCCGTTTTAAAGCGGACTTGGGATGGGATGAATCCACCCCCGACCATGTCATTACCCACCAGGTGGGCCGCGCCCATCGAACCCGGCTTTTCCACGCGCTCAATCTGGATCTGAGGAAAGACTATTCCACCTTTGAAGTCCTGGGCAATGTTGGCTCGGTCAGTTTGCCGATTACACTGGCCATGGCGGTGGAGGCGGGCAGGGTATCCCGCGGAGACAAACTCGCCCTCCTCGGCATTGGAAGTGGCCTAAGCTGTATGATGCTGGGGGTGGAATGGTGACCGCATCCCGCACTGGATCGCTACCCGAGGCCGTCCGCGCGCTTTACCCGTTTCAAGGGAGTTTGTTTACTCCTGAGGGAAAGGAGCATGCACTTCATTACCTGGACGAAGGGAAGGGCGAAGCGGTCCTCATGGTTCATGGAAATCCGACCTGGTCGTTTTACTATCGGGATCTGGTGAACCGCCTGCGTTCAAGCCATCGTTGCATCGTTCCCGATCACTTGGGATGTGGCCTGTCCGACAAACCTCAGGATGATAGCCTGTATCATTTGGAGGCGCACATCGACCGGCTGGATCAGCTCATCCGCTCCCTCGAGCTCCCGTTTTTCCACCTGGTGGTCCATGACTGGGGTGGCCCGATCGGACTTGGGGTCGCCCTGCGGCATCTGGACAAGTTGAAACGTATCGTAATTCTGAATACATCAGGATTTCGGAGTAACCGCATCCCGTTAAGAATCAACATTTGCCGGACACCCGGAGTAGGGCGGTGGGTCATTCGCAGACTAAACGGGTTTGCGGGACCAGCGACGGTCATGGCGACGGCTAAGGGCCTGACTCCAGCGGCTAAGGCTGGGTATTTGGCGCCTTACAATGACTGGAACAACCGCATCGCGATTCATCAGTTTGTCAAAGATATCCCGATGGATGAGGGGCACCACTCATACCCGACTTTGGTAACAATCGAAAAGGGGCTTGAGCAGTTGACCGACAAACCCATGCAGATCCAGTGGGGCGGAAAGGATTTCTGCTTTGACCGGACCTTTTATCGGGAATGGATCCGACGGTTTCCCAACGCCGAAGCCACCTACTACGATGCCGCCGGGCATTATGTCCTGGAGGATGCACAGCCCGAAGTGCTGGACCGAATCGCCGACTTCCTGTCCCGGAACTGATTCGGGCTAACGGCTGTAGAGCCAGGATAACTCCTGGAGATATGGGGAGCTCTCGGACTGTAATCCATCGAGGTGGGCAGGGAGGTAGCGCCACTGCCAATTCCCCAGGGCTAAGCTCGGAGTATTCATCCGCGCTTCCGATCCCAAGCTCAACAGGTCCTGTAGCGGTATAATGGCGAGATTCGCTGCACTCGAGTAGGACGCACGAATCAGATCCCAGGCGATTTCTTCCCCGGAAACCCTGAAGTAGCGGCGAAGGAAATCCCGGGTGGGTTCCGGGGCCCGGAGGTACCAACCGAGAGAGGTGTCGTTGTCGTGAGTCCCGGGGTAGACGGCCATATTCTGAATATGGTTGTGGGGAAGGAACAGGCTGTTGTTACCCGGGTCGAACGCAAACTGAAGGACCGCCATACCAGGGAACCCGCAATCGTCGCGCAGGGCATTAACGCCCTCCGACGCTTCACCCAGATCCTCGGCAATGATACGGGCTTCGGGGAAGGCCGCTTTAACCACCTTAAAGAAAGGCAATCCCGGGCCTTTTTTCCATTTCCCATTTCTGGCGGTTTTGGAGCCGGCCGGCACCGACCAATAGTCATAAAAACCACGGAAATGGTCGACCCGGATGACGTCGTATAATTCAAAGCTGGTTTCCAGACGCTTCAGCCACCACCTGTAGCCGTCTTTCTTCATTTTCGCCCAATCAAACAGGGGATTCCCCCAAAGCTGCCCGTCGGCTGAAAAATAGTCAGGGGGAACGCCGGCGACATGAGTCGGCTCGAGTGTGTTGGGGTCCAGTTGAAATTGCTCAGGAGAGGACCAGACATCTGAACTATCCAGGGAAACAAAAATGGGGATGTCCCCGATAATCTGAATGCCCCGGTTATTGGCATATTCCCGCAGCCGTTTCCACTGGTTGAAGAAAATATACTGGTAGAAAATCTCATCCTGAATGGATTCCTCCAACCCCAGCGCTTCAATCCCGGTTTTCCGGGCGAGCGCATAGCTCCGGTAGGCCGGATCCCATTCCAGCCAGATCTTGCCTCCAAAATAGTTTTTCAGGGCCTTGTACCAGGCAAAAGGCTCCAGGAGTTCGGCACCGGAAGCCTGGAATTCCTCAATGTCAGAATAATCCGAAATCTGAACAGGAGCTTTCCAGAAGCGCCGCGAAGCGGTTTGAATCAAATCCCAGAAATGCTCATACAGGGGCCCATATTCAACTTTGTCATGCCGCAAGCGATGGAGGGGGGCCAATTCACCAGAGGAGATTAAGCCTGCCTCAATCAGGGGATCCCAGTCGATGAAGTAGGGATTACCGGCAAAGGCCGAGAACGACTGATAGGGGGAATCCCCATAACCCGTAGGGCCCAGGGGACAAAGCTGCCAATACTTGAACCCGGAGGCCTCCAGGAAATCGATGAACCGGTAAGCCGAAGTCCCGAGATTGCCGATACCCGTTTCGCTGGGAAGGGAGGTGATGTGTAAAAGGACACCAGCTCCGCGTTCGGAGCACCAGTCGTAGAGGGGGAGAGAATTGGACATATTTAAAAGCAAAGGGTTGGCCACCAACGGAATCCGTAATTAGACATAATATTTATTGTGCGAAATATTGCTGTGTAACAACGACTTAGGGAAGTGGTCGCATTTCGAGCTGCTGCTATTCCGTCTAAAATCACAGTAAACCTCAAAAAATATACCGCTATGCCGAAAAAACCACTCATATTTTACGCCGTACGAAACAAAGCGATTGTCCGATTCGTTTTCAAAGGCATGAGGACTTGGGCCCTCGCTGAGAAGTTCAACCTGTCTGAGGGTCGGATATGACAGATCATCAAACCTTATCGGCCGTGGCGGAAGCATCCCCGTAGCAGCTATATGGGCTATGTTCATCCACCCGGATGAGCGTTTCCGGGGGTCCCCCCAACATCCGGTCCGGCCCCTTGGCTTAGTGCTTGGTGCCTTTTTGTGCTCGGATCCGATTCCTGAGGAACCGTTGTTTAGCCTGTGCCGGCTATCGAGACCCACACAGCCGGTAAGCCTTGGATACCGCATAACTCTGGGGGCTCATGGATCCCATCTGTTCCCATCTCAGCAAAAATCTGCCTTTTTGGGATTTTGACCTGGAAAGCGAATCAGTAGAAATTAACCGGGTGCAAGGGAAGGAGACTTGTTGTAGTCCCCTCCCCTGTTCCGGACGGATTGGAAGTCACTCGAATATTAGTAAAGGGGGATGAGGTAATCCTCTCGCTTTCGAAGGGTCAGCGGCTTTTTGGACTAACTGTGGTCACAGACCGCTATATCGAGTATCGAGGAGCCAAAATTCCAATACAGGAACCGCCGTCTTGGCCGACCAGGAATTCGGCCGTCAATAGGCCATCAGTGAGAAACCCTGTGATTTCCGATTGGCCGGCGACTGTTCAGGAAAAATCGGCATCAAAACCGTTACCTAAACAAGGAATCGTTTTCTGGAGCCTGTGGTTCGTGAATTTTGGCCACGACTTCCAGAACAGGACAGGCCACAGGGTAAGAGATGCCGTCCACGAGGAAGTCTATCAGGCAAATCATCCGATTAATTATTCGCAGTAAGGATCATTCGCTCCTCTACAGCCCCTTAGTGAACTCCCGTTCGAACAGGATTGCTTATTTCAGAGCGGTAAGTTATCCTACTAAAAAATACCCTAATAATTACTGTCCTATTAAATAGAAATAAATATGGTTTTAGAAAGCTTAACATTAAATGCTGCAGCAAAACTCGGCATTCCTTTTGCTGAATCCATAATTACAGATATAGTTATTTCAACTCTACACCATTATTTAAAAAGCGGAAAAAATCGGAAACGTACGGAGCGAATAGTTGCTAGATCTTTGACCAAATATATTTCTGATTTGTATGGGAAATGTTCTGTAATTCATACAATAGCGTTTCAGAATTCACCCAAAAAGCTAACTGACTTATATGTCCCATTAACTATAGCTACTCCAGAATTGGAACCAAAAATTTCCCTAGACAAGGATTTTGATATTTTTCCGTTTGGAAAACGCCAGTTACTTGTAGATAGAGCTGGGATGGGAAAATCCACTGCAGTTAAGTGGATAATAAAGACCCTAATTGAAAGGAAGAATTATTTTCCAATATTATTCGAATTACGTAATTTTAAAGGAAATCAAAATTTAACAGAAGAAATTTTTAAGTCTATTGGAATGCCGGTTGATTCCAGCTCTCAATTCTTTGTTGATTTACCAGTTCTCTTATTTTTCGATGGATTCGATGAAATTCCGATTGATGATACTCTAGAAATTCTTCAAGAAATTCGAAGCTTTATAAATAAACATCCCAAAACATTTATTTTAATAAGTTCCAGAGAACAACCAGAACTTTCAGAGTTCCACGACTTTAGGAGGATTCACATAGAATCGTTGAGCAAACTAGAGGCAAACCAACTGATTAAGAAATACGATGCCGAAACAGGATTGTCCAAAGATCTTATTAAGGAGCTGGAAAACAGCGGAGATAGAAATTTAGAAGAGTTTTTAACTAATCCATTATACGTTAGTTTATTATATTGTGCCTACCGACACAAACCATCCATTCCGAGGAAGCGATACTTATTTTACAGTCAGGTTTATGATGCATTATTTGAGTCACATGATCTAACAAAACGACCTGGTTATATTCATCAAAAGCACTGCAAATTGGATTCTGGAGACTTTCATAAGATACTCCGGAGATTAGGCTTTTGGTGTTTAATTCATGAAAACAAATTAGACTTCCTTAAGGAACGACTAATAGATGTTTTATCTGATTTTGAAAGAAACATTCCTGGGATTAAATTTTCCGCAGCCGATTTCTTAAGAGATTTAATCCATACAGTACCAATCTTTCTTAAAGAAGGAAATACTTACAAATGGACACATAAATCACTTCAGGAATATTTCGCTGCTATGTTTATTTGCATGGATTCAAAGGGAAAACAAGAAGATATACTGTTACGGCTATATAGGAAAAACAATTTTTGGTCTTATTTAAATATAATTGAGCTTTGTGTGGAGATTGACTACGGAAGTTTCAGAAAAACCCTTTTAAAGGAGTGTTTGGAGAATTTCGTAAAGCATCAAAATACATTTCTCAGAAACTTTTCAAATCGAAGGGTTAAACCATTTGATCTAGAATACAGAAAATCATTACTTTTTGATTGTATTGCCGAGATTGAAGTAATCAAAGAAGTGTCAGATGAAAGTTTAAAGGGTCTCTTAGAGGAGCCGTTCCAAGGAAATGAATTTGAGCGAGGGCAAGGAATCGAGAAAAATTTTGTATTTCGAAAAAACATATCCTTCTATTACCAAAAAACGGTATTCATTGTCACTATCGGACATGGAAAGGATTATCAGATTCTAGACTTAATCCAAGAAAAAGAGCCCCAGATTTTTCATAGGATTAGCCCTACTGTAATTGAACAAAATCTGAGAAAGGTAAAAGATTCTTCAATTCCGTTGGATAAACCATTTGTAGTAGGAGAAAACTCAAAGAGTACTTACAATAATTCAAAAAATTTCCATCTAATTAACTGTATTTTAGCTCAATTCTTTAATGTAGCTTTGATCTATGAAGAAGTATATAATCTTATTGATAAAATTGATACAGAGTGCTCCGATGATTTATCAGATCTAGTAAATGAAATCTAAAAGAATAGTAGAATTTCTCCGTCAAGTAGTGCCTGGAATTTGATTCCTTCTCAGCAGAAAAGGAGAGTCAGTGCGCCCGCCGCGTGACCTTAGCTGTCTGCGATCGCAGATTCGAAGCAGGGCGAGAACCCGAAGGGAAGCGGGACTTTTGTTTGAATCACTAATGCAAAAGACCGTTATTATTTGCTATGGCTAAGACAGAGCCATCCAGGGAGAAGTTTACCAGGCAAATCCCCCGATCAATTATTCACAGTAAGGAGTTATCTTCCCATCGCTCGAACAGGATTGCTACCCCCAAGGCGGCAAGTTATCTTCCTTATCTTCCCAAAAAATACCTTAATAAGGACTGTTGGACAAAAGAAAGGAAAGTATGATCACACGAAGTTTTTACCTGATTTACCTGCCGATACTACTCTCGATCCAGGTTGCTGCAACGCACGGTAAAGAAGCATCGCTCGAGGAAACTGAGAATCTCTATTTTTCGCTAAGGTACAACATTGGTGAAAAGGAAGGAGAAATCCGTTTTGCGGGGATTACAACGGGCCACCATAGAACGGTCCACCATGGACCGGGCCACGATAGAATAAGCGTAGAATCATTGATATTAGCCGAATCTCCGATCGCTGTTCGATTCTCGGGAAATCCTATCTCGACCGAGAGTGGAAATTTACTGGAATTCCAGATGTCGCTTTCCTACCCCCTTCAGGTTTCAGGTGATGATACCCAACATAGAAATATCGCAATCGTGTCCTCGATTCTATACGAATTTGGGCAGGAATTTCTACTGTTAGAGGCAAAGTGGGGAAAGTTTTCTCTTATCATTGATAATGAGAATTGATTAGAGCCTTACGGTTTTTAGGGATCAGTGTCGAAGGACAGCACCCTTTTCTAGTTTGAGATCCATTATTTCGCAAGGCCCCAACATCCGGTCCGGCCCCTTGGCTTAGTGCTTGGTGCCTTTTTGTGCCCGGATCCGATTCCTGAAGACCCGTTGTTTAGCCTGTGCCGGCTATCGAGAGGCCCACACAGCCGGTTAGCCTTGGATACCGCATAACTCTGGGTGCTCATGGATCCCATCTGTTCCCTTCTCCGCAAAAATCTGCCTTTTTTGGATTTTGACCTGGAGAGTGAATCAGTAGAAATTTGCCGGGTGCAAGGGAAGGAGGCTTGTTGTAGTCCCCTCCCCTGTTCCGGACGGATTGGAAGTCACTGGAATGTTAGTAAAGGGGGATGAGGTAATCCTCTCGCTTTCGCATGGTCATCTTTTCCTTGTTCTATATCAATAATAACGGCCAACAAGTTATCCTTTGTCGTCGTGACCCCTCCCCGATATTCCGGGGGTATCCCTTAATTTTGTACGAATACGCGCGCGTGTTAGGACCACCCTCTATCGTGCACCCCCAAAATCCCCCAGTTTTCCGTCAGTTTATCCCCCTACTAAATCACTCCTCCCCAACCCCTTAGCGACCTCCCGGTCGAACAGGATTGTTTACCCCAAAGCGGTAAGTTATCCTCCCTAAAATACCCTAATAAGTACTGTTGGGTTAAGGAAATATAACACGATGATACTTCGCGCACTCACCATCAAGAATTTCGCAAGTATTGGCGATCCGGGAGTCGAGGTTCCGATCGGCGAAATCGTAGTGCTGATCGGGCAGAATAACGTGGGAAAGTCTTCCGTTTTGGACGCCTACGAGGCATTCGCGAGCACTGGCGCAGCCCTGCCGATCAACTGCTTCAGAGATGAAGACCCAACCAATGCCATTTCTATTGGGGGCCTTTTTTCCGACCTTACCGATGAGGATCGAGACGCTCTCGGTGAGAAGTGGGAATACGATGACCCAAACTATGGAAAGGTTGTTCAGGCGAAGTGGGAATGGGCGGAGCCAGATAAGAAAGCCGCGAAGTTCTCTTGGGATGAAGGCGGAAAGAAATGGGAGGCAGGAGGGATGGGGGGCTGGGACACCCTTATCACCAGTCGCATCCCCATTCCCCTAAGGGTTCGGCCGACTGACGATCCCGAGAAGACAGAGGCCCAAGTAGTAGAAATTCTGACGGCGGCAGCCAAGGACGCCTTGAAGAAGGACACCAAGAAGGCGGCAAATGTGCTTGGTGAGCTACAGGCACTGGCAGATGAATTCGCGGAGGGCGCCCAGAAGGAACTCGATGATGCTTGTGACAAGATCTCCAACAAGCTCGATGAAATCTTCCCTGGTCACCGAGTTTCACTCCGGCAGTCGGTAGGCAAGATTGACCCAGACAAGATTATCGCTGCCGGAAGTCACGTCCGGGTGGCTTCACCCGGTGGCGCGTCTGTTCCCTTGAGTCACCAAGGTGCGGGAATGAGACGAGCGTTCCTTTGGTCGGCTCTTGGCACCCTTGTAGAGATAGGTCGAGCGAAGAAGGGAACAAAGAAGATCGATCCTGGTAGGCAGCGCATGCTGCTTTTGGAAGAACCCGAGTCATTTCTGCATCCGCCGATGATTAGGGCGGCGCGTGATGCCCTGTATGGGTTGGCAGCAATCGATGAGTGGCAGGTCCTTACCTGCACTCACTCACCCATATTTATCGACGTTTCAAAGCCGCATACGACCATCATGCGCGTGGAGAAGGGCGTCTCAGGATCACCGCGAGTATTTAGCTCGGAGGCGGCGGAGTTCACTGAAGATGATCGAACGAAGCTTCGGATGATCCGTTCATGCCATCCAACGGTTAGTGAGTTCTTCTTCGCGGACCACGCAATTCTGGTCGAAGGCGAGACCGAACAGGCTGTCCTGAATCATGCCCTTACGGTCAGTCATGTTTCGGGTGGCCTGTGGTGCAATGTCGTTAACTGTATGGGGAAGGCCAACTTGGTTCTCTTCGCGAAGATCCTGAATCAGTTTGGCACCCCATACACGATCGTTCACGACGCAGACTCTCCAAGGTCCAAACGCAAAGATAGATGGATCAAGAATGGAATGTGGACCGAGAATCAGAAGATTGCGGAGGTTGTCGCCAACCGGGATAAGAACCTTCCTCCATGCGGATTGATCGCGCAGGTTCCAGATTTTGAGGGGTTCTACTTTGGTAAGCTCGGTGGTAAGGACAAACCCTATCACGCGATTACTACTCTGGGTGACGACGAGTTCCAGAAGACGGACAAATACAAACTTCTAATGAAGTTCGCGGACTTGGCATTGACTCAGAAGCATCCAGGCAGCTACAGCGATTATCCTGCCCTGAAGAAGCTCGTGGAGACCTGGAAGACTAAGACCAACCCAGCCCCTAAAGAGCAATGGGAATTCGCCGCAGATCAATAATGCCCAACAAGTCGTGGCACATCAACGCGCTTCGCGCGTAAATGCACTCAAACGTTAGTGAAAAAAAATCGCTTCGCGATAAAAAGACTTTCATGAAAAAAATTTGGTTAGCAGGTTTAGTAGTACCTACAATCGCGCTAGGATTTCTCTTCTACTTAAATCAGAAGATAAGCCAAATTCCAAAGGATGGAGCTCTTCGGGCGATACCGAATAGCTACGAAACTTCAAGCGTACCACTTGGTGAAGAAATCGACCTCGGTTACGCTACATTATTTCTCCCAGCAAATTATAATTCCAACCTCCATAAAATCGAAGAAGAAGGAGTAGTAGCATTGAGGTTCGAGGAGGGAAACCTGAAAGATTATTTCCTTCCTCCAGGTGATGGCAGCTTTGAAAGTTTAGGGCCAGAAATCTACGAATTATTCAAAGACGATTACGAGGATCTATGGGAATTTCAATTAGCATGGTTGAATGTCACGGATATTAGTGTGTTCGATGTCTTTTCAGTGGGTTACGAAGGGTTTATCAAAAAGACCGTTTTGGCCTTGGTAAAGTCGCTAATGACTATCCACTCAGAAAGTAAAATCTGGATCTATGAGGGCTCAAATACGAGGGCCATCATCACAGAAATTCCAGATGGATTAATCCACATAGAGATCCACAAGTCAGATCTTCCTATAATGCAGGGCGCTTTTTTGGAGGGGTCCTTGAATTCAAGTCGACCGATAGTCGATAGCATTCTGACTACGTACAAATTTAAAGAAAATTTCACTGACCCGGAATCTACCTTTAATCTCGTGGAAAAGTTGGACGTCCCTAATTACAATGAAATCCAATAAAGCACAGAACAAGTAGTTGGAGGCAACACCGCCAGTCGCCTCATCTATGTCGTTGTGCAAGATAGATAAATGACATGTACGAAAAACCGCCGCAGAGTTACTCAGAATTATTTGAACCGTTTTCAGAGGAAATAAAAGAACTGGGTAAAGTGATCAGATCGAAAATCATTTTTGCTCTACCTGAAGCCGATGAGAATGTATATGGAGGGAAGAAAGTAGGTAATTCCCTGTATTCTATCGGGGGAGAGAACAATGTTGTATGTGGCATTCAGCCCCAGATGAATTTTGTCAGAGTTTTTTTCCACAATTGGGAAAGATTGAAAGATGCTGGGTATTCAGTAGTCGGTTCTGGAAAGAACGCTCGGCATGTGAAAATTAAAAAGAAATCAGATCTCGATGACTTCGACCTAAAGGCGATGGTTGAGATTGTAAGATGAAAAAAGGTCACAACAAGGCGGGGATAGAAACTCCGAGCACTTCGCGCTCGTAGTTCCATCCCTTTACGTTGGATGAAAAGAAAAATGAAAAAAATTCAGGGAATGGTAATTCTTCTACTAACAATGGGAGTCAGTTCTTGTTCAGGTGGAACTCCCCCCCAAATTGTTCTTGAACCCCAACACCAAAGAGTTTCTTCCAGCTCAGGGGGTATAAGGACAAAGGAGGTAAGGATTACTCCAAAAGGAGGCTCGGAGATTTATAACCCTTCAATTGAGGATATAATTACGGAGATGGAGGCTAGATTGCTCCTGTATGAGAGAATGCGGGAGAAGGATATAGACCCGAACAAAGTCGTTTCTTTTCACTTCCAAGACAAAAGCATCTACCAAGCTCTAAAAGAACTATTTCCGGAAGTGTATTTCAATTTTACTGATGGAGCCATTGGAGCTCGTGTTCATGATTTTTCAGTAAAAGATATGTCCCTAAATGCGGTTATCGAATACATAGATTTGTCCGCAAATGTTTATTTCAGAGTTCAAGACGGAGAACTCCTTGTAACGACTAAATTCAAATGAAACATCCAACAAGCAGCGGAAGCCAACGTCGCCAGTCACCCCCGCTGCTGAGCAGCGGTGCCGCCTGTCACCGTTACCTGGGCTGAGCGTTCTGCGATAAAAAATGGAAATTAAAATAAAAGAGTTGGAGAAAATTCCATTTATCGCCCGAGAAAATGTTAGAGGACGGGTTATTTCCACCCTAACATTTAACCCCTTAGCGGCCTCTCGCTCGAACAGGATTGCTTACCCCAAAGCGGTAAGTTATCCTCCCAAAAATACCCTAGTAAGTACTGTTATACAAGAAACATACTCAAATGTTCGATAACACTTCCCAAAAAGGAACATGCTCGCTTTTTATTCTAGTAGCCGAGCAAACCTTCCGCGAAACTGCTTATAATCTCCAAAGGGGGACAAAACGTAGGTTAAGACTGGTTGGAAAAATTGACGATTCAGAGCAACGCTCTGCCTTTCATGGGAAACCTATTGAAATTAGATTAGGTTCGCCATTCGACACAGAGTGGTTGGAAAAAGTTCGAACATCAACAGGCGAGCCTGAAGCAATTGGGTGCGTAGATGTTAGAGCGAATATCGAATCTGAAAAATACGAACTTTATGGAGAGGAATATGAGAATGATCCTCTAGTAGCACTCATCTATACAAATCCAGAAGCGTTTGAAGCGATTTGTTTTCATTTAGCTAATTTCAATGAACGCATTATAAGGATTGAGTTAGAGCTGTCTGGAACAGCGCTACCTGAAACGGGCTCCATTTTTGTTTTTCTTTCAGATCTAAACATAACGAAAAAACAAACGTATGCAGTTACCAGTATTGGAATTTCTGACACTATTCTCAAAGAAGTATAACCAGTCGATGGTGCTAACGACACTCGCTAACGCTCGTGCCATAGCACTTCATTAACATTAGCCAAAAGGAATGAATTTATAAATATTCTACAGAGGGCCCCTAAAAGTGAATGGGAAACCAAAGAGGATACTGGATATCCCAAAATGATATTTACAATATTGATTGCGCGAAAGCGGGTTATTTCGCGAGGCCCCAACGCCGGGTAAAGGGGTAATAAATGAAGATGGCCCGACCAATGACAGCGTCTTTGGGAACGAGCCCCCAGTTTCGACTATCGAGGCTTTGGTCGGAGTTATCGCCCATGGCGTAGAAAAAGTCCTGGGGAATCTCGACCGGGTTTCCGGGAATCATAGCTCCATCCGGCACGTCGATATGGACGCTCCTTGCGTATGGAATGGGATTGCCGTCGATATAGCCCTCGTATTCACCTTCCTGGTTGGCGTTCATTTCAAAGGCTTTGGCTCCTTCAATCGGTTGACCATTTCGATACAGGACGGGACTCCGGACTTCCAGGGTATCCCCTCCCTGGCCGACGAGACGCTTGATGTAATATTTGTCTTCCTGTTGGCCGGACCTGGACCGGAGGCCTCCGATATTTTTCGTTTTGAAGACAAAGGGATCGCCGACCTCGGGCTTGACGAAGTGATAGCTCATCCGATCGACAAACAGCATATCTCCCAACAGGATATCAAAGGCTAAAAACACCTCCCCGGTATCCACTATTTTATTGGTTTTGATATAATTTGAATTTCGACCGCGAACGACCTGAGGTCGAATTTCCGGATTGTCGCGGTCAAAAAAAGCCTCAAACAGGAGTTCATCGAGGACAAAATCCTTGGGGACCTGGACTTTTACCGGCTGAAGATTACTCCCGACATATAAGGTATATTCCCGCACTGTTCCGGGCCATACCCCGAAAATCCTGCCTTTGACCAACTCAAATCGAACCGATCCTCCCCCGGGCCGAGCATCGCCATTACCAAAAACCGGGATAAGCACCTCGCCACTGCTTTCCGCCTGGAGGCTGCGGTGACGCCCCCCTTTTGTCACCAGATTAAGCGCCCTACCCGCCAGGCTTGGGGGATCCCTTTCATCCAAATCATAGACCTCCCAGGTCAGTCCCGCATAGGTGGGGTACATGGAATTGGTCGGAATAATAAAGGGTTGCGCCACGAAAGTCCGAACCCCGATCACGAGGATGGCCGCCAGCAGCAACATTTCCACGTTCTCATTCCAGAAATTACGCGGGTAGATTTTTCCTCCCAGTTTCTTGCAAACCGTATCCAACCGCGCGATAGCCGGGGTCAAATTCCCTCCGTCTTTCCCTTTCAGCACGCCGCGCAGGTAGCCAGAGACATCCTCCAGCTCCTGGATCTCTGACTCCTTCAGGTGATCCTTGCGGAAATGGTAGATCTTGGAGGCCTGATGCAGTAGGTCTTCTGCCTGACGTTTCTGCTTTCTCTGGTTGGTGGGTTTTGACATGAAAAATGAAGACTGGGGGGATTCAGCCCTGAGAGCTTTTCAAAATTTGAATGAAAGCCTCCTGAGGAATAGACACCTGTCCGATCTGTTTCATTCGTTTTTTTCCTTCTTTTTGTTTCTCCAGGAGTTTCCGCTTTCGGGTAATATCCCCACCGTAACATTTGGCCGTAACATCTTTCCGCATCGCGCTGAGGGTTTCTCGAGCCACAATTCGGCCACCCACTGCGGCCTGGATCGCGATTTTGAACAACTGCCGCGGCAGAATTTCCTTCAACTTTTCGCACAGCTGACGGCCCCGAGACTCAGCTTTGGACTCATGGACGATGGAGGAAAACGCATCTACAGGCTCCCCGTTCACGAGAATTTCCAGTTTTACCAATCTGGACTTCCTGTATTCATCAAGCTCATAATCCAGGGATCCATATCCACGGGTGATGCTTTTCAGCCGGTCATTGAAGTCCACCAGGATCTCGTTCAGGGGCATTTTGCATTCAAGGACCAGGCGGGTTTCATCAAGGGTTTCGGTATGGACGACAGTTCCGCGCTTTTCCGTGATGAGCGCCAGCATATCTCCTATGCTTTCATTGGGAATATGAATGTGGGCGTGGATGGTCGGTTCTTCGACAGCCTCAATTTCCGAGGGATCCGGAAGCTGGATCGGGTTATCCACCTCGAGCTCCTCCCCATCGGTCATGTATACCCGATATACCACGCTTGGATAGGTCGACAAAATGTCGAGATTGTACTCTCGTCGCAATCGCTCGAGAATGACCTCCATGTGGAGCAAGCCGAGGAACCCGCAGCGGAAGCCAAAGCCAAGGGCCACCGAAGTTTCACTCTGAAACGTTAAGGCCGCATCATTCAGCTGAAGTTTACCCATGCTGGTTTTCAGCTTCTCGTAATCCGATGTATCCAGTGGGTAAATACCGCTGAAAACCATAGGACGGACTTCCTTATAGCCCGGCAACATCTCCTTGGCTCCGTTTTCCACCGTCGTCACGGTGTCGCCAATTTTAAGCTCCGAAACGGTTTTTATGGCTGTGACAATGTAGCCAACCTCTCCCGTGTGCAGCTCTTTTTCTACCCGCATTTCCGGAGAAAAGCGTCCTACTTCCTTCACCTGCGTTTTGGAGCCATCGGACATCATGACTACGGTCTGGCCCGATTTCAATGACCCGCTGAAGACGCGGACATAACAAATCACTCCCTTGTAGGAGTCATACACGCTATCGAAAATGAGGAGCCGCGTGCCTGCATAGTCGGCCCACCGCGGACCTGGAAACCGGTGTGCCGCCGCCGCGAGTAACTCATCCACACCGATGCCCTCTTTTCCACTCGCAAGGATCGCTTCATCGGAGGGAATGGCGAGAATATCTTCCAGCTGCCGCAGGCATAAGTCGACGTTCGCACTGGGAAGATCGATCTTGTTGATGACCGGAATGACCAAAAGCCCCTGGTTGATGGCGAGATGGGCATTGGCCACCGTTTGGGCTTCCACGCCCTGGGCTGCATCAATCAACAACATAGCGCCCTCACACGCAGCTAAACTGCGTGACACCTCGTAGGAGAAATCCACGTGACCGGGAGTATCAATGAGGTTAAACAGGTAGCGATCACCGGTATCCGGAGCAGTGTATTCCATCGACACGGGATGACTTTTTATCGTAATTCCCCGCTCCCGTTCCAGGTCCATGGAATCGAGCAACTGGTCCTTCATGGCTCGCTTTTCTACCGTTTCGGTACGTTCGAGCAAACGATCCGACAAGGTCGTCTTCCCATGATCAACATGGGCAATAATGCAGAAATTCCGTATATATTTAACGTCGGTCATGGAAGAAGGATTCCTGAAGGGTTAATCAGGAAGCAAAATCTTCAAGCTCCGCGAAGCTTCTGACCGAAAAACTACGGTCAATCCGTTTCGCGAAGCCGGCCAGGACGCCACCGGGGCCGCACTCAAAAAAGACGGAATTCCCCGTTTCCGCAGCAGCATTTCGCATATTGTCCTCGAAATAGACGGACCCGGTAATCTGTTCGGCCAGAGCGGTTTTGATAGCGGCTGGATCTACTATGCTTTCCCCTGTAGTATTGGTATACACCGGGTACCGGGGAGCCTTGAATGCAACCTGCTCCATGGCGCTGGCGAAGCGCTCCCGGGCCGGTATCATTAACCGACTATGATAGGCACCGGCCACATTCAGCTCTTTCGCCAGCTTGAACCCGCTATCCCGGGCAGCGGCCACGGCCTCACCGATTGCAGCCTTGTTACCGGAGATCACTATTTGTCCGGGACAGTTAAAATTGGCGACATCCAGATCGAAACGCCGGGCAAGATCACTGGCTTCTTCCCTACCCCCGCCGATAAGGGCGGCCATGCTGCCTCCGGCTTCTTCGCAAGCTTCCTGCATGAGGCGCCCCCGCTCGGCGACCAATCTCAACCCGGTTTCAAAGTCAAAGACCTCCGCCACTGAGAGAGCGGTTAATTCACCCAGGCTGAGCCCTAAGGCCGCGCTGATGCCTTCTTCCAATAAGCCCTTATCTTCCAACAATTTAAAAATGGAATATCCATGAACAAAAAGAGCCGGCTGACAGTATCGGGTCTCAGTCAGGACCGCTTCGGGACCGGCAAAAGAGATCCCCTTCAGGTCGAACCCCAGGATCTCATTGGCCTGGTCATACAATTGAGCGACAACCGGGGCCTCCTGGTAAAGCGACTGGCCCATGCCAACCTGTTGGGCACCCTGGCCGGAAAACATTAAAATCGTGGACATAATAAATGAAAGCGCCCCTGCAGGTTTTTATCGAACCACAGGGAAAAAATAAACCCTTGATCAAGCCGAGACGCCGCCCATTGATCAAGAAAATAAGATGGAGCCCGGAAGGTCTCCAATGGCCGGAATCAGCCGACGATTCCCCCGGTTGACAGGAAGATTCCCTGGAGGTTCATTTCGAGCTGTTTGGCATTGGGGGAGAATTCAAGCCCGTCTTTCTTTGAAACGAGACCGGCCTTGATGAGGCGATAAAGATCCTGGTTGAACGTTTTGGAACCGGAATCGGTGGTCGCTTCGATCACGCTATTAATTTGCTCGTATTTTCCTTCCTCGATGGTTTTCCGCGCAAGGCCCTCGACCACCATGATTTCACAAATGGGTAATCGGCCACCTTCCATCTTGGGGACCAGCCGCTGGGTGATGGTAGCCTTCAGCGCACCTGCGATCTGGCGACGCATCGACATCTGCTGTTCGGGGGTAAAAAACTCAAACAAACGCTGAACAGCCTGCTGGGCGCTGGCAGCGTGGAGGGTTCCCAGGACCAAGTGCCCGGTTTCGGCCGCTTTAATCGCGGTTTCAAAAGTATCCTTGTCCCGCATTTCCCCGATAAGGATAATATCCGGATCCTGGCGGAGCACCGCTTTCATTCCCAACTGAAAGGTCGGGCAGTCGATTCCGATTTCGCGTTGGTTGAAGACCGACTTTTCGTCCGTGTAGGTAAATTCAATCGGGTCTTCCAGGGTGACGACATGCTTATCGTATTTGTGATTTATGTAGTTAAGGAAAGCCGCCAGGGTAGAGCTCTTCCCTGAACCGGTTGCGCCACAGACCAGAATAATCCCCACCTTTTCATTTGCCAGATCCTTAAACACTTCCGGGTCGTGATTCAGGTCCTCAAAGGTGGGTGGAGTCGGGTTGATGTGACGAAAAACGATGCTCGGGGTCCCCCGCTGAAGAAATCCATTTACCCGGAAGCTGCCCACGGTTTCCAGTTTATAGGAATAGTCCGCCTGTCCCTCATGACGCCAGTTTTCGAAAAACTGCTCCGGGATGGATTCCTCGAGATACCCCACGATCGTATCCTGGTCAATGGGATCCATGTCGACGGGTTCAAGCCGACCATGAAGCCTGAAGTAGGCGGGTTTCCCGGTTTTGATGTGAATGTCACTGGCTCCATTGTCGACAGCGAGGGTCAAAAGCTGGTCAAACAGTTCAATAGGGTCCATAGGGCGAAAGAGGGCTATGCTTTATTGAGATAGTAAAAAATAAACCGTTGCGTTTAGGAAAGTGGACATGAATTGTGTCCAATTCTGCCGCTGAAACAGTTTATATAGCAGATCTCAGGGATTCTGGATCATTCGAAAAATGAATACAAAACAATTTTCAGGTGTATACACAGCCTTGGTTACTCCTCTGCTCGAGGAGTCTGTCGATTATGCCAGCCTGGAAAAACTGGTGGAGTTTCAAATTGGAAATGGAATCTCCGGGCTGGTCTCCGTTGGAACGACGGGAGAATCCCCCACCCTTTCCCCGGCGGAACACCTGGATGTGGTCCGGAAAACCGTTGAATTCGCTGCCGGCCGGGTTCCTGTGTTCGCCGGGACGGGATCCAACAACACCGCCGAAGCGGTCACTTACACCAGGGAAGCCGATGCTGCGGGAGCGACAGGGATGCTCCAGGTAGCTCCCTATTACAATAAACCGTCCCAGGAGGGCCTGTTTTTCCACTTCAGTGCGGTGGCCGAGGTAACCGAAAAACCGATCATGCTCTACTCCATTCCCGGACGCTGTGGGATTGATATATCCGTGAGCGTCTGCAGGCGGCTACGTGACAAATATCCCCATGTTTCCATCATGAAAGAGGCGGGCGGTTCCTGCGACCGCGTGGGCCAGCTCAGGAAGGAGCTGGGCGACGATTATACGGTTTTAAGCGGGGATGACAGCCTCACTTTACCGTTCATGGCTGCCGGGGCGGACGGCGTAGTCAGCGTGGCGTCCAATTATTTCCCGGCGGAAGTCTCGCGCATGGTCCGGGCGGCCCTGGACAACGACTTTATCGCCGCCCAGGCAGACCACCTCCGGTTTTTCTCCTTCTTCAAGGACATTTTCATCGAGCCCAATCCAGTTCCAATCAAACGGGTTATGGCGGCTGCAGGTCTCATCGCATCGGATGCCGTGCGCCTGCCGCTGGCCCCGCTGAGTCTGGTCAATGCCGACCACATCGAGGCCTTGGTGGCCCGCCTCCCCCGCCCCCAGGGCCTTTAATTTCACCGATGGCTTATAAAATCTGCATACATGGTGCTTTGGGGCGGATGGGGCAGGCCATTGCCACCGCGGCCCAGCATAAGGGCATTGAAATTGGCGGCCAGGTTGACCAGGGAGATGATCTCGCTACGGCCCTGGCTTCCAGCGATGTCGTCCTCGATTTCAGTTTTCATGAAGCTACCGCCAAGCTGGTTGACGCCTGTGCGGCGACCGGAAAACCAGTCATCATTGGCACGACAGGACACACCGAAGATGAACGCAGTCGCATCCTGAAGGCAACCGAGACCATCCCCATCGTCTGGGCTGGAAACTATTCCATCGGGGTGAATGTCTTGTTTTACATAACTGAAATGACGGCGCGGAAATTGGATGCTTCCTTTCATCCCGAAGTCATTGAGGCTCACCACCAATTTAAAGCAGACGCGCCCAGCGGAACAGCCCAGGGGCTGGTAGAAGCCCTCCTTTCAGGGCGGAACTGGAAACGGGATCGTGTCATTTACGGCCGGGAAGGCATTACGGGCGAACGCCCGGATGAACAAATTGGCGTCCATGCCGTTCGAGGGGGCGGGATCATTGGCGACCACACCGTGCTGTTTGCCGGCGAATCTGAACGCCTCGAGTTGAAGCACCAGGCCAGTGATCGACAAATCTTTGCCAATGGAGCCCTCCACGCGGCAAGCTGGGTGCTGGCCCAAACTCCTGGCTTATATTCCATGCGGGATGTCCTGGGCTTAACCTGAACCCCTCTGCAGATTCTGGATGATTTCAACCCTTGAAGGAAACTTAGATGAATCGGGCCCCCTGTCGGCGATCCTCAATGTGGGTGGCGTCGGCTACGAGGTCCAAATCCCTTTAACTACGGCTGAACGCATGCCTCCGCCTGGCAATCCCGTGAAGCTGTTCACCCAGGCGGTATACCGGGAAGATTCTGCTACGTTGTATGGGTTTGCATCCAGGGAGGACCGTGACTTCTTCCGTCTGCTCACGGAAAAGGTTTCGGGAATCGGGCCCAAGATCGCCCTGAATATTTTGAGCCGTATGTCCGTTCCTGTCCTGAAACAGGCCATCTCGGATGGCGACGTGGCGCTCCTGTCCAAGTGCCCTGGTATCGGCAAAAAGACAGCCGAACGCCTGATTATCGAACTCCGTGATAAGGTATTCAGTGAATCTGTCACGGCTCCCGCCGCATCGGGCCTTTCCGATAATGAAACGGGGAACCCTCCCGGGACAGCTTCGTCTTTTCAGGATGCTGTGGCGGCCTTGATCGCGCTGGGCTACAAAGCTGCCGATGCCGATAAATCGATTCGCAAGGCCCAAATGAAAATCGGATCCGATGCCCCCACGGAATCCCTGATAAAGGCTGCCCTCAACAGCTAGGCTGGGCCCAGACTAGTCGTTGTAAGAGTAGGATGCCTGAATGGCAGGAAGACGGCCGGTGTTCAGGCTGCGCTGCTCGCGCGGCTTCCACTGCCGCGCATGAAAATTCTCCGGGAGGGCCTCCTTGGGAATAATAATTACCAGTCGTCGCTTATCCTGCCCAACCACTTCATTGCTGACGAGGTCCTGATAGGCTTCCTCGAACGTTTCACTCATGGGAACCATTTCCCGCTCCCTTGGATTTACTTCCAGGCCACTCAGATTGAAGCTCGCGGCATAGAAGTTGTCCCGCAAAGACACAGGGTTCGGAGTAACCGACCCGGAAGTCAAGATATCGGGGGTAACCGAGGCGACCAGCTCCTGGACATAACTCTGCTCTAATTGCCTTTTGTCCAATTGGTTGCGGATTTCCGCCTGCCCGAAAATGAAGAGGAATACCAGGGCGGCGGCTAACCCGCTGGCAGCTGGAATCGAAACGGATTTCCGTTGAAAGACCCCGCGACCGTGCCGACGCACAGGGTACAGAGCAGGAGGACGCAGAATCCTACCCCGCAGTTGAGCTAACTCTCGGGCGTAGACTTTGGCTTCCATCGGGTTAAGGGCTACCCGCTCGGCATAGCGCATTTTGCAGGCTTCATTAAAGCGCTCTTGCAATTGCGGACTATCCAGGATCTCACGCTGCAGCCAGCGGAAGTCCTTGGGGCGGATTTCGTAATCCAGGTAAAGATTAACCAGTTCGTCGAACTTGGCGTCTCTCATAAATTGAATTCAGATCCCAGCTTTTCGCGCAGGCTTTCCCGGGCCCGGGCGATACGGCTTTTTACGGTGCCTACGCTGATTTCGAGATGATCCGCGATCTCCTCGTAGGACATGTTCTTAACATTACGGAGGGTTAAAATTTCTTTATGCTTGGGACTCAGGTAATCCATGCATTCGGCTACCCGATCCACCAGCTCCTGGGTAATCGCCTCTTGGGAGGGGTCCTCGCCTTCGGCCGGAATCACGTCGATCAGGGTAGAATCTCCGTCGTCCGTCAGGGTTTGCCCCAGGGAAATGGACTGATCCCGTTTCCGGCGCCACCAATACCAGTATTTGTTGTGGGCCAGGTTGGTCGCGATTTGAAATAACCAGGTGGAGAACGAGGAATCTCCGCGAAAGTTCTCGAGCCCCTTGTGGGCGCGCATGAACGCATCTTGGGTGACTTCCTCGGCATCTTGACGATTTTTCAACAGCTGGAAGACCCGCGCAAATATCCGATCACGGTAGCGGATCACCATTTCTTCGAAAGCTGCTTCGTCACCTTTTCTAAAGCGATCGACAAGAACCTTATCGATTGCAACTTCTTGTGTCTTGGTAGCCATATTGGGTTAGATTATGGTTATGAGGTTTTCCCAAGACCTTTTGTTCCAAATACGTATCAAAATCTTGGTAATTTATCTTATAATTTCAAGGCATTTACCTAATACCACGCGTTTAGCAGTATTTCTTATGACTATTCAGGACAAAAAATGCTCAAAAAAAGGCTGTAAAATGCTTAAAATGAGAGAAATAGGACCGAGAATCCCTTCCTGTCTTGACAGGGGAAACGATTGCGGTTGAATCCACCTTTTTCCTGGAAACGGGTCGGTAGCTCAATCGGTAGAGCAGTGGCCTTTTAAGCCATTGGTTCTGGGTTCGAGTCCCAGCCGGCCTACCAGCCTTCGCTCCGCGCGTAGCGGGCCAGCGAAGGCTATCACGTCGTAGTCCTTCCCTCGGGGAAGGCGGAGGCGGACTCCATGAATACGCTTGAGGCTACGGCTGGGCAAGCCAGCTTGGGTTTATGGCCTGGTATCATGTTTATATTTTAATAAGCGAGAGAGAGACCCGACCCATTATTATGTGGGTATGACAGAAAACCTGAAGGCACGTCTACATAAACACAACAAGGGTGACGTCTTCCACACCGCAAAGCTCAAGCCATGGAAAATGGAGGTGACTGTAACCTTCAGGAGCAAAGAAAAAGCCTTAACATTTGAAAAATATTTAAAATCCGGATCAGGCAGAGAATTTGCCAGAAGACACTTTTAGAGGAAAAGATTCCTTCGCTCCGCGCGTAGCGGGCCAGCGAAGGCTGTCACGCCGTAGTCCTTCCCTCGGGGAAAGCGGAGGCGGACTCGATGAATACGCTTGAGGCTACGGCTGGGCAAGCCAGCTTGGGTTTATGGCCTGGTATCATGTTTATATTTTAATATGCGAGAGAGACCCGACCCATTATTATGTGGGTATGACAGAAAATCTGAAGGCAGGATCTACATAAACACAACAAGGTTGACGTCTTCCACACCGCAAAGCTCAAGCCATGGAAAATGGAGGTGACTATAACCTTCAGGAGCAAAGAAAAAAGCCTTAACATTTGAAAGATATTTAAAATCCGGATCAGGCAGAGATCCACTGTGCCGCACCGGTGAGGGCCGCCCCGCTCCATGAATGCGATCTCCATGAAATTCCTGCATTGAGCTCAATCCGTAACGGCCTCAAGCTTGTCTCATGAAATGTGTCATCAACGCTCTATTTGTGCTCCTATCCCTGACTGCCGCTTCCCTCTTGGGTGGTGAGGGTGACTGGGTGTCCCTTTTCGATGGAAGGACCTTTAAGGGGTGGACGGTATCCGAAGAAAACCCCGACAGTTTTGTTATTGAGGACGGAGCCCTGGTAACCCGCGGGAAACGTGCTCATTTGTTTTATACCGGAGATGAGGCGCCATTTAAAAATTTCGAGCTCAAGGTAGAGGTGCTGGTGGAACACAATTCCAACGGCGGTATTTACTTCCACACGGAATATCAGGAAAGTGGATGGCCCGAGGTCGGGTTTGAATGCCAAGTCAATGTATCTCAGAAGGACTGGAAGAAGACCGGAAGTCTCTACAATGTGGCCAACCTTGGGTTCACTCCGGTGCAGGATAATATATGGTGGACCCAGCATATCAAAGTAGACGGCGACATGGTAACGGTCCGCCTCAACGATGTCATCGTCCTCCAATACCAGGAGCCGAAGGGAGCTCAACCCGCCGATCGCTTTACCCGGAAATTAGCCGAGGGCACGTTTGCCCTGCAATGTCATGATCCGGACAGCGTGGTGCGCTATAAAAACATCCGGGTAAAACGTCTACCTGATTAAGGGGTCCGAGGTCGCTCGGGCTGAGTGGTGTTTTCCCGGCCCGGGAAACCTGCCTCTTTTATGATACCCAGGAGGAAGTCACTGTCTTTTTAGCGCTTCCCGGTGCTGAGCTAAACATCCAAGGCGCTGGATCGGGTTCTCAATGATCAGCAGCTTCACTGAAGTGCGGATGAGTTCACAGCTGCTCCGGTTGAACGGAAGGCGGATTTGAGTGCGTCCAGCCTTTCCCGGGTTGGCTCAGGGTCGATGTTTACTGGCATGCCTCAACCGTGAGGGGAAGATGAAAAGGTTGCGCGTCCCTTGAGTCACAAAAATGTGTCAACGCCCGTGGCCACACCCTTACCCCAATGGTATCGAGCCCTCGGATCAGGGCGCCAACCCTGTTGCCCCGCGGGTTCTCCAGGATCCGGGAAATTCCCTATCCCGCCCAAAGGCAAATGTTTACAAAGTGTCAAAAAGCCTGGGGCCCTGGCTCCATGCTTGTCAGCTCCGGTGTGCCCCCTATTTTGGAATTATATTATCATTAATCTGTATATTATAATTCCTTCATACTCTCCCGGTGAGCCTCCCTCATTTCTGGCCTGCCGATCCAAATCGCTTCTTGCGTTTATTTCTCAATTACTGGTGTAATCCCCCCCACTTCCAGGGATGGCTATCCTTGGCTTTGGATAAATAAGGACTAGATTAATGAAACGTGTACTCATTATTGAGGATCAGACTGCTATCCGTGAGATGGTAGCAGAAATTGTGAACTCAGATCCCACAATGGAAGTTATTGCTGAAACCGGAGACGGTCAGGCAGCCTACCAGATGTGCATCGAGTTAAAGCCCGATTTTGTCATATTGGACATCATGCTACCTGGTTTAAATGGCGCCGAAGTCTTGCGCCGTTTTTCTAAGCATTTGCGGAATATTCGTGTTCTCGTTTTCAGCGGATACCAAAACCCACACCTTGTGCGCGAATTACTCCAGGCCGGCGCCCATGGATTTGTAGAAAAAGCAGCTCCCCTGGCAGAACTGAAGAAGGGCATTGATATTGTGGCCAACGGAGGCAGCTATTTTGGACCGGAGGTGGCCCAACTCCTCCGCGAAGCCGTAGTCAATCCCAAGACCTCCTCCCGACCCGGCCTGGATATTTTAACCGCTCGGGAACGTGAAATCCTTCAATTGATCGCTGAAAGCTACAGCACGAAAGAAGTCGCACAAAAACTCAGCATCAGCGTAAAAACCGCCGAAAATCACCGCACGAACCTGATGAAGAAGCTCGACCTCCACGATGTGGCGGGGTTGACCCGGTATGCCATCCAGCACGGGATTATCGAGAGCGGTAATACTACCGCTTAGCGGGTTCCAGCAAGTCGTCTAATCGATCGTTCAATATTTCGTTCAAGCCGGCAAATTCCGCCAGGAGGCGTGTCTTCCTCAGGTGGACCTTTGGTTTGTCCCGTAAGGCCTGGGCCACGATTTGGTCGATATCACCACCCGGTCCCGCATGTTTGCCCGGTTGGAGAAACAGCATAGACAGGGTGATCTCAATCTGCGCGCAGGGAGCAATTTCACCCAGGACGTGTTCCAGCAGTGGCTCGTTAAAGGCGTAAGCGGCCTCTGGTCGTCGCTCCATTGAGGCGGCTATGACCGGCTGGTCCAGAGTATTCTCCAGCCAGCGGGCGAGCAGGTTCCTCACCTCATTTACAGGTTGAATCGGGGTGCCGTGGTCGACCAGCACGATCTTATCCGGCCGGGAGCTTTGGGTTTCCCGGACTCCCTGGGCCAACAGTTGCCCAACCTGCTCCAAATCACCTGGATGGCCCCGCCGGACAAGTGGATCGCCCACGGAAATTTCCAGATCCGGGAAAATGTCCGTAAATTCCACTACCTTCCTGGGAATGTAATCGGTCAGGGCGCGGCTGGGCCCGATAAACAGGGGGAGAATACGGATGTCGCGTTCCCCCTCATCCAGTAGCCGTGATACTTCCTGTTGAAAAACCCGGGCCGGGTGCCCCTCCAGGTCGGCGGGATCGACCCGATCTGAATGCAACAAACTCACGGGCAAGACCTCGATGCCTACCCGGGCGGTGAGGACTTTGGCCAGTGTTCTCAAACTTAAAGTCGATTCCGGCTGTAGAGAACCATTGTCTGTGAGGAAAATTTTCATGAACGAAAAGGCCGGTGAAGGATACTAATTATTTAACCTCTATTTTACCTTGCCCTGAATTTGATTTGTCACTGACATCACAGAAAATCTTGATTAGCTTTTAGTTATGGTCAAACGCCTGTCGATCTTCACCTTTTGTGCAATTTTAGGAGTACTCCTTGCGGGATGTCCCAAAAAGCCCGACCCCAATCCGGGGGACACCGTAATGGGCGCAGGTGGGGTGAATAATCCCAATTTCGTCCCCGGCGATCCCGGTTTTGGTCCCGAGTTTGGGGATGATTACAACTTATCTCAAGGGCTGGAAGAGCAGAATTCAGACTTTATGGACCCAAATGCTCCTGTCCTCGTCAGCGTATATTTCGATTACGACCAGTCGTTCATTCGAGAGGACCAGCGCAGCTACCTGATGGAGTCTTTTGAATACCTGCAAAACAATCCGGGGTCCCGGTTGCTGGTAGAAGGGCACTGTGATTTCAAAGGGACGACCGAATACAATATCGCCCTGGGCGACCGGCGATCCAACTCGGTCAAGACGTTCCTGGTCCAACTGGGTGTGCAGGAAGATCGAATCGAAACCCTATCCAAAGGAGATTTGGAGTCTATCGAGAATGCTTCGGATGAGCAGCGTGCGCTCGACCGTCGGGCCGACCTGAAAGTGGTCAGTGGCTAGAGCAATCTGCATTTAAATTGACGCGCTGGTGGGCTCAAACAGGGGAGCAGCCCTCCGACGCCCTCCGGGCTATGGAGGGCACAGCGCACCGTGTCGTCCATAGCTCGCAAGCGAGCGACGGACGAA
>JANQKZ010000045.1 GCA_028280845.1 Opitutales bacterium | reverse complement strand
TTGTGCACCGCTATTCCCCTGATCTTCTTTAATCTCATTTCCGGGTTGGCCCAACTGCCTCATGCGGGTGCTCTGGGTACTCTTGGTCTTCGGCTCATGGCGTTTTACCTCGTCACGACCACCACAGCCCTATTCCTTGGAATCTGGATCACTGGTTGGATCCGCCCGGGACAACAGTTCGACCTGAGTGGCGAAGTCCCCGCCGAAATGGGCCAGATGCCCGAGGTGGCTGGCATTTTCCTCAACCTGATCCCGACCAATATCGTGCAAGCTTTCGTCGAAGGCAACGTGGCGCAAATCGTCATTTTCGGCGCATTCCTTGGTATCACCGTGCTCACCCTGCCGGAGCGCTGGCGGTCCGGGGTTCAATCCTTTTTCGACCATGGCGCCGCCCTGTTCCGCGCCGCCATCGGCTTAATTCTCTATACCGCCCCTGCCGGGGTGGGGGCGCTTACCGCCAGTACGGTTGCGGATTACGGCTCCGCTCTCTTCGGGCCCCTGGCCGTGCTGGTGCTGGGAATCTGGCTGGCTCAGGGTGGGATGGTCGTGCTTTACATGGTTTTGCTCAAGGTGTTTGCCCGGGTGTCGCCGCTGCGTTTCCTCCGACTCAGTGCTCCGCTTTATGCCACCACAGCCGCTTCCTGCAGCAGTGTCGCCAGCCTGACAGTCAGCATGGACATCGCGGAGAAACGCATGGGCCTGCCTCAGCGCGTTTACGCCTTTGCCCTCCCCCTGGGATGCCAGCTCAACAAGGATGGCACCTCCATCATGTTAAGCTCGGTCCTCCTATTCACCGCTCAGGCTGCCGGGATAACGTTCAATTTGCCTGCGCTGCTCTCCATCATCCTGGTTGGTCTAATCCTCTCGGAGGGATCCGGGGGCATACCCGGGGGTGGCCTGGTTATTGCCCTCCTCTTTGTGGAAGCCTTTTCACTGCCTGTGGAGATTGCCGTGGTCGTAGGCGGGGTCTATCGTCTGATTGACATGGGCAGCACCACGATTAACTGCATGGGAGACCTGGTCGGCGCCACCTTGTTGACCCGTTGGACCGACACGCTCCCCGAATCTTTAACTTCATCCAAATTGTGACGTATTCCTCCATAGACTGGCGAACCATGAACTGCTCACCGTGTTCCTGTATTCTCTTCTTCACCCTTCTCCTTGTTCCGGCCATCTCTGCCCTGGCGCAACGGCCTCCGGTCAAAGTGGTAGCTCCGGACAGGATGTATTTTGATGTCGGGGGCGAGGTATTATCCCTGCCTTATTACAGTTCACGGCCCCTGACCCAGCCGGACGCATCCGTAACCCGGCTGGTCATTTCCCAACATGGAGCCAGCCGCAACGCCGATGCCTACTTTGAGCGGATGATGAAACCCGCCGCCCAGGCGAGTGCATTGGATTACACTGTTGTCGTTGCCCCGCAATTCCTGGAAGCCAAAGATATCCAGGAGTGGAACCTGGACCCAGACGTTCTCTATTTCACCAGCGATGCCTGGAAGGGCGGCGCTCAATCCTCGGATGACCCCGAACACTCCCGGGTCGTCCGCCTCAGCGCCTTCGACGTGATGGACCGTTTGCTCCTGCGCTGCGTCCACCTTTTTCCCAATTTGGAAACCATCGTGCTGGCCGGGCACTCAGCCGGAGGCCAATACATGAATCGTTACTCTGCCGCCAATACGCTCGACCTCACCCTACAGCAACGCTTTGGAATCGATATCCTCTATATCGTGGCGAACCCCTCTTCCTATGTTTACTTTACGGAGGAACGGCCCATCCCCGGTCGTCATCATGAATATGCCGTCCCCGATGAGACCGTGCTCAAAAATAATCCGGCCTACAATGTTTATAAGTATGGATTAGACGAAATCCCCCTTTACTGGCAGCGCACCGGGGTAGACCGGGTTATGAAACAATTCCCTCACCGGCGCGTGGTTTACCTGCTCGGTGAGGAGGATAACGACCCCAACCATGGAAGCCTCGATAAACGAAGCGGATCAATGATGCAGGGCAATACCCGCCTTCACCGAGGAATCAATTATTTTGGTTATATCGGCCATGTCTTCGGGGAAGACATCTACAAGAATCACCGCATCGCCATCCTGCCCGGGGTGGGGCACAGTTCCGGGGATGTATTCGCCTCGCCCGGCACCATGTACTATCTTTTTGAATACGGCCAGCGCACCGACGGCCCTCTGGAGAATTATGATGTCAGAAACCTCAACCCCCGGCCCGGATTTCTCGCGAAGCCTTGAGCCCATGGTGAATCCAGAATGGAAAAATTCAGGACGAAGCCTCACCGCCATCCGGCAGGCCGGGCAACTGATAGGGTTACCATCCTCGAATTCGGGGTCAGACTGCTTCCACGACAGAGCAAACACGGTGGAATCGTCCGGCTTTAGACCGGAGCGGTGGTCATCAGTATCCGATTCGATTCACAAGTGTAAGAACACTCCTTCCCTTTCAGCTATTTCTCCCAGGGCCGTGGCCTTGTCCATGTCATCCACAAGAAAGAGCATGATCGGCTCCCTTTTGGATTAAGGCGGCCGCGCGCGGCACCTTTGCCGGCACCATTCACACGGCATAGAGAATATCGTTGAATCCCCTTTCAAAGAGATAGTCTGCCCGCCCTCGCATGGTAAATACCGTGATTCCCGTCTGGCGTGGCTCCAGGATCTCTCAGGCGACTGCCAGGTTTTTACACGTTTTCAGGTGCGGCTGGAGTATGACGGGAGCGGTACGACCCCGCATGTGCAGAATGTTGTGACTCCATCCGATCCCGGTCCAGAACCAGGGCTGAGCCTACAGCTGATTCCAATTCATATCTTCCCTTACCATGGCAAAACCCTCAAATTGCATACAATGCATTCCCGGCGGGTCCTTGTCTTCGGCTTTCAATCTTCTCAGTCCGAGTCATAAACCGCCCTGGACTTCAGTTTAAGGCCATCACTCGCAAGTCTTTCATTACGTCATGCAAAGAAAAGATCGAAGACCATTCCTTGTAACCGCATGTTCGTTTTGAAAACGCCTCTTAGATTAGTCATAAATCCATCCCCTCTATGGTGCCCCAGTTAACAAACTTGCGCGCCGGCTTGAAGTTCAGTCTTCGCAAGCCAGTAACGACGCTAACCGCGATCCTGGTTATGGGACTAGGATTGGGAATCACCGCCTCCATGTTTACCTTGGTTAATGGCCTGCTTTGGAGCGAAATTGACCTACCGATGGAGGCTACTATTGTTAGCGTCCGCCTCAATGACCGCCGGGATCCCAATCGCCGGCTGGGGGTCCATGTCCGGGATTTTAGAGTATTGCGGGAAGAGGCAGGCAGTTTTGATATGCTGGCCGCTTACAATACCCAGGAGATTACCTTTGGCGATCTGGAGGGAGAGGCGTTGCCCCGTCGCTACCCAGCAGCCCGGGTGACGGATAATTTTTTTCACCTCTGGGGAGTGACTCCCATTCTGGGACGCGGATTTAATGAGGGGGAAGGCTTGGTTGAAGGGGTCGGCCCGGTTGTCATCTCCCACGGTATCTGGAAAAACCTGTTCGGGGGAGATCCCGATGTGTTGGGGAAACAGGTCTATTTTAATGGAATCGTCCGCGTCATCATCGGAGTGATGCCCGAAGGCTTCCTCCTTCCTGTCCGGCAGGAATTGTGGATTCCAACCGAGTGGCAGAACTCTGACCGCCGGCCGAGGGAACGCGCCCCGAGAATTGCGGTCGTCGGTCGTCTTAAGCCGGGAGTAAAAATGGGGGATTGCCAGAATGAAATGGATGTTTTCGTCCAACGGTTTGCTCATGAATATCCTGAAACCAACCAAAATTTTGTCAGTTCCCGGGTGGAACCCTATCACTCCATTTTTCTGGGAGAAGACTCGACCAACTTACTGTTTATCATGTTGGTCTGCGCGATTCTAGTCCTGGTCATTTCCTGTGCCAACGTTTCTAACCTACTTATGGGGCGAGCGGCAGACCGGACCACGGAAATGTCGATTCGAATTGCCCTGGGGGCACGGCGAATTCAAGTTCTGGGTTTGATCATCCTGGATAGTATGATCATCGCCATATTCGGAGCAATAGGGGGAAGTGCCCTCGCCCACCTGATAAATTCCAGAACCTGGGCCAGTCTCCAGGATTTGGAACTTCCCTACTGGTGGCATATGAATCCCGATCTCAAAGTTCTGGGCTTCGTCTTTGGCCTGGTCGTCCTTAGTGGTACTCTTTCCGGCCTGATTCCCGGATTACGGGCTTCTCGACCTCATGTAGCCACCAATCTGAGAGACGATACCCGAACGGGATCCAACCTCTTCCTTGGCAAATTATCTCAGGTGTTAATCGCCCTCCAAGTCGCCCTCTCCTGCGCGCTGCTGGTAGCAGGTACCTCCATGACCCTGATTTACCAAAAAATCGAAAGCGCCGATTTCCCCTTTGATACCTCCCGGGTAGTCAACGCTCAATTTAATGTGGGCACGACTCACATCGAAGCGGAGGAAGCAGTGCCACTTTTCTATGAGGAACTCCACGGAAAACTCTTGGAACATCCGCAGGTGGCGGACGCCACCCTGTCTTCATCCTGGCGGGGTATCGGCAACTTTGACGCGCGAATTGAGCTGGAGGGTGATGCATTCGATATTGAGGAAGATGCCCACCAGGTCAATTGGGTGCGGGTCTTCGACAATTATTTTGACTTCTTCGAGATCCCGGTTGCCTCAGGTCGTGGTTTCAGACCGACCGACACAGCGGATAACCAGAAGGTAGCAGTGGTGAACCAGCGATTCGTGGAAGAGCATTTTCCCGAGGATAACCCCATTGGGAGGCATTTCCGACTGTTTAGTGAGGGTGAAGCCGAACCGGAAAACGAATTTCAAATTGTTGGGATCTGCCCAAATTACTGGCCGCAACCCCTGCCCAATGAGAATCCAACGGATGACATTGTCTTTTATACCCCTTATCGCCAGGACCCTATTCGATGGGAAAATATCCATTTAAAATCCAATCAAGATGACCCCATGACCCTGGTCCCTGTCTTGAGAAGAGCCATATACGAACTGGTTCCAACTCAAGCGGCCTATGATATCCTTTCCTTTGAGCAGGGCCGGAGAGAAAGTCAAGGCGGGTTGCATATCGTGGTTTATTTCTTCCTCATGTTTGCCCTCGGCGCGCTTTTTTTAGCTGGGGTTGGCCTTTTCGCCGTCAGTGCTTTCAAGGCTCGGCAGATGAAAAGGGAAATTGGCATTCGAATCGCCCTGGGAGCTACTTCAGGCTGGATTATTCGCTTAATATTGCAGCAAGGATTCCTGTTTATTCTTGTTGGTCTTATCTTGGGGCTAGCCACAGGGTCAACCATTGCCAAAGGGATTCAAAACACCATAGACCTGTATATGCCCCTTGGTTGGGGTACATGGGTGATTATTGCCATCACCATCCTGTCGATTTATGGAATCGCGGTGGGATCGCCAGCCTGGAAAGCTGCCAAGACCGATCCTGCGCATACCTTGAAGTCTCAATAGCCCTGACATTACTTTTTCGCTGGATGAAATTAACTCCCAATAACCAAACCCGATTTCCAATGATGGATATGGATCATTTCCTGATGGATATTGGTTATTGAAGGAAGTAACCGGGGTATTGAAGCATATGGGGCACTTTTGGCTGGCCGAGTCGTCCTGCCCTGCCTCGGGGGTGACATCCAGCGGCCAGGACTATTTGTTCACTTGAATTCCCCCTGAGGTGCAGCGAATACCCGGGTCGGGACATCGTTGGCCATTTGATCATCGCCGATGTCGCGGGGTTCGCAGAACCAGACCAGTTTTCCCTCGAGGGTGAGGCCCGCAGGGAGGCGATGGGCATCGGGATGGGTGTCGATGAAACGTTGGAGCATGGCTTCCTGGAGGCGAAGCAGGATGACGCTGTGCTCCGGTTCGCGAGAGACGTCGTGGTGTTCGTTGGGATCCTTTTCCAGGTTGTAGAGGCGGTGGGTGAGTCCGGCTGGACCATACCCCGTTGCGTAGCTGATACCGAGGTCCCGGCTTCCCGTGTGAAAGACATATTTCCAGGTGCCGTCGGTGACCATGGCGAGGTTGTCCTGGAGATAGGTTGAGAGGGCGAGGGATTTATGCTGGGTCGCTTCTCCTTGGAGAATAGGAGCAAAGCTGTCTCCCTGAGCTTCGTGGAGGGCATCCTGTCCGATCAGCTCAAGAATGGTAGGGACGACATCGATGTATTCGATAAGGGCATCATTCCGAGTATTGGCCAGTGCGACGGAGCCGGGTGAGCGCACGATCATGGGCTGGCGGATGGCTTCCTCCCACATCGTGTGTTTTTCAAAGCGTTTATGTTGATTGAGGAGGTAGCCGTTATCGCTGAGATAGAGGACAAGGGTGTCTTCAGATAAGCCCAGGGTGTCCAGGGCATCGAGGACGAGTCCGATATTTTTATCCATGTATTCGGTCGAAGTATAGTAGGCCGCGATGATACCCCGGCGTTCTGCTTCGGACAGATTCCGGTATTTGGCGGGGATCCAACGATCATCCTCAGGACTCCCTTCGGGCAAAGGCATGTCCGCCGGGTCGTAGCGGTCGGCGAACTCGATGGGGAAGTAGAAGGGCTGGTGTGGCTCTTTAAAGGCAAGCCATAGAAAAAAAGGTTGAGCCCCGGACGCTTTGATAAAATCGATGGCCGCCCTGGCGTAGAAAGTGCCTTCGCTGGTTGCGTCCAAGGTCGGATGGGGGCGGGCATGCCAGTTCATGAATTCGGCGGTATCCATCTGGGGGTCCAGCCCCTGCCGGGTGAAGGTAGCCACGTTGTCCGGGAGGGTAGGCGTGTCGATGGTTTTCAACCATTGATTATAGGCTCCTTTCTCCAATCGCAGGTCAAACCCATGGTCGGGGGCTCCGTTCTCGTAGAGGGGTCCCCAGGCCCAGTTATTCCAGTGGGTTTTCCCGATGACGGCTGTCCGGTAGTCCCGTTCCCGGAGGTGTTCGGCAATGGTGAAGTTTCCCTCGTCAGGAAAGGGGGTAAAGAGCAGGTTCACTCCTGTGGCATGGGGATATTTTCCTGTGAGCAGGGATTGTCGGGAGGCGCTGCAGATGGGGGCATTACAGTAGGCTTGTTCAAAGGTGATGCCCTCACGACTGAGCCGGTCCAGGTTGGGAGTGCGGATGATGTCGTTGCCATAGGCCCCGGTCACTTTGAGGGCGTGGTCATCTGCGAGGATGACGACGACGTTCCGCGGGGCGGAATGGAGGAGGGTGGCGGTGCACAGAAGAAAGAGAAGGGAGGGTAGGGTGGTTCTCATGGGGGTATTCTTTGTGCAGTTAAGTGGATTTATGGGGGAAATTGAATCCGGGAGTTGCGGACGTTGAATGAGGTTGGGTTTAGTTCTTCCTTCTCCGGAAGGCAGGAGAGCAGGAAGGGTGGGATGGTTGTTTAAGGGATAATGATTATTGAAGGGGTATGGGGTTGCTTTATCTTCGGGATTTGTTGCGGTGGGAGGTATGGAAAATTCTGGTGGTGGGGAAATGGAGGTGTTGCGGCGGGTGTTTGGGTTTACTGCGTTTCGAGGGGACCAGGAAGCGGTGATTCGGCAAGTGATGGAGGGAGGGGATGCAATTGTGATCATGCCGACGGGCGGAGGGAAGTCACTCTGTTACCAATTGCCTTCGATTTGCCGGAGTGGAACAGGAATAGTGGTGAGTCCCTTGATTGCACTGATGGCGAACCAGGTGTCCGCCCTGGAGCAGAGTGGGGTCTCCGCGACGTTTCTCAATTCGACCCTGGATCCGGTCGAGTCGAGCCGGCGAATGTCGGGGTTGGAGGCCGGGCAGTATGATTTGCTCTATGTGGCCCCAGAGCGCCTTCTCATGGATGGATTCCTTGATTTTGTGGAAGGGTTGAATCCCGCGCTCTTTGCTATCGATGAGGCGCACTGCGTCAGTCAGTGGGGGCATGATTTTCGACCGGAATATCTGCAACTGGGAGCGCTGGTGGAGCGGTTCCCGGGTGTGCCACGGATGGCCCTTACGGCTACGGCGGATGGTAAAACACGAGAAGAAATCCGGGAGCGTCTTCGTTTGGGCGATGCCCCCTTATTCATCGGGGGATTTGACCGACCCAATATTCACTATGCGGTCATGGAAAAAACCAGCCCCAACCGGCAGTTGCTGCAATTCCTGAAGCGTCACGAGGGAGAGGCCGGGATTGTCTATGCGCTCTCCCGTAAACGGACCGAACAGTTTGCGGAAACCCTGCGGACCCAAGGCTATGAAGCCCATGCCTACCATGCCGGATTGGATGCCGCGGAGCGCACCCGGGTGCAGGATTTGTTTCTGAAGGAAGACGGGGTGATTGTGGTGGCGACCATTGCCTTTGGGATGGGGATTGATAAGCCAGATGTCCGCTTTGTGGCGCATCTGGATCTACCGAAAAGCGTGGAGGCCTATTACCAGGAGACGGGCAGGGCGGGTCGCGATGGGGAGCCGGCGGAGGCCTGGATGGTGTATGGCCTGCAGGATGCGGTGTTGCTGCGCAATTTTATCAACCAGAGCGAAGCGGAGGAGGTCATCAAGCGGGTGGAGCATGGGAAACTGGATGCGCTCCTTGGGTTTTGTGAGGCAGTGGAATGCAGGCGCAAATTGCTGTTGGCCTACTTTGGGGAGGAGTATCCGGCCCCTTGCGGCAACTGTGATGTGTGCCAGAACGAAGTGGCGATTGAGGACGGAACGGAAGCTGCCCGGAAGGCACTCAGTTGTGTGTTCCGGACGGACCAGCGCTTTGGGGCGGCCTACCTGGCGAATGTGCTTACGGGCGAAGCCGACGACCGGATACGCCAATTTGGGCATGACCAGGTGAGCACCTTTGGGATTGGTCAGGACTGGCCCAAAGCCCGATGGACGAACCTTTACCGCCAACTCGTGGCCCGCGGCTTTTTAGATGTAAATGAGTATGGGGGGCTGAAGTTGACGGCGGATGCATGGCCCTTGTTAAGGGGCGAACTGGAGTTTGCCATGCGGGTAACCCAAAAAGCCTCGGCAAAGCGGCCTCAAAAGAGCAAGGCTGGGGTCGAACTGCGTCTTGAATCAGAGCGCGATGAGGCCCTCTTCGAGGCTCTGCGAAATCGGCGAAAAGCCCTGGCGGAGGCGGCGGGCGTTCCGGCTTTTGTGGTCTGTGCAGATCGCAGCCTGTATGATCTCGTGCGCTTGCGTCCGCGCAATGCGGGGGAGCTATTGGGCGTGCACGGGTTTGGTGAGACAAAGGTGGAGCGGTATGGGGCAGCGTTTTTGGAAGTGATTGCGGAGGTCGGCTCTTTCGACCCCACCTCGGTGGCTGACACCGCCAAAAAGCAAATTCCTATCAGTGATTCCCCTTGATTGAACGCTATATTTTCAAATAGTCAGAAGGGTGTGCTGATGCTGTAAATCAAAGCATTTTTCCAATTTTTTTTTCGCGAAAACAAAAAACAATGGTCATAGCTAACATCCCCTACTGGAAGGTAAAAAATTTAACTGCGATTCTGTTTTTGGGCATCGGTTTTTCATCGCCGCAAGCGCACGCGGTGTTGCTTGTGGACTTGGATGCGAGTATTGATGCTTCGGTTATTCGGAGCGGCAATGAGGTTCAAACCTGGGTGAATCAGGGTTTCGGTTTCAGCAATTACGACGCGACAGTGACAGGGGGAACGGTAACTTACCCGGCGAATGATTTCGCGAGTGGGGCCGCAGGACTGAGTTTTGGTGTCGGAGACAGCCAATCGACTATGGAGATAATGGACGCTACTGAGGCGGATCTTTTTTTTGACCAGTCGGGGGCTAGTCCTGCCGGATTTTCAGTTTTCGTCACGGCAACAGCTGAAAACCCCTCCAACGTCCCCCAAGGTTGGAACGATTTAATTAGCACCATCAGCACCGTTTCCGGCAATGGCTTTTATATGCGTGCAAATCAGAATTCTGGCACTACGGGCGTCAGTTTGGGAACCGATAACGTCGAAATAGGCAATTTTCTGTCCGATGGAGACTCGTACCTTTTAGCGTTCAATTACGATGCTGCATCCGGTGATTACACTTTCAGGGCAGTCAACTCCAGGGGTATTGATGAATCTCGATCGGGGACTTGGACGGCCGATGATTTTGGCAATGGTAACTCACTGAACATCGGCGGCTTTTTGAATGCAGGTCGGTTCACGGATGGATCGATTGGAAGAGTCATGATTTACGACGAGGTTTTGAATAGCAGTGAGTTCGATTCAGTAGTAAACAACTTGGAAACTGCTTACGTCGTGCCCGAGCCACAAACTTACGCGGTTATGGTCGGCCTCGCCGCATTGATTCTGGTAATGTTCAAGCGACGGCGCGCTACTGATTGAGATTTGGCGCAAGCCACTTGGCAGCGACTTCCTTGCTGATCCCTTTACGCTCGGCGTAGTCCTTGAGTCGGTCGCGCCCAATCAAGCCCATGTTGAGTTGAAGCAGGAAACATCCGGCTGGCCCAAGTAGAGCCCGCTCACGGATGCCGCCGGAAACTTCGCACGACTTCTCCGTAAGCTGCATGCCCGGGCGCGCCTCAACCTCAAGCAGTCCCCAAGGCGTGTCCTTCTCCGTGTGGTCTGGGCAAGCCGGATAGCCCGCCGCCGTATTTATCATGATTCAGGATTTTTGGGAATGCGCCTTTAAGCTCCCATGAGTGGAAAAACGGCGACCAGTCAAAGTATTCCGCTACGCGTTCGAGAGAGATATCTTCCCAGCTTTGTAATTCAAAGCCATCGGGTTTGGGCGGCTGGTACTCCCTCCAATCGATTCTTGGCGCCGCTTGGGGAGCCTCTTCAATTATTCAACCCCACCTCGGCGGCTGAGGCCGCTGAAAAGCAAATTCCTACCATTTATGGGCGCAGACTTCTCCTTTCGCTTAGGCTTCGGAGGACACGGTACTGCGCCCGAATCTCGCGGCGGACTCCGCGGTCAATTCAGGGTGAGGGTGGGGCTGGTCTGGTCTTGGGTTGGGATGACGAAGCGGATGTAGCGGGCTTCCGATTTAGCTCCCGGGAGGGGCAGGGCGAGGGTGACCTGGTTATTTTCCGTGTTGAGGGTCAGGGTCTGGGTCAGGTCGAAAGTGTGCCATTGCTGGAGGTCGGTGGACCACATGGGGAGGATGCGGGTGGGGTCGACCCCGGCCTGGCGGGTGAAGGTGAGGTGAGGGATAGTATCCAGGATTTCGATACGGATTTTGGATTGCATGGAGTCGGCCGTGGTGGGGTCGAGGCCAAACCAGTTCTCAAATTCATTCAGGATGCCGTCACCGTCGGAGTCGCTCAAATCGAGGGGTTGATCCCAGCCGGAGGCAAATTTGGACACCAGCTTGACAAAGGCGGACTGGTAGTAGATTCCGTTCTCGGTGATTTCCCAGGACTGGGAGAAGCCGCCGTTGAACTCGGCATACATTTTCTGGGGTGGGGTGTCGACGGGGAAGGGGTAGTTGCCGGTGTAGCTCTGGTTGGGGCCGCCAGGGACGAATCCGGGGGCGGGGTTCTGATCCCACTCACTGCCATCTTTAAACCAGCTGTGATAGAACTCCGTGACGGATACCTCGGCTCCATAGTCCCCCATATTACTGAGGTAAACGATGCCAAGGGGGTTCACACCCAGCATGTAGTGGAGCAGGTTTTCGGCGCGGAGGCGACGTTCGGCGAGGTCGACTTCCTCGATATTGTGGGTGATGTAGTTCCAACTGGCATTGCCCATGTTGGCCTTCACACTGTTGCTGCCCCAGTGGTACTGTGAATCGGGCATGTAGGCGCGGTAGAGATCGGCTTCGGTCCAGTCGAAGAACTCCTCATCTTCGTTGTTGATCGTTTTGTTGCGGACAGCCATGGCGACAGCCTCGGGAGCCCCGACGAAGTTCATATAATGCTGGAAGGCTTCATACAGGAAATGGATATAGACCCAGCGCCCACTCCAGCCTTCCAGCTCAATATCGGGTTCCAGGTAATTATCCTCAATATAGGTCCGAAAGCTACTGTCCCCGGTCAGCATATGCAGGTAGATGGCGGCAATCATGGCTGATTTTTCCTGGGCCTCGAGGGAGCGGTCAGCATCGCCAGCTTTCACAATCTGATCATCGCAGCTATCCGACTTGGGGTTCTCGTGATACCAGGACCAGGCGGCCAGGGCCTGGGATTCCAGTTGATCGGCAAAGGCCTTCCATACATCGAATTGACGAAAGACGAGGGCGGCATGGGCATACATGCCGGCAGCGGCAATGGTGGAGGAAGAGCAGGGGGGGACGTAGTAGCGGGGCCGGGTGTCGGAGCTGGGCGGGGTGGTACCGTTGAAATCGATCTCCCCCATTTTCAGAATAACGCTGCCATCGGGTTCCTGCATGCGGGAGAGCCATTGCATCTCAAAGTGGACTTCATCCAAGATATCGGGGAGACCGTTGCCGGATTCGGGAATGCGGTTGCTATCGCCAAAGGCTTCGGGGCGTTCCCGGTAGGCGGTGAGGAGTTGGTGAACCGGGCTTTCGGCAAAGGTCACGTATTTATTGTAGTCTCCGGCGTCCATCCAACCTCCGCGGAGGTCGCGGGCCGAGTCCGGATTGTTTCGGTCATACACGGACCGGCACTCTGTGTCTTGACCCGGACCGATAAAGGCAGGTCCATCGGCCCAGGCCTCCCCGGCAAATTCGGCCGTCTTTTCGAAGGCCAGCCGTTGGTAGAAATAGCTTTTTGAGGCGACGCGGAGGATGTCGTCGTAGACGTCATGGGCGATTTCAAAGCGATAGGAGCCAACGGCATTGTCGACATCCCAAATGTAGTAGGACCCGGTGTCGGTCAGTCCGGAAAAATCGAACCACCATCCGCGGTCGCCGGATTGTTCATGGGTGGCGCCGTTGTTCCAAGGAACGGGGGTGCCTTCAAAAGCAATGGCATCGTTGCTCCAATGGCGCACCTGGTAAGTTGAGCCTGGAGTGAATTCCAATTCGGCATCCGGACCGACCTGTGGATCGGCGAGGACGGCGACTTTATTGCCCTCGGGGACATAACCGATCTGGTTGATGCGGATAAGGGGTTGGATCGTTTCCGGGGCGCCATGGCTGGCGATGACCGTCAACACAAGAAGGAGCATACAGGGATTTCGCATGTCTGGGGCTTAGGATATTAATCTTAAGACCAAAAATATCATAGGCCAACGGAACTGTTTGTTTTATACTTGTGAACGATTTACCCCCCCAATCCTAATTCTAATGAAATCTACCCCCGTTCTCCGTCGAAAGCTCGTTCTTGCTCTTCCCTCCATCGTGTGTGCGCTTTCTTTTCTTTTTGCCTTGCCTGCCGAGGTTCCCTTTAGCGTGAAGTCCTTCATTCAAGAGGGAGCCGACAAGTGGTGGGCACGGAGTCATGCCGATGTGAATGGGGATGGGCTGGTCGATTTCTTCGTGATCAATAATAATGGCAATGGGGGTTGGCTGGGATATTATCAGACCAAACCTGATCTGAGTGGGGCCGATCGAGTCATCATTGCTGAAAGCGGACCTAAGGGAGGGCGGTTTGCGGGAGGTGACCTCGACAGTGGCGATATCGACGGTGATGGGGATATCGATGTGTTGGGACCGGTGCACCCCGGAGAGTGGGAGGATGGAACAGCGGCCACTCAGCTCTACTGGTATGAAAACCCAGGCTGGGAGCCCCATTTCATCGGGAGTTTTCCGGCCTTTGTGAAGGACTTTGACCTGGTTGACTTGAATGGGGACGGCAAGCTCGACGTGGCCGGCACTTGCCATCATACCCCGCAGGTGGTGGTTTACCGGCAGGACACGCCGGAGGCCTGGGCGGTGGTAGCCCAGCTCTACGTCGATGAGCTCCATGAAGGCCAGCATGTTGGTGATGTTGATGGTGACGGAGATGTGGACATCATTTCTACAGGCTTCTGGTTGGTGAATCCAGGGGGGTCCATGATCGGTAAATGGGAGGTCAACAACATTGACCCCTACTGGAATTCAGATCCCGGGCGGACGTGGAAGCATAACTCTACCAAAATCATCTGTGCTGACATCAGTGGGGATGGCGTGGATGACGTGGTTATCTCCTGCTCTGAGCTCTACCGCAATCGGGTGGCCTGGTATGAGTTGGTCGACCCGGAGATCAACAGCTGGAAGTCCCATGATATCGGAATCAACTCCTATGCCCATACCCTGCAGGTCGGGGATGTCGATCTCGATGGGGACCTGGATGTCCTTTCAGGGAACAACGCGCACCAAGGGGATGCGATGGCGAGCCCGGTAAAGCTCTTTCTGAATCCGGGTCCCGGTGAGGAATACTGGAAATCACAAACCTTGACCATGGAGGGGGCCTACAACTCCTATATGGCAGATGTGGATGGGGATGGGGATCTGGATTTCTTCCGGTATCCCGGGCACGTGAGTGAGTTTTATGAGCTTTGGGTGAATGAAACCCGATAGAAATGGAAAAACGAAAATGGGAGCAGGAAACCCGCTTTTAATCCTGTGGGAGCGACCTTGCGTCGTGATTGCAGGCTTACGATTCGATCGCGACGCAAGGTCGCTCCTACAATTTAAAATTAGATGAAAACCAACTTGATTCTCTTCTCCTCTCTCCTCTTAACGCTCACCTCTCTACAGGGGGCCAAGCCCGCGTTCACCTACATTGAGGTGGATGACGCGCGGGAGAAGTGGGGAGACTTTGCCGGGCCTACATGGCTGCGCTATTTTGGGGCTGATGCGTTGGATGTGAATCAGGATGGCTATCACGACATTCTGTCAGGTCGCTATGTGTATTTGAGTCCGGGAGGGGATCTGCAAGGTCCCTGGGAGCGTGTGGATCTACGGAATAACACCGATGGTATCCTCTTCCTCAATGTGGATGGAGATGCCTTGCCCGATGGAATAGCCATCTCGCTCCCGTCCGTGTATTGGATTGAAGCTGTTGACTCAACGGGACAGCGGTGGTTTTTCCGGGAAATTGCTCAGGTAGAGGCGACCGGACATATCAACAGTCAGGGATTTCGGGTTGCCGACCTGGTTCCGGGGGGTCGTCCGGAAATTTTGCTCGGCGCTGGTGATGGGTTGCATGTCATCGAAATTCCGGATGAACCGGAGTCGGGGCTGTGGCCGTCGACATTGCTAATCCCCGGTTCCTCGGATGAAGGATTCGATACCGGAGATATAGATGGCGATGGTGACCTCGATCTGGTCGCATCCAGTTACACTAAACAGGGGGACCACCAGGTCCTGAACCAACTGTATTGGTGGGAGAATCCAGGGTCCCTGTCTGCTAAAGGCAGGGTAACCGAGATTTTCAAGTCCAAGCATGACATCGATCGAATCGAAGTGGCCGATTTTAATGGGGATGGCCGATTAGACATTGCCTACGCCGAAGAGCGTTATCCGGGAAAGGAGCCTGATGCGGAGCTGGTTTGGCTGGCGGCTCCCGAGGATCCCGTCACCGGAAAGTGGACACCCGCTCTATTGATTACCCAGTATTCGATGAACAACCTGGGTGCCGGCGACATCGATGGCGATGGAGATATCGACTTGGTCACCAATGAACACAAAGGCAGCGTGTATACCTTGCAGCTTTTTGAAAATGATGGTACTGGAACATTTCGTATCCACAAAATCGATACAGGGAAGGAGATGCACCTCGGTGCCCGATTAGTGGATCTCGACGGGGATGGGGATCTGGATATTTACGGGCCCGCATGGGATCACTATGCTTTTTTGCATGTTTGGAGAAATGATGGGTGAGGGGAAACCGGAAATCAGAAATCAGAAATCGGAAGTCGGAAATCAGAAACAGTAAAGATTCTCTCGCCCGCTTTGCTCAAGGCGCGGAGGCGCAAAGATTATGATAGCTAAATATTTTATTTTTTTCTCAGTTTTTTTCTCCCTAACCTCAGGATGGGCGGGGGTGAAAATCACTGAGGGTGAAGATGAGGGGATGGCCTGCTTTATCATTACGACCCCCTCGGCAACCTACTATTACCAAAAAGAAGCGGGAGGGTTTTCGAGCGTAGTGGATGTGGAAGGGAAAGACTGGGTGGCTTGGAATCGATCGGAGGCGGAGGCCTATCCGGCCTCAGCGGCATCGGACTTTCGTGGGATTCCGAACATGGTGTTTCAATCGGATGATGGAGGAGCGGGGCACCCGGGCTTTTATAAATGTGAGTCCGAGCAAGTGGATGCACGGACCATCCGGTCGGTGTCGAAAAGCGGCAAATGGCAGTGGAGCTGGGTGTTCACAGAGGAAGATGCCACGATGACGGTGGAGCGGATGGATCCGGAGCATGCTTACTGGTTTTTATACGAGGGGCCGATTGCAGGACGTTTCACCCCAGAGGAACAGTATTGGGGAACGGATACGGGTGGGCCGATTTTTGAGTTTCCCGATTACTACAAGACCGGTGGCCTGGTCTCACAATGGGATTGGGCTTATTTTGGGGATCAGGCGGTTGATCGGATTTTTCTGGTCGAGCAATTGACGCCGGATGATTTGCCGGACCTTTTCGGGTATTTGGGTAATACGGAGGCCGGTTTAGCTTCTCCCGATGGCATGGTGGTCTTTGGGTTCGGGCGCGAGCTGAATGCGAAGGCCTTGATGCAGGAAACCCCAGTTCAGTTCCGGATTTTGTTTCGGGAGGGGGCGGTCCTGACGGAGGCGGCGCATGAGGAGTTGGCTCGGGTGTTGGAGCGGTAGTTTTTTACAAGAGGGAACGGAAGTTGTGAGGGTGGGGTGGCTGTTTGGGTGAACGTCACGGGTCTAGCCCGCTCTCCTATCGGTTGTTTTGGATGGAAGATCGGGAAGGCGTTTACTTTGAGAGGCTCTTTTGTCCTCACAACTTCCGTTACCTCTTGTGCAAACTTCCATGGCGGCCTCTTGTTTCTCACTGATTCAGGGAATGCAGGTAGGTGTAGAGGGCCATTTTGCCGCGCATGGTTTGGCGGGGGGTGAACTCGGCGTTTGTCCAGGAGTAGCGCGAATTGAAATGTCCTTCCTGGTGGGGCCAGCCCTGATCCCATGCGGGGTAGCCCTTTTCCTGGAACCACCCGGGATTGGAGCCGTTATGCGTGAAACCCCAGGGATCGAGATTGTGATATGGGGTATGGCCCGGATGCATGCCCGGGCTGCCATCATTGCGACCGGAGGTGTAGGCATTTTCGACTCGACGCGAGCCCAGTCCGGTCATTTCGACCATGTTGGATGGGTTGCGCCCGAGGCCCCAATCGGCCTCGAGGATCATGGCCTTCAGCATGCGTTCCCGAGTGGTGGGATCCTGCTCCAAGGCGTGGGCTAGCATGAGGATTTGCAGGTTATGTGGAGTTTGCCAGTAGTTGTTGTTGGACGTCCTGCGGGAGGGACGTTCATCCATGAAGCGGACGTTATCCTCCAGGGCCTGTTGGCGAATTCCCGTGCGCATGTTTTCGGCAAGTTGCGGATAGCGTTGGGGGTGAGGGGAGAAGAGGTAGGCAGCAGCTCCCCAGTATTGGGTATAATCGTTTTGGGAGATGAGGGGCACCGGGCCATCGGCGGAGACGCTGTCTTCCGCCATGCGATCCTCCCAGACCGGGAGGCCCGTGAGGTTGAAGAGGTAGGCAGCGGCCATCATGCGAAAGTCGCGCCCCCGCATCCTGCCATCGCCGATTCCCTGGAGATCATCCAACTGCTGGTTTTCCTGGGCTTCGGCAAAGTGAAAGGCCTGAATCGCTTCGTCCAAGTAGAAACGCATGCGGTCTTCCTGGCCAGCGACGCGGAAGGCTTCGGCCAGCATGGCCGCGTTGGCCGCGTTGGCCCAGGCTGCCATGGTGGTGGTACCAGCCTGGAACATGGCGGTGCGCTCCCGGGATGGGTTGGTCAGGCCTTGGGAATAGGCTGCTCCATCCCGTAAACTTAAGAAGAGATCAACCTCATTGCGTGCTTCATCGATGAGGTCCGGGATTCCATTTCCGCTTTCGGCTATCCCCAGATCGTCTTCCGCAGGGATGCCATCCGTTATGATGTAGGGCAAAAGAATGTCATAGAGATTCACCACGTGGGCGATGTGGCGGTCCCAGTCCAGGGCATCCGAATGACCGCCGATGGCCCGAGGATTGGTTGGGTTGCCGGGTAGCCGCCGTTTCCAGAACATGGACTCTTCAGCTGGTTTGAAATGAGGCTCGTCCCATGTGTCTCCGGGATGGTCTTCCCATTCCGGGTCGAAGGGGTCGAGATCGGTGATATAAATATGAAAATCGACCGGATCGACACCCTGGATAAATCGCGGCTGCCGGGGGATGGGGCGCAAGTCGGTGATCGGCTCGCCAACCCGCATGTAGTAATACCCGCGCAGGGAGGTTTGATAAGGGGCGTGCCACAAATCCTCTCGAATTTCAAAGACTGGGCTGGCACCTACGCCATCGATGACTAAGCGGTAGCTTCCTGGGCGGTTGAACCCTGAAAAGTCTGCGGTCCAGACGGGAGAGCCGGTCAGGCTTCTGCCCTCGGCCTCGGGGATGTTGTCTTTCCAGAACCTTACTTCGCCGGCAGGGAATGCAGCGCCAAGATGAATATCGTAGAGGGAAACGACATTTCCCTCGAAACCGGAGAAGTCCCGCGGGCCCCCATCCCCTAACCACAGGTAGAGATCGGCGGCCTTAACCGGGCTATCCGGGGTATACCCCAGGAGGTTCACATGAATGGCTTCGGAGATGGAGCTCTCCAACTGGTAGGTGAAGGCAAATTCGGAAACCAGGGAGCCCGTTTCCGGGGCAATTTGCAGAATATAGGTTTCTCCGGGGGTCAGGGGTTCGGGCAGGTGCAGGTAGAGCCAGTGGTCGAGGTGGTAATCCCAGTCGTGCGTGGCCTGATTGACCTTGGACTTCCGGTTTACCCGGGTTGGCCGGGCTCCATCTGGCCCCGCGTAAGTAGTAATGGTGTTGTTACGGGAAATGATCTGCCAGTTGCGGGGATCGGTAGCCGCCTCGACATCGAGTGGATCGCCGAAAGGCACCAGCTGGTCATCACCAGGGGCCCATGCATGGCCATCGTAGGCGCTGGGGCCTTGTCCATCGTCCCGATAGGCCACTTCGCCGTCGCGGAAGGTGATCATAAGGATGCTTTCATCCACGGGTTGTACCTGAAGGAGTTTGGCTGCTTGAAGGGGGAGACTTAGTTGCTGGACCAAGCAGAGTGAAACTAGAACAATTCTTGCGGAGATCGATGGGGTAAAGGAAGGACTCATAGTCGTAATGGAATGAAGGAAAACTAAGCGTATTTCCAAGGGTATGGAGGGGGGCGTCAAGCCAGGTCAGCGGTAGTGCAGTCGAAAGGTAAGCAATCACTTTTTGGATACGGAAGATCTCAAAATGGAGGTCTTGGGGTACCATGTTGGTTCATGACGTTTGCGGAATCATTCTAATTTTTACTGAAGGTCCGGACTCCGCTCAGAGCGTTTGGGCCGGCCCGCGCTAAGCAATCTATGATATCTGCTGGAGAATATCCTTCGCGCGCTTTGCAGTCTCCTGTAAATTGTTTTCATGCGCCGAATTCTACCCCTTCTTCTCCCCTTATTGCTGGTTTCTGTTTTTGTCAGTGCTGCCGAAAAGCATCGCATCATTATTGATGCCGATACGGCGAATGAGGTGGATGATTTGTATGCTGTGATCCGTGCCCTGATTGAGCCGGAATGGAATGTGATCGCAGTCCACGCGACCCACTGGCAGACGAGCCAATGGGCCACGGAAACCTCAATGGAAGACAGTCATCGGCTGAATCAGTTGCTGATCGGATATCTGAAGCCAGAGGACCGGGTGCCTACGCGCCGGGGCGCTATTGCCCGTATGTATGACTGGGGCGACCGGACCCAACATAGCGCGGCGGCTTATGGCCTGATCAAAGACGCCCATGCTACGCCTGAAGGAGAGAAATTAATTGTCATCGCCATGGGGAACCTGACCAACGTCGCTTCCTCGCTCATGATTGATCCCAGCATCGCGGACAAAATCGCGGTCTATTGGCTTGGATCATCGGTGGATTATGAGACGGGGCAGATCACGACGCTGGATTTCAATGCGATGATGGATATCCAAGCTGTGCATCATGTCTTTGCCTCGCCAGTGGAGCTCCATGTGTTGCCGAAGCAGGTGTCGATCTTGATGGAATTTGATTACTGGGAGACAGAAAAGCAGTTTAACGATCACCATCCGTTGACGGATTTTTTATTGGACCGATGGTATCAGCACGTGGATGGAGGGCGGTATACGCGACACATCTGGGATCTGGCCCTTGTGGGGGCTATGTTGCATCCTGACAGCTCGCCCCAGGTAACGATTCATACTGCTCCGGAATATGGAGATCGCGAAGTGTTTTTTTATCGAACCATCGATGCGGACCTGGTCCGGGCGGATTTCTTTGAGAAGACCCGGGCGTATTTTCAGCGGCCCAGGTAGAGGAGAGAGGAGAGAGGTGAGAGGTGAGAGGAGAGGGTGGTGCCCGGCCCTCCTGATTTCCGATCACCGGGCTCCGGCTGCAGACTCCCGACTACGGGCCTAACGTCTGGGACCGCGGCGGGCAGGTTCACGCTCCGGTTCTTGGTATTGGGGGCCGAGTTCGATGGTATCGGAATATTGTTCGCGCAGGTGCTGTTCGTATTTGCCAAGCATGGTGGAGCACCAGATGGAGCCGGCGATGAGGAGAATGGTGGCGAGGGTACGGGTGCGCTTTCTGATTTTCAGCTGATGCTCATTCTTTGCGAGCCAGCCGACGGCGACCATGGGAACCAGGAAAACGAGGGGCCACCACAGTCCGACAGAGCGGAGGGAGTCTCGCATGATGCCGGCCAAGGAAAACCCCATGATGGCCATGGCAAAGATGAGGGAGAAGGTGATGCTGTTGCCGCGAAAACCTTTCCAGAGGGCACGGAGGTTGAAAGGGTTCATTTGGTGAGGGGGCTGAAGGTGGAAATGGGGGTTGGAGATTGCCACGTCGCTTAGCTTCTCGCAATGACGATTGAAGAAAAGGAAAGGGGAAAGGGAGAGCGAAATCGTAAGGGGGATTTAGATGGAGATCTTTGCAATCTGGGTTCTGGTGTTTGAGTTCTGGTGTCCAGTGTCCAGTGTCTAGTGTCTAGTGTCTAGGGGATTTGAGCAGCGGAAGAGATGAGGAAATGGAAAGAGAGTGGGTTTGGAGGATGGAGACTTTTATGTCTGAGATCTGGAGTCTGGGTTCTGGTGTCTGAAAACTGAAAACTACCCACTTAGTGGGTCATATAGGATTGACCCTTGATGGATTGGTCCTACCCAAGTATTGGTTTTCCTCTTAATCATGAGCACCCCCACGATCATTTATACGAAAACGGACGAGGCCCCCGCTTTAGCCACGTATTCTTTCCTGCCAATGGTGCAGGCTTTTGCGAAGTCGGCTGGCGTCCATGTGGAGACCCGGGATATCTCACTGGCCGGGCGGATCATCGCGCACTTTCCCGAGCGCTTGACGGCATCCCAGCGGATTGGGGACCATCTGGCGGAGTTGGGGGACTTGGCCAAAACGCCCGAGGCCAATATCATCAAATTGCCCAATATTTCGGCTTCTATTCCTCAGTTGCAGGCAGCCATTAAGGAATTGCAGGCTCATGGCTATGATGTGCCGGATTATCCGTCGGATCCGCGGACCGATGAGGAAACTGATATTCAAGCGCGTTACGCCAAGGTGTTAGGGTCGGCGGTGAACCCAGTGCTCCGTGAGGGCAATTCGGATCGCCGGGCACCGAAAGCCGTGAAGGACTACGCAAAGAAAAATCCGCACTCGATGGGGGCCTGGTCATCCGATTCGAAAACCCGGGTTGCCACGATGGGGCAAGATGATTTTCGCTCGAATGAGCAGTCGACCACAATTCCTGAAGCCACCACGGCGGATATCATTCTGACGACGAAGGAGGGGGGGCGCGTTGTGCTGAAGTCCGGAGTGCCCCTGCAGGCTGGTGAAGTGTTTGACGCCACCTTCATGTCAGCCCGAGCCCTGGATGCGTTTCTAGCGGACCAGGTTGGTGCGGCGAGGGAAGAGGGGGTGTTGTTCTCCCTTCATATGAAAGCGACCATGATGAAGGTGTCGGACCCGATTATTTTTGGACATGGAGTGAAGGCTTATTTTAAGCCGCTGCTAGACAAGTATGCGGCGACCCTCGCTGAGCTCGGGGTGAACCTGTACAATGGTTTTGGTGATCTGGTTTCCAAACTGGATAACCTGCCGGCCGACAAAAAAGCAGAGATCGAGGCAGACATTCGGGCGGCCTACGATTCCGGGCCCGACCTGGCCATGGTTAACTCTGATAAGGGGATTACGGGGCTTCACGTTCCCTCCGACGTAATCATTGATGCATCGATGCCTGCCATGATCCGGGTTGGCGGAAAAATGTGGGATAAAAACGGGGACACCAACGACACCTTGGCGGTCATTCCGGATTCTTCTTATGCTGGAGTGTATCAAGCCGTTATTGATTTTTGTCAGGCTAACGGAGCTCTGGATCCCACCACGATGGGAACAGTCCCCAATGTGGGGTTGATGGCTCAGAAAGCCGAAGAATACGGCTCCCATGATAAGACTTTTGAGATCCCGACAGATGGAACGGTCACGGTGGTGAATGCTGCCGGGGACACCCTGTTCACCCACGAAGTGGAAGCCGGGGATATCTGGCGTGCCTGCCAGGTCAAAGACGCCCCAATCCGGGATTGGGTGAAGTTGGCGGTCAACCGGGCCAAGGCGACTGGCGCCCCGGCGGTCTTCTGGCTCGATGAAACGCGTGCCCACGACGCCCAACTCATTGCGAAAGTGAATACCTACCTGCAGGACCATGACTTGGAGGGAGTGGAAACCCATATTTTGGCTCCTGCTGAAGCCTGTAAGTTTTCCGTAGAGCGGATGGCTCAGGGACTCGACACCATCTCGGTTACGGGAAATGTGTTGCGCGACTATTTAACCGACCTGTTCCCCATTCTGGAATTGGGGACCTCCGCCAAAATGTTGTCCATTGTTCCTTTAATGAATGGAGGAGGGCTCTTCGAGACAGGTGCGGGAGGATCGGCGCCCAAGCATGTCCAGCAATTTGTTGCAGAGAATTACCTGCGCTGGGATTCCCTGGGCGAATTTCTTGCCCTGGCGGTGTCTTTTGAGCATCTGGCGGAGGCGACGGACAATCCACGGGCTCAGGTTTTGGGCACAACCCTGGATGCGGCCACGGGTAAATTCCTTGATGAAAACAAGTCGCCGACCCGCCGCCTGGGCGGAATTGATAATCGCGGTTCCCATTTTTATCTTTGCTTGTACTGGGCCGAGGCAGTGGCAGCCCAAACGGAGGATCCTGAACTTGCCGCAGTGTTTAAACCCGTGGCTGCCGCTTTGACTGAGAATGAGGCGAAAATCGTCGAGGAATTAATCGGAGTCCAAGGCAGGTCAACGGATATTGGCGGCTACTATCATCCGGATGACGAGAAGGCCTCCCTGGCCATGCGTCCCAGCGAGACCCTGAATCGAATCATTGATTCCGTTTAAGTGATTTGGCCTTCGTTGGTCGCTACGATTTTCTTATTTCATGGGAATCGCTGTGACTTCAGGGTGGGTCAGTTCCTGTTTGCCGAACCTGAAATTCGAGCAAGAATATAATATAAGTTTTTATAATATAAAGACTTAGGATATTTTTCAGGGGAGATTCAGGTTGGTCATGCCGGTCTCAAAGGGAGACCTTCATGGCTTGATATTATTTCACGAAAGAGATAAGGAGAATACCTTATTTTATTTTCTAGGGTATATTCCTTATTTAGAACCGTAAGCTGCTCATGTGAAATAAGTTAAAAATGCATTAAAAAACTACAAATGACTAAGTTTTTTATGAGGTACGCCGATTCAAGCCGCATTGTCTGCTAAATCTCATTTTCGGGCAATAGAGCCATTACTCGCTATGCGGCGCCAATCTATCTGCCTGAGGGTTGTTTCATTTGCTCTGGTGATAACCTGGGTGGCTTTGCCTTGCCCAATATTCGGGCAGTTTTTGTTTGAGGAGAGTTTTACGGGGACGAGCGCACCAGGGTGGGAGTTCACCTCTGACGTCAATGGAACCGCCCCAGGGCCACGCCTGACGGCGGGAAGGGCGCCGGAGGCCACCGATCCGGAAACCGGGTCGACCATCGATGCAGTGGGAGATGGGTGGTTGCGTCTGGCCACCACCACGGGATTCCAGGCCAATGCGGTGGCCCTGGATACCCCGATACCCTCCTCAGCTAACCAGATCGAAATTTCGGTAGACTTTACGATGTGGGGTGGGGGAAGCGATCCTGCCGACGGAATTACTCTATTCCTGTGGGATGCTGGAGTAGAATTTGACGTAGGAGCATTTGGGGGGTCCCTGGGCTATGCCCAGCTATTGAGTAACCCGGGTTTGGCCGGGGCCTATCTTGGTGTCGGGCTCGATGTATACGGAAATTTCATTAACGACGCCGAAGGTCGAAGTGGAGCCTATGATCTTAATAATCCGACTGGCAGTAGCGTGGATATATCTAACGGCTTGAACAAAAACCAGGTGGTGGTGCGTGGGCCCGCCGCCATCGACGGGTGGACGGGAACAGCGGGAGAGGACGCTTATCTTCTTTTGGGGGCAACCGGTGACCGGGATTATACGGACACTGACGAGCTCGTGATACCGGATCTGGCTCCCAGTTTGTCATTCGATACGTCGACCCGACCCGACCAGGATGCCGGTGACTATCGGAACGTGAGGATCCTCTTGGACGTCAATAACCAGCTTTCGGTTTACTTAACGGACGGGTTTGGGACGAGCGAAGATTTTCTGTTTGATGTGGATCTATCGGCGACCGGATTCACCCGGCCGGACCAGTTACGGATCGGGTTTGGAGCTGCCACGGGTGGATCGATTAATGTGCATGAAATCCGGAACTTATCCGTTTCGGCGACGGCGGGGGATTCCGCTGTGTTCTGGGACAATGATTCCCTGGACAATCGTTGGACCACGGCGACCAATTGGGACGGAGACGCGATCCCGGATGATTATGATTCGGTGTTGTTTACCAACAATTATACAAATACCCAAACCGCCCAGACCATTTCGGTAGATGGCTCGGACAAGACGCATAACGCGCTCATCTTTTCCGGGCCGACCAGCTATACCCTGAATGGGGATACGGGGACCCGGAAAATCAACCTGCAGTTTGATGCGGACACGAGCGATAATGATAAGGCCTACATCAGCGTATTGAACAATCCGGCAGGGAATGCCGATCACACGATCAACGTGGATATCGATGTGAAGGATCAGGCCGTGATTCAAAATCTAGTCGACCAGACCCTGACCATCGGGGGGGATATTATCGGCAACGCGGAGAATATTGAATTCCGCAATACGGGAACGACCGTAGTCAGTGGAATCATTTCGGGATCCGGAAGCCTCTCCAAAACCGAAATAGGAACGACTCGGTTTACCCGGGCAAATACGTTTACGGGAGCCGTCGACATTGAAGGGGGCATTTTGCAGATTGAAGATGCCCAAGGTCTAGGGACGACTGCTGGTGGTACGACGGTGCAGGATGGCGGCACGCTTGCCCTGGCGAATGGGATCACGGTGGGGACGGGGGAAACCCTGACGATTGCCGGGGCTGGTCAGGATGGAGTCGGCGCGCTGTCCAATACCTCGGGCGACAATACCTGGCAGTCCGGGGTAACGTTGACAGGCGATGCCACCATCAGTTCGCAGGCCGATCGGTTGACCGTCGATACAGGCGGTATCAATGGCGGCGGTTTCAACCTGGCTTTGGATTCCCAATCCGGAGCCAATCTGGACATCGATTCCGTCATCAGCAACTCACTCAGTGTCACGAAGACTGGTGCAGGCACGGCGACCCTGTCCAATAATAACACCTATTCCGGAGTGACCACCGTATCCGAGGGAACGCTGAGTATCAGCAACGCGGGTGCCCTTGGAAATACCACTGGCGGGACGGTCGTCGAATCCGGAGCCACGATTGAACTTTCCGGCGGTATCAACACGGGGGACGACGAGGCCTTTACCGTATCCGGTTCGGGGGTGGCCGGGAAGGCGGCGGTATGGTCCGCTTCGGGAACCAATGAAATTGATGCCGGGGCCGATGTGGGAGCCAGCGGAGCCTCTTTCGGAGCTGCCTCCGGAGCCGTGCTCTCCATCGATGGAGCAATCACGGGGACGGGCAATGTCACCATTACGGGAGATGGTATTGTCGAGTGGCAGGATCCGATGGCTTACACGGGGGATACCATCGTGGAATCCGGAACCTTGCGTTACGCGGGGGGAAATAATCGGTTAAATGACCAGTCCGCGGTCATCATCAATAGTGGGGCCACTCTGGATATGAACATTCGGAGTGACACCTTTACTTCGCTGGCAGGTGGGGGGAATCTGACCATGGAGAACGCCGGGAATACCAATGTCACGTTGTCGGTGGGCTCTGATAATACCAACACGGTCTTCAGTGGAACTATGAACGGGGACAGTGGAGACATCTTTAATAAAAATGGGACAGGCACGATGACCTTTTCCGGAGCCAACACCTTTGAAGGGGTAATGAACATCAACGCGGGGGAGGTGGCGATTGGAGCGGATAATACCTTCAGTGACAATATGTCCATCACTCTGGGAGACGGGACGCTGTCCACCAATGGTTTTGGCGATACCATAGGCAGCCTGGATATCAACAACACCGGCTCGGGGGTGATCGATTTTAATTCCACAACGGGAGGGCTGCTTACCTTCAGTGATATCGATCTCACTGCAGGGAGCTTGACCATCGACGATTGGGTGGGCACTCCCGATGCCACCATTACGACCGCGTCCACGACGACGGGTTTCTTTGTGGATGACAGCGTGACCCAGGGCGTACGCGACACGATCAGAGATAACACCACTTTTACCGGGTGGGGAGATGTAGAATGGCGCCTGACCGGAGATGGTCGCTATGAGCTTGTACCCACCCTGGCCGACTTTTCGGAGTGGGATGCAGATTCTAACTCTGCCTGGGGCGATTCCGCTTCGCAACTTACAAACTGGGATCCGAATGCCGGGTCTATGCCGGGTTTGAATGTCGGGGATAAAGTGATCTTTGGCAATTTGGATGCCAATGCTGGAAGCGTAAATGTCAATGGGGACAATGGAGGCACCCGTACTTTAGGGAACCTCACCTTTAATCAGACCACGGGGAACAATTACGTGATTCGGTCCAGTTCGAATTCTGTCTCGAGGACCTTTGTATTCGACCAAACAGGAGATGCGGATGCTTTCATCATTGTTTCCGGCAATGCGCAAAACCGGGTGGGAAACAATAATCGGAATATCAATTTTTCGCTGAATGATAATTTGCAAATCATCAATAATTCCTCTGCCACGACCGGCTTAATTCTGGGGGGAACTAGTTCTACCTTGGCGACTAACGGAAACAACATCACCGTGAGTGGTTCGAGTCAGACACAGATCCGGTCTTTGATCTCTGGCGGGGGCGCAATCGTGAAAAATGGCGATGGCATCCTACGGTTGGACGATGCCAACACGTTCACGGGTGGGGTTACCCTGAATGAGGGAACTCTCCGAATTCGCAATAACGCTGCTTTGGGGACCGGCGATCTTACTATTAACGGAGGAACTTTAAATGCTGACAATGCAAGCCAGACTATTGCCAACGGCCTGAACATTAACGCAGACTTTAGCGTTACCGGCGGCAACACTCTGACTTTCTCAGGAACGGAGACCGTCGACTTAGGCCAAGTCAACACGACGATCAATATCGCTAGTGATACGACCTTGGCCCTGGATACCGGGAAAGACTTTTCCGGGACCGGTGGGTTGACGGTTGATGGTGGAGGCACGTTGAGCATCGCGAGTAACGACACGGATTTTAGCGGGGGTCTCATCGTCGAGAGTGGCAACGTCCTGGTGAGCCAAAACGATTCACTCATTCTGGGTGAAGATTCCGGGGGAAACAACTACCTGGGAACCGGTAATATCACAGTAAACTCCGGCTCGACTTTGACCGCGACAATGAGTGGGGCGAACACCATTGAGTTGAGCGGGGGTGTGACCCTGACCAATAACAGCGGCACCGTCACCCTCTCCAACACCAATGGGGCGGCGGATTTTCTTCTCGGGGATACTTCCAATGGGGGCAATCTGGTCAACACCGGGGGGACCACTAGCATTACCGTGGGCGACAATATCACGGTCGAAAGTGGATCCTCTCTCACGGTTTCCGGAGGCACCATCAACTTAACCGGAGGCGGAGACTTCAGCTCGCCTGATACGGGGACGACGGGTTCCACATACAGCGTAACCAATGGAGGGACACTCAATGTCGACTTATCCGAGGGAGTTGCCAACAGTTTTGGGCTCAGTAGCAATGACACCTTCACTGTGGATGGGGCATTCTCCACGGTAAACATCAGTGGGGCAACCGACACGGCGGTTTCTCTAGTGGGGCAGATCAACTTGACCAACAACGGAACTTTAGCGGTCTCCGGTGGAGTCACCTCCCTGGCTTCCACGACAATCCTGGATGGCGGGTCCGAATTGACGGCCGGGACGCTTCAGATAACGGATGGTGACCTCAGTGTGACTAATCCTGCGGTGTCGAACCGGCCCAATATCACAATGAATGTGGGGAATGGGAACTCGAACGAGATCACCTCTTCGGTGCCAGGAACCGGTATCATTAATCTGGGTACAATCACCAAAGCGGGAGATGGGGATTTGACGCTGGATTCCAACCTCAACAACATTGAAGGGTCGCTCCTGGATGTCCAGGGTGGGACCCTATTCCTCAGCGCGGACGACCAGATCGGAAACTCCACCGACCTGGAACTGAGCGGGGGCACCCTCAATCTGAATGATTTTAATGAGATTGTGGACACCCTGACCCTCTCAGCCGACTCCACCATCGACATGGGATCGGCAGCTGGAGATGGCAGTATCCTTCAATTCTCAGATAGTGAAGGGATCGCCTGGGATGGGAGTAGCCAGTTGATCATTGAAAACTGGAATGGTGACTTTGAAGGAGGTGGCCTGGACCAGATTCTATTTGCTGACGCAGGGCTCAGTGAAACCCAATTGGGGCAAATCATATTTCGGAACCCAGCCGGGCAAACCGGCGACTTTGCGGCCCAGTGGCGAGGCAACGAAATTGTGCCTGTTCCAGAACCATCGACTTATATCGGAGGGGCTCTGCTTCTGCTTGGCTGCGTGTATCGCGAGCGGAAGCGGATTCGTTCCTGGTTTAAACAGTCTTAGCCCGTTCTACGCCGCTCTGCCTAGTCCGTCCGGAGAGCCTGCATGGGGCTGATTTTGGAGGCTCGCCAAGCGGGTACCCCGCAGGCCAAGACCGTTAACAGCGATATCCCCACGATGATGGCTCCATAGGTAAGCGGGTCGTTTCGCTCGATCTCGAAGAGGAACATGTTGAGAAACCGCGATCCGGCAAACCCGAGCAGGCAACCAATGGCGGTGCCCCAGGCTGCGACCCACAGGGCCTGCCTGAGCACCATAGCCAGGATTTTGGATGGGCTCGCCCCCAGGGCCATACGCAAGCCAAACTCGGCGGTGCGCTGAGAAACCAGGTAGGACAACACGGAATAGATTCCAGCAGTACACAGAACCAAGGCCGTGCCGCCCAGAGATACGAAGAGAAGCATCATGAGCCGTGCGCCGCTCCGGCTATCCCGATAATTCTGTTGGATGGTACTGAACCCATAGAGGGAGGCATCGGGGTCGCGCTGCCAGATAGCTTCGGTGATGGCCTCTTGGGCTATATTTCCCCCGTGTTGGGACCGAAGGACGAAGTTGGAATTGCGGATAAACTGTTGGGTGTGTGGCAGGAGGGCGAAATGCAAAGGTTCAGGGGCTGGCCCGGAGGCCAGGATGTCGCTGACCACGCCGATGACTTCAACGGTTTGCGGGGTGCCACGATAGTCCCATTGAATTCGCTTACCGATGGGGGATTCACCCGGCCAGAATGCATCAGCCGTGGCTCGGCTGACGACGGTGACCAAGGGGGAGTTGGCTGTGTCCCGGTTGTCGATCAGTCGCCCCTGGAGCAGAGATAAGCCCATGGTTTCGGAAAATTCGGTCGAAACAATCCAAGGTATGACAATGCGCTTCGACTCTTCGAGGGGGAGGGCTTCTTCCGCGCCTTTAAATCGGATCCCGAATTGACTGGAATTAGGAATCCCCCCGCTCATGAGGGCGGCACTCCTGACCCCAGGAAGGGTTTCCAGGAGCTGCCGGATTTCTTCATAGGCCGCATTGCGAGCCACGGGATCGGTGACGACTCCGCTTTCCAGGGCAGTGCGAAACACCGTAAGCTCTTCGGTCACAATGCCTGTATCCGCCTGGTTTACTTTGACGAAACTACGGACAAGTAATCCCGCTCCCATGAGGAGGGCGACGGACAATGCGACTTCAACCCCGATAAGAAACTGACCGATATGCCGACCTCGGGGAGATCCCATACTGCGGGCTGAGGCTTCTCGCAGGGCAGTCTCCACATTGACATTGCGTGTTTGCAAAGCGGGCAGGGCCCCGATCAAGAGGCTGATCACGATGACTACTGAAAAGGTAAACAGCACCACGTTTCTATCCACGGTGATAAAGTCGAAGCTTTGGAAAACGGGGATGGATTGAAGGGAAACGAGGAGTGGGGGTAAAAGCCAAAAGGTAAGGAACAGGCCCATGATCGCGGCCAAGGTGACGACAAGCAGGTTCTCGGTTACCAGTTGTCGGAGGATATGGTAGTTGCGTGCTCCGACAGCCAGGCGAACAGCCACTTCCCTGGTGCGTTTGACTCCTCGGGCGAGGAGCAGATTCATTACATTGACACACCCGATCCCGAGGAGGAGGAAGGTCGTGACGAGCAGGAAAACCAGTTGCTGCTCCAGTCCAAACGTCAGCCCCTGCCGGAGGGGTAAGGCCTGAAACCGCACCTGTTTGTTCGACCTGGGATGCTCGTCCTCCAGGGTGGCTCCAATTCGTATCAGGTCTGCCGTGGCCTGACCGGGTTTTACCCCATCCCTCAGCGGGCCGATAGCATGATAAAAGCGGTTGCTGTGGTTATGACGGTCGATCTCTTCCCACGCGATCGCTTTGAAGAGGAGGGGACCGTCGTTAAAACGGGGGATGCGGAAATTCGCAGGCAGAATTCCCACAATCCGGCAGCTGCCTGATTCCAGGGTGACGATTTCCCCGATGACGTTGGGATCTCCTCCGAACAGTCGCTGCCAGAGGCCCCACGTCAGGATAGCGGCTGGCTGGTTGTCAATAAAGGCATTTTCCGGGGTTATGATTTCCCCCAAAGCAGGGGTAACCCCGAGGAGGGGAAAGTAATTCGGGGTAGAGAGATGGGCGTAAACCACCTCGCTGGAGCCTTCCCAGTGGACGGTGTGGTTATAATTCCGGGTTGCGGCAATATCGGTAAATACCAGCTGACGTTCCCGAATAGCCATGAGGTCGGAACCACTAATTCCGGACCAGGTATCCATTCCGCGTTCGGTGTTGAACTGCCGGATTTGGAATTGGCTATCCCCGTGGGCATAGGGGAGTGGCCGGAACATCATCGAATTGAGGAGGGAAAAAATGAGGATGCAGCCGGTGAGGCCCATCCCCAGGGTAAGAATGACAATAATGCCAAAGCTTTTGTCCCGCCATAATTGGCGGACGGCATAGCGCAGGTCCTGAAGCATTCGGGGTGAGACAGTGAGTTGTGGTTGGAATGAGTAGCTTCTCTGAAGCCGCTTCCGGACCAATACTTAACTAATTATGGTTAAGCCATTGTAATACAATGATTTGTGAATCAAATATAATTTCTTTTTCAGCCTGGATCCAGATTGTGTTTCACAATCGGTCCACGTTAGTCCCATTTTTGGGACAGTTGTGTGGACTGCGAGGAGTAACCTTACCCACGTTTACTGCATTCCCGGAAGACCAGGCAACGCGGCTTACTCAAAGCTCCCGAAGAAGTCGTCGATGATGGCTTGGATATCGAAATTCTCCCAAAGGACCAGGGTGTGCTTGCGGTCGTATTGGGGGGCCCAGGAACCATCTTCTTCAATGACCGGAGCCGGGATGGTGGTGGCCTGACCCCACTCCGGGTTCTTGAGAATGGCGAGAGCAACGACATCGAACAGAGCCCGGGAAGGGGGATCGCTATAGAGCTCGATATTTTGAAATAGATCGAAGGCGTAATCTCCGAAGGTGCTGAAAGTTCCGCCATGCCTCCCTTCGACTGGAGTATCAGTCCGAGGTCCCTTGCCCTTCATGCGGGACTGAATATCGTCCGGGGTGACCTTGACGGCGTCTGATCCCGATGGTTTCCCGTATCGCACAGTAACCCATTCCTGATGTACTCCGGTCCGGGTCATTGGATTGATGGCGGAAATGTCGTTAATCAGGTTGTATTCTCCCTCATCCGGGAAGTTTGACCCGAGCCAGACGACCCTGACTTTATCCACAATATCCGGCGCTTTTTCGAGGGCGAGGGTGATGTTGGTCAACTTGCCGATGGGGACCAGGATGAGTGGCTCCTGGCGGGGTTTCCTCGCTTCACGGATGATGAAATCCACCGCTTCCGAGCCATCGTGGACGAGTTGATCTAAAGTGGGTTGGATTTCTTCGTAGGTGCCCGAAGCTCCCGGATAGACGGCGATATCCGGATACTGTCGACACAACAGAAGGACCCGGATGGCCTCTTCCATATGCTGTTTTACATCCCCACCGTTTTTGGTCCGGTTGACGGTGACCCCAATGATATCGAAGGCATCCGGATTCATGACGGCATAGGCGAGAGCATGTTGGTCATCCAATTCGTTATTCGCGTCGGTATCGATGATGATCGGAAGCGGACCAGCCGATGTAAAAACGAGGCACAGATGGAACAGTAGTCCTGTGAGAAGGTGGGGTAATCGTAGTGTTGTCATTTTGGGGAAAGGTTAAGTGATCCGCAGTAGGAGTGGACTCATTGGATTATCTTTTACAGCTATCACGACAGTAAAGACCTAAAACCACCCAGCGTGCAGAGAGGCCGTGTTGTGGGTGACAGGGGCCTGTTCTATGTTCAATCTGTGGAGGGTTACGTGGGGGGTCTCAGCTCGTGTTAATTTGCTTAGCTTAATTCAATTCAAACGCTCTGAGACTCTGCGTGAATCAGTTGGACCAGTTCTGCATCTAACTGCATTGCATGGGCCAGACGGCGGAGGAAAAAGGTTTCCGATGGGGTGTCCGGATCGATGGCGGAGAGGGCGGCCCCGTATATTTCGGCCGCTTCTTCCTCGTTTGCTACCTCTTGTGCAATCGATTCCAGGGTGGGCGGGTTATTTAAGGCATGGGTTAGTTCACGATTTTCTTCCGGGGTGAGGTTGGCGCTTTCCATCGAGGCGAAAAGACCATCCATCTCCTGGGGGTCAATTTCGCCGTCCGCATAAGTCGCGGCGATCATCGCCTTGATCATGAGGAGCCCCAAACGGTCACTGACTCGCGGAGCCGGTTCCTCCTGGGCGAGCAGTTGGACCGATGGTGAACTCGGCGATTTTGTATCCCTATGCGGGTTTGAGGCCGGTGTTTCCTGCGGAGTTCTTTTGTTCTGCGTGTTTCCTTGGAATTTTTTATAGGCCAGGTAACCTACGCCAGCCAGTGCAGCCATCCCTCCGACGGCCGCAGCACTGGACCCGATTTTCTTCCGGGCCTTTTTATTCATAAGAAGCGATACCATCGCCCCGGAGGCGGCTCCCCCCAGCGCCCCCTGAGCAGAGGGGGACGATTTTAATTCAGAAAAAAGTTTATCCAAAGGCATGAGAAACACTTTTCCCAGCCCGTGCGTATGTCAAATTTTTCGCGAAAAACTTTTCGTATTTTGAGGCGTGAGGATTGAGGGATACACGTGTTTCTTTCCCGCCATACAAAATTGAAATCGGGACGGTCTGCGCTGGTAACGGATCGAGGGACTAAAATGGGCCGGGGTGATTGACGGTGTGAGCGGATGCGGCGGAGCCGGGCATTTCCCCGCGAATGCCGTGGTGCTCAGTTTGGATATATCCGGGCACGGGCTTGTACCAGTCTCGGGTTATGGTGTCTGGGGTAGTGTCAGCAGTTTGGTGTTGCCATGCGGCGAGCACGGCCCGGAGGGCCTGAAGCTCTTGATGATAATCCGGATGTGAGGCGAGGTTGATGCGCTGCTCCGGATCGAAGGCCAAGTCGTAGAGTTCTTCTCGTGGGCGGGGAGCAACAAACACCTCTGCCTGGATTGCGGTCAGGGTTCCCCTTTCACGGGCGGCGAGAAGATCGGCATGTGTGGGGCTGCCCACGGCATCAGCGGGACCGAGCTTGGGCTGTTCGGTGCGGCTATTCAGGATATAAAGAAAATCCCGGTGGCGCACCATGCGTTGGTGGGCTTCGTAATCGTGCCAGTTTTGCTCAGCAAAAGCGAAGGTGCGGAAGGTGGCGGATGGGTCTGCGATTATGGGTTGAAAGGACCGCCCCTGGAATTGCTCCAGGGGGGAGATTCCCGCCAGGTCCAAAATGGTGGGTGCCAGGTCGATGGCGCTGATTAAAGCGGAACTGACTGTCGCCGTTTTTATTTCATTTGGCCAATGCAGGATGAACGGTGTTTTCACGCCGCGATCATTAACGCGGGTTTTGCTGTGAGGGAAGGGGCGACCGTTGTCGGCCATGACAAGAATAAAGGTATTGTCGAGCACACCCTGATTCCGGAGTGCCTCTACGACCATGCCAATGTGGAAGTCGAAGCGCTTTATTTCATCATAATACTGAGCGAGGTCTTTCCTGGTGTCGGGGGCATCGACGAAGATATCCGGGACCGAGAGGGTGTCTGGCTTATGGGTGCCGGCGAAGGTGTTTGGACCCCAGGCCCGGTGGGCATCGAGGGCGGCCAACCAGAAAAAGAATGGTTTGTCTTTTGGGCGCTCCAGAACTGTTTTTGCCCAGGTTTCCATTCCGCTGGTTCCGATATCATCCATGGACCGGTATATAGTATCAAAGGCGCGGTTGGCATAGTCCCCCATATGAAATTTCCCGGAGTGAGCGGTGTAATAGCCCGCTTCTTTGAGCAATTGGGGGAAGGCGATGAAATTGATAGGTGGTTGGGTGTGAAGCTCGGCTGCGCCGGTATTGTGGGGGTAGCGCCCCGTCATGATACTGTTTCGGCTCACGCTACAGGAACTCGCTGTCAGGTAGGCATTGTCAAAACGTATCCCGGCGGCGGCGAGGGCATCAATCCGTGGGGTCTGGACATCGGGATTACCTGTACAGCCGAAATCGTTGAAGTTGATATCATCTGCAATAAAGATGACAAAATTGGGTGGAGCCGCCTTCAAGAAAGCACACAGGAGCAAGCCCATGATGGCTTGGAACAGGTAAGATCGTTGAAGATATGTACGGACCATAAGCTTGGGTTTTTAGAGGGATCCTTTAGGGAGTAAAACCCTCCTTCCTGAAAACGTTGAGGCTTTAGAACCACAAGTGGGCTACCGGATATTCGAAAAAGGAGGCGTTTCTCGGGTCTGCGGCGATATTCACAGTATATCTGGAGGCCTGATCCTGGTTCCCTTCGGCCAAGTGGTAGAGGGCTAGCACAAAATTGGAAGTAACTTTCCATGCGATCAGCTCTTCCTCCGGGGCAGCACCCAGGCAATCTACCAATGCAGAGGGTTCCCCCTGACCCGTGATTAACTCGAAAATGGCCGACTTCATGTCATTCATTTCAAAGGCCAGGTCGCCTTCACCCTCGACTCTGGGTATAAGCCTGTTGATGAAGGTGGAGGCGAGCAGGGGGTCGCTCGCGATCTTTGCGCAGTAAGCGCCGTAAATGTAGGTGTAAAAATTGGCATTGGCTTCCTCCACGTCGATTTGTTGGCGGAACGCCCGGGCAGCTCCCGCAAAGTCCTTTTGGCCCAGAAGGAAGAGGCCTGCATAAAAGTGCCCCCAATATTCCGAGGGGTTCAGGTCCAGGGCTTTCTGGTTGTCGGCCTGGGCTTTCGGCAGGTTGAACAGATAGAAGTAGCCCAGGGAGCGTAGGGAGTAGGCCGTGCTGTTGTCCGGTTCTATATCGATAGCTGCGGAAAAGTCGGACACAGACTGACCGAAGTTTTCCTGGTTCAGGTTGGTAAAGCCTTTGGCCATCCAGTTCTGGACCACAGGAAACAGACGAATCAGTTCATCCATCGCAGCATTGTAAGCGTCGATCTGTTTCAATTCAGCATGGAGCATTGCTCGAAAGTTCCAGGCCTCGGGGCTATTGGGCTGAAGGAGCGAGCAAATAGTTATCATGGCGAGAGCGTCCTGCAGTTTGCCCTGCTCGAGGTATTGCTGATAGGCCTGAAAATGAACCTGGTACTGGGATGCATCCAGTTCAGCGAGGCGAGTGGCGTGCGGAAGGGCGCCCTCGATATCACCGCGTTGAACATAGGCTTCGGTCAACATGCGGATGGCATTGGTATTGTCGGGGGCAAGCTCGAGACCCTTTTCTAAATCTCGAATGGTCCGGGCCCAGTCTTTCAAATTGATATAGGCCTGCCCGCGTGAGATCCAGAGTTCTGGAACCTGCGGGTTGGCCTCGACGAGGGGGTCGAGGGTGGATGCCATCTTTGCATACTCTCTGCTCATGCCGTAGGTCTGGGCGAGGGCATATGCGACATCCAGATTGTCGGGCTGCAGGGCGGAGGCCCGCTCGAAGTCGTTGAATGCCTTGGTGTATTCTCCCAGTTTGGCATGAAGGAGTGCTCGTTCGTAATAGGGTTCGGCGGCTTCCGGTTCCAGCATAATGGTGTAGGCCATAAAGATGATGGCATTTTCAAACTGGTTTTCCTGTGCAAGGCGGATGCCCTCATTGTAGGTGGCTTTGAAGAGCTCCGGACTTTTAGTTTCGAGGGCCTCAATATAGGGGGAGGCCGATTCTCTTCCCAACCCCTCGAAGGCCATGTAAGCCTGGGCCAGTTGGAGGTATAAGTCGTCGGGATTTTTCTGGATCAGTTTATCCATTTCGGCGAGGGCAGCCGGGAAATTGCCCTTTTGGAAGAGCAGGTTCGCTTTCAGGCGGATGGCTTCGGGTTGGGGGGTGTAGAGAACGCTGGACTCCATGCCCTCAAAGACCTCGAGGGCTTTCTCGAATTGTTGACCGGCTCCATAGGCCCGGGCAGCCTGCAGGGACAAACTGATTTCCCGGATACCGGTGTAAATCGCGGCCTCTTCAAAACGGTCTCCGGCTTCATCATACCGCTGAACCTGGAGTAAGAGGTTGGCAAAGAAAACTAATGCTTCCTTAGTGAAGGGAATGGGCAAGTTGGCATGTAAGCTTGCAATCTCTTCCATGTCGGCGATTGCTCGTTCGAATTGATTTTGAGCGGCGCTTGCCCGGGCACGGGTAAAGCGGTAGGTGGTATTGTCGGGCTCTTGGTCGACGAGGAGGTTACATAGTTCCAGGATCGTCTGCGTGTCCTCCTTCTCGCCATAATGTTCCAAGGCAATCTCCAGGAAGCGCTTGTTTTCACGATGGCCGGTTTCCCAGAGTCTTTCCACCAGCTGGCCCATGCGCTCCAGGTTCCCTTCCTCCCTCGCACTCAGGAGTTGTGCGAAATGGGCATAGAAATTATCGGGATCCAGAATGAGAGCCAATTGGGAGTAATCGGGCAAATCTTCTGGGACGGCGTCGCCGTTATATTCGAGCGCGTAAAAGCTGTTTGCGATTTGTCGGTTGAGATATTCAGGATCCAGGACAAGGCCGCGATTTGCCGTCACAATGGCCTGGTCCGTAAATCCCAACTGCATCTCGGTTAAAGCAGTTTCGATGAAGAGGCCCGCGTTATCGTTGAGGCTGAGTTCGCCTGCTTTTTTATAGCTTTCCAAGGCGTCCTCGAACCGTTTGGTTTGGTAGTAGAAATAGGCCAATCCCCAGTGGTACTGGGAACGTTGAGGAAATAGCTCGAGAGCCTGCATAGCAGCCGCCTGGCCTGTCCGGCGCATATTTTTGTCGGTAAGCAGGGCCCACATGAGGTGTTCCCGGAGGTAGTGAAAGTCGGGGTTGTTGATCAGGATTTCCTGGCCAATCTGGAGCGCCTGGTTGGATAGGTCGTAGTTGAAAATCCTGAACATCGCTTGTCGTTGCGGCATCCACTTGGTCTCACTATCCAACTGAATGGCCTGGTCGTAACGGCTAACCGCCTCGCTCAGGTTACCGCTGCCGGCGAGGGCTTCTGCCCAGGCCGCGTAGAAGGATGCTGGAAGGTTGTCGCCTGGGAGAGCATCGGCTTTTTCGAAAAACGCCTCTTGCGCCCCCCTGTAGTCGGGTGCCGGCTGCTCGATAAATTCACTCCAGATTGCTTCTTCAATCGGGCCGAGTTGAGGGGGCTTGAGGATCTCCTGATTGGGCCAAAGCAAAAGCGATGAAATGCTCAGAAGACCAACAGGGGCGAAGGCCTTAAACCGAAGAGGTAGAAGGACAGAAATCATGGGGTGCTACCATGGAAAAATCACCCCAGGGGGTAAAGTTTAATCAAAGACGCTGCCTAGCTATCCAAGGGCTTGATCATGAGGTTCCGCCAGCGTACTTCGTAGGGCCCTTTACCCCTCTGGATGCTGTGCACTTGGAGCCCGATGAAGCCCTCCGGGTGGGTTTCATAAATAGCCTCATCGATGAGGTCTTCCACGAGTTCACCATTGATATAGACCTTGATGTTGGGGCCTTTAGCGATGATGTGGTACGCATTCCAGGTGTTATTCTTAAAAACATCGTGTTGGTAGGATCTATCCCGGGGCTCTTCTGAGATCCAACCGCGGCCAGTCGCCTCTCCGTAGATAAAGCCTGCCTGTCCGGGGCCACTTTCGATTTCCACCTGAGGGCCATAAACCCGACCATAATCGCCTTCCAGATCCGGTTTTAGCTGGGAGCGAATCTGGACTCCGGAGTTTAACGAGTCATTGACCAAAACTTCAAACTTGAGTTCAAAATTTCCATAGCGCTTCCGGGTGCAGAGGAAAGAGTTGGGGCTTCCTTCTCGTGTTTGGCCCACGATGGCGCCATCTTCGATCCAGTATTTGGCAGTGCCATTAAAGTGGTGGAAATCTGAAAGATCTTTTCCATTCCATAGGGGAACCCAACCTTCGGGCTGGGCGGCAGAGGCCAGGGTGGCGGTGATCAAAAGGGCGACAAGCGGGGGCAATAAAGTGATTTTCATGATCAAGGAATAGTGGAATGTTGAGCCGGGTATCAAGACCACTCATTTATGAATGTTCTATAACCCACGAATGGAGACAAATGGATTCGAAGATGGATCCTTAACGTTCATTGCTTGTTTGTTGGCGTTTAGTCATGGTTCGTATAAACCATGTGCCGGACTCTGAGCCATTGCCGATTCGATGAAATTTATCCACCACTTATTACTCACTTCCGTTTTTTTAATTATTGGAATTCGCGGGCTGGACGCGAGTGCCCTGGAAGGTAGTTGGGCCTTTCAGTTGCCGGATGGCTATCCCGCTTGGTTGAAGGTGGATCCAGACGGAGCGGCACAGCTTTTGTGGAGTATCGGAAAGGCACACCCGGTTGAGGTGTTGGAACTGACCGACCGCAAAATCAAGTTTCAACGGGAATTCAAATGGAAACTGTACGGACGTGACCCGCAGATTACGGTGCGGCAGCCCATTCATGGAGTCCTGATAGAGGACGATATGCTGCTGCTGTCCGTCATGAATGAAACGGTAGATGCCGAGACGAAGCTGCTGTTGGAAGGCAAACGGATGCCACCGCTTCCCCCGGCTCCCGACCTGTCCAAAGTCACTTTCGGGGAGCCGATCGATCTGATCGCGGAAGGAATCGAGGCGTGGAAGCTTACAGATTCAACCAAGGAAAACGGATGGCGGATTGAGGATGGAATGTTGATCAACCAATCCAGTAAAAAGGACCACAGCGGATATGGGGATTTCGGAAACATCCGCACCCTCGGTGAGTGGATGGACTTTGAACTCTCCATTGAGTACATGCTGCCCGAAGGCGGAAACAGTGGAATCTATTTGCGAGGAGCTTACGAGGTTCAAGTGTTGAACCGTGGAGACGGCAAGGTGCGGTCGGGGGGAGTGGGCTCTGTTTACGGACGAATTGCTCCTTCTGTAAACGCGGCAAAAGGGCAGGGGGAATGGAATACTTACAACATCACCCTGGTTGATCGACACATCACGGTGACGTTAAATGGAACGGTTGTGATCGATAACCAGCCTCTTGAAGGGTGCACGGGTGGGGGGATCAATTCGGATGATACAATCCCCGGGCCGCTGTTTTTGCAAGGCGACCACACGACAGTGTATTATCGGAATATCTTGTTGCGACCGCGTTTGTAAGGGGGGGTTCGCGTTCGCGCGACCTCTACGGTGACCCGACCGCCACCCAAGTGGCTCTCGCTAACCTGAAGGTTTGGAGCGGACGCAAAACCAAAGGAGAGTGGTAAGGAATAGAGAAAAATGTGGGTTTCATGGGGTATTGAGGGCGAGCAGAACTTAACCCCAAATGGACACGAGATTGATTCGCAGGAATCTTGTTTTTGACCCCCTGCATACTTGATTTCAGATTTGGGATTTAAGGTACTTTAGAATTAATAACGAAACGGAATAGAAAACCACTTTTCTCGTGCTTGATCAAAGAACACCCGCTCCTTGCCAGATTCTGTATCTTCTAATCCGTGGAAATAAATCCATTGATCAGAAGCTTCCCAATAAATCCAAGGATACCCGTCTCTAGTAAAGAAAAGCCAACCCAAGTCCGGATCCCAAAACCAAAGACCCCGCTCGGATTGGATCCGGGTCCACCCCCACCCATGGTGTTCATGGTAAATCCAATTTTCTTCCCCAAAATAGACATAGCCCAGCCAAGGTATTCGGTACCAACCTGAATTTGTTTCTGTACCTTTCAGTTGATTGACCTGGGTGTTTGAGCGAAAGACGGCCGTAACACTAATGGAGTCCTGTGTGGGCAGGGAAATGGTAGCCTGTTGAGCTATTCTATCTCCAATCCAACCCGTGAAAGTGTATCCCTCTGCAGCGATGGCTTCGAGCTGGTATGTGTCTGGATTCAATTGAGTTTTTTCTATTCTTCCCTCGCCTAAAATTTGGAGGGCTACCGGATCACTCGTGCCGAGATCAAAATATGGGGTGAAGGTTTCGTTATGGGTCCCCTGATCCAATACCAAGCGTAATCGATATTCTCCCGGATTGTGGGCTTCTTCTGTGAGGACCGAGAAAACTACTTTCTTCAAATCCCCAGGTTTTAAAGATTCCCTCAGGGTGAGGTGACCTAGGGCGACAAACGTATCGCTCTCACCAGTTCCGGGTATTTCCAGTTCAATTTCTGTCCGAATTGCATTGAAGGAGTTCAAAGACTGCATACCGATGTTCACCAAATTAAATTGGCCATCGATTCGAAATCTTCCGTTGTCAACTCTGGTGACATGAGAAACTTCAGCTGATTGTATTCCAACGTTACGGGTCTTAAATAGGATCGGATATCCAATCAGACTTTGGTGAATGATGGGCCCTTCTTTGGTTTCAAAAATCTCTGTTTCGTGTTGAAAGAGTATATCCTTCGTATGGCCCATGGTTTCTCCACCATCCATGCTGACATACATTCCATCCCGGTGGGTGCTGACAAAGAAAAGGATATCGCCTGAAGCTAGGAACTTATCTGAATAGGAGGAAATTACTTCCTCAGGAATGAGTACATGTTCCCAGGAGTTGCCGTCGCGACTCTTCAGCAAAGCCACATCCAGGGCATAAAGATACTCTCCATCCCAAGTGAAGTCGGTGGTTACGTGAAATTCTTCATTGGTTCCTGGCTGGTATAGTTTAAAAGGAGGCCCCCAGTTTTCTCCATCCCAGGAAACCCGGTATTCGTTTGTATAAACATCCAATTGCACCAGGTAATCATCAGATTTATGCCTAGGCTCGGGATAGGGAAGAGGCCCTTCAATATTAATTCCATCTCGTGTCCTGGAAATTTCGTAGGAATCTGAAGAACTCTGGAAATACAAGTAATCCTGAAAACCAAAATACGCGCTCCCATTTATGACGGGAAATTGGGTCCATGTCTGGAAGTCTTCTGTGTAGACTATTCGAGGCTCCCAGGTTTTGGGGTGGAAGTCCTGATACATACCAAAATAAAGACGATTTCCCACGACCGTTGGTTTCCCGTAGCCAATGGAATAACCATCTAAAGGATAACTGCCACGTTTAATCCACTCGTCCTTGCTCCACTCGAATACAAGGACTTCATCGGTGACCTGATCCTCTGCCAGAATACAGTAGTTTCCATCCCAAACGAAGCCCCCAATGAGATGCCAATAGCGCCCGATCTGGTCTGTCGGGTAATCCAAGGTAGTGTACTGTAGTCGGTCTACCGCGAAAGAGACCACATTGGATCGCTGGACTTGGTTTGCCCGATTGACAATTTCAGCGTAGGCTGAGATGTCGCCGAGTTGGTTGAAGATAAAGGAAAGCTGCGGGGAGGCTGGGGAGGCTGAACCAACCCATTCTCCGTTCACATAATAGCGGATCTCCCGAATATCAGGATCGAGCGTGTTGGGGTCGATAGAGAATTGGACTGAATCTCCTGCTGCCAACTGGTCAAAATCCTCAATCACCAACTCGGGGACCTTGGGAACACGTCCAGATTGAAAAGGATGAAAGAAAAGTTGATAATCTGCGGTAAAGAAAAGGGCCCCAGATTCATTGATAACCAGGTTTTGCAGGGTGTAGTGTTCAGGTTTTGGAAACACCGGATCCGAGAAGATAGGTTGGTTTTGAGAGGTAAAAATTCCATCGCCCTGCGCTATCCAACCCTTATCCAATTTGTAAATTTCTGATAACCGTAAGGTGCTTCCTGCGTTGGCCACCTTTGTCCAATCCACAAAGTTCAAGGTAAACAGCACTTCTCCAGATCCATAAATAAAGTAGTATCCATGATCTGCCTGAATGACTTTCAGGAGGTATTTGTTGTCATGGGTGGTTTCAACAGATGGTGTAAATTCTATTGCGAAATCCCAAGTTTCTCCATTCTGAGATGTCCACAGATTGAAGGCTTTCGGGTTTTCAAGGTTTGCTTCTATCGCGAAATACCTACCATGGCGTTCGATAACCTTAAATTCTCCGCCCATGTTAGCATTCGCGGGAGTCCAATTGGTGCCATCTCGTGAGAAATAGTAGTGGTCGTCATATAGGGAACTGCTGGAATCGAAATGAATCCAAAACAATCCTTCAGTGGCCTTCAGAAAGTCGTAGCGGCCGTTGAGATATAATTTATGGGTCACAACCCAATTGACCCCGTCATGAGACCGGAAGGTATGGGTGCCATCCGTCATGAGGAATACCTCTCCGTTAAAGGCAATTTCGGGGTATGCATGCTCGAAGTTCGCATCTGCCCAATTTCTCCCGTCTCTGGAAACCCAGAGGTCATACCCACTGCCAACAGGCTTTCTGGTAACGGCTAGGAAACATTCATTTCCGGCTGCTAATTCCCGGATGGGGGTACTGATTTGTTCTCCCGGAGTCCTCCAAGATTCAACCTCGTGGCTGGTGCCTACGGCCACAAATCCAAAGGAGCCAACGGCAAGAGCGATGCTATCATTGCCTGCGAACCCGGAAATTTGGCGCTGATATAACTCTATTATAACATTGGTATTGCTAGCGCGTTGAATGTCGCGTGACTTCAATTCCTGTCCTTCAGAGAGATAGAGACGACCTTTCCATCGCACCGGGTTATCGTAAATCCAGACACTATCCTGGGTTTTGCTCCAAGTAACACCATCCACGCTGGTGAATCCTTCTCCATTGAGGAAAACTTCACCGTCAAAGGTGATTCGGCCGATGTTCGTTTCCCTCCGGGTCCACGCCGCGCCATACGTATTGGTAAAGTGAACTTCTCCATCTGTTACGATGAGGGTTTCGTTGCCAGCAACCACACTGGGATTGCGGCCCAGCCCGTCCAGTTCCACAAGTTTTACAGGACCCAACCCCGAGGCCTCACGTGCGATTTCGTAGACTAGATCACCTGCACTAAAAACAATCCGATTTGAAGTCACTCCAATTGACTCAATCCTTGGCCAGTAATGAGAAGGCTCAGTGAGGAGCTCCGGGATATCCTCTACCTTGGTCCAATTATTGCGGTCGGTGGAAAAGTAGAGTTGGGCACTATCCCCATAAACAATCCACAATCCATCATGGTATTCGATTCCTATACAATCATCAGTTCTGTCCAGGTCATGGTAGTTCCAGTCAACGCCGTTCTTCGTCATGCCAATTCTTCCTCCCGGAGATAGGGCACAAAAGAATTCACCATCCCATAGCAAGTCTGTCCAATGTGAAGACTCGAGGGCGGGATTAACTCTTTCCCAATTTGCCATGGGTGCGGATAGGACCGAAACGGAAACAGCAAAAGAATCTGTGGACCCAAATGCATTCTCCACCTTCATGATATAGATTCCCGAATTTTCAGGTTGAGCAGAATTCATCTTCCACACTGGAGATTGGGTGATCCCGATTTGCATCCCATCCTTATACCATATGTAGGTTCTGGGCTCAGATCCGGTCACATCGAAAGCTAATTCCAAAAACTGTCCCTGCTCCCGGACCAAAGGACCTGGACCCCTTTCAATGACAGGGCCACGATCCTCAAAATGAACGGTTATGGGTTGGGACAGCAGTGAACTGAAGGAGGTGTTCACTTCTACCTGGTAAATTCCGGAATCAGATAACTGGGTGGATTCAAGGAGAAGCAATGATTCTGTGCTTTCTGCGATGGGCTGTCCGTCCTTTAACCATTGGTAAGAGAGTGGTCCGGGACCCTGGGCAGTCACTTGTAGCCGGAGGGCTTCTCCGGAGAACAGTTGAATTGGGCCCTTGGTCATAGAATGAATTTCGATGGACTTCGACTCGATCCCTTCCAGTGACCGGTAGAGATGGACTGAACTCTGCGATAGGACCTGTTGTTCTAGAAGAATAGAATACAGAGAGTAGCGAAGGATACGGTTTTTAGTTTGAAGAGGTCCCAAATCGGGATAAGCCTCCCGGATCATAGCAGCTATTCCGGAAACAACTGCCGCGGCAGGGGATGTACCAGAAACGGGACGGGCGGAGTATTCAGCATTTGCAGTAGGGGCATAAATCCAGTTCCCTGGAGCTGCTACATCTACAGTCTTAGTGCCGAAGTTAGAGAAAATGGAACGGGTGCCGTCCTGGTTCAGACTCGCGACAGACAGAATTCTGGGGTCGTCATAGCCGCTTGGATAACTACTTATCTGGTCGTTGTTCTGGCTGGAGTTCCCTGCACTAGCCACAAAGAGAGCCCCACTATCGCCAGCGTATTCGATTGCAGCTTTCAAAGCTTCGGAATAAAGACTACTACCCCAACTGGCATTAATCACACTGGCTCCCTGGTCCGCGGCGTATTCGATTGCAGGGATCGCATCGGTTGAGTAGCCTCGACCAAAATCATCCAGATATTGAATTGCCATAAGCTGGCACTCCCAAGTGATTCCCACTGTGCCCATCTCATTATTCGAGACCCCTCCAATGATTCCGGCCATGGCTGTACCGTGACCATCTATATCTTGAGGAGTGGCATCTCTATTAACGAAATCATACCCGTGGATATCATCAATATAGCCATTCCCATCATCATCGATCCCGTTATCAGGGATTTCCGATTCATTGACCCACAAATTCTCGACTAGTTCAGGATGTTGAAGGTCCAAACCGGAATCGATAACAGCTATTTTTTGGGAAGACGCACTGGTCTGAGTGCTCCATGCATTTTCTGCTCCGACCCATTTGAGATGCCAGGAGAGTCCGTATTGTGGATCATTGACGATGTGTTTTTCGTAAACAGGGTCCCATTCTATCACTGAATCAGCACCTAATAGCCTACTGAGAGATTCCAAATCATCCTGCTCAAGGACCCGCGGCGGGGTGGGAATAATTCGGAAGATTCTTAGCTTTTCGGATACCGCTTCCTTTCGAAATGTGGAAGGGAGGGAAGCTCCCCCCGACTTTGGAAGTACAGCGATGAGATGGTCAGCCACCCGATTGGTAGTTACTGTTGTCTCCCATCGATCAGTTTTTGTGTTCCAGGTTTCCTTAATTTCCTGCCGTATGAGGGGATATTTCCCAGAAGTTTTCCAAGTGAGCTTTATCTCGCGATTCCCAGGAGTGGTGATCGTTATGGACTCATCAACGAGTGTAGCATCAGCCCATGGTTTAGCTGGCACGTCTGCTTCGGCTTGGCCGGGTGGGCTCCGGTCCTTGTCTTCCGAGCTCGCCTTTGAGGGGCCTAGTTGGGGAGTAGAGGGGGTGGCTGGCGAAGGGGGAGGGGTTCCATCCTGGAACTGATACACCAGCACCCAACCTAACAATCCGGCGAGGGCAATCAATATGCTTAAGTTACGTAATGGCAGTTTGAATCCTCCGATCACTCTTTAACCTTCATAGCTAAACTTCCACTTCAGATCTATAAAAAAACACTTGGAGAAGGTTCTACCTAACCGGTATTGCCCGGTAGGATTAGTCGGAAGGTTTGATTTATTGTGTGAGCCTTCTGGTCGGGGAATCTCGATATTTATCGAGTTGGGAGTGGCGGGAGTTTTTATTGGGGATACCAGAACCCGGCCTCGTCGATCATCTCCCGATGGAGGGCTAGCATAGTCTTCCGCATGCGATCGACTTTTTCTGGGTGTTGGGCGGCCAAGTCATTTTCCTGTGCAATGTCCTTGCGGATATGGAAAAGCTGAAAGTGATTGAGTTTCTGGTTTTGGATATAGGTTTCGTGGCCTGCCTGGAATCCCCATTGAGACCAAGGTGGCTCGTCTGCCGCCGGTTTAAGGTTGGCGAGTTTTCCCTGGTTGTAGTCCGGTAGAATAGGGAATGGTGGGTTTTCCCACCCGAGGAGGATCCAATCGCCTTCACGCAGCATACAGACCGGATCATGAAAATACCGGAAAAAGAAAACGGGTTGATCCCGGCTCTGCTCCAGGGTCTGCCCACGGAAGACGGCAGATAAGTCAGTACCGTCGATCGCCCGATCGTTGGGAGGTGCCGTTCGTGCAAGGGCAGCGAGGGTGGGGAGGATATCACAAAAGCTGGCAACAGTGGGAGAGACCTGTCCGGGCGCCACTTGGTTGGTCCATCTGAGGAGGAAAGGGACGCGGATTCCGCCCTCGAGGTTGAAGCACTTTTCTCCGCGCAGGGGTAGGTTGGAATGGAGGACATCTGCACCGTTGTCGGAGGTAAAAAGGATTAGCGTATTGTCTTCGAGCCCATTGGATTCCAGGAATTGGAGCAGACGGCCGACCGCCTGATCCATGTTTTCGATACAACCGAAGTATTTCGGGTGCCGTGGATGGCGTGCGGTCAGCTCCGGGGGAGCCGCCCATTGCTTATGAGGTTCGTGAAACCAGATATTTAGGAAAAAAGGGGGTGCATCCTCGTGAAGCGTGTCCAACCACTGGAGGGCCTGATCTATGACGAGCTGGGCAGAGTAGCCCTCGAGGGGACCAACCGGGTCTCCGTTGAGCATGAAATTGATGGGATTCTCGTGAGTCGGGTCCGCATTGTTGAAGGTGTAAAAGGCCGTGTCGAAGCCCTGTTCGTTCGGGCTGGGGTGCCCCATGCCATCGGATGACAAGTGCCATTTTCCGAAGTGTCCGGTTTGGTATCCCACGGATTTCAAGAGTTCTGCGATGGTAATTTCAGAATCCCTGAGGTGAACGCGGCTACCCGCCGGTGGGATCCAATTATAGATGCCCAGGCGGGTGCTGTTACGGCCTGAGATCAATGCTGCCCGGGAAGGAGAACACACGGCTGCCCCGCAATAGAAGTCGGTAAAACGAATACCGTCCCGCCCTATGCTGTCGATGTGGGGAGTCTGAGCGGTGGGTGGGCTCTCAGCGGTCGAGGGATGGGTTTTCCGGTAGCTGGACAGGTCGTTATAGCCGAGGTCGTCGGCCAGGAGCAGGATGATATTTGGAGGTGTCGGGCTCACCTCGGGTAGAGTTGAGCCGAGCAGTGAACTCCAGGCGGTGAAGCTTAGCAGGAAAAGGAGATGGGGCAGGCTTCTGGGCATAAGGAAACCATTGCAATGCACGGGGGCTCCTGCAAGGGATCAGGGCTCAATGTTGGGAGAGAGGGAGAGGTGAAGTGGATTTCTAATCCGGAATCCCCCCGCCGGGATCAGGGGATGAGCGTCATCTCAAAGAGGGGCTGATCGTTTAGAGTCATGACCATTTTGATCGGGGGGCCCGGGTGGTCTTTGGAAAAGTAGGCTTTGGTGATCACCGTATTTTGCTCCTGGGTTTGGGTCCGGTTATAAAACCAGCAGGAATAGCTTGTCCCTTCGATCTCGATGGTGGCCTCCTCTACCGTGGTCTCGGCAGCGGGATAGGATGCATGGTTCTGCAATTCCTCCCAGGTGGTCGTGCCTTCGTGAGCAGGCTGTACGGGTTCTCCCGTTTCATTCAGGTATTCGATCCGAAAGGTGGCTTTGCCTTCCGGCCCTTCGAGAAAGGTGGTGACCATGACTATCGGTTCCTGTCCGGGTTGAAGGGTGAGAAAGCGGGTAACATGTCCCGGGGGACTCGCGGCCCGGATTTCCTCGGCCGAAAATGGTGTAGGAAGGTGATCTGCTTTCAACCGATGGCTCTCAGGGGGAAGGGTCGCCATTAGGATAGCGAAGGGCAGGAGGATGGGCGGGAGAGTCAGGTGGAGGAGCCTCATGGACTGGGGGAGTATCTAGTGACTGGGGTCTAGTGTCTGGTGTTCTTCATCAGGGGGCAGGATGGCCATTGCGGGCTTCCAGAAGGTGATACCAATCCTTGCGATCGTACTCCAGGTCGAGGGCGGCCTTGGCGGCAGCAATACGGGATGGGGTGGTGGACCCGATGATGGGGAGGATGTGGGAGGGGTGCATCAGGATCCATGCGAGCATAATGATCCAGGGCTCAGTCTCATACTTTTTCGCTTGGCGATCGAATTCCTCTTTGATGCGAGCGTCGTCTTCCTCGGAGAAGGTCGTTCCCCAAGCGGGGTAGACCACGCCGCCGAGGGGGCACCAGGCTTGGGGACTCATACCATATTCCATGCATTGGTCGAGGGTGCCGTCAGTTAAGGGAGCGATGTGGTGAATGTTGACTTCGACCTGGTTCACATGGAGGGGCTGGGGAAACACCGACTGAAGCAGACTGACCTGGGAGGGGCTGAAATTACTCACCCCAAAATGTTTCACTTTCCCCTGATCCTGAAGTATCAGCAGGATTTCCGAGACCTCGGCCGGATTCATCAGGTAGTCCGGCCTATGAAGGAGGAGCATATCGATGTATTCCACCCCCAGGCGGCCCAGGATACCCTCTACTGATTCCAGAATGTGTTGCTGGGTGAAATCATAGCGTCCAGGATCCCCGGGATTCGGTCGATCCTTAAAGAAGATCCCACACTTGCTGGTCAGGATCATCTGGTCTCTTAGTGAAGGGGATTCTTTTAAAATCTCCCCAAATAGCTGTTCGCAGCTGCCTTCTCCATAAATATCGGCATGGTCAAAGTGGTTGTAGCCCGCGTCGAGAGCAGCCCGAATAGCCGTTTTTCCTTTCTCCCGTGCGGCCGGTGAATGATCTCCGGCAATTCGCATGCAGCCGTAAACCAGTCGTGAGGTTTCCAAGTCGGTTTGTCCTATCGTGCACACTTGCATGGCGAGGAGTATCGGAGGGAGCAGCTCTGGTGTCTAGTGTCTTGTGGCCTGGTGATGAGAGGTGGGGTGAATTTACTGCCTGAGATTCAATTGCCAGGCAGGTAGGTATCCCTCCTCTGCCGGCCAACTTCTGTTGTGGCTGAATCGATTGCGCATCAGCACATCGCGCAGGTTGCCTATTCCGGGGGGAGCTATGGAAGGTAGCCGGGGAGTCTTTGGTCATCGCGACTCCATGTAGTTGAGGTAGCCTCAGTAGAGAAGGAAGCTAAGGCCATATAGCAAAGGGATTCCCAGGGTAAGGTTGAAGGGGAAAGTAATCCCGAGGGACGCCGTTACGTAGTAACCCGGGTTGGCCTGTGGCAGGGCGACACGGACGGCGGCCGGTGCGGCAATGTAGGATGCACTGGCGGCCAGGACTGCAAAGACCACGGCTCCGCCCTGGGATAGTTGAATTGCATAGCCAAGGAGCAGGCCGAACGCTCCCTGCACAACCGGAGCAACGATGGCAAATAGGATGAGTGGCCAACCGGCTTCCCGGGCATCCTTGAGTTTTTCTCCGGCAACCAGTCCCATTTCCAGGAGGAAGAGCATGAGCGCTCCGTAGAATGGGGCGACAAGGAAGGGGTCGAGGCGCGCCCGTCCATCAGTTCCCGCCACGATGCCGGCGGCTAATCCGCAGCCAAGTAGAATGAGGCTCTTCCCGGTCAGAATTTCACGGAAAGCCTTGTGAAAGGGAATTGGATCGCGTTTGGTTTGGGTTTTGGCCAGAAGGAGGGCGACGAAGATGGCTGGGATTTCCATGGCGGCCATGACGGCCGGCATGAACGCCTCATAGCCGACCTTTAAATGGTCCAGGAAGGCCAGGCAGACCATAAAGGTCACCGCCGAGACGGACCCATAGTGGGCTGCCATGGCGGCGGAATCGGGAGAATTGAACTTCAGAAATGTTCGCGTGATGAAAAACACGGTGACCGGAATCGCACTCCCTATGAAAAGGGTGGCTCCCAGAGGCAACATAAGGGGACCCATGCCCGTGACGGCCAGGGAACTTCCTCCCTTGTATCCAATCGAAATGAGCAGGTAAATAGTCAGGCCCTGATAAATCTGAGCGGGGAATTTAAGATCGCTTTTAGCCCAGACAGCGGCAAGGCCAGTGGCAAATGCGATTATAGGCGGACTGATCAGATTGGATCCTAATAGGGCGATTTGGTCCATAACTGGAATTTGAGTACAGGGCGAAGCCCTGCAGGTTCATGATAAACTGTTGTAGCTGTAGTGCGGCAGATTTACATACGAAATGAATGTCGCGAATTAAATACCGCAAGATAAAAATACGAAAACTTTTTCGGTATTTTAGTTTCGTAAAATCAGAGATGGGGGAATTACGTATCTGGGCAAACCCGCGAGGTAGTGGAAACCATGGGTCCGAAATCGATGGATCCCTTTATGCGTGCCCCCTGCACTGCTACCGGGTAGAAGGAGCTGACAATTAATGCCCCGGCATTTTCCTGGGAGAAACTGGATTTGAAGCGGACCGATGGGCGCTGAAGGGGTCCGCGTCTTCTTGCCTTTCCCGGGATTCCTGAGGCTGCCAGAGGGGGATCTTCCTGAGGATGGCTACCCGCCCCAGCATTTGCGCGGCAACGGGGGCGGTGAGGTAGAAGAAGGCGATGAGGAGGAAACCCTGGATAAAAAGCCGGAGGGAGGGTTGGGCCACCAACAGGCTCAGGATCATGAGACACGCGCCAAAAGCGCCGGCCTTGGTGGCGGCATGCATGCGGCAGTAGACGTCCGGCATGCGCAGAACACCGATGGCTGCGATGAGTGAAAATCCTACACCGGCAAGGAGAAAGAAGGAGGCGACGACAATCATATGGGCTTCTCCTGTTTTTCCAGATAACGGGAAAAGGCCACCGTGGCGAGGAAGCTGACGACGGCGATGGCCGAGGCAATATCCAGGTAGGAGATAAACTGACTCATGAAGACGAGGAGGATGGCCTGTCCCATGGTGAGGGAGGCCAGCAGGTCCAGGGCAAGGAGGCGGTCGGGGGTGCTGGGTCCGAGGATAACCCGGATCATGGTCAAAACGATGGAAGCACCGAGGACGACCTGGCAGGTCCACAGTACCCATGCTGGAATAAAGAATGGCTCAGAATACATGGCAGATCCTCTTTTTAAATTCATACTCCAAGCGCCAGGCTGCATTTTCCGGTCGGTCGACATACATGGCGTGAACCAGGAGAAACCGGCGGTCGGGGGAAACATCCACACTGAGCGTGCCCGGGGTCATCGTCAGGAGATTTGCCATGGCGAGGAGCTGGCGATCCGTTAGCCCTTCGACGTCGAGCGACAGCATGGCGGGTTTCATACGGTGTTTGGGAGTCAAGACGTCGAAGGCCACCTTCAAGTTCGAGGCCACTATCTCCCGGAGATAGAAGGCGGCAAACTCGGCTCGTCTGATCCATAATACGAGTCTATTTTTCATAGTGGGCGATGGGCGGGTTGAGGACGGCTTCGATATAAATTTCCGGGTTTAACAGCTGTTCGCTGGTAGCCAGAGCAAGGTTGAGCAGAGGGGCTCCGGCCAGGCCGATCCAGACGGTCAGCAGGGCCAGGATGACGCAGGGGACGACCAGGGTCCAGTGGAGATTGGGGCCAGGAGCATTCTCTGCAGGCGCACGACTATCCATCGGCTTTGCCTTCAAAAAGGCTTCCGCCCAGATCTTGATCATCGAATAAAGGGTTAGCACACCAACGAGCAGGGCGGCGGCGACGAGGGCGTAATGCTCAGCCTCAAGCCCGGCCTGGATGACGGAGAACTTAGCCCAGAATCCCGACAGTGGAGGAATACCTCCGAGGGAGAAAGCCGGAATAAAAAAGAGGAGGGCCAACCCGGGGGCCCACTTGTAGAGACCGCCCGTACGAGCGAGATCGCTGGTACCACATTTACGCATGATGAGTCCTCCCACGAGGAAGAGGTTCGTTTTAACGATGATGTGGTGCAGAATATAGAAGACGGCAGCGGCCAGGGCCAGGGCACTTCCAATAGCCAGCCCCATGATCATATACCCGATCTGGCTGACGATATGAAAGGAGAGGATCTTGCGAATTTCAAATTGCGTGGCTGCTCCAAAGACACCAGTGATCATCGTGGCACCTGCAAGGACGATGAGTACGTCCTGCATAACAGCAAACTGGGAATTGAAAAGCAGGGTGTAGGATCGGATAAGGGCATATACCCCGACCTTGGTGAGCAGCCCGGCAAAGAGGGCGGAAATAGCTACCTGCGGTGTATGGTAGGAGGCGGGTAACCAGAAGAAGAAAGGAAACATGCCCGCCTTGATGGCGAAGGCGACCAGAAGGAGGATGGAACTGCTATTGATGAGAAAGGCGTCGGGGGTATTGGCAAGACGGAGTGCGATGTCGGCCATATTCAGCGTGCCGAGTTTTCCATACAGAATTCCAATTCCGCTGAGGAATAAGGCCGAAGCGACCAGATTGATAACCAGGTATTTGACTCCTCCCTCCAATTGCTGCCGTTTGCCTTCCATGGTGATGAGAACGAAGGACGACAGGAGCATCACTTCAAACCAGACGAAGAGGTTGAAGAGATCTCCGGTCAGAAACGCCCCGTTTACCCCGAGGAGAAGGAAGTGGAAGAGCGCAAAGTAATGCGACTTGAGGAGGTTCCGGTTGACGTCGCGGAGGGAGTAGATGGCTACCGCCAGGCTGATGATTCCCGTAATCGTAACCATCAGTGCGCTGAGCAGGTCCGCCACCAGACTGATGCCTACCGGCGCAGGCCAGTTACCGGCCTGCAGGACGATGACGCCCTGGTTCTCTACTGCCCATAGGAGGCCAAAGCCAGCCCCGCAGAGGAGGATAGCACCCGTCACCCCGATTGCTCGGACCATATGGGGATGCCCTCGGGCGGCCATCGCGAGGAGGGCCGAGGTGAGGGGAATCAGGATGGGAGCCAAGGTCCAGATCATGATACCTGGTCCGTCTTGTTAAAGGCGTTGATGTCGTCACTGCCGACGGCCTGATGAGCCTTGAGGAGCAGTGAAAGGGAAAAAATAATGACCCCGAAGCCAATCACAATGGCGGTGAGGACGAGGGCCTGAGGGAGGGGGTCAGCTTGAGCAAGGGTGGAGCCGGTTTCGGCTGATGAGAGAAAGACCGGTCCCTGGGCAGTCAGGCCGCCAGAGGTAAACACAAGCAAGTTGGCTGCCTGGCTGAGGAGCATGAGGCCGATGACGACCTTCATGATACTGCGGCGTAACATGCAGTAAATACCTCCGGCAAAGAGGGTTCCGATGAGGATGGCAATTAAGGTTTCCATGTCAGGATTCTTCAGCAAAGGCGTTGGCGCATTTCAGGGTGAAACCGGTGACGGCGAAGTAGACTCCGAGGTCGAAGACAATGGGCGTCCCCAGTTTCACCTTCCCGATTATGGGGAGTTCGAGACCGGGTAGCCACTGGCCAGTCAAATAGGGCTGGCCAAAGAACAGGCTGGGCAGGCCGCTGAGCAGGGCTATGCCCAGACCAAGGGTGAGGAGGGTAAGGGGATCTACCGGAAGCTTCTTGTTGACGACATCCCATCCCTCGGCAATCGCGACCAGAAGGATGGCGGCTGCGAGCAGGAGTCCGCCAATAAATCCGCCTCCCGGGAGATTGTGTCCACGGTAGAGAACCAGGAGGGAGAGGACTGCCAGGATGGGGGCCAGGTAGCGGGTCGCAATTTGAAGTAATGGGGCTGCGGGCATAGCTCAGGACTCCTTCTTGCTTGGGTTTGGGTTGGATGCCGGTTTCGGCTTGGGCTGATAGGGGCGGGTCAGGAGGGCCCAGACCCCCAGAGCTGCTATGGCAATGACGATGACTTCCCCGAATGTGTCGAGCGCGCGAAAATCGACCAGGATAACATTCACCACATTTGCTCCGAAAGCCTGAGGAAGGCTCCAGTCGACCATCAACTCAGATATCCTGGGGCCGAGCTCAATGATTTGCGCTTTGAGGACGAGGACAGTGAGCATGGCCCCCGCAGTCAAGCTGATGCCGGCGTCAATCCAGCGGGAGCGTTGCGACGAAAGCGGGTGGTAATCGGGAAGCTTGGCGATGACCCAGGCAAAGAGAACGACCGTTAAGGTTTCGACCAAGATTTGTGTGATGGCCAGATCAGGGGCCCCGAAGAAGGCGAAGATCAGGGCGACCCCATACCCCAGGCTGCCCAGGGAGATCAGGGCTACCAACCGGGAGTGAGCCGTGGTAGCCGACCAGATGGCAATCACCATGAGCAGGAGAACCCCCAGGATAAGGGGCTGACCGGCTCCGCTCCAGTCGAGGGAAGGCCAGCCACCGAAGCGGTAGAGCTTATAAAAGACAAGGACGAAGGTAGAAGCCAGAATGATGAGCAGGTAGTTCCGAAGATAGCCCGACTGTAGGGTCTTTGTGGTGTGCTTTGCCGTATCAAGGACGCCCTTGAGGCAAATGTCGTAGATGCTATCGGCCAATGGCTTGAAGGCTAGCCTATTTAACAGCGGGCTGCGGGTAAGACCAAAAAAGGCGAGGCCTCCAAGAACCGTAAGGCCGCTGAGGAGAAGGGGCAGGTTAAAGCCCTGCCATAGGTAGATGCTGGCTTCAAAGGGGGCGTTGGTGATGGTCGCGACGGCCTTGTCGACGGGGAATTGCAAAAAGCTCGGCGCCAACCCGGTTAGCAACCCGAGCATGGCAAGGGTGAGGGGAGGCCATCGCATGGTCAGCTTGACCTCGGAGACCTTGGATTCGGCAGATGTTGCCGCCGGCTTCGTCCAGAACGGGATGATGGCGACTTTGACGGCAATGGCGAAGAGAAGCAGGCTGCCAAGGAGGAGGGTGCCGGTGCCCCAGATTGGAACTGCCGTATCCAATCCCGCCTTGTAAGCGTATTCTTTGCCGATGAATCCCCAAAAGGGGGGGAGCCCCATTTTGGAGAAGGCGGCCAGGCCGGCGGTTAGAGCGGTCCATGGCATGAGTCGGCGCAAGCCCTGGAGTCGACGCAGGTCCCGGGTTCCTGTGGCCTGATCCACATTGCCAGCCATCATAAAAAGGGACGCCTTGTAAAAGGCGTGGGCAAGCAGCAGGAGGATGGCGGCATGGAAGGCTTTGTCAGTGCCGAGTCCTAAAAGGAAGACAAGCATCCCGAGAACAGCAATAGTCGTTCCGGCCAGGATTTTTTTCAGATCCTGGTGGAGGAGGCCGAGGATACATCCGTGCAGAAAGGTAATTCCGCCCACGAGGGATAGGGTCCAGGTCCAGGCCGGGGTTTGACCCAGGATAGGCGTGAAGAGCGCGAGGAGAAACACTCCGGCTTTCACCATGGTGGCCGAGTGCAGATAGGCACTGACCGGTGTGGGAGCCGACATCGCGTTGGGTAACCAGACGTGAAAAGGAAACTGCGCAGACTTCGTGAAGGCACCGAGAAGAACAAGAGTGAGGATGCCGATGTAGTGCGGATGCTGGACCACTTGGTCTCCCAACAGGGCTAACTCAGAAATGCGCCAGGTCCCGGTCGCTGAGGCGAGGAGAATGAATCCGGCCATGAGGGCCATTCCGCCCAACCCGGTAATCAGCAGGCCCTGGAGCGCATTGCGCCTGGCCTCTGCATACTCATGTTTAAAGCTGATGAGCAGATAGGAGACAACGCTGGTCAGTTCCCAAAAGACAAAGGTCAGAATTAAGTTGTCGGAAAACGCCAACCCAAGCATGGCAAACATGAAGAGGTAGAGATAGGCGTAAAGGCGCGCTTCCTGTTTAGCTCCCCCCATATAGCCCCCGGCATAGAGGAGGATGAGGGAGCCAATACCTGTGATTAAAAGACCCAGCAGCCATCCCAGGCCTGTGAGATTAAAGTCCAGGTTGACTTCTAATTGAGGGAACCAGGCCAGGGAAAACGCAGTAGGCAGGTTGCCCTGGAATGCAGAAATTCCGCAGACAAGTAATCCGATCCAAGCCAGAAAGGCTGGAAGAAAGAGTACCCCTGGTCGCGCCGAGCGGGGAATTCGCCCGATGAAACCCGCCCCTAATGCAGCGACCAGGGGTACGATAACTACAGCTACAAGCCACATAGGAGGAGGTCTTACTCAGGGTTTAACATGGCTTCGAGTAGACCCTGGCCCGTCCCTTTCTGCTTTGCGGCAATAACCGGCACTCGCGCTTGTCGCAGGAGTTCCTCGGCATTGCTACCCAGCAGGAGAGAGGTCACCGTGTTGCGTCCTCGACAGCCGGCTACAATGAGATCGGCTTCCTTCTCCCGGGCGTGCATGAAGATGCCCGCCCCGATTAAATTATGAAAAATTTCGAAGGGGCGCACATCCAAGCCCCGCAAATTTTGCTGTTCCAGATACTTTTGGTGTTTGCCTTCCACGAAATCCTCTTCCATCTGGATCAGATCTTTTTCAGGAAGGGTGACGCGGTGTGAGAAATTGCCCAGATTGAAGATATGGACACTATCCAATTGAGCCAATCCCTCAGCTTCGGCAAAGGCTAAGCCGACGTCTAGGGCGGCCTCCGAGTAGGTAGAGAAATCGGTCGGCACCATGATGTGGTTGAGGGCAATCTCTTCTTGATCCGGGAGGGCCATGACTGAGCAAGGCGCTTTTCTTGCCAGCCGAATGGGGAGGTCTCGTCCAAACGATTGTTGGCTGACCACAACCAAGTCTGTCTCCTGGTCCAGCACGGCCTCGAGGATGGAAAAAACAGCGCTTGATTTGCTGGTGACAAGGTAATCCAGGTGGGCTTCCTCCCGTCCATTCCAGTGGGCATCAACCAGTTTTTCCATTTGGTCTGAAACCTGACTATCTAAAGGAGCTTTCAACCATGGATACTTCTCTAAGGCAGTCTCAGGCAGTTCAGGCAGTTCCAGATTGTGGCAGAACAAGACTTCCTGGCTTTCGGCAAGGTGTGATATTTTGGCAGCCCATTTGATGGCGATGCTATCCCCGGCTTGAAGACTCAAGGGAACAAGGAGCTTTTTATATCGCTTCATTTAATGCCGAAAAAAATGTCGTAATCAAATTTGGCAAGTGGAAACGACTGAAATTTCGCGAAAAAGTTTTCGCTATTTACTTTTCAGGAAAAGTGATTAAGGGTATTAGGAATGAAAGCTCCGCATCATTGGACTTTTTTTACGAACCACGCCCATGTGATGATCTGTCTGGCGAAGAGCCCTGATCAGCCCCTTCGGGAAGTTGCTCAGCAGGTGGGAATCACAGAGCGGGCGGTACAGCGAATTGTGGCCGACTTGGAAGAAGCTGGCTACCTACAGCGCGAACGGGAGGGTCGGCAGAATCATTATGAGTTGCACCCTGAGTTGCCGCTTCGGCACCCTCTCGAAGCGCATCATACAGTGAATGAGCTGATTGATCTCATTCTTGCAGAATGAGATAGGGACTTTATCCGTTTATAGTGCAACTACCAAGCAGGTTTGTCAGCCGATGGATAAGCATGCGAGAATCCGGATAGAGCATGGCTGCTTGGACGGGACAACCCGGAAAAAAGTCGATAGGGCGATTTGAAAAGTGAACGGTCATCCTCCCGCTGGCTGGAGGAAATAATGCCCAACTTCTGCTCCTCATACTGACATGGCGATGACCGACACCCCCAAGAATTTAAGTTCATTTGGAGCTGCCTCCATCTGGGCGGACGCCCTTTCCCTGGGTTCTCACTGGGTCTACAACCAGGACAAACTGGAGCGACTGTATCCGAAAGGAATCACAGAGCCTACAGATCCGGCTAGCTCTTACCACCCGAACCGCAAGGCTGGACAAAATACCCATTATGGGGACCAGACCCGGATGCTGCAGGAGTCGATCAGTCGCCATGGTGGGTTTGATCCGGACCGGTGGCGTTCAGATTGGGTGGACCACATGAAGGCGTATGATGGGTATCTGGATGGGGCGAGCTCGAAGACTTTGGAACAACAAGGGGGTCGCTCCTCTGCTTCAAATGATTTAGCGGGAGCCTCGCGCCTTGGTCCGATTCTGGATCTTGGTTTGCCGTTGAATGAGGCTGTCCAAGCTGCCCGGGCGCAGACTGCATTGACACACGGGGATCCCGGTGTGTCGGATGCGGCCGAGTTCTTTGTGCGGGCGGTGCACGCGATAAAGCGCGGTCATGATATGGCAGCTGCCCTCGACCTGGCCGCAGCGGAGGGGGATTACCCTGATCTGGAGGTGGTCAACTTCCTGGAATCCGCCAAGCTGGCCGATCCCGATGATTTCCGAAAGGTATCCAATAGCATGGGACTCACTTGCCACCTCCCCGAAGCTTTTCCCCTGACCTTATATTTTGCGCTACGGCCCAAAGCCGATTTTCCTTCGGCTATCAGTGATAATGGGCTGGCTGGTGGGGATACTTCGGCTCGCGCCATGTTATTGGCCGTTCTCTTTGAAGCTCGTGATGGGTATATGGCAGAGTTGAACCCGACCGGCCAAGTGACCTCGAGCCTTGAGGTGAAGCCAGCGTCCAATGCCGTCGAGTTTTCTGGTCCCTCGGGGAGGATTTCCGGTGTCTTGGAAATGCCGGAACAGTCTCCCAAGGCTTTTGCCTTATTTGCTCATTGTTTTACCTGTGGAAAAGACTTTTTTCCCGAAAAACGGATCACTCAAGGTCTGGCCAGAGAAGGAATTGCCACCTTGCGGATTGATTTTGCGGGTATTGGTCAATCGGATGGAGCCTTTAAGGATTCTTCATTTGTAACGAACCTTCATGATCTGAGGGCTGGAGCGACCTGGTTGACCGAGCATTTTAGGTCGCCTCAGCTCTTGATCGGGCACTCCCTCGGAGGTGCCGCTGCCCTTGGAGCGGCGTCCATTCTAAAAGGGGTCAAGGCAGTGGTGACGATCGCGGCTCCCTCGGATCCCGGCCATGTCACCCACCTGTTTGAGAACCATCTGGAAACGATAGAAACGTCCGGAGCGGCTGAGGTCGACCTGGCCGGGCGGACTTTTGTTATCGGGAAGCGGTTCCTTGACGACTTCAAGACCTACTGTCACCGCGAGGCCTTGAAGGGCCTCAGCGATATGGAGTTTCTCCTACTGCATGCCCCGGGAGATACTGTAGTTCCGATCGACAATGCAGGTGAGATCTTCAGTGCCCTTCGACACCCGAAGTCGTTCATTTCTCTGGGCTCGGCGGATCACTTGCTGACGCGCAAGGCAGATACTGAATACGTGGCTCAGGTGGTCGCCGCCTGGGCTCAGCGCGCGTTGCGATAACTCCTCGCAGACTGCTGCTCGACGTTGGGCGGGAAACAGTTGTTCTCATCGGTGCTGCCCGTTATCTTAAGGGGCATGAAGCGTAGAAACTTTTTGTGTGCTGCCACTGGAATGGTGGTTGGCGGTGTGGAAGCCAGCACTCGCGACTTGCATGCTCAGCTCCCCCAAGCAGCAACTCAAACCTATCCCCTGGCCATCGCGATGTGGGAGTTCTCCTGGCTAGAGCGTAAATGGGCCGGGGCCGGTTACGAGGATTTGGATCAAGCGTTGGGTGAGTTGGTCGAGCGGGGATACGATTCCATTCGAATCGACGCATTTCCACACCTCATTTACCATGATCCAGAGGCCACTTACACCCTGGTTCCGCATTGGCAGGTCCAAGAATGGGGAAGTCCTGGAATCATTGATGTGCAGGTTCAACCCAACCTGAATGCCTTTTTGGCCAAGTGTAAGGAATACAATATTCGTGTCGGACTGTCCTCCTGGTTTCGCGAGGACAAAGAAGACCTGCGAATGCGACTGACTACGCCGGAGAAGCTGGGAGAAGCCTGGTTGGCTACGCTGCGCTCCATTGATGCCGCGGGGCTCCTGAATACGGTGCTCTATGTGGATCTCTGCAATGAATGGACAGGACCCTTCTGGTGTCCCTTCTTCGAAAATGATCCTCCCGAGGCGATTTGGTCCGAGTGGCAGACGGATAAATCAAAGGACTGGATGCGCAGGTCTATCAAGATCCTCAAAGCGGCGTATCCAGAAATTCCATACACTTTTTCATTTACGGGTGAGATGCATGACCACCTTCATGATAAGGGGCGCTTCGATATGCTGGATTTCCTGGAGCCCCATATCTGGATGACTCAATACAATAATAACGAGTTTTACGAGGAGGTAGAATGGGAGTGGGACCGCTTTGTTTTCGACAGCTTTCAACGCCTCGCTTTGAAGGGAGAACCAGCTTTCCGTGCCCGGGAGGCTTACTGGGTAAACGGGTTGAAGGGTATGATTGATCACGCGGCTCGCTGGTCACGCGATCTCGGCCAGGCACTGGTGACCACCGAATGTTGGGGAATCGTGGATTACCGGGATTGGCCGGGGTTGGATTGGGGTTATGTGAAAGAACTCTGCGCTCTCGGTACTGAGGAGGCGGCTCAAACGGGCCGCTGGCTGTCCATCTCCACGAGTAATTTCTGTGGGCCCCAGTTTGTGGGCATGTGGCGGGATGTTGCCTGGCATCGGCGGTTGACCGATATCATTCATTCCGCCCCGGTGGAGGAAGATGTGAAGGGCAGTCTGCTTGCCAAGCGGATGGACATGTTTTGAACGTCGAAGCCTCATTCCACTTTAAATCTTATATCGAGTGGACGATTCAGACCAGAAAGGTGCTAACGAGGAAGAGTGGAATAATTCCAATAACTGGAGTGGAGGTATCCTTGGGATCTATTTCAGCAAAAAGGACGACAGGCTTTGGGTACCGAAAAGGGCGGATCAGGGCTTGGGATGGACTTTGAATATGGCGCATCGGGCAGGACCGTGGTTAGCGATTTGCATACTCCTTTTACCCCTTTCACTTACCCTGATTATGATCTTTGTTTTAGTCGGATAGCCGGCGGAAACAAAATTCATCTGGATATGACTTCAGGCCTTTGGGTCGAGGCGAAGCTCAACCTGGTGGGATTCGGCCCCAAGGGTAATATCCAATACGATGGAACTGACGGATTCTTCCGGGAACTCGGCGCGAATGATGCCCTGGTAATAGTCTTGGTCTGCTATCTGACCCTCCTCCAACCAGGTTTCTTTGAGCCGGGCCATGCGGTCCTCATATTCCACGGTGAGGGCTTGAATTTGGGCATCCAGTTTCTTCTGGGGGTCCACCGTCTGAATCATCGCAATGTCCTCCGGGCGGATGTTGGTCGTATGAGTGCTTTGTTTTCGCATACGCTGAGCATCCCAGAACACCTCGTCCTCCATATTGACCTCGGCCGTTCCGGATCCTTTGCGGGCTTGGGCGATGAGAGCCTCCGCCTTGCGGATGGCTTCCTGGCGAAGGTCGATGAGGACTTGAGTCAACTCGGGGGCCTCTAGGGGAGCCCCCTCCTGGTCCCGGAATACAATATTCTGGCGACCGAAGTAAATAGGATCGCTGCCGTGATTTTCAGCCAGAATGAGAATATCCATGTAACCTTTTTCCCGTGCGATGGGGAAGACACTTACGTTTTGTTGCGCGCCGAAAGATTTGACTCCCTGATCCTCGCCTAAGATGGCAGGCTCCTGGTTAGCGGCGATCACCGGATGCGCGATGATATCATCGGTCTGGCATCCTGTGAGCAAGAGATACAGGAGGGTCCAAATCAGGGGTAAAACAAAGGGGGTAGATTTTATCCTGAACATAAATTGAGCATAGGGCGATTTGCCCCTTTCCGCAACCGGATTCGGGTGGCGGTTTCGAGTATAAAAGGCATGACGCTTAAACCAGTTGGAGCAGCATGTCTATGTTTTCGACTTCAGTATGGAAGCGGCCGATCTCCTGGAACCCGGCGCTTTCGTAGAGGCGACGGGCGCGGAGGTTGGTGGCTTGAGTTCCCCACATGAGGATGAGGCGTCGAGCATTTCGGGTTTTGAGTGCTTGAATCAGGAATGGCATGACCTGCGTCGCGATTCCTTTACTTTGGTGTGAGTCAGCTATGACGGGAGCGAAACTGTAGTCATGGGCGCCCAGGGCTATTCCATAGGTCTGATAACGCTCCACTTCCTTCCCCTGGATGGGACGCTCGAACAGAAAGTAACCCACCACCTGATGGGAATGGAGGAGGATGAGTCGAACCGATGTGTCCTGCTCCCCTCGCTGGCAGAGGAACTGAGCGTAATTGACCGTTAGCGGATGGGGGCCATACCGCTGGCGGGTCTCCGGCGAGAGGGCTTCAAAAAAGGCCCCTAGCCGGTGACCATCCTCTCGGGATAGGATGGTGAGATGCAGAGGGAGCCCATCGGGGGAAGTGATTTCGATCACAGTTTAAGTGGGTTGATATGTGGAAACCTGGAGAGTGACTGCCGGTTCCTCTGGTTATGGAGAATAAGAGGAAGCGGGAGGTGGGATTTTGATGAGGGACCATACCGGGTAGTTCTCGAATTGCCAGAATACGCTTAGCTTTTTATGGTTTCGCTCCCTCCTTTTCCAAGGTGTTCGGTTTGTCAAAGTGTCTCAATGGGACAGTTATCCGAATCTGGGAGGAGTTTACATCTGCTCTGCTGGCTTCGTCACAACTGCGCCAGGGCATTACCGGCAAGAGGCTGGTCGCTTCTCGATCCAATTCGTTCGAATTACAGTGAGTTTGATCTGTTACCCCATGAAAACCTTACCATACCTTTGGTTCCTGGTTGCCTCTGTTGCCACCGCTTCCGCCGCCCCGGACTTTAAAACCATTGCCGATACACGCGGCCGCCTCTTTATCCTGGCTGATATGGGGAATGAACCCGATGAGGAGCAGCAGATGATGCATATGCTCATGTGCTCGAATGAATTTGATCTCGAAGGCCTTGTGGCGGTGACTGGAAAATTTTTGAACCCGGATTCTCCTCGTCCCGAAAAACAAAAGCTATACCCAGAGTTGTTTTACCATCTGATCGAGGGATATGAAAAGGTTTATGAAAACCTGCAGAAGCATGACCCATTGTACCCGGAACCTGCCTTTTTGCGATCGCTAGTCCGCACAGGCCAACGTCGTTATGGAATTCAGGATGTGGGATCCGGCAAGGCGAGTCCGGGTTCCCAGCTGCTGATTGAACGAGGATTGGCCGATGATCCGCGGCCGCTATACGTGGTGGTGAATGCAGGATCCAACACCCTGGCTCAAGCGCTTTTTGATCTGAGGGAGACGGTTTCGGAGGAAGTCCTGGCTGCCTTTGTGGCCAAGTTGCGTGTGTTTGAAAATGGAGCTCAGGATAATGCCGGCGCCTGGATATGCCACGAGTTTCCGGGAATCCACTGGGTTCGCAGTAATTACCAGGCCTACTGTTATGGCGGGCCCGGCGGGGATGGAGGGTTTGATAATAAAGGTGAGCGAACCGACCTGGGTCCCTACACCTGGAAGCCTTATGCCTATAATGGCATTGGCCAACACCAGTGGCTCCTTGAACATGTGATCGGTAATCACGGGCCTTTTGGGGCCTATTATCCGCTACGCCAATTTCCACGCGGAGGCATCTCGTTTATGGAAGGTGGAGGCACCATACCCTGGCTCTGCCTGATCAATCGAGGCTTATCTGATATAGACCATCCGGAGTGGGGTGGGTGGAGCGGGCGTTACACGGCAGAGCCTCAAGTCAATATCTGGTCCAAACACCAGAGCGTAAAAAAGGACGAAGATCAATTTCTCCCTTTCTACATGCGAGGGGAAGCTGCAGACGACTGGGTGGAACCCGAGACAGGCAAGCGATTTAACCCGGAATTTGCCCCGGTGTTTCGGTGGCGGCAGGCCTTTCTCAATGATTTTGTGTGCCGGATGGACTGGTGCCGAGGAGCGGTGGAGGAAACGAATCATTCTCCCCAAGCGGTGATATGGGGCGATGGCAGTGATTCTATCCTCGTGGTCGAGGCGGTGCCTGGAAGCAGCCTAAGGTTTGATGCTTCAGGAAGTTCCGATCCGGACGGGGATCCAATCAGCATCCACTGGTGGCAATATCGGGAGGCCGGGAGCTATCCCGGGCCTGTGGAATTATCTGCAAAGACGGGCCCGTCGTCTGAACTTTCGGTCCCGGAAAATGCCGCTGGCACCTCAATACATATCATTCTTGAGGTGAGGGATGGAAGTGCAATCGCTCCTTTGTATGATTACCGACGAATTGTGGTTGAGGTGGAGTAAGGGAGGTTTAGAAGTGCAGTGGGCGATGGGCGGAAATCGAGTGTAGATGGTCGATGAGTGGTGAAGATTTATTCCTGGATACATTATTTATGAAAACCAATGCCTCCTATCTGAAATCTCATTGAGTGAGAGGGCGGGGTTACCAGGAGACACGTTTTTCGCCTTCGGGGAGCGTAAGGGTGCGGCCTTTTTGCGCGGAGTCTTTCGCGGCTTGAAGGATCTCCATGACAATCATGTTGTTCTCGAGGCTGGAGAGAGCCATGGGTTCAAGGATAAGCTCTCCACGGATGACCGCGGCAAACATGGCGAAGGGATCATCCCGGGGATTGTCAGGTGGATAGGCCACGAGATGCTCCTCCGGGCTGTCGCGGTGGGGGCGGTAAATCATGCGGGTGGCATCCTGGGTGACGATGTACCCATCCCTTCCATACACGGCCATATCTTTGCGGCTCCTCGGCCAGTTCCACGATGCCTGGATGATAGCCTGGGCGTCAGGATAGGTGAGGATGATGGTCGCCTCATCATCCACCTCGGGATAGATGTCGGGTTTTATGGTTTGAGTCACCCCGGTAACAGTGATGGGGCGCTCCCCTTTCATGAGCCAGGTCACCAGGTTGGCCCCATAGCACCCGAAATCGATCAGGGCCCCGCCCCCGTTCAGCTTCGGGTCAGTTAACCAGTCTAGAAACTCTTGGTTGACCCCGATTTCGGCAGGCCCCTGGTGTCCATCGTGGACGACAATCTTCCGGATTGGTCCGATTTCCCCATCCAGGTGAACCAGCCGGTAAGACTCGTGGGTGGTCCCGTACCAGGTGGTTTCGTAATTGGTCAGTAAATGGATATCGTGCTTCTGGGCGAGGGCTTCCATTTTTCGAGCATGGTCGAGGTTCACCGCGAGGGGTTTTTCTACCATGACATGGATTCCCCGAGGGGCCGCTTTGCGCACGGTCTCCAAATGATCAAAGATGGGGTTGAAAGCGGTGACTCCATCCGGTTGAACCGTGTCGAGCATGAGGTCGAGATCGTCGTAGACGAGATCCATGTTGTAGCCATGGAGGTCCGCATAGCGTTGAGCGAGGTCTCGGTTGGGTTCGTAAATTCCAACGATTTCAATATCCCCACGGGTTGGGCGGCCCAGGATCCAATGGACATGGGTATGGGTCAGACCAACAACCGCTATGCGCACGGGTGGAGGCTGGGGTGGGGCAGCGCAGAGTGATAACGCGGGGAGCACCAGGGAAGCAGACAGGATAATAAAACGAAGCATGATGAGGGGAATTGAATTCTAGACTTCAAGGATTGAAAGAGGTTTCAATCCGATTTTACGGCGGATGGGAGATCGGGCGATGCCACCTACTCAACTGTCAGGCCAAATCCTGTTGAACGAACCCACTTTTCCGGAACAGGATGGATACCGTTACCCCTACAATGAAGCACTTTATTCCATTATTCACCTGGGCCACCTGTTTTTCTCTGGTGTCCGCCGCCGTGACCTTTGGCCAAAAACAAGGGCCAATTTTACCCGACGATTCTTTTGTTTCGATCCCGGCTGTGGATCGCGAGCGGATCGAGCGAGCTACTCCTGACACTTTATCGGCCAGGCCACAAGCTCCCCGCAAGGTCCTGATCTTTAATTTGCATTTAACGGGCAAAGAGGTCCGCCCGGGCCACCCTTCTATTCCCTACGGAAACTACATGTTTCAGGTCATGGGGGAGAAGTCGGGGGCTTACGAGGTGTTCTTCAGCAGGGATCCCGCGGTCTTTAAGAAGGATTACTTGGATCAATTTGATGCGGTGGTCTTTAATAATACCGCTGGTGTATTGACGGAGGATGAGCAGCTTCGCAACGACTTGCTGGATTATGTGACCCAGGGTGGAGGATTCGTCGGGATTCATGCGGCTGGGGCCACCTTCTGCCAATGGCCGCGCTACGATTTTTTTCCTCAATTCGGTGTCATGTTAGGCGGATTTGAAAGCGGGGGACACCCGTGGAAGGCCTATGACTGGATCACCCTGAAAGTGGACGAGCCGGAGCACCCGATCTCCAGAGTGTTTGGCAGGGCCCATATCGATGTGAGTGATGAAGTGTTTCAGTTCACTGATCCGTATTCGAGAGACCGGAACCGGGTCGTGTTGAGCATCGACCCCCGATTGACGGATATGAATCCGGAGCGGCGCATGCTGCCAGAGCGGATGGCAGACCAGGATTTCGCCATGAGCTGGGTGAAACGGTATGGCCGCGGTCGGGTATTTTATACGTCCCTTGGGCATAATGAGCATATTTTTTGGAATCCGCCTCTGATTCGCCACATGCTGGATGGGCTCCAATTTGCGATGGGAGATTTGGATGGACCGACCATTCCGAGCAGCAAGGTAACGCCTGCGGTCGAAGCCCAGGAAAACCTGGGGTGGCGGTTTGGCATCGAGGCTTACACCTTTAAGAACGACACATTCTTTGATGTTGTTGAGAAAACCAGTGCACTTGGCTTGGCCTATGTCGGTGGCTTGAACGTGCAGCCTGTCAGTAAGGAAATCGATAAACCTTTTGATTATAAGCTTACATCGGAAGAGCGCCGAGCCATCCGGGAAAAACTGGCGGATGAAGGGATGAGCCTGTTGACCTATTTCGTATTCGATCTCCCGGGAGATGAGGCGGAGTGCCGCAAAATTTTTGAATTCGGAAAAGAGATGGGCATCGAGACTTTTATCTCGGAACCCAAGGTGGAGGACCTGGATTTAATCGAGCGACTCTGCGTGGAGTATAATATCAAGGTGGCCATCCATAACCATGGTGAGCGTCTGTCGCCGGTCTACATGTATCCGGAAAGAATAGTTGAGCTCTGTGAAGGCCGAAGTCCCTTGATTGGGGCTGCCTGTGATTTCGGGCATTGGGCGAAGGAGGGGATCGATCCCTATGAAGCCATCAAGACCCTGGGCGACCGGGTCATCACCGTTCAAATGCACGATCAAAGTGCATTGACGGCAGAGGGACATGATGTGCCCTGGGGAACTGGAGTGGTGAACCTGGATGGTATCCTGGCTTATATGACGAAGCGAGGGATCGAACCGGTGATGTTCGGCCTGGAATATTCCTACGAATGGGATAAGTCGATGCCGGCCATTCGCCAGTCCATTTCCTATTTCAACCAGCAAAGCCTGATAATTGCCGCCAATGAAGCGCCGAAATTTTCTCAAAACTAGTGCGGCCGGAGTCGGCGGGGCGGCCCTTGCCCCTACTATTATCCCATCCAAAGTGTGGGGGCAGGCCGGGTCTACCTTTCACAATAGCAAAATCAATATGGGATTTATTGGTGTGGGGGGGATGGGAACGAACCACCTGAAGCGTTGTGTGGCCCTGGATGATGTGCGAGTGGTCGCGGTATGCGATGTCTTCGAATCTAAGCGGCAGGCGGCAAAAGCCCGAGTCGATGCGCAATACGGGGATGACAGCTGCGCGACCTATAATGATTTCCGGGTATTGCTTGCCCGCCCCGATATTGATGCTGTTTGCATCTCGACTCCCGACTATTGGCATGTGCTCATGGGCATGGAAGCCGCCCGGCAGGGGAAGGCCATGTACTATGAGAAACCAATGAGCCTGACGGCGGAGGAGGCGAAGGCGATGCGCGATTGTATCAACCGCTATGGTGTGACGTTCCAGTTCGGGACCCAGCAACGGTCGGATGCACGGTTTCGCTATGTGGTGGAATTGTTCAGGAACCATTACCTGGGTGAACCCAAGCGCATCGTTATCGGATCCGCCAGTTACGTGGAGGTAGGCCCGCAGCCGGTTGAGCCCGTTCCGGAGGAGCTGGATTATGATCTCTGGCTGGGACCTTCGCCTATTGCCCCCTATACCACCCTGCGGTGCACACGAAATTGGACGCTGATCCGTGATTATTCCCTGGGATGCTTAAGCGGAGCCTGGGGGATCCACCATGTAGATATCGCCCAATGGGCCATGGATGCGGATGATGCCGGACCCGTAGCGGTAGAAGGTTGGGGTCAAAGACCAGCCGAAGGCCTGTACGACACCTTTCAGTACTTCGAGGTGGAGCACACGTACCCTAATGGCTTAACTGTGCTCCACGTCGATCACATCAAAGGGCGTGAGAAGGTGCCCCAGCTTAATGCCCCGAATTCCATGGGCGTGCTCTTCGAGGGGTCTGAAGGCTGGGTCTATGTGGCTCGAGGCTACATCGACTCTGAGCCCAAGTCGCTCATCCGGACCCCGATACTGCCATCCGATATTCGTCTGCCGGTGAGCCCCAATCACTGGAGAAACTTTTTGGATGCGGTTCGAAACGGCACTCCTACGATCTGTCCGGTAGGTCCCGGGGTAAAGTCTGAGCTCGTTTGCCAGCAAGCCGAAATTGCCTGCCAGTTAGGGCGTAGACTGTATTGGGATAATGACCAGGAGGCCTTTATTAATGATGCGGAAGCGAACGCCCTGTTGAGTCGCCCTATGCGGAGCCCGTGGACGCTATGATCTATCGATGGCTTATCCCCCTGTGCCTGCTGTTGTGCTGGGCGACTCTGCGCGGTGAGTCTTCACGAGCCCTGCCCGATGCCCCTTATGCCCAGAAGCTGGCCTTTATCCAAAGCCAGGGGCAACCCGGTAACGCGGAGGTCGTTTCCCTGCTCATACCGTTGCTGGATGATCCTGTTCATGATTATGCGCTGGCCGCCTTGCATGCCCTGGGGGAAATCGGAACCCCAGCTGCAGCTGAGGAAATCCTGAGGCGGACGGAGCAACCAGATTTTCGTTATCCCACGCCGCGGGATCATGCGATGCTGCGGGCCGCCCAATTATTGATTCGATCGGGACACCTGGCAGAAGCCACGCCTCTGGTGGATTGGCTGCTCGAGTCGCCCATCACGCATGCACCTGTTCAGAAGGGAGCCCTGTTGCTCAAAGTGCAGTTGGTCGCTCACCCGATGAGTTGGATTCTGGAGGAGGTCAGGGAATCGAAGGGCGATACCAGGCAGATGGTGATACAGTTGAGCGCGCAGGTGGATACTGGCCTGGGATTGGGAGCCCAGCTTCTCCAGCAGTCTACGTTGACCGACCGGGAGCAGATTCAAGTCCTGACCATCGCGGCCTATAAGCGGGATCCTTCCATACTGCCAGTCCTATCCCAAATCCTCGGAGCGGAACCATCGGTGCTCACCGATGTGGCCATCTGGGCTGCGGGTGAGTTTGGTGAGGTGGAGCATGTAGATCCTTTACTGGTCCTGGCGACCTCGGACGAATCTTCCCGGCAGAAGGCGGCGCGGGCAGCCTTAGTCCGGATGAATAATCCAGCGGTGGATGCATTTTTGAGAAACCGGCTGGCAGAACCCGTCGCTGGGCAGGTCGTGCAGGCGGAAGTCATCCGTGCCTTGGGGGGGAGGGCCGACCCGGCAGCGGTTGAGCCCTTGTTGGCTCTGGGCCGCGAATCTGGAATCATCGGAAGGGAAGCTCGCCGCGCCCTGGGCTATGTGGCCCCGCTGACGGAATTGGGTCAGGTTGTGGAGCATTGGCTATCCACGGAGGACTCTTCTGATGCGAGTGACTGGCAGCGGACAGCTTATCGAATCATCTTGCGCCAGGCCGATCCCGGGCCGGCCCTTGAAATTCTGGAATCCCATCGGATGGCAGCGGGATCGGAAGAGAGCCGTGGGCGGCTGAATGGCCTCATGGCAAGGGTAGTCGAGGGCGGGACGCCGACTGCAGATTCCTGATCCCAGTCAATTGGTAGAGGAAGGAGCTTGCCGGGACTTCCTTCCCAGCTTATGCAAACGCCAGTTATGAATAAAGTTCTGCCACCATCCCTCACTTGTATTTTCATTTTCTTGCTATCCCTCGGCACCGGGTATTCCGCCGATAATCATGATAACGAAGGCGTAGTTGGGGAAGGGCACGAGCACACCCCCCTGGAGGACGAAATGAGCGCCATCGGAAAAGCATGGCGCCAAGTAAAACGCGGGGCACGCAAGCCGGAAAATAATGCCGATACTGCCAAAATTGTAGAGACCATCCTGGTCCACGTGGAAAAATCCATGGAGTATGTCCCCATGATGACGGAGGATGTGCTGGAAGCGGATCGCGACGCGTTTGTCGAAGCCTACCTCCGGGAGATGGGGGTCTTTATGGCTTCGCTCAAAGAGTTGCACGCCGCCTTTAAGGCGGACGACAATGCGAAGGCCAATGCCTTGATCGCGCAGCTGGACGAACATCGCAAAATGAGCCATGGGGAGTTTCGCCCCCCGGAGGATCATTGATGTGGCGGGCGTTGGCCGGGGTGTGGTTCGGGGTCGCTCTCATCGGCGGTTCCCTGCATGGGCAATCGGTTTCGCGGTTGCAGGCGTGTTATGATGGGCGTCTGGCCTGGGATGCCACCGAGGGGGTGGTGACATTTGTGAGCAGCGGGACGATTTCCTTTCCCGAGAAAGTGGGAGACGGGACGAACCTTGAACAGAACCAGAAGCAGCACTATTGGTTGATCCCGAAAGAGGTAAAGCGGGTGTTCATTGGTGAAGGGGTCCAGGTGACAGGGGCCTTTCATGCACAGGCGGATATTCGGATTGAAGGCGAAGACCGAAACACGTCAGTCATCTATGGGACCCCCCTGCAGCGTTGGGCCGACGTCAACCCGGGCGGCCTTCCCTTGCGCGAATGGTATTACAGCCAGATTGAGAATCTAGGAGGGGTGATGCATCTCGGGAATCTGACCCTGCTGAACCCCTTTTCCTACTTTGTGCGCGGGTATGGGACGGTCATCCATATGAAGGGGTGTGACCTGATTGATGACCGTGGCGGGGCCCAGAACCACAGCGATGGATTTGTCGGAGGCGATGGCTCTACGGTGGAAGACTGTTATTTTGAGTGCGGGGACGATGTGTTCAAAGCCTACTTCGATTATACGGTGAAGAACTGCACCATTAAGATGATCCGGAATTCTGTGCCGATTCAGTTGGGGTGGGGCGACAAGGACTCGGTCGCGACCACCCGTTTTGAGAATCTCACCATTCTTGGGGATGGGGGGCGACCCAACTCGGACAATGCGATCATATCCGGCCGGCAGGGGCGGTATACTTCCAATATCTTTATTGATGGCTGCGATATAGAAAACCCCAATGCGGTTCTGGTGAGTTTATGGGATAAGGGTATGACTCTAAATGGGGAGATTTCGAGGGCCTCCATAAAGGTTCGTGCTTTTACCGATCGGCGTGATGCCGGTACGAACAACCTGGTGATCTGCGGTTCCACCGATCGGCGATCGGATTACAGTTGCTTCTAGAGTTGGAATTGCTGTCCATCTGAAATTTCCGGGAATGTTGTCTCTCGTTCATGGCCAAGACTTCCGGCGGTAATTTTAAGCCCATATAGGATATTGTGCTGTCTTCGAAGCCATTTTGGAGAAGCAACCATTCACCCTCCGGTTCGAACCACTTGGGCCTCGGATAGCAATGGCGGTTGAGATGGAGCACTTCGAGCCGGAAGCGCATCGTGCTCAATGATGGATTTGGGTTACCAACCATCCCCCTTGGTGAGGGTCTGTATGCGAAGGACGTAATGGTCGGCTGTCATGTAAAGGACGCTCCCATCCTCCCCCCAGTTGCAATTCGCGGTTGCGTGGCCGGTGAGGATATGGCCCAGCAATTTGCCTTCCGGGGAGATGACGAGCACGCCACCCGGACCCGTGGTCCAGATATTCCCATCCTTGTCGGTTTTGAGCCCGTCTGGCATGCCCCGATACTGCTCCGCCTCCTTGGAAGCATCGTAGAGGGTGCGGCGTGGGCCCAGGGAGCCGTCTGGCTTGATATCCCAGGCAAAAATGTGCGGCTCAGGGCGATGCGATTGGGCGACGTAGAGGGTTTTTTCATCGGGTGAGAGGGCGACGCCATTAGGACGTTCACACTCCTTGGAGAGCAGGGTGACGGTGCCGTCCGGGGAGAGTCGATACACTCCAAACCATGGGGTTTCACGGAGTGGGTCGTTCGCTCCCTTTCTCAGGCCGTAGGGGGGATCGGTGAAATAGATGCTGCCATCAGAGGCGACGTGAAGGTCATTGGGGCTATTGAAGCGCATCCCGTCGTAGTGGTCGGCCAGGGTCATTTTCCCGCCATCGGGGGTGAGAACGGCGACTCTGCGGTCCCCGTGTTCGCAGAGCAGGAGGTGTCCATCGTGATTAAAAGTTAGGCCGTTGGAGCCCTGTTCATAGTTTCCATCAAGGATGCCGGTAAACCCGGAGGGTTTCATGAAGACGGTGTGACCCTCGCCTCCCTTCTTCCATTGATAGATGGTGTTGGTCGGGACGTCTGACCAGAGCAACCTGTCATGTTCGCGGTCCCATACCGGTCCCTCCGCCCAGGTGAAGCCGGATGTGATCACTTCGATCGGTGTGCCGGGCGCGATCAAGGCATCGAAGGCGGGATCATGGGAAAGAATGGATCCGACCGTGGGTCGTTCACTAAAAAGGGAGAGGGTTAAAATCGGAAAGAGGGCAATGAGTATGAGACGCATAATGACTAATATTTGGATGGTTTGAAATTAATCAAATCTTCTGGAACCGTTTTTTCCATGGTGTGCGTTTTCCAAGGGGTTTCCTTTCAACATCCATGAGACGAAGGTTGGATCTGTCTCCTGATAATTGCATCCTGTGTAGATGAAACGGTTTCTATTTAGCTTGCTTAGCCTGGTTCTCTTGAATCCATGCTGGTCCGGGTTCAAGAATCACCGTCTCTGGTATACTTATCCGGCAACTTATTGGAATAGCCAAGCGCTGCATTTGGGGAATGGATACATGGGCGCTTCCTTTTTCGGGGGGGTTGGAAGGGAGCAGTTCGCCTTAACCGAAAAGAGCATTTGGGCTGGTAAACCGGCGATGGGTGATTGGGAGTCGGTTGGAGTAAATCCTGAAGCAAAAGAAACGATTCCAAAGATCCGTGAGCTGGTAGTTGCGGGGGAGGCCCAGGCGGCGGATGAACTCATTGTCTCTTCCGTGTTTGGAACTGGGGAGAATTTCGGCCATTTTTCTTCCCTGGGAAATTTGTATTTGGAGATTCATCCGGACGGGGAAGGGGTGACCGATTACGTTCGCGAATTGGACCTGCAACAGTCCATTGGGCGAGTGCGTTATCGTAAAGGGGGCATCAGGTTTTCCCGCGAATACTTCTGTTCCTACCCGGATCGGGTCCTGGGTATGCACCTTGCCTCAGACCATGAAGCGGCTGTGGGATTTACTCTATCAACTGAAATCATGCAGGAGATGGCGGAAGTCACCATTCATAATGGCAGGTTTACAGTGCGAGGAACCGTCGATGGGAGTAAACGTCCCTACGTCCTTTCAGTTCTGGTAAAACCGGTAGGAGGAGAGGTGACTTCCGGGGCTGACTGGTTAAAGGTCGAAGGCGCCGATACGGTTGATCTCTTTCTTACCATCTCAACGGATTACGCGATGCGTTATCCGGACTATAGGGGGGAGCCGCCGGGCACGGTGGTAAAACGTGTCCTGGACGTTGCGGATGCGATGGGGTTTGATCAACTGCGGGAACGGCATGTCGAGGATTACCGCGAACTGTATGATCGGGTTTATCTCGACCTCAGGGGAAATGAAGAAACCTTGCGCCTTCCCACCAATGAACGGTTTACCCGGCTTCGGGCGGGAAAACCGGATCGGGGCTACATGGAACTGGCTTTCAACCTCGGCCGCTATATGATTATCAGTGCGTCCAGGCCGGGAGCATTGCCGGCAAACCTTCAGGGAGCGTGGAATGCCTTTAAAGTGGCACCCTGGTCGGGGAACTATCAGAGCAATATTAATTTGCAGGAGATATACTGGTCCTGTGGTTCGATGGACCTCAATGAATGCCACGAACCCTACCTCGATTGGATCGAAGATCTCGCACATTCCGGCCGAGAGGTCGCACAGCGAGTATATGGTACGGGAGGATGGGTGAGCCATACGACTGGAAACATCTGGGGTCACGCGGCACCGTATGGGGGGATTCGCTGGGGCATGTACCCAGTCGGCGCGGCCTGGCACTGCCAGCACCTTTGGGATTATTTTCTCTATACAGGGGATATGGGCTACCTGGAAGAGCAGGCTTATCCCCTGATGAAGGAAGCATCGCAATTCTGGCTGGAAAACCTGGTCCCCTTTGGGGTGCATTACATCACCGCCCCGTCGGTATCAGCCGAGCACGGTGCCCTGATGACAGAGGAAGGGCTGAATCCGGCTTTTTTCGATTTAAAGAGTGATCAGTATCATTACAGCTTACCGGGTGTTTATCAGGATATTCAAATGATCCACGGCCTCTTTACGGAAACCGCCACAGCAGCCCGATTGCTGGGCGATGAGGCTTTTGCCGATGATCTTGAATTGAAGCGGTTGGGTTTGCTCCCTATGCGGGTTGGCCAGCATGGACAGTTGCAGGAGTGGTTCGATGATATAGATCATCCAGATGGGCGCCATCGGCACATTGGGCACCTCTATGCGATCAGTCCTGGAACCCAGATCCACCCCCTGAAGACACCGGGATTGGCGAAGGCGGCTGAGGTATCGTTGAACATGCGTGGGGATGGGCGGTTTATGGATCAAGAACTGGCCGCTGGGGGCAATTGGTCGCGGGCGCATCGCATGTGGTGTTGGGCCCGACTGATGGATGGAAATCGTTCCTTTAAAATCTTGTCGGGGCTGCTTACCGAGCAAGGTTTCGAAAACGGACTAACCTTTCAGCATGCTGATTACCATTGGGAACAAGGGAAGGACTTCTTGATCGAAGACGACCTATACTTGCACTTCCAATTGGATGGCTCAGCGGCTATACCCGGGTTGATTGGAGAGATGCTCCTACAGACCCATATGGGAGAAATTTATCTGCTTCCAGCGTTGCCCGATGCTTTTCCCCAAGGAGTGATCCGCGGCCTGAAGGGCAGGGGAGGATTTACATTTGACATCGAATGGAGGGGAGGGGAGTTGCTTCGAGCCACCATCACCGTGCCGGAGGGTGTAGAGAAGGTCCCCCCCATTTATCTGAAGGACAGGCGGGTTCGCATGAACCGACAGAACCGGATAAAAATCGTTTGGCCTTAGAATCCTTTAATCGTTACTGGCGGGTCTGAACGTTGGGTCCTTTTCTCTGGCCATGATGGGAACGCAGCTAATGATCAGGCTTTCTGTTATCCATTGATTATGAAACGACGTACCTTTGTGAAAAACTCCCTGGCCGTGGCCGGAGGTTCTGCTGTGCTGCCCTTGTTTTCCGTCGGTCAGGCCGGTCCTTCCGCAAGTAGCAAGTTGAATGTGGCCTTTATTGGGGCTGGTAATATCGCCAAGATGGCCTACGAAGGGGTGCCCAACGATAACTGGGTGGCCCTCTGTGACGTAGACTCGGTTTACCTGGACGAGGCCAAGGAGAAATATCCGCAAGCCAGGGGAGCGAAGGTCTTTAGTGATTTTCGTAAAATGTTCGACCAGATGGCGGACGAGATCGACGCGGTGTGTGTGTCGACCCCCGACCATACCCACTATACCGCCACGTCGTGGGCTCTTGAACACGGCAAGCACGTCTGCACTCAGAAACCACTTACCCGGACTATTTGGGAGGCCAGGAGCTTGCGATCCCTGGCTAAGGAGAAAGGCCTGGTCACCAACATGGCTAATCAGGGTCATACCTACGATGGCATTCGCAGATGCCGTGAATGGTTAGAAGCGGGTGTGATTGGGAACGTTCGGGAGGTTCACTCATGGGAAGGCGGCCCCAGCTGGGGCAATCGATGGTTCCAGAAACCGGAGTCTTTCCCCCTGGAGCCCGAAGCCGTTCCCGCCACCCTGGATTGGGACCTATGGCTTGGCCCTCGGCCTGCAATGGAATTCAGCAGCTACTACCATCCGCTCCGATGGCGGAGCTTTTGGGATATTGGAACGGGCATGTTGGGGGATTGGTTTTGCCATACCTGTGACGGACCGGTGTGGGCATTGAGCCTTTACGACGTCGAATACGTGGAACTGATCACAAAAGACTTGGGTAATGACCCGAGCATGATTCCTGACCGTTCGGTGGTGCGTTGGCATTTTGGATCTCGTGGTGGCCTGCCACCCTGCGACCTTTATTGGCATGATGGAGGGCTCAAACCGAACATTCCGGATAATTGGAGTTATGGGAAGGTTCCGCAACGAGGATCGATTTTCTATGGTGACCAATTAAATCTCTTCCTGGATGAGCGATCCAACAACCCCAGGCTGGTTAACATTGATGACATGCGGAACTTCCGCCGCGGCGGAGAGCCCCCGGTAAAGTATCCGCGGGTGGAGTTTGACGGGCCCTTTGCTGAGTTCATAGCTGCCGTTAAAGGAGATGGCCCCACGCCCGGGTCCAACTTTGACTATGCCGCCCGGCTGACAGAAGTCGCCCTGCTCGGCGTGTTGGCCCAGCGGTTTGGTGGCCGAATCGAATGGAGTGCTCGACAGGGCAAGATTACCAACCGGCCCGAGCTCAATGCCTACGTGAAGGAAGAATACCGCCCCGGGTGGTCAGTCTAGAGCGCATCGCTCAAATCTTTCCACTTACCGAAGCCTATCCCTATCTTATTCTTTGTCGGGGTGTCAATACGCTGTGTATATACACTGTGTATTGACACTGGGGAGGGATGGAGGGTTGGGAAAGATTTTGGGAATCGGCGCGCGATCTGCTAGAGAGGGTTTATGGATAAATCAATTCTCGAACGGTTACCGATCGTCGAAAAAGCTGCTAATGAGGTGCTGATTGAGCAGGGGAAGGATGATGGCGGTTTGTATTTCCTTATAGAGGGAACGGTAGAAGTGCTTCGAGACGGGATAACGATCACGGAGATCCATGAGCCTGGGGCCATTTTTGGAGAAATGTCCTATCTCTTAAAGACGCTTCCGATGGGAACCGTTCAGGCGAAAACCTCCTGCAGCTTCCGGTACGCGGAAAATCTGGATTCCTTCCTCAGGGAGCAACCTGAATTGCTACTCTATATCAGTGAGGTGTTAGCCCATCGATTGAATGCGCTCAGCAAGTATCTTGTAGAAATCAAACGACAGTTTGCTGATCGGACCGACCACTTTGGTATGATCGACGAAATCCTGAAAGCCTTGGTCAACCGGCAACCCCGCGATATTCCGAGTCGCCCTATTCCATCGGAAACGAATCCTCCGATTCCGGGAGAGCGTTAACTCAACTCGACGGTTTCCATGCCGGCCAGGGACACCCAAGTGGCTTGGCATGAATTTAGATCGACCGAAATGTGGGCGGGCATATCACCGATCTGACGGCCGCCGTTAAACAGGTGAGTCTGGCCAATTTGATCATTCCAGGATCCGCCGTTCCGGAAAGGGGAGCTGTGGATGTGGCCGCAGAACACGAGGTCAGGATTATATTTGTCGAGGAGGCCACGAAGGAAGGGGTCGCCCGCATCTTTCTTTCCGGTCCAGCTAATAGGTGATTGGTCGGGTGGGGCATGATGGAGCCAGATCCATTTTCCCTCAATTTGTCGGGACTCTTGCTCCAGAAAGCTCTCCATCTCGAGTCGAGTCACCGGGCCATCCCACCAGGGAAGCACAGTGATCCACCGGTTCTTGAGCTGGTGGGTTTGTCCATCCACGATGATGCTTGGGGTCTTTGCCTCTTTCAACCAGGCAGCGACAAACTCTTTCGCCTCTATCTGAATGTCTCCATCGTGATTACCTGAACAGACAAAGAGCGGGCGATCGGCAGACAATTTTTCCAAATACTTCTGAACAATCACAATTTGTGAGTCGAGATCGAGGTGCCCCGCGATATCTAAGAGGTCTCCGGCAATTACAACGGCATCAAAGTGTTCAGCCGTTTTCACCAACCAGTCCAACTGAGGAAGGCTGAAGTGCAGGTCAGATACGACGAGGAGTTTCAAACTAGAGGAGAGCGGAGAGCGGTGAGGCTGCTTTATATTTCATTCGCGATGGGCATAGCAAGGCTCTACTCTCAGGAATGAGGAATTCATTTATATTTTCTGCGAACGACTATTCTAGTTTCTCTCCAAATCCTGATAGGAGATTAGCTCGATTCCCCGCTGCTTGATGGTGTTCTTTACTTGGGGATGAGTGAATATGTCTGTAACCCACTGTCGGTCCCGGGCTACATTCTCGTAGCCAACATGTCCCACGTCCTGCATTTCCGGAGAGTCCGTGCCGGGATGTTCGACAAACATGTAAATCTGGTCGTCTTCGAGCGTGTTTAGCAGCGCAATGAACTGTTCCAGGCGCTCGGTGAGCGAATTGCCCTTACTTTTCAACCGTATTCCCTGGACTCCGTAGTCACTAGGATCGATATCCAAACCGTATTCGACCGCCAGTCTATCGACGAGGGTTTTTACCTTAGGGTCCATATGGGCGCAGCCCATGTGGCCGGTGAGATGGGTAACGTGAGGCAGATGTTCGACTGCCATCTCAATCTGCGCGCGAAACTCTTTTTCGATGTCGTCCAGGGTCCAGCTTTGTTCCTTGAGCGCCTGGTCGGGGCCGAAGTTATCATTTGGCCAGATCATGGGAAAAAAGTATCCATTCCGATCGACGATAGATCTGGCATCGCTGATGGGCCGCCATTTCACGTGTTCCCACTCGCTCGTGAGTACGAGGTGGACGCCCACATCATAGTCCGGGGTCGATTTGAGCATCTCCACAGCTTGCAAAAACCAGGGGCCGGGCACCATGATTTCTACTGTGGTAGCTATTCCATTTTTGTAGGCCTCCATGCACCCGATGTTGCTTCCATGCGTGGAGCCAATGTCGTCGGCTCGGATGATGAGGCGCGGAGGGGCGGCGTGAGTGAAACTGGTGAGAATAATCGTCAGGGTGAGGCAGATGATGAGGGGCAGCCGATTCATGCACGCAGTATTGCCCCTGACGAAACCAGTGGCGACTCAAACGTAGTCGCCTGTTGAGTAAGGGGCAGACTTTTCCTTACAAGCAGGTCTTCGGGGAAAGGGTATCGGCCCTCCGGTACCATCACTCCGCCCAGGGGAGCGGTGTGGGACGATTGAAGGTCGATATGAGGTTGACGCTTGTTCCGGAAGCCAGACTTTTATGAACGGCCTGCATGATTTCGACTACGTGAGCTGCTTGATCACCCGTGGTCCGGTGAGGGCGGTCTTCGCGAAGCGCAATAGCGAGATCACTCAGGCCTCGGGCAAATTCAATACCGTGAAAGGCGGGTCGGAGCAAAGGTACCTTCTCGTGGAATCCCCTTTGGTGAATGGGAGCGTAGTAGACTCCCGTATCAAATACATCCCAACGATCGAGGGCGATCATGGCCTCATCTCCGTGGAGCTCGAGGCCGTGCTGTCTAGTGTTCCACCCCGTGTAAAAGCTCGAGGTAATTCGCGCCTGGACTCCGTCCTCAAATTCAACAATGGCCGTGGACCACTCCGGTTGTTCAATCGTAAAAGGAGTTCCATCAGAGGTCTGACGATTGGGATGGACCACTCCGCCCCCCGCGACTACCCGCTTGGCAGGGCCAAACCATGTCGACAGTAAGGTCAGCGGATAAACGGCTACGTCAAAGACCGGACCGACGGCGTAGAATGGGCCTGGATTCGGGTGCCAGGATTCAATCCGACCCCAGTTCACCTCAGCATAAGCAACGCGAGGGGTGCCAATCTTGCCTTCACGCACCATCTTCCAGGCGGTGAGTTGGGCTTCTCCCAACCAAGTGGTAGGAGCACAACTCAGGCGTAACCCTTTTTCCTTAGCCAAGTCCACCAAGCCTTTGGCGTCTTCATAGCTGTTGGCCAGAGGTTTCTCTGAGTGAACATGCTTACCGGCTTCGAGACATTTGGTAATCACTTCCACATGAGCATGGTGAATGGTAAGGTTCACCACGACTTCAACCTGCTGATCAGCAAGCACGTCTTCCAGGGTCGGGTAGACCTTACCCCCGTATTCCTTGACGAGCGCTTCGGATCGCGACAGATCGAGATCCTGGGCTCCGAGGAACTTGATATGAGGATAGGTTAAGATCTCGCGGGCGTAAGCGGCAGAGATATTGCCGCAGCCGACGATGACTACGCCAAGTGGGTTTTCAGGGATCAGAGCGTCCACCCCGTCTTTCAGCCACACCTTCAAACGCTCCAGGGAGAGCTTGCAGTCTTCACGTGGATCATATTCCTCAGGTTCATGTTCGATGGCGATGGCTCCACGGTAACCTAACTCGGGAAGGATTTTTGCACAGGCTTCAACCGGGGTGATCCCATCCCCAAGGGCACAGGTTTCATGACCCATGTCGATAAACATATACCCCGTTTTCTCTTCGCGGGGGGCTTTAATGTCTTTGAGATGAAAGTGTTTCAAGCGGGGCGCCAATTGTTTCAAGGCCTCAAGGGCATCAAAGCCCTGGGTAGCAAACCAGCCCGTATCCAGGGCAACTCCGATGACGTCTTCATCGCCTTCTCCCAGTTTGGCCAATACTTCCTCCGGGGTAGCCTCCGGGTGATTCTCAAATCCATACTGTAGCCCATGCTTGCGTAAAATGGAGACTGCGGTCTCACGGTCGCTCTGGAGCAAGGGCATACTTCCTCCCAAGACGGGTATTTCCAGCTCACGGCACAACCTGCATGCAGCCTCCAACTCAGCTGGTGTTTCCCCAAAGCCACCAGCGTAGCTAACCGGCAGGAGCTCATGCGTCTCCAATAGCTTTTTTGCGATCGCGATATGAGCGGGGGTCGCCCATTGATAATTCAGGTGAGCGGACCAGATATCGATTGCCCTAAAGCCCAAGTCAGCGACTTCCCCCAACATCTCATCCAAACGCTCCTCAAAGGTGGCTAACGGAGCGAACCATGTGTTGGTGGCATCGTCTCCCTGCATCCAGCCGTCCGACATATGATAGTCGATCTGGCGTGCAACAAAATTAGCAGACATAAAGGAGATAGTATTCATGGAAAAGAATAGGGAATGAATGGGTTAGGTAGGATATATGACAGAGGGGATTCCCTGCATGTAAAATAGATAGTTTTGCCCGACCGGTTTGGCCTTCCGCAAGCAAAAGATCCTAAAATGTGGGAGAAGATTTCCTGAACGATGAATTGCAGGTAAAATTCGCGCAGGAATCTAATTTCCTAGCTGCAAAATCTAAATAAAACACTCTGCAAGAAATAGCCTCACGGGTGGGCTACACTTTTGGGGTGAGTGCTTTAAAACCTGAATTCCAGCAAGCCAACTCCGGTCGAGGCACGGGTGACGTAGCGATCCTCTTTGTGGTCGTCAGGAACGTCTTCCCAGGATTCATAAAGTCGACCTCCGATCCAATAACGCTCCACACCACTGGACTGTTTCGCGGATGCGGGCATGGGGATCGAATAAGCTCGACTGGGAGCAAATCCCCCCATGCGGTCACCGGCAGCAACCAATTCGAGGCGGCCATCCCCATCAACATCTGCGCGGATCCAGCTGAGCTGTAGAATGCGATTGTAAGTCCCATCTGCGATCATGGATTGAATAGCCTGATTGAACCCTTCAATAATGCCGTCGGCATTAGTAACCGATTTGTTGAGGGCAAAGTAGAGTTTTCGGGTGAGAAGGGGAGTGGTGCCGACTGCGAGATAGCGGTTGGCTTCCTCGCTTTGATTTTCGAGCACAACTTGCATAAGTAGTTCGTCTGCCAGCATATAATCGACCTCGCCTTTTAGCAGCTTTTCCAGGTTGTCCTGGTCGTTTTTCCCGGTCACCCAATCTACATCGGATGCGGCCTGAACTTCATCGCCGTATGCATAGCTGCCGACGATGGCGATCCGTTTGCCGGCAAGCTCTTCGAAACGGGATGTATTGACGTTGGCGCCACTTGGCCCTACCAGGACCAGTCGGTTTTCCAGGTAGGGGTTGGAAAACTGGAGGAATTGCTCCCTCTCCTCAGTAAACCAGAGCGCTGCACTCCCCTCATATTTGCCCATGGCAATTTGGTCGATTGCGCCTTGCCAATCTTCAACGATAACTGGTTTCCCCTCGAAGCCGGCACGTTGTAGTGCATTGAGAACCAGAACGATGGCGAAGCGGGGTTGATCACTATGGTTGGTAAATGGCGGCCAGATGTCCGAAACGAGATTGAGGGTCTCGGCACGCCCGGTGAGGGACAGGATGAGAAACAAGGGAAGCGCGAGGAGGAGGCCTCTGCCACGCCAAAGGGAAGCAGGGGAATGAGAAGCTGTCATGGGGGAACGGTGAGGGTTGTATATCAAAAGGGCAAGGCCGGCCTGTGGAATTAATTCGTCTTTTGGCCTCCTGAGGGGGGGGCGATACGAGATGTGGGGGCCGGGATTCGCGATTTGTGATCCGGGGTAGTGGATATGGGGGATGGGTTAAATCCGGATTCGCTCGATCGTGATGGAGATGATCTCTACGGGCTCTACGGGCTTATCGGCGGCTTCAGTTTCCACTTCCTGAATGGCGAGGGCGACTTCCATCCCTTCGATAACGCGCCCAAATACGGTATGTTTACCATCTAGCCAGGCGGCTCCGTCTTCTTTGGTTACAATGAAAAATTGTGATCCATTGGTATTGGGGCCGGCATTTGCCATACACAAGGTGCCATATTCTACTTTGCCCAGAATTTTCTTTTGGCCTACCTCGCCCTCATATCCGGCCAGGCTTTTGAGTTCCTCGACTGTTTTCCCCATAAGCGGATCCGCATTTTGAGAAGCTTGAATCTGTTCTAGCAGCGCTTGAAGCTCTGGTATGGGACTGCTTAAGTCATGTTCTTGAAAGTGGGGCAGGAGTACGGTGCGGAATACGGTATTGGCGGTTTCCTCATCCTCAATCTTGCCGCTAATGGGAGATAAGGTTGGCACAAAGTGAGACAAGGGTTCTTCGGAGCCCAGGGTGGTCTGGAGTGCTTCCACAGTCTTTCCAACCAGAGGTTGGAAGGAGCGCATAGCATTCATGGCTTCGAACAGCTCGGCGATTTCCGGGATGGGGCTACTACCTCCATTGGCCTGAAGGTGGGGAAGGATGAGGAGGGAGAACACCTGGCCGGCCATATCCTCGTCTACAATCTCGCCTGCAAGAGGCTCCATCTGCCCCTCATAACACTCGTCCTGGAAGGAGTAACCCGGGCCGCCTTCCCCCGTTCCCTGGGGGCAGCCTCCCTGAATCATGAAATCCTTGATGACACGGTGAAAGGTGAGCCCGTTGTAAAAGGGGTCATTTTTCTCCTCTCCTTCGGGGGTGGTCCAGGTCTTGGTTCCTTCCGCCAGCCCAACGAAGTTTTCCACTGTGATAGGGGTCTTCTCTTCGAACAACTCCATAACGATAGTACCGTGGGACGTCTCCATTCGGGCAACAAGGGTCTTCGGTTTTCTGGCGCAACTGGTAAACACCAGACTTGTGAGTACCAGAAGAGGGAGGGCTAACAGGATCTTTTTATGCATATGAGATGAATAGATGAACGGGAATGCGGGGGTTGCAATGGGAAACGTGCCATCGCTTTTAAACATACAGGTGGGAAGGGGACCTGGTTCCTTTTGGGGAAGGTTAGCTGAAGGAGGAGGTTTTGGTGCATTTGGCGTGCTGCCCGCCTTCGCTGGGGCTCCGGCGAGGCTTTCATACCACCAGCCGGGCTGAAGCCCGGAGTGGTATGGAGCTGACCAGATTCGAACTGGCGACCTCGTCATTGCGAACGACGCGCTCTTCCAACTGAGCTACAGCCCCGACTTCGTAAGTTCTAAGGCCCAAGTCCTAAATTCGGAATAAAAATGTTCATTTTTTCGGGCTCGCGGGGATAACCCATGCATGGTTCATCTGATCGATCTCACCCCCGATGTGGTCGCGGACGACTTGGTCTACGATGAGGACGCCAGTCCTAGCCATCTGGTTGAAGGTATCCTGGCCTGAGGGAAAGCGGCCCCGCGTGCGATGGATATTGAACCGGTTGGAGAGCTCCTGGCCGAACACTTCCTGGACTCCGGTTTTGCCGATCATGAACCCGATGAGTCCACCCCAGGTCGCTGTTGGGTTGTCTGAATCCCAGCCGGCCAAGGTTCCTATCTTGATGGTTTCCTTGAGATCGCCCTCGCCATAGAACAAGCTGACCAGGCTGGCGGCAAAGTTGATACCGGCGGCGAAGCAGCCGTGGCAGGTCTCATCTTTGGTCGCCCAATCGTATCCATCGGCCTGATCTTCCTGGTAGCGTAACTGGATTGCATCTCTGGCCGCTTCCCAGGTGACCCCCGAACTATACTGATCTTTGACGAAATCATACATGGCAGCAGCCGTAGACCCCCGGGGTAGGGTCACGCTGGCCTGTTCAGCCAACCAGAACACTTTTTCCTTCATCGATAACTCGGGGGGGACTGCCGCGGCCAGGCTATGCATGACGACATAGAACTCGGAAATCCAGGCAGCGTTTTTCCGGGCGGTCGTTCGGATTGGAAGGTGGGCGAGTTTAAGAGCAATATCAGGACGGCCCGGAGCGTAGAGTCCGAAAATCTCGGTCGTCAGCTGGGCATCGATCATTTCATAATGGGGATTATTTTTCGGATCACTGGTATCTGGGGGAAGCATCCCCTCCTGCATGAGATCAAATGCCCGCTGGTTGGAGACCCAGAGGAAGTTTTCCGGAGTTTCACCACCATCCCAGCTGAATGGGGTATCTTCGTCGGAGTAAATATGGGTAAGCCATCCATCCCGAATCTGTTCGGGGGTGAGGAGGGCCTCTCCATGCCGGGAAATGATGTGTTGATACATATATTCGATGTCCGTGTCGTCGTCTGCGCCCCAGATCTGATCCGGGCCGACCAAATGGAAGTCGATGGTCTTGGAGTGGGTGGCCAGGGTTCCCCATATGTTGGGTTGATCGGGTTGCCCCCAATCCTCCCGGGTATAAAACCCGGCCCCTTTTCCATCAATCCCAGCTCCCCCGATTTTATCCATTTCTGTGATCAGTCCAGTCCAGTTGGCGATACACTGGGCTAGCCAGAAGCCGTGAAATCCGTCCTGATATTCGGACCTGGAGACGGAAATGCTCTCTGGTGGGGAATTTGCTCCGGTGGTAACCTGGCAGGAAACCCCGAGCAAGAAGATGAACAGGGTGAGTGGAATGCGTGATAGTCGAAATGGGGATGGGGGTTTTCTCATAGCATGAGGCGAACAGTGGAGTAGGTTATTTTTCATTAAGGAGTCGAACCTCACGTTGAGGAAATGGTACCTCGATTTGACTGGCCTTGAGCGATTCAAACACAGTCAGATTTATCTTATATCGGATCTCATGATACTGGAGGGTGGGGACCCAGGTTCGATAGCCAATATTGATTGAAGAATCCGCAAACTCGTGAATACCGACCTGAGGGGGTGGATCTTTCATGACCAAGTCGATTCCCGAAATGGCGGTTTGAATGATATCGATCGCTTCCCTGGGGTCCTGGCCGTATGGGATCCCAATGATTCCCTCATACAACTTGCTTTGGAAAGTATTCTCGTAAATTTCACCGACGACTTGTCGATTCGGGATCGTGATGAGTTCCCCGTCCTCTGTCTTAATTATCGTCCAGGCCAGCTTGATATCTTCCACAATTCCGCTGCGATCATGAATGGTCAGGGTCTCCCCCACCTTGAAAGGGCGGGAAACAATTAGAGAGAGACCGGCTCCGATATTGGAAATGGGGCCTTGGATTGCCAGACTGATACCGAAAGCACCCGCCCCGATGGCGGCAATAAAGGGAGTGATGGTGATCCCAAACTGGTTGAGGACGATGACGAAAACAAAGACCAGGGTGGTAATCCGCACTACCGAGGCTAGAAACCGGCTAAGGGTGATATCGAATTTTCTCCCCTCGCAGATTTTGAGGACGATGTCGGACAGTTTCTGCGCGATCCAGATTCCCAGTGATAAGAGGATGACCGCACCCAGGATCTGGAATCCATAGGCCACGACAAAGGAAAGGGCTTCCTCCATCAGCTGTTCAACGGCAATAAAGGACTGCTCGGCCTGATCAAAGAGCTTAGGGCTGGGCTCATCGCTCGTAGCTGTTTCCCCCTGTGCCTGGGCGAGAAAGTATGGCAAATTCATAATCTCCAGATTTACGATTTGGAGGTATCTAGGCAAGTTGGGAGATTTCTGGAGAAAGGTCTCCGGAAGAACACGCTTAACACTTGTCAGACTTTAGGTATTGGACAGGCTGATAGGACGTATGAGCCGTAAATTGAAGAGTCCAGTATCCGGATTGCCCCTCAAAGAGATTGATCTTGGTGGTGTAAAGGTCGACGTAGGCTGGAAAGGCTGTGGTGGTATATGGTTCGACAAGGGGGAATTGGAGCATGTGGATGAGGCCCACGAACAAGCGGGAGAGGCCCTCCTGAATATTCCCATTGATAAGGGGCTCCTGCTCCCTGAACGGATGACCCGTCATTGCCCCGTGGATGGAACGGCAATGATCCGCTACAACTTTGGAGAGGATATCGATCTGGAAATTGATGAGTGTCCGGAATGTGGAGGGATCTGGCTAGATGGAGGGGAACTCCAGAAGATCCGGGATTATTTTACTTCGGAAGATCATCGGCGAGAGGCCCAAACCCTGATTGAAAAGAAATTAATGGGTGACTCGGCATTTGATGATTTTCTCCTGCGTCGAGGTCGCCGCGGACGTAAGGGTTTTACCCGGATTCTTCAAATGGCTCTACCTCCTGGCCTGGCCGCCAAGTTCTAGTATAAGGGTTATATAGTAGTTACCGGTTCTAAAAGGATTCCACGGCTAGACTATACGGAGGGTGCGTCCCCCTCATTTCAGATTTTGGAAAGCGTAGGGCCTGATTTTGGCCGTAACCTTGAGGCAGGGTAGCCCAGTGTTGAGTCGTGACCCAGGTCGAACCCTGCCAGAGGATTTGGTTTCGGATTCCTTTTACGATCCGTCTTAAAGGCGATTCTGTTCGGAATCATCCAGAAGCGTCTCAATTTCCCGGCGTTCCTTTTTCGTTGGCCGGCCGGCCCCTCGATCCCGTTCGGCTGTGGGATAGTACAAAAAGTCAAGTTTCGTTCGAGGAGTATCCGGAGTCAGATTTTCCCGGTATTCATCCACCAGCTTTGCGCCAAGTCTGGACTTAGGGAGTGCAATGACGCGCAAGCGGCGCACGGCAATATCCTTCTCAATATCGAGCAAATCTCCGGGGCGGAGCAATCGTGAGGGCTTAATTGCTTTTCCTTCAATTTTCACCAAGTTGCCCTTACACGCCTCACTTGCCTGTGAACGGGTTTTAAATACGCGAACCGCCCAGAGGTATTTATCGGCACGGATTTCCTGAACATTTTCCATAAGGTCTTTTCTAATGATACCAATGCGCCGCATTTTTCAATGGGTTATTCTCTCCTCTGCTTTGCTTTTAGATGTGCACGCTGAAGCACAGAGTGAGGTATCCACTGGGGCTACCGGTCGCGTGTTGGTGGAAGTATCCGGGGAGGCGGGTATGAATGGCATCTTACGCGTGGCCCTGTTTGTAGATCCGGAAGAGTGGTTAAAAGAAGACCCTTTCCGCGGAGCTGCGCAGCGGGTAGATGAACTGCCTGCCGTGGTCATTTTTTCCAATGTTCCCGTCGGGGAATATGCGATCAGTCTTTTCCTCGATGAGAATGACAACGAGGAACTGGATACGGGGTTGTTTATGATCCCCCAAGAACCTTACGGGTTTTCGAACAATGCTCGGAAGCGTTTTGGTCCAGCGGATTTTGAAGACGCTAAGTTTAGCGTAGAATCCGGAACCACCGAGCAGAAAATCACGATCAAAAAGTGATTCCGGTTAATCCTGGATTTTACAAAAGGCTACCGGGAGATTGGCAAAGCATACCAGTTCACCGGGTTGCAGGTGAAACACCGCAACCACATGCCCTATATAATTTTCATGGGTAATCGGGTCGGCATCCTCGGTCTCGTTTCGGGAGCCCTTGGTCAGCAGCCCCTCGGCGCTTATTTCAATAACCTGGTGGAGGATGGATTCCCCGGTGCGGGAACGGAATACGACCAGCATACCTACCTTCAACTGGTCCAGATTTCCATGGTCCACGATGACGAGGTCTTCTGGTGAAAGAAAGGGCTCCATGGATCTCCCTTCGCACTTCATAAGTTTCCAGTTGGGATTGAGGGGGAGAACGCTTTTGGCCAGGGAAACGGTACAAGACCTCTCGCCGTTGCATGCTGCCCTGGTGGTGTGATGAGAGGCCGACAGGGAGGTGGCAACCAGGCTGGTAAAAAGACAGAGAATAAACGTTTTATTTCCCGACATGCGCCGGATATCCTGACAGGAACATTGAGATAAATAATGCGTGAGAGAAAAGGGTAATAATTGAAAAAACTTTATGAACTGAATATCTGCTCTACGGTGATTTAAGCAACGATTTTTTGGATTTGAGACCCGCCAAGAACAGCACGGCTAATGCCATCCTATTAGATTCTCGAGAGATCAGGCGAATTTGGCAGATTCTTGTGGGGCTTTGCCTAATTTTTGGCCTATTGGGCTGCGAGACCAACCCTGGTGCGAGCGGATTACGCCCCCCCAGTGCGGCAGGGGCTTCGGATGCTTCCACGGCCTATTCGGCGGCTCGAATTGTCAAAATACGAGAGGGGGATGTCTTCATCGGGACAGTGCGTGGGAATTCTATGGCGCCCGTCCTCACCGAGGGAACGATCGTGGTTTTAAAACCCATCGATTTTGGTGACCTGGAGGTGGGGATGGATGTAGGCTACACGATGAAGACGGGTGAGCCCGTGATTCATCGGTTGATGGAAAAATGGGACGGAGGATGGGTCGTCCAAGGCTTAAACAATCCTGCTCCAGATCCGGACCTGGTTACAAGCGATAACCTTTTGGGGGTTTTGTTAGCGGTTTTCTATAATCAGGGAGAGGCTGAGGCTGTGTTTGGTAGCCAGATAAATTCAGAGTAGTAAGGAAATCCACCCTTCCCCGAGTTTGCTGCCTTGATGGATTCATTCCTGCTACTAACCTGGCATGATGAAGCATCTTTATACTAGTGCCGTTGTGGCTCTCCTGTCAGGGCTTTCCACTTGTCCGGGTTGGGTAGAACCACCAGTCCCCATAAAAGTAGTAATAGTCACGTTCTTTGAAGTGGGTGAAGATACCGGCGATACTCCCGGAGAATTGCAGAACTGGGTGGAACGGATGCCGCTCCCTGAATCCCTGCCGTTCGACCATGGATACCGGCCCCTACGTTACCACGAAGACGGTATTCTCGCGATCTGTACCGGGGTGGGGACGGCGCGATCGGCCAGTTCCATTATGGCCCTCGGGATGGATCCCCGATTCGATTTATCTAAAGCCTATTGGCTGATGGCTGGGATTTCCGGGGCTGACCCCACTGATATGTCCCTGGGAAGTGCGGCCTGGGCAGAGTGGGTCGTGGATGGGGACTTGAGCCACTCCATTGATATCCGGGAAGCCCCCGCGGGATGGGAAACCGGACGGATTCCGCTGAGAAAATCGACTCCCTTCGAGCTTCCTTTGGAAACCACTTTGAGCGGCCATGTGTACCGGCTCGACCCGGGGCTGGTGAATTGGGCTTTCGAGTTAACTCAGGACACTCCCCTGATGGACACGCCTGAGATGGAGGTACGTCGGAAGAAATTTGTCGGCTATCCAGAGGGCCAACGCGCTCCATTTGTGCTCAAGGGCGATCAACTTGCCGCGATGAACTATTGGCACGGTGAACTGATGAATGCCTGGGCCAATGATTGGGTGGCATATTACACGGAAGGGCAGGGTAACTTTGTCACAACGGCAATGGAAGACACCGGTGTGCTCCAGGCCTTGTCCTTTCTCGATCGGGCTGGAAAGGTCGACGTGGACCGCGCAATGGTCCTGCGGACGGCAAGTAATTACTCCATGCAATGGCCGAAGGGTACGGCAGCCGAGAGCTTGGCTGGTGAAAAACTTGGAAGCTACTCCGGATATATTCCCAGCCTCGATGCCGCCCAGAAAGTGGGAGGTATTGTAGTTCGGGCGTTGGTTGACGGGTGGGGGGAGTATGAGGAAGAATTACCCGGGGGGTGAGGGATGTCAGCCCAGCTGGCGAGCCGCGGACGCTGCGGTGAAGATGAATCGGTTTATAGGGCCAACCTGCTAGCTAATTGGATGGAGAAGGGGGGAAGGTGTTTGCTTGGTTAAGCCACGCTGACGAGCAGCGGGCCCTACGGTGGAATGGGATGAATATTTGCAGGGCCACTTGCTTGCAGGTTGGCCGGGAATTTCTTGTCTTCTGGGTATGGGAGGAGGAAATCACCGTAAAACGACTGAACTTAGGAAAGGCCGCATTTCAGCCATTGGAGCGACATACTTTGTTACTTTCAACACGAAGAATAGGATTCGGTGTCTGGCAGATATTAAGAGCTTTCAATCAGGTAAGGATAGAATCGAAAAGCTATCCAAAGGCGGAGGATGTAAAACAATCTCCTTCATGTTGATGCCTGACCATGTTCATTGGTTATTTTCACTTAGATCAGAAACAGGAATTGGTTCCATGGTTCGACAAATGAAGTTTTCTCTAAGGATTAGTAACCCGAAGGTATTTCAGTGGCAGGATAACTTTTTCGATCGGAGAATAAGAGCAGATGAGAGTGTCGAAGCATATGCTCTTTATATGTTCCTAAACCCCTACCGAGCTGGTCTTATTGGTCCGGATGAGAGATGGCCCCATTATCTTCTAGATTCAAAACCTCCTTTTCCTTTTGAAGCTAAATTGCGTGAGGGCGGTTTCCCGTATCCTGAGTGGATTGATAAAGTTAAAGACCCATTGTTATTCTAGCAGGCCCAGCTGGCGAGCAGCGGGCCCAACGATGAAGATGAATCGGTTTGCTGGGCCAACCTGCTAGCTAATTGGGTGGAGAAGGGGGGAAGGTGTTTGGTTGGTTAAGCCACGCTGACGAGCAGCGGGCCCTACGGTGGAATGGGATGAATTTGTAGGGCCACTTGCTTGCAAGTTGGCCGGGTACCATAAAAAACCGGCGCGGGGATCTGCGCCGGTTTTATGGTTTGCCTAGTAAATCGTCTGAGGATTAGTCGCCCCAGAAGTAGCTAACGGTCAGCTCCAGTTGGCGGCCGGGCTCGAGGAGGATGGACTCATCCCCGTACACTGCGTTAGGAGGGGCCCAATTCCGTTCATTGGTGAGGTTGTAGATATTGAGGCGGGCGGCCCATTTCTCAGCCTCGTAGTAGACGGCTCCGTTGAAGGAATATTGATCCGGAATGTACAGGGTCCCTCGGGTGTTCTGCTTGATCCTACCGGTGAACACAGCCCCGAGGTTGAATCCAAAACCATTATCCATCTTGTAGTTGACCAAGGCATTGGTGATGTAATTCGGAACACCTTGTACCTTGAGCTCGGGAGAGCCCTGGGCAATCCAGTTCCCGACGAAGGACCCGAAATCGACACGGGGAACCTCAGCCCCCTGTCCGCCATTCGCATCCGGGTCCCACATGGTGGTGGTGTTGGTGACGTAGAATTCGGGAGAGTCAGTTTTTGCATCAAAGGCGGTGAAGCCAAAGGTGACATAGAAGTTGTGGTTGGGCTGGTAGTTTGTCTCGAACTCAAAGCCGGTGGTATCGAAATTGTTGGTGCTGCCGTCCTGGTTCCGGTTTACCCGTTCCTGGTTATAGACGGCCACGCTGGCGAAGAGCGTATTTTCGAGGAAGGAGAACTTGGCCCCCCCTTCAACGAGTTTGGCTTCCGTCTTCAGGTCCTCGGCGGTGATCCCGCCAGCGATTCCGCCACCATTTCCCACAGCGCCGGCAGGGTTCTGGCTCTCCTGGTAGGTGCCATAAAGGCGGAAGGATTCGTTAATCTTCCAGGTCAGGCTGGCATTGTAGTTGTAGAGCCACTCGCTAAAGCTTTGGGAGAATCCATCAGGGAGTGGGGTGAAGAGGGCGTCGCGGGCGAGGGGATCGTCATAGTCGGTGTCCATCCACTCGTAACGCCCACCCAAGTCGATGATGACATTCTCATTTTCTCCAAGATAACCCACCCATTGGATGAAGGGGCCTATGTTCAGCGCGCTGGAATCCCCCGTATCGCCGTTGATAAATCCGGCGGTGGCAAAGCGACCTTCCCAACCGGGGACGGGGGCTGATCCGAACCCGGGATAATTCGTGGAGCGGGTGTAGTCTACACCGGCGATTTGTTTGATGAGGTCCCAAACGGCGGCCGGTTCGTTGAAGAAATCATTGTATGCCTTGACCTGCTGGTAGCGGATGGCCACTCCGGTATTGATCTTTGAGAAGATCCAGTCGGCTTCAATGTTGTTATTCCGGTATTCGAAGCGGTTTTCAATCATCCAGGCCGGATCGATGATTTCACTGTAGAGGTAGGAGCTCAGCGTATCCCGCTTGATGTAGTTGAAGTAGGTGTTGTTGACGAAAGCGGAGTCGTCGTCAATATCCCAGGTTTGGATGGCCTGAACGGAGAAATTGAACCCATCGGAATTGTCGCCTGGGGCGAGCAGGCGTTGGCGGGTGCCGATTTGAGTAGAACCGGTCCATGCGATGACATTTTGCACCGGGAAACCTGAAACCGTATTCGTGGCGTTCTGCGGATCATCCGGGGTCGCCACGGTGCCGTTGTTGACGTTGGTGCCAGTGCTGTATTCGCGGCGGTCGATCAAGGCCTGGGTGACCCGGTTGTAGCCGAAGTTTTCGGTGTAGCGGCCCCAGAGGATCTCACCATTCACAAATAGCTCGTAGTTACCATCTGACTTATAGCTATATGCACCGTAAATCGCGTGCAGGTTGCGCTCTTCATTCTCGTAGTACCCTTCGCTGTCATATTGGCCGGAGTAGGAAAAGCGGAAAGCGGAGTTTTTATTGATGGGAGCACCGTAATCGATATTCCAGGCAAGCTTGCCCCAGTCGTAAGCCGTGATGGACACGCTTCCCCGGGCTTTATCAAAAAACGGACGCTTGGTAATCAAGTCGATGTAACCACCTACATACTGGGAACTACCGTGTACGACGGTGGCCGGGCCCTTCAGGATGTTGACGGATTCAACGGCGTTAAAGTTGACCGGAAGGCCGTTCCCGTTACTGGTAAGGCCGCGGCGGACCCCGTTAATATATTGGTCGGCAATTTGCGTGCGAATATCCGGGGTAGTCGGAGCGCCGAAGTTAGTCCGGGTATAGGCACTGGTGGTGAGTTTCGTGAAGTCACGAACATCGGAGACACCGATTGCATCCAGTTGCTCACGGGAAATAATCGTTACGTTTCTGGGTGTTTCCAGAATGTTACGATTCAGGCCATAAACAGATTCGAAAGGCCGTGTAGTGGGAAGGATGCTGTCTTCAATTGGAACATCGTTACCAATAAAGGCTTCGAGCTCCTCGATTTCATCTTCGTCTTGGTTTGTACTTTCCTGGGCGACTAGAAACAGGCCCGGAATCAAAACAAACAGGCCGATTAGGATCTTTCGCGACACGTGGTCCAATGGATTCATTTATACTGAGTTTGTTGAGCGTTAAACAATGTTAGGTCCCATTATTTTGAGGTGAGACCAACGGTGAGAGATCAAGGCTGGCATTTTGTGTCTCTTGTCATGGATGTGAAGCTTTTGTTACAAAGTGATTCACGTTTTTACAGAATCACGGAGCCAGGTGATTGATTTTACGCATATTAAGAAGAACTATTAATGGACCATTTTTCATGCCATTACCTTTAATTTTAGAAAGAGGGATCCTTCTCCAGCCTGTGCGGGAAGCGGATGCCCCCGCCGTATTTGAAGAAACAGACCGATCTCGCAGGGTCTTGCGAGAGTGGTTGCCCTGGTTGGATGGGGTGAAAACCGTAGAGGACACCCACCGTTTTATTCAGCTTGCCCAGAAGAAACAGCGGGACAAAACGGGGATCACCTTTGTGATCTTTCAACGGGAAACCGTGGTGGGGGTCGTGGATCTGCACGGGATCGATACAATCAATCGACTGGCTTGTTTGGGCTATTGGCTTGGAGAGTCCTATCAAGGCCAGGGGATTATGCGCACGGTAGTACGTGGTCTGACCGGTTTTGCCTTTAAGGAGATGAACTTGAACCGTTTAGAAATTCGAGTAGCCCCCGGCAACATCCGGAGCAGGAGGGTTGCAGAAGTCGTGGGGTTTCGCTACGAGGGGTGTTTGAAAGAGGCGGAATGGCTCTACACGACGTTTGTGGATCATGATGTATTCGCCCTGTTGAAGCGTGAGTGGGCGGGTCAAGGCGCGTAAACCCGCTGAGCGGTCCGGGTCCAGGAAAAGGATTGCGCAAAGGCTTTAGCCGCCCCCCCCATTTTCATTCGGATTTCGGGGTTTTGGACCAGATGCGTCATTGCCTCCACCCAGGCGGCTTTTTGGTTTGGCTCGATAAGCACCCCGGTTTCTTCATGGCAGACGGTGGATTCAATGCCTCCCCAGCGGTGGGCCAGGATGGGTAAACCAGCCTGGCTCGCCTCCAGATTGACCAGGCCGAAACCTTCGACACTGTTTTTATAGGCACGGCTGGGCAGCAAAAAGAGATCAGACCTTCGGTATATCTCGTCCAACAGCGCTCCGCTCGCTCCATGAATGAAGTGGGTTCGGACTCCGGAAGCCTGAGCCCGTCTGGCGCATTGCTTAAAATAGCCTTGCTTGATGATTGGACCCACCATCCATAGCTCAACCTGCTCTTTGATAGCGGATGGAAGCTGGGAGATGACATCTAAAATAAAATCCTGCCCTTTTCGGGGATGGATTCTGCCGACTTGAAGAAAATGTACTTTCTCCCGAGGAAATTGAGGAAGGAGACTCGAAATGGCCTTCACCGAAAGGAAGCTTCGCGGGGCGCCGGGGGCGACCAGCACCTTTTCACTGGCCCAGGGATAAGCCTCGAGACACATGTTTTTTGTGAAATCTGAGAGGACGTGAACTCGTTTGGCTGCCTGAATAACCTGACCCAGTCGTTTCTTTTTACCGGTTGAGCGGATAGCTCGCAGCAACTCACTCCCATGAAAGGTGAGGAGCAGGCGGCCATGAAATGCTTTGAAGGCCGGCCTGTCCTGGTGAGCCATCCACGCTTCCAGGGGGCCGGGTTCGGCGAGATGGAGCAGGGTGTCTGGCTTCAGATGGGGGAGGATCTGGGTTGAAAATGCCTTTCTGAATTGAAAGCGTGTCCACCAGTTTCGGTTTGCAGGCAGGTTCAGTCGACGGACGGGGTAGGGGGTGCTCGGCGTGGGCCTTGCCGTTTCCGGGGCCCATACTGTGATGGGAATATTCAATCCGGTTGCCGCCAGGGCTAATTCCTCACAGACCGTGGCCGCACCACCCTTATACGGTGCAAACTCATGGGTTAGAAGCGTGACTGGTAATGGTTTGTCCAAAGCTGGCTGGAGGGAACAAGGGAAAGGATTGCTTCCGAAGGGAAAAACTTACAGCTTAAGGATTTAGACATGCAAGCTATGTCGAAGCGAGTATTCATCAGCGGTCTGGGTTTCATTACCAGCATTGGAAACGACCAATCCTCGGTAAAGGATAGTCTCCTTCATTTAAAGCACGGAGTGGTGCCCTATGAGTTTACGAATTCTCCCCGGTCTCCCATCAGTGTGTTAGCCACGGTGAAGGGGTTTGATACCCGCGAAATGGATTCCGAGGATTGGACCTATCCCGATACCTACCGCTTTCCTTTGAGTCTTATCCGCGGGCTTTCTCCGCATGGCCTATATGCACTGTGCTCCGTGACCCAGGCCATCGAAGATGCTGGACTAGACCCCGGGCAGGTGAGTAATCCCGAGACCGGGCTGTTCACTGCTAGTGCTGGTAGTATTGGCATGATGGGGCATTTCCTGAATCGGATGCGCAAGGTGGGGGTCGATCGGGTGAATCCCAAAGGCATTGTGGCCACCATCGCGGGCACCTTGAATTTTAGCTTGGTGGCTCACCTGAAAATTAAAGGCTCCAGTTGTGGATATGTGTCCGCCTGCGCATCCTCCGGGCATGCTTTGGGCTATGCGTTTGATGAGATCCGGTCGGGTCGCCAGCAGCGGATGATTGTGGTTGGTGCCGAGGATGGAAATGAGGACTGTATCCTGCCCTTTGCCGGGATGCGAGCCCTCTCTGTCAACAAAGATCCCGGTTTTGCCTCAAGGCCCTTTGATAAAAGCAGGGATGGGTTTGTCGGCACGGGTGGGGCGGCTACCCTCATTCTCGAGTCTGAAGCTGCCCTTTCCGAGCGTGGGGTCGATCCTTATTGTGAGATGATTGGATGGGCGCAATCGAGTGACGGGTATAACCCGGTGTTGCCTGAGCCAGAAGGCGAAGGCTTGAAGCGTGCCATCGAAACTGCACTCCGCGTCGCAGAAGTAGATCCGCCCCAAGTGGATTATGTGAATGCACATGCGCCGTCCACGCCCTTCGGGGACCTGGCCGAAATGAAAGCTTTGAAGTCGGTCTTTGGGGTCAATGGGACGGGCCCACATATCAGTAGCACGAAGGCTCTGCATGGCCATGGATTGTCTATGGCGAGTGCCCTCGAGGCCGGCGTAACCGCCCTCTCCCTCAAGGGTGGATTTTCCCCGGGTTCGGCGAATATTACCGAATTGGATGATGAGGCTGCAGGCCTGAATATATTACGAGAAACGGTTTCCAACGCACCGGCAGTTGCTATCAGCAATAGCAGTGGATTTGGCGGCGCTAATGTGTCGGTCGTTCTGAAAAAGGTCTAATTGCCATCGAGCCTATGCGCCTGCTTATTTTTCAGGACTATCTCCGGGTGGGAGGGACTGAGCATCATTCTCTCCTCATTGCGGAGGAGGGAAAGAAGTTGGGGCATGATGTGGTCGTGGTGACCTTTAGGCCGGGGGGAACCCTCATGGCTAAGGCGACGGTGAAAGGCATTCGAACCCGAGCGCTTCAGCCCATTGACACGGGAGTCAATTTCTGGGCGCCAGGATGGAGGCAGGTATTGAACAGAGAGCAACCGGACGGGGTGGTCCTGATGGGCAGATGTGCGAACTGTCTCGGATACCGGATTAAAGCTGCATTTCCGAATTTAAAAGTCATGGCCACGATGCGGACCGGAAGACCCTTGCCCGGCAGGTATTGGAAGAGCCTGCGCGCGTGTGATGGGATCATCGCGAACTCGAGTTGGGCGAAGGATATTTTGCTCAAGCACGGTTTCGAGGAGAACAAGATTTCCATTATAAAAAACGCCCTATTAAAGCGGGTGGATCCTCGACAGATAACTGAGTGGAGAGTGAAAAAACGCGGGGAGCTGGAGGCCCGGGAAGGAGAGTTGTTGCTCCTATATGCGGCAGCTTTTGTTCCTGGGAAAAACCATGTGGCGCTGCTTCAGGCGATGGCCTTGGTCAAAGGTAAACTCAGCCAGCGGAGTCGGCTGATATTATTGGGTCGCGGTCCACTCCTGCCGGCCACCCTTCGCTTGACCCAACGATTGGGGCTGGAGGAAGACGTAATCTTTGCCGGATACCAGAACCCGGTGGGGCCATGGTTGGTGGCCGCAGACCTCTATGTATCCTCGTCGATGGAAGAGTCCTACCCCAACGCGATTCAAGAAGCGCAACAGGCAGGGCTCCCCGTGATTGCGTTTGATGTCGCTGGAGTCGGAGAAACCCTGGTTGATGGAAAATCGGGGATTTTGGTGAAGCCCGGAGATGTTGATGCCTTCGCGCAATCGATACTCAACTTGGCCGCAGATGGTGAACGGCGTCACCGCTATTCTGAGCAGGCTCGCCAATACGCAGAATCGTTTACGACTCCTGAGGCGCAGACCCGGGCGACATTTGGTTTGTTTACTTGACGGATACCTTCGCTCAATCCACCTGCTTTTTCCGCTCCGGGGGCTCCCAATCGTAAATGGATTCTCCCTCCAGCAAGGCGTGAATCAATTGTGGGTAGAAAGAGGCTGAGGTGGAGAGCGTCTCTTCATAGGTAACGGGGCCGTTTCTACTCACAACCTCAAAGCGGTAGAGGATCGAAAGATTCAGATTCCAGAGGCCCAGGAACAGGCACAATCCAAGGATTACACGCGTGGGGACAGGACGATCTAGAAAGAATTGCAGCAGGGAGGCCAATCCGATCAGTCCGATAATCCACCCTATTTCCAGGCCTCGGTAGCCGAAGGAGGAGGCGAGGTTCCAAGAGCTCCAGCTCGCATTCAGGTAGGTCATTAAGCCAAAACTGAGGAGCCCCCAGGCCCAAATTTTATAGCGTGGGAAGAAAAAGATGCAAAAGCCCGCGAAGCCGAGGAGGAGGAGCGGATGCCAGTAAAAGAACCCGTGGTTTGCAGAAAAGAGGATTTCCCAGAGTTTGGGGCTCGTCCAAGAAAATCCTTTGTCTTCGAGGCCATAGGAAAAGACGATCCACTTTCCAAACACCTGCTTCCAGGCGACCATCTGGGCGGCTATGGGAGCCAGGAAAGCCGGGATGCTGAGCAACGCCTGTTTTCTGGAAATGGGGTCCTGGAAAAACGATGGGAGCACAATGGCGAGTGGAAGCAGGAGATAAAGCCCTGCGGGGTACCGGACAATGATCAGCGTGCCGGCCGTGGCTCCTAGCAGCAGCCAATTCCCAATCGATGGATGATCGCTTTGGTCTCTTATTCTGAACGCGAGGTAAAGGGAAAGCGCCGTTAAACCGAAAACGAGGTTGTGACTCATGCCCAGGTTGATGGTCTGGTAAAAGATCAGGGGAGACCCGGACCAGATGGCAAGCAACGTAACGCTGGTGATGGCTGTTGGGAAGAAGCGGCGTAAAACCTGAAATGCAAAATAGAGTCCAATGAAGGCATAGAGGAAGTGACCCACGAGGCAGATTATCTGGTAGATCGGTCCAAACCCATCCCTGGCTACAGACAGCCCGAAGGTGTTCAAGGCGCGAACCAGGAGGTCCGCTGCCAGAAACCAGGGCAGGGTCAGGAGCCCCCAGCCAATTCCGTATTTATTCGGAATCAACCCTATTTCTGTTTTGGGCATGGCAGCGGCCCGGTCCTGATCCTTGTCCGCAATGGTATTGGCTTCAGCCAAGTCGTTAGCGAAGTCCCAATCCCCATCGATCACGGCTGAGCGGACCCAGAAGAAATAAAAGCTGTTGTCCCATCCCCGGAGTGCACTGCGGTAGGGAATTTCAGCCAAGTGAGACAGGAACAGAATGATGGATAGGGCAATCAAGGCCCAACGGCTTAACTTCCCGACGATGTCGGGAAGGTCTTTATCTATGTGGGGGCTGTTTGTTTTTCGGCTAATCTTTAGAATTTCCAGGGCCCTGGGGCGTTCAAGCGTTTATCCTATAATCCCTACGGAAGGCACAGAAAATACGGAATATAGATTTCCGTGAAATTCGTGTATTCCGTAGTTTCAAAGGGTCTTCCAAGCCTCCGTTTCTTCTTGTTAGGAGTAGCGAGCTCAGGACCGGAGGAATTCACCATCCTGCATGCGGTAAATGCGGTGCGCCCGTTCTGCCAGGTCCAGGTTGTGCGTCACCATGAGGACGGCCTGGCCCCGTTCCTCCGCAACCTTCTGCATCAGGTCGAAAACCTGGTTGGAATTCTTGATATCAAGGTTACCGGTAGGCTCGTCGGCAAGGATGACATCCGGGTCATTGGCCAGGGCGCGGGCGACGGCGACCCGTTGCTGTTCGCCTCCCGACAATTGTGTCGTCAAGCGCCTCGATTTGTCTCCCAGACCCATTTCCATGAGCAAATCGTGGGCCTTAGATTCCATTTCAGCGACCCCCAGTCTCCCCGTCTTTTTCATAGGCATCATTACATTTTCGAGCGCGGTAAATTCGGGTAGCAGGAAATGAAACTGAAAGATGAATCCCAAGTAATGATTTCGGGCCTCGGTCCGAGCGGTATCGGAGGCGGCGGCCAGCTCTTTTCCATGGATCCAGATCTCACCTTCGTCGACCCGGTCCAACAGCCCGAGCAGGTAGAGCAGGGAGCTCTTTCCACATCCGCTGGGGCCGACAATGGAACACAACTCATTCGGCATTAAATTCAAGCTGACTCCTCGTAGCACATGGTTACGCAGTTCTCCCTCCCCAAGATAGCAGTGAATACCTGAGCAAGACAGGACGGCGCCTCTGGCTTCTGGCTTCTGGCTTCTGGCTTCTGGTTGTTGGATGTCGTGGCTCACACTGAAAAAACTTAAACTGTCGACTTAAATTACCCCTAGCTGCTGCCTCGGATGATGGTGGCCGGTTCCACTTCGGCGGCGCGGCGGGCCGGAATGAGGCTGGCGATGAAGACGACGATGACGGCCACAGCCCCAGCGGCCAGGTAGTGATTCCAGTCCCAATTCACAACGAAGGAGTCGGTGCGGAATATTCCGCGGATGCGGAGAGGGATTTTAGATACCCCGAAGGTGGCGAGTGCTCCAAAGGCCCAGCCGAGCAGGATACCGGCAATCATGATGATGATCCCCTGGAAGACGAAAATCTGGGTGATATCCTGCTGGGTGTAGCCCATAGAGCGGAGGATGGCGATCTCCCGGGTCTTTTCGATTACCATCATGGCAAGGGTATTGAACATACCGATGCCCGCCAGCAGGATGATGGTCGAAACGGTGAGGGCAGCCGAATATCGTAGAGCCATAAAGACATCGAGCCAGACCTTTTCCCGTTCCTGCCAACTTTGCACAATGTGTTGCAGCTCGTTGGACATTTGGATAGCCAGGTCCGGGGCTTTTTCCGGGCTACGAATGGCGACCTGCAGAATAGTTTCCCCAAAGGGAATCTCCATGAGAGAGCGCGATTCGGAGAGCTGCATGTAGACCCGCTCGCGGTCGATGATGTCTACCCCGGATTCAAAAATTCCAGCTACACGGTAGCGGCGGGTCTCATTCTTTCCGTCTACGTTGATAAAGTCGCCCACCGTAACATTGAGCCGGAAAGCCAGCTTGCCTCCGAGGATAACCGTACTCGAATCGGCCTCAAAATCCTGAATGCTCCCCAAAGTGATCTGGTCGCCCAGGTTGGAGACAGTCAGGTGGTCCGCCAGACGGATGCCGAAGATGCGTCCGGTTTCTTCGTTGGAACGGCTGGAGACATCGGTTCGCCGGTCGAGGATTTCGGAAACCCCAATAACCTCCGGGTACTGTTTGACGATGGGAATGACGGTATCGGGGTAGGTGATGCCTTTTTCCCGCTCAATGCCCTCGGTCTTGATACGAAAGGTCGAGCCCGATTGCGATAGGGCTTCCATGCTGAGCATCGTGTCCTGAAATCGGTCGGTGATCCGGATGGCCCCATTGGTCCCCAGAATTGTCTGGATAAAGAAGCGCTCAAAGCCGGAGGTCTGCGCCTGGGTGATGATGAAGAAGCCGACACCGAAGATTACTCCGCACAGCGTCATGGCCATGGCGCGTTTCCTCGACGTTATGAAGCGCCAGGCAATCTCCAGGTTGGTTTTCATTTTATGTTCGCCACGGAGGGCGCAGAGGACACGGAGTTACATTTTAAAGCGCTTAATGCCATCTTTGAGGAGCGGGACGTTAAAGTTTATGAGGAGGCCAGTAAAAAACCCACCTAGTTTCAGATAAGTCAGAATCTGGGCTTCGTGAATTCTTTCTAATTTCTCAACGCTTTTTAATTCAAGAAGCAGGGAATTTTCGACCACAAGGTCTAGCCGGTAAGAACAGTCGATTTGAATGCTTTTATACTGAATGGGAAGGGGTATCTGGCGGGAAAATTCTAATTCAGAGTGTTCCAATTCATATGCAAGGCATGATTCATAAGTGGATTCAAGCAAGCCTGGGCCGAGTTCCTTGTGAACAGTAATTGCACATCCAATCACTTTCTCTGTTAACAAATTGATGTCCACTCTGTGTCCTCTGTGATCTCCGTGGTGAATGAAATCAGAAGGGTACAACTTGATCCACTTTCACCCGTTGACCGTCTTCGTAGATGTGTGGGGTTTCCACGATCACGAGTTCATCATTTTCGAGGCCTTCGAGGATTTCGGCCTGTCCGATACCCAGGTAGCCGATGGTCACTTCACGGACTTCGACCCGGCCATCCCTCACCACCATGAGATTACGCCCCACCAGGGCCCTCCGGGGGACGAGGATGGCGTTTTCCCGTTCTCCTTTTACAATGGTGGCCTGACCCGTCAGGCCGGCGACCAGCATATCGCGGGGGATATCCAGGTTTACGCGTATACTTCGTCGTTTTGTGTTCGGGTCTGCTTTGAAGGCTAGCCAGGATACCGTGCCCTGGAAAAGTTGATTCCCGTAAGCCAGGAGGCGCACGGTGACGGGTTGCTCCTTTTTCAACCCGTCGAGATCTTCCTCACTCACATCGACGATGACTCGCATAGAATTGGATGCGATTTCGGCCACGCGGTGATTGACCCGAATGTAATCCCCCACAAAGACGAAGGTGGCATCGAGGGTGCCATCAACAGTTGCGGTAATGGTGTGCTTTTCTCGATTTAAAAGATGTGTATTGAGGAGGGCCTGGTTTCGCTCGACGAGGCGTTCCAAGCGAATGCGTTCGGAATTTAGGAGATTCTCATGCCGTCTGAGATTTTGGCGGGTTCGGTCCACGTCCGCTTCCGCGATGCGACCTGCGGCCAATAATTCTTCCTGGTCCTGCAACTCATCACGGATGCCTTCAATGATGGGGACATATTGCGATTCCTGGGCCAGTAATCGTTGGCCCTCTTTCAGGTCTGCTTCCACAATAGCGATGGTGTTATCGATCTCCGTCGTATCGAGAATGACGATGGGAGTACCTTTCTTGATCTGTCTGGCCTCAGAATTTGGGGGCTTGATCACCTCCTGAACTCTGCCGTTTACCTCGCACCGAATGGAGGTGGTGAGCCCGGTATAAACCTCCACATTCCCAGGAACCGCATTGATGGCGGTCCCGCGTTTGCTCTGGCTGACCACCACCTCGGTCGCCAGATTGGGAGCGATCAGGAAATAGATTCCACCTGCTAAGACTAAGACTAAAATGCTGCGTATCAGCCACTTCATAAAAAAATCGAATTCATCACCCGCTTCGCTTGAGGTCACAGAGAAGGGGAGGCAAGGGTATCGAGGAAAGGATCTTCCAGGTCTCCGTGATCTCTGTGGTAGAAGAAACAGGACAAATTAACTCTCAGTGAGAAACTCGGCGAGTCGCTCGGTTCCCGTTAAAAGATCATGCAGTTGGGCGTAGAGCAAATGAAAATCCACATGAGCCTGGACGAGTGTAAAAAGGCCCTGGTCTCGGGAAATCATCACATCTTTCAATTGATTCTCCGTCCGGCGGCCTTGCTGGACTTCTAATTCATACTTCGCTACCCGCTCGTCGAGGTACTTGAGTTGACCTTTACGGTTCTCAATCGCCTGCTTGGCAAAGTCCAATTCCTGGAGAAGAAGTTCGATGGTATCCAGCAGCTGGATTTTTGCCTGATCCATTTCGAATTCGTAGCGGCGTTTCTTGATGTTGGCCTGGCGGACGCGCGCATCGGCCTCCCATCCATCAAAGATTTCCCATGCGATGCGGACGCCAAAAAAGAAATTGGTCCGGGTAATGCCCTCAGACGTTCCGATGCTATTCACCTCATCCTGAAAAGCGGATATTAGGAGATTGAGTTTGGGGCGAGTCCGGCTCCGATGAATGTCGCGCTCTTTATCGGCTTGTTCAGCGAGATTTTCAAAGCGTAGCACTTCCTCATTGGTCAATTCCTCTTCACTCGGAGCCGTTGGATTCCATTCGGGAAGCGGAGCCTCCAGTAAAGCATCGATAACCGCCTGCATATCTTGGATGACGGGTTCGGAGTAGCCACTTCGAATTTTTAGCCGAGACCGGGTGGACTCCACCCGTTTGGCTGCTTCGTAAAAACGAGTTTGATCATTTTGTAACCGGCTCACCGCTTCCAGATAACTTTCCGATGAGGTGCGTCCCAGTTCCAAACTCTGTTCCCGGGTTTCGACCAGCCGCTTATCCGATTCGACTCGGGCTTCTGCGATATACTTGGTCATTTCCAACTCCAAAATCTGGAAGTAGAGGTTCCTCACCTCCTGTTGAAGGTTTCTTAGGGAGAGGGCGTAATTCAGTTCAGAATATTTCCCTTGGAGCTCTGCGATCTGCTGGGCTCGCAATAAGGCATTCCAGTGATACAGGGGCTGGGATGCTGAAATACGATTAAAGGGGCGGGTTCGCCAAATAACATCTTCTACATCCTCTCGGTCTTCAGCCGTGGTGTTAAACTGGATATCTGCAGTCAGGGATGGAAGTCGTTGAGCACGAGCTATGAAAAAATTTTCGCCGGTTTGTTCGATATCCATTCGTCGAATAATGGATGTGGGAGCTAGTTCACTTGTTGATTCCAGAATCGTGTTCAGCTCATCAATCGGAGTAGAAATCAAAATGCCCGGTGTCAGGAACAAAAATAAAAAGAAAATTTGGATAAGTCTCATCGAATTTAAGTTTAGCCGATGATCCATAGGGAACCTATTTACCGTCAATCGTCTTCTTGAAACGTTGACAAAACAATCGGCAAATGTTCCACCTGAAAAATTAAGTAAGCCATTGGCTTCTAGGTTTGGAAGCTAATTGAAAAAGACGATCACGAGAAATAAAGGCACAGTTAAATAATTTAATTTCTTTCCTGAATAGGGAAAGGGACATCCTATCTGCTCTAATAATCCGGGAGATGAAAAGCCGGTTTGGGAGGTATAAATTGGGGTATTCCTGGGCGATCCTTGAGCCTCTCGGTTACGTAGGAGCGTTTTCAATTATTCGAATGGCCTTTGGGTCAAGTGATATCGCAGGTCTTTCCTTTCCCATCTTTTTTTGTTCCGGGATTATTCCCTTCCTTTTGTTTTCAGGAACTTTGATGCAGTCCCTCACCTCGGTAAGTGCCAACCATAGCTTATTCACCTATCGGCACGTTAAACCTTACCATTGTGTCCTTGCTCGACTTTGTCTAGAATTTGCAATCTATTTCGTCGCAGGTGTTTTTATCTTAAGTGTTTTTTATACATTTGGAGTTCAATTCGCACTCAGCAGTATTTCTGGTACACTAGGCATCCTTGCATTATTTTTCCTGTTTTGTTTAGGGTTGGGCTTAATTATGGCTGTAATTGGACCTCTGTTCCGGGAGTCTGAGAAGATTATGCCCATATTGATTAGGCCTCTTTTCCTTATTTCCGGGGTATTCTTTCCAACCATAGAAGTTCCAGATAGATACATAGTCTACCTGCAGTGGAATCCTGTTCTTCATGTAATTGAATTCCTGAGGGTTAACCTGTTCCTGAATTATGAAATGCCTTTTCAATCGATTGCTTACCTTAGCTTGGTATCCTTCTCCTCACTGTTTGTGGGGATCCTGGCTTACAGATGGAAAGAGAAGAAGCTATTGACTTCAGGAACCATTCGCCTCCGCTGATATGTTTCGGATCGAAAATTTAACGAAATCCTACCGGATTAATAATGGCAGACATTATATATTTAAGGATATAACTGTCGATTTTCCTGAGAATGCAAATATTGCCATTTTAGGGCCAAACGGGGCAGGAAAGTCATCGCTTTTAAGGATTTTAGGAGGGATCGATTATCCTGATAGTGGGCGGGTAATCTGTGATAAAACTATGAGTTGGCCTCTTGGGATTGCCGGCGGATTTATCGGTCACCTGACAGGTAGGGAAAACTGCGATCTGGTTTGCAGGATTTATGGGTTGAACAAGGTTAAAATTGAGGACACCCTCGAAACCATTAAGGAGTTGTCAGGATTGGGGAAGTACTTTGAAGAGCCCATAGGATACTATTCAACGGGTATGAATGGGCGCCTCAATTTCAGCCTAAGTATGGCTTTTGATTTCGAATATCTACTTATTGATGAATTGACTTCTGTCGGAGATAGGCATTTCCGGGAGAAAGCTAGGAATACCTTGGATGAAAAACGATCAACCTGCAATGTAATCATGGTTTCGCATAGTGCCGCGATTGTAAGAGATTTTTGCGAGCACGGTATCCTCCTAAAAGACGGCCAGATGCAGGTTTTTGACAACTTAGATGACGCATTAAAAGCCTACTTTCCAGCGGCCGATATTCCAAAAACTGCTAGGTTGAGTTCATACGGATCTGACTTAGATGACGTTTTGAAACTCCCCCAAGAATTGGAGGGAGACTCCAATCAAACATTGAAGCGGAGATTAAATTTAATTCTGAAAGAGCTCCACGAGCAGATTGATCAATCCGATCGAATTGAAGATGAAGCTACTGTTTGTCACCGCTTGGGCGTCCTTTTCTTTCAGTTGGGAAAGTGGAATGATTCCTTAGAATTCCATCAAAAGGCAATATACCTAGATGAGCAGAATTTGGCTTTTTATCCGCCCTATTTAAATTGCTTGTTTCAGCTTGGTCGTTTGGAAGATGCGATTGAGGTTTTGGAAAGAGTATTGGGGTGGAATCCAAATCATCCAATTCTCCTTAGCCAAAAGGGAACATTAATGCAAAGGTTGGGACGCAATGAGGAAGCTGTAATCGCCCTAAAGTCTGCTGTTGACCTTGAACCAGAAAACCCAGACAGGTACTTCCAGCTTGCCTCCCTTCAACATATCAATGCTCAGTTTGAAGATGCCTTAAGTTCGGCTCTCACAGCAATTAAATTAAATCCCAATTTTTCTCCTTGCTTTGAGTTGTTATCTAGAATCTTAGCTGAAATGAACCGTTGGGAAGAGTCTGTGGAAGCAAAACTAAAATTTGGGAGGTTGACGTCGGAATCCAAACCATCTCCGAGGGATTGGGGCAAAATCTACTCCGATATTATCAGCAAAGTGGAAACAGAATTCAGGAAGGTGAAATAAATCTCTGAACAAAAATTTACAATTACTGCTACGATGTTGGAGGTTTATGATTTAAAAATTCTCTTCATAAACTATACCACTAAAAGAAAGTCCTCCTTCTGAAAGGAATTTATTCAAAATTAAATGTTTTTGTATGTCTAGTGATCTAAATGCAGCTTGGAATTTGATTGAAAAAAACCTTAAGGGGCAGCCTGGAAGCCGGGAATACCGGGATTCGTGGGCACTGGAGAGAGAACGATTCTATGATGTATACAAGTGTATTCCCACCCCTCAAGAGGATCTAGATAAACTGGCCACCCTTAAAGATAGTTTCAAAGGTAAACGAATATTTGTAGTAGGTAACGGACCTAGCCTAAATAAAATGCCTTTGGAATTATTGAAGAATGAATTCACATTTTGCTCCAATCGATTTTACTTAATATACCCAAAGATATCTTGGAGACCTACTTTTTACACTGTCGTGGATTGGCGGGTCGGATCTGATGTCGCTGATGAAATAATGGGTTTGTCTGGGGTAACCAAATTTTATCCAGAGCGGTTTCGTGGGTTACTGGATGACGACAACGATGTATATTGGTATCATCACTGTACTGCAACCGGAGAGCAGGCCAGGTTTGCGACCGATGCTACCGGTGGCATCCGTGGTGCTGGGTCGGTGACCGGAAGTGCTATTCAGCTTGCATTTCATATGGGCTTCGATCCGATTTACCTAATTGGTTGTGACGCCAATTATACAATTCCTGATACTGTATTGGATTCGGGCGATGACAAGTTCGGGAGTGGAATTGGTTTCCGATTAGAAAGTACTGCTGATGATGATCCCAACCATTTTGACCCGAGTTATTTTGGTAAAGGCAGAAAATGGCATGATCCGAATGTGCCCCGGATGATACAGGGATATGAGCAATGCAAATTTGGGATTTCTAGGGCCGGCAGGAGAATTTTCAATTCTACAGTGGGAGGAAAACTTGAGGTGTTTGAGCGGGTAGACTTTTTGAGTTTGTTTCCATCAGGAGATCTTTACAGGAAAAGCGATTCTAACCAATTCACTTTCGAGGAGAAAGCTACTTCCGAGAGTAGCGGTTTTATCTTACCTGAGATTAATGAATTCTTAGTAGGTCCCTTCGAAAGGGAAAGTAAGGTTCAAGTTGATGAGAGTGAAATAATACTACACTTATCCGAAACCCAAGGAACCATGGTTGATGTGGGCGCTCACCATGGTAATTCATCGATTCCATTTGCGGAAAATGGTTGGAATGTGGTTTCATGTGAACCTGATCCCGACAATAGGGAGATCCTCCAGCGAAGAATAAAACAAGATTGGAATTATCAAGTATTCTCTTGTGCGATTTCTGATAGGGAGGAAAGTGAAGTGGCCTTTTTCGGATCTGAAGTTAGTAGTGGGGTAAGCGGACTGTCTCCGTTTCTTGATTCTCATAAGGAAAAGGCCACAGTCTCAGTTCACACCCTGTCGTCCTTCTTATGCCGAAACAAGATTCCTGAAATTAATTTTCTAAAGGTAGACACGGAGGGTTTTGATTTCATGGTACTAAAAGGTAATAATTGGAAGAAATTTCATCCTGAATTCATTGTTTGTGAATTTGATGAGAAAAAGACCATACCTCTTGGATACACCTATACTGATGTTTGCCAATTTTTGGTCGATCAGGGATATCTCCTTTATATCAGCGAGTGGCACCCTATAGAACGCTATGGAATGAAACATTCTTGGAAGGGTCTGAAACAATGGCCCTGTAAAATTAGTGATGAGGATGCATGGGGCAATATACTAGCCTTCCGTCAGCCCATCTCCACAACCAATCTTTCTTCTGTAACCTGTTTACTCTCAATGGAAAATGCAGAGGGATTAAGATCAAAAATGGGCCTACCAGCATCCCTTAAGGAGGTTTCAGCGGAAGCGAAAAGGATTGAACGCCTCAAAAATAAGCGAATCCATGGCCTGTTACAGGATGTGGAGAAGTTGAACGCTGAAAAAGAAGAGATGTTAAAAGAGTTAAAGGCTATTCAAGACTCCAAGGAGTCCTAACCCTTAAAACTGGGGAGACTGAAGTCTGTTCCCCGTCCTATTAAGCGAAAATAGAACCTTATGTTGAGCAAAGTACTGATCGGTAGTTGGATAAATTCTGGAAGCCCCATTATTTCTGAAATGATGGCTGAATGTGGATATGATTTTCTTTGTGTTGACGCTGAACATTCGGCGGTGGATCTACCAGAGACCCAAACAATGTTTCAGGCAATTAAATCTGGAAACCCTGAATGCATGCCTTTTGTTCGTCTCCATGGGGTAGACTATGCGCTGGTGAAGCGTTATATCGATGCTGGAGCCAAAGGAATAATTTGCCCCCTCGTTACGACCAGGGAGGAGGCAGAACTTTTAGTGGATGCAGTATATTACCCGCCGTTAGGAAAACGCGGGGTAGGATTTTGCAGGGCAAACGAATATGGCCTGAAGGTAGAGGAGCATTTTCAGAATGCAAATCAGGAGCTTTTGGTCTCAGTTCAGATTGAACACATCGAAGCAGTCCAAAATCTCGAAGATATCTTATCGGTAGAGGGTATTGATGCCGTTTTCATAGGGCCTTACGATTTATCGGCCTCAATGGGGATTGCTGCCCAATTTGATCATCCGGATTATATAGAAGCTCGAAATAAAATACTAAAAACCTGTAAGGACAAAGGAGTAATAGCAGGGATTCATGTTGTTCAACCTGATCCTAAAGAAGTTCTCCTCCGTCTTCAGGAAGGATATCAACTTATTGCCTTGAGTTTGGATATTACAATTATTCAGCAAAGGAGTTTAGAAGCCTTATCCAAAATTAGGGCTGATTTGAGGAATTCGAAATGAGAGTGCTTTTTATTCCGATTGAATTTCAATCGAATATTAATCCAAGCATAAACCATGTAGAGTTCCAAGGGCAGCCGTTGTGGCGCCATACTTTGTCGCGGTTTTCCGGTTTTAAATTATTCGTTGATACAGACTCTCCCCAGTTAATTGAATCGATACAGCATGACGCGAATCTTAGTCATGTCATACCCTATTTACGCGATCCCGATTTGATTGATCCCCATACCTCAGTTGACAATCTAATCTCCTATTTTCTTGATTATTCGAGAATACGCCATGAACCGGTTGGACAAATTCATGTCACCTTCCCTTTTCTTCAGTCTACAACAGTTGAGAAAGGGTTCGACTTCCTCAAAATGAATTCTCCATATGATGCCGTTATTGGGGCTAACCGAGTAAGGGCTCGGTTTTGGAGAGAGGAAGCTTTTGGCTATGTTCCAGTTAATCACCATCCGCTAAAGTTGCAGCGAACACACCGGATGGTTCCTTATATGGAAGAGAACTCAACTTTTTATTTATTTAACGCGGAGGTGTTTCGAAAGACCAAGACTCGCAGTGGTGTAAATCCTCACTTCATGGAGGTGGGTTTTCCTGAAAATTTGGACTACCACGTCCTAGAGCGCATGGACACCTTAATAAGCGAATTAAACAATTCTCCCAATCAAGACATATGAAGAAAATCGTAGCTTTACTTCCCATGAAGGCCCATAGTGAGCGGGTTAAGGGGAAGAATTTTCGAGAATTTGCGGGTAAGCCACTATTTCGGTGGATTCTTGGCACTTTACTAAGCGTTAATGAAATCGATCAGATAGTCATCAACACCGATGCAAGAGATATATTGGCTTCAAATGGTTTATTCGATTCGGAGAAAGTCTTGATACGAGATCGGAAGCCAGATATCTGCGGTGATTTTGTGAGTATGAACTCAATAATAAAGGATGATATTCAAGCTATTTCAGCTGAAACCTACTTGATGACACATACGACCAATCCCCTTTTGAGTTCTGAGTCTATCAGACTGGCTTTAAAGGAATATCAAAATGGATTGGCAGAGGGAAAGGATAGTTTGTTTACCGTGAATCGTTATCAAACACGATTTTATCGAGATAACGGTTCACCTGTGAATCACGATCCTGAAAACCTAATCCGCACACAGGATTTGGAGCCGTGGTACGAAGAAAACTCAAATCTATATATTTTTAGTTCTTCAAGTTTTGAGGCGACTCGGGCGAGGATTGGTAAAACCCCCATTCTGTTCCCTACCCCTCCAATGGAGTCCCAGGATATAGATGATCAAACGGGTTGGGTAGTGGCAGAGCTGTTTGCCCTGACAAAGGAAATACACCGGGCCCATTCTATGGAGTAGTTTATTCTTTCAGTTATGAAAGCTGCTTAAATCTATTCAAGGAGTGATAACACTTGTAAATGGCTTTCATTTGTTCCGCATGTTGCATGAACAGAGCTTCAAAATTGTCTTCCTTTTTTTGAAGTGATTCCTCTTGGAGGAAAGTCGATTTTAACCGTTTACTTCGACGGGTAACATTATTTGCGTAAGATGCTATAGATTCGGATGCTGGATTGGGCTCCCAAAGCGAATCAAATATTTTTGTAAGAATACCTTTATGATTTTGTTTTATTCCCTCAAGAGTCACCACAATTCCTTTCTTCTTCCGAGCTAGGGTTAATAGGGATTCATAGGATTTATAATAGTATTCAAAGACTTCATTATCAGGGAAATTTCTGAACCACTTAGAATCGCGTTTTTTATAACGTAGGAATGAAAGAATGGCTGCCTTAGGATCGCGATACTGATAAATGAAAACGAAGTGAACTCGGTATTTGGATTCGAACTCCTCTACTTTTTTCAAAAACGCGTCTGCTTGAAAGTCGAAGAATTGTGGGTGAACTTTTTCCAAAGCATAGGGCTCGGAAGTCATAGGGCCCAGTATCTCTTTATCTAAATCTTTGACAGTGAATTCTGGGATTTTAACCCCAATATTCCTTGCACTGTTAACTTCAATAGGTTTAACAGCATCATCCAGGTTAGATAGGCCCGAAGGGTATCTTCCTCCCATCAAGTTTAATTGTTTAAATATTAGAGCTGTCGGCTCCATAAAAATTGCGGGATGACACCTTAAGGAATCCATCACCCAGGTGCTTCCGCAACGAGGGATTGTAATTTGGATTATTATTTTTTGTGGGAATTGCCCTGTTGAATCTCTTCTAGCAAAATCGAGAATTCGTTCTGACCGCTCAGTTTTAATTAAGTTACCTAAAAGTCTTTTCTGAGAGGATAATTCAGTGACAAATTGTTTCTTTATGCTATTGGCAATTTGGTGGAACTGGTCCTGTGTTTCATTAAGAGCCAATTTAAGGGCATCGTTCCGCTTTGTTTCCTCCTGTATAGTTTCTTCTATCTTCTTGGCCTGTTCCACAGAGGTGGAAAAAGACTTCGAAAGTTGCTCCTGTGTAGTTCTACCCTGTTCCTTGTTTGCATTTAAATCCCTCCTGATAGACGCGAATTGCTTCTCGTAGACTTCCTTTATATTCTTTACGGAATTTTCGGTATAATTTTGGTTCTCCGAAACCTTCTTCGATAGGGATGAAAAATGGTCTGCGGAATTCTTTTTGATCTCCTGAAAATCTAGGATAATTTTTTCCCAACGATGCGCTCTCTCATTTAGTTCTCGCTTAAGGGTGGTCAGCTTTGAAATTGCAGTATTCTCAAAGTCTAAAAGCTTTTTATTTAAGTGTAGGTGTTGGTTCTTACCAAGCTGAACTTCTTTCTCTAAATAGGAGTTTTTTTCTTCGATGAAGGAGGTGAGGGAGGAGACTCTGAGTTGCAGGGACGAAATAAGAGACTCATTATTACTCAATTTAAATTCGAGGGATTTAACTTTATCTGTGATTTGATTCCAAATCTTATCAATCTCCCTTTTTAATGTGAGTGCCGCTGCTTTTTTCGCGGCTTCCAATTTTCGTTTCAAGCCTCGAGTCTCACTGAATAAGGTAAGGATATCTTGCTCTTGGTGAGTGTTCCAGTTGTGGCTTCTTTTAGCATCTATGGTTAATTCATGGATTTGCTTTTCCTGCTGGGCCTTGTTTAGAGCCGTTCTATTGCGCTCTTCGTTCAGTGCAGTTCGAAGTTGTTCAATTTCATTTGTGCAATCTTCCAATTTTTGGTTAAAGTAATCGGTGGAAGTTCCAAGGATTACCGAACCGCTTTTTTGAATGGGAGGAGTTCTTCCTTCAATTTTACCATGATTGAGAAAGTGGTGTAATCCTGAAGGAGATTTTCCTTTTAAAACAGATTCACGAACGTCAGGATTCTCGCTCAAATAGGTTACACCATCAAAAGTAGCTTTCACATATTGCTCTAATGTACCTGAGTTTCCATTTAGAGTGATGTCCGGGAATATCCTGCGCCCCTCTTTGAAACCGAAATTACAGTAATGAAAATAAGCACTTTTCATCGTTTTCCCCAAAATCGCTTCTGCAACATCCTGATTAGAAAGAAGGTAATTTATGCCATTGAACAATGGTAACGGCAAGGGGGTCTGATCTTCGGAGTGAAACCTAAAGCAAAAAACACGACATGTATTGGTATCCTTAGAATTTCTTGTGCTAAAGGTGGGACGTGGATTGGATATTTTGATACTACAATTTCGGCCTGTTAATTGAAAGGGGAGATCGAGGGTGTATAAGTATGGGATAGTTCTTGGATTTAAGATTAAGTCGACTTTCTCTCCATTAATTTCACATTCCCAAGTAAGCGGTAGAAGAGTAGACTTTCCGGCCTCGAACATAAAAGAAATAGAAAATCCCTTTTTAGGCTGGAGGTTAGTTACTATGACATTGATAGTATTTTGAAATACGATGGTCTGAGACGAAACCTGAGCTATCTTTTTGGCATTTACTACAAGGGATTCGTTCTCTTCCTTTTGAACGATTGCCTGAGGCAGGACAGGGAGCTCAGGTAATTCTCTCCAATCAGCGAATTTGAAAACATCTACACGACTTTGGCTGTTGCAATTCGTTACCTCCACTCCAAGGTTTTTGGCAATTGTATATACGTTCTCCCAACTTTTCTTATGTAGATTCGGGAGTGAATTGGGGATTTGAAATTTATCGCCTGCGACCTGGTAGCCTTCAAAGTAATAATTAGGGTTATTCTCTGGGGTAGAAGTAATTTCCAACGTCTGGTCTTCCACTACTACTGCCTCATTTATCTGCTCAACATAATTACAATCAACCCCGAGAAGAAAGATATGGTTATAACCTAAAGCCATCCCAAGGATTGCCGCACCAGCCCCAGTTGTAGTGTGTTTTAGATCTTTAAAAGGGGGATCTTGATAGACTTTCTCGAAGATCAAAACTATAGGGATTTTCTCAATCTCCGGATATACCTCTAAAATATTACTATGTAAGAAAAACAGTTTTATGCCATTTTCGTTCCGATTATTGATCAAACTTAATATTTCCTTTGCATGCGACTCGACGACGACGGAATCAAGGCAGCAATAATAGGTGGGAAACCAATTAATTGCTTCCCAATGGCGATAAGCTGCATTCATTCCCACTGTTTCGAGTGAAGAAAGTAAGTTTAGGTCTATATTCTTTAAGGAAGGGCCATTTCCCAAAATCACTAACCCATTGGAGTTGTCGACATCCCATGAATCGGAAATTGGAGTCCACTTATTAGGTTTATTTGGTTCTGATTCCTTGTATAGAGTAGGGGGTTCAGTTTTCGGATTAAACGAAATTACATTTCTGAAAGCATTTGAAATTGCTCCGTAGCCTGGGTCGTTTTTAAAAGCAAGAATGTTGCCCCATGATTCACTAGGAACATCTTTTTCGGGCCAGGGGACCAAGCGGTTCCAATCATGAGGGATTCCATATCGAGTAATGGGGTGCCATTCGCTGATGTAGATGGTATATCCTTTTTCCTTTAGAAATTGAGCAATATCTCTCCAAGTGTGCCCCATCTTCAGAGTTTTAGCATCCTCAAACTCGCACTCAATCACTTCAGGCCTGACTTTCTCCCAAGGGACGCCTTTGAGCACGTTGAAGTCGAATCCTTCAACATCAATTTTTAGGAAATCTACCGATTCGATCCCATACTCTTCGAGAAGATTTTTGACGGTTGTTACATTGACTCTATTAGATAATGTGTGGGAGTCCCGAAAGGAGTGTAGGGCACTAATCCCCGTACTCTCCTCCGACGTAAAAAAGGATACATCCTCTGCCTCATGGTCACTGACTGCTCTGTTATCGATGATTACATTCCATGCTTTACCAAACCTTCTGAGGAGATGTTCCCGGTTTGCAGGGTCCGGTTCAAAGCAGAAGATTGTCCAATTTTTGTGGCTAAAGTGCTTAGCACTATGACCTCGGTGAGCTCCAACATCGACCATAGTTCCTTTATCACAATAATCAGAATCCAATAGGAAGGAAATAGCTTGAGTTTCATCCAGGGTGGCCCGTTCCAGTCGATTGAATTTTAGGATGAGCTCTTCTAAGAAAGTTGAGTAGTAATCAAACTGATGGTAAATGGGATTGTTCCCGTTAAAGGCATTAATGGCAATGTATCTGCCTTTTTGTTCCATAAGTTTACGGAAGCTTTCATGCCATGCCGTGTATTCGAGCCTGCAATTCAAGAGGTAAATTTCACTGAATCCCATGAACACAGCTAACTGAATGGCTGAACACAGAGGACAGCCTGGTCCCTGTAGTCCGTCAGCCAATTCGAAGTCATAAGCTGCTAAATCGGAAGTTTCTTTATGGTTGGAATCTCGGGAAAAATAAAATACTCCGGGACCATCCCTAAGGTAGCCTCTAAAGCTATCTTCAAAAAAGAACTTCGAACCTGTAAGCCCGTTAAGCGTCCGAATTATTTCCGGGTCCTGGGTATTGTTTTGGGCTAAATAAAAAGAAGGTTTCCAGTCCAGATTTCCGTATTCGAGATAGAAACCGTCTAAAGCAAATGTGAATTCCTTATGCAGGGGTTGCAGGTCCACTGTGGGTATACCCTGGCTGTTTCCCACAATGAAAACACGGCTCTCCTGATATTCGTTCGAAATGAATTTTAGGTTATTTTTATTTTCCACGACAGAGTTTCTGTATGCTGTCTTACTTTCATTGAGATCCCGGCTTAAAGGGATAAGGTTTTTTAAGGAGGATTTATTACCGGGTTTTCTCCGCGCGGTGATTTTCTGGTATACATCGACCATTTTCTTTGCGCTGGAATCCCAGGTAAAAGTTTCTGCTCTTTTTAGTCCTCGTTCTTTAAGGGCAATAGATGTCTTTTCTTCAGTAAGAATTTGGAACATTTTTTCCGCTAGCTCATTTACATTCATGGGCTCTGCAAATTCTGCTCCATCTCCGGCGGTCTCTTTCAAGGGAGGGCAATTTGAGGTCAAGACAGGTACGCCGGCTCTCATTGCCTCCAAGACGGGCAACCCAAAGCCCTCATCAAGGGAGGGGTAACAAAACAGGGATGCACCCGAATACAGGGTAGGTAGATCCTCGTCATCGACATACCCGGTAATATGAATGGAAGCATTTCCTTTACCGAAGCTATTATTATCGAGGGCCAAAAGGTCTTCTGAAAGCCAACCCTTTGAACCAGCTAGAACTAAGCAACAATCATCTATTTCATACTCCTGGGCCAAAATCGAAAATGCTTTAGTAACTGATATTGTGTTTTTCCGAGGCTCTAGGGTATTTACGCTAAGGATATATTTGCGGCCCGACGGGATATTATATTTGAGCCTTACAGCATCGATTTCGTCAAAAGAGGGAACGGCACCAAACTTAGATGAGACTGCGAGGGGAACTACGAAAATTTGTTCTATGGAAATATGAGGGAAAAGGGAAAGCAGATCCCTTTTTACACTTTCGGTATTCACGGCGATGGTGTGCCAGGGTCTAACTGACTTAATGAAGGTATTTAAGTACTGGCCATGTAGGTTTAATTGCCCAGGTCTCACGAACCATTCCGGGTGTTTGATGGCAATAACATCAAACACAGTTAGAACTATATTGGGGAAACTGTGTTCTGGTAATTTATCATTCCCCCGCCAATTGAGGTGATAAACATCAATTAGTCCTGAATTAAAAACTTCTTCAGGAATGTAACTATTGGCGAAGTATTCTGAAGTGAATTGCTTTAAATTTCCGAAGTTAAATTTTCCTGAGTTTGCTGCAATTTTTGTGTAGTGACCACTTGACGGGTTCGGCAAGCCGGAAAGGAGGAATTGGTCGGTTGAGAATATGCCTGTATCTTCTAAATATTTAAAGGTTTGTGCTAAAAGGTGAGGGTGCGATGAGAGAAATAAATTTATATTCTCCTGGTTCCCTATTGCTATACCCAATGCCTCGGTGGCCTTGTGTATTCCTGTTGGCTTTACTTTGGGTGTACAATGGATTTTCCCCAAAGTCGTAATATCGTATAAGACATTCATATATATAGCCTTAGAAAAGATCCCGGAAATTAACTCTGGAAACCTCATCCAAGTCTCCGCCCACCGTTGCATTGAGGAGAGACCCTCCCCTCTGTTGGATATAGGAAGCAGCTCTAGAAAATCCGATTTTCATATCTCTGACATTTGGGTTATGCCACTTCTTCCCCTTCCCAAAATACCTAGGGTCGAAGTGATTTGGGTCATTATCCTCGGTGCTCTCGAGATTGAGTTTGAATCCATTTCCAAACTCGTCCTTACCTGATTGGATTACGTTTGGTGGAATAGTATATGATACATCAGTTCCGATTAGATAAATTTCTCGAAATCCCATCAAAAATGCCAATTCAGTCGCTATTATGGCAATGGTTCCGCCCCCGCCAAAACCTGAGTATATAGCGTTTTTATTAAAGCAGGATTCAAATCCATCATAAAAACCTTTTGTATGGTACCAATAGTGAAATTTATCTCTACCGAATAAGGTCTTGTACCTGGCTGAAAAGAACTTATAAGGGATATCTAAATTGAGAAACTCTTCTTTATTATCCGGAACCACCCTAATATCAAACGCGGTGAAAAATGTAGGCCGCCAAGATATTCTCTCAAATAGCAAACCTACTCGATTCAAACCGAAAACGTACTCATCTTTTAGAAGCTCAAGCGGTGTGTTGTTCAAGCTTGGACCATTTCCCATTATAAAAATCCTCTCCCCAGCGTATTTGTTTCGAAGGGAGTTAAGCTGGGTAACATCTTCCATGGTTAAAGGCTCATTAGTTACAGGCTTGAGAATCCCCTTCTTCTCGTTGATCCTTTTTTTGCGAAAAGACTGTGTTAAGGACTCTGCGAAAGGCATCGAGTTCCTGGATTCTTGGGAGCCCCAAACTGTAGTCTGATACCATAAAACTGGATCATGGGTGGAATGATTAGATATTCGAATACTGAAAAGGATGTCTTCACTTTCTTCCAGGGTTGAAATCTTTAAAGATACAATTTGGTTATATCCGTCGTTAAGATGCACGGACCTCAAAACTTCAGTGGAGGAGGAGTTTACGACCTCCAAAAAGGCTCTATCCTTGGACATAAACGTATATTCCGTGCGGAAGATGTATTCAAGGCCACTGTGCAATCTTCCTTGGGCAATAACTGTTGGACTCTCATTCTTCGGGGATCCAGAAATGATGGCCCTCTTGATTGTCGTTCCATCGATTAAGCTTGAGTCCAAATTGCAATTATCTGGGTTAAGTTTGAAGCTATCAAAATCCACAGATGAGACATTGCTGAGGGATTGATTTAGGCAATCCATTATCGTTATACGCTCCTCGGCTGAAATCGAGGTAAGTATATTATCTAGATCTTCAAGTATATTTAGAAGGGCTCCAGCTTTGTCAGAGGGAGAAGATTCCTCGTTTAACAATATTGATAAATAAAATGCACCCTTGGCAGCAAATCCATCATTGATAATTAATTGATTTTCCTCGGGAAGGTAGTCTTGGGGCATTGTTGCAGTTTTTGATTTGCTGATTTTGATTATGTGGAATAGTTAAAATTAAATATATTCTATATTCCAACCGTCTTTATTCACCTCTAAGGTTGGTCTATCTCTCTCTGCATTTAGCCAACTAATAAGTATCTCTATTTTGGCTGCCACTTTATCCCATGTCATTTGTGAGATTCTATCCCTTGCAATAGAATTCCGGTGATACCAGTCTTCTCCATTAATTTGAATTAGATTTATAATAGCGTTTTCGGTATCTGAGACGTTTTCAGAATCGAACCAAATTACTTCTGCGCCCACAGCCATTAGGTGCATTTCTGAAGATTCAATTTTATTTACAGCAACAGGCTTCCCGGCGGCGATGCCTTCGAATGCAACATATGCTCCTCCTTCGGCCATACTCGGAATTATGACCCCATCACAAGTATCATACAAGTCCAGGAGTTCCTCGTCTGTAATACGACCGGGGAAGGTAATATTATTTTCGACTCCAAATTCTCGGGCCAATTCATGAAGTTTCTCGGTATAGTCTTTTTTGAAGCTAGATCCAGGGCAGATAATCTGCACATTATTATATTTCTCCTTAACAGATGACAAAGCGCGAATTAGGGATTCATGGTTTTTGTGGATCTGCAGTTGGGCAGGAAAAATGAAGGTTAAATTTTCTGGTTGTGGATTCTTCTTCTTGGAGCGCTTACCTGAAAATATGCTGGTATCCATCATCAAAGGACTTTCCACCATAAATAGGTTTTTTAGTGTTATCCCAGCGATTTCTTCTACTCTATAGTATGTTCTGGGGAACTCAGTCACAACCGCACTTGCAGTAATTAAGTTTTGCCGAAACTCTTCCCGAATTGCATCATTGTACTTCCAAGGTATGTCGAAAGCATGCAAGTCATGGCATATAAGAATAGACCTATCACAAAACAAGGAGCCTTGGAAGTGGTGTGGCAAAATCTCAATGCATTTATCTTTCCAGTTTTCTGAGAGCACTGATGCTTCTTCAAATGAGTAAATTTCAGTTGCCATCTTTTCAATTGATGGGCGAGCAGGGCTATTTTGGAAGGAATCAATCTCTTTCAAGACAAAAATTAATTCACATTCTCGAGAAAGGGCCACGCATAGATTTAATAAAAATCCTGCAACTCCCAGTGTGCTTCCAAAGGGTAGTTTAACACAATTTATGATGAGCTTTCTATTATCCATAGTCTCAAAAACTGAACATAAATTCGATCAAATGGAGGGTTGGATAATATTTGGCAAGGCTTGCAGAAACTCCTCTGTAAATCGTCTGTTTAGGCAAAATAAATCTGTTTGAACCAGATTGAGCTGCTCTTGGTAGGTGAAAATTTCTCTAGAGTAATTGCCCCAAGGCTTCTTTTTGAATCCTCTCCAAACGGTAGTTCCACTCGATAGGGCTCCTCCTTCCCTAGTTACTTCAAATATCTCTTTTGCCGTTTGGTTTGGGTTACCTCTGAAAATATATTCTGTATCAAATAAAAGAAAATTTTGGTCAGCTAATTCTTTGAGTAGATCTGGAGTGGACATTTTCGGTCCGTACTCAACCCAAGCAAAAAAGGAGTCCTTCATGATATTTTTCATACCTCGGAGTGCCGCCAACTCGCCTCCTTGAAGATCCAGCTTTACGAATCCTATACGGTCTTCATTCGACAAAAACGGATCAGCAGCTACACAGGAAACCTCCATGTCATATTCATTTCTTGGGGCGTTTTCAGATAGGTGTCCTCCTGATGAATACCCAGTAAGACCTCGTTTTCCCCATGCGCTGTTCTCTTCGACCACACCAGGAATTGATAAATTCATGGTGGTTTCTCGTTCATAAAGGGCTTTTTTGTGCAAAATGATCCGGTCATCAAGCCCTTTGAAAAAGCGGTGGTTTCCATTAAACGGTTCAAACGCAAAAACTTTATCCTGGGGACTTAGTTCATTCAAAATTTTGGTTGCCGTAGTTCCTGAACCTGCCCCTCCGTCAATCGCATTACCGATAGAGATTTCTGCCCTTTTGTAGGCTCGGAGAATTTGATCGAAGTCTTTTACTTTTAGGGATTGAAGTAGAAAATGCATTTTAAGTTTTAATGATGTTGCAAAAATAATCTGTGCGCTATGTGGTCAATTGAGGTTTTTGATGCCCAAATCGTGGTCTTCGATTCAATCATTTTTGGCAATATAATCAGAATGGGTTGTTATTTTGGTGTCCTGTTGTGGGCCGATACTGAGTTTTCGTTTTGGTAACTCGCTTTAAATCTGCTTATAATAATTAGTCTTCCTCAACTTAGGGTCCTGCAATCTGAAATTTTAGAATTTACGTGGTTCTTCTTTTGCTGTCTTTCAACTTTTAAGATCCATCCACTAAATTTATGTCAGAGGGTTTTACCCAATTTGGGCAACAAATTTTTATTTGATTTGAGGTTTGAATGGTTTCGTGGAATGAAATTTTGGAGTCTGATGGGGTAATATTGATCTTCCTTGAATAAATATCATTAATCCAAGACGAAATGGTTCAGCTCTTCAGTTGTCTTGGAAAATTGGTGCATTAGTAGTTTTTTGGTTTGTAAACCCGTTTCTTGGAATCCGTGAAAGTTTTATTTGTCACTCATACCCCAGTCGATTCGAACAGCTTCTACCAAATTCAGACCTTTTCCAAAGGGTTAACCCAGATGGGGTGCACTTGTGAAATTGCGGTTAGTTTGTTGCCCCCTGATCAACGTACTTTTTGGAATCCACAAGATGTGTGGGACTACCCAGATTTTATCAGGCGTTTAAAATTAAACGAGTCCGCCTTTGTCCCCGATTTAATACACTGCTGGTCTCCTCGTGGCATGATTCTGGAATTCGTGTCCCAGATCTTGGATCTGTATCCAAATATCCCGATAATTGTTCATTTCGAAGATCCCGAGTTTTTTCTCTTTGAAGCGACGTCTACTGAAAGTAGAAAGAATTGGAGTGATCCAAATATCAGTTCAGTTTTTTTATCCTTGGTTCAAGGGGTAACTACCATCATTCCAGCATTGGGTTCATTCATGCCGGGGAATTTAGACTCTTTTCAATTGTTTCCCGGAATTCATGGAGACACAATCGGAACTGATCCTTTGCCCCTGAGGGTGGAAAAGGAACTCAACAAAGTAGGTTCCACTGAGTTAATTATGGGCTATTTTGGAAATACCCATGAGTTTAATTCAGGCGAGGTTTTTGATCTCTATCAAGCCATAGATATAGCGTGTAAAATGGGTAGGAAAATACGCCTAATTCGAACCGGTAAAGACAGTGGTGATTTTATTCGATTAGTTAGTTCATTGAATTTGGATTGGGAAATCCATCTAGGTTGGGTTCCCAGGAATTGGCTTGGGACCCTGATCAAAAAGGTTGACCTTGTTATTCAGCCAGGTTCCCCGGGGATTTTTAATGACCACCGGCTGCCATCAAAATTACCTGAGTTATTTTTTCTGGGTATTCCAGTTGTTATGGGAAAAACCAACCTTGGATCATTAATAAATGAGGAAGAGTTTCCTGGGCAGTTACTTGACGATATGAGTCCTGAGAGTCTGGCTGAGGCATTGCTGAGTTTTGACAAAAAGAGGACTGCAGAGTGGCAAATGAAAGGATTTGCCGCTCATCGGAAGTACTTTGACACTACCCGCAATGTTGCAGGATTACTTACCTTTTACCAGCGACATGCCCAACGGATAAACCGAGGATGGGGCCCGTTCAAAAGTAACACACCTCCTTTATTAAAAATTATTTTAACTGGATTGCGGCAGTTTCCTGTTGAGGACCCAACTTATAAGTTAACCCTCAATGCTTTGGATGAGGAAATGGATAGAATTAGAAATTATTCTATGCCATCACAGCTTGGAGAGAATCTTCCTAGTCGTGTAGAGTTGTCGAACTTACTTATTAAGAAACAGGAGAACTTGGAATATCTGCTCAATTTGTTAGTCGATCATAAGGCCGAACAAAGGGAATTATTACAGAGGCTTAGGGCGGTTGCCTTACAATTGAAATCAGTGGAGAAAGACTACCGAGACAGGGAGCGCGAAATTTTCCAAAAGTATACGAATTTTCATCAAAGATACGAAGCAGAATTAAATTGGCGCAGAAAAGTTCAGAAACACCCGTTGTTTAAGGCCTTGAAACCCTTTATTGAACTGCCTTCCGTCCAAATCACTCAATCTGAACAACCAATCCTGAAAAGCAATCAAACGGAGCTCCTAGTTGAAAGACGCTTACTTGAGATTATTTCGAGCGTTCACGATGAGCGTTTGAATCACCCCGATGATATTCGGTATCTCATTGACATCCCTTCCAATCGAATCGTCTTGCTGGACTCCCCCGTGTGCACTGTAGCGGGTTGGTTTCTTGACGACCAAATTAGACCTGCTGAATGGATCGAGATTCGGTCTGCTACGAAATCAAAAAGGTGCCAGTTGAATCAGCCTAGAGAAGAGGCCTTGGAAGGATTAGATTATTCATCAGACTCGGCCAAATTGTGCGGTTTTGTAGGGGAAATTCCGATCGAAGAGGGATTGTACGAGTTCGGCATTTGGGTGAAGCCATATGGTAGTGAACCTTTTGAATTAGTTCGACGAACGACCGCTTATTTTGAGGATTCAAAATTGCCCTCATCTCTAACCGCTGAGCGACTCTACCAACAGTGGGTTATAGCTTATGATACCATTGATGAATCAAAAATGGATTTGTATTCGATAGTTTTAAATAATCTGGTGGAGAAACCACTTATTTCCATTGTAGTTCCGGTTTTTAATACACCAGAGGTTCTATTGGAGGCCTGTATCGATTCAGTCTTGGACCAGATATATCCCCATTGGGAGCTTTGCATAGCTAATGATGCTTCAACAGAATCTCACGTGGCTTCCCTTTTGGAAAAATATGTAGCTAAGGATCAACGGATTAAGGTGATTCATCGGTCCCAGAATGGTCATATTTCGAGAGCAACGAATAGCGCTTTGAACCTAGCCAATGGAGATTACGTCGGTTTCCTGGATCATGATGATCTGCTTCGTCCTCATACACTTTTAAAGTTTGTTGAGACCATTAATTCCAATCCAACGGGAAAGCTTTTTTATTCCGACGAAGATAAAGTCGATTTATCAGGTCGTCGATTTGATCCTTTTTTTAAACCAGAATGGAATCCAGATTTATTTTTGAGTCAGAATTATATTTCTCATTTCACCCTTGTTGAAGCATCAGTCCAAAAACTAGCTGGAGAGCTGAATCCTTTAAGAGTGGGATGCCAGGATTGGGACTTACTCATGCGTGTTACCGAAATTTGTAGTCCGGAAGAGATCGTTCACATTCCCCATATCCTATATCATTGGCGTGCGATCAGCGGTTCTACTGCCTTTGACAGGGGTGAAAAGTCCTATGCCATAAAAGCTGGCATTGAGGCTTTAAATGATCATTTAGTCCGGACCAAACAGTTTGGAGAGGCAGTAAGTCCTGACGGGCAGTATTATAGGATTCAATGGTCACTACCCTCTGATAAACCTAAGGTAACTGTAATTATACCGACTAAGGATAGGCTAGATCTTCTGCGCGTAATCATTGATGGATTAATTGAAAAAACCGAATACCCGAATATAGAAATTTTGGTGGTGGATAATGGCTCTTCGGAGCGGCAAACCATTAATTATCTAGATTTATTAAAACAGCAGTCAATAAGGGTCCTTGATTTTCCTGGGGAATTTAATTTCTCGGCTATCAATAACTTTGGGGTCAGGAAGGCTTCCGGTGAAGTTGTTGGCCTATTAAATAATGATCTGGAAGTGATATCCAAAGACTGGCTAATGGAATTGGTAAGCCAGGCAATGAGGCCAGAAGTTGGGGTGGTCGGTTGCAAATTGCTCTATCCTGATGAGAGAATTCAACATGCGGGAGTAATTTTAGGCCCAGGAGGTGGCGCTGGCCATGCATTCAAGTATTTAAATCGAGATGTTGGGGTGCAAATGAATCGAGCTAATCTTGTCCAAAACTTTTCTGCCGTGACTGGAGCTTGCATGTTTTTTCGAAAATCAGTGTGGAATCAAGTTGGTGGTTTAAATGACGAGGACCTAAAGGTCGCATTTAATGATGTTGATTTCTGCCTGAGGGTCAGAAGAGCAGGATACAGGGTAGTATATACCCCTTTCGCTGAATTAATTCATCATGAGTCTCTTTCAAGAGGCTTGGAGGATGACTTTGAGAAACAATCCCGGTTTGGGCAAGAGTTGCGATATCTCCAAAGATCTTGGGCTGAACTTATTAAAGGAGATCCAGCCTACAATCCAAATTTAACTATAGATCGGGAAGATTTTTCACTGGCATTTCCCCCGAGGGTCTCTGGCCAAGAGACCAAGATTAAGAGTTCTTTGTAGAGGTCTGAACAGTAGTCCCGTGAATGCCTTCTAGTAACACTTAGTTTCGGTGTTTATCATATGAGACAGATTATTGGTAGTAATGGGTCTATAAAAATCAAATTTACAATCAGGGTGATGTCCGCTGTCTTGGGTTTTGAGCACAAATGAAAAGAGCCTTTATTACTGGAATTACCGGTCAAGACGGAAGCTATTTAGCGGATATACTATTGGATAGGGGATACGAGGTGCATGGTCTTGTCCATACCCCCGATAAGTTGAAGACCAGCTTAATTCGGCATATCGCCTATGACCCCGATATCATTGATCAACGTTTATTCCTCTATCCTGGGTCTCTGGAAGAGATCCATCGTTTGATAGATATCTTAAACAGGGTGAAGCCAGATGAACTTTACCACTTGGCTGGAGTATCCAGTCCTCGGTTAAGTCTACAGTTTCCCATAGAGACACTGGATAGTATAGGAATGGCCACTTTGAAGCTGCTTGAAGCTTTGCGGCAGGTGAACAATCCTCCTAGGATATTATTTGCCAGTAGCAGTGAAGCGTTTGGGTCTCCTCCCTATGCTCCTCAGGATGAAATGGTTCCCCTTAATCCATCAACTCCATATGGAGCTGCAAAGGCTTTTGCCATGCAAATGGGGCGGATTTATCGGACCGCCTATGGGTTGCAGACCTGTAGCGCGATATTATTTAACCATGAGTCGCCTCGCCGGTCTGACCAATTTGTGACCATGAAAATCGCCAAGGCGGCGGCCCGGATCAAGAATGGCAAGCAGAAGGTATTAAAGCTAGGAAATCTCAGTGGACGGCGAGATTGGGGATGGGCCCCTGATTATGTAGATGCCATGTGGCGTATGCTACAAATGGAGTCCGTGGATGATTTTGTGATCGCCACCGGCAAGCTCCATTCAGTTGAGGATGTGATCTCAGTGGCCTTCGGCCATGTCGGTCTGAGTTGGAATGATTACGTTGAACATAGCCCTGGGTTGACGACCAAGGTAGAGCCTATGGCCCTTTGCGGGAACCCCTCCAAGGCTGCTCGGCTTCTAGATTGGAAGGCTAAGGTCAGTTTCGAGGAAACGATCTGCAGGATGGTTGACTCTGAGATGGATAAGGCCACACGGCCTCCCTTTACAGAAGAGTAAGCTTTTTATATCCTTGCTGTTTGTCCCCACCGGAATCTTATATGGCCTCTTTATTTTGATGACCAAGCGTGCATTTATTACAGGTATAACCGGCCAGGATGGAAGTTACTTGGCCGAGTTGCTTCTCGAAAAAGGTTATGAGGTCCACGGGTTAGTCCGTCGTGCCAGCACCCTGAATCGGTCTCGGATCGACCATATCGGTGACTACGCCGACGAGCGTAGAGATCGTTTTTACCTGCACTATGGGGATTTAGCTGATGCTACCCGTCTGACCAAGCTACTTTACGAAATTCAGCCGGATGAAGTCTATAACCTGGCGGCTCAAAGTCATGTCCGGGTTAGCTTTGATATACCCGAGTATACCTGTGATGTAACTGGGACTGGGACGGCCCGCCTTCTTGAAGCTATTATCGAGTCGGGGATTGGAAAGAAGGTTCGGTTTTATCAGGCATCCTCTTCCGAAATGTTCGGAAAGGTCCAAGAGGTGCCCCAGACAGAAGAAACACCTTTTTGGCCCCGGTCACCCTATGCTTGCGCCAAGGTCATGGGGCATTGGCTGACGGTTAACTACCGGGAGAGCTACAATCTTTTCGCCTGTTCGGGAATTCTGTTTAACCATGAATCTCCCCGTCGGGGAGAACAGTTTGTTACCAGGAAAATAACCCGGGCAGTTGGTCGTATAAAAGCTGGTACTCAACATCATCTGACCTTGGGGAACCTGGATTCAAAACGAGACTGGGGTTATGCTAAGGAGTATGTTGAGGCCATGTGGCTTATGCTTCAGCAAGACAAGCCTGACGATTATGTCGTTGCTACGAACGAAACTCACACCGTAAAGGAATGGCTCGTGGAGTCCTTCGAATATGCTGGCTTGGATTGGGAGAAATATGTTCGCTTCGATCCTCGATTCTTACGGCCTGCTGAAGTGGACCTGTTGATTGGGTGCTACAATAAGGCAAAGGTTAAGTTGGGTTGGGAGCCCCAGACAGATATGACTGGTCTTGCTCGGCTTATGGTGGATTCTGATATTAAAGTAGCTGAATTAGAGAAAAAGAGTATGGAACCTTAAATTCCAATGATCCAGTCTTAAGCTTTTTAAGGTCAATGGCTCCTAAGGATTGTGGTTCGCAGTCAAAAATGCGCAGTAATCACCAAAAGTGATACAGTCAAAAACTGCTTTTTTTATTTCATAAAATAATTAACCTAGGTCCTTGGATTCTTATCAAAATGGTTCAGGTAATGCAGAAGGGACAATTTAAGCCATCGACAGAAGAATGGTCATAATGCAATTCTGCAAGTAGATGAATCTGCCAATAACTAAGTAAACATCCTATTTTGCTCCTTAGCCACCTTGACACTAAATTGATATCCTTGTGAAGGTTAGTATAGTCATTCCTTGCTATAACGAGGAGGCCACCATTGAAACGATTGTGGAGGCAGTTTGGTCGAGTTCTGTGGAAGATAAAGAGATCTTGATCGTTGATGATGCGTCAACGGATGGGACCTCTGCTTTATTGGAGGGTCTCGGTCACAAATTTGATCTTCAGGTCTATCGCCACGACCAGAACCGGGGCAAGGGGGCGGCCTTGCGGACTGGATTTGCGGCCGCCACCGGAGATGTCGTGATCATTCAGGATGCGGATCTGGAGTATGATCCGCAGGAGTATCCAATCCTGTTAAAGCCCATCTTGGAGGGGAAGGCGGATGTCGTGTATGGGTCGCGGTTTGCCGGAGGGCAGGCGCACCGGGTGGTGTATTATTGGCACATGGTGGGCAACCGGTTTTTGACCTGGTTGAGCAATATGATGACCAACATCAATCTGACCGATATGGAGACCTGTTTTAAGGTATTTCGTAGGGAGGTCCTGGAGGGGATCGAAATTCAGGAAAACCGGTTTGGGTTTGAACCGGAAATTACGGCCAAGGTGGCGAAGGGGGATTGGCGGATCTATGAGGTGGGCATCAGTTATTACGGACGGACTTACGCGGAGGGGAAAAAGATCGGGTGGAAGGATGGCTTCCGGGCGATCTGGGCGATTCTGAAGTACAATCTTTTTGCACCACAGAGCACACGGAGGACACAGAGATAGTGACGATAAACGACTTTAGCTGAGTGGTGGTTTCGGCTGGTTGTAAAAGCCTTGGGCTGCCCACAGGCTTCCTCAACTTTTTTCAGTTTTCTCTGTGCTCTCTGTGGGCTCTGTGGTGAAATGGGACAATGAAAAAGTTGCTGGTTACTGGCTCGAGTGGGCTGATTGGGTCTGAGGTGTGCAGTTATTTTTCTGGGAAAGGTTGGGCCATTCATGGGATGGACAATAACCAACGGGCGGTGTTTTTTGGTCCACAGGGAGATACCCGGTGGAACCAGAAACGGCTTGAGCAGGATCTGGCCGGGTTTCAGCACCATGAAGTCGACATCCGGGATCGGCAGGGAGTGTTGGACCTACTGAAAGCGCTGAAACCGGATGCGGTGGTGCATACCGCAGCCCAGCCCTCGCACGATCGGGCGGCGGCGATTCCCTTTGATGACTTCGATACGAATGCGGTGGGGACGCTGAACATGATCGAGGCGACCCGGCAGGCATGCCCGGAAGCGCCCTTTGCTCATATGTCGACGAATAAGGTCTATGGAGACCGTCCGAATACGATCCAATTGAAGGAATTAGCGACGCGCTGGGACTATGACGATCCGGATTATGAGCATGGGATTCCTGAAACTTACTCAATCGACCAATCGAAACATTCCCTGTTTGGAGCGTCCAAAGTGGCCTCGGACGTGGTAGTGCAGGAGTATGGGCGATATTTTAATATGCCGACGTGTTGCTTGCGGGGAGGCTGCCTGACGGGACCTAATCATAGTGGAGTGGAACTCCATGGGTTCCTGAGCTACCTGGTAAAGTGTAACCTGATCGGGAAGGAATACACGATTTTCGGATATAAGGGGAAGCAGGTCCGCGATAATATCCATTCCCTCGATGTAGCCCGCTTTATTGAGGCCTTCATCGATGCCCCCCGGAGCGGGGAAGTCTACAACATCGGCGGCGGGAAGGCCAATTCCTGCTCGATCCTGGAGGCCTTTAAATTGGCCGAACAGTTTTCCGGGAAGGAGCAGGTCTACCAATATTCAGAGGAAGCCCGGATCGGGGACCATATCTGCTACTACAGCGATTTGAGGAAAATGCGGGATCACTACCCCAATTGGGACATATCGGTGAGTCTGGAGGAGACGGTGCGGCAAATTGTGGAGGCGATGCAGGGGAGGGTTTAATGTTTTTCACCACGGAGGACACAGAGACCACTGAGGGTGTGATTTTTATAAGTTTTCTCTGTGTTCTCTGTGTCCTCCGTGGTAAGAGAATGGATTATGGATAAGGCTGATAGGATTTTTGTGGCGGGGCATCGGGGAATGGTAGGGTCCGGTGTGGTTCGCGCCCTGGAGCGGCGGGGGTATTCCAACGTGCTCACCCGGTCGCGGGAGGAGGTGGATTTAATTGATCAGCAGTCGGTCCACCGGTTTTTCGATAACGAGCGGCCCCAGCATGTAGTGTTGGCGGCGGCGAAGGTAGGAGGGATTCATGCGAATCGGACGCAGCAGGTGGAGTTCATGTATGAAAACCTGATGATCCAGAATAATGTGATCTACGGGGCCTTGCAACATGAGGTCGAGCGCCTCCTCTTCTTAGGGAGTAGCTGCATTTATCCTAAACACGCCCCACAGCCCATTCGGGAGGATTCGCTCCTGACCAGCTCTCTGGAGCCCACTAATGAAGGGTATGCGCTTGCGAAGATTGCAGGCTTAAAACTGTGCGAGTTTATCCATCGGCAAAAAGGGCGGCGATTTATCTCTGCGATGCCGTGTAACCTCTATGGGTCGGGCGATAATTTTCATCCGGAGTTCAGCCATGTGATTCCCGGAATGATGCGGCGGTTTCACCAAGCAAAGCAGGAAAACCGGGATGCGGTGACGGTTTGGGGGACCGGACAGGTTCGCCGTGAATTTCTCCATGTGGATGATTTGGCGGAGGGCGTTGTGCGTCTGTTGGAGACCTATGATGAATCGGAAACCATTAATGTAGGTTACGGTTCAGATGTGACCATCCAGGAGTTGAGCGAGCTGATGAAAGCGGTGGTGGGCTTTGACGGTCCGCTCGTTAATGATACTTCGATGCCCGATGGGACGCCTCGGAAGTTGTTAGATTCTTCGAAAATGCTGGCGACGGGATGGGAGCCAAAGATACCTTTGGAGGATGGACTCCAGCGGACCTATCAATGGGCTCTGGAGCAGGGGGTGTTTAGAGATTGATTATTTCACCACAGAGGACACTGAGACCACGGAGCCCTGTTCAAATCATTTCGATGTGATAGCTAACGTTAATTCTCTGTGGTCTCCTTGGTGAACGTTTCTTAAATGAAAATTCTGATTACAGGCATTTGTGGATTTGTTGGGAGCTGTTTGGCTAAACGCCTCGTAGAAGCATCTCAGATTGAGCAGATTGTTGGGGTTGATAATCTCTGTCGGGATGGAAGTCGGGTGAACTTAGTGCCTTTGCGAGAGTTGGGAGTGGATGTGCGGGTTGGAGATATACGGGACTCGGACATGTTGGCGGATTTGCCTCCAGCCGACTTCGTAATCGACGCCGCGGCCCAGCCCAGCGTACTAGCTGGGGTAGACGAGAAGACCTCCAGCCTGGAATTGGTGCAGCACAACCTGTATGGAACCATCAACATTCTGGAATACTGTAAGCGGGTGAATGCGGGGTTTATTTTGCTGTCGACGAGTCGGGTATATTCGATTCCGCCTTTGGCTGGAATCGAGGTGAAGGTGGAAGGTGAAAGTGGGAGGGCTAGATTTACTCCCCAAGACTCTGCCAATGACTTAGTGGGTTTTTCCAGTTCAGGAATATCGGAGAATTTCTCTACTCAAGCTCCTGTTTCCTTGTATGGGGCCACGAAGGTGGCCTCAGAGCAGATGGCGTTGGAGTATGGGGCGGCCTTTGGATTTCCTGTCTGGATCAATCGGTGTGGAGTGATGGCAGGGGCCGGCCAATTCGGGCATCCACAGCAGGGGATCTTTTCCTTTTGGCTGCACAGCTGGTTTCATAAGCGACCCTTGAAATATATTGGGTTCGGGGGCTCGGGATTTCAAGTCAGGGACTGCCTGCATCCCGACGATCTGGTTCCTGTGCTCCTTCAGCAAATGACTGAGGATCGGGTGGATGTTCCCCGAATTGCCAACTTCTCCGGAGGGGTGGAACACTCCATGTCTCTGGCGGAACTGTCGACTTGGTGCGAACAGCGGTGGGGGCCGCACCTTGTTGAGCAAGCTCAGGAAAGTCGTCCGTTTGACCTGCCATGGATTGTGTTAGACTCAACTTTAGCTATAGAGAATTGGAAGTTTAAGATAGCGAAAACCCTGCCCGAGATCCTGGATGAGATTGCTGGCTTCGCCGAAAACCACCCTGAGTGGTTGGAGTTATCGCTAGGAAAGTATAATCCGTGAAACCGCTTCGATTATTATCGCTTATCATTCCGGCCCGAGATGAGGAAGGGTGTTTATCCTCTACGTTAACGGCTCTTTCAGAGGCACTTAAATCAGCGGGCATCCCTCATGAGCTTGTGGTGGTGGATGATGGCAGCACCGATTCTACCTGGGAGATTCTAGGGGATCTGCGGAAGGAAATCGCGGAGTTGAAGCCGTATCAGAATGCAGGGCTGAACGGCTTTGGACGAGCCGTTCGCTTTGGCCTGGAAAAAGCCACTGGGGATGCGGTGGTCATTTATATGGCGGACGCCTCCGACTCTCCTGAAGATGTGGTTTCATATTGGGAGCAACTTTCAAAGGGGTATGAATGTGTATTTGGAAGCCGATTTATCTCGGGGAGCCGAGTAAGTGATTACCCAAAGCTCAAGTTCATCCTGAACCGCTGGGCCAACGGGTTCATTCGGTTGCTCTTTCGTCATGGTCTCAACGATACGACCAATGCGTTCAAGGCCTATCGGCGAACTGTAATCGAGGGGTGCCAGCCCATTTTATCCCCACATTTTAATATCACGGTGGAGCTTCCCCTGAAAGCCGTTATCCGAGGGTATACCTACACTATTGTTCCGATTCGGTGGACCAACCGAACGACCGGGAAATCCAAATTGAGAATCAAGGAAATGGGGAGTCGATACTTCTTTATCGTGATGTATTTATGGCTTGAGAAGTATTTCAGTCACGGGGACTATTCAAAAGCGACAAACGAGCAGGAGCTTAAATTGAAAGGCAGCTCAGACCAAACTTTTCGTAGGTGATATGATTTTGTTACTAGGATCAACCGGGTATGTAGGGAACCGCATGCTCCAATATTTAAAGTCCCAGGGGGTGGAGGTGTATGGCTTGAGCCGGAACCAGATAGATTACACCACCCGGGGCGGGTTAAAACAGGCTCTTTCTGAATACCGACCCGAATTCTTGGTGAATGCCGCCGGATACACCGGAAAACCTAATGTTGATGCAGCAGAGTTGGACAAGGCCAATTGCCTACTTGGTAATGCTATCCTGCCCGGGCTCATGCGTGAGGAATGTGAAGCTGCTGGAATTCCCTGGGGGCATGTCTCCAGCGGTTGTATCTTTTCCGGGCGCCGCCAGGATGGTCAGGGCTTCACCGAAGAGGACGCCCCGAATTTCTCATTCCGGCAAAATAACTGCAGTTTTTACAGCGGAACCAAAGCACTGGGTGAGGAAGCCATCGGCTATAGGGAAAGCTCGGATGGAACGAAGTGGGTGCATGAAAGTCAGCCATCGGGGTATGTATGGCGGTTAAGGATCCCATTCGACCATCTTGACAGTCCCAGGAATTTTCTCACTAAACTCATGCGGTATGACCGGCTCCTGGTGGCTGAGAATTCCATTTCCAACCTGGACGATTTCATTTATGGGTGTTGGGCCACGTGGGAAAAACGGGTTCCTTTCGGGATCTATAATGTAACCAACCCTGGTCATATTGATACCCGCCAAGTCGTCGACATGATACAAGCCAGCAAGTTGGGCCAGTTGTTAGCCTCCAGTGGAAAGCACTTCTCCTTTTTTGAGAATGAGGACGAGTTCATGCTTAAAGCAGCTAAGACCCCACGCTCTAATACAGTCCTGAACAGCTCGAAACTGGCTTCGGCCGGTATTTCCCTTCGCCCGGTGGAAAAAGCAATAGAAGAAGCTTTACAGAATTGGGTGCCTGAGCATTCCTGAATTCAACTACAACCCCAATGAAAACCATTCTTGTTACTGGCGGGGCCGGGTTTATCGGCTCAAATTTTATCCGGTATTGCCTGGCGGGCTCAGATAATCCTGTCCGTTTGATCAATCTTGATATCCTGACTTATGCCGGAAACCCGGATAACCTGAACGATCTGGAAGGCGATCCGAATTATCAATTTGTGAAAGGGGATATCGGGGATGAAGCCCTGGTTTCGAAAATACTCTGGGAGCGCCAGGTAGACGCAATTGTCAATTTTGCCGCTGAAAGCCATGTGGACCGGTCGATCGATTCGCCCGAGCCGTTTTTTCAAACCAACATTATTGGTACGCTCCGGTTGTTGAATGCCAGTCGGCATTATTGGTCAAAACTGGAGGGGAAGAAAAAGGAAAAGTTTCGGTTCCTTCATGTATCCACCGATGAAGTGTATGGCAGCCTGGGGCCTGAAGATCCGCTATTCCATGAGGAGCAAAAATATGAGCCGAACAGTCCTTATTCAGCCTCGAAGGCGGGTAGCGATCACATTGTTCGCGCATTTTTACACACTTACGGGCTGCCTGTGCTGACCACCAATTGCTCGAACAATTACGGTCCGTATCAGTTTCCTGAAAAGCTCATTCCCCTCATGATCCTCAACGCGATTGAGGGCAAGGAGCTGCCGATTTACGGCGATGGAATGAACATACGAGACTGGCTTTATGTAGAGGATCATTGCGCTGGAATTCTTGCGGTCCTAGAGTCGGGCAAAGTTGGAGAGACCTATAACATTGGAGGACTGAACGAGAAGCCGAATATCGAAATTGTGGATACGATTTGCGAGATCCTGGATGGGCTGCGACCCCGGACAGATGGAACGTCTTATAAGACCCAAAAGGTCTTTGTCACGGACCGTCCAGGGCATGATCGACGCTATGCGATCGACTGCGGGAAGATCCAATCCCAGTTGGGATGGAGCCCTGCAGAGACTTTTGAAACCGGGATCCAAAAGACCATCCAATGGTATCTGGGCAACGAACCTTGGTGTAGGGCTATTGCTGAAAAGCGATACAATCGCGAGCGACTGGGAACTGGTTGAATCCTTCTCTAAGGAAGGCATGAATTCAGGAAAATTACTTTGTGTTCTCTGTGATCTCCGTGGTGAATAGGACTAATGGATAGGAAAGGAATCATTTTAGCTGGAGGGTCGGGAACTCGGCTTTATCCATTGACTGTGGCAGTGAGTAAGCAGCTGATGCCGGTTTATGATAAACCCATGGTGTATTACCCGTTGTCGATGCTGATGTTGTCGGGAATTCGTGAGGTGCTGATTATCTCTACTCCGCACGACTTGCCTTTGTTTGAGCGTCTTTTAGGGGATGGCTCCCAATTTGGAATGACATTCTCCTATGCCGCTCAACCGAAGCCTGAGGGATTGGCTCAAGCCTTAATTATCGGGGAGGATTTTTTGCAAGGGGCTCCGAGTTGCATGGTGTTGGGAGATAATCTGTTTTATGGCCATGATCTGGTCGGCAGCTTGAAACGGGCGAGTGAACAAGAGGTTGGGGCAACGGTGTTTGGCTATCATGTGTCCAACCCGGCTGCCTATGGGGTGGTAGAATTTGATGAAACGGGAAAAGCGATTTCTCTCGAAGAGAAGCCGGTAGAACCCAAGTCCAATTATGCCATACCCGGGATCTATTACTATGACGGACGCGCATCGGCATTTGCGAAGGCGTTGGAGCCGAGTCCTCGGGGTGAATTGGAAATTACTGATCTGAACCGTTGCTACCTTGATGAGGGAAGTTTGACGGTGGAGATTCTTGGCCGGGGAACTGCCTGGCTCGATACAGGCACGCACGAGAATCTGATAGAAGCCGGCGACTTCGTGCAGGTGATCGAGAAACGGCAAGGCCTCAAGATCTCATGCCTGGAAGAAATCGCCTTTCGCAAAGGGTGGATCGATGTGGATGGCATGCAAGCGGCTATACAGTTCTACGGAAAGTCCAGTTATGGGCAGTACCTGAAGGAGTTTCTCGAGCAGCAAGTTTCGGGGCAGTCCCAGCCACCGTTTGCTTGAGATTGAATTTGTGATCACCTGCCCTTCGAGGAGCCCTGGGTCTTTGACAAGGTAAGAGCACTTCCTCAATGTCCAGGAACATGCCCGCGGATCCCGAACTGTCAGTTGTAACTGCTTTGTATAATTGCCTGGATTACACAAAGGCATATCTGGCTAGCCTCGAAGAGACCTTAGATGGCGTTGGAATCCACTACGAAGTCATCCTGGTAGATGATGGCAGTAGCGATGGGACCCGGGAGTTTTTAGCAACTTTAGGTGGACCCTACCGGGTTATTCTGAATGCGGAAAACCTGGGGTATGCCGGGGCCAATAACAGGGGAGTGCAAGCAGCAAAGGGGGAAGTGCTCGCCCTGCTCAATAATGACCTCGTTCTCACCGGGAGATGGTTGGAGCCCATGCTGAAAGGACTCGAGACGCTGCCGGAAGCCGGGATCGTGGGGAATATCCAGATGAGCACCAGCACTGGATTGGTGGATCATGCCGGCGTTTTTTTTGATCGAAATGGACGCCCCGCGCATGCCCGAAAAGGAAGGAAAGCAATTCCTAAGGGGGAGTTCCGGGAATGGTATGCGGTGACGGCGGCCTGTATTGTCCTGCGAAAATCCGTTTTTGAAGAAATCGGCGGATTTGATGAAGGCTACCGGAATGGAACAGAGGATATCGATCTTTGCGTGCGGTTGCGCAAGGCCGGGTATAAACATTATGTAGCCAATACCAGCATTATCCAGCATCATGTAAGCGTGTCCCCCGGACGGGTGGTGCATGATGATGCCAACATGGATCGCTTTGTAGAAAAGTGGCAGGCGACGACCATCGAGTGGGGAAAGCGAGAATGGGCTCGGGAATATTTGCAACGCTATGCCCGGCGGTGGTGGCGATATAATTTTACGAAATTCTGGAAGGCGATCTGGTTGCTGATCACGCAGCCGCAATTACCCAAGTATTAGGTTTCGGGGGACACTATTTTCTTTGCAGCAGCGGGAATCGTGCTGATCATGAAGTGAGTAGCCATGGTATTTCCTGTTTCCAGAAAAAATAAGAACATCGTGCTTGAGCGAGCCAAGGGAGACCCCCTGGTTCGCATGCAGGAAAAGTACAATGTGTATTACCATTCGTTTGAGCGCCAAGTGGGTTCCAGAGTGTGGATTGACGGGAAAGAAATGGTCATGCTCGCGAGCAATGATTACCTGGGCTTGGGCGCGCATCCCAAAGTGATCGAGGCGGGTAAGAAAGCCCTGGACGAGTGGGGCAGCAGCACGACCGGCGCACGTCTAGCAAATGGCACCCGGTCTTTCCACCTTCGATTGGAGGAAAAGCTGGCCGGTTTTCTTGGTGTTGAGGCCTGCCATGTGCACTCAGCGGGATACCTCAGCTGTATGTCGGCGATAGCGGGCTTTGCTCAGCGTGGCGATCTCATCGTGGTGGATAAGAATGTGCATTCTTCCTTGTTGTCCGGAATCTCGTTATCGAATGCCCGGGTCGAGCGCTTTCTCCACAATAACCCGGCGGATCTTCGCGAAGTGCTGTCGTACGAGAAGTCGAAGGTTCCCAAGATTTTGTTGATCGAGGGCGTGTATTCCATGGAAGGCCATATCGCTCCCTTGCCGGAGTTTGTTAAAATTGCCCAAACGGAATCCTGCTTCCTCATCATGGACGATGCGCATGGATTTGGCGTGCTGGGGGACAATGGGCGCGGCACGGCCAATCATTTCGGAATGACGGAGCACGTGGATGTTTTGTGTGGGAGTTTTTCCAAGGCGCTATCGAGCACGGGGGGATTTGTTGCGGGCTCGAGGGACATGGTACAATATATCAGGACTCACTCGAAGCAGACTATTTTCAGTGCAGCCATTTCCCCGGTGCAGGCTGCATGCGCAGAGGCTGCCCTCGATGTCATGCAAGATGAGCCAGAGCACCTGGAACGGCTTTGGGCGAATACCCATCGCTATAATCAGATGCTGAAGGACCGGGGACTGGATACCTGGAATAGTGAGACCCCAGCCATTCCCATCGTTCTCGGGACGAAGGAAAAGGCTTATTACTTTTGGAAAGCGCTTTATGACAAAGGGGTTTTCTCCGTAATCAGTATCGCTCCGGGTGTGCCCCCCGGGAAGGATTTGGTCCGGACGTCAATATCAGCCCTCCATACGAAAGCGGATTTTCTGAAAATCGAGGAAGCCCTGGACTATGCGCTCAAGCACTATTGAGCCATTCCCAGTTTATCCAGTAGCGTCCCGGCGGTTTGACTCCACAACGGAATGGTCCGTTTCTGGGCTCCTTGGGTCAGGGTGTTCCGGTAGTTTTCGTCTTCCAGCCAGAATTTGAGTTGGAGGATGAGGTCTTTCCTGGAGTTAGTTTGGAAAAAGGCACACCCTGGTCCCCTTCCATATTCTTTTAAAGGCGGGATGTTGTTGGCCAAGACGGGACAACCGGCCCAGAGTGATTCGATCACGGGCAAGCCCGCGCCCTCAGCCTGCGATGGGAAAATGGAAAGGGAGGCGTCTTGATAGGCCTGCCACAATGCTCCGTCACTCAGGTTGGGAATGTGCTCCACCGGATAACAGCTTCGTTGCATTTTCTGTATTCGCTTCGCAATGGGTTCGCCGAAGTGGGGGTTGATGCGTCCGCACACCTTGAGCGGAACCTGAAAGCCTTCATCCCAAATGCTTTCCATGGCATCCAGCAACAACTCCTGATTCTTCCTCGGTTCTAATATACCTACGGTGAGGAACCCGCCCGAATTCGGCTTATCACTATCTCGTTTCCCGGCGAAGAAATCAGCGCCCCACTTTAATGGAACGATATCGGGGAGTTTGGCTGTTTCCGGAAACGCGGAACGAAAGGCTTCAGCCGAAAACTCAGATGCAGCAAAGACCACATCCATTTGCCGGAGGAGGCTGAGGTAGATCGGGTGCCGCTTCACGCTTTTCGGCCAGGTGATATCGGGGTGAGAGAGGGGGATATTATCATGAAAGATCCCGGCAATCCGAGCAGGGCGGGTGGCCAGCCATTCCGTAAACCCCGGCTTTTCGTCTTCGCCAAAAACTTCCGGGGTAATGATCCAGTCATCCGGCCTGAGATTGATTCTAGTAGTCTTTTGAAACAGGCTGGATGCAGGGCGACAAAAACTCCTGGCCGCAGACACCCAAACGACCTCTTCCACCATACCCGGCATTTTCACTCTCAAACTGGAGACGAGGCGTTCGCTCACCCTCAGCAATCCAGAGCGGTGTTTCTGTTTCAGCTTTTTGGTGCTATCCCAATAAATCATGTTCTCATGTTCTCGTAGTACTTAAAGAACACGGATAACAAGGACTGCATATTCGATTCGAGGGAAAAGTCTTTCGATAATTTAAGGAAGGCTTCTTTTTGCAGGTGTTGATATTCCTTTTCAGACTCTTGGTATCCATAAATCGCCTCCAACCATGCCTGCCTTTCTTCAATGTGGAATACTCTGCCTGTTTCCCGGTCTTGTATGAGTTCCAATACAGCACCAACCGGGGTGGTGAAGATTGGCAGTCCGCATTCTACGGATTCCAACAAGACATTTGGGAGTCCGTCTCTGTCCCCGTCGTCTGCGATTCGCCCGGTAAACAAGAAGAAATCGGCAGCCTTGAATTCCTGTTTCAGAACATCCTGTGACAGAAAGCCAGGGAAGGATACCTCTTCTTGCAATTGGAGCCGGTCCCGGTATTGGATTAACTGATCCCTCAGGGGACCGTCCCCTGCAATCGTGGCGGTAAAGTCCAGCTTCTGAGATTTGAAGTAGGACAATAGCTCGAGAAGGTGGAAAAACCCTTTCTTCCCCACAAAACGCCCAATGGAAAGAAACCGGAGCTGTCCTTCAGTTGGAAGCGTTTTCAGCGCCGGAGGCTGAGGCGAAGTGGGGATGCCCCTATAGATTATCCGGATCTTTGATTCACTCGCTCCCAGTTCGCTCAGGCGTTTGGCACCGGTTTGAGTGGAGGTTCTCACAAACGCGCTCTCTTTCAATTTTTGTCGAATGAGACCGTCCCCGCCATGCTGAAATATATCATAGGCGTGGGCTTCCATGCTGTATGGAATTCCCGACAGACGGTGTGCCACCCAGGCTGCCGTAGTCGGCATTGTTGCCCAGACTCCATGGATCCACTTAAAGTTTTTGTTAGACAGATGCTTACTGCGGCAAAGGCCGAACAGAGCTCCCAACCAGATTTCCTGAAAGTTCAACCATGAGGTGGCCGGGTGCCGCAGCAGATCGTAGAGGGTGGCCAGCACCGTTTTCGGTTTTTTAAATCCCCAGTAAATCAGCCATAGGGGGAAGGCGAGACCTTCAACCCATCCAAATTGTTGAATGGGATAGTTTTCGAAAGACCTTGCCCCTCCGTAGATGGAGTGAATTTCCGGCCTCAGCCCAAGCGTTAGAAGTGAACGTATTTCCCGCTGGAAAAAGGTTTCACTCGGTTTGGGGAAGGTCGTGAAGAAATAAGCAACTTTGAACTGACGGGTGAAGCGGGTCAGTTCGATGTCATCCATGCCCTGCAATTGGTGGCCAAGCCCCAGTTAGCGATTAACTTCGGGCAAAAGGAGAATTGGAATGCCCATTCTGGTGAAAGGTGGTCTCTGCAGGATCGAGACGGGATCCATTGGCGCCGCTCGCATCATGATCCACTCCATTCAGGGCTTCCTCTTTCTCTTCGGGAGTCAGGTCGAAGGTCAGAGTAATTTCTTCAGCGAACGCCACTTTATCATTTTTGGCCGTGATCGTTCCCTCGAAAGTAGCGAGCGGGTGACGCAGCCGTTTTGTTTTTACCCGCATCTCGAGGGTATCTCCCGGCTTACAGATTTTGTGGCAGCGGATACCGTCGCAGGAGGTGAAGAAGATGGAGTCCAATTTTACCCTTTCCTTCAGCTCAGGATTTTCGGACTTCAAGAGGTAAAGGACGGCTAACTGGCCGAGAGCTTCCAGTAAAATGGAGGCGGGAAATACAGGGTTATCTTTGAAGTGACCCCGCAAGAAAAATTCATCTCCCTGAATCTTATAGGACCCCAGGGCATCGGTTTCGCCCACTTTGGCCGATTGCAGGAAAAGGAAAGGAGGCTGCTGGGGCATGGCCATCAGGATCTCTTCGGGAAGCAGGTTGGTCCGTTCCACACCATCCTCCTCAGGGTTCCCGCGTATCTTTCGATCCATAAACAACTTCACATCCCCAATGGTGCGGATTTCCCTCAATTCCTGATTCTCAAACGAAATTCCTAACGTTTCTTCAACCAGGATAATGATCTCCATCATGGTGAGGGAATCCACGCCTAAATCGTCAATGAGGAGTAAGTTATCATCCCCGGTTTTCAATTTCGGCCGCATTTCAGGCTCAAGATAACGCTCAACGATCCCCATTACGATGATGGGAATTTGATTTAAGTCGTTGTCTTCCCGATATTTAAGGGCTGCCTCGAAGGTTTCCGAAGGGCAGCGTTTCAAGGAATCTTTAAGCTCCTGGATTTCTTCTTCTTTTAATCGTATTTCTGGCACGGTAATACCCGTTCTATGGTAAAAGCACCCTCCTCAGGGTGCCATTTCATCTGTTCGTTTGTCTGTTAAACCGTTAAGAAAACGAAATATTTATCATGAAGGCAATTTTTTTGTATAGCTCTGATAAATCAATATCGATAGTCCTACTATAACAGTTTAATCGTGTAATATCAGGCAAAAGTTGTGCCAATATCAAAGATTTACACAATTTTTTACAAATGGGCGTTGAGGAGGTTTGATGGGTTTTATGAATATTCCGTTGCTTAACGAAATAGGGTCCAGCAAAGTCCAGGGTTTATGTCTGACCAACGTCCAACTGTCCTGACCTGCGCACAACCGACTGGGCAGCTTACCCTGGGAAATTATCTTGGAGCTATCAAAAACTGGGTGGCTCTGCTGGATGATTATACATGTTACTTTGGTATTGTTGACCAACACGCCATCACGGTAAAGGGCATCCCTGCCGAATTGCGGCGGAACACCCTTGAGTGCATTGCCCAATATATCGCCTGTGGATTGGATCCGGAGAAAGCCCACTTATTTGTTCAATCGCATATCGTCGGGCATACTGAATTGGCCTGGGTTCTTGGGTGTATGACACCGATCGGTGACTTGCAGCGCATGACGCAGTTTAAAGAAAAGGCGAGTAAGTTGGGGTTTGAAATCGGAAGCGGGGATGACTTGAGGATAAAGAACGAAGGTGCCCGCCCGGGGGCGACGCTGAATTCCGGGCTCCTCTACTATCCGGTGCTAATGGCTGCGGATATTTTACTCTACAATGCCCATCTGGTTCCGACCGGGGAAGACCAGCGACAGCACCTGGAGCTGACTCGGGACTTAGCCCAGCGGTTTAATGCTACTTATTCAGAGACCTTCAATGTGCCGGAGCCGCATATGGGGAAGGTGGGGGCCCGTATCATGTCGCTCCAGGAACCGACTAAGAAAATGTCCAAAAGTGATGAAAATCTAAATGCGACGCTCTTCCTGTTAGATGAACCCGCCGTGTTGAAGAAGAAGATCATGAGCGCGGTTACCGACTCTGGGACGGAGGTGGTTGCGCGCGAGGACAAGCCGGGAATCAGCAACCTGCTCAGCATGTACACGGCCTCGACCGGGGAAAGTCTTGACCAGGCAGAAAACCAGTTTACCGGGAAACAATATGGCGAGTTTAAAGCTGCTGTTGCCGATGCGGTGATTGCTGCCCTTGAGCCGGTTCAGGCAAAATACAAGGCCCTGGTATCTGACAAGGGTTATCTACAGTCTGTTATCAAGACCGGTAACGAAGCGGCTCAAAAAACGGCCTACAAAACCCTGGCCAAAGTCTATCGCAAGGTGGGGTTTATGGAACGTCCGCGATAAGACCAACCTGCCTCACCGGTGAGGGATCCTTCAGGTGTGTCTGAATTTCATGGTTGTAGGTTCGGAAATTTCGAATTAACAAGGAGTTAACGCCTTCTGAATGCTATGGATGTTACCACCCGTACCCCACCTTCCATTAACAAGTGGCCCTTTTTATTGGGAGATATTCTCCTTTTAGGCCTTGCCGTCTTTATCTTAATGCGAAACGGGGGCGACCTGAATTCCTGGCAGATCGGTTTCTGTGTGTTTGGCGTTATCGTCGGAGCACTCTTGTTGGTGGCCCCTTTCATCATCGAATTTTACCTGAAACAGAAACTCCATGAGGAGAACGAGGCGAACGCCTTGGAGGCGGTGCATGAGCGGATGAACCATATGGTGCGCGAAGTTTATGCTATTGTGGATGCCCAGCGGGAAGAATCCAAGCGAGTCGAGCGGACTTTTTCCGCCTATGAGGGCTTGGCTTCGCTTATGGATGACAAGCTAAAATCCTTTCAGGTGAATGAAGAGCAGGGCGTGCAGGTTTTGCTGACCCTGACCCAGGAGTTAAAGAGTCAGCTTGGTTCGTTCCAGGAGGCTCTCGACTCCGGCTTGTCCGCACGCTGGGAAAAGTGGGAAACGGATCTAGAGGCCCGCGAAGCCAAGTCTCTTCAGCGATGGGATCAACTCCAGGAAGGGTATGATGATCTCAAGGGGATCTCGCAATCGACTTTAGACCGATTAAGCCAGCTTGAGGAAGACCTCCGCGTTGAGGTAGATGGGTTAAAATCCTCTCTGGATAGTCTGAGCACCCGGGGAAACCAGCTGACTCATCTGGTTGAAATGGAAACTGAGGCCCCAGCCAATGCTGTCCCGGAGGCGGAAGTTGAATCGTCTGTTGGGCAATCGGAAGCAATCGAAGCGGACTCCCAGGGAGAATCCCTTCCGGAAGCGGCAGAGGTCGTCATGGAGTCACCGGATGAAATTATCGGGAAAGCAACGCATCAAGAGCTGTCATCGCCTGAGACCAGACCGACAGCTGAGGCTGAACCTGACCCCGAGCCCACCTCTGAGCCGGAAGACTTGTTTGACGATGAAGACCTTCTTCCAGCTGAACGCCGGATGCTGGAGAAGGCCATGGGGGGCGTTGAGCGGAAAAGCGAAGACCCGTCTCCTGTGGATAAGATCATTCAATCCTCCGCCGAGGCTCCGCCGGAGGTGCCAGACGAAAAGCCGGCCCGTATCATTGCAAACATCTTAATTGGAATTGGTAACAAGTTATATATTCGAGGGATTGGCCCGGGTTTATCTCAAGATAAAGGGACGCCATTATCATTTGTGGAAATAGGAAAATTCGATTGGGTGGCTCCGGATGGCTCAGCCCCCATCACTTGCCAGCTCTATTTAAACGATGAGGTGCCCGCCAATAATGAACCCATTACGATTAATCCTGGTGAGGAAATAGAAGTCAGTCCTGACTTTCCCCGTGGATAAGGATTTTTCTATAACCACGATTTCATCGACACAAAGCACGGAGGGAGAAGTTTTTGCCGATTTATTCACAAATTCAGATGAACCCTAATTGGGATCTAAAGATGAAATAGGCTTCGTAAATTCATCTGGAGAAAATTTAACAAAAAAGGATTTGACGGTCTATTCATGAGATTTATTAATTCTACCCACCTTCAAGGTAGTCTACCCCGCATACCCCGTAAAATTTTTTGAGCAAGAGTCAAAAGTAGTCAGTCTGTTCGTTAAGAAAAGTCAGTCAGTCCAAGTAGAACAGCGAGGTCATTTCGGCCTCGCTGTTTTGCTTAGGGGGGATGCATTTCAGGGCTAGAGCAATCTGCATTTAAATTGAGGCGCAGGTGGGCTCAAACAGGGGAGCAGCCCTCCGACGCCCTCCGGGCTATGGAGGGCACAGCGCACCGTGTCGTCCATAGCTCGCAAGCGAGCGACGGACGAA
>JANQKZ010000029.1 GCA_028280845.1 Opitutales bacterium | reverse complement strand
AGGGTATCGCCCCCGGCAGGAATGGTTGTTCCGTCCAATAACACCTTTTCTTCCGTATCGTGCCGGTTCTCGACCGTCCGCATGGGATCAATTCGGTTTGTTTGATCCATGCCATCCCGTTTGTGCTCATAGTCAAATCCCGTAAACACACGGGCATGCTCCATGATGTTGTCATTATCGTAGGTGGGGATGGGGTCGCCCTGCGCATCCAGCTTCAGGGTGCCATCGGGATTCAGTTCCCACAGACCAATGGTGAACAGCTGCATGAGTTCTCGAGCATAGTTTTCATCCGGCAATTGGACTCCACTGGCTTTCCGATTCCCCTTGTAGGTTAAATAATCGCCCATTTTCGCGCTCACCGTAACCTCCTGTAAAATGTTCCGGAAGTTTCCGAACCCATTTCGAACGAAGATATCATAGTAGTGCACCCATTCCTCCAGACCCGATCGGTTCTTACTTCCGTACTCGCTGATGACGAAGATTTGACTCAAGGCCCAGGCAACCCGCTGACGCAGTTGGTCATCACCATCCAGGGTGGCCGAAAACCACAGCATTCCCTTTCGATGAACATCTGAGAGATCATATAGTGGCCCGATCCGTTCGATCAGACCAACATGTAACGTCGGGGGAAGGGCAATTTGTGCATCGATCCATGCCTCATAATCTAAGCCCTCCGCCACCAACTGATCGATTTCTCCGCGTTTAGGTCCAAAGGTAGCTTGAGTCAGGAATCGGGCCGCCTGTGCGGGTTCGCTCAGCCGTGTGGCATCCCATCTACCAATTCGAAAGTAAACGATCGCTCCATCCACCGGGTCCTGCAGAATTTGAGTCCCATTCGAGGTGAACATCACCAGAGGCTCGGGAAACACCCGTTCCCAATCTGAATCGCCTCGCTTTCTAGCGACCGGTCTCCAACCGCCCCCATCCCCGGGGTGCATCCGCTCAACCCTGTAGTATCCTTCGCTCAGCCCCTCAGGTAGGTCTAACCAGATTTTATCTTCCCCTATTCGATAGCGTACCCGCTCCGCGCAGAAGCCCATTCCAAAGACTCCGAGAATGACCAAGAGGAACCAGAATCCTTTCACACGAAATTGGGGGTTCATAGCAAGAGGATAAGGCTGGGGGGAGAACGCGCCTGGGTCAAACCGCTTCCCCCACGGTCCCAAAGGTTTATGGGTTTTTACTACCGACGCTCAGTCCATGAGGAGTCGCCTTCAGCCACCAACTTCCCCGTCATTTCCTGTCGGGCCCGATGGTCGTATCACAATCGTCGGGTTTTCCCATGCACCGACCAGCCTTCCGGCAGAATGCCCTCTCCCACCTTCCACCGGCTCGACTCCACTGTCGGATACTTGCAAGAGGCTCCAAACCCGACAAACTATGCAAATGTGAAAAAAAATGCCCCAGCAGACACGACCGAACTTTCAGCTCAAGTCATCTTCTTCGATGACGTCTGCGTACTTTGCGATAAATCGGTCCATTTCATTCTCCGCAATGATCCGAAGGCGCATTTCCGATTCGCATCCCTTCAGTCGGACTATGCGAAATCCATGCTGCAGGGTACAATCCTTCCCGAAGACCAGCTGAAATCCCTTGTGCTGCTGAGAGAGGGCTCCGTTTATACCGAAGCCCGCGCCGTTCTGCTTGTCGCGTCCAAGTTAAAGTTTCCCTGGTGCTGCTTCGCTGTATTTCGGGGCATTCCCGATGGGTTACTCAATCCCCTGTATCGGTTCGTCTCCCGCAACCGGTATAAGTGGTTCGGCAAATTCGACAGCTGCCCACTCCCCTCCGATGAATTTAAAGCGCGGTGGATCGACTCGAACTGAACGGACAAGGAAACGCTCACTTTCCATCCCGCCAGGATACGGTTCAACTGCCTGTATCCGTTCATCCTTACCCCTGTATCTCTATGCCCTCTCGCCGCGATTTCCTGAAAACGTCTAGTCTTGCTTCGGCATCCGCCCTGCTCCCCAATTTACTCTCGGCCATTCATCACGCCAGCGGCACAAACCGCATGAACGTCCTCATGATCATCACGGATGACATGAACGACTACGGATTTTATAAAGGCTACCCGGGCATTCAAATGCCCTACCTCGATGCCTTTCGCGAATCCGCACTCACCTTTCGCCATGGATACTGCGCCTCCCCCGTATGCGGCCCTTCACGTGCCGCAGTGTTTAGCGGTCTCTACCCTCATACCACCGGGGCTTACCTCAACGGTAGCGACCCCTGGCGCGAAGAATCGATACTCTCCAAGACGGAAACCTTGCCCGAATGTCTGCGCAGGAATGGTTACTACGCTTATGGCAACGGCAAATTGTTTCACGCCAAGCTGACCGAAGGCCGCATCGAAAACAACTTCGACAACCAGCCCCATGGCGGCGGGTTCGGCCCCTTTCACCCTGAAGAGGACTTTTTGATTCCTGCTGGCCAGGGAGGAGCGCCCCGGTTCTGGGGGTATACGCCGGACTACGATGGACCGGATGATGATTTTCCAGATGTTCGGAACGCGAAGGATAGTATACAATTTCTGCAACAATCCCACGAAAAGCCATTTTTCCTGGCATACGGACAATGGCGACCACACACGCCATTCACCGCTCCCAAGCGCTTCTTTGATCTCTACGATTTTGATGACATCCCCCTGCCCCCGGGATACCTTAAAAATGATCTGGAAGACATTCCACCCACGGGCATCCATCTGTCAAAAATCTGGGGACCCCGCTGGGACCACACCGGCGCCTCCGACGAAGAAAAATGGCGGAAGACACTCCACGGGTTTGCGGCCAACCACACCTTCGCCGACTGGACCGCGGGCATGGTCCTGGAAGCGCTCGACAACAGCCCATACGCCGACAATACCATTGTCGTCTACTGGTCGGATAACGGCTATCATATGGGCGAAAAGGACCACTTCGAGAAGGCCACGGTCTGGGAAAAATCCGCCCTCACCCCCTTCGCCATCCGTGTCCCCGGCATGACCCCGGGCGGAACGACTTGTATTCGACCGGTCAATACAATTGACATCTATCCCACCCTGGTCGACCTCCTGAACTTGAAGCCTCCCGCCCATGACCTGGAGGGGCTCAGCCTAAAACCACTACTCCAAGATCCCGCGAGCCCGTGGGCACGCCCGGCCATCACAACTTACGGTGAGGGGATATTTTCAGCACGGGACGAGCAGTTTCGCTATATCCGTTACCCGGACGGAAAGGAAGAACTCTACGATCATCAGGTGGATCCCCATGAATGGAAAAATCTGGCCATCGACCCGATCTATCAGCCGGTCAAGAATCGACTTGCCCTGTGGTTACCCGAATCCTGGGCCCCCAGCCTGGGTGGACGGAACGGATAGGCGGTCCACTACCTGTAGGAGCCGGGGTGCCTCTACACCGTATTTATATATCCACTTACTTTGCCGCCACTTCCTCCGACAGGTCGTGTTGATCGGCATAGGCAAGGACCGTCCGCAAACGTCGGGTGTTTGGATCGATCGTCCGTTGGATCACCTTGAACACATCATCCCGTGTGATATTGTCTAAGGCGCTCAAAGTCGCTATCTGGCGGTCCCAATCCCCATCATGCTGAAAGGCCCGCGAAAAGAAGGTTTGCGCCTTTTCTGCGATGGACTTGTCCTTCTCTGCCACTTCGGACTTCGCCCCTTCGACAAAGGTTGTAAACTGCTCATCGGTAATGGCATTCCACTGTTCGGGCAGTGTCGCAATGAAGGTTTCCGCCCGGTCCCGAAGTTCCCTGGGGTCGTAATCGGCAGACTGGATGACAAACCCACTATGAAGCAGATTTTCTCTGCGCGTCGTAAACGCCCAGACAATATACCCCAGCTGCTGCCTGGTGCGCATCTCTGAATAAAAAGGCGCAGACATGAAGTTTCTCAGGACAATGGAGGCCGCGCGCAACTCGGGTGAATCCTCTCCCATGATGTATTCCTGCCAATAGGTAGAATTGTTCACAATCAACTTGGTTTCGATCAATTGATCTTCTCCCGGTTTCGGAGCCTGAGCTTTCAGCTCAAATACCTCAGTTCCCTTTTTAGCCTTGGCTCCCAGGCTTTTCCGCACCATTTCAGCCGCCGCAACTGCGTCATCCCGGGTGAGGTTACCATGGATAACAGCCTCGAGCTTCCCTTCCTTAAACAGGCGTTTCCCAAAGGTCTCAACATCGGCAAGACTGACATCCCGGGCCACGGATAAGATTTCCTGCGGAGTGTAGTATTTGTTGTTTCCCGCTTTTCGGTGAAACTCGATGGCCTGGATATAAGCGTCCTGACGATCAAAGCTCTCCAGGCTGCGGATTTGCAGATCTTTAATCGCGCTAAACCGTTCCTCCGGAAGGTCCAGTTGCGTCAGGTTTGAAACGATATATTCCAGCAGCTTTTCCGTGGATTCGCCATAGCCATCCACCGAAATCGTGATTCCTTCCAGATTCTCGGAAATGTTAAAGCTCAAGCCGGCCAGGGAGGCGGTATAAGTCACCTCGTTCATCATTTCCGAAACCGCAGCCACATAGCTTGATTTCAGAACGGAGGACTCCAAATCCGTCATCGATTTCGGTTGCCGGAACCGGAAGACAAAGGCGGACCGCGGACGTTCAAATTCCTGGTCCTGGGAATAATACACCACCAGGCCAGGCTCATCTATCACCTTAACCGGCCGCTCTGCCATGAGTAGCGCGCTCTTCGGGATAAAAGGGTTTGGAGAGGGAACCATTAAGCCTGCAACTTCAGGCGGATTAGAGAGCCGCTGAAACAAGCTCCCACGCTTCTCCGAATAGCTGAACGGTGCCTTGAAGAAGGGTTCCTCCTGGTCGGTCGGGACACCCTTCGCCACAACGGTAGCCAGCATATTGCCCGGCTGCAGATTATCGAGCACCTCGAAGTATCCTTCCACGTCAGGCTCCTCCCAGATGTATTCAATCCGCTCCGCATCTTCCAGGGGATAGTTTAAAGCCGCGTTGGCCAGGGCCACCGCCCGGTTGGCTCCTTCACCCTTATCCTTGTAGAGTTCATCGAAGCGAGCCATCAATGCCTGTTCCTCAAATATATGCAGGGGATACTCAGAATTCCGCAGCAGCTCAAAGTAGCTGAAGAACACTTCCAGGACCTGCTCATAGTTTTCCAGACCTTTCGGGGTCAGTGATGCCCCGGTATAAAGAATTCCAAAATCATCCGTCGTGTAGCTGGGGTAGGCATACACCCCGGTGGCTAGCCCCTGCTCCTTCAGCTTGGAGAGTAGACTTCCCTCGCCCTCGTAGCCGAGCACGTAGGACAACAGTTCCGCGGACTTCCCTTTGTAGCGGTGGCGCATGGATGGGATGTTAAAAATGATGGAGAGATCCTGGGCTTCGACCACAGGGTCATTGTAAACAATCCGGGCGGCTTCGATGGGCTCCAGAAAGCGCTCCTCAAACCGGATGCGCTCCACTCCTTTGTTTTCAATGGGAGAGAAATACTCCCGAACCCAGGCTTCCATCTGGTCCAGGCTGGCATTGCCAGTGAGGGCAAGCCCCATCAGGTTAGCGCTGTAATACTGATTGAAGAAATTGATGAACTCCTCCCGCTGGATCCCCTCCAGCGTGCCGAGATTCCCTGTGCTGAAGGAATTGTAGGGATGGTCCTCCCTCGAAAGATGGCGCCGGATCTGCTGGATGCGCCAACCATCGCTCTGCAGGTTCATTTCGAATTCGGAGTCCACCGCGTTCATTTCGCGCTCCGTAAATTCTTCCGTGAACAAGGGGGCGATAAAGAACTGAGACAAGCGATCCAGCGCACCTTCAAATGCGTGGTGTGCAATTTCAAAGTGATAGTTCGTCAGCTCCATCGAGGTATAGGCATTATTGTAGCCCCCATTGCTGCGAAGGTAGCGCCCATATTCCCCTTCCTCCGGGTATTTCACCGTCCCCAGGAACAGCATGTGCTCAAGGAAGTGAGCCAACCCGTAACGCTCCTTCGGGTCAGCCATGGACCCCACCTTCACAGCGACTGAGGCTGAAGATACATTCAAGGCCGGGTCGGACAAGAGGATGACGCTCATCCCATTGTCTAAGGTAAACTTGCGGTATTCGGACTTATCGGTCGTCGCCTTTTCAGGGAGGTTTCCGGCGGCGGCATAACCTCCGACGGAACCACAAGCGACCAGATAGATAAGGAGAGCGGTGAGGTATCGTTTCATATCACGTGATGAGCTGGTAAGGGTCGGCCGGAAAGTGGCAGGTAACAGCCAAATCCAGGCAAATTGACAAGTATAGAAAACACCTTGGCCGGACTTGTTCCCAATTGCAAATCGTCCCTCCATCCTGAGCCCTATCTGATTTTAGACGGCCTCCAACATTCCATACATCTGAAAGCCAATGATCATTATAGATACATCTGCCAGGATGTGCATAGCCCGGGAATTCCAAATCGATCGTTTCGGGTAGTTTAGCCAGGTAAATGGGAGCCCACTTAAAAACAGACCGAGCAGCGCGATGGCCGTGACCCACCAGGAGAACCAGCCCAAAAAGATAACCAGATGGTAGAAAGCAAAGAGCGCCGAAGCAAAGACTTGTGGATGTTTAATTATTGCATCGACCAGAATACCCCGGAAGAAAACCTCCTCTACCATAGAGTTGCCAAACGTGACGTAGACGGCAACGAAGACAAAGACGGACGCATTCACCTTCTGGCGGCCCTGGAGCAGTTCACTGATCCGGTCCAGGTTAATATGGTCCTTTAACAACAGGAAGGTCAGTTAAACAGCCAGCTCGTCGGTCCGGTTTTGAGCAGAAAGTGGAGTTCCAGGCCAATTTCGGTGGCGAACAGACAACCCGTCACCAGAACGGCGTAGAAAACCATCGGGATTCCCAAGCTACCGGGTTCGCGGCATGGGCCGGGCTATGGGGATACTCGGCCGGGGCGCTGGACTCGGCAAGGGCGTTGGCCTTGCGATGGGAGGACGAGCTATCGGGTGCTCCGGCTTGGGTGGTCTTGGTGGGCGCACTCCACTGGGCGGGTAATACGGATATCGATACCAGGGATCATAATACCCGGGCCCATAATAGTATCGATTCGAATAACTGCCTCCGCCCGAAGAGCTACACCCCGTAAAGAGGGTTTCTCCCACGAAAAAGGCCATCAACATGAGAAGAAGCTGTATCCCTTTTTTCATCGCACATCCTCCATCGGTTCATCCATCGCTTCCATATTCCACTCAAGCAGACCGATTCCTCCACCAGCCGGACCAATAAAAATAGCCACCTTGCCATCAAAGAAATCATCATTCGGGTAAACCAGGATGGTCGCCCCCAGGCGCTCAGCTTTTTTGGTCATAGCCTTCACATCTTCTACACGAATGTAATTCAACCAGTCGGACCTGCCGTTCTCCTCCTGCTCATTATACATAATCCCGCCACGGGCGAAACCATCCGACATGAAGATGTAATCCTGCTCGCTCTCGGTATTCTCATCCTCCACCACCTCCAGGGACATTGCCTCGAGGAAGGCTTTGGATTGCTCCGGGTTCAAAGCAAACAACTGCACCCAGATCCACGCATGGTAATTGACCAGATAGTCGGGGGGATCGCCACTACTGGACCGAAGCACACCGAAGATTCCCCCCTGGGGGCCGGCCAGGATCGCATGGGTTCCCCGATTCAAAATTCGCTGCGGACTCGCCAGGACGCGTCCGCCCGATTGGACAACTTGCTCCACAGTGCTGGCTACATTGTCTATGGAAAAATAAGGCACCCAGATTCCCCGGGTATCCTCACCGGCCACCTGTTCCCGATAGACTGCCCCCGCCACTGGAGTTCCCTGATTCCGAAACAAGACATAGGAATGTGGTCCAATCTGGAGCGGCTCAGGATCCCAGTCGAACAATTCACTGTAAAAGCGACTGGCCTCCTCCAGGTCCTCCGTAAACAACTCCGCCCAGATATGCTTGCCGGGGTGGCGTTCGATATCCATTCCGGGCTGAATCCCTTCGACCAGGGGAGGGAGAAAGGCAGGTTCTTCCGAACTTAATACACCCAATCCCGGGAAAAAACCGGTGAGCGCAAGAAACCCCAACAAACGCGGAGCAATAAACGAGTTCCACATCCCCCCAGGATCAGGCCATGCACCGATTGAATCAATCATTAAGGTGGCGACTCTCCTCACATCGCCTCGAGCATCGCCAGAAGGACCTTCGCTGCATTTGCCGAGGCAATCCCATCAAACAGGTTTTCCTCGTTTTTCCCCTCTTGCCCACCGGCCAGATCGCTTACCGCTCGAATGATGACCCACGGAATCTCATTGATCGTACAGACTTGTCCTACAGCCGCGGATTCCATTTCGGTCACCTCCGCTTTCCATACGCGACGGAGCCATTCCCGGTACTCCGCATTATCCACAAAGACCGACCCTGTCACCGCGTTCCCGCCTACGGCTAAATCAAAATCAAACTCCGCCCGTTCCGCTACGCTTTCTGCGACCCGCAGCAGGCTGGGTGTCGCAGAAAAATAGGATACAGGCTCCGGATCGTCCTCACCCTGACGCACGATCAACACATCATCCGGGAAGATCATACCGAAATTTTCATAATGGGGAAGGTGCGGATCGTCCGGCCGATTCTCCTCATAATACCAGGAGGAGTTTTTGAAATAGTCGGCTACGATATACTCCCCGGGCTTCGATGGCTCCGGGTTAAAATATGCCGACTCATCATGGTAAAACCAGCGCTCCACCACAACCACATCGCCTTTTTCCAACTCAGGATTCACCCCGCCGGCGATCCCCGCATAGAGGACCTGCGATACATTAAAATGACTAAACGCGACCTGCATCGACATGGCTGCATTGGCGATACTCATCTGGGTCGCAAAGACGAGAATAGGCTTCCCATGGATTTCCCCCGTCTTGAAGTGAACCCCGACAATCTGTTGATCCCCGGTCCACCGATGGCCCTCGACATCTTCCAGGGCGGCAATCAAGGCATCAATTTCCGGATCATAAGCCGTCACCAGGGCAATATACTCAGGCACGTCCGATCCGCTTCCCGCAACCGCAGGCAAATTCAGCAAGCCATGGAGACCGATGACAACGAAAAGGATAAGGGTCTGTTTTCTTAACATATACTAGGTAGTAAGGGTCGAGCGATTTGCATGCCAGTAGCGACGAATGCACCAAAAGAATGGGTCTAAAAATGAAGCCCGCAAGCATTCAAGCCATGAAGCGGTCCGCTTCTGGCAGAGCGTGGCTCGATTTTCCTTTGAAACTTTCATCACAATTTGTCATCTAATTTGCCTATCATCCTTATGCAGAGCTGGACTCGCAGGAAATTTCTGGTGGCAACTCCAGGGCTCCTCGCCCTGGGGCCGCTCATTCCATCCACCTTTGGAGCAACTTCCCATACCGTTCGCCGCGGAGATACCCTCAGCGAAATCGCGGTACGATATGGCACCACGGTAAATGACATTAAGCGTAGCAACGGCTTAAAAAGCGACCTGATCAAGGTGGGCCAGAAGCTGAACATACCGCAGACAGAAGCTGAACTGGATACGTTCAAAAAGGAATTCAGCAAATACCGAATCAACCGTTCGAAGTGGAAGTATATCGTGACCCACCACAGCGCTATCAAAAATGGGAACGCCAAGATCTATGACAAAAACCACCGGCGACGGGGAATGCAGAACGGGCTCGCCTATCACTTTGTTATCGGCAACGGAATCGATTCCGGCGATGGACAAATTGAGATCGGCTCCCGCTGGAAAAACCAGCTGGATGGAGGGCATGTCCGCTCCAGCCATGTCAATCAACACGGGGTCGGCATCTGTCTCATCGGTAATTTCCAGGAGACCCGACCGACGACCAAACAGATTGCTTCCTTTTCTGCTCTGGTCGACCTGATCGGCAACTATCACTTGGGCGGAAACTTTAAATATACCGCTCACAAGGAAGTAGACAAAAACCACACCGTCTGCCCGGGGCGTTACTTTCCTCTAAAATCGATGCATGAACGGTTTGGCTAGGCCTTGCAGCAACATCGATTCCACCCTAGTCGGCCCCGCCTCCACCTGCCCTCCATGCGTGACCTGGCCATTGCCAAAAACCAGAAGCCAGGAGCCACAGGGCCAGATAATCGAGGAAGACCGCATGGAATACAGGTCATCCTCAATGTCAGGAATCTAGAGTTAGCGAGGTGCCTTTCCTTCGCCCCTCTTGTTTTTAAACAGTTTGAGCAGAATAACACCCACTACTGTATAAGGGATTCACACCTTTTTTTACCTCAGGATTTACGCCATTTACCATGAAAACCGGTGCACCATGACATGCCGATATGTATCGCCGGGACGCAGAATAGTGGAAGGAAAGTTTGAATGATTGGGGGCATCGGGAAATCCCTCCGTCTCCAGGCAGAGTCCACCATATTGAGGATAGGCGATGCCACCCTTGCCGACCTCGGTCCCGTCAAAGTGGCAAGCCGTGTAAAAATGGACCCCGGGCTGGTTTGTGAGAAGGGCCATTGTGCGTCCACTCTCCGGCTCATACACGGTTGCGGCGGGAATCAGTCCCTCCGCACGGTTCAGGACGAAACAGGCATCATATCCATCAACAACTTTGAGTTGAGGATGGTCGCCGTGAATGTCCCGCCCCACCCGCTTGGGAGATTGAAAATCATAGGGCGTACCTTCCACTTTAAATTTATGACCGGTCGGGATGAGCCCCTCATTGACCTCAAGGACTGATTCTGCCTCCAGGGTGACTTCGTGACCTAACACTGGCTTCGACGGATCGCCCGATAGGTTCCAGTAGGTATGGTGGGCAATGTTTAACGGGGTAGCCTGGTCTGTGAGTCCGGCCATCATAATCTTCAGTTCATTATTCACTGTCAGCAGGTATGTGATCTGGATAGACACATTGCCCGGGTAGCCCTCTTCCCCATCCGGAGATAAGTAGGTGAACTGCACGCCATCTCCCTCCGCACCTTGAATCACTTCCGCAGTGAACAGACGGTGGTTTAAGCCCACCTCTCCTCCGTGAAGATGACAGCGTACGCCATTGGTCTCACTGTTCAGGGCCAGCTGGTAGGTCTTCCCATCGAGCTCAAACGTTCCCTCTGCGATGCGATTTCCAAATCGACCCACATTCGATCCAAAATAGGACGGGTTCGCGAGCCAGCCTTCCAAGGTATCAAAGCCGAGAGTAATATCTTCGACCCGGTTTTGTTGGTCCGGAACCTTCAGGGACTGAAGAAGCGCGCCATAATCCAGGCATGTCGCTTCAATCCCGTTGGCATTCGCCCATTTGTAGGCATGTACGGTCCGCCCATCCGGCATTACTCCAAATTCGAACACTTCCATGACCCGAACATGGGGCCTCTTCTAGAGCCCGTCTATCGAATTTTTTTAACCTATAACGTGAAAGCCATTCCATCCTCCGAAACGCAGGGCCCGTTGCTTGCAACGTAGCCAAAACGGTCTGATAAACCCTGACACACCCGGTCGAGCTCGAGGACCACCGGCGAAATCGAAATATTCGGCAGCGAGCCAAACCGTCCTAGTCCTTCAAGGCTTCCCATTTAGAATCCTTTTCCCGCTGGATCAGGATGGTTTCCAGATTCTCCATCCGGTTCTCCAGCTCGGCAATCCGGGCTTCCAGTTCCTTGCTACCCTTGGCCTCCACCTTGGATTTTTCTTTCAGATACTCCGTTACCGTGCCCATGACAATTCCGGAAACGACAATAACCGCGACCATAGTCCATAAACTCATTTTTCTGCTTTCCCGTTTAGTTAGAAGTTTACCGTTCTAAAATATCCCATTTGGACTCACACTCCAATTCCCGATCGGTCACAATAGTTTCGAGGGATTGAACGCGCTTCTCCATGCGATGGAGCGTCCCGTTGACTTCCTTTAGCAGGCGAATCACCTCGGTCTGTTGGGCGGAAGTGGTCCAGTTTTTAATCTTATACCCGTTGGAGTCTTTAAACTCACCAGTGAGGATCAGGATCAAATCGATCAGGGACCAGATACCGAGCCCTCCCAGCGTCAATAGTTGGAAGACTCCAGATACCGGCCGCCCCAGGTAAAATCGATGCGCCCCGAATACTCCCAGCAGAAGGCACAGCAAAAAGGCAGGGAGCACAATTTTATCAGATTCGCGAAGTTTCACGTGTTGATCCATCATATGCCCACCAAGTGCAGGAATCATTCAAAAAGCAGAACTCTATTCGCAACACATTCAATATCAACAATATAAAAATCCAACAAATATAGCCTCCATGGACCACTAGGTAAAATCATCCCACACGTGGCCAGATTTACCACACCTTAACGGCTGGCAACCCGCTCCAGAATGGCCCGGCGGCGAGGCCCAAACACCGGGTGTGCATGCGATCGCTTAAGCAGTCGATTTACCCGCGGCCTTACGTATTGGAGCTCGTCCGATACCAGGTCCGGATCCATCTCCACCAGGGCGGACAGGGTAAAATAAAAGGGGTAACGCCTCCAGGTCCCATCACCTCTTCGATGCTCCTTCAGCACCTTTAAGCCATTTGGAATCTGCTTACCGTACTCGGATAAACCGCCCCCATTTACATGGCGCCACACAGCTACCGAGCAAGGACCACAACAGAAAAACCCTTCCGGAGCTCCCGCCTCTAGCGACTGCCTGACCGAGGCTCGCAGGAGATCGGTAGCTACCTGGAGTTCGGGTATCGGCTGGTTGATCCGGGGCTTTAACAAGTTGAGCACCCGGCAAGCCTCCTCGGTCGTTATATGGCGCATCGATGCGGCATGCAGCGGTTCTCCCGTGAAGGTATACACCCCACGCTCAACTTCACTGGGTAACAACCCAAACCCGCCCCCGTAATGAATTCCCTTTCCCAATCGGCCTCGTATCCATTCCCCAGCCTGGGCCGCCTCGGCAAAATCAATCGTCTCCCCGAGGAAAAAGGCCTCATTAATGCGACCCAGAGTTTCCGAAAGACTTCTGCGATTCAGTAGGTTCATCATAATTCCCCTTTCGTCTATCGATTATATATTTTTCTCGGAGGTTTGGGAAGCACATGATGCGTTCGAGCCCATTCTAACCAGAGATTCGACATGAGGGTGACGCGCTCAGGGTATTCCATCGCCAGGTTGTTCGACTCCGCGCGATCTTCCCCCAGGTTGAACAACTCCCAGTGCTCGAGGGGAAGGATCTCATCGTTGTCATGAACTTGGGGAGCATCGCCTACCAGGGCGTTCGAAACCAACTTCCAGTCACCTACCCGGATTGCCCGATTTCCCTCGTGTTCCCAATACAGCGCGGACCGCTCGAGTTCGGCATCCTCAAAGGTAGGCTTCAGGCTTAACCCTGCGAGAGGGTGAATCGTGTGACCTTTGTATTCGGTCGGGTATTCAGCCCCGGTCACTTCAACACAGGTCGCCATAATATCCATCAGCTGGGTGGGTTGCTCACGAAACTCACCCCTCATCTCTATACCCGCAGGCCAGTGCACAATCAACGGGCTGGTTATCCCTCCCTCATGGACCCAATGCTTATACATGCGAAAGGGCGCATTTCCGGCATTGGCCCAACCCGGCAGGTAACCGAGGTAGCTGTAGGGGTCTCCTACTTTTGCCGGGAAGGTATAACGGATAGGTTGACCATCCCGATGGTGGGTCGGGAACAGGTCCAGGGTATATTCATTGGGGCCTAACGGTTCACGGGCCGGAGGAGTTGTGTATTGCTTGCCTTCCCGCCACGATAGTCGCAATTGCTCCGCGCAAGCCCCATTGTCCTGCAGGTAGAAGATGAGAGTATTTTCCAGGTCCCCTTTTCGTTTCACCGCATCCACAATTTGTCCAATCCCCTCATCCATAATCGTTACCATGGCTGCATAGACTTCCATCGTCCTGGCGTGCAAGTCCTGGTATTCTGTTGAATCCCAATCACCAGCTTTGTGGTCTGGCGGCGGAATGGGCCATTCATCTTTCCAGATACCCAAGCGCTTGAGGCCCTCGATCCGGCGTTCCCGAAGTACTTCCCAGCCTTCATCATACATACCATAATACGGTTCAATGTCCTGCTCTGGTGCCTGCATCGGCCAATGGGGTGCCGTATAGGCAACATACAGGAAGAAGGGGGTTTCCCCGTCATGCTCATCTACGTATTGAACCGCCTTCTTACTGATTTCCCGGGTGTAATAGAAATCCTCCGATTCCGGAACAATCAGATTATTGCCCTCGGCCAGGGTCGAGGGATCATAGAATGAGCCGGCACCCAGAATGGTCCCCCAGAACCGGTCAAATCCCCTTTGCAATGGCCAGTTGTGATCAGAATAATTCAAATCCCGGGGGTGCGGCGTCACATGCCATTTGCCCGACATATAGGTGGAGTACCCAATCGTTTTCAATACCTCCGCAATGGTCACACAATTTTGGTTCAAATCCCCACTATAGCCGTAATTTCCGCGGTCGCCTGTCATATGCCCGATTCCTGTCTGGTGCGGATGTAATCCCGTCAACAGGGAAGCGCGGGTCGGGCAACAACGCGCACTATTGTAAAACTGCGTGTAGCGAAGACCGTTTTCTGCCAAACGGTCCAGGTTTGGGGTGCGAATTTCACTGCCATAGCACCCGATATCGGTCCACCCGATATCATCAGACATGATCAGGATAATGTTGGGGCGATCCGCTACCTCCACCGCAGTCAGGGAAGCACCTGAGACCAGGCAAAGCGTGAGAAGGGAAAACAAATGAACCTTCATAAACTAAGATCTAACAAACGCGGGCGTAGGGTTCAAGGGTTTCACGAAAGGGTGCCGGTAACTGCCGACTCTATCTCGCAACCTGGAAGTCACGCCGCCCTCGAGGAAAGACATGCGATCGGTGCGCCCAGGCCTCCCAGGCCTCGATCATGTCTTGGGTAAGTTCCGGGTACTGCTCCGCGAGGTTGTGCATCTCCGTCCGGTCCTTCTCCATATTGTAAAGCTCCCACGTCTGGTAACGCTTATCGTAAGTGATTTTCCACTCCTTATAGCGAGCCGCCCGGTGACCTACATGTTCCCAGAACATCCAATCCCGAGTATTGCGTTTCCCTGTCTTAAATACCTCGACCAGGCTCTGCCCCTCCAAGGGGTGTATATACTTCCCCTCATGTTGGGCGGGGTATTCTGCTCCTGCCATTTCCAGAAACGTAGGCATAAAATCAACCACATGCCCCCGCTCCGAAATCAGGCCTCCATTAAGGGATTCAGGGATGCCGCTCGGCCAGTGGGCAACCAGGGGCGTGGAAATACCCCCTTCATGCTGCCATACCTTAAATAACCGAAACGGTGTGTTTCCCACATTCGCCCATGCCGTTCCATAGGAAACGGCCCCACTGTAATTCGGGTCGTTGATCAGGTCTCTCGATTTAGACCCGAGATCATCATACATTTCTGCGCAGGCTCCATTATCCGACAAAAATAGTATCAGTGTGTTGTCGAACTTATCTAACCGTTTGAGGGACTGAACCAACTTGCCGATGTTTACATCCACACGGTGCACCATGGCTGCATAGACCGCCATCCGGTAATCGAGCTCTTCCTTCTGGGCCTCCGTGAGCTCTGCCCATGGCCGGGCGTCTACCTCCTGATCGCCCCGGGGCCGGGGTGACAAACCCCACTTCGGGTCTACCAGGCCCATCTCCACCATCCGATTCCAACGACGTTCCCGGATGATGTCCCACCCCTCGAGGTACTGACCGCGATACTGCTCGATATCCTCCTCCATCGCGTGAAGGGGCCAGTGGGGCGCGGTGTACGCCAGATAAAGAAAGAAGGGCGCATCGTCTTCCTGCTCCTCCACAAACTGAATCGCATAGTCCGTAAATGCATCCGTTGTGTAATAGTTCGCTCCCTCCGGCTTGACCTGGGCGTTCATGTAGGTCAGCCCCCGAGGTGGCCTCGGGTTGAAGAAACTCGAAGCTCCCGAGAGAATTCCATAAAATTTATCAAAGCCTCGCTGAAGCGGCCAGCGCTGCTTAGCGTGATACCCCAGGTGCCACTTCCCAGTCATATAGGTGTGGTATCCTGCCGGTTTCAATGCCTCCGCCAAGGTCAGGCAATTCCGATTGATGTATCCACGATATCCATACACCCCATAGTCCCCCGTGGGCCCCGGAGGAGCGTTTGTCGCCCCACCCAACCCTGTCTGGTGCTGGGTTAAACCCGTCATCAAACTCGCCCGGGTCGGATAGCAACGCCCATTGTTATAGAATTGGGTAAACCGAACGCCATTGTCAGCTAACGCATCTATATTTGGCGTCTGAATTTCTCCTCCATAACATCCAATATCCGAGAACCCCATGTCATCCACCATGATGAGGATGATGTTAGGGCGGTCATCTGCTGCGAGGGAGAGGAGGCCTATCATAAGGACCGTCGTGAGGCATTTAAGGGGTATTCTCATAGCTGAAAGCAGGGGATCCATTCGACCCTTATGTTGCCCGACCCCCACCCCCGCTTCACCCCGGTCCACACATTACCGTTAGGTATGTCCGTTGTTTCCGTTTCCCCTCGATCCCACAAACAATGGTGCTATAAACATCCTGCCCCCCCAACAGACCCCACACCATGAAACCCTTCTCTAGACGTTTTCTCCCGTTCTTCCTGTTCACCTTAATTCTTGGCGGAATTGCTTTTGGGCAAAGCATAACCGGCGAGCAAAAACGCTGGCATAAAGTCACGCTTACTTTTGATGGTCCGGAAGTGTCCGAATCCGATGAATACAACCCGTTTACCAACTACCGTCTGAATGTCACTTTCCACCACCCACTTCGGGAAAAAACTTACGTCGTTCCGGGCTATTTCGCCGCCGACGGAAACGCAGGGGAAACGTCGGCCACTTCGGGCAATCAATGGCGAGTCCACTTTGCCCCCGACGAGGCAGGTACCTGGGAATGGTCGGTCCAGTTCCGCAAAGGGCGGTGGGTTGCCGTCAGCGAACGGAACAACCCCGGGGATTCCGCAGAATTCATGGACGGCATGAGAGGTTCATTCGAAATCGGCCCGTCAGACAAGAGCGGGCGCGATTTTCGATCCAAGGGGCGCCTGGAGTACCGCGGGGAGCACTACCTCCGCTTCGCCGGGACCAGAGAATATTTCCTCAAGGTCGGGGTCGATGCCCCGGAAAACCTTTTAGCTTACGCTGACTTCGACGGAACCTTTCATGACGATGGGCACAAAGATGACCTTGTCAAAACGTATGCATCCCATGTCAAGGACTGGAATCCGGGGGATCCCACCTGGAAGGGGGGAAAGGGCAAAGGCCTGATTGGCGCCATCAATTACCTCGCTTCCGAAGGATTAAACGCCTTCTCTTTCCTCACCATGAACATCATGGGCGATGACCGGAACGTGTTTCCCTACATCGACTATGACACCTATGACCGGATGGATGTATCCAAGCTCGATCAATGGGAGATCATTTTTGAACACGGCCAGCGAATGGGAATGTTCTTACATTTTAAAACCCAGGAAGCAGAAAACCAGGGACTCCTCGACGGTGGCGGCCTCGGCCTGCAACGCCGCCTTTATTATCGGGAGTTGATTGCCCGCTTCGGGCATCATCTGGCCCTCAATTGGAACCTTGGCGAAGAAAATGGAGACTGGGTAAAGAACCATCTCACTCCTCCTCAGTTTACGACTCAGAGGAAAGCCATGGCGCAGTATTTTTACGACCACGATCCCTATCGACACCATGTCGTCATTCATAACGGCGTTCAATATGACGACCTCCTCGGACCCGAGAGCAAAATCACCGGCCCCTCTGTCCAGACCCACTTCCGCGACTTTCGCCTCGTTCACGGAGATGTGCTGAAATGGAGGGAGCGTTCCACGGCCGCCGGCAAGCCCTGGGCCGTGGCTGTCGACGAACCGGGCGATGCCCAATTCGCCCTCGTCCCCGATGGAGTGGATCCGACTGCCCACGACAATGCTCGTAAAAATGCCCTCTGGGGCGCATTCATGGCAGGAGCCTGGGGCATTGAATGGTATTTCGGATACCAGGAAGCCCATTCTGATCTGACCTGTGAGGACTTTCGGTCCAGGAATCAATTCTGGGACCAATGCCGCTACCTTCTGGAGTTTTTTCGGGACAACGCTATCGACGTCTGGAATTATTCTCCGGACGATGAGCGCCTCACAGCCCATGACGGGTACCTGATGTCGAAAGGAAACCAGTCCTTTATTGTTTATCTCAAATCGGGCGAAGACGCCAAGGTCTATACCCGGCGCCGCGAGGAAGGTACTTTTTCGGTAAAGTGGTTTAATCCAAGAACAGGAGGCCCTCTGCAAACGGGCTCCATACCGACCATCTCCGGGTCCGGCTTCCTGTCTCTCGGCACCCCACCGGTGGAAGACGGGCAGGATTGGGTCGTCTTCCTCAACCGTGTAACCCCCTGACCCTGTTTTCTCTCATGAGCTTGATGTTGCCCAAACCTCCTGCCGGCTGGAATAGTTTTGACAGTTTTGGCGGTTATCTCCACGAAACCGCAGCCTTCGAGCAGTTGGAAGCATTTAAAGCGAAGCTGGCCCCTCATGGGTATGAATACTTCGTCGTCGATATCGGGTGGTATGGTGAATACTCCCTAAAAACAGGATCCCTCTTCCCGGATCCCACCAAGTATAAACACGCCCCCGATTTAAATCTCGATGCCTATGGCCGGCCAATTCCCTCCAAGGTCTACTGGCCGAACGGTTTCAGTGCCTTAATCAGGAAAACACACGAATACGGCTTAAAATTCGGCCTTCACCTCATGCGAGGGATCCCCCGCAAAGCGGTGGAGCTGAATCTCCCGATCCTTGGGAGCGAGGCAACTGCCGCTGACATTGCCAACCAGGGCTCCACCTGCCCCTGGTGCCATTATAACTTCGGCATTGATATGACCAAAGCAGGCGCTCAAGCCTACTATGATTCACTCTTTGCCCTCATGGCCGAGTGGGAAGTCGATTTCCTCAAAGTGGATGATATCACCGCATTTCCCGATGAAGTGCTGGCCGTAGCAGATGCCATCGACAAGACTGGTCGCCCGATGGCCCTAAGCCTGTCTCCTGGGGGAGATACGGACCCCGCCGCCATCCAAGTTTACCGGCGAGCCGATATGCTCAGAATCACGAAAGATATATGGGACGACGTGGAGTCCATTCAACGGTCCTTTCCTGCATGGGAATTTTGGCAGTCCTACACGGAACCCGGGTTTTGGCCAGACCTGGACATGATTCCCTTCGGCAAACTTCAAACCATGAGTCTGGAACCGAATCCGGAGGATCTGCCCGAGGGGTTAAATCCCAACCTGACCGGCAAGGGCTGGGCCCGGGAGTGCGAACTGGATCTCACCGCCAGGCAGACTTTCATTACCCAGCGCGCCCTCTCTGCCACCCCCCTCATGCTCGGGGGAGATATTGGGTCGCTGAGCGAGGATGACCTTAGCCTGATTACCCACCCCAGCATGATCGCTTGTAATCAAAACGGCGTAAGCGCGAAGCGAATCCAAATGAGAGGAGATCTCTTTGTCTACCGGGCCGATCACCGAGAGGAACTCGGCAAGGGCTGGCTCGGGCTCTTCAACCGCAATCCAGATGGTGGGACGGAGAAAATTCAGCTGTCACCCTCCAGAATCGGACTCCCCCCCGAAACCAAACTTTATGACGTTTGGGCGGAAAATGACCTCGGAATTCTCCGGGACGCCCCCCTCGTAACGATCCCAAGAAACGGATGCACCTTCATTGAGTTTTCTTGAATCCGCGATTTGGAGAAACCCGAGCTGCTGCTGGGTTGACCCAAATTCAAATGCGGTTGCCAGCATAATTTCAGTCCTTTTCCCCCATTCCCGGCTGGCCCGAGGGCCCACCTCTACCATTCAATGGCATTCTGATAGGGCACGAGGCCCTCGGCACACCGCGATTTATCCCTTTTCGTTTTAATCAAACAGTGTCTGGATGAAACTCCTAACCCTTTCCCAGGTCTACATTTAGGAGAAACAGCCGGAATCGGGTATCGTTCTCGCCCAGCTTAATCTTTGGGAAATATTTATGAATTTTCTCCCCCGGTTCGGTTGAGGTGTGATAATTCTGGTAATATCTTACCCAGCACTATTTACTACTATGCTTATGAACCTTCATCAGATCTCACTAGCTGTCTGGTTAGTTGCGCTCCTGGTTACTCCTTTGTCCGCAGCTAATGTGCAAATAAAAAGTTTACAAGAGTCTTCTGAAGTTCCCCTTCAAGCAGACGGAACCAATGTCCGTTTTTCCAACTTCAGTAATGCCGCCGGAACCACCCCCGGATTTATTCTCTTTGAGGGCATTCGCCAGATGGAAGGCAATTTTGGCAATTGGGCCGTCACCTCCTACACCGGGTATTCCGATAGCGGCGCCGTGACCGGTGAAACAGGCGTAGCCGTTCTGGAAGTCACAATCCCCCAAGCCGAGGCAAATGCTGCCTATTCCGACATCGTTGGAATCATGCCTGTCACCAAACACCTGGGAGACATGACCGCTACTGAAATCGTCCCCACGGATCCCAGCCTGGAAAGTGGGCAAGCCCAATTATTGCATGGGCGTATGCTGCTGGGCTTTAACGGAGGGGAAACGACTAATCTCGGTTACACCGTCATCCCGAATGCCAGCCTGTCTCCGGATCCCTTTGATCTCGCTACCTCACAAGGCACCGTTTCTGTCAATGACCTCAGTCTCGTGTCTGCCGGAAACGGCACCGAACTTGCCGGCGTGTTTGGCGGAGGAGCCAACCCCAGCTACGCCTTTTCCGTGAGTGGGTTGACCGATTCGGATTCCGACACCTTGCCCGATGCGATCGATGACGACACGATCTTTTTTGAATCCGCTCCCCTCCTGGGTGGGAGCTGGCGCCTGACTGACCAGGCGGAAGGGGTACGCGTTGCACTCGGCATGATTTTCGAAGACAATTTCCCTTGGGTATACTCCTACCGATTTAACGGGGGGAGCTGGCTCTGGATCTACGATCAGGGCAGTCGCGATACCTTTTGGGCTTACAACGCCACCGGAGGATACTGGGCCTGGATCAATCTCACCCAAGGCCGTTGGTTCTACAACTGGACCACCAAAGCCTGGGCCCGGTTCTGATTCGGTAGCCTACTCCTCGTCCTGATAGTGCTCGGGACTCCTCCCGAGAAAGGCGTTCAGCTGTTTGTCAACCCGGCCTACCAGACCCTGTTGTTCCTCTAGCGCTGCCAGGTTTATATTCTGAAACGGGTCAGCCTTCATATCGTAGAGTTCCTTTCCGCCAAGGGGATAACGAATATATTTATACTGGTCGGTTCGCAGAGAGTGCTTCCCCTTGGCGATGGTCATGAGCACTCCATCTTTCCAAGTCATCTCGGGGTTGCGCAGCAAGGGATCCAGGTCCCACCCATGGATATGGGCTGGCCGCGCCAGCCCCGCCATCTTGACGATGGTGGGATAGAGGTCCTGCAGGCTCACAAGCGCGTCCGTCTCCAGGCCCTGCGTCGTTTCGGGAATCCGGGGATCGCGAATCATCAGGGTACAATGGTTGGCCGCCTCCCACATCTGGTGCTTGCGGAAATGCTTCTTCTCTCCCAGATGCCACCCATGATCACTCCACAAGATAAAGATCGTATTATCTCGGTAGGGACTGTTTTCGTAAGCATCGATGAGTTGGCCCAGGCAGATATCCGCGTAGGTGATTGAGGCCAGGTAGGCCTGCAACGCAGATTTCCATAACTCCAGAACCCCACCGTCCCCCAGTCTCGCCTCCCCAAGTTCGATAAACCGATCAAAATCACTTCCCGTCACCTCCTTCAGCGCTTCCTCCGGGAAGTCTTTTACATCCTCGAGCACCCACTCCAGCAAGGCCTCGTTGATCCCCTCCATCTCCTCCCGAGGGAATCGATCCAATAGCTCCTGGGGCACATACCAGGGGAGGTGTGGCATAAACACACCACATCCAAGGAAAAAGGGTTCTCCCTCAGGCAAGACCACATGGTGGGATTTCCCATGTGAATCCGTTATATCCGCCTTGCCCCTTGCCATAAGATCGGCAGCGAACTTCACATTATGATAATCCCGGGTGTTCTCGATAGGGATATCAAATGTTCCCCAATTGTAGTGCGCAGCGTCAGGGAAATTCGGGCTCAAAGGATCCCGGGTCACCTGGCGCTCCCCATGGACTGCCCCCGTTCCCGCACCGCTTTCGATCCAGGTAGACCAGGAATACTGCGTGTCGGCCCAATCATTCAGCTTCCCCTCCCGCTCTTCCCATCTCCCTTTATGGAAGAGCTTGCTGATCCCTACGGTATAATACCCGTTCGCTTTTAGGTATTGGGGCAAAGTCACCGCATCGGTGAGGGTATCATAAAAGCGGAAATGCATATCATGCTGGTAATATCCGGTAAGGTGTGCCGGAACCCCCGTCATCAAGGCGGTCCGCGCCGGCCCGCAAAGCGGAGACGGAGTCATGGCCCGGCGAAAGAAAAGGGACTGGGCTTTTAACCGATCCAGATTTGGCGCAATCCGTTTACCCACCTCTGCTCGTACCGCCGGATCGGGATAAACCTTCTGGAGAAAGTGTCCCTCCTGCTCCAACAGAGGGGCCAGGTAGTGGTTCAGATCATCGACCGAAACAAACAAGAAGTTCGGTCGCGTCCCTGCACCACTTAGGTGGATCCCTGAAGTAAGGACTACGGTAAGGACAAACAAACGGAAGAATACGAGGGAGCGGGGCATACCCCCACGGTTTTATGGATTCAGCCTGCTAGCAAGCCCATCCCAAGCAGGACCGTAATGAGCCTACCTGCACAGGCAGTCCCTCACCTCTGCCTGGCAGATAGGCCCTCGAACCCGGCATGTCCTTTAGCCGGCCGCTTCTCCCGAGGTAGCCGGTGTGTCGATAAACTCCACCTGGCGGGCCGTCAGCACTAACCGGCTACGAGATTCCCCTCCCTTTGCCTTCCACTTGTTCTCTCTCAAAGATCCCTGGACCAACACCCGGGAACCTTTCTTCAGATATTTCGGTAAATGGTCCATATCCCAGGCTTCAACCGGGACAAAGCTGGTGTGTTGTCCATTCCCGTTACTCGCAATCGTGAAAGATTGGACGGTTTTGTCCTCCTTCACACTTCGGCTTAGAATATCAGCAGTAAGCCGACCGCTTAACACTGTGTGATTCATGATTCCTCCTATTGTTAATTTGATTGTAGGGAATTCAGATAAGTAAACATATGTTCACTATATGCAAGCGTAAAATTTCCAAAATGATGGGTTTGCGAAAAGAGGAAATGGCGCCCCCCTTGGGGAAGGCCCTCCCTTAACGGTTCATGGAGATCGAGTGGATTTTCCCGTATCCCAGATGGACCTCATCGAGCCCGCCTGTCCCCAAGCGGAGCTTGAGATGAACGGATCCCGGCCCCCAGGAAACAGATTCCACCTCCACAAGGGCTTGTTCGTCCGTCTCACGACGGGAAGGCACAATAATCCAGGCAAAGGTCCTCGGTCCTTTCGAGCGATGGGAAAAAACGAGCTCAGCCGACGGGATCCGTTCATTGAAGTTGGGGCTATACCAACCATGGAAGTCCGGGGATTCCAGGCCCATTCGCTGAGACTGCCCCCAATCGAAAGGACTGATTGGAATCAAATCCAAAAGGACCCCCTCGCGTTTTAAGCGTATCCCCCAGTCAAATGGTTTAACCCGGCATTCTGGATGCGTGTGCCACAAGGCCTCGATCTCGCCCACCCCAAACGATAAGACCTCGTCGAGAACAATCCAATACTTGCCGGTTCGATAAAACACCGTTCGTCGATGTTTCCCCTCGTTTCGCGCGTAGGGACTTTCGGCCGAAATCATTTCATAGTAGGGAGATTGAATCCAGGAGGCCTGCATCGGGGACGACACCGTCTTGGGTCCCGCCACCGTTCCGTCCCCATCCAGCAAGACGACGTTGTGACTGGCCGGACCTTGGAAATAATCCCGAACCCGCCCGGGCTGATAGGTATAGCGCCCACTATCCACCAGAAAATCCTGCCCATACGCGGACACCGAGAGGTGCAATCGATCCCGGTGCTGGTGGGCACTTCCATACGGCCCGTAATCAAAAAATGCCCACTGGCTTCCCGCCCTCCAGGAATCGCGCATGACCACATGTCCCGACCACTCGAAGTGGCGGGATGAGGCGCCCCGGGGTGACCGCCCGGATTGCTTGCCCGAGATAAAATAATCCCACTCCGGCTTGAGGAGCGGTCCCATCAATTTCAGGTAGCGTGGGGTCCGTATCGATTCCAGATCGGAATCGTTGTTGAGCGGGCCCATTCCATCGGGGCGAGCCACCTGCAACATATAATCCCACATGGCTTCACCGCGCCGAAATAAAGCCGGTTCTTCACTTTCCAGGCCAGCAAAGTCGAGGAGCCTCAGTAACACGAGGAGGTTCTCCGAGGCGATTCGGTGGTAATGAAAAGCCAATTCTTTGTATCCGCCGTCCGGATACGTTTGCTTGAGATACTCCTTTCTCAGGACGTCCTTGGCATGCGTCCTCCAGGCCACAGAGTTCTTAAATTCGGGAAACGCCACCGCAATCTGAAAAAGGGCAAGTTTCTCCGTGATGAGGTGGTTCCCGCCCCAGATCGAGGCATGGTCCTGGAGGATACGGGCATGGTCGATCAGGCTGTAGAGCAGCAGCAGGCGAGTATCCTTAGAAAAGGCAGGGATCGCCTGAAGGGTGTAAAAGGAAAGCACCCAACTATCTAAAACTCGCCGGGCCGCTTCCAACGCCCGCCAGGGAGCCGAAAACGACCATCCATCAGGATCCGGATTGGAGAGGATCCAATCCCCCAGTAAGGCATTCAACTTATGAATGTAGGCGAGATCCCCGGTCTCCCGATACGCCCGGATAAGCTGGTAGAAATAGGTGTGCCGATTCAACAGCCAGGCAAACTCTGGATCGTCCTTCGGGCCACGGTACAACCAATTGATACCCGGCTCCCCGGGGCGCTCCGGGACCGTCGAACTGAGCCCCTGGATGAGGAATTCATTCTCCAGAATCCCATCAGCAATGGCCACGCGGAAGGGATAGTCATCCTCTGAATGGGTGAGAAAAGGCGCCCCCTCTACCTGCTTGGATGCATAATACAAGAGTAACGCCTCGCACGCCGCGTTCACCTCTCCGTCCTCCCAGGCCGATTTCACCAACTCCAGACCCGGGTAGTCCAGGTTCAGGTTGGAAAACAGGCGCTCAACCTGACTCCAGTGATCATGAATCCATCCTTCCGTCCCGGATCCCAGCTCGCCCGAGCTCGACATCGGGATCCACCCGACACAGGCCAGGACCCACAAGGTAAAACTAAAGCGACGGAGCTTCACCGATCAGTCGAGGCCCTTGGCAATCCACTTCCCCAACGTCCGGCTGGAGGAGAAAAGCAGGATCGAAAACACCAGCCCCAACAGAGGGGATAGCAGCTGCTTGATGAAGAAATAGCCGATATAAGTTGGATTAAAATCACTCATTCCCGTCGCGAGAGCCACAACGAGGCACCATAAAAAGATAAACACACCGATTACCCCAAATAACCGAAGTCCAGCAACAGCAAGGGTTTCAATTTTCATTCCCCTATCTATGGGGAGTTCTGTTTCGGATTTCAATGGATATCCTCCTTCTCCATCCTACGACTCGGCTACTCGTGAGAAGCATCATCGCTTTGCGACAAAGTACGTCGCGCAAATGGGAGTTCAGGATCCACTCACCCGTCAACCCGGTTCAGGCTGAGTCGACCGCACTTCATCCAGAATGTCCTCAAGAGGCCTCAGGGTGGAAGGATCAAAAAAACCATTAATCTTATTGATGATCTGTTGGATAATTCCATCCGGGCAGGATGCGCCTCCCGTCAGCAGGATGCGATAAGGCCCCTCCGGTTTGGCCTGCAGAAACGGACGAACCTCCTGTTTCCCCTGTTTGCGGTCGGTTGGGTCTTGAGGGAAGATGTAGTGTTCCACTAGCTCCTTGGAGAGGATGTTTCGCTCCGACTGGATATAGTGGGCACGTTCCCCGTATTCCCGCTCACACAAGCGAAAGAGCTGAAAGGTATTCGAACTGTTCTTCCCCCCCGCTACGATGGCCGCATCCATTTCATACTCGAGTGTCTTTTCCAGGGCGTCCTGATTCACTTGGGTCGCATAACAAAGGGTATCGCCCCGGCTCTTCCCATTCACAAAATCACGCACCCGGTGCTTCCCGTGCTTTTGCTCCATAACCGATTCAAAATAGCGAATGATTCCAAGCGTTTCATTACGGAGCAACGTGGTTTGGTTCACAATCGATATCCGTTCCAGGTCTTTTTCCGGGCAGAATCCCGAGCTGTGCCGGAAGCCGGCCTCCTCGAATAGGGCCCGCTTTCGCTCCGGATCCGGCTCCAGAATGATGGCCCCGACTTTTTCGGCCTCAACTTGGTTCCGGATCACCAGGCTCGGGGCAAAATGGGCACTGTTGGAAAAGGTGGCCTTCGTCTCTTCATGCTCCCGCTTGCCGTGGATAATCACGGAGAACCCGGACTCCCCGAAGCGCTTTGCCGCCTTCCACACCTTTTCCACCAGCATACACGTAGCGTCATATTCATTGAGCGGTATCCCCTTTTCTATAAGCCGCACCTTATCTTCATTGGTCGCCCCGAAGGCGGGAATGACAACGATATCATTGGCCTCCAGCTCTTCCCAGTAGGGCCGCCCACTGTCCTCGTTGAGCGCCGGCTCCCCCTTGTCCGATTGCAGATACTTCAATCCCCGCTCCCGCAAGTCTTCATTTACAAACGGATTATGGATCAGCTCGCTCACCATGAAAACCCGCTGGTCCGGATGCTTGGCCAGGGTCTCATATGCACGTTCGATTGCGTTTTGGACGCCCAGACAAAACCCGAAGTGGCTGGGCAAATAGTATTTAATCGGGCCGAAGTCCACCTCCGCCGGAATCGAGGACGAGTTCTCCTTTTTCCTCCGGGTCTCCTTGATCACCTCACAGAGCTTGCTCTGGTACAGATCCTTGGATCGGTCATCCAAAGCATAAATGGCCGTATTCCGCTCCTTCTCGCTCCGGAACTTGTAGACAAAGTCGTAGCGCTGGAAATCCAGGTAAGGAATTTCGATGGCATGTCGATAAATCAGCGGAAGATCCCGGTACAAATTCTCCGCGAGCTTACTCGGGTCTTCGCCGGCCCACCGGGACAAAACCTCCAGGGGAAAGACGGCCCTCGCGCTCGCATCCAACGGGAGATCCGGAGCTTCCGTTCGGGCAAGTATGATTCCGCCACCCCCCGTCCCTTTATCCGGAAACGCTTTCACCGCCCACGGACCAGGAAATCCGAAATCTTCTTCAATCGCCTGCACCAACACGGCCAGGCCCTTTCGGTCATGGGAAAACGGAGGCACGACGTCGGGCCGAGCGCCGCTCCACCGCCCTTCCGCACTCCGGACCACAATCAAACGATATCGGTGGTCAAACAGATACAACGGCCAGGCCCACGGCTCTGAAGCTTGGCCCGGTCGACTTGCGCTGGATTCGGTCTGGAGGGATGGCGATTCCACACCCTAACAATTCCACAGATATGAAAAACAGCAAACCTGGAATCCAGGTTCCACCACTCCGCTGAAACCCACCTTGGATTAAAACCGGTCAAACGTAGAATGGGCCTAAGTTAAGCTCCTTTTCAGGGGTGGGCGGCCATCCTGCAAGCAGGAGGCCCTACGAACTAAGCCCAATTGTAGGGCCCGTTGATTGTCAACGTGGCTAGAATACTTGCCTTAACTTAGGGTCA
>JANQKZ010000053.1 GCA_028280845.1 Opitutales bacterium | reverse complement strand
CCGGTGTAATGTGAAAGAGAGACCATTGCTCGAGGCCCTCAAGCCGCGCATCGTGGGATCTGGCCTGGACAGGGTCAAGGACGCCGATGAGCAAGGTATTGGATGTGGGGCTTGCCGGAGCGCCCAATTCGATGGTGGCCCCGGGGCAGGCCTGCTCCTGAAGCAGGGCGGCGGCCGTTTGCTCCACAGGAATGGTGTCATCCTGGCAGGCAATAGCGGTTATGTTTTCGAGAAAAGATCGAAGGGTCATGGGAGTTTTAAGGGCTGAATGGTAACCTGGTCCGGGCTGTCGGTGGTCAGCAGGGAAGCGCTGGAAGCCCGACCGAAGAAGATCTGATTAGAGCCGGTTTTAAGCGCCTGGCTCTAACCTCTTTTGGTTTTACAATAAATTGCGCACCGATTTGCTCAATAATCCCCGCACACGCTTCTTATACCTATGAAAAACCCTGTTCTCATGTGTCATCTTGCCTGGCCGCTTGCCGTGGTGGGGTCGTCCTTGCTGGGAGCGCCCAGCTCGGGCCGGGCGGAGCCGCAACACACACTCTATTTGTTGGTCCAGCAGACCAAAGACTATGTAATTGGAGGGCGGCGAATCTCCGATAGTGGTTTGTTTAGAACCCGCGACCGGAAGGCGATTCAATTTGTAAGCCATCAACAGCCCAGGCCCTTCCAAATCGGTTTCGATCCAAGGGATCCGAACCGCATGTACTATGCCAATCTAAATGGGATATCCCGCACGCTGGATGGCGGCAAAAGTTGGAAACGGGTGACCGGGTGGAACATCACTGAACCCAAGGATTTGCAGGTAGACCCCCACAATCCCGACCGGATTTGGATCGCGCTTCCCGATGGGATCGCTCTGTCGCCCGATGGGGGCGATACCTGGCAATACCAGGATGCCGGGATAAAGACTCGCTTTACGGAGGCTCTGGTCGTCGAGCGGGCGTTCCCGGATACGCTGTTGGCAGGAACCGAGAGGGGGATTTACCGGACATCGAATGCAGGGAATACCTGGTCGCTGGTCCAGCCGACGACCGCCACAGTTCATGACCTGCTTCAGTCCCCGCATGATTCCATGCGATATTTTGCCGTCACCCAGTCGGATGGGGCGTGGGCCTCCCAGGATGGTGGAATCTCCTGGTCCCGCATAGCAGACGTGCCTGACCAATTTACCCTGCATCACCTTGCTGCTGATTTCCATGACCCGAACCGACTCGCCCTTTGTGGCTGGGGAGCGGGTGTTCTCGTTTCCGAGGATGGAGGGAAAACCTGGCAGGACCGCACGGCGGGTTTACCTTCCCGGGAAATCTGGAGTGTTGGGTCAGATCCCGATTTTCCCGGGCGACTCTATGCCTCTCCCTTTGAGGAAGCGCTCTATGTGTCGGACGATTTTGGTAAAAGCTGGCAACCCTTACTCTTCGAAGGGGCGCTGGTCTGGGAATATCAATTTCACAAGGAGGGTCCCCGATGACGATGAAACAATGCTTAGTGTTAACGGCGGTCATCTATGGTCTGGCCCCGATTCAAACAACAGCCCTGACCACGCAAGGGGCGCACCATCAAGGCTATCTGGAGCGCGCCCGCTCCGTGGTGCAAGCCCGGGTAGACCTGGTGGATCCGAATGACTTGGAGAAGGGGTCGCATTCCCACATCGCCGCCTGCCTGGCGGCGGATCAACACCTGGAATGGGCCTCTGCGCGTTTAATTCGCTTCCTCGAAAATCCCCGTGGGGATATGTTCTGGATGTTTCCCATGACGAGCATTGCCTATCTGGGGAAAGATAAACTTTCGGAAGAAGCCCACGCGGCCTTGCGGCATGCATGGAAAACCTATGTTCCGCTGCGAGGTGATACGGAAAACCACTGGGCCATGTACTACGGGTCCCTCTTTCTGATGGCCGAATACTGGCCCGATTTGCCGGGGTCTGAATGGTATAACGGCAAGAGCTCGGAAGAGAACCTGGAAGAAGCCCGGGAGTATTTGATCTGGTGGATGGATATTACGACATCCATGGGACAGGGGGAGTATGATTGTACCCATTACATAGGGGAGTACCTCATTCCAATGCTCCACCTCGCGGCCTGGGCAGAAGATCCTGAAATGCGTTTGCGAGGCGAGATGATGGTCGACTGGATCTTGAGTGACTTTGCCATTGATTCTTTGAATGGCCTGTATGTTGGAGCCCATGCCCGGACTGACGATCGTCAGGTGCTGGAAACCTGGTATGGCCTGTCTACTTTCTTTGCCTGGCTCTATTTTGGAAATACCCCGGAGCCACCCCCCAGTTGGGGAATCTTTACGGCGGTCGCGGCCGAATATTATCACCTGCCGGAAGTCCTCTATAAAATAGCCACTGATCGTTCCCAGCCATACTTGAGCCGGGAGTTAAAACGAACCCGGGAACGGTGGCGTTTTACTGAAGAACGATTCAAGCGCGTATATAAAACCACCTATGTGACGGAAGATTACGCAGTCGGTTCGGACCAGGGGGGGCTGCTTCAACCCATCCAGCAGCATTCCTGGGATGTAACCTGGGCGGTGGACGATCCCCGCGGAGTGCATAACACCATGTTTTCCATCAATCCGTATTGGTCGACCAAGGAAATGCAGATGTATTTTTCGGAGTATCCGGATTTCATGCCACCGGCCGTAACGAATCAGGGCAAGCCCACCTACATGGCAGAGGATACCTTCCTCGGTGGTTCGGATTATGAGCAGGTTTTCCAGGACCTCGATACCATTGTTGCCCTCTACCACATGAGTGAGGAAGCCAATCATAAACACATCCACGGGTTTTTCTCTAAGGATTTGACCCGCTTGGAGGAAGATGACTCCGGTTGGATTTTTGCGCAGGGGGGTAACACCTATCTGGCTTATTTCCCTATGGCTGCCTACGAATGGCGCCCCCTGGAAAATGGCGGGAAGCGGCTTTACAGCCCCCATGCGAAAAACGGCACGATCATTCAAGCGGCCTCAGCCGCTGAATTTAAAAGCTGGGATGCCTTCAGGCAGGCCATGCGAGCCCTGCCCCTGGAGATTTCGATGGATGCTCAACCTCGGGTCTGGATGAAGACGCTGCGGGGCAATGAGGTTTTTTTCGAATATGACGGAATCCCGATGGTGAATGGAAAGCAGGTGGACTACGCAGCCTGGCCGCTCTTTGAGAGTCCCTTTATGGAAGCGGCACCTGGTTCACGCAAGCTCACGCTCCGGCATGGTGACATGGAGCGTGTCCTGGATTTTGACCACGTCGAGCGGATCGACCGGGTGATCCCCCGTGATGAGAACGAATTCAATGTAAACGATATCCGCCCCTGAGATGAAACTTGGAATACACGCCTACGCCTGGTGCTCCCAGTGGAGCAATGACACCCTGGACTTGATCGATCGGGTAAAAGAGCTTGGTCTCGACTTTATCGAAATCCCCCTCATGGTCCTTGACACCTTTGATGCGGAGGCGGTCAAAGCACGGCTGGACGCGGTGGGTATTCCGGCGGTCACCTCGACGGTGCTGCTGGGCGATACGGATATCACGAGTGCGGACCCGGCTATTCGTCAAAAGGGTCAGGACTATCTGGAAGCCTGTGTGCGGGCCACCGCAGCTATCGGAGGCGAGAGCTTTTCCGGCGTTATCTACTCCCAGCATATCCGGACGCTTCCGAATCGGCCGACCGAGCAGTATTACGAATGGTCCGCCGAGCGGTTGCGCGCGGCCGCAGAGCTGGGAGCCGACCTTGGGGTGAAGATTGGCCTGGAGCCGGTCAACCGTTATGAGACCTTTCTGGTAAATACCTGCGAACAGGCGCTTAGGTTGAAGGCGATGATCGATCACGATAATGTGAAAGTGCACCTCGACACCTATCACATGAACATCGAAGAAAAGGACTTTTATGCGGCGACCAAGCAGGCCGGGGATCACTTAATCCATTATCATCTCTGCGAGAATGATCGCGGGATTCCGGGAACAGGGCAGGTTGATTGGGATGGAATTTTTCGAGCCCTGGCTGAACTGGATTACGACGGATACGCCGCCCTGGAGAGCTTTGTCGACACGACAGATAATATGAACACCTGGGTATGGCGACAGCTTGCCCCTGACGGGGATACGCTGCTGCGTGAGGGAGCCACCTTTATTCGAGCTAAACAGAAAGAGTATGGGCTTGCCTGATCCGTCCTGGTCGCGGGCCTTGACCCGGAGAGAAGCCCTTCAGCGTATCGGATTGGGCGGACTGGTCCTGCCCCATGTGCTCAGGGCTGGAGCAGGGCCGGTTGTCGAGACGCGACCCCACCTCTTTATCCGGCGGAATGTAAGGGGGACCCTGCGAACGGTGGACGCCCTCCGGCAGTCGATTGAGACAGGCATGCACCGCAAGATCTGGAAACAACTCCAGGCAGAGTGCTCCGCAGAATTCGGCGCGTCTCCCCTGGATTGCCGTTCTGTATTCCCCGGCAGGTATATGGCTGCGGCCCACAACAATAACCCAGACTACACCATTTGCCGCGCGGCCGGACAGCGAATCCTCAGGCACGCGCTGGCTATGCTGATTACCGAGGATGAGCGGCATAAAGCCACCGCCCTGGAGCAGATGGCGGCCCTGTTTGATGAAGCGGTCTGGCCGGACTGGATTGATCAGGCCCATACCCGGTTTGGGCATCCGGTCGATCTGCGGACGGGGATGTTGGCGCAGGACTGTGGCCTGGCCTATGATTGGTTGTATCCATTTATGGATACAAAAGAAAAGGCATGGATTGTGGAAGGCTTGGACCGTCGCGGGGTGCAGCCTTTCCTGATCAGCATGGATCAGGATCCCTGGTGGTGGCACGATATGAACAATTGGTATTCGGTCATTATCGGCGGCCTGGGCGTGGCCGGAATGGCTTTGGCCGATGACCATCCGGATGCGTCCCGCCTGGTGGAGATCTCTCACCGGAAGATGATCGAATATCTATCGATTTATGGAGAGGAGGGGGAGTTTAACGAATCTATCGCTTACGCCAACGCGACCCGGATTCCGGTCAATTATTTCTATGCCTATTACTACCATCGGGCGGGGGGAGAGAACCCCCTGGCCGAACGGCCCTTCCCGCAGACAGCAGCCTGGACCTTGTATATGACCCTGCCCCCGGGGCGATTTGCCGCCTTTGGAGATGGTCATGCCGATGCGCCTCCACAAGTGGAGTACATGGCGGCTATTGCTTCGGCCACACAGGACCCGATCTTGCAGGATTTTGTGCAATATCATCTCAAGGCGAGCGCTAATCCCTACATCCTGCTTTCACTGGATGGAGATTTGTCCACCCGACCGGCCACGGGCGCATATCCCCTGGGCAAAGCCTTTCGAGGCAATGGGGCGCAAGTTACCAGCCGGACCAGTTGGGACCACGAGGTCTGCGCCATGGCTGTTTATGGCAAAATCAAGCGCGACCACAACCATGGCCACAACGATGTCGGTCAGGTCTGTATCGATGGATTCGCTCAGCGCCTCATTCTCGACCCCGGTTCACCCTCCAGCTATCCGCCCGACTTTTTCGACGATGCACGATATGAATATTATAACGCTTCCACTCGAGGACATAATGTCCTCATGTTTGGAGGTCGTGAACAGCGCCATCCTCCACAGGATCGGGGGGTGAAGGGAGCTGTGGATTGGGATTCTTTTGGCGGGCGCTATCTGGATACTGAGTTCGACGATAAGCGGGGAGGGTATTGGCAGATTGACCTGCGGAACGCGTATGACGGTGCCAGGGAAGTCCGGCGGACGGTCATTCACCTGTTTCCAGGCCTGTGCGTGGTTCTGGACGAGGCCACCTTGGTGAAACCGGACGATATCAGCCTGCGTTGGCATACCCGCTTCGTACCGGTCCTTCGGGAAGACGGATCCTTTTTCGTAACTAATGAAACTGCCGGATTATCGGCCAGGGTGGTCGCGTTGGATAGGCAGGTGCTTGAATTCAATCTGGGTCGTCAGGAGTATCGAGCCCCCTACGATAAGGACAGGGATGGCAACCTCCTGGAACAACGCCATGAACCTTTTGTGAATATGACCACTCGGGGGGATCAATGCCGCCTGCTCAGTTTATTTGCCCTGACCACGCTACATGACCGGGGTACCCCCTGGCATGTGATGGAGGACGGCTACCGGATTGATACGCATATGGGTCGCTATTCGGTCAAGGTAGACTCCGGATACCTGCTTACCGAAAATCCGGGTGAAGGCACTGCACTTCGGGTCAAGATTTGAGGCCCTCGCTCCATGCCGCACCTTTCTATTAACCACAAGGCTGCTTAATTCCGGATGGGTTGGAGATCGGGGGTATGGGCCTCGATCCGGTAGTGTCCGGGTTTAACTTCACGGATCACCGTATCAGGAAAGGAGTCGCCCGGCCAGTCGATGACTAATTGGGATGCGGCACTCGCTTTTCCCAACCCGAAGTGCAGGGTGGTGGGGTGCTGCTTGCCCGCATGGCCGCCAGGTCCCATGACCTGGCGCTGTTGGACGATGTCTGGGCTAGCCGGATCTCCGTCCAGGTCCGCCGTCAGTTTGACCACGGTTCCGTAGGCGTCGACGGTTACCCCAGGTGAGTTCAGGCCGGAAAGGGTAAGTTGGATCGAGCTGTTGGGGGGAGCCGATTGATTCAGGAAAAGCCGGGCTCTCGGTTCCGGTCGGGCATCTTCCGGACTCGCCTTATCCAGGGCGCCACTGGTCATTGCAGCGGCTCGACGCTGTTCTCGACTCAGGCGGTTAAAGCTCTGGCCCACGAGGATATCGAGGTCCCCGTCCCCGTCCATATCAGCCACCGTGGGCATGCCTGCCCCCACGTGGTCGATGCCCAGCTTGTGGGTTACATCGAGGAATCGGTTATCCCATTGCTGGAAGTAGATGCGCAGGCGCTCGTCGTGTGGAGGTGGATCCGGGTAATCCGAAGAGCAGAGGATGACATCGAGAAGTCCGTCGTGATTGAGATCGGCAAACTCCCCATAGATATCTCCCTGGTTGTAGCGGGTATGGACATAGTCCAACGGTTCCCCAGGGGGTGGCAGATCGGGGATCCGATCAATGTGGCGATCGCTGAATGTGATGAATCCCAGGTTCCCCGTCTCCTGGAGTTGGTTGTAGAGCAGCCTGGACCGGTCTGAAGATTCGCCTGCCCAGGCATGAATGATGGTGGTCAGGAGGAGGTCGAAATCCCCGTCATTGTCGAGGTCTCCGATGGCGGCGTCGAAGGTGTTTCCATTGGCCCGAAAGGGAGGTTCATCCGGGCGCGTGGACCGGGGACGGTCGGTTGCCAGGTAGTCCGGCCACTTGGGATGGCGACCATGGCGGATGGTATCACCATCCAGGCCGGACTCAGGAGCAATGTCATGCCCCTTGAGCATGCGTACCAGGTGAGCGGGAAGAGCGGCTGGATCTTTCGGATACAGGGGAGGAGGCGCTTCTCGGTCTTCCCGCCAGGGAATGTCTCGGAGGGGGTCTCGATGAGACATCTGGTAGAGGCGGTTCCAACGGCGTCCATAGTTCAACTCCAAGAGGTAGGGCAGCCCGGAATCCAAGCGGCCAATGACCGTTCCGTAGGTGGGCCGGCCTCCCAGGTCGGTACGATAATCGGTGGGACGGGTTTGATCGGGAAGATCCCAACGGACGTAGGTGGGGGTTTCTGCCGCACCAGGAACCTGGAGGAGCAGGTCATTCTCGAAGGCCTCGTAACCCGAAAAATACCGCTCATACCAGTTACCAAGGAACAGGTCCGGATAGCCATCCTCGTTCACATCGTTAATGGCGATGGCCCGCGTCGTGGCCATGGTGGCCGTATGAATGATATGGGCTTCTTTCGAAAAGGTCCCGTCTCCGTTTCCGCGTTGCCAGGCAGTCCGGTAGGGCGGGCTCGCAGGGGGCTCATAGTCGTCCTGGTAGAAGTCCAGATAGCGGGCAAGCAGGGCATCCTTGATTCCATCATTATCGATATCAGTAAACACGAGGACATCCCCTGCGGCCAAAGGGGGCAGGTGATGGTTGGGAATTGCTTTGAATTTTGGGGTGCTGCCGGCGGGGGTCGCATTGAGAAACACGCGAGGCCTGGAGAGTTTCTGGCCGTCTTCTCGAATGAAAAGGTCAGGGAGTTGATCCCCATTCAGGTCGGCACTTTTCAGACGAGAGGCCCAGATGTTACCAATATTGGCCTCAACAGTTGCTTCCTTCCAGGAGGACTCCGCCCCGAGACCTGTAAATCCGATGAGAACGAAAAACAAAGACTTAGGCCAGAGGATCTTCATCGGGGAAAAACGCAGGGATCCAATCCATCAGGAGCCGGAGACGCCGGACATCTTCGCGAGTAGCCTGGAGCAAGGGAAAGACATGGGTTTCTAAAGTCAGGTGAGACAAATCTCCGTCCCGAATCAAGGCGTGAAGCTGCCCCAGCCAGTTGACACCCCCATCACCCACAAGGCGGTTTTCCCACTTCTCGGGCGGCAGTGGGATGGTGTCTTTGATATGGCAATTTATCATCCGGGAGCGGACGGCTTCATAGCCGACCGGGTAGGCAATTTCTCCTGCTGAGCAGGAGTTGCCAGGATCCCAATTGATACCCACATGAGGCTGATTGATCTTATCCAGAATTCTGGCGGTGGTCACGCCGGTATCGCAGAACATCCCCGGCTCGTTTTCAATCGCCATTTTGAGACCAAAGGATTCCACCGTTTTGGCTGCTTCCATCAGAAGGGCCAATGCTTCGGGTTCATCGGATTCGTCTTCCCGTTTAAAACTGAAGACAATGATGATATCGGCTCCCAATTCCCTGGAAATCTCGCAGGTGTCCGGAAGGGCTTCCAAAAGCTCTCGCTTGACGGTTTCTACGTCTTGAAGCCCCCCTTTGAAAAGACCTGGGGTCACTGCCGTGATTTCCATTTCCCCGGACCCCACTGCTGCCAACAGGTCTTCTTTGCGCCCCGGCTTAAAATAGGGAACCCGGTGCTCATAATCGTCGAGGCAGCGCAGTTCATATTTGCGAAACCCGAGTTGTTTCCCCTCTTCCATGGCTTCCCTGAAATCGAGGGATATTTCATCGCTGATGATAGCTAATTCCACATTAGAGAGGGTGAAGGTAAGGCGTTGAAACCCAATGACCGTACCGGTTTTCGGTAAAATATGGTCCAATTTCTACAGAGCCCCAGGTCGACCGGGCATTTCCTTTGACTTTGCCCGAAACCAAAAACCAGAGGTCTTCCGCTCCCTCTTTACTCAAGCCAGCCCTTTCCTTCATTCATGAAGGCGGAATGGAAACTGGTGCTTGTTGGGTGTAGAGTTTGGAGATCGATTTACTGTAAAAATCGAGATGGAAGTGCCCATTCACCAGCATTTTACAGGACACATAGCTTTCACATGACAAAGCCGGGAGCAGGCTGCATAACATAGCATGAGTTGAGGTAATACTATCTCTCATTATACAAACTTATCCTAGACTTTTTCTGGTCATACCGCGATACCCTATCCCTCTACTTGGCATGGCACTTACGTTAGACCCTACCTTTCACGCCCGCAGAAAACTCCCGCTCCGTTTCGGGCTCATTGGTGTGACCGGGTATGGTCTAGCCCACTACACCAATCTGAATGAGTTGGTCGACATGGGAATAGCGGAATGGGCTGGGGCAACGGTGATCAACCCTGATGAAGCCCCGGAACAGATGGCGTTTTTTAAGCAACAGGGGATTCCTGTTTATCCGGCTTATGAGCAAATGCTGGCTGCAGAAAAAATGGATTGGGTATGCATTCCAACCGGAATAGGCTGGCATACCCAAATGACAGTGGACTGCTTGAAGGTGGGCTTGCCGGTCCTGGTGGAAAAACCACTCGCGCCCACCTTGCAGGATGTCCGGATCATCCAACAAGCGGAAGAGAAGTATAAGCACCCGGTCTGTGTGGGTTTTCAATATCTGTATCAGGAGGATGTCTGGAATATTAAAGAATGTATTTTAAACGGGACCATAGGCGAGGTGGAGCAAGTGGATTGCATCGGCCTCTGGCCACGGCCGCAGAGCTACTACCAACGGAATAACTGGGCCGGTAAGTTACACGACGGATACTCTTGGATCCTGGATTCACCGATCCACAACGCGCTTTCTCATATCATTAATCTCATCCTCTTTTGGTGTGGCCCTGAACTCGGTAAAAGTGCGGATCTGCACAAGGTATCCGCGGAGCTGTACCGGTTTAAGCCTATAGAAAGCTACGACACAGTCCGCACCGAGGCCCAATTTGATACCGGCCTGAAAGCTGCCGTAATTTTGAGCCATAGTTCGCGCAACAGCATCGAACCGGAGATTCGGATTACCGGAAGCAAGGGAGTCGTACGTTGGCGCTTCCAAAACAAGACAATGATCACTGTCGATGGGAAAACGGAGTATCTGGAGACCCAAGATCTGTTGAATTTACGGTCGGTGATGTTCAAGGCGGTGGCCGAGTTTATCGTCGGGAAACCGGCCCGGATCTGCACCGCGGAAATGGCTAAGGGGACAGTGAAATGGATCAATGCGATCCAGGATGTGGCTCCCATTTGTGAGCCGGATTCAAAGTATCAATTGTCTCTACTTGATGAAAATGAAGACATCTTTGTCTCGGTGGAAGACCTTGAGTATTTCGCCCTCAAGTCCTTTACCGAGCGAAAGTCATTTCTGGAAGTCGGAGCCCCCTGGGCTGTTTCGGCGCGTGAGGAAGACGTGTCGGGTTACACCGACTTCAAGGCGAAGTGGGTGAGTGACTCGGTCTCCACCTTACCGGAGGCCATTGGAATGGAGTCGCGGTGAGGCGTACCGATGAAAGCAAAAGCGGTCGTTTTTCCCCGAGCTAACCAAGTTGAATTTGTTGAGGTAGCCTGTCCGGATCCGGGCCCGGGCGATGTCGTGGTCGACACCCAACACTCCTGGATTAGTAATGGGACCGAGGGCTCTTATCTCCGTGGGGAGCGCATTGATGGGGACACTCCGATCCTTCCCGGAGATCCCGAACCTTTTCCGATCGCTTCAGGCTATCAGAAGGTAGGGAGAGTGAACTGGGTTGGTGAACAGGTACACGGCCTGAATCCAGGCGATTGGGTGTTTGCCTCCGTTGGTCGTATTAAGGAGATGGCAGAACCCCGGGCGGGACATATCAGCCCAACTGTGAGCGGGCGGGGCGACGTCATCCCGCTGCCGGCAGGGACCGAAGACCCGTTGGCTTATGCGGGTCTGGTGCTGACCCAGGTCGGGTATAACTGTGGTTGGCGCCCCACGGTAAAGCCGGGGGATCCTGCTATAGTCGTAGGCGATGGATTGGTGGGGCATTGGGCTGCCCAGATGCTGGCTTACCGCGGAGCGGAGGTCGTGCTCGTTGGTCGACACGCAGATCGATTGGCGCGCTTTACCCAGGGAGAGACACTGGTCGATGATGGGGGTGGATGGATCGACATCATCAGGGGCCGATATCCCACGGGGATCGAAGTGGGGGTAGATACGGTGGGGTCGCTTCAGGTGATGGATGCACTCCAACAGCGGATGCGTCGTTATGGGCATCTGGTTTCGGCGGGATTTTATGGAGCAGACGATGCCTTTAACCTGCAACCTCCCCGCTATCGGGAGATCTCGATTGACCTGGTATCGGGAGCGACTCCGGATCGGCTCCAGGCTACGATGGAGCTCATTTGCAAAGGGGTCCTGCAAACCCTGCCCCTGATCACCCATCGCTTTCCGGTAGAAGCCGCAGCAGAGGCCTGGGATCTTATCCGGACCAAACGAGAGCCAGTCCTGGGGGTTATCCTGGACTGGTGAGCCCCTCCTGAACCCTGTCATGAAAGCCCTTCAATACCTGGCTCCCGGAAAACCCGAATGGGTGGACGCTCCTGTTCCAAAATTAAAGGAAGGAGAAGTCCTCCTCCAAGTGGAGGCGGCGGCGACCTGCCCGCACTGGGAACTTCACTTTATGGCGGGGGAATCCATCGTGCCCGGAATGATGATGCGCTGGCCGCAGCCCGTGGGAAAACCCGGCCATGAAGGGGTAGGCCGGGTCGCTGCACTTGGGCCGGGCGTGACCGCTTTTGGCGAAGGGGATCGGGTGGCCTTGTGGAGAGACCAGGGCTTGGAGCATGAGGGGTGTTTTGCTGAATATGTTCAGGCGCATGAAAGCAATTTGATCCAGGTGCCGGATCATCTGGAAGCGGCAAAACTGGCATCATTAGAGTTGGCCATGTGTGTGCAGAGCTCCTTTGACCAGATCCTTCGGATTTTTCCGATTGAGGATAAGCGCTTTGGGGTGAGTGGGCTGGGTCCCGGCGGTTTGGTCGCTCTACAGTTGGCCAAAGCAAATAAAGCCCGGGAAGTCGTCGTGTTTGACCCCGTGGAGCAGCGGCGTGAACTGGCGATCCAGCTGGGGGCCGATCGTGCGCTCGATCCCCTGGAAGCGGATTGCTTCCCCCATGACCGGTTTTCGTCCGAGGCCATGGATCTGTCCATCGATTGCACCGGGTTGAGCCCGGCCGTGGAATTTCTCATGGACCGAACCCGCGACCTCGTGGCTCTGTTCGGGGTTTTGAGGGAGGAAGTGCGGTTCGGGTTTAAACACTGGTGTGATGCCCTGCACCTCCTCGGCTATGGACCCCAGACCCGGGAAGCGGCCGAAGCTGCCCTGGCCCATGTAGAAGCGGGGCAGTTGGATCTGTCCCCTTTGATTTCCCAAACCTTACCCATGTCCGATTATCTGGAAGGGGTTTCCCTGCTGCAAAAGAAGCAAGCGATCAAGGTGCTCTTTATACCCTGAAGCGGTTCTTATCTGTCGCACGCCCGCTTCGCTCAAAACATAGCGGCGCCCGGATCGAATTATTCTGATAACTGATGATGGATCTCCTTCCAGTCATCTAAGTTGTTCAGCATAATCGAATCATCAATTTCGGAGTCCTCAGAAAGGTCATTCTCCAAGAGCATTCTGCTGCGCGACTCTGGTCTTTTCTTCCGGCTTTCAACCATATCATTAATTCTGGATATATTCTCCTCGGATACATCTACTCCGGGTTGGTCGATAATCCATTGCTCGAAAGTCAGGTAGGTTGGCCGATGACTGAAAATGAAATCGCGAGCAGTGTCAGGATCAATACCTAGCCCCTCCAGGACCATGTAATCAAATCCAGGACGGATGTCCTTATATCCTTCCGGCAGCCTTCCAGTTGCCCCGAGTAAGGCTTTCAACCAAAGCCTTGGAAGGTGCATCACCCCAAGCGGGCCCTTTGTGCCTGAGCTGATTAACGGGATTATCTTTTCCATTTTTAAATTTTGATTGACTAGGTCGAAGCTTCGACAGACAGGCTGGGCGGCCGCCTAATTTAAGGTTTAGTTTTAAGGAATTTCGCGACCAGCTTTCTGATCGTGGAAATGTTCCGGAGTGTGCAACTCGGAAGATCAAGGTTTCTCGCTTCCGGTAGCTCCCAAACCTTCGATTGAGACATCTTGGTGTAACATACCCAATAGAACTCCCGGCCCACCACATAGAAGGTGTCTTCAGCGGTCTTTACCGCCTCGAATGCAGCCTTTGTCCCGCTATCCAGAGCATGTCGCATGAAGCCGACGTGCAGCGTGGCCCCGTTCGATTCCTGATCTTCAAACCGCTTTGAGTCTCCGATCTTAATGAGATCTTCGGCAGTCCGAACGAAAACCTCTACCTCATACCCGAGAGTATCATTCAGTGCTTTGCTCGCCGTCGTTTCGATCGACGATATCTTACGTTTTCGGCTGCTAAAAATAATGTTTCCGCTCGCAATGAAGGAGGCCACATCCTGATGTCCGAGGCCTTCGAATATCTCCACGAGTTTCGCCATCGCGATACGCCGCTTGCCCAAGTTGATGCCTCGAAGAAATGCTGTGTACCGTTTCATTTTTTATTTCGCCGACCGCTAAGTGGAGGTGCGGATAACATTTTTAGTGAGAGCTCCTCATTCAGATTCTTTAACGCTTTTCATATTTCATTAAGGAACAGAATAGCAGGTGCGCGTCGTGCAGGTTTATTCGGGAAGCTCAGCTCGAATTCGTTGGAGGGGCAATTTGGAAAACGGGGATTGAGCTGAGTTCATCTGTCGCTCTGGCAGAGGGTTGCGTCAACCTGTTTCAGGGATGATCAGGTTGCTCCGAGAAATTGAGACGGCAGGCGGGTTTCCACGAGCTGGTCCCCATCCCGTTGGAGTTGGTAGGCCTTGGCTGCGGGGCGCGATATGACAACGGTGTTCAGTTCCCCGTCTACAAGGTGGAGGGCGGCGCCATCATCGCAGGCGTATCCACCCGAGATTTCCCCTGCAGTTAACATACGGTGAAGGGCGGGGCGGCGTTCGGCCTCGCCATCATAATGCGGCGTAAAGCTGCCCTGGAGGTAGCCGAGACCGGGAAGCACGGATAAGCGCCCGGGGATGGAGTCGGTGGTGCACTGCTGAAACCAGCAGTTGGCTCCCGCACTAACCCCGGATAGGATGGTTCCCTGCGCGCAGGCCCGGGTCAGGATACGGGGAAGGTCCCACTCGCGCCAGAGGGCGAGCATGCTCCTCGTATTTCCGCCGCCCACATAAATGATATCCTGTTCAAGAATGAAGGATTCAATATCAGCGGTGTGGGGAGCGAAGAGGGAGAGGAACTGCGGGCGGCATCGCTTTGGGGAAAAAGCCTTGAAAAATTCCACGACAGATCGATTCGGGTCTGAGGTCGCATGGGGGAAAAAACAGATTTTCGGATCTTCCGCTTCCGTCTGCTGCAGGATGTAATCATCCAGGAGCGGGTTATTCGGCTCCATGAGGAATCCGCCTCCGCCCAGGGCTATGATCTGACCTTTCATTCACTCTTAACCTTTAGACTTATCAGGACCGTCGCAAGGTTTTGATAGGCTAAGGCGTGACAGGTCCGCCTTCACCTAAGGCTATGATTTAACCTTCCATGGGTATTTGGACTTATGCCTATATAATTTGTATTTAAAATTTAAATACATGCTGATTATCCACTTGGAAACAGCTCCAGCTTCTCTCGGTTCAGTTCCACGCCGAAACCGGGTTTGTCCGGGTCCAGGGTGATGCGGCCATTTTCCGGGAGCGGTTCGCCAATAATGGTATCGAAGATGGGCTGGATGTCCCGTCCCTCGCCAACGGTCAGGTACTCCGCGTAGGGGGAGTTGGTATTGGACATGACAAAGTGGTAATTGTAGACCGACGCTCCATGGGGAATGACCGGCATGTCGTAGGGCTTGGCCATGGCCGCGATGCGCCGGGTGGCGGTCAATCCACCCGCCCACTGGATTTCCGGCTGAATAATATCAGTCGCCTCACTGCGAATGATGTCATGAAAGGCTTTGTAGTGATACTCCAGGTTGCCGGTGGCCAGCTGAATGGGGGCAATGCGTTCCCGGAGGCGTTGGTTGGCGTCGGTCGCCCACCCATTCTGGAGCGGATCCTCGAACCACTTGATATCGAGGTCACGGACCCGTTCGGCTACGCGGTGGGTAAACTCGATATCCCAGGCTAAATAGCAGTCGACCATGATTTCCATATCATCCCCAAGGTCTTCCCGAAGCTTGATGAGGAGTTTTTCCATGTTGCGGATCCCATCGCGACCGCTTTCCACGCCCCAGGGCGCGGCAATTTTGACACCGAGGAAGCCGCGGTCCTTCCAGGAATCGGCAAAGTCCGGATGGATCGTGGCATAGCAGGGAATGTTGGCTTTCGTCTGACCACCCAGCATTTTATAAACCGGCACATTGAGGACTTTGGCCACCAGATCAAAGAGGGCGAGATCGACCCCGGCGATGGCCATCTGAACGGTGCCGCCCAACCCGTAAGGCATGGTGGAGCGGTTCATCTGGTCCCAGAATTTTTCTATATCAAACGGGTCCTGCCCGATGAGGAACCGTTTAAAATGCTTTTCGATAATGGAACAGGCAAACTCACCGCCCCCGTAGTTCACGGCAAAGCCGGAGGCCCCGTCATCGGTTTCGATTTCAATGGCGAAGGGATCTTGTCCGGGCCCCATCCACAGGGAGCGGACACGGGCGTATTCCGGATAAACGGACATGGGGTTGGCGATCAGGGTCTGGGCCTGCCAACCCCCGCCCCAGTACTGGGATTCACCCATGGCTGCCCCGCGGGCGCCGGTATCCCCGGTCTTAATGGTGTAGAGTTTGATATTTGAAATTTTCATGAGGTTTTTAAATTAGAGTTGGGAGTGTATGACACCTTGCCAGCTAAACCCTGTTTCCGACGATTTTATGGTAAATCGAAAAGAATTGCGCGGCTAGCTTAAAGCCATGCCATAAACAGGCATGGGTGTGTTAACCCTTCAGCCTATTATCCCCGCCGATGCGGAACAGGGCCTCCGCCTGTCCTGCCTGGCGGGTTGGAACCAGACCGTCGACGATTGGCGATATTTAATCAGGAGTGGCAGTGGATGGGGATATTACCGGACTGACGGGCGATTGGTGGCCAGTGCAATCGCCTCCCAATGGAGTGGACACTCCGGATGGATCAGCATGGTTTTAACCGATCCGGACTATCGCCGACGAGGATTGGCCACCTCGTTGATGAGCGAAGCCATTGCCTGGTTGGAATCCAGGGGCGCATCCCCCTGCCTGGATGCCACTCCGGCAGGCGAAGCGGTGTATGGCCACCTTGGGTTTTCCGGGGACATCCTGCTGTCGCGTTACGTCCTGCAAGCAGGCCTCACGCAAGAGCAGGTGTTGGATGCGGGTTATATTCTGGAGCCAATCCAAGCGGCTGAAATCGGGGCCTTATCTACGCTTTGTCAGGATAGATCCGGTTGGTTGCGCGAGGCCCTCTTGGCTTACCTGCAGCAGCAAGGACCCGGATTAGCCTGGAAAGCCGTTGGTTCGGACCAGACCCCGCGTGGTATAATATTTGGGCGGCCCGGGTCACTCGCAACTCATCTTGGGCCCCTGATTGCTGAGGATGTGACCATCGCGCGTGAGCTATTGCAGGTGGCAATGGCTTCCCTCCCAGGTCCGTTCCTTATCGACGCGTTTGCTCATCAGAAGAATTGGACCGGCTGGCTCGAAGGCTATGGGTTCATCCGGGAACGCGGGTTCCGGCGCCTGATTAAAGGTCCTCGGCCCCTGCCGAAGATGGAGGTCCTGTCCCGGCATTTCGCATCGGCTGGGCCCGAAATGGGATAGACGGATGGCGGATACACTCATTACTCATCCATTGGTTTGAGACCAGGTATTCATCTTTCCGTAAACTGAAAGCACCCTCCGCATTCGGCTTATGGTCGGTAATAACGACCTGAGTATGTCGTCCACTCTCCCCATTGAGGCCCTCGTGGTGGTCTTGTACTTTGGTGTTTTGATTGGGCTGGCTTTCGTTTTCCGGCGGTTAAATCGCAATGTGGATGATTATTTCCGGAATGGATGTAAGGGAACCTGGTGGCTGGTGGGAACCAGTGCCTTTGTTGCCAACTATACGGCATGGACCTTTACGGGAGCGGCGGGCGTAGCCTTCACCGCAGGCTGGAGTGTGATGGTGATCTACATGATAGCTCCGCTCACGGCTTTGATGACCGCCCTCTTTTTCGCGGACAAATTTCGCCAGATACGGGCCGTGACCGCGCCGGAAGTCTTACGTCGCCGGTTCGGGGGATCCACCGAGCAGTTCTACAGCTATTTCGGAATCCTGAATAACTTGCTGATATCGTCTATCCAGCTCTATGGCCTGGCCATTTTCAGCTCAGCGGTGTTCGGGCTGGATATTCAGTGGGTTATCGTGGGGATAGGCCTCATCGTGCTGACGTATTCCTTCTTTGGGGGGAGCTGGGCGGTGATGGGGACCGACTTTGTCCAGGGGCTGATCCTGGTGCCGATCACCCTGTTTGTCTGCTTCCTGTGTTTACGCGAGATTGGGGGCTTAGGGGCGCTGTTTCAGGGGATACAGGCCGCAGGCTTATCGCAGGATTTTCGGATGTTCAATACGGTGGAATTTCAGGACCGGGTATCGGATTTTACGATAGCCTGGGCTATCGCCATCCTGGTGAAGAACATTCCGAACCAAATGTCGCTGATCACGGCGGTTCGCTATTTTGCGGTGAAAGATGGCCGGGAAGCGCGCAAGGCAGCAATCCTGGATTGCACGCTGTCGACCGTTGGTCTGCTGTTCTGGTTTATTCCTCCGATCACGGCTCGGCTCCTCTACGACCAACAGGTGCTGGCGATGAACTTGTCCAACCCGGCAGAATCGGCTTATGCGGTCGCTGCGATGGAGGTGTTACCCGCCGGGATGGCGGCACTCATGGTGGTCGCCATGTTTGCCGCTACGATGTCCAATCTCGATACCGGGCTGAATCGGAACGCCGCCATCTTTACCCTGAACATTTATCCTCAGGTCTGCCGGATCCTGGGGAAACCCGCCCTTGAAGGAAAAAAGCTGATGCGCCTGGGGCAGGCCTGGACCCTGCTTCTCGGAATGAGTATTATCATCATCGCCTTGTACCTCTCGATGCAGGAAGGGGCAGGAGTCTTTGATTTCATGCTTCAGGTTGGAGCGATCCTCGGGATGCCGATGGCGGTCCCCATGCTCATGGGGTTGCTCATCCGCAAAGTTCCCGGCTGGGCGGCCCTTTTCAGTATCGGTGTGACGGCCATCCCCTCCAGCATGGCGGCCATGGCCGGCAATGTTCCGTGGCTGGCGGATGCTCTGCCTATCCTGGCTGAGCCCTGGAAGTTTCAAACGATCGTGTTTGTTAATGGGGCGGTCAGTGTAAGTACCTTCCTGCTATCGACCCTGTTTTGGGCGAAGACTTCGGCGACTTACAAAGAGCAGGCAGCATCCTTTTTCAAAACGATGCACAGGCCCATTGATTTCAAGAACGAAGTGGGTGAGGCCAATGACGAGCTCCAGATGACCATAATCGGAACCTTCCTCATGGTGATTGGAGGCGGTATTCTGCTACTCCTCATGGTGGATAACCCATGGACACTGGATGGGCGATGGGGCATCATCCTGGTGGGCTCGTTTATCGGGGGCGCCGGTTTTGTTATGAATAGAATTGGGCGCCGATCCGTGACATCCTCAACGCCATTCTCATCCCGATTACCATGAACTCGAGACCGAATATTCTAGTCGTGATCACCGATCACCAGCGCTTCGACAGCCTCGACATGGTTCAGGGCGGTCGAGAAGTGATGCCTCGGCTCAACCAGTTTTCCAGGGATGCCATGGTCTTTACACGTGCCTACACCACCTCCCCCCTCTGCATTCCGGCCAGAACGGCCATGGCTACCGGGCACTATCCCACGAGGGGGATCCCCATCAATGACTTCAGCGGGAAGGAAGCCCGGGAGCAGAGCCTGGCCACGGTCTATCTGGAACAAGCGGGTTACCATGTGGGCTACATCGGGAAAAATGATATCCGGGTCCGGCCGACGGGAAGAGACCAGCACCCGCACTCGACCTGGCTGGACAAAGAAGATTACGAAGCCTGGTTACAGGCTGAGGGGCTACCGGCGCATCCGGGATGGGAAGGGCGGGAGGCGGCCTTTCTGGATTATTACTATAAGGATGTGGAGGAAGTCCTCCCGGATCGGGTCAATCCCAGCCGCTACTCGCATCCTGCAACCGGCACCTGGGAGGGCTCCAAAGCATCATTTCGGGATTACTACTTTACGGATCAAATGGAAACCTGGCTGGAGTCAGCCATTAAAAGCAACCAGCCCTTTGCCGCGTTTTTCTCCATTCCATCTCCACACCCGCCGTTAGTCGTCCCGGAGCCCTTCAATTCCTGGTATACGCCAGAAACCCTGGAACTGCCCCCGTATCTCGGGCAGCCCGCCGAGGGGGAACCGGCAAACCGTGACCGTTCCGTCGCTCGCCAGCTCGCCCGCTCTGCCTCCGAACTGGATATGCGGAATGCCTGGGCGGCGCACCTGGCCCTACTCGGTGTGGCCGACGATTGCTTTGGGCGCGTCCTGGATAAGCTGGAAGCTCTGGGACTGGACGACAACACGCTGGTGCTCTTTACCAGCGATCATGGGCACCACTTGGGCAGTCACCGGATGTTTGGCATCAATGAGCTCTATGAGCAGACGGTGCACGTTCCCATGATCGCACGGCTGCCCGGAGGGCATTCCGGTAGCCACGGGGGGCTGTGCAGTCATCTGGATGTCGCTCCCACACTGCTGGATCTGGCTGGCCTCGAGGTGCCTGATGCCATGGACGGCCGGTCTCTAGTTCCCTTATTGAGCGGGGAAGCCACACTTCCGGATGAACCCCAGTATTTTCAATTCTCCGGACAGATTGGCTACGGCTACTTCAGGCGTGGGGTTGTTACGCAACGCTACAAGTATGTTTTTGATCCGGAGGATATTCCGGAATTCTATGACTTGGAGAAAGATCCCTTTGAGATGAACAACCTGTCCATGGATCCAGACAGCGCAAAAGCAATGACCCAGCACCATGAATGGTGCAAGGCCTGGCACCTGGCCCATGGAGACTGGCTGGATTTTGATCGAAACGCACGCTAGCCCCGAACCCTGATTGCCTTAACCCCTATACCCGATGTCACACAAACTCGCATGGACTTTCAGCACCTTGGGATGCCCGGATGCAAGCTTGAAGGCGGCGCTTCGACTGGCCGCACGCTATGAAATGAAAAGCATAGAAATTCGAGCTCTGGAAGGCAGCATGGATCCAATCGCCGTTCTGGAAGCGCGTTATGGCGATCCTCAAGGGGTCGCCGATGAATTAAGGCGATTCGACCAGAGGGTGGTCAGCCTGGATACCAGCTTGAAGCTGGTCGGAGCATCTCCCGGGGACCGGGAAGCCTTTCTGCAATTTATCCCATGGGCCGAGGCCCTCGGTGTCCGATGGCTCCGGGTTTTTGATGGGGGAGGCATCTCCAGCACATTGGACGTGGAAACTTTAAATGACCTACGAAGTTCATTGAACTGGTGGCAGTGCCTCCGCGCGGAGCAGGGGTGGTCCGTGGATATCATGATCGAAACCCATGACTGTCTCTGCTATCCGCAAACTATCGCGCAACTTTTCGAATCGGTGCCTGTGGCGCCCGCCTTGTTGTGGGACTCCCACCATACCTGGAAGCATTCCGGAGAAGATCCGGTCCAGACCTGGGAGGCTTTCAAGCGCCACATCGTCCATATCCATGTGAAGGACAGTATCAGTGAGCCCTCGGCGAACCATCCCCACACCTATGTTCTGCCGGGAGAGGGTGAATTTCCACTTGGTCCTCTGATCGAACGCCTAGAAGGGGAAACGGTATCGATACCGGTCTCCCTCGAGTGGGAGAAAGCCTGGCACCCGTATCTGCCGGCTCTCGATTCTGCGTTGCAAGCTCTGGTTGCCCATGAGTGGCTTGAACTCTAGACCTTTAACAACTCCTCAACCCCTACGATAACATATGAAACTATTCCGATATGGCCCCGCCGGGCAAGAAAAGCCCGGTGTTCTTTTAAAGAATGGAAAGATGGTAGACGCCAGTCCGGCGTGCTCTACCTACAACGGTGATTTTTTCAGCCAGGACGGCTTCCATACACTCGAACAGTGGGTGGAGCAAGCGGGTGACCAGGCACCTGAGATTCCCCCCGATGTTCGAATAGGGGCGCCTATAGAACGACCCGGCAAAATCATCTGCATCGGGCTGAACTATGCCGACCATGCGAGGGAGTCCGGAATGGAGCCGCCCGCCGAGCCGGTCCTTTTTTTCAAGGCCACCACATCCTACTGTGGCCCGAATGATGACTGTGTCATTCCCCCGGGCTCCGAAAAAACGGATTGGGAAGTGGAGCTTGCCGTGGTCGTGGGTAAATCCCTTTCCCGTGTGTCGGAAGCTGAGGCCGAAGCCGGTATCGCCGGATACATGGTCATGAACGATTACTCCGAGCGCGCCTGGCAACTCGAACGCGGGGGACAGTGGGTGAAAGGGAAATCGGCAGATACTTTTGCTCCGTGTGGGCCCTATTTGGTCACTCCGGATGAAATTCCGGATGTCAATGACCTGAATCTCTGGCTGGAGGTGAACGGTGAACGCTTGCAGGATGGCAACACCCGGGAACTCATCTTCAACATCCCCCATATCCTATCCTACTTGAGCCAGTTCATGACTCTGGAGCCCGGAGATGTGATTTCCACGGGAACCCCTCCGGGCGTTGGCCTCGGGTTGAACCCGCCGCGGTATTTAAAAGAGGGCGATGTCGTTCGCCTGGGGATTGATCACCTGGGGGAACAACAACAGACCCTGGTGCAGGGGTAGAGCTCTCCAAGGAAAGGCTTTTAGCAGATCCGCCGCGAGGGTTGGACCAGGGTATCATCCCAATCGCCCATTTTCAGGGGGAGTTTCTCCCAATAATATTGGTAGCGGTCGTCACTCCAGTCTTTGTAGATATCCGACCAGCCGATTTGGTATGCGTGGGGCTCAATGGACCGCCGTTCCACTTCTTCGCTCAAGGGTTGATACCTCAGGTCTAAGGAGAGGCGAATGCGCTCCGGGTATTGGGATTTCAGCGCCTTGTGGACGGTGAAACAGGGAAAGGTAAGGACATCTCCGGCCTCGAAATCCCCTTCAATCCAGGTGTCTTCTCCGGGACAGAGCTGGGCGGCGATTTCGCCGGCTCCTTGAACCCGGCTGACAGGGATATATCCGCTATGCTGGGATTTTCTCAAGACGGTGAGCGAGCCCATTTCGCGTGGGCAATCCCCGAGGGGGAACCAGCATGTCCAGAAATTTTTGCTTCCCTGGATGAGGGGGTAGTCCTGGTGTTGAGGGGTGGGTGGAATGCTCTGGTGTGGGGTCACCACACGGGCAATGTGCCGGGCATGGGGCAAGACTTCATCATCAAAGAGCCCCCGGTAGAGATTTAGAATATTAGGGTGGTGCGGAAGGCGGTGGAAGGCCTCAATCTTCTGGATAGTTTCATAGGCCTCGTCCGTGACTCCGACACCATATTTCATGTCCTCCAGATTCATCTGGTTGACCGTCTCGACATCAGCCAGGTTGTCGAGGCCCTCATCATTGGCCTTGAGCCATCCATAGTGGTCGACCACTTCAAGGATTTTCTGACGAACCTCAAAAATCGGCTCCTTGGGCAGGAGTTGGCGGAAAAAGAGATAACCTTCTTCATGGACCCGTTTCCAGAGGGCCTTGAAGTCGCCCGTTTCAAGGAGGGGCATGGAGTCAATATAGCGGTTTGGGGGAGCTTCCTGAATCATACGCAAAAGATAGAGTGTTGCATATTTCTACCCGATGGAGGCAGTGCTCGACAACCTTCCGACCCATTTGATTGTAAAATGGTTCAGGGAACAGACCAAAAAAGCAACCGATTGGGATCTCCTAATCGGTTGCTTGGGAAAAATCGATTGTGCCGGTGCTTACCGGTCTCCAATAAGTCCTTCGCGAATGGCCTCGCCCATAATAATTGGGTCCAGGTATTTCATGTAGGGCAATGGCGGGATTTTCTTCGCCAGAATATATTCGCTGAGCTGGGTTCGAGCCACCTTTTGGATGTCATCTTTTTTCCACGGCTTGGAGATGTAATGCCCTAATTCAGCCTTGTTTACGGCTTCTACTGTGTCTTCCAGGCCCGCGTGGGCAGTCACGAGGACTTTGCGCGTTTCCCGGGTGTAATCCTTGCGGTGGAGTTCGACGAGGAGATCCACGCCGTTCTGGCCAGTCATGATATGATCACAAAAGATGACTCCGATGTAGTCGCCCTTTTTTTCAATAGAGGCTATAAGGTCTCGAGCCTCCTGGGCGGAAGCAGCGGTCTCAATGGGGAAGACTTCTTCGAAATCGGCCAGGTCGCGTATGATTGCGTCCTGGACTTCGACTTCATCTTCGACAGACAGAATATAAATCTTGTTCATGGGTAAGCTTTCTACTTAAGGGGTTAGCCGGCAACCGGGAGGGGTGGGATAAAATGCTTCCAGACAAAAAGCCCGAAAAGGATGGAGAGCAGGTATCCAACAACGCCAACCACAACTCCAATCCGGGTCATGTGTTTTGTCTCGATCATCCCCGTGCTCATGGCGATCGCGTTCGGCGGGGTGGAAATGGGCAGCAGCATGGAGAAGCTGACCATCATGCCGACGACGATGCTGGCCAGGATCCAGTTGAAGGTTTGCCCTACGGCTCCCGACATGCCCATGGTTATGGCGATCGGGACCAGGATGGTGGCGGCCACCGTGTTGGAAATCAGGTTGCTCAAGATGTAGCCAATAAACCCGAGCAGACAGACGACGATGACTGGGCCGAACATCGTCCAATCGACCAGACCAATCAGCCATTCAGCGGGCCCGTAACGCATGGAGATTCCGAGCGATAGTCCACCAGCCATGAGCCAGAGCACATCCCAGCTGAAGGTTTTTAAATCTCCTTTAGTGATAATGCCGAGGAGGGACATCGAGGCAATCGGAAGGAAGGCAACAATACTGGACGAGATTCCATGGATCTTGTCTGTCACCCAGAGCAGGACTGTCAGGCCAAAGATGATATAGGTGGCGATGGCCAGGGGCGAGGTATTCCACCCGGATTCGATGGATAAATCCAGCTGTTTACTTTGAGGAGGAAAGATAATCAGAAGCGCGCGCCAGGTAATGAAAAGGACGACGACCACGATTGGAACGGCGATCATCATCCACTGGGCGAAGGATATGGTAACTCCCTGTTCTGCCAGGGCGCCCAATACAACCGCGTTCGGGGGGGTGCCGATTGGGGTGGCAATGCCGCCGATATTCGCACCGCATGGAATGGCCATGGCTACACCGATTCGCAGGGGGTCGTCTGCTTTCAGATTGGCAATGATGGGGAGAACGACCGTGATCATCATGGCCGCAGTAGCCGTATTACTCATGAAGGCAGACAGGGTTGCCGTACTAATGAGCAAACCCAGCACTACGTTCGAGGACCTGGTCCCGAAGAGTTTCAGCATCATCCGGGTCAAATTCTTATCCAAGCCGTATTTTACGGCCGCCGCCGCCAAATAAAAACCACCCAGGAATAGGATGATGATGGTACTGGCCATCGAATTGTAAAATGTCTGGTAGGGCGGTGGAGCAAATCCCTCCAGGTTTCCCTCATTCAGGAGCAGGCTCTTATTGGAGAGTAACAGGACCTGCAGGAAAATAACCAGGAGCGAGGTCGACCAAATGGGGACCGCTTCCGAAATCCAGAGAATAGCAGCCATGAAGAAGATGCCTAAGGCGATTTCTCCGGCATAGGTCAGCCCGTTTATATCAATCAAAATAGGGATCAGCAGGCCCAGTACAGCCAACACCATCCCAATAATTTTCTTTGGAGATTGCATGAATTTTCCGTGGTTAAGGTCAAATCAGTCAGCCCATCAGTGTGTAGATAAACTTATGAAAAACGAGAAAATTATTATTTTTATTAATGTAATAAATTGAGCCGATCTGTGAAGATTCTTTACCTTGTAGATCTGTGAGGATTGGTTAAACATCCACTTCTGGCTTAAGCCAAATGTGAGTAAGCCTTCTAAGGCCGAGGAAACCCACGGCCTTTCTTTTTTTAGCAAACGGGGATGAGGTTACGCTGCACGTTTGGAGGGTTGTGCTGAATAAGATGGATTAAGCGATTCTATGGTCTGTGAGGAGAGAGTGAGTAACTATGTGGATCTGGGTGCTTAAAATTATTCAATATGTATTCGGGATTTTAAAATCAGCCCGGGGTGAAGGGAATGTTAAACTGGTTGGAAAAAGTTACGATTTATGACAGGTTGATCTTAATGCAAAAAGTAACGGTTCTGATCATATCTTTTATTGTGAGTATTGGGCTTGTATTGGCCACCATTGGATGCTCTCCGGCTTCAGTTGAGGAAACAGCTTCCAGCGATATGGCACCGGAGGACGAGAATGGGGCCCGATCAGGGTTAGAGGAAAGTACGGTTGATGAAGACAAAGAGGAGGAGGATAAAAAGACCATTGCTGAATTGACTGAGGATCACACCGAAATGGAGGGCCTCTTCACTTTCTTTCAAGATCCCGAAGATGGTCGTATCCAGATGCTGATTCGAGAGGATCAACTGGATCGGGATTTCATCTATTTTTCTATGGCGCGCAACAGCACGCCTCGCACCGGCCACCGAAAAGGGACCTACCGGTCAAGTTATATCTTTCGTATAGATCGCCACTTCGATCGATTGGATTTTAAGCGGATTAATACCCATTATGTTTATGACCCGGAAAGCCCGTTGGCTCGGTCTGCGCAGTCCAACATCAACACTCCGGTTATTGGAACTGCAAAAATTGTGGCAGAGGATGAAGAGGCGGGAACCATACTCATTGAGGCGGATGATCTCTTTTTGTCTGAAGCATTTGCTTTGATAAATTTTCCCCGGGATCCTGAGAGTAAGGACAAAAACCCCTTCAAGGTGGGCAAACTCAGTAAAGATAAAACCCGACTTGCCCAGATTAAGGCTTTTCCGGAAAACATCCGGCTGGATGTAGATTACGTTTATGAGAACCCCGCTCCTACCAATTATGGAGGGGCGGAAGTGACGGATCCCCGCTATCTCACGATCAGCCATACTCACCACCTGCTCGAAGCTCCCGAGAATGATTACCAGATGCGAAGGGCCGATCCGCGCATGGGTTACTTTCTAATCCTGAGGACGGATTTAACCGAAGTGAGTTATGCCCCATATAAAGATGTGATCCGGCGTTGGCATCTGGTAAAAAAGAATCCGAGGGCCGCCTTGTCAGACCCCGTAGAACCGATTACATTCTGGATTGAGAATACTACCCCGGTTGAATTTCGGGAGACCGTCCGAGACGCCGTACTGGCTTGGAATGAAGCCTTTGAATCGGCTGGTTTCACTAATGCCATTGCGGTAAATATCCAGCCAGATGATGCGGAATGGGATGCCGAAGATATTCGGTATAACGTGTTACGATGGGTGTCTTCGCCTGAGCTGAGCTATGGAGGATATGGCCCCAGTTTCAGTGATCCGCGCACGGGCCAAATGCTCGGAGCGGATATCATGTTAGAATTTACCGGGTTACGGGGCCATCTGCTGACCCAGCGTATGTTTGTCGATACCGAGGAGCAAGGGATGGATCTAATCTTCCCTGAAGATCCTTATGAATGCTCATACAGTCACTATAAGGTTCAGGACCTTATGGCATCGAAGTCTATCCTCCATGCCTCCGGTGCGGATGACCAGGAGTTGACACGGCTGTCGCATGAAACGCTATTCAGCCTGATTATGCATGAGGTAGGGCACACGCTCGGCATGGCCCACAACTTCAAAGCGAGTCGGTTGCATAGCCCCGAAGATCTGGTAGACCCCGGTATCACCCGGGGCGTCACGGTTTCGACGGTAATGGAGTATGATCCGGTCAATCTTGCGCCACTGGGGCGGAAACATGGTGATTTTTCTTCTACCCGGCCCGGACCCTATGATCATTGGGTAATCCAATATGGGTACTCCGAGGCCCTTGACGATCCGGAGGCGGAAGAGGCACGCCTGCAGGCGATTCTCAATCGTTCCAATGAGCCGGGCTTGGATTATGCCAATGATGCCGATGATATGCGGTGGGCAGGGAAGGGTATCGATCCGGAAGCCATGATTTTTGATATGTCCACGGATCCCCTGCGATACGCGGAGGACCGGATGCTCCTGATCGAAAATGCCATGGGGGAGCTCATGGAAAAAATGGTGGTCGAGGGCGACAGCTATAATGACCTGTTGACAGCTTTCCTTACCCTGACGGCCAGATTCAGATGGGAATTAGATGTAGTATCCAAACAGATTGGTGGAGTCTATGTAGATGGATCCGTGGCCGGACAGCAAGACGCAGACCTTCCCCTCCGACCTGTCCCTCTCAAGGATCAACAGCATGCCTTGGCATTACTTTCCAACTATCTCTTTGCCCCGAATGCCTGGGTGATGGGGAAGGAAACCTACCCCTATCTGTTGGAGGAGCGGCGAGGGTGGCGGCATTGGGAATATACCCTTGACCCTAAGGTTCATGAGCGGGTTCTCAGCTTTCAAGGCCGGATTCTGGACCAGATCCTGCATCCAACGATGCTCAAACGAATGACCAATTCCAGTCTTTATGGAAATGAATACCCGATTGCGATTTACCTGGATGACTTAACAAAAGTGGTTTTTGAGGCCGACATACAAACTGAAGTAAATACCTTCCGGCAAAATCTACAGCTGAAGTATATCGACCGCCTGGTCACGATATTCCGTGAGGCTACAGCCAATCCTCAAGCTACGGCGGCAGCCCTGTATCAACTTCAACGTCTCGCGGATCATATAAAATCGGCGGATGATTCTGTTTCGCTCCAGACCAGGGCCCATCGCAACCTTTTATTATATACCATTGATCGGGCACTCAGTGTGGATAATTGATCTGCAACGGGCTGGAAGTGATAAAATCAGCAATACGGATGCTGCCTATTTCCAGGCGAATCCATTTACCGAGTGCCGGATTGGGCCAGGAACCGGGTAGCTTCCTTCCCTGAATTTGCAAACCTTGTCAGTGTTCAAGGTGAGGGTATCGATTATCCAGAATTGAAGGAATCATCCTGGAAAGTCTCGATACGAAACCGAGCCAACAGAGTGCTACTTTTGAGCACTCAGTGCCTGGCACTATGATCCGGTTCGGGTTTGTTCCATGAATTGAACGAGCACCTCCCTCAGTTCCACGTAATGGCCCCGGATGGGGGATACCCAATGAGAAGCTGATTTTGACCATGTATCCAGGCCGTCCAGCTGAATCTCTATGGATTTGCAGAGTTGACCCAGGGGCTCCGCTCCAAGGGTTCGCGCACTACCGGAGAGTTTATGCACAACTTGGCATAATGGACGAAGCTGGTGGGCCCGAACCATGGTGTCAATTTCATCACAAAGCCGATCGGATTGATCAATGAATGTCTGTATCACCTGCAAAGCCATTTCCGTGTCATGCCCGACCATGGTCATGAGATGAGTCGAGTTAAATGGGCTGGAGGGCGAATCCATAAACGATACAATTAATAAGCCTGTATCATATAGAGCGCAAGCTTGCCCAGAAGATAATACAAATGCTGAGCGCTATGAGCGTAGCCGGATCAGAAGAAGACCCGGAACAAGGTTTGATCCCGCTTGGAAACCTCGCCCTGTTCGCGTCGCTGGGCATAGGCGTCACGCATACCGATGTAAGGGTCGAGGGAGGCGTCCTTGAGCACAAAATACCCCTCGAGCAATTCGTCGGATGAATTCAGGAAGGAAACCAGATTGAGGCCAATTTTGGCTTCGTTGCTTTGCATATAAAACGTAGGGTTGAGGAACCCATCCCCAACGCGTCCAACGGAATCCCGGAGAGATGAGGGGCCTAGAATTGGCCAAACCACATAGAAACCGTGGTCGAGTCCCCAGACCGCTAGCGTTACCCCGGTGTCAGTTCCCGTTCCCTGAAGCTCGGGGAAATCAGCAGAGGGCTTCATGAAGCCGAGCAACCCGGCTGTTGAATCATAAATAAATCGCTGAGTTTCCCGGCCGGCCCGGACAAAATCTGCCTGGAGCGTGTGGTTCACCAACCGAGAGGGAAAGAGCAGGTTGCTGAAGAAGTTATCAATCCCTTCCTCCATCGGATTTGGCATGATTTGCGCGTATCCCCGGGAGACCGGTCGTAGAATTCTGCGATAGGTCCAATCATTAAAAGCAAACATGGCCCGGTTAAAGGGTTCGATCGGGTCACTGATTTCCACAAGTGCTACGTCATCGTCGAATTCCTCTTCGAAAAAACTGTCGTCCAGGGTGACCAGCTCCTGGTTGGCATCGACAACATAGTCGATCTCCCCGGTATCTCCCTCCGCCTCTTCGACGGAGATCAGAGAGAGGCGCATGGTGTGATTTGCGGCGACAAAGGGATCCGGGTCTGTCGTGGTACAGGCAGACAAGGTAAGTGCCAGTGTGGCCAGGGCGGTGGCCAGACTGAAATGGTGAGCCGTAGTCATTTCTAGATATAAGGTTTGAGCGGACCTAATATTCCAGACCGTCTGTATTCTAAAAAGTGTCCATTAACATGCTAGGATTCCGCTACTTTTTTCTCGAGTTGGTCCAAAAGATCTTCTGCATCTCCTTTTTGCAGGATGCTGCTGAACTGTTTGCGGTAATTTCCTACCAGGCTGACATTTTCTACGAGAACATCGTAGACCTGCCAACCTTCCTGCAGTTGAACTAAGCGATAGTCGATGGGGAAAGTATTTCCAGCCAGAGTGACGAGGGATTTAATTTCCAGGTAGTTCTTTTTCAATTCCTTTTGACTCACCCATTGAATAGTAGGACGGGAATCGGCGGCGAATCCTGAACTGTAAGTCTGGATTAAGAGATCCGTAAAGAGATCGACAAAGCGGGTCTGTTGCCCGGCATCCAGCAGATTCCAGTTACGTCCCAGGGCACGCCGGGCAATCACAGCAAACGAAAAATCGTCTTCGATCGCGGTCTGCAATCTAGAGGATCGGTCTGCTTTGGCCAACCCGGTGTCGTAGAGCACTTCGATGACCTCATTCACCGTGGCAGATAGTTTGGTTTGAGGATCGGTTTGGGCCGACAACCCGGCCCCGAGGATGGTCAGGGGCAGCAGGAGATAGATAGGGAATTTCATCGGTTTCAGAGAAAGGGGATTACTCCTCGACGTTGCCAAAAGCAATTTTACTAACAAGGCCTTCAAAATCAACGGCTGATTCCGTGTCGATGATGGTGTCTCCATTCTCCAGGGGGATGCCGGACCCTCCCGGACTGAGGCCGATATATTTATCACCAATGAGCCCATTGGTTTTGATGGAGGCAATGGTATCATCGTCCAGAACCAAACCAGGTTGAAGCCGGAGCTCTACCAGCGCATAATAGGTATCCGGGTCGAGATTGATCCTTCCCACGGTCCCCACCGAAACGCCCGCCAGGCGAACTTTGCTTCCTTCGGTCAACCCTCCGACATCGGAGAACCTGGCGTGCAAGGTTAACTCATTCCCGGCAAATAGATGCACGTCGCCAATACGGAAGGCGAGAAAGCCGACGAGCAGGAGTCCGATCAGGACAAACAGGCCTGCGATAAATTCTACTTTAGGGTTTTCCATGATAAATCCACAATCAGGTCAAGTAGGCTAAGATCTTCGTTTTAAAGGGGTTGGTTAATCCAAATGTCTCCCCGTTGGCATCTGGCGGAAAAGGAGGCTGAGTCAATTTGAGGGATTCGGGAGTCCCGTAAAACCGGACTTTTCCACGATCAAGGATTGCGATGAAGTCGCTGATACAGAGTACGTCGGGAATATCGTGGCTCACCATCAGGAGGGTGAAGCCGAAGCGTTCCTGGTATCGCTTCATCATTTCATAGACCGTGTTTTTTCGTACCGGATCCAGGCCCGTGGTGGGCTCGTCAAATAAAACGATATGGGGTTCCGTGATGAGGGCCCTGGCCAAGGCTACACGTTTCTGCATCCCCCCGGAGATTTGAGAGGGATACTTGGTGAGAATGCTCTGCTCCAGATCGAGGCGGTCGACCATTTCTTCTACCCGCTGTTGAATGGTGGTGCGGGGAAGCCTGGTTTTTTCCGACAGGGGCAGGGCAATATTCTGAAGCACCGTGAGCGAATCAAAGAGGGCATTGTGCTGAAACATATAGCTCAGGCCCTTGTGGAAGTCTTTTAAGTAGTCGCGGTTGTGTGGGTCTGTCAGGTTGGTGCCCCGATAGATGACCTCTCCCTGGTCAGGATGCATCAACCCGGATAAGCACTTCAGTAAAACGCTTTTTCCGGTGCCGCTTTTTCCTATAATCGTGGTGACCTTGCCTGGTTCCACCATCAGGTCGACCCCGCGAAGCACCTCCTGTTCTCCAAAGGTTTTGATGAGCCCTTTGAGCTCAATAGGGAACTCTTTAGTGGGGAGAGGCATTAGAGAAGAAAGGAAGTGATGAGATAGTCGGATACCAGGATGGTAATCGAGGATATGACGACCGCATTGGTTGCGCTTTGGCTGACACCTCGGGCGCCAAAAGCTGAAGATTTCAAGTGGGTGAAAAACCCTTCAAAGCAGCAGATCAGCGTGGTGAGTCCCCCAAAGAAAAAGGCTTTTACGTAGCCGCCCCAGATGTCGCCCCAGAGTAAGGAAACCTGAACCCCATTCCAAAATGTGCCGCCGTCTCCATTCATGACGATGACCCCGGTAAAATAGCCACCATAAATACCGAGGATATCAAATATTGTGGTGAGGATGGGGAAACTGATCAGGGCGGCCAGGATCCGGGGCCCCACCAGAAAGCCTTTCGGGTCGATATCCATGGTTTCCAGAGCATCTATTTGCTCAGAGTTTCGCTGCACCCCGATTTCCGCCGCCATGGAGGAGCCGGCCTGCCCCACAACCAGGATAGCGGTCAGGACCGGCCCGAGCTCCCTCACCAGGGATAGGGCTATCGCGGAACCCAGGAGCCCCTCAGAACCAAATCTGACCAGGGTATAATACCCTTGCAGGCCGAGGACCATTCCGGTGAAGAAGCCGACCAAGGCGATCAAGGGAACACATTTTACCCCGATCTGGTAAATCTGGTCAGAAACCTTGTGGATTGAGAAATCCCGGGTCACACTGATGGCAAGAGAAGACATACCAAAGGTCGCCACGCTTCCGAGGTCGCGAACCGCCAAAAGAAAATTTCTTCCCAGATTTGAGATCATAGCATGCAGTGTGTAGTCGTTTGGCTATCTTATGAAAACATGACGACCGGTGTTTAGTTCCAAACCTTCAAAATGAAGGATTTTTGTAATCCTTTCAAGATTGCTCAAAAATATGAGGGATTTTCCTGCTGGAAATGCATGGGCTTTCCCTGTGAACTTGTCGGTTTAAACTCTGTCCGAACACGCTAACTGAATGAAAAAAAGATACTTAATAGCAGGAGGTGTTATCCTGTTGTTGATCATGGGTTTCTTGTTCGCTTACCCCCTCTTGGTCAAAACCGTCGTGGCGGATCAGGTCAAAAGCCATGAGGGAGAATTTGCCGCGATCCGCACAGAGGGACTCCGTTACTTAATCATTGAGGACTTGCGCCTGGATAAGCCCCATGAAGTTTCGGTCGACCGTATCCAGGTCCGTATGCCTCTAGGGTTACTTATCGACCGGATACTGGGTCCGGGGAAAGGAGTATCTTTGAAAATAGAAGGGGTGGATGCGCGCTGGACAAAGCAGGAACCGGACACGGGGAAGGAAACCACTCCCATCCAGCTCAATGAACTGTATGAACAGGTATGGTCCATCCTATCTACGGCTGGGAGATGGTTGCCCCGTGGCGGTGTGTCCATGGTTACCTTGAGGCGCGGCGACTCCACCTGGATCCATGTCGACAATCTGGACTGGGATCACACCGGGTTATATGCTAGGGGCTGGGCCCTCGAGGCGGAACGGGACTTCAAGTTTGTCCTGACTCCAGAGCAGGGGAAAGTCCGGATTGAGCTGGAATCGGTGGACTGGGAGACCTCCATGGGAGGAAGCCTGAAAAATGAGGAGGGCGTTTTAGCATTTTCATTAAGTGGGTCCCTGCTGGCCGGCGACACTGCTCTCATGGGCCGTTTCCCCGAGTCGGGTGTCATGCCGGATCAATTTGAGGTCTCGTGGGTCAAGCCTGACCTGGCCTTACTCCGTCTGATTCCAACTGAACTCCCATTAGCTGGTTTGGAATTCTATTTTTCGCAGGATCGTGAGTCGTGGCGTCTGGCAATTCATACGGATACCCCAAACCCAGGAGCGGAGACTTTCCATTGGCGCATTGAGACCGAAGCCTCGGGAAATCGAAGTCAGGCGCAGGTGGATAGCCTCGAAATCCAATTCCCTTTTGCCGAAGCATCCTTGGCCGAGCCGGTCGAGTTTCGGGTGGATACCCTGACCCTGCGTAATGATTTGCAGTTCAGTGGCTGGGCGAACCTGGATCATGCCTTGCTCAGGTCAACCGGTTTGAGCGGGACGGTTTCCGGTGGGCTACAGGTCTCCATGGAGAGTTTCCGGCGGGGCACACCGGATTATCGGGTGATCGGCGGACTGGAGTGGACCGGGAGTCCTGTGGAGCTTCCTGTGCGCATCGATCTGGAGGGATCAGGGAATTTAAAGCGCTTCGATTTCCACAAGATCCATTTTTCTGCGGACCCTTCCGTGGTAGACGCTTCGTTGGCCCTGGAATTCAAGGACGCGGTCCAATATCGTTCCCGCTTTTCATATAAAATCCACGCATTGTCGCTTCAGCCTCTGGTGGAGGGAAAACTGCCATTCGATTCTTTGAATGGGAGTGGAGACCTCAGGGGGTCGGGTGCGGCTTATGAGCTGACCTTAAGCGGTGCGCCTGAGGGCATCCAGCTGGGTCCCCTGGTCCCCCTGAATGCCGAGTACGAATTGGCCCTTCGTCCGGGAGATATCGACATCGTGAATTTGCTGGTAGCGGGAGATGAGGTCAGCGCACAACTGGCTGGAAAAGCCCAATGGGGTGAGGGAAAGGCCGGATTGAACCTCAATACCCTGGATATCCGATCAGGAGATCAGGGTGACTTATTTCTGGAAGAACCATTTCAGGGACAATTCGAATGGAGGGTTGGGGCAGAGGAATTGATGCGCACAAATTGGGGGCGCTTATCCCTGGTTCGCGACCAGGGCGGGGAAGGTAGCGGATTAGTGCTTGAGCCTGCGGGGCTGGCTGTGGATCCAAGCCAAATCCCTCTCCAGCTTCAGATAAATGGTCTGGGAACGGACTTCCTGCGACCGTGGATGAATCAAGATCTTCCCGAGCTCAGGATGGAGACCCTATCTGCGCGAGGAAACTTACCCCTGGATGGATCAGCGATTCGGGAACTGAGATTGGAAGGCCAGGGTAGCTACGAGATGGTGAATGGGAGGGTTATCACATGGAATGCATTCGCTGAATTGGGAGCTGATCGAGTCACCATTGAGCAGATGGTGGCTCAGGGGAGCAAGGGGTCACGTTTAGAATTTGCCGGGGAGTTTCCTGTTACCCTTGCCCTGGCTCCTGAGGAAGGTATTCGCTACGAGATTCTCTGGGATCAACCCATGCAAATCGATGGACAGCTCGTTGCTGCTGAAAGGACATTAAACCTAACCCGGGAATCCCATACACTCACGGTCGAGGATCCGCGCCTTGAACTGCACCTTAAAGGAACGCCTCAAAGCCCCCTGGGATCGTTCCTGGTGGGTTTTGAAGCGCTAACTTATGTGGATCCTGAAAAGGAACGTAGCCTGGACGTGTCCATGGGGCGTTTGAGGGGAGAAGCGGGTCCGGACAGAATATCCATTGAAGAGCTTACGCTCGGATTTGGGGGCCAGCAGATCCAGGGCAAGGCACAGTGGCCCCTGTCGACCGGAGATATTCGTCAAATCGTGCAGGAGTTCTCTCTGGATACGCTCAGGACTGGGAGCGCCTCGTTGGTGTTGCCCGAAGTCGATGTGGCGACGATTTCCGCCTTCCTTCCGGGATTCATTCGGGATACCGGCTCAGTTTCCGGCCGTATCCACTACAACCCGGAGGACGGCTTCCAGGGAAATCTGGCGGTTGCCGGTTTTTCCCTGCGTCAGATCGGAAATGGGCTGACGTTTAATGATATTACCGGCCAACTGGACTTTGATGATTACCGCTACAGCTTTGATAATTTGACGGGAAGTGTGAGTGGGCGGCTGGTGAACGCAAATGGGTGGCTGGAAGTGATCCCCGGGGAATCCCCCCTGTTCTCTATCGAGATTCGCGGTGAGAGTTTCCCCCTGACTCGGACCTCCGACCTGGTGCTGCGGGGTGATGTGGATCTTGCCCTGCGAAAATTGAAGGGAGACCGACCGGCTATCCTTGGAGGGAAAGTGGATTTAAAAAACAGTTTATTTCTCATGAATCTGGTGGACTTGGCCCAGCCCGGGGCGGCATCAGCGGATTCGCGTCCGCCCTATTTTTCCATTACGCAGGAACCTTTTGCGAATTGGGGGCTCGACCTTCAAATTACAGGAACTGAGTTCTTGCGCGCGGATACCACGGTGTTGCGGGGGAGTTTCTCCACGGATTTGAAATTGGAAGGCACGCTCCGGTCGCCATTCCTGCTCGGGACTGTCAGTATGGATTCCGGCGATGTCTTTTTTCCCTTCGGACGTTTCAAGATGGAAACAGGCTACGCTGAGTTTACCCTGTCCGACCCCTATGATCCGGTGCTGAGCGCCCGGGGGCGCAGTCGGTCTATGGGATATGATATTCAACTGGATCTCGGGGGAAGCTTGAGTAATCCGCAGTTTGCTTTCGATACCAATCCCACAATGACCGATGAAGAGACCATCCTGCTGCTCACGGGGGGAGTATTGCCGGGCAATGATAATGCCAGCTCCTTTACCCAGAATTCCGGACGTTTGGCCCTTTATCTGAGCCAGGGTTTTGTCAGCGACCTTCTCGGCTCTTCCGCCACAGAGCGTATCCATATTGGAGGCGGGGAAGAGATCTCAAAATCCGGCCGGGAAACCTTCTACGTAGAGTTCGACATTAAGGACGATATTTCAGTTATCGGGGAATATGATCAATACGACCGCTACAACCTGGATGCTCGTTGGAGAATACGTTCCAAGTAATGAAGAAGTGGATACAGGGTATTGTGGTGTTGGCGATCGGGCTTTCCTCCCTTCATGCTGAATGGGACCAGAATATCAATGTGTCGGGTTCAGGTTGGTTACAGGATCTCCGACTTGCCCGGGTTATTCGTCAATTTGTTTCATCTACGGAAGATGAACAGCTTGCCCTGGATAGTACCATTGAGGATGGATTTGTCTTATTGCAGTCACGCTTGAGTCAGCAGGGTTTTCTGGAGCCCAGGATTGTCGCAGTGCTCCGGGAGCCGGGTGGGGCTGAATTCCGTCTGGAATGGAATGAAGAGCTTGTGGTTCCGGAATTGGATGAGGAGTTGTTTGTTTCCCTGCGCTTCGAGGTTGAACGCGGCATCCGGTTTTTCTTTGAACGCGTTGTGTTTTCAGGCCTGAACGTGGTTCCCGAGAAGGAGGCGAGGAGTTTCTTTTTTCCTTCCAGCACATTTTTTGACCCAAAATCACTTCGAGCCTATTCTGACCGTGCGGTTCGCCGGGGAATGAGTAATCTTCGGACCCAATATCAATCCCTCGGATACCGTGAGGTGGTGATCAGGGAACGCGAATCCCAGATCGACGTTTCATCGGGAGAAGTCATCACCTTTATCGATGTGGAGGAGGGGCCGCTCTACCTCGTGGAGGATCTGGATTTGGTTTTTGGTGAAAACGCAGACCCCTCGGACTTCGGAAATATTGATTTAAACTCCCTCCGGGCAGAGCTTGTAAATTCCGACCAGGACCAGGTGGCGTTTTCACCGGAATGGGAGCGGACGAAGAGTCTGGTTGTGCGCAATCAGTTCTACCGCCGGGGGTATCCTGATGCTACGCTGCAAGTGGTGGCCAACGAATTACAGCGCGATGTTAATAATGAAACCGTGCTGTTGTCGCTGACCGCTACCGTCGTTCCCGGTCCATTCGTTCAGGTGGGCCCCGTTACCTTCGAAGGTCTGGAACACACGCAGACCGCGACGATCAAGCGCCAGCAGGTGTTTGAAGCAGGTGAGCTGCTCTCACGATTAGACGTAGAGCAAACTCGGCGGAACATCAGCAGCTTAGGGATTTTTCAAACCAATCGGGCGATCATCGAATCTCCGGATCCCCCGCTCATTTCAGAGACCGGGGCTGAAATTCGGCCTGTACGCCTGGTCTTCCAAGAGGGGGAGCGCCAGAATGTCTACATCCGAGGAGGTTGGGGGAGCTATGAGCAACTCCGTCTGGGATTGGAACTCGAACAGAAAAATCTATTTGGATTGGGGCATCGGTTTGACACCTTCGGCCGTTACAGCACGAAGAGTTTTAATGCAGAAGCCCTCTACAGCATTCCTGAGTTCGGGGGCTGGCCCATCCGGTTTTCAACCAAAGCTGAATGGTTGAACCGAGAGGAGGTGTCCTTCGTCCGGCAGGAATTGAGCCTGGAGTCCGGGGTGGATTACTTTCACCGCCCCTGGGATACCCGTTTCCGAACCAGCTATAAACTTGAGCGCCTGGAATCGCGGGACATCGATAGGGGCGCGACGGAATTTCTGGTCGAGGATGATACCCGGAGTGCCAGTATTGAGTTCACCGCCATTCGGGACCTTCGTGACAACCCGATCTTACCCAAATCCGGGGCCCGGTATCGCGCCAATGTGGAAGTCGCCGATAAGGCCTTGGGGTCGTCTACGGATTACCAGAGGGTCGAGCTTACGTATTCTTATCATTGGCCCTTTATGGAGGGTTGGTGGTTTAATGTCGGGCTTCGCCACGGAGCTGTCCTTTCACTGGGCGGGACGGATGCTGATGTTCCCTTCAATAAGCGATTTTTTCCGGGAGGGGAGAATACCATTCGAGGGTATCAGGAGGGGCGGGCCTCCTTTACGGATGACCGCGGCATTTATATCGGATCGGCAGTGGTGTCCCTTGCTAATTTCGAACTGGAGCGCGCCCTCTTACCCGACCTCACCTTTGTCCTATTCTCCGATAATATGTATCATGGGGTTTCCGTATCCGACTATCCGGGGACGGAATTCCTCTCCAGCGCCGGGTTAGGTATCCGATATAATAGTCCCCTGGGTCCCATCCGCGCTGAGTATGGCTACAACCTGAATCCGCGCCCATTTGATGATGAGGGCGCCTTCCATTTCTCTTTGGGGTTTCCTTTTTAGGTCGGGGTTTCCATTGGACCTTTTTTTCTTATCGTTTGTCAGAAAATATCATGTGTAAGCTTAAAATCCTGAATGTCCTCCTGATCGGGTTGGCCCTCGGGTTATCCCAAGCGGCCTACGGATATGTCGAATTGCTGTTGGATCCCAACAAAGTTGGCGATTTCAAGGACCTGTCCTTGCATGGCCGGGATGGACCTAAGGTAAATCAAAAGTTTAGCGAGGAGATGGTTGAACATTTACAACGGCTGCTCGACAAACACCTTCCTCCGGATAGCACCTTGAGCATCGTCATAACCGAGGTGGATATGGCAGGCGAATACGAGTTCTGGCGCCCTCCACCGGAAGATACCATCCGCATCATGAAGGACATTTACAGCCCTCGGATTGAGTTCAGCTACGTGTTGACCGGCGATGACGGGGCTGTCCTGAAAAAGGGTGAGGTCGTCTTAACTGACAGTTATTACCTGCAGAATCTACGGACTCTCCGCAGTCAGTCGGACCCGCTCTATTATGAAAAAGAATTGATCCGGGATTGGGTTTTAAACGATCTAAGGAGATTCTACAAAAAGGACTGAGCCCTCGTCCGTGCTTCCATATTATCTGCACCAGATCTATAATACCGACCCCTAAAGCGATTACGCCAGGCTCTGGGACTACTGAGTGAGGATTCATCAGGCTTTTCGGATTTGCCGGGTGTCATCATGGGTTTCCTCAGGAGATGGTTATCGCTTTTCCCGGTGCGTCTGGCCATCCACACCGTGGGAGGAGTTGTGTTTGTTCGAGAGATGGATGAATCCGCGTAGAGAGCCGACCCTAGCATAAGGCTGGTGATGCCGGGCGAGTCGAAATCCGGGTTTCAAAAAAAACAACTCGAACTTGCAGGACGGCGGGCTAAGCGTATGGAGATAAGATGAAGTGGATCCCCCAAAGTTTCCGGAGCGCCGGAGGCCTGGCCTACCGGCAGGCCAGACGGTTGGTGATCAGCCTGATCGGGGGAACCCTGCTATTGATTGGAGCCGCTCTCCTGTTGACCCCCGGTCCCGGAATTGTGGTCATCGGCCTGGGTTTGGGGGTGTTAGCGGTTGAATTCACCTGGGCACGACGCTGGTTAAACCGGCTGAAAACCGAGGCCCAGACCGTTGGTCAACGCATGGGGAAACGCCGGTATTCCACTTTGGAGCCTGTTCAATCCGAGCAAAAAAAGGGCCGCCCATAGGCGACCCCGGGTAAAGTGCTCCGAAGCGGGTGGATTCAGGCTGATTTCACCTTGGGCAAGGTTGCCGGAATCTCCACCTCGTGGACTTTTTTGGTTTTTACTTTCTTCAAGCGGGAGCGCCGCCGAATAGCGCGAGTCAGCTTGATGACCAGGTCATCTATAGATTTGTAGAGATCGTCAGATTGGGCTGAAAGAATGATATCGTTCCGATTGATCACAATATGCCCCTTCGCCTGGTATTCATTCTGGTGCGCTTTGTTAGGATTGAAGCTGAGCTCAACTCTAAGTCGTATAATCTGTTCCTCGTGCACGAACAATTTTTCTACTTTCTGATAGACCATGTTCTTGAGTGCTTCGGTGAGGTCAAGATGGTGACCAGAGATGATGACATCATGTTGCTTCATACTTATTCCTTTCTTTATAGGTGTGAAAGTTTATGGTTTACCCTTCACCGGTGAGTCAGCTCTGTTCGTCCTTTGATCCATGACTACAGAAGAAATTTTAGAACCATATGATATCCTGATCATTACAGGAGGTTCCTCCGGCATCGGCCGGGCTTTTCTCCGTGCTGCACTCAGCACTAAAACTCCTAAGTCCATAGCTAATCTCTCGCGGTCGACTGCTGAGTTTAAAGAGGGAATCCACCGTTGCCAACACTTTCCGGTAGACCTCACGGACCGGGATCTGCTTTTACAAAATTTTTACAAAATCCGGGAGTGGATTGCAGCTTCAGAGGGAAAGCGAATCCTCCTCATCAATAACAGCGGGTATGGAGCCTATGGGGCCTTTCCGGCGGGGGACTTGGAAACGGAATTGGGCATGCTGGATTTAAATATCAGGGCGTTGGTTCACCTGACCGGATTACTGAAACCCCTTTTACTGGAGCATGGCGGAGCAGTGATGAACATTGCCTCTATCGCAGGTTTTTTGCCGGCTCCCTTCATGAGTACCTATGCCGCTACCAAATCATTTGTTTTGCATTGGGGGCTGGCGCTCAACCAGGAATTAATGGAGGGGGGTCAGGCGTTTTGCCTCACCGTTTGTCCCGGTCCGACGGAATCCGCTTTCTTTGAACGGGCGGGCTTTAAAGTGTCTCCCCTGAAAGGGGTGGGCGGGCATACTGCCGAGCAAGTAGTAGCCATGAGCTTGAAGGCGCTTGGAAAACGAAAATCCCTCTTAATATGTGGCTGGGTGAACTGGCTGGTTATCGGGATGGGCAGCTTACTGCCCAAACGCTGGGTCGCTCCCGTCGCATTGAAGGTGATCAAGAGCTTGCGCCTGAGCCAATTCCAGTGATGTCAACCGGCCTTATCCCCCTATTGGAGTTGGAAGCTCCCCTGATTGATCCTGAGGATTTTCACAAGTGGATCCTGTATGAAGACGACGATGCATTAATAATCAACAAACCGGGCTGGGTGGTCTGTCACCCTTCGAAACATGGGCCCTATTCAAGCCTCGTGGGCGCCAGCAAAGCGCACACGGGATTAGAGACCCTTCACTTGATTTCACGACTGGACCGGGAAACCTCCGGGCTCGTTATCATCGGAAAGCAGAAACGGTTTGCGCGCGCCTACCAGATGGCTTTGCAGAACCGAATTGTTCGGAAAACCTATGTTGCGCTCCAGAGGGGATCTTTACCGATGGGCGAACTTCTGGAGGTGAACCAGCATCTGGCCAAAGACCTGGAGAGCCCGGTCTATGTGAAACAGACGGTCAGGAAGTCCAACTCATCCCGGCGAGCTGTATCCCGGTTTTTTCCCCTGGTAGCCAAAGACAATGTTGTCCTTTCCCTCGTTTTTCCGGAGACGGGTCGAAAACATCAGATTCGTGCGCATGCCGAATGGCTGGGAGCTCCCATCATAGGGGACAAAATCTACGGGGGTAATCCCCAACACTATCTGGATTTTATTCAATCCGGGTGGTCCGGCCAAATGGCCGCCGACCTGTTGCATCCCCGGCAGGCCCTCCATTGCCTGGAGATGGAATTCAAATTTCCGGATGGTCCTATAACCTGGAAAGCTCCCCCGACCGAGGATTTCCTCGGATTATGTTCTGACTTACTCGAATATTCTCCCGCCGAGATTATGGACCGTATTGACACGGTGCGGCCTGCATGATTCGTCAACTAGAGGAGAGCTCCGGGTGATTCTCGAAATTATTCAATGACCATCACCACAGTGAGACATCAGCGAGAGCCGGGACACAGGTAAAGTCGTAGGAGGCGCTGCATTCCGAATAGGGGCGCAAGGATAGTTTCTGCCAACCATCGGGATGCTGAAGCGGGTAGGGAGGTCGGTAGATCGTGGGATCCGACGGTGCAAAACCAAACCGTCCGTAATAGGCAGGGTCTCCATAGACAAAAACCCACTGGGTTGCGGCTTCGTTGAGCTGAGCTAATCCCGTCTGAACCAGGGAAGTCCCAATTCCCTGTCCCTGCCGGTCCGGAACTACCGCTAATGGGCCCAGGATAGCCGCAGACAAGCCCGGGTGTGCCGGATCTGTCATCGGACTGTATGCAACATGCCCGATCAGGGTCTCCTCCGTCTCTGCCACAAGGGACAGGGTAGGCGGGGAAGCGGGCTCGGCCAAGAGGCGAACCGCCAGCCGGGCCACTAACTCACGCTCCTCCTCGGGAAAAGCCGCCAGGTGCAAGGTTTCAATTTTCGTGGAATCGGAGGCTTGTGCTGTTCGAATGAGCATACGGTTTTTGCGAAGCGTGGGGAGATAAGCGGGTAACGATACTTTGTCCGTCGATAGCAAGTCCGGAAACGCAGACTATGCTGAGGTTGAGTCCGGCAGGTTGGGCGACGTTGGGTCCACCTGCGGGTTGGGTGTGTGTATGATGGTATATCTGGTTTTGACTAAACCAATTCCGAGGACTTCGGTTTTCTCATGTTTGAGCTGTATCTCACGCTCAGTCTTGGCAAAAAGCGGAATGCCATCTCCAAGCAGAATAGGGATACGCGTGATACAAATTTCATGAAGTAGGCCGGCTTCCAGGCAGCCTTGAACCAGCTGTCCGCCGTCGACATAAACCGATTGATAGCCCTGGTCTTCCATTTCTATAAAAATGGCTTCAAGCGCGCCCGCTACCAGGCTGATGCGGTCCGTAAAACCGTTCGGAATTGACCTCATACTCCGGCTGGCCACGAAGACGGGTTTCTCGTAGGGCCAGGCCCCAAACGATTGAACCACTCGAAAGGTATTGGATCCCATGAGAATCGAATCCACCTCCTGCATAAACTCGGAAAACCCGTAATCCCCTTGATCCGGATTGGGTATGGCATTGAGCCAATCGACGGAACCCTTGCGATCTGCGATGTAGCCATCCAAGCTGGTCGCCATATAGGCCATTGTTTTCATCTTTGAATTAACCAACAAGCTGCTGACCGTGTGCGATCCGTTTTCGCTTTAAATTTTTATTGTCGGATAGCCAAGCCCACTTGGGGAGGGCGTATTTCGAGTCTATGGAAAGAATATTTTCCGGAGGATTGAGGGATCGATTTGTGGATCCGTTTTGTTCACTGTGTGGCTCACCTGCTCGTTGTATTAGTTTTCTTTCGTTCCAACGGTGTAGTCAGCCATCACTTCGAATTTATATTCGGATTCTGCAAAACCTTTGATGATTTCAGTTCTCGTATTCCGCTCGTCAAATTTCCGTCTGGAAGAGACCGAGAAGGGGCTTAGAAGCTGGATCTCTTCAGAAGAGGAATCATTATAGCTTTGTAGGTAGGGCCTATAAAAACTCACAAACTTGAGAGAGATGCCAAATCGTTCCTCGTAAAATTTTTTCGTGCTTTCCAGGTTGTCTATGGCTTTTGAAATTCCCTGTCTTTCAAATTCAGGAGTAATCACAAATTTTGATTTTACAGAAGAGACTATGATTCCCTCGATGTCGATCATACGACTCATAGCGGATTCAAGGTCCTTGAGCGATTGAGATACCAACCGAAAACCGACCTGGTATTCTAATTCTTTCAGCTCTGAAGAGGCCAAGTCTCCTTGAGGCAGGCTAATCGCATTCCCTTCTAGAAAGGTAACTCCATTCAGGTCTCCCACCTTTTGTTTCACCAGGTTTTGTTTTCTGAGACTGTCCGCTACGACCTCATTGTATTTCTTTCCCCTTGAATAGGTGAAGCCCTCCAGGGTGTATTCAAGAGGCATCTCCTTTTCAATGTATTCCCCCGATAGTTTTACTATGGGAGGCTTATCGTTATCAAGGATCTGCTTTCTGATTTCAGCAAGCGGTCCCGAGATCGTTACTTCTCCATGGGCAAGGATTGTCCCAAAAGAGAAAAGGAGGAGCTTTATGGGTAATTTCATTTTTCTTTTCATCGAACGACTTAGCTGAGGCGACGTTACCTCTACCTGCTTGTCACGCAGATTATTTGATTTCAATTTTTTGAAGGTAATGGGTTTTTCCATCTGGGTCCTCAAAGACCAAACTATACGATCCCGGTTCTACTGAATCAATTTGAAGAACCATGGGGTTGGGATCTCCCGAACAAAGAGAGGTGAATATTTTAATTCTGATTTCTTTATCCCGTGTCTTTGATTCGGCGTTTAGGAAACAAATGGCAGAGTTTTGCCTCCACTGCCCGCCTGAGAAGGAGAGGGGAAATTGAATTATTTCATTTAGTCGCTTTGGTGGCCCTATCGCAATCTCGCCGACATAGGCTTTGTCAATTTGCTCCCGTGTTAGGCCTCCTATCACCGATGAGCATCCGGTGTAAACTAGTAGAATTCCGATTAGGAGGAATATTTTCATCCATCCCAATTGTATTTCATCTTGGGGTAACCTAAATCGATGAGCTGGTTTACAGATTCCCAATCAGGCTGCTGGTTCTTTTCATTCCCTTCTTTGAAGCCCAGCCTAGCTGAGTGGCCATCTGGATTGACTCGAATAAGTTCAGCAAATAAAAAACGTTTTTCCGGAAACGTTATACTAATTGGTCTGACTTCAATGGAATAGAGTAGAGTATTTAAGGTCCATTTGTGGGCTCGGCTCTCTGTAGTATTGAGTTGTTTGGAGGCCTCGATTTCAGTGAGGGATGTAGGCGATTTCTCTGAGTGATGGAAATCACCGGCGTAGATTGAGGTGCTTTGGAAGCAGAGGGTGATGATTAGAACGAGGAGTGATGTGAGATGAGTTTTCATTTTTGTTTTATCGCGAACAATTTAGTATGTTCCTCGGTGCGATTGGGGAGGATGGGATGGGTAAGTGGTTGACGATCTAGATGGCGGATTTGCAGATGAAGTGCGTAGTCGGGTTTGTGCGGTAAGGGGCTACGGTCCTTTGTGTGTTTGGGGAAGTGAGGGGAGTAAGGGGTTTTGGGAGAGTGTGGGGTGGGGTGTCTAGTGTCTGGTGTCTAGGGGGGTCCGGTAACGTGTCATGGTTTCGGGAGTCCGTGGAAGCTGATGCGGATTTGGGACATGCTACCGCCAGTGAGGAGGGTGTTGGGGGGATGTCCGTTGATCCCGGGAGTTTCCGAACCCTTCTTCCTGAAACAAAGCAGTATAAATAATGGTAAGGCCTTTTGTGCCAGAATGCACCATAACCTCCTTATGATTAAGCAGGCTAGGGGGTTACCGGAGCGGGTGCAAGTCCGGGGTTGTGGGCCAGCCATCCGCGAGTGGATACCCTGCGGGGTTATTCCGGGTTCGGGGGGAGCGGTGTCGGGGGGCCTTCGGGATCGAAGCGGGTCTGGGCGGGGACTTCTTCCAGGTCACCCATTTCCACTTTGCCTTCGAGGAGGTCGTCGACGTCGTGGAAGACCGGGGAAGTGGTTTCACGGCCGATGCTGGGGCCGGCGGCCAGCACCATATTGGGGAGCGCCTCGGCCATGGTTTTGCGCGCGGCCCGCACCGCGATACGTGTTTGCCAGAGGATAATGGGTTGTGGAGTGCTGGCCGATTCGAAATCAAAGGCGACGATGATGATTCCGTACATGGGCTCCTTGGCGAGGCGCACGATGGTCTCCGTCTTCGGGTCCCGCAGGTTGCGGCGAAAGACTTCGGGGCCAAGTGCGCCGGGAAAGTTGGAGGCCGCGATGTCTTTGCTGGGGTCGTAGCCCAAGAACCAGTAGAGATTAACGTAGGGCGGTTCGAGGTATCCCCATTGCAGCGTGATATAGAGTTCCGGGTTTTCATCGAGGGACTTCACCCCGATGTAGCCCTGTTGAGCGAGGACATCCACGACGAAGTCGACCACTTCTTTATCCGGCGGGATCCGGTCCCCACGAATGGATCCAAATTTAAGCCCGAGGGAGTCTCCCACGTAGGTGACGGGGTGCTCCAGGCTGGGCGGCGTCCGTTCGCGTCCGAAGGGGGTCATGTCCGTATTGACGATAATGTCCCCCCAGGTATTGGGGAAGAACTTCGATTTGGCTGGAAGGGTTAAGGGGAGCAATCCAAGGAGGGCCCATCCAAACCAACGCCACTGCTGAGCCATGTTGTTCACGGTATAGGATTCTTAACAGCCTTGAGCCGATAATCAAGCCAGTCGACGAAACGGGTCATGAGGGCCGTGGATTCGGGGACTTCCACTGCGTGGTCGAGAACATTCTGGAGATGGGAATCGTCCCCCGTGTAGTGGTCCTTGTAGAACGTGAGCCGTGAGACGAGAATGTCCCGGTCGACCTCCGGGTGGAACTGGAAGCCCCAAAAGGGTTTTCCCTTCACTTTGAAGGCATGGCAGCACGCTTCGGTGTAGGCAAGGAGTTCGCAGGTGGGGGGGAGCTCGGTGGCCTTTTCCCGATGAACCGAAACTGCGTAGAATCCATCGGGGGTGTCTTTGAACAGGGGATCGGTCGCGGCCGCGGGAGTGAGCGTGATGGGGATGGTCCCCATTTCAAAGCCCTCGGATTGATGGACAATGCTGCCCCCCAGCGCCTGAACCGCGAGTTGAAAGCCGAAACAGGAAGCGAAGACAGGGACGTTGGCCTCGAGGCACTCGTTCATGAATGCCTGGGCCCGCAAGACAAAGGGGTATTTGACGGGTTCCAGGACGGATGCGTCGCTAGCTCCGCCGACAAATACAGCCTGATAGTCGCCTGCGGTACATTCACTGAGTTCGGGACTATCGAACAGGTTGACGCGCTCCAGCTGTTCGGGTTCCAACCTGCCATAACGGAGGAAGGCGAAATACTCCTCATCGGCGATAGTTGGGCTTTCGCGAATCTGCACGAGGAGCGTTCTCGTTATGTGGCGACGACGCATATGCATGTGTCCGCATTCTTCGTAGCCGAACCGGAGGGTCAAGCGCAGGGTATAAACGGAATACGGGCTAAGCGTATTACTGGCGCAGGTCGCGCTCCGTGTAATTTCCCTCCCGCATGCGAATCATGGTGTCGTAGTATTCAGCGGACCGTTCTTTGTAATAGTCTTTATCGATCCGTTTGATGGCCTCGAGCTGGGATTTCTGCTCATCCTCAAAGCTCTGGATCTCCTCCATGCGCCGCTCTTCAGCGGCACGAGCCGCCAGAGACATACCGATGAAGGGAATGGTAAAGGTGTTCAGGATTTTGTCGGCATCATCCATATATTTGTCGATCAACTCCCGGTCGCGCTCTCTGCCCTGCTTCAGGATAATGGGATCTTCCAGCAACTCGCTTACATCCCGCTCGGCCCGTTCTTTGACTTCCATCTCCGTGAGGGTTTCGATCGGCTCCCCGGTGACCGGGTCAATCTGCTGCCCGGAGCTACCGGATTCCCGCACGACCCCCGGCATGCTGGAGCCGGAACTTGATGCGCCGCCGGAGCTGGAGCGGGTAGGCGGCAGGGAGGTGCTGACCGAGGTATCCACCTCGGGAGCGGCGGTAGGATCCGCTGCGGGCGCTTCAGCCGGGGCCTGGGTTGAGGATTCCTCCTTAGTTTCTTCCTGGGCGTCGAGGGAAGTATGGAAAGCTACCACCAATCCGACGATCAGGGCTAGTTTGAGTTCAAGGGAAAGGAAACGGTAGAGGGGAGAAAAGATCTTCCTGGATACGATGAACATAGATGATTTATGACAAATAATGGCCGGAAACGGTCCAAATTACAACCATTTCATGCCATAAAGGCGGATACGGCCGCCTGGGCGGCGGCACATTGCGTGCTGATCCGGTCTTCCAGGTAGGCTTCACTCGGGGTTTCAAATGTGTAGGTGAGCTTACAGAAGTGATTGTAGAAGTAGATCGCCTCTGCGCCGGGGGCTTTGCTCGGATCGGTCAAATCCAGTCCCTCCATGGCGGCCGGAGCAATGAGCCCCCCCCGGGCGACCCGCTCATCGATGATTGGCCGGGGATCCAGCGGCATGACGGATTGGGCGGCGGAGAGGATGGGCCGGGCCAGGCTTGGGACCGAGGGGTGGCAGAGTTCATAGGTATAGAATCCCTCGGCCTCCCAGTCCTCATGGAGATGGAGCGAAAAGGCATAGCCGGCCTCCGGGGCATTCGCCTGCATCCATTGCAGGTGTCGGGCTGCTTCGTAGGTGGCGAACTCATTGTAGTCTCGGTTCAGGTCTACGCCCTCGGGGTTTTCCCGGGTGTTCTTTTCCATTCCCAGGGGATTCATGAGCGGCAGCAGGGTCCAGTGAATCCGGGTGGAAAACCATTTCTCGCTGAGAAGGCGCAAGAGGGCCAGGGGACCTGCCGGTTCATCTCCATGGATACCCGCGCTGATATAGATGTGAATCGGGGTCTCCGGAAGCGCTTCAGCACCCGGAACGGAGATCGCCGGGCGCGTGAGGGCGAGCAGGGGCTGCTCCTGGAGCATTCCATATGGCGTGACCTTAAATTGGGAGCGGCGGGCAGCCTCTTTGGTCCTGTCATAGAAGGATTTAAGTCGAAATATTGGCTTTTCAGTCATTTTTGGGGGTGAATATGCGTTTTTCCGTGATTTTCCTTCGGTGATTCGCTTTTATCTCACAATTTTAACCATGAATGAAGTCAGAGTACGTTTTGCGCCAAGTCCAACCGGATTTTTCCATATTGGAAGTGCCCGGACTGCTTTGTTTAACTGGCTTTATGCTCGGCATACCGGCGGGACCTTTGTCCTGCGGATTGAAGATACGGATAAGGAGCGCAACACGGAGGAAGCGCTGCAGGTGTTGCTCGACGGCATGCGCTGGCTCGGTCTGGACTGGGATGAAGGCCCGGAAAAAGACGGAGCGTTTGGCCCCTATTTTCAAAGTGAGCGGGGAACTGTCTACCAGGAATACCTGGATAAGTTGCGTGAGCAGGACCGTGTCTATGAAAAGGATGGGGCGATCTGGTTCAAATTGGAGGGCGAGCGCTACACAGCCTATGATGAACGGCTGAAGAAGGAGATCGAAAAGGTCAAAGCCGAGCCGATTGTGATCGAGGATGCGGTGCGGGGGCGTGTGGAGCGTGCCGAGGAGAAAGATTTTGTCATCTTCCGCGCCAACGGGGAGCCCGTGTTTCATTTCGTCAATGTCGTGGATGACATCTCGATGGGGATCACGCATGTGATTCGTGGCGAAGACCACCTGTCCAATACGAGTAAACACTGCGAGTTGTTTAAAGCCTTCGGACACCCCTATCCGGTCTTTGCCCACATTCCCCTTATCCTGAAATCGTCCGGCCCCGGCAAAATGAGTAAGCGCGACGAGGGGGCCCTGATCGAGGATTACGCAAAACGGATGTTCCTGCCCGAGGCCGTCCGCAATTATTTATGCCTCTTGGGGTGGTCTCCGAAGGATGACCGCGAAGTCATCCCGATTAACGAAATCATTGAATTGTTTGATTTACCGGGGATCAACAAGGGGAATGCCCGGTTTGATGAGAAGAAACTGTCCTTCGTCAACACCGAGTATGTACGGGCGATGCCGCTGGAGACCTTCACCTGGATGGCCCGGCCCATTCTGAATGAGCAGGGTCTGGTCTCGGAGGATTTTGACGAAACCCGCCTGCAGGCCATTCTGGCGATCTGCCAGCCGAAGGTGCAGTCCTTCGAAGACCTTCCCGGCTTCGTGAGTTATTTCTTTAAGGATGACTTTGCTTACGATGAAAAGGCCGCCAGAAAGGTGATGAAAAAGGGAGACCCGTTGAAGCGGATCGAGGAGTTCAAGGCGGGCCTGGCTAGCCTGGAGTCATGGGATTCCGCTTCGCTGGACGCCCTCGTGGCCGCACTGGTGGAGACTCATGGGGCCTCACTCGGCGAATTTATCCAGCCGGCCCGGCTGGCGGTGAGTGGGACGAACCGAGGCCCCGGCTTTAATGAATTGATCCTGACTCTTGGCCAGGCGGCTGTCCTGAAACGATTTGACCGTTTCCTTGAAACCATGGCCCAGGAAACTCCAACTGACTGATGCGTGATTTACATATACACTTAGGCGGGGCGGTTCCGTCCTCCGTTCTCTGGGAAATTTTGTGCGACAATGGTCTCCAGACGGAATTTAAGCACTTTGATGAGTTTCATTCGTCCCTGACCGCCGATCCCCATGATATTCGTTCCCTCGACGACTTCCTGGGTCGGTATTTCGGGTTGACCGAACGGATTCAGTCTTCCCCCGCGGCGGCCAGTATGTCGGCCTACCAGTTGGTGGCGAAAGCCTATCGACGGGCACGGATTGAGGGGGTGGAGCTGCGGTATAACCCGGTGAAACGGGTCCGTGAAGGCTTGCACACCCTGGAAGCGATCATTCTGGCGACCCTGCAGGGCCTCGAGCGGGCCAGTATGCATTACAAGGTGAACACCGGCGTGATCCTGTCTCTGGGGCGGGATATTTCATTGGAGGCGAACTGGACCATTACGGAAGCGGCGATTGCCTGGAGAAGCCGGGGCAGCCTGCATGGTGCGTTTGGGGTGGTGGGCTTGGACATGGCGGGCCCGGAAAGTGGCCGAAAGGAATTTCTGGAGCCGTGGTTGAACGAGATTGCGGCCATGTATCAAAAAGCCCGGCAAGCCGGCCTGGGAACGACCTATCATATCGGAGAAACCGACCTTACCGGGCCGGACGGGATCGAGCGCGTGCTCGACCGCGTGCAACCCGACCGCATCGGACACGGCATTCAGCTGCGGACGGCAGAGGGCGCCCAGTTAGACCGCTTGCTCGGGATCCTGAAGGAGCGGCGGATCCTGTTAGAGCTCTGCCCCACGGTCAATATGGTGACCCACTCGATAGAGTCCCTGGATGAATTGGTGGATCTGGTCATTATGCTGGATGAGCAGGATATCCCGTTTTGCTTGAATACCGATGCGCCCTACCTGCTGCATACGAATCTCCAGAAGGAGTATGACATCATGGCGGAAAAACTCGGGTCGCGTGCTGCTTTGCTGGATCAATGCCACGAGCACGCCAAGGCATACAGTTTCATGAAAACGGGATGGAAAACCCCCACGAAGGGAACCCCTTTACATCCTTTTCAATCCAATCTTTAAGAACGGGCATACGATGGCTAAAAACTTATTCGAAAAAGTATGGGATGCGCATGCGGTGAGGGAACTCCCGAATGGGCAGACACAGTTGTTGATCGGAACGCACCTCATTCATGAGGTAACCAGTCCGCAGGCATTTGGCATGCTACGCGACCGCAACCTGCCGGTCATGATGCCGCACCGGACCTTTGCGACAGTGGATCACATTGTTCCGACCAATGAGTTTCATGAGCCCTATAGTGACCCATTGGCCGATGCCATGATCAAGGAGCTCCGGAAAAACTGTGAGCAGCACGGTATCACATTTTTTGATACAAATACGGGGCACCAGGGAATTGTGCATGTGGTCGGTCCGGAGCAGGGGATCACCCAGCCCGGAACCACCATCGCCTGTGGAGATTCCCACACTTCGACTCATGGGGCTTTCGGGGCGATCGCTTTTGGAATCGGGACGAGCCAGGTGCGCGATGTACTGGCGACCCAGACCATTGCCCTGAACCGGCTCAAGGTACGCCGAATTAACGTGGACGGCGAGCTCCAACCCGGAGTTTATGCAAAGGATGTCATCCTCCACATCATTCGGGTCCTGGGAGTCAATGGGGGGACCGGCTTTGCCTATGAATATGCGGGAGACGTCTTTGACCGGTTCACGATGGAAGAGCGCATGACGGTCTGCAACATGTCGATCGAAGGGGGTGCCCGAGTGGGATATGTGAATCCCGATGATACGACCTTCCAGTATCTGAAGGGCCGTCCCTATTCACCTGAGGGCGAAGCCTGGGAGGAAGCGGTGGCGACCTGGCGCGGGTTCGCCTCCGATCCGGATTGCACCTATGATGACGTAGTGAATATACGGGCTGAGGATATCAAACCTACGGTGACCTGGGGGATCAATCCCGGGCAGGGCATCTTTATTGATGAGGCTATCCCGTCGGTTGAAGGGGTGGAGGATGGCCAGAAGGCTAGTGTGGCGGAAGCCCTGGAGCATATGAAGTTTGAGGGTGGGGAACCCATCCAGGGCAAACGGATCGATGTGGCTTTCATTGGTTCATGCACGAATGGCCGCCTGAGTGATCTGGAAGATGTGGCTCACTATATTAAAGGGCATAAGGTCGCAGACCATGTTCACGCGATTGTAGTGCCGGGATCCCAGGTGGTAGCCGCCATCGCCCAGGAAAAGGGGTTGGATGTGATTTTCCGTGAAGCCGGGTTTGAGTGGCGCGGGGCCGGATGCTCGATGTGTCTTGCCATGAATCCGGATAAGCTCGTTGGAGACCAACTCTGCGCGAGCTCCAGCAATCGAAATTTTAAAGGCCGGCAGGGCAGCCCTACCGGGCGGACGATCCTGATGAGTCCGGTAATGGTGGCGGCAGCTGCGATTACGGGGGAGGTCTCGGATGCAAGAGAGGTGTTCGGGGTCTTAGAAACTGTCTAACATTAAACCACGACTTCACGCAAATTTAGACAAATCCATTCAGATATGGGTGATTTAGTGAAGATCAGTGGTTTTAAGGGTATTTAGCGAAATGGAATTAGAAAAAATAGTGAAGGTGACCGGTCGGGCAGTGAATGTGGCCGGAGATGATATCGATACGGATCGGATTATTCCGGCACGGTTCATGAAATGCGTCACGTTTGATGGGCTGGGGGAGTATCTGTTTTATGATGTGCGGAAAGACGAGGATGGATCCCTGAAAGACCATCCTCTGAATACGCCAGAGCATGAGGGGGCGACAATCCTGGTGAGTGGACAGAATTTTGGCTGCGGCAGTTCCCGGGAGCATGCGCCGCAGGCGATCTACCGGGCCGGGTTTCGTGCTGTGATCGCAGAAGGCTTCGCTGAAATCTTTTTTGGGAATTCGACGAACCTGGGCATCCCCTGCGCTGTGTTGGCCCATGATGACCGTGTGGCCCTGTCCGAGGCGATCGAGGCAAACCCCGCCCTGGAAGTCACGATCGATGTCGACACCCAACAGGTGCACTACGGAGATAAAACCGTTCCGTGCGTGATTCGTCCGGCGGCCCAGATGGCGTTGACCAGTGGGAAATGGGATCCGCTGGGCGACTTGATGGATGGAGCCGATGCGGTAAAAGCCACGGCTTCGACCTTGCCTTATCTGAAGGGCTAACTTTTGAATCCACTTGCTCCAATCTTATTTTGGGTTCGGTTAACCCCGAACTGACCTCATATATATGATCAAACTTTTAGAAGGCGCCGGAATATTTGCATACCCTCTCGGACTGTGTTCGGTGCTTGCCATTTTTATCCTGGTGGAGCGGGCTCTGGCCCTCCGGCAATCCCGCGTTATTCCCAAGGCCATGGTGGACGCATTTATTTCCGGCAATCTGGCAGACTTGGAGGCGGATACCCGGACGGTCGGTGGGCGCATTCTTGATTTTTATCGTAACGCCCGGCCGGACCCTGAAGGCCTGAAGGCCTTTGCCCAGCTCGAAGTCAACCGGATGGAGCGCGGGATGTTTATCCTGGATATCGTGGTGGGGGCGGCACCCCTGATCGGTCTGCTCGGCACGGTTACCGGGTTGGTGCAATCGTTCTCCAATTTTTCGGCGGAAACGGGTATGCCCGATCCCGGAGCCTTTATTCAGGGGGTGGCCCTGGCCTTGACCACCACGATACTTGGGCTAACCGTAGCGATTCCCGCCCTGGTCGGGAACGCTTATTTGTCGCGGCGAGTCGAATCGCTAGCCGCCAGCCTGAATGTCGGCGTTGAACGTCTGATTGATCTCACGGAACGGAAGCAGTTTCAGGAAAAGAAGCTTTAACAGCGGTGAGAGGCAGGTGAATAAGGGGGGGGACACACAGGTTCTCGCGCAAAGACGCTAAGGTGCAAAGACGGATGAAAACAGTATAGGGAAGGAAGTTGCGGGACGGAATAAAACGGGTGGTAAATGGCTTGGTGGATAATTATCTTGGCGGTTTTGCGTCTGAGCGTGATGCTTATTAAGTTTAAGTCATGGAAAAGACACTGGTAATCAAAAAGCGGAAGCGGCGGCTCGAAGTAAATATCATACCGCTGGTGGACGTATTGACAGTGCTGTTGTTCTTCTTCCTGGTGACGATGCAGTTTCGGAATATGAATACCCTGAATATCACGGTTCCGAAGATTGAAACTGCCGGTCAAAATGAGTTTACCGAGCCGATCATCATCGCGGTGGATGAAACGGATCAGATATTCCTGAATAATGAGCCGGTAACCGAGGAGGAACTGGCCACGGCCATGGCCATTGCCAGCGAGGTCAATAAGGAGGTGACCATCCTTATGGTCGCTGATGAAAATACCGCCTTGAAGAATGTGACCATGGTGATGGATTTGTGCCGGAAGAATGGACTGGAGCGCTTGCGCTTACAGAGTCGGTGAGCTTGGTGGATTGCCGGTTTTTTGATGCCGGATACCGGTTGCTGGATTCCAGATGAAGGCGATGATTGAGAGGGAAAGGGAAATTTTTCTTGGACTTAAAGATCAGGGTCCACCTGGGGCGGAGGTGGGGGCCCACTGAATTGGACCATGGCCTCCTTCATTCCGGATAGGGGGAGGATGAGCGGGCCATCATCTGGGGTGGACAGCAGGGTCTCGTAAATGGCTTGTTGTTCGGGGGTGAGGACGGCGCGAATTTCATCATTTGCCCATGCGTTCCAGGTATTGAAAATGTCATCTCCCTGCGTGGCGGCAATGGATTCCAGTTTAGCCCTTTGGATGATGGATTCTATCTGCTCCCGCTGCCCATCGGAGAATTCAATAAAGGAGCTGATAAAGGAGGATTGAAAGTCAGTGAAGGCCGCTGAATTGGCTTCCAGACTGTCCATTTCGTCCAGTAACGGACCGAGGGAGAGAAGTGACATGCTCATATTCTGAGCGATGGCCATGAATTCGGGGCTCCCTTGTGGGTATTTGGATAAATCCATCATCTGTTTAACGAGGTCCCCCATAAAGGTTCCGGCTTCCCGGGGAGTTCCGTAGGTGAAGAGTAATTCTTCCTCCAGGGCAGAGAACTCCTCTTCCATGGCTTCGTTGTGGTCCTGGGTTTGAGCGAGAAGCAGGGCCTGGGCGGCCAGGTCTGCCTCCAGTTCCCGTATGCGGTCCTCAAAGGCGAGGGCTTTGGCTTCCCATGGATTGATTTCCGTGGCGGAATCAGTATCCGGGATCCTATGTGCTGCGTGGACCTCGGGCCGGACTGGAATGACTCCCTGCAGGAGGGAATTCCGGTCAATCCACAACCAGGCGATGAAGGCTCCCTGGACCAAAACCAGGAGGATGAGGCTTAGCGTGAGATTTCGATACATGAATACCCTCCAGATGGATGCGATACCTGCTTAGATAGCGGATCGAGCTGGAGGGTTCCAGGGTATATTAAGGAGATACAGAAAACCGCCTACCAACCGAAGACATCATCCCCGCTGGTGAGTTCAAGAAAGCGCCGATGGATAATCTCGTCTTTCATCTGCTCGCGAAGTTGGAGGTTTGAGGAGAGCTCTTCCAGTTCCATTTCCAACTGACGGAGTTCCTGTTTTTTGAACTGAAGGCGCACTTCAAAGGATCGAGTCAGTAGCAGTTTAAGTCGCTGCTCCATAGCAACAATCTCTTCCTGGGTTCCGGCATTGCGGCTTTCCTGTATTTTCAGGCGCTGAATCTGGCCGGCCAATTGATGCGACTGAAATTCCATTTTGTGCGAGTCAAGGAATCGATCGGCCATTTCCGGGTGCTCCTCCCGCAGGAACAAGTATTCCTCATAGATTTCCGCCAATTCGAATTTCAGGTCGAAGGCCTCCTCGGGTTCACGGGAATTCAAAAGCTCCAAATGCACTAATATGGGAGGAAACTCACTGGCAAAAAAGGTCTCCGTGCGAGGCCACATCTCTGCGAGAAATTCCTTCGCTTCGCGATCTTCCCACTCCTCTTCACTGGCGAAAGTAGGAGGGATCAGCAGGGCTATACTGCCGATTAACAGAAAAATTGGGATTCGTTGGTGTTTCATTTTTACAAGATAGGTCGGTTTAGGTCTGTTTTAAACTGCGCAATGCGTGCTTTCAGGTCAGGAGTGCTCTGTTGATGGGGAGACAGCCAGGGGGATCCCGATATCCGGGTATTCCTCACACGGGTCCCTAAGGAGGCCATACGAGAATCAAATTTTGAGTCAAAGTCCCATTCGAGAGCAGGAGGTGGCGGTGAGAGTTCGGTAAGCACAGGGGTGGGGGCAGGTTGTGGCTCGGCCGCGGGAGGAAAAACCCGGGGGAAGAACAGCACTCCGAGAAGGATGCAGGCCAAGGCGGAGAGCATAGAGGGGATCCAGATGCCCAAGCCACGGGTTCCCGATTCGTCAACACCGTGGCGCTGGCGAAATTCACGCTGGAGGGTTGCCATGCGGTGGGGATCCAGTTGCATGGAATTTTCTTGGGAAGCGTGATGGAGGAGTTGGTAGGTTTCGAGGGTTTGCCGGATATTGGGGTCTTTCCATCCCTTTTGCCAGGCGGCGCTATCCGGGCCATCTTCCAAGGCTTGGTCGAGGAGCGAATTCGGTGAGTGGTTCGATTTCATGATTTGGGGGCTCCTTCGGTTTCTAAAATGTCTCGGAGTTGGTTCATGGACATGCGCATTCTCCACATAACCGTACTTAAGGGAGCATGGGTCTGTTGCGCGATCTCTGCAAAAGTCAACCCACCAAAAATGCGGAGGGAGACGACCTCTTTATGTTTTGGTGGTAAATGGGAAAGGAGGAATTTCACTTCAGTGGAGGTAAAGGGGACTTTCATACGAGATCGGTCTTTCCCCGGAGGAGGTTCAGGTATTTCCGCACGGTAATCCGTACGTCCCGCCTTTCGAAGATAGTCCAAGGTCCGGTTGCGTGTGAGGCGGTAGAGCCAGGGACGCAGGGAGTCTTTGAAATAGAATTTGGGGGGTTGCTTGAGCAATTTGAGAAAGACGTCCTGAACGATGTCCTGAGCGGCGCTGGGATCCCCTGTCATCGAAGCGGCAAACTTGAGGAGACCTTCCTCATACTTTTTGACGAGGCAGACAAAGGCAGCCTCATCCCCTTTCTGGAAAAAGAGGATCAGTTCCCTGTCAGAAGCACTGGAACGGGGCCTGGAAGCAGGAACAACTTCCGCATCCCGATGGCTAGCAGACATCATGCTCCATGGGGAAGAATTGGGGAGGGCCTGGATTTCGATCGTCATTATCATACACAACGATCATCCCGGCAAAAATATTGGTAAAAAGCTTGTTAGATTAGCCTTTAAGCGAAGGCACATCTACTTCGATTTCAACATCTTCTTCGTAATTCACCCCCGCGATATTAAAGCCAAATAAGCGCAGGAAATCGTCGCGGTAACCCGCGAAGTCGGTGTATTGATCCAGGGTCTCCGTGGTCACCTCATCCCAGACTGCCTCGATGGCGGACTGGACCTCCTCTTTCATCTCCCAATCATCCACCCGTACGCGGCCTTCCTCATCGACGGGAATACCGGCATCGCCGGCAAACAGGCGATCCCGGAAGAGGCGAACAATCTGCTCAATCACGCCCTCGTGGAGGCCCTTTTCCTTCATGATTTTAAAGAGCAGGGTGATATAAAGATTTACGCCCGGGATAGCGGAGCTGGCCTGGGTGACCACGGCCTTATTGACGGAGACCAGGGCACGGCCACCGATGCCGGAAAGCGACTCGGTAAGGGTTTTTGCCGTCTGATTCAGGTGAACTTTCGCTTTGCCAATGGTGCCATGATAGTAAATCGGCCAAGTCACCTTGGGGCCAATATAGTCGTAGGCGACAGTAAGGACTCCGTCTGCGAGGAGGTCCTGGCTTTGCAGGAGATCCATCCACAATTTCCAATCTTCGCCCCCCATCACCTTAACCGTACCTGCAATTTCTTCGTCTGTTGCCGGATCGAGGGAAGCGACTTCTACAGTTCGTTTATCCGTATCCAGATACTTATTGGAGTAGGCGTTACCGATCGGTTTGAGGGCGGATTTGAAGACCTCACCCGTGGCAGGGTCAGTTCGGCGGGGAGCAGCTAAGCTGTAGATGACCAAATCCACTTTTCCCATGTGCTCCTGAATGAGATTGGCCACCTGGTCCTTAATCTCGGGTGAAAATGCGTCCCCATTGACACTCCATGCTCCTACTCCGGCTTTGGCGGCAGCGTTCTCAAACCCAACGGTGTTATAATAACCCGCGGTGGCCGTTTTGCCGTTGTGAGAAGGGCGTTCGAAAAAGACCCCTATGGTATTGGCCTGATACCCGAATGCGGCCACGATCCGGGACGCCAAGCCGTAGCCGGTAGAGGCTCCGATCACCAGCACATTCTTCGGGCCGGCAGCGGAAATACCGGCATTTTTTACAACCTCAATTTGTTCATTTACATGTGCTTCACAACCGGTTGGATGGGAAGTAACGCAAACGAATGCGCGGACTTTTGGTTTAACAATCATATTAGTGGCAGCCGTGGATATCCAGGTAAGCCACCAGAATGATCTGTGGGCTTTCCTTTCTGCAACGTTAAAGTTGTTGCCTGAAATAACTTGAACCGTTCGGTGAAGCGGGAATGCTACCCCCATGCAAGTTGGCGTACTTTGGGACTGGGATGAAGTAGTGATTGACTCCTCCAAACAACACGAAGCAAGCTGGGAACGGCTCGCAGAGGAGATCGGCAAGCCCCTGCCGGAAGATCATTTTGTGCGCGGTTTTGGGAAGAAAAACCACGTCATCATTCCCCACATCCTTAACTGGTCTCACGACTCGGAGGAGGTGAACCGCCTGGGAAATCGAAAAGAGGCGATTTACCGCGATATTATTGTGAGGGAAGGATGTCCCCCGGAACTCATACCCGGGGTCATCCCGTTTCTAAAGCAGCTGCATGGGGAGGGAATTCCTTCGGTGGTGGCCACATCCACAGAGCGGGAAAATGTGTATGCGATCTTTGAATTACTGGGAATGGAGGATCTGTTTTCGGGGATGGTTGCTTCAGAGGATGTGTCCCATGGAAAACCACATCCTGAGGTCTTTCTGAAAGCGGCTGCCGTGGCCGAACGAGATCCTCGACACTGTGTGGTGTTTGAAGACAGTATCCATGGGATTGAGGCTGGTCTGGCCGGTGGTATGAAAGTCGTTGGAGTCGCCTCGACCCAATCTGAAAGCCGCTTGAAAAGTGCGGGGGTCGATGCGATAATCCCTCACTACCTCGAGCAGGATCTCACCCTTATCCATGGCCTGTTTGCAGCAACCGCCTAGCCTTTATGTCTGAACCAGAATCTCCTTCGAACGGCAAGAAGCTCACCCTTACTGCTAAAATCCTAATTGGCATGGCCCTGGGCATTCTCCTTGGGATAGTCCTGAACCTCATGGGCAACGAAGGCGCTATCCGAACATGGGGATCGGATGGTGTGCTGCATGTCGTTGGCACTTTATTTTTGCGCTCTCTGCAGCTCATGGTGGTACCCCTCGTCTTTGTTTCGCTTGTTTGTGGGACTGCAGCCATGGAAGATGTGCGCAAGTTGGGGCGCGTGGGCGGCAAAATCATGGGGCTTTATCTGGTAACGACCACCGTAGCCATAACGCTGGCTATCGGGATTGCCCTCATGGTGAAGCCGGGATCCGGGTTGACCTTTGAAATGGAGGAGGAGTTTCAGGCCCCTAATGCTCCCCCGATTACGGATGTGCTCATGCAAATCATCCCGCGTAACCCGATCGATGCGCTGGCCGAGGGCAATATGCTTCAAATTATTGTATTTGCGATGTTGTTTGGGCTGGTCCTTACGATGAGTGGAGAAGCCGGGAAAACGATCCTGAAACTCTTTGAGGCCCTGAACGAGGTGGTGATGCGGCTCGTGCTCCTGATCATCCAACTGGCCCCCTACGGGGTATTCGCCCTCTTGGCGCGAACCTTTGCGGATGAGGGCTTTTCGGCTATTTTGCCGCTGGGAAAATACTTTTTAACCGTGGCTTTTATTCTCGTGCTCCATGCGGTGCTGACCTACTCCGTTTTTCTCAAATTTATCGGAAACATCAATCCATTACAGTTCTTTAAAAAGGTGCGGACGGCCCAGATCTTTGCGTTTACCACTTCGAGTAGCAATGCCACCATTCCCGTCACCCTGGAAACGGTAGAGGAAGAGCTTGGAGTGGATAATTCCATCTCCTCCTTCACCGTTCCCCTCGGAGCCACGATCAACATGGATGGGACCGCCATCATGCAAGGTGTCGCCACGATCTTCATTGCGCAGACTATGACCACGGATTTGAGCATCACCCAGATGCTTACCGTCATCCTGATGGCCACGCTGGCCTCCATCGGGACAGCCGGAGTGCCCAGTGCCGGGCTGATCATGTTGACGGCAATCCTGACCCAGGTTGGACTACCGGTTGTGGCCATTCCTATTCTGCTCGGGATCGACCGGCTTCTGGATATGCTGCGCACCTCCGTCAATATTACCGGGGATGCCGCCATGACCTGTATTGTGGGAAAAAGTGAGGGCAAGATGGACGAAACCATTTTTACACGACGACGCAGATAAAGCGACCTCCCGTCGTTGCTTATTTTATTCTAAAAGGTAGAATTTATTATGATCCGTTTACTCCCCCTACTGTTCATTTCCTGTGCGGTCACCATCCTGGCGGCTGATACCGAACCGAAAATCAATTGGGTTCCGTTTGAAGAAGGCATTGCTATGGCGGAGGCTGAAGGAAATACGAAACCGGTTCTCATCAAGGTCTATACCGATTGGTGTGGATGGTGCCAGCAATCGTATCGGACGACCTACAACGATCCCCTGGTGATTGCGTTAATCAATCAGCACTTCATTGCAATCGAGTTAGATGCTGAAACGAAGAGTGACCTTACTTTCCAAGGAGGCAGCTATAGCTTTGTGAAACGGGAGCCCGGTGGATATCACCAATTAGCCGCAAACCTGCTCAATGGAGAACTGGAGTATCCGACGGTGGTGATGTATACGGATGAGATGGAGCTTTTCACCCGGATCCAGGGCTTCCAGACGGCGGAAACGATGCACCCCATCCTCGATTATATCGGCAACAAGCGCTGGGATAATGAGAGCTGGCCTGATTTCAAGGCGCGGTATTCGCCCGAGACCGGTGAAGGCGAGTGAGGGGAAAGGACACGCTCCTTTATTTTGCATATGGTTCCAACCTGTGGGAACCCCGCATGGTGGGGCGGATTCGATCCGCAAGCACCGTGGGACCAGCAAAGGTGTACGGGTATCGCCGATTGTTTCACAAAGTCGGTCGTGACGGAACAGGGAAGGCTGATCTCTGGGAGACCGGTCGCTCGACCGATGTGGTCTGGGGCGTGGTTTATGAGATTGCCGGCAAGGACCAAGCCCAACTGGACCAAATTGAAGATTTCGGCCTGGGGTATAATCGCATCAGGATAAATGCCTGGATGAATGGACTCGAGCACATGGCTTTCACTTATCGGGCCATTTTGATTCAACCGGACCTCGAGCCGGCCGATTGGTATGCGGAGCTTGTCCGCAAGGGAGCGGAGGCCCATGGAATTCTACACCTTGCAGATCCACTTCGGTGATGCCATGTTGAAAAGATGGATTTTAAGCTGAAGGCGGATTATTCTCCCACGGGCGACCAGCCCGATGCGATTGAGAAACTGGTGCGTTCGATCCGGGAAGGGAATCGGTATCAAACGCTGCTGGGAGTAACCGGTTCAGGGAAAACGTTCACTATGGCCAATATGATTCAAGAGCTGCAGCGACCTGCTCTCGTGATTTCTCACAACAAGACCCTGGCGGCCCAGCTCTATTCCGAATTTAAAAACTTTTTCCCTGAAAATGCAGTGGAGTATTTCGTCAGCTATTACGACTACTACCAACCGGAGGCCTATATTCCTCAGTCCGATACCTATATCGAGAAGGACTCCAGCATTAATGATGAAATCGAACGGCTTCGAATTGCAGCCACCAGTTCCCTGATCAGCCGCCGTGATGTGATTGTGGTGGCGAGTGTCAGTTGTATATACGGCCTGGGATCCCCCGAAGACTTTAAGGAAATGATGATCCCGCTGAAGGTGGGGAACGAAATGAACCGGGATACTTTCCTGGAGCGGCTGGTTGAAATTTTATATGAGCGAAACGATATCCAGCTAAAGCGGGGTACCTTCCGGGTGCGTGGAGAGATTGTCGACGTGTTCCCGGCTTATATGGAATCTGCCATACGCGTTGAGTTCTGGGGCGATGAGATTGAGCGCATCCAGGCGCTCGACCCCCTGACCGGGAATACCGGAGACGCGTTCGATCACTTCCGGCTCTACCCGGCCAACCAATACATCACTCCGCGCCGGAAGCTGGATGTCGCGATCGAGGAAATCCGGAAGGAACTGGATGAACGGGTTGGACAGTTTGAGCAGAAGGGCCAGCTTCTCGAAGCGCAGCGGATTCGCATGCGGACTGAGTATGATATCGAGCTCCTCCAGGAAATGGGATTCTGTAGCGGAATTGAGAACTATTCCCGCCATCTGAGCGGGCGTAGGGCGGGTGAGCGACCGTTCTGCCTGGTCGACTTTTTCCCCAAGGACTTTCTTCTTTTCATAGACGAAAGCCATGCCACCGTTCCCCAGATTCGGGGTATGTACAACGGAGACCGGAGTCGCAAGGAGCGGTTGGTGGAATACGGGTTTCGTCTCCCCTCCGCCCTGGATAACCGGCCCCAGAAGGAGGAGGAGTTTGCCGAAATCACGGACCAGACGATTTATGTATCCGCCACGCCGGGGGATAGGGAATTTGAGTTATCCTCCGTCATTGCGGAGCAAATCATCCGTCCCACGGGTCTTCTGGACCCCACGATGATCGTTCGTCCGGCGAAAGGTCAGGTCGAGGACCTCATCGGAGAGGCCAAGGCTGCGGCGGAATCGGGCGAGCGGATCCTGGTCACCACCCTGACCAAGAGGATGTCTGAAGACCTGACCGACTTTCTTCGGGAAAGCAACCTGCGGGTAGAATACCTGCACTCTGACATCGACGCGATTGAACGGGTAGAGATCTTGAGAAAGTTGAGAAAGGGCGACTTTGATGTGCTGGTGGGCGTAAATCTTCTCCGGGAAGGGTTGGACCTTCCGGAAGTGGCCCTGGTGGGCATTCTGGATGCGGATAAGGAAGGATTCCTGCGAAGCGAAACCAGCCTGATTCAAACGGCCGGGCGGGCTGCGCGCCATGCCAACGGCCGTGTGATCCTTTATGCTGATGAAATGAATGACTCCCTCACGCGCACACTGGCCGTGATTAACGGGCGACGAGACAGGCAGGAGAAATATAACCAGGAGCACGATATTACCCCTCAAAGTGTTAAACGGGCGGTGCAGGAAAGCCTGCACCTCTATAGGCAATCCCGGGAGGATGATCCCGTAGCGGTAGCCGAAGGCGTCGGGGACCTGGATGTCCAGGCCGTGATCAGCGAGCTTCAGGAAGATATGCTGGAAGCATCACGCAATCTGGAATTTGAGCGGGCTGCTGTCCTCAGAGACCAGATTAACGCGCTCAAAGCGGGTAAACATATTCAATCGGTGGCTCCTCAGCGATCCAGGAAGGGAAAATCCGGTTATCGGCAGAAGAAGGTGCATAAGGGGAGCAAATATACGCCGGGGAAACGGAAGGGACGGGGCTGACGGTAGAGGTGAGGTGGCCCTCGCTGGGCTCGCAATGACTGCAGCACCTTGATCTTCGGCTGTGCTGAGGGTGGTGGATTCTTGGGAAGTAAGATTCGAGTGGGGGGATGGGTGGATTTCGATATGGATATGGATTTCGAATTGGATTTAGGATAAGGGATGAATGATCGACCGAGCCTGAACCATCCATCGGAAACCTTTCAAAATGCCGGGAGGGCTTTTTGTGTAGGTGTAGCGTTGATACTCCTCCTGATTGGGGGCAGTTTTGCGTTCTGGGTGGTGGATTTTGTGAAAGCCCTGCTGGCTACGCCTGAAGCGATTCCTTTGATCGAACCCCTGGTGCAGGCGAATCAGTCCCTAGGGCGAAATGGGATCGAAATCCAAGTCCAGGGGGAACAGATCATTATTCAGGACAGTCCCTACTTTCGTACGATTTTGGCGATTGGGCTCCTCTTTGTTGTCCTGAATGTGCTGGGGCGGGTGATTGCCGCCTTCATCACTGGCGGGGTAAAACTGCTCTATGGTGTATTTGGGCCAGCTCCCAAATACTATGGGGATCGCAAGGATCGGTAAGAGGATTTCTAGAGTCAGGGGAGAAAGCGTAGGGGTATGATTCAAAGTAAAAGGGTGGGCTTAGTGCCGGTATTTATCGGGGAGAAACATAATGAAGCTTTGAGCCACGAGCAGGGCGGTCAGGTAGAAGAAAATCCATTCTTCGATGGGGACACCTCCCGGGCTGAACCCAAGAATTAGGGCTTTATCGAAGTACCAGACCCCGTAATAGACGGCGACCATGTCGGTCAGGATCAGGTAGGTTCCCACGACGAAGGGAATGCCAATCAGCAGCTTCCAGTGTCGGCGTAGAATTTTCCCCGCAATGATCCATTGAAGCAACACGATGGGCAGCATCCACGCCAGCAGGTGAAACAGGTAATAAGCCCGTTCTGGAAGCCAATCAGCGTAGATATTCATCGGGGATGTGGAATGTGAGGGTGAATTGGGATGGGAAGCTCAAAAAAAACCGGGGCGTGGACACCCCGGCTCCAAAATTGAACCAAACCTGAATTCCGGATTCGGCAATCTCAGCCGAAAGAAAATTAGGGTTGGTAGACAGAGAAGAGGGCTTGCGCGATGTCGCTCGGCGTGTCAGCGACGGCGATGCCGGCATCTTTCATGGCCTCAATCTTGGCCGCGGCCGTGCCCTGACCACCTGAGACAATGGCCCCGGCATGACCCATGCGGCGGCCCGGAGGGGCCGTCGTGCCTGCAATGAACCCGGCTACCGGTTTATCGACGTTTTCCTTGATAAAGGCACAGGCTTCTTCTTCGGCGGATCCTCCAATCTCACCAATCATGATGATGGCTTCCGTGTCTGGATCCTCATTGAAGAGTTTGACGGCATCGGTATGGCTGGTTCCATTGATGGGGTCTCCCCCGATGCCGATGACGGTAGATTGTCCATGCCCGGCTTGAGTAACTTGGAAGACGGCCTCATAGGTGAGAGTGCCGGAACGTGAAACAATTCCAATCTTTCCGGGGCGATGGATATAGCCGGGCATGATACCGATTTTGCATTCGCCCGGAGTAATGATGCCCGGACAGTTAGGCCCAATCAAGCGAGCGCTGCTCTGAAGCAGCTTCTTCTTCACGATGGCCATATCTTTTACAGGGATGCCCTCTGTGATCGCGATGACCAATTCGATCCCGGCATCAATGGCTTCCATGATAGAGTCTCCGGCAAACGCAGGAGGTACAAATATGACCGATACATTGGCCCCCGCCTTTTCAACGGACTCGCGAACCGTGTCGAACACAGGAACCCGGTCTTCCCATAGGAGGCCTCCTTTGCCGGGAGTGACCCCTGCGACAATTTGGGTGCCATAATCAATACACTGTTGAGCGTGGAAAGTACCCGTTTTACCGGTCAATCCCTGGACGACGACTTTGGTGTCTTTGTTTACGAGAACGGACATGGGTTAATGCAAAATTGAAGATTTAAAATTGAAAAAAGGAGGGGGTCAGGACTTGGCGGCCTCGACTTCTTTTACGATTTTCTGGGCAGCATCGGAGAGGGAGTCTGCGCTTGTGATGGCAAGGCCGCTTTCATTAAGCAGTCGCTTTCCCTCCTCGACGTTGGTGCCCTCCAGGCGGACGACCAGTGGAACTTTGATTTCCACGTTTTTAGCGGCGGCTATGACCCCTCGGGCGATGACATCGCATTTCATAATACCTCCGAAGATATTGACTAGGATCCCCTCCACATTGGGGTCGCTTAAAATAATCCGGAAGGCGGCGGTGACATTTTCTTCGGTGGCTCCCCCTCCAACATCCAGGAAGTTGGCCGGCTCACCTCCAAAGTGATGGATGATGTCCATCGTAGCCATGGCGAGGCCAGCCCCATTGACCATGCAGGCGATATTTCCATCCAGAGCGATATAACTCAGGCTGAACTTGGAGGCCTCAATTTCTTTGGGGTCTTCCTCGTTCAGGTCCCTCAAGTCCAGGATATCGGGGTGACGAAAGATTCCGTTACTGTCGAAATTCACCTTGGCGTCCAAGGCCATAATCTGCCCTTCGGGAGTCGTGATGAGGGGGTTGATTTCCACCATATTACAGTCCTTCTCCCAGAACATCTTATACAGCCCGGAAAGGATTTTGCCCATCTGCTTGAGCTGATCCCCGCTGAATCCAAGCCCAAAGGCAACTTCCCGCATCTGGTAGGCCTGGAGCCCTATAGCCGGGTCGATCTTGACTGTGGTAATTTTTTCCGGGGTAGAGGCGGCGACTTCCTCGATGTCGACCCCGCCTTCGGTGCTGGCAATAATGACTGGTCCTCCGGTGGCGCGATCCATAAGAATGGCCAGGTAGTATTCCTTTTCGATGTCGCTGGCCTCAGTAAAGTAAACGGTTTGGACTTTGCGACCCTCGGGACCGGTCTGGTGGGTTACGAGGATGTTGTTCAGCATTTTGGCGGCAATTCCGGCGGCCTGGTCCTTGGATTCGAGCACTTTCACACCGCCTTGGAAGCCATCGGTAAACGTGCCCTTACCCCGCCCGCCCGCATGGATCTGTGATTTCACCACCACGGCTCCATCGGGTAAGGAATCTATGGCCGATGCGAAATCGGCCTCATTCTGGACAGCTTTCCCGGCAGGGACGGGAACACCATATTGCTCGAAAAGTTCTTTTGCCTGGTATTCGTGGATATTCATGAGGAATGGTTTAAAAAAGAGTTAGGCAGGGGGATTCCATGCTTCAAGCGCATCTTTCTGGATCCGGACCAGGCTTTGAATGCCGCCTTCGGCCAATTTGAGCAGGTCCTGAAGCTGGGTATGACTAAAGGTGGCCTCTTCTCCCGTGCCCTGGACTTCGACGAAGTCGCCAGAGCCTGTCATCACGATATTGAAATCGACGGAGGCGTCTTTATCCTCCGGGTAATCCAGGTCGAGTACAGCTTGATCGGCAAAGACACCTACGCTGATAGCGGCCACCTGGTCCTTGATCGGGTTGTCTCTTAAATCTCCTGTAAGCATCAACCGCTTAACGGCCATGGCTGTGGCCAGCCATGCGCCGGTGATGGATGCCGTGCGGGTGCCTCCGTCGGCCTGGAGGACATCGCAGTCGATCCAAAGGGTTTTCCCCGGCATCTTAGGGAGATCCACGACAGCCCGAAGGGAGCGCCCGATCAGGCGTTGAATCTCTACGGTGCGCCCATCCAGTTTTCCTCTTGAGATGTCCCGGTCTTTACGGTCCAGGGTACTGTAAGGGAGCATGGAGTATTCGGCGGTCAACCAGCCCCCGGAGAGGCCCTGAGCGTTCATCCAGCGGGGAAGCTTATTCTCAATCGTGGCTGCGCAGATGACCCGGGTTTTCCCAAAACCAATGAGGACGGACCCCATGGCATGCGGGGCAATGTCGGTCTGGAGGGTAACTTCTCGCAGGTCGTTGATTTCGCGCCCACTCGGACGGCGAAATGGAATATCCAATTCATCTGCTATATCGGAAAAGGAATCAGTCATTCTGAGAAAAAGTGGGGTGGGGGTGATTGTGAGGCAATCTTTGAATTCAAAATTTAAGAATCAAAGGATGAACCCCTTCCTGTGAGGAATTCAAAGTGCTTTCCGCGTTTCCAAAGGCCGAAGGAAGGCAGGGAAAATGAATGAAGAGGTCTTAGCTTAGCGACAAGTACTAATCATTCACCACACCCACGGGTTCTGTCCACTTACCATGCTCTGCAATAAGGTCAATGAGTTGATCCACTGCCTCGTCTTCGGGAACATTATACTTAACCGGGGTTTTTCCCACGTAGAGATTTACTTTGCCGGGAGCGCCCCCTACATAGCCAAAGTCCGCATCGGCCATTTCCCCGGGGCCATTCACAATACAGCCCATGATGGCAATAGTCACCCCCTTGAGATGGTCGGTTCGGGAGCGAATTTTCTGGGTGGTGGATTGCAGGTCGAACAAGGTGCGGCCGCAGCTCGGACAGGCGACGAATTCTGTCTTGGAAATTCGGGCTTTTGCCCCCTGCAAAATATTATAAGCCAGGGCAGTGGCTTTCACCATGTCAGGTTCATCCTCGACGCTGATGACATCCCCAAGGCCATCACAAAGGAGTGGGCCGCATAGCAGGCTGTACTCGATGAGCCGATCTCCAGGCGTGGTATGGGGAAAAATCTGGGTATTCGCGCGACAGCGGATCCAGAGTGGCGCCCTTACCTCTTTGAAGGCCAGCCACTCAGCGCCACGACGAACCGAACCCACGGCATGGGTCGAGGCATTGGATTGATTAAAGCTGACCATGATTTCATTCTCATGCATACGAATCCAGGTCAACATGTCGTCGGTCAAGCGCTCGGGGTCCAGGTCAAGGACAAGCGTGGCCAGGGTTTCCCGGGCCTGCCGGCGGATTTTGTCCCATTCGCTCATATTAAAGGGGCCGGGCTCCACTACCCAGAGCACTCCGAGTTCCTTTTCGGCCCTGCGTTTGAGGATATCGTGCGCAAGGTCTCGAATGGCGGGATGGGTTTCAACTACGATGGCTTTCAGGGTCGAGCACAAGCTCTCCATGAGCACGGGAAGGGCTTCCGCATCTTCACTCGACTGGACGGAAAGCAGGAGCCCCTCGATTTTACTGTCCCGCAGGCGGCTGTGCACCTGGGCGACCCCGGAAAGGATGTCACGGATCTGGCGCGGATGGTGAGGAGAGGCAATGATTACCCGAGGCGGTTCCTTGGGCCCGATGGAGGCGTCTCCTCCAAAGCCCTGTTGGATAACAGGCCGCCGGGTATAGGTGTAGGGGTCAATGGAATCGTGCCATGGCTCCTCGCGTTCATCCTCTCCGGACCAGAGCGCCATAGCCCGTTGGGCCAGAGCCTGTGCTACGGGAATTTCATAAACCGGGTCTTCCGTTAGCGATACGCGGATGGTGTCGCCTAAACCATCATAGAGGAGCGACCCGATCCCAATGGTGCTCTTAATGCGGGCATCCTCGCCGTCTCCGGCTTCAGTGACCCCTAGATGCAAGGGATAAGCCATGTTTTCCTCGGCCATTTTAGCAACGGCGAGGCGATAGGCTTCGATCATGACCTTGGGGTTGCTCGCTTTCATGGAAAGGATGATTTCCTGATAGCCGTGACTTTCAGCGATACGGATGAATTCCAGCGCGCTTTCGACCATGCCGAGCGGCGTATCCCCGTAGCGATTCATGATTCGGTCGGAGAGCGATCCGTGGTTGGTCCCGATACGCATGGCCTTGCCGAGCGCTTTACAGCGGAGGACCAGAGGCGAAAAAGCTGTGTAGAGGCGCTCCAGTTCCTCTTCGTATTGGTCATCCGAATACTCACGAATCTTGAATTTCTTTCGGTCTGCGTAATTGCCGGGATTGACTCGGACTTTTTCCACATGGTTGACCGCCTCCATGGCCGCATTGGGCGTGAAATGAATATCAGCGACCAGGGGAACGTCGATTTTGGCGTCGAGCAGCTTTTGTTTGATGTCTTTAAGAGCGGCAGCGGCCTTAGTATTGGGAGCTGTGATCCGGACAATTTCGCAACCCACTTCTGCGAGGGCGATAGATTGCTGAACCGTGGCCTCCACATCCATGGTATCGGTCGTCGTCATGGACTGAACGCGAATCGGGTTGCCGCCTCCAATTCCCACATGACCGACCATGACCTCGCGGGTGGTCTGGCGGATAGTCTGGCTGCGACTGTAACAATATGAGTTCATTTGATGGAGTCGTTGTCAAAATCGTTGTCGGAATATTCTGCAGCTTGCTCTTGAATATAACATTTTCGATGACCCAGTTTGGTCAGCATTGAGACTATGCGCAACAACATGGACTTTCCCTCTTTGTTCAACTCCGGAGTCAATGTTTTGTATTTACATAATATGTCCTGAATCGCAGCACATTCCAAAGCAGACCCCCTAGAGATTTCAAAAAATCTTCGTCTGTCAGCCGGGGTGCCTTTTCCGTTTCCTTCTGCGATATTCAAGACCATTGACTGGGGGGCTCGGATCAGTTGATCCTTTGCGTGTCGGTTTAAACCGTTTTGGTTTTCGGTGAGGTGAAATGCCCGAGACGCATACTCCAGAGCTAATTGGTATACATCTAGTTTCTCGTGACCGAATTTCATGTTTTTCGATTGCGAGTACGACCACGACTACGATTTTTAGCCAAATCTGACACCTATTCCGGGGGAGTGCTCTCGGAAGGAGAAGCAGTTTCCGTTGCCGGGGCTGTTGCCGGAGCCGGATTGTCCTCCGGGAGGAAGCGGTCTTTCAGACGGCCGAAGTCGAAGAAGGTGACATACAGCATGAAGGAGAAAAGGAGGACGACGAAGAGCGCCTGGGTGCTTTCCAGAAATCGCTGGGGCAGGGGTTTTCCCATGATTTTTCCAATGGTGGCAAACATCATGTGTCCGCCGTCGAGGACGGGAATGGGGAGCAAATTCAGGATAGCCAGATTGATATTGATGAAGACGAGGAACCAAATGGCCTGTTTGATGCCGATGCGGGTTGCCATCTGCAAATTATCAATGATGCCAACAGGTCCGCTCATATTACGCACCTTGACATCGGAGGAGGGGGAGATGAGGGCGCGCAGGGTGAGGTAAAACATTTCCATCTTTTCCATGAACTGCGTCACGGGGTTGGGATAGATTTTCTCCAGCTTATAAATTGGCTGAAAGCCCCATTCCAGACGCTCCATACCCGAAGCCTCGTCTACGACCACGGCCGGAGAGAAGTTGATGGTGACCGCTTCTTCACCTCGAAGCATCGTGAAGGTGGATGGAGTGTCCGGAGCATCGAGTATAGCCTGGCGCATTCCGAAGTAGCTCAAGATTCGCTCATCATTCCGTTGAAGAAAGATGTCCCCATCGCGGAAACCGGCCCGGGCGGCACGGCTGTCAGGTTCGACGGCACTGACTTCGAAGATATCCATGGGCCCAATGCCCACGAACCGTCGGCCCTCTTTGGTGACCAGGGTGGGCTTCACCTCAATATCGATGAGGGCGCCATCCCGATTCACAGTCATGATGCAGACCGGACTGCCGGCCTCATCCCGCTTAAGCCCGGTGACAATCCGGTAGGTGAGGTCTTGCCAATCCTGGATGGGAGCCCCGTCGATAGCCACAACCTCATCGCCAGGTTGCAGCCCGGCAATGCTGGCAGGAGATGGCGTATCGGGCTGGTCAAAGGCCGCCAGGGTGGGAGAAACAGAACCGATGCGGGTCTGTTGCATGGCCGACATCACCTCCTGTCCCGTGGTCCAGAGAATGATGGAGAGCAAGAAGGCAAAAATGAGGTTGAATACCGATCCCATGACCAACGCGATCATCTTGTCCGAGTAAGAGCCCTCGGGGAGCGATTTCATGTATTCTACATGCGCCTCATTTTCCTCCCCTTCATTACCTTCCAGTCTCCCCATGTCCGCCAGTTGAGGGAGCGCAACATAGCCGCCAAAGGGTAGCCAGGAGATGCGATACTCCACCCCGTCTTTTCCTTTCCAGCTGACGATCGGTGGTCCGAAGCCAATAGAAAAGCGCTCGACCTTCAGGCCCCGTTTTCGCGCTGCGAGGAAATGTCCGAGTTCATGGACAAAAATGGAGGAGCCCAAAAAGAAGAGGGCGAGAATAAGGGCTCCAAACCCGAGAAAATTCTCCAAAATGCTTGAGTCAGTCATGATGAGGGAATGCACCCTTGAGCGATTGCGCGCGCCTCCCGATCTGCCTCTAGGACAGCATCTAAGGAGGAGGGTTCAACAATAGAGGCCCTTTGGAGGGTTTTGTCAATGACACGGGGAATACCTAGATAGTCGAGTTTCCCGTCGATAAAAGCGGCCACGGCCACCTCATTGGCAGCGTTAAAGACACAGGATGCGGATTTGTCCTGCCGGAGGGATTCCCGGGCCAGGGCAAGGCAGGGAAAGCGCGTATAATCCGGGGGGAAGAATTCCAGACTGAGGGCTTGCGAGAAATCGAGTGCGGGGTCTACGGCAGCGGCCCGTTCCGGATAGAGTAGACAATGCTGGATAGGAAAGGTCATGGAGGGGGGAGACAGCTGTGCCAGGACCGAACCGTCAACAAATTGGACCATGCTGTGGACGATGCTCGGCGGATGGACAACCACCTCCAGCTGGTCCACCGGGATACCGTAAAGCCACCGGGCCTCAATCAGTTCCAGGCCCTTGTTCGCCATGGTAGCAGAGTCGATCGTGACCTTGGGTCCCATGTCCCAATTGGGGTGCCTGAGGGCCGCTTCCAAGGTAACGTGGGCCATATCCTCAAGGGTGTATGAACGAAATGGACCTCCGGAAGCGGTCAGGATCAGCTTTTCCACCTGGGGAAGCGATTGATCCGGGTCGTGCAGGCATTGGAAGATGGCGTTGTGTTCACTATCGGTCGGTAACAGGAGGGTGTTATGTTTGCTAACTGCTTCCATCACGATGGCGCCTGCCATGACCAGCACCTCCTTGTTGGCCAGGGCGATGGTTTTACCAGCCTGGATAGCCGCGAGGCAGGGATACAGCCCGCTGGTGCCAACGGTGGCGATGAGGACGAGATCGGCATCGGACAACGTGGCCAACTGGGTCAAACTCTCAGGTCCGGCATGCAATTCGCAACAATCAGGAAAGACGGAATCGAGCCGGGCGGACGTATAGGCAGTCTCATCTGAAATGGCGGCTGCGGGGACATTAAATTGCTGAGTGATAGCCGCCAATTCCCTGTAGCGGCGGTTAGTCGACACGCCGATAAGCTCCAGCTTGTCCGCGTGCTTTTCGATAACCCGGAGGGCGCTGGTGCCAATGGAGCCAGTGGCACCAAGGATTACGATTTTTTTCTTGGTCGGCATGACGGGTGAGCAAGCAACTAAAAGACCGTCACTTTAAACATAAGGTAGGCGAGAGGACCAGCCAGGATCAGGCTATCTGTCAGATCAAAAGCGCCTCCAATCCCTGGAATGATGTTGCCGGAATCCTTCATGCCGGCAGCCCGTTTGAAAGCAGATTCCATCAGGTCTGAGACAATAGCTGCGATGGCAATCGGCACGGCCATGATGGCCGCTTCGAGATAGGTGAGAGAAGGAGGACTCCAATTCGTCTTGAAGAGGGAATCCAGATAGATGAGCAGGACCGCGATCAGGACCGAGGTCAGCACACCGCCGACAGCGCCCTCCCAGGTTTTCCCGGGACTCATATTGGGCGCCATTTTATTCTTACCAAACATTAACCCGGTCAGCAGGGCGCCAACATCGTTAAACTTGGCCACCGCCAGGACCCAGATAGCGAGGAACAGCGTGGTGGCATGGGAAAACCCATGCAATTCCCCATCGAGGAGAATGCGCATAAAGAAATGCAGCATGAAGGGAATGTAGAGCAGACCGACCAGGGTGGACATGAAGCTCTTCAAGCGCTCCTTCGTGTGACTGGAGCTGACCGCGGCCAGCGAGAGCAGCAGGACGCCAAAGATAAATAAATCGGTGCCCGCCTCCGTATTGGTAAACCGCTGGCTGATGGCTCCAAAATAATATCCCCCGAGCGGAATGAGGAGTCCGGTGAGGATTCCGAGGGATTTATCCGGATGGAGGTCCATCTTTTCAAACATGCGATAGAGTTCGTATTGGGAAATAGCAGCCGCTACGGCAATGATCCAAACCGCGCCCTGGATGCGGAAAAAGATAACAATGAGGAATACCCCCAGCCAGAGCCCTAGCGTGCTGAGAATCCGATTTTTCACAGTTTGAAAAGCGATGGCAGGATAGATTTGCTCCGGATCTGTTCGCCAGTCTGACCAAATCTCCGTTCGCGTTGCCGGTACTCCTCCACCGCGGTTTTGAGTTGCGCTCCATCAAAGTCGGGCCAGCATACCGGGCTGAACACAAATTCGGAATACGCGCTTTGGAGGAGTAGAAAATTACTTAAACGGTACTCCCCTGAGGTGCGAATGACGAGGTCGGGGTCGGGGGTGCCTGCGGTGAACAGGGATTGCTCGAGGTCTCCCCAGGTGAGCTGGTCCGGCTCGACCCGGCCTGCTTGAGCTTCTCGGGACAGGTGTTGGACAGCCCGAAGGATTTCCTGCCGTGATCCATAATTCAGGGCGAGAATCAGGGTGTAGGTTTCAAAGTGCCGGGTGTCTTCCATGACCTTATCTAAGACCTGGCGGACGGCAGATGGAAGTGGGCTGGGATCTCCTGCGATTTGCAGGCGAACCTCCTGCCGTATCAATTCACGGCCTTCCTGTTCAAGAAATCCTCTCAGCATGCCCATGAGCAGCTTCACCTCATCCGGAGGACGGTTCCAGTTTTCCGCGCTGAAAGCATAAAGGGTCAGCATACGAATATCCAGATCCCGTGCGGCCTGCATAATTCGCTTCACATTTTTCACTCCCGTCCGGTGCCCATCCGCGCGGGGAAGGTTGCGACGTTGAGCCCATCGACCATTTCCATCCATGACGATGGCGACATGGAAAGGGTCAGGATTTTTGATGGGTGCGGACGGATTTGCCATAAACTGCTGCCGGTATGATTCTTATAAAACCCGTTAACTCACACTGCAAGGCAGACTGTTGCAAGGAAAAGAGCATGAGGGGACATTGACAGCGGTGACGGTCGGAGGAAAATGGGGGGATGCAAGCTCCATTATCACCGGAAACCATTGAAGCCTCCCTGAAAACCCTTCCGGGATGGCAATTCCAGGATGATCAATTGAAAAAGACCTTCCTGTTTAATTCGTTCCCCGAAGCCATGTCATTTATGGTTCGGGTCGGATTTGAAGCCGAGCAACACAATCACCACCCGGAGTTTTTCAACGTCTATAACCGGGTGGTCATTGGCCTCTCTACCCACGATGCGGGAAACAAGGTGACGGATAAAGACCTTCAACTGGCAAATACGATTGAGACTGTAAATTGGTTAACTCCTGAATGAGCGCTTACATCGAGCAACTAATCCAGACGATCGCAGACCGGAATCAGGGTGAGCCCTTATTTACTCAGGCAGTGGAAGAGGTGCTGCATTCCCTGGAACCGGTTCTCAGTCGGCACCCGGAAATAGAGTCCTCCAATTTATTAGAGCGGTTGTGCGAGCCGGAACGGCAAATCCTGTTTCGGGTGCCGTGGGAAGATGACGAAGGGCGCGTGCAGGTGAACCGGGGATTTCGGGTTGAATTCAACAGCGCACTGGGTCCTTACAAGGGAGGTCTGCGGTTCAATCCAGCGGTTACTCTGGGAATGATCAAGTTTCTCGGGTTTGAGCAGATTTTTAAAAACAGCCTGACGGGCCTGATGATCGGTGGGGGGAAAGGCGGCTCCGACTTTAATCCCAAGGGACGATCCGATGCTGAAATCATGCGGTTTTGTCAGAGTTTCATGATGGAATTGCATCGTCACATCGGTGAAAAAACAGATGTGCCTGCGGGTGACATGGGGGTTGGGGCCCGCGAAATCGGATATCTGTTTGGGGCCTATAAGCGCCTCATCAATCGTTACGAGCTTGGAGCCATTACGGGGAAGGGAGTTGGCTACGGCGGATCCCTGGGGCGCAAAGAAGCCACCGGGTTCGGCTGTGTCTACTTCGCCACTGAAATGTTGGCTGAACACAAGCTTCAGCTGGAACGGAAAACCTGCGTGGTTTCCGGTTCCGGGAATGTGGCCCTGTATGCGATAAAAAAACTGCAGAACCTGGGGGCCCGGGTGCTTGCCTGCTCGGACAGCACGGGGACGGTCTATGATGCCGCCGGTTTAGACTTCAATGCCCTCCGGTTAATCAAAGAAATTGAGCGGTGTAGTCTATCGAAGTACCCCATGATTCACTCCCGTGCCGAGTTCCGGCCCAATAAGAAGGTGTGGGAAGTGCCGTGTGAGTACGCATTTCCGTGTGCCACCCAGAACGAGCTCGACTTATCTGATGCCGAGACGCTGGTGGAACACGGCTGCAAACTTGTGGCGGAAGGGGCAAATATGCCATGCACCCCGGAGGCCATTCATCTGTTCGGGGAGAAAGGAGTGCTGTTTGGTCCGGCCAAGGCAGCAAATGCAGGCGGTGTAGCCGTGTCGGCCCTGGAGATGCAACAGAATGCCACCTGGACCCAGTGGACCTTTGAAGAGGTTGACCAACGCCTACAGGCGATCATGAAACAAATCCACAAGTCTTGTCTGTTCTATGCGAATCGCTATGGCCAGCCAGGAAACTATGCCCACGGAGCCAATACGGGTGGATTTCTCCGCGTCGCCGAGGCTATGTTTGAATTTGGGGTGACCTAGGACTTGGCAGGGCGAAGGGTGATTGGAATTCTCCGGGCTTCAGGGATCCAAACTGCCGCTGGCTTTTCCGGAGATTAGCGGTGCGGAATGCTGTCCTCCTATTGCCGGAAGGTCTGTTGGGCTTCGTCGGGGCCGGGGTTGGCGTAGGCGGGGTCTTTGGCCCGGATGTGGATTTCGCCATTTGTCATGACCCGGACATCTAAAGGGACAATCGTGACTCCCTGTTCGTTAATGGTCTGGGCATCCTCGCTGAGGTCTCTGCTCTGAATCCCCTCCAGCTCTACAGGAGGACGGTTAGCATTGAAAAAGGCAGTGCACCACCACCGGCCCTGCCGATCCTGAAAGGGGGTACCATGGCCGAGGAACCGTCCAGCAAATTTTCGGGGTCCGTAGGGTCCATCGATTTGGTCTGCGACGCAGTAGTAAAGGTTGTAGGAGCCCTTGCGTGAAATATCAGTAGACCATGCCGTGCCAAGATGAATGTATTTGCCTCCCACTTTCATCATCGTCGCGCCCTCGTGACCAATTCGGTTGATCGGTTTCCCGTCAGGTCCGGGGCGGGAGCCCGCGGGATCAATTCGCACGGGTTCTGCCGTGAATCGGGTAAGGTCCTCACTCAGTGGAGCGACCATGGTGTTGGCCCATAGCATCCACCAGGTGTCCCCGTCTTTATACAGTGAAGGATCGTGTTTGCGCCCCAGACGCTCACCCATGGGATGCGACCAGGGGCCTTGAATCTGGTTGCCTGGGGACAGGCTGAAATTTGCCGTTGGACCGGGGCAGTGCACCAAAGCCCAGCGGTCACCCAGCCAATGGACCTCGGGGGCCCATACCCGATGGCCTGGATCGGCGTGCCAGCTGTCGCGATCCAGAAGAAAGGGAGTGTCCAGTTCTTCCCAGTCCACGAGGTCTTTGCTTCGCCATACCCTGACGTGATTTCCCACGATACTGTGCACCCCGAGCCCCAAATTGTAGGGATCCTCCGCCTCTCGGGGGTCTCCCTTTACGGATTGGGTGCCGGTCAGGTAATAAAGGTTGTCGGGCCCGAGGGTAATATAGGGGTCCCGGATCCAACCGGCCTTAATGTAGAGGGCGCGATCGTGGCTTTCCAAACCGGCCAGGATGGTTTCACGATCCATTACCGGACCGGGAGTTCGGTTGGACTGAACCTGCTGAAACCGTGGGTCGGTTTCAACCGGGTCGGCGGCTGGGTGGAACCCGGGGAACATCATGAGCAGGGAGGGGATAATAAGGTAGAACCGATGCGAGGGGCGCATGGTGACTACCATAGCGGCAATGCTGCTTGAGGAAAAACCAGGGTTACAGGACGGTTAGCCGGAAGCCGGAAAGCTGGAAACAAAAAAAGGAGCCAAGCGATTAGATTAAACGGCATGAATTACCATCCGTGCCGCTGTCGTTTGGGCGAATTTTCCAATTCAGGATCGGAGGGAGATTCATTCAACCCGGCCTGCTGGATTGCCGCTTTTCTCCGTTGACCGGGCCCCCGCAGGTCCCATTGAGGTCCTATCAGGCTAATTGTTGCCAGCCCGATTAGGAGCGCCCCGATAAGTGCCCATTCCATCCTCAGCGGGAGTAAAGCCCGTTTTTGGAGCTTAAGGTAAGAGATCATGGCGCGACGATTGAAATAAAGATGAAAGCCTATAGCGAGGACGAGACATAGCCCGGAATTAAAATGGAATTGCTTCCAAAACTCACGATACAGTCCAAGGTCCCAGTGTTTCCAGAGACAAAGCCCGGAAAGGAACAGGCTTAAAAAACAGACCATGCTGGCAAGCGATATACATCCGCGTAGAGAAAACTTGAGTTTGTGCATCCTAAAGGAGTCAAACCGACCTTACCCCCATCCAGGTTTCAGGCTAAACCAAGTTATAAGCTCAGCCATTGAGGGTTAAAAAGAGCCTTACTTGTTGATGGCGTGGATGGCTTCGCGATTTACCGCGAGGGCGGCTTCTTTCATCGCTTCTGACATGGTGGGATGCGCATGGATGGTCCTCCCCATGTCCTCGGCGCTGCCCCCATATTCCATGTGAGTGACAGCGGCGGCGATAAGCTCCGAGGCCCCGTGGGCGACAATCTGAACCCCGAGCAATTTATCGGTTTCCTTGTCAGCGATTACTTTGACCACCCCGTCGGTTACACCGGAAGCCACGGCCCGGCCATTGGCAAGAAACTGAAATTTCCCGGTGTTGACGGGGATGTCCTGCTCCTTGGCCTGTTGTTCGGTAATCCCGACCGAAGCAATTTCGGGGTCCGTATAAATCACATTGGGAATGACATCGTAATTGACGTGCCCTCCTTTGCCGGCGATGAGCTCTATGCAGGCGACCCCTTCCTCCTCTGCTTTGTGCGCCAGCATGGGGCCAATGGTTACATCTCCAATGGCAAACACCCCGGGGACGGAAGTTTGAAACTGTTCATTTATCGGAATCCGGCCCTGCTTGTCGGTTTCGATACCTACCTTTTCCAGCCCAAGTTTATCCGTGTAGGGCTTGCGGCCGACACAGACCAACACACGATCCGCCTCATAGGTTTTTTCTTCGCCCTTTTGTTCGGCCCTCAGGACGACGCGTCCATCGTCAAGCAGCTTGGCCCCGGTCACCTTAGTCGACAGTTCAAACTGGATGCCCTGCTTTTTGTAAATGCGCTGGGCCAGTTTGCTGATGTCGTCATCAAAGGTGGGTGCGATTTTGGGCAGAAATTCCAAAACGGTCACTTCACTGCCGAGGCGACTCCAGACCGAACCGAGTTCCAACCCGATAGCGCCTGCGCCAATGACGATCAGGCTGGGAGGGATGGCATCAAAGGCAATCGCTTCATCGCTGCTCACAATATGCTGGCCATCAAAGGGGAGAAAGGGAAGTTCTACGGGAGCGGATCCCGTGGCGAGAATGATGTTTTGGGCCTCGACCATTTCATCGCCCTTTTCGCCGGTGACCTTCACCTTGCCATCACCTTCCAGGCTCCCCAGACCGGTGAGTACCTCGACTCCGTTTCCTTTCATCAGGAGGGCTACGCCGCCACTCATCTTGTCGACTACCCCTTGTTTCCGTTTCATGAGGGCAGGGATGTCTACGGCAATGTTATCCCCGGAGATACCATGCGCTTCGGATCCATCTTTGAGGAAGTGAAACATCTCTGTGGAGTGGAGTAGGGCTTTACTGGGAATACAGCCCATATTCAGGCAGGTACCTCCCAGGTATGGATCCTTTTCGACGATGGCGGTTTTGAGACCCAGTTGGGCAGCTTTAATAGCGGCAACGTAACCGCCTGGACCGGAGCCTATGATGAGGACATCAAAAGATTTCATGGGATGTGTCTGGGACTAGAGTCGAGGGAAAGGGGTAGGGGCTCCCTGAATTAGATTTGGAAGAGGAGGCGGACGGGGTCTTCGATGGCCTCCTTGATTTTGATCAAGAAGGTGACGGCCTCCTTGCCGTCCACAATACGGTGGTCGTAACTGAGCGCCAAATACATCATCGGGCGGATGACCACTTCACCATTTAGGGCCATGGGGCGCTGCTGGATGGAATGCATACCAAGAATCCCGCTCTGGGGGGGATTCAGGATCGGTGTGCTGAGCAGGGATCCGTAAACGCCGCCATTGCTGATGGTAAAGACGCCGCCCTGGAGATCATCGAGCGAAATCTTCCCCTCACGGGCCTTTGTGGCATAATCGATGATGTCCTGCTCGATTTCAGCAAACGACTTCTGGTCGACGTCTCTCAGAACCGGAACGATGAGCCCCTTCTCCGTCCCGATTGCGACCCCGATATCGAAAAAGTGATTCTGGACAAACTCGTCTCCATCAATCTGGGCGTTCAGTTGAGGGACGGATTGTAAGGCATGGACAACGGCTTTGCAGAAAAAGGACATAAAGCCCAGCTTAATGCCGTGCTGCTGGACGAAAGACTCCTGGTGTTTCTTGCGCAGGGCCATGATTCCCCCCATGTCGCATTCATTAAAGGTCGTTAAAATTGCTGCCTGCCGTTGAGCCATGACCAGGCGCTCCGCGATCTTACGCCGAAGCGGGGTCAGCTTTTTGCGCGTTTGCCGCTCTGATAAAGCTGCAGCCTCAGCTGCCGGGCTTGTTTGGACCGGAGCAGGGTTGGCTGAAGCGGGGGACGGGACCTGAGGTTTGACTTCAGCCGCCGGAGGTGGAGCGCTCGATGCCTTGAGCATGTCTCCCTTGGTTACCCGTCCAGCTTTGCCGGTCCCGTCTACGGATGCGGGATCGATCCCGGTTTCTGCGGCAATCCGGCGGACGGCAGGAGATTCGCCCGAGCTGTCTACCGGGACTGCGGCAGGTGCCGCCTCAACCGGAGCGGGTTCCGGAGCCGGGGTTGAGGTGTCCGCTTTGTCTTCGGGGGCGAGTGCCGGAGATGCGGACTCATCGATGGTCGCGATAACCTGGCCAATTTCGACCTCTTCGCCTTCCTCCACCAGGATTTTGATGACCCCGGCCACCTCGGCGAGTCCTTCGGAAGTAATTTTATCGGTTTCTAACTCGTAGAGTACCTGCTCCGGGGAAACGGATTCCCCGTCTTTTACATTCCAGGACGCTAAGATCCCGGTCGTTATGGATTCCCCCATGGAGGGGACTTTTACCTCAGTCGCCATCTGTTAATATCGTTAAATCTGTATCGAATCGCCTTTGCCCTGCTTTGCAAGTCGATAGAATTAGACCAATCAGTCAAAAACTATAAGATGTTGGTTTGTAGATATTTAAGATTTAAGAAAGCTGAAGGGCAGATTCGACTAAGTCGTTCTGTTCAATCTTATGAATGGCGAGAGAGCCCGTGGCGGGACTGGCGGCCTCATCGCGCCCCGCGTATATGGGGCGGATTCCGGTCACATCCTCGAGGCGATACCGGATAAAGTTCCAGGCTCCCATATTCCGGGGTTCTTCCTGGCACCAGACGACCTCCTCCAGGCTGGAGGCATAAGGGCTGATCAGGTCTTTCAGTTTGTCCGCGTGAAAGGGATACAGCTGCTCGACACGGATGAGGGCGGGCTTTTCACCCGACATTTTCTCCCGGGCATGCCAAAGATCGTAGAAGACCTTGCCCGTAGAGAGAACCACGCGTTTGGGGGCTTCGGGTGGGTTGGGGTCCTGGATCATCTCCTGGAAGCTGCCGTTGGCCAGATCGCTTACGGAAGAGACACAATCCTTGGACCGGAGCAGGCTTTTGGGCGACATGACGATTAAGGGTTTACGGAATTCCCGCTTCATCTGGCGACGCAGAGCATGAAAGTGCTGGCCAGGGGTGGTGGTGTTGACCACCTGGATGTTATCTTCAGCGCAGGCCTGGAGGAATCGCTCGAGGCGCGCGCTGGAGTGTTCCGGTCCCTGGCCCTCATACCCATGGGGGAGCAGCATGACGAGGCCGCTGACGCGTTGCCACTTGGACTCTGAGCTGGTGATGAACTGATCGATGATGACCTGGGCTCCATTGGCAAAGTCCCCAAATTGGGCTTCCCAGATGGCGAGCATGTTGGGGTAATCGAGGGAGTAGCCAAAATCAAATCCGAGGACCGCCGCCTCGGAGAGCAGGGAGTTGTATACACAGAACTGTGCACCCTGGCCCTCCAGCTCCTTGAGCGGGACGTAGCGGTCGCGATTCTCGAGGTCATACCAGGTCGAATGGCGCTGCGAGAAAGTGCCGCGCTTGGAATCCTGCCCGGAAAGCCGAACTGAATGGCCCTCCATCATGAGGGTACCGAAGGCCAGTTGCTCGGCGAAGGCCCAGTCCAAGCCACTGCCTTCCTCAAAGGCGTTCCACTTGTATTCGATTTGGCGCCGAATCTTTGGATTGATCTTAAAGCCTTCCGGGACGGTGGTCAGGATCTCTGCCACATTCCGCAAATTTTCCACCGGGACGGTGGTATCGACGGGATTAAAATTGAAGCGAGGCTGGAAGACCGCATTGGATCCAAACAACTTGCTCCCTCCTCTTTTGACCTCCTCGGCCCGTTTCGCCCGGTCGAAGGCATCGTCCAGCTCGTTGCGAAACTCATCCTGAATGGAGCGCGATTCCTCCATGTCGATAATGCCGGCATCCATCATCTGGCGGGAGAGGATTTCCGACTTTTTCGGGAGCTTGGCGATCTGGCGATAAATCACCGGTTGGGTGAACTTGGGTTCATCGGACTCGTTGTGGCCGTGTTTGCGGTAGCAATACATATCGATCACGACGTCTTCCCCAAAAGTCTGCCGGTATTCCAGGGCGAGTTCGGCCGCGTAAATCGTAGCGAGAACATCATCACCATTTACATGGAAAATGGGGGCCTCGACCATCTTTGCGATATCAGTCGCATACATGCTGGAGCGGGCATCCTCGGGCTGGGTCGTGAAGCCAATCTGATTATTAATCACAACATGGAGGGTGCCTCCGGTGCGGTATCCGGGCAGTTTGGAGAAGTTGAAAACTTCGGCGACAATGCCCTGGCCGGCCACGGCGGCATCACCGTGGATCAGGATGGGGAGCACTTTTTTGCGCTCCAGGTCGCCCCGCATGCGCTGGCGGGCCCGGGTTTTACCTTCCACCACAGGGTTGACCGCTTCCAGGTGACTGGGATTGGCGGCGAGACGAATTTCGATATCTCTGCCCGATTCGGTTTTATAGACGTTTTCATAGCCGAGGTGGTATTTTACGTCTCCATCGCCAAAGGCCATATCAGGCATATAGTTCTCGCTGAATTCATTGAAAATGAACTGGTAGCTTTTGCCCATGATGTTGGCCAGGACATTGAGTCGGCCACGGTGAGCCATGCCCATGACGGCTTCTTCCATATCCATTGCAGGCATTTTCTGAATGACCGCATCGAGGAGTGGAATGAGGGTTTCGGCCCCCTCCATGGAGAATCGCTTCTGGCCGACATAGCGGGTGTGCAGAAAGCTCTCGAAAATCTCGGCTTCATACAGTTTCCGCAAGATCTGGATCTGTTTGTCGTGGGAAAAGCTGGGTTGGTTGTCGTGAGGCTCCATCCTGGCCTGGAGCCAGCGTCTTTTGGCCGTTTCCTGAATGTGAATGTATTCACACCCCAGCGAACCGCAGTAGGTTTTGTTCAGACGGTGCAACAGGTCCCGGAGCTTGATGTCGATTCCACCGAGGTAGTTACCGGAATCAAAAACGGTGTCGAGGTCTGCTTCTTCCAGGCCCAGACGCTCGAGGGAGAGCCTGGGATTTGCCTGGGGCTCAAACAGCGGATTGATATGGGCCTGGGTGTGGCCAATTGAGCGGTAAGCGTAGATGGCTCCAATGACCCGTGCCTGCTTCTTGGCGTTGACACCTGCCAAGCCCTCAAACGAGGGCTGGGAAGCTGAGGGGCCGGAAGCCGTCCCTGAGGGGCCGAATTCTTCATCGTCGTCGTGGGTAAGGCCGAGCTCAAAGCCCTCGAAGAAGGCCCTCCATTGATCGTCCAGGTCGGCTGGATTGCTCAGCCAGGTTTCATAGTATTGGTCGATGAGGTCCGCATTCCAGCGGCTACCGAAAGATAGGTGTTTCATAGGAAGATTGGGATACGACGTGGCCGAAACAATACACGGAATCTCAAAATGGAAAAGCTCGTATTGATTTCGCTATAATATATTTGTGATTTATTAATTATCCTGTTTTGACAAGGTTACACCTGGGATAAATTTCACAACCCACTATGAATCAGGCACAACGTAACCAACTGGTGGATGCATTAATGATCATCCTTGGAGAGACCCCCGGCGGAGGCGGGCTGGCTATGCAGGATGCGGTCAATTCCATGGATGATTTGGTTGCCAATCCGGAAGTGGAGCTGGGGGCAGAGCTTCAACATTATTTGAAGAACCGCAGCTACCAGAAAGCCTGGACTTATTTGCAGAACAACCTGGGTGAGTAAAAAGCGGCGCAAAATTTCCACAGATGGATCTGCATCTGAGCCATTGGCAGAGAATCCGTTTGCCAATGTGTTGGGTGAGTCAGGCGAGTTGCCTTCGAATACAGCGGCTCCCCATCCCGTTTCCCCTGCGAAATCCGGGAAACCCAAATTCAAGGGCACGGTCTCCCTGCGACGTGAAACAAAAGGGCGCGGCGGTAAGTCGGTCTGTGTAGTCTACGATTTCCCTCGGGGCCATGTCAGCAGCCAGCTCAAGCCCATTTTGAAACATCTGCAAAAAGCGACGTCGACCGGGGGCAGTGTGAAGGGGGACACTATTGAAATTCAGGGGGAGCAAATGGAGCAGGTGAAAGCTGTGTTGACAGATATGGGGTTTCGGCCGGTCCAGCGTGGTGGGTAGCTGGGAGAGCAAGTTGGAGGTCGGAGATCTGAATTTGAAAACTGGCTGGGTGAGCGATGTCGGGTGAATGAATAGGCTGGTAGCGATGGAGATAGAGATGGGGATATATAAAAACCCCTGGAGCACTGGGCTCTCAGGGGTTGAAAGGGGTTGGGGATGGGAAGAAGGTCTTAGTTGTTGTTGGGGACTTGGGATTCTCCCTGGGGGGCCGCCGGAGTGACCGGTGTGGTCTTCGCCGGCGTCTTGGGCTTGGGTCGGGAGTAATCTTCTTCCATATCCATGGCGGATTTAACTTCGTCTTCAATCTCGCGGGTTGCTTTTTTAAACTCACCGAGGGAGCGGCCCATGGAGCGGAAGAGTTCAGGGAGGCGTTTAGCCCCAAAGAGGAGGAGGACAATAAAACCGATGATCAGCAACTCAGGCATGCCGATCTGCTGAAAAATACCAAGAAATGGGGAAGTCAGAAAAACCATGATAATTAAGGATTTAAAGGGTTATAATAGCAAAAGAAGGCGGTTTGGAAATACGAAAATTACAATTATTGTGAGGACTGATCCCGGCGGTATGGCTCCAGAATTTGGTCGAATGCCGGGCCATGTGGAATAATGACACGATGACCGGGCTGAGGGTTTCCCCCAATAATGAATAACCCTCTGAGGTCTCCATACCGCACATTGGCGGCCTGGAGCACCCCGCTAGCTGTTCCTTCCGACGACAAGCTGACGAAGAGCCAGCTTGTCTCCAGGCCTGGAGGACGGGCCGCCGATGCTTCCAATACCGCAATCTGGTTTGCCGAGTCTATCCGGACCAGGGTGCCGACCATCTGCGCCGGGCTAATTTCCACCCCCAAGGGATTCATGGCGGCAGATTGCCCGAGCGTGGCGGATTCCAACGGCGGGGTGGTTCCACATCCGCCGAACGCAACCAGGAGCAGTATGGGCAGGAGCCAGGAGACCAACTGAAAGGGATTCCGGGGCATCCTGAAAGAGGAAGTACAAGCGGGATTAACCTTCGTTTCGACGGAACATTTCCACACTGGCATCCTGGGGCGACGGGACATCTCCCTCGAAAAATCCGTGAAGCTGGCGGATTCGGGTGGGATGTCGCATCTTGCGGAGTGCCTTGGCTTCAATCTGGCGGATGCGCTCCCGGGTGACCTTAAACTGCCGGCCGACCTCTTCCAAGGTACGGCTGTAACCGTCTTGCAGGCCAAAGCGAAGAGACAACACACGCCGCTCGCGGTCAGTCAGGGAGTCGAGGACGTCGACAATCTTCTCCCGGAGGAGGGAGTAGGCTGTCTGATCATAGGGGTTTTCTGCACCCTTATCCTCAATAAAATCACCGAAGTTTGTGTCATCACTGTCTCCAACCGGGCTCTGCAGGGAAATGGGTTGCTGGGCCATCTTCATGATCTGCTGGACCCGTTCGACCGGAAGCTGCATTTCTTCGGCCACTTCCTCTGCGGTAGGTTCATGACCCAGTTCCTGCAGCAGTTGTTTTTGCACCTGCATGACCTTGTTGAGGGTTTCGATCATGTGGACGGGAATCCGGATGGTCCGGGCCTGGTCCGCAATAGACCGGGTAATGGCCTGGCGAATCCACCAGGTTGCGTAGGTCGAAAACTTATAACCACGGCGATACTCGAATTTCTCCACTGCCTTCATGAGCCCCATATTCCCTTCCTGGATCAGGTCGAGGAAGGAGAGGCCGCGGTTGGTGTATTTCTTTGCGATCGAGATCACCAGGCGCAGGTTTGCTTCCACCATGTCCGTTTTGGCACGATGCGCCTCGCGCATGGCTTTACGGACTTCACGCAGGAGTTCCAGCATCTCGAGCGGATCCATATGGAACTGGTTTTCAAACACCTTAAGCCGGGCCTGGATCGCCTTGGTGTCGATGTTGCGATGACGGCGAGCGGTGGCTTTTTCGGCCAGCTCAAGGTTTTCGGCATGCCGATGGATTTCCCGAATAATGGGATCGAGGTTGGCCAGCCACTCTTCAAAAATTTTGAGCTTCAGGCAGAACTTTCTAAAGATCGGCTTCAGTTTTGCCTCGTACTTTTTGTAGCGGGTAACGGCGCGCTTGCGGTTCGTTTCGTTGCTTGCGTTTTGGATATCGTCCCAGGTCTTATTGAGGCGCGCTTCGACATCTTCCGCCTGCTCAATATACTTTGGAAGCACTTTGAAATAGTTTTCCCGGCTTTCGATCTTCTTATCGAGGACGATACGGTCAAAGCGCTCCTGGCGATTGAGCAGCTTTTTCACCAAATCAATCTGGTAAGCATTGGTCAACGCGACAGAGAACAGGTGATTGGTGGCCCGTTGTTCTGCGTTTTCAATGCGTTTAGAGATGGCAACTTCTTCCTCACGGGTGAGCAGTGGAACCTGGCCCATCTGCTTTAGATACATGCGAACCGGATCGTCGAGGATATCCATCTGGGAGGTGCGGACTTCCTTTTCCTCGCTTTCTTCGAGGCGGGCCTTGTAGGTTTCCACCTCCTGGGAATCGAGGATATCGACCTCCAGATTTTCCAGGATGGAGATGACGTTTTCGATCTCCTCGGGATTGTTCACGCTCTCGGGGAGCGATTTATTGATATCCTTATAGGTGAGGTAACCCTGTTCTTTGGAAAGGCGAATGAGTTGCCGGATCTTCTCGTTGAGTTTGGCCTGAGTGCGTGCCGCGACTGACCGCGACTTTTTCTTGGCCGGAGGAGGCGGGACCGCCGCGCTCTTGGATTCTTTTCTTCGGCTTGCGCTCTTAGGATCAGATTCAGCCGAAGCCTTGGTTTTCTTTTTGGCGGGAGCCTTTTTCTTAGGAGCCGCCTTCTTTTTCGGGGCTGCCTTTTTCGTGGGGGTTTTCTTCTTTGGGGCTGCCTTTTTCTTGGCGGGGGCCTTAGTCTTCTTGGCCGGGGCCTTTTTCACGGCGGCTTTTTTTGCCGGAGCTTTTTTCTTCTTGGCGGCCACTTTTTTGGGAGCGGCTTTGACCTTCTTAACTGCCTTTTTCTTGGCGGCTGCCTGGGGGGTCCGAGTGGTTTTTTTCTTGGCGGGCATTACGGTGGATTAGAATCAAATGGTTTGGAAGCCTTAGGGCTTGGGAAGTGGAGGAAACTTGGACTTTAGACGCCTGAGTTCAACGCGTTGCTTCATTCGATCGGCTGTTTCTTCAGAATCCGGAGGGAGATTGGCTATTTCTTCGTCTATTTGTTGTCGTTGTTTATCGAAAAATTTATCAAAAAGCCTCCGGCGGGCGGCCTCGAAATGAGGGTGCGGATCGAAGTCTTCACCAGGCTGCTCCCTGATTAATAAGTCAGTTATCAAATTAGATTCGGCGTCGGATTCGAGAAGGGAGTCCAGGTTGCTGGTACCCCTCCACGCATCATGTTCAAATTCAGCTAGCGTCTTGTGCAGCAGTGATCCGGCCGTTGTTTGCTCGTTAATCCATTGAGGATCAACATACTGTGAGATTAATTTACCGTACTGCTCGTAATGGAAAAGGAGGAATAATATGGCTTCCTCCGCGCTTGTCAATACGCCTTTTGACGGCCCGGGCGATGAAGCGGCGGCGGAGTCCATGCCCCCTTCCGCCGATAGCCGAGAAGCTGGTGTGGGAAATCGTTTTTTACGTTCCAGAAAGGAATAATAATCCCGCTTCACGGCAGAGAGGTCAACATGGAGCTCATGGGCGGCTTCCAAGAGATAATCTTCCCGAATTACGGCCGAGTCCGCCTGGGCAATGATACCGTAGAGTTGTTCCAGAATGGCGGTTTTCTTCCCCGGAGACAGGTTTCGCGTCGGGCCTCCGGAAAGGCTGCGAACGGCAAAACACATACCGGAAATGGCTTCCGATTTCCAGCGTTGCCAAAGGGTTGAACCATCCTGCTCGGCCAGAAGATTATCGGGGTCCTGACCCTGCCCAAGCGGAATGAAGCGGGTATCCAAACCGGCAGCCAGGGTAAGGGGAAGGGCGCGGAGGGCGGCCTTTTGCCCGGCCTGGTCCCCATCGAGGACAATGTAGAGTAAATCCGTGTAGCGCTTCAGTTTGGCCAGCTGCATTTCGGTGATGCCCGTTCCCTGGGGAGCTACAGCAGTGTGGAGGCCGGAGGAGAAACAGCGAATGGCGTCGAGTTGGCCTTCCACCATGAGGAAAGCGCCCTCGGCCTCGACATGCTTACGCGCATGTTCCAAGCCAAACAAGACGTCCCCTTTGTGAAAGATGGGGGTTTCGGGCGAATTGATATACTTGGCATCCCGTGTGGAGTCGTCCTGCGGTGTCATGCTCAATTGCCGGGCGGTGAAGGCAATCACACGTCCCTGGATATCCTTGATTGGGATCATCAGCCGTCCACGGAACCGGGGTCGTGCATAATCCAGGGAGGTTTGGGTTTCTTTTAGATAGAACAAGCCGCAGGCCTGAAACGCCTCCATCGAATACGGCTTATTTCGGAAGAAATTGACCAGGGTCTTCGGATCCGGAGGGGCGAGCCCTATCCGGTACGATTTGGCAATCTCGAGGTCAAATTTCCGGTTATCCACCCAGTAATTCCGGATTTCCTGACCCAATTCCGAGGCGGCCCAAAATTGATCGGCATAAAAGGCCGTAGCGTCCTCGTGGATAGCAAGAATTTCGTTTTTCAGTGAACGGGGTGGGCCGGGAGCGCCTCCTTTCTCATACTCAATCTGAATATTAAAACTTTCCGCGATACGCTCGACAGCTTCCTGAAAGTTCAGATTTTCGACCCTCTGAATAAACTTAAAAACATCACCGCCTTCACCCGAGCTGAAACATTTGAAAAAGCCGCGGTCGGGGTGCACATAAAAAGAGGGGGTTTTCTCAGGATTAAAGGGGCTTAACCCCCGATAGCTGGAGCCAACCCGGCGAAGCTGGACATAGGGGGCCACCACATCGTGGATGTTTACGCGGGCCCTGATATCTTCGATAGTTTGGCGAGAAATGATCGGCATAAACGGAGCAACCTTATTGAGCTCCCAATCGCCGCAAACTGGCCTCTACCTCAGGAACGAGGGGATGAGCTGGAGCGATCTCGAGAAATTCGCGATAGAGGTAGATGGCATTACGGGGGTCGTCGACTAACTCTTCGAAAGCCTTGGCCATTTCGTAAGTAATCTCCGGATTGTCCGGAAACCGATCGATAGCTCGGCGCAATTCGCGCATGACGATGGTCGGCGAGCGGCTTTCTCGAATGACATCGACATGATGCAGGGCGTATTGCGGATTGTTCGGGCTGAGGCGCATCGCTTCGAGTGAAGCAGTTTCCGAGGCGGCGGGTTCATTGTTTTCCAGATACGCCTGAGACAATTCAAACCAGGCAGCGGCATTACTCGGGTTGATTCCGAGGGCCTGCCACAGGAGGCGGACTGCTTCTGTGTAATCCCCGGCCAGTCGGGCGGCCCGGGCCTCCTCGACGAGGCGTTCATCCGGAGTCAGTTCAATGACCGGATCTTCGATCACCTCGGGCTCTTCCATCAGTGGAGGAATTTCTCCATCCAGTAAGGCCATCTTTCCGGAGGCAGCCGGATCCTCTACGGAATCATTTCCCTCAGCGGGTGAGTCGACGGCAGCGGGGTCGGTCGTCGTATCAGAGGTGAGCTCCACCGGCTCTACCGGCTCCGGTTCGGGGTCTACCTCAGCCGCAGCGATACCTTCGGCTAGACTCTGCTCCAGTGCTTCGGCAGCAATCCGGTTGGCGGCTTGCTCCGCTTCAAAGGCTTCTTTGGCGTCTTTCCAGGCCAGATAATCCATTCGGGCCGTGGCGAGCGGGCTGGCATCTAAAGCCCCCGGAAAATCCTCATCCAGTCGCCCGATGATACGCTCGACCACTTGCCAGTTGCCCTGCTCCACATTGATCTGGAGTAGACCAAAGAGGGCGGGAAGGGCGGAGAGCTCATCTGCCTCCAGAGCCATCTGGTAGTAGCTTTCCGCGCGGGGAATATTGCGCAGCTGGTAGAACAGGTCGCCCATAAAGATAGCTTGATCGCCGGTGGGAGGCATCCCAAGAAAGGCAAAAGCCTTCAAGTAGGCGTCGACGGCAGGTTTGACCTCATTATCCTCCCGGTGAAGCTCGGCAATCGCATACCAGGCTTCCCCGTCCTCAGCAAAATCCCCCAAATAACGCAGGTAGGCCATCTTTGCCGCTGAATCGTTGCCCACGGATTGATAGTTTTCGGCCACGGCTTTCAGGAGGTAGGTGCGGGTGGCGTCCAGGTCCACAGCCTGTTGGAGAAAAATGGCAGCAGAAAACGGGTCCGGCTCTTCAGCATAGGCAAACCCTACTTCCTCGAGGATTTCCGGATTGTCGGGAAAGTCGTCATTGAGCTTCAAAAGAATTTGCAGGCCTTGGTTGACGTCACCCGAATCGACGGCTTCTCTGGCCTCAGCAAGCGATTGAGCCAAGCGCTTTTCGGGGCTTGAGCATCCGGCGAAGCCCCCTAAAAAGAGTAGCAGAGCGAGGAACCCCAGGAGTGCTTTGATTGTTTTGAAGCTAATCATGTATTGTAACAGAACCTTAAATCTCGATTTCACCACAAATCGTGTCAAGTGGATAGGGTAGCGGGTGTCGTGTAGAAGAATATGATCCGAGCATATAGAACGATTGGGAGCGGAGCCCTGAGGCTCATCCAGACAGCGGGATTTGGCCTGTTTTTCTGGGTTCTGATTTGCGGTGCGCAGCCGGGAGGCACGGTGGATAACCGATACATGAGTATGCTGGACCCCATGAATGCGGTAGTCTGGAGCTATGAGGTGGATGAATTTAACCGGGATCAATATCGGACGGCCGTCCACACGCTGGTGGAAGCTTTTGAAAAAGAGCGGGGCTTCCCCATTGCGCCCGGGGCGAAAGGAAAAGTGGGGCTGAAGGTATATACCAATTCCGGAGCGGGCATCGCCACTCCGCTTCCCCTGGTGGATGCGGTCATTGATCTGTTGGTGGAGCGTGGCTACACACGAACTCAAGTCTTCATTACGGACCTGAACGCGGTGAACCTGAGGGAATCCGGGTATCTGCCCAAAGTCAGCAGTGGGGATTACACCTATAACGGAGTGCCGGTATTAGTCCTCGATTCAGGTGCATTCTATGATCCGATCTGGTATTATGACAATCCTTTGCCCTCCAGCTCGATGAAGAGTCGGCGGGATATATTTGAGGGGGGGAGCCCCGCGTTTGAAGAGATAGAGGAGCGCACCACTCCAGAAGACCGGAAAAGCTACCTGCCGACTCCGTTATTATTGGAAGTGGATTTCTGGATTAATTTACCCATGGTGCTGGACCATCCCGCCCTGGGAGTGAGTGGAGCCTTGACCAATCCGACCCTGTGGAGCGTGAGCAATAATCGGCGTTTTTTCCTGAACCGGGCTTCGGCCCCGGCGGCTGCGACGGAGATTGCGGCCATTCCAGAACTATATGAAGGGTGGGCGTTCACCATTATGACTCTGGAAAGCTACCAGTTTATCGGCGGGCCTCTCTTCAACTCCCTTTACACCAAAACCCAGCCAAGAATCATGCTCAGTAAAAACCCGGTCATTCTTGATTATATCGGCCTGCGATTGATCAACCTGGCCAGGCGAGAACACGGGTTTGATATGGTCGCTCAAGAGCAGCCTTTGTTCTATTATGCGGAGACACTGGGACTGGGTCAGTGGAATCCGGATTTCATTACCAATATCGATCTTCCATGATGCGCGGCCTGGGCTGAATCCCCGGTGAGGGAATCGGGAGCGGGTAGAATTGTTAAAAATCCTTGCCAATGAAGGATTTGGGTTGTATCAGGCATTCAACTACACACTAGATGCGCCTGAATAGTTACATCGCCAAAAACCGGGTAATCGACCTGAAAAGCAATGACCTCCATGGGGCCTTGAAGGAATTGTTGGACGTCTGCAATTTCCATGAAGAGGACAAGGTGGACCGGAAACAGCTCCTGAAACAGCTTCTCGACCGGGAGGCGACCATGACGACCTACCTGGGCAATGGAGTGGCTCTTCCCCACATACGCATCCCGATGCGACGACGTTATCTCCTGGCCGTCGGGCGCACCCCGACCGGGCTGACGCACAAGGGGCACAATGAATATGGAGAGGTGCGCCAAATCTTTTTGCTCCTGGCGAATGAAACGGCCCGCAACTATCTGAACGTTCTGGCGTCCCTGGCCCGGGTCTTTCAGGACCCGCAAATGATGAATCGCCTGGAGGGGGCTCACCTGCTATCGGATTACCGGAGCGAATTGTCCAAAGTCTTTGAGGGGGATGCGGTGACTCCGCAGACCAAGCAAAATAAGTTCAACCGGCTTATTTTGAAGGAGGCCGAGACGGTGGCCCGTGGTGCAAAATGTCAGGCCATCCTGATCTTTGGAGATACCTTCGCCGGAGGCATTGAACTGGCTCGGGCCTTTAAGGGATTCAAAACCATTCTCATTACTCCGAGTGTGGGCGAGGGCAGTACTCCTCGAAAATTTATCGATGCCAGTCTGGCGGTCCGATCTTACTCCAATAACCGACTCAGCCAGCTGCGCAGCGCAGTCCTGATCGGGCTGACCCGAGGACTATTTGCCTTCAATTCGCGACTCTGTTGTGTAGGCGGAATTCCGCAGAGTAACCAGTTTGATACCATCGTGGTGGTAGATGTAGAGCGTGAGTTCCGAACCATCATGACCCTCGACACGAAAATGTTGCCCAGTAGCGTGCATCCTGAAGTTGTGGAGCGGGTATTGGCCATTGCCACCGAATTGTCGGTGGAAGGCCGTGAGGGGACGCCAGTAGGTAGCCTGTTTGTGCTGGGAGATACAGATCAGGTGAAGCAGTATACCAAACCTCTGGTCTTAAATCCGTTTTATGGGTACCGGGAAGAGGACCGCAATATTCTGAGTCCCTTTATGGATGAAACCGTGAAGGAGCTATCTTCGATTGACGGGGCTTTTATCATTCGCGGAAACGGCGTGCTCGAGTCCGCCGGCACGCTAATCCACACCCCGGATTACAAGCATACCCTGCCGGGTGGGCTAGGAGCACGCCATGCGGCTGCCGCTGCCATTACCATGGCCTCTGACTCTCTCGCTATTGTGGTCAGTAGCAGCACGGGGCAGGTCACCTTGTTCCGGCGAGGCGAAATGCTGCCTCTGGTCGAGAAAATGGCTGGCCACGGACGATAACCGGCTGCCAGGGAATTTGCTATTTTGTCATTGCATTCCCGGGCTCAGGGCTTACCTTTCACGGTTTCATCAAATTTAGCCATGCCAAGAGATACTGTAATTTTAGAGTGCACCGAAGCCCGCGCCGAAGGGAAGTCGCCTTCCCGTTATATGACGGACCGCAATATGAAGCTGAAGCAAGGCCGCTTGGAAAAGAAAAAATACAATCCGAGCTTACGCCGGCACACCTTGCACCGCGAAATCAAGAAGTAAGCCCTTCTGACTCCAGCCCCTTTACAACCCGTTCAGGTCAACCTGAGCGGGTTTTTTATGGTCCCGAGCGAATTTGCTCAGGATGCCTTGGGCGGTTTTTTCAGTTCGGGGCCACGGCGGTAGTTGCGCCAATCTTCCCGGTGATTGCGAATCCAATCGAGGAGGGCTTTCTCAAACCCGACGTCTTTGCCCGCTTTTTCAGACTCCAACCATTTATGCCTCAAAATCTCCTCCCGCTCTGCCAGAAACTCCTGGTAGAGACTCGATTTTTGGACGAATCGCGTATCGCCTTTTTTACTGGAGAGATCCTTTTTCATCCACACACAATAGCACAGGTCTCCTGAAATTGAGTTCCATAAGGGATTTACCTCAGGAAAATGACAAGGTTATTTAACAGGTTTTGAGCTAAAATATCGACAGTTTTGGGTTTAAATTAAATATATTTCCTACCCTTAAAGCCGTTAGGCTTGGTCGGGTTTCCTCAGTTCATCCAGGACTTGCACAGCGATCCCATGGAAAGCCTTGGCGGGAAGGCTGTCTGGTTTGGCCAGAACAATGGGAGTGCCATGGTCACTGCCTTCCCGAATATTTGTATCTAAGGGAATCTGACCCAGAAACCCGGTTTGAAGTTCCACTGCGGTCTGGGGGCCGCCGCCCTCGCCGAAAATATGGGAGCGTCCTCCGTCGGGCATTTCCAGGTAGGACATATTTTCCGCTACGCCGATTAATGGAACGTTGACCTGACCAAACATGCGAGCTCCGCGACGCGCCACATTCACCGCGGCGGGCTGGGGGGTAGTGACCACCACGGCGCCATCCAGCTGGATCGTTTGGACCAGGGAAAGCTGGGCATCCCCGGTTCCGGGTGGAAGGTCAATGACCAACACTTCCAGGTCACCCCATTTCACATTCTGGGCAAATTGCTGGATGGTTTTCATAATCATCGGGCCGCGCCAGATGACAGGAGTTTCCGGATCGACCAGGAAGCCCATGGACATCACTTCGATGTCGAAATTGGATAGCGGGATGATGAGGTTGTCTTCAATCTCCGGTTGTTGGTGGATCCCCATCATGAGAGGAATGCTTGGGCCGTAAATGTCGCAGTCCATGATGCCGACCGCTTGAGATTTCCCCTCTTTGAGCAGAATTTGATTCAGGGCGCACGCCAGGTTGGTCGCAAAGGTAGACTTTCCCACGCCGCCTTTCCCACTGGCGATGGCGATGACGTGTTTCACGCCGCTGAGTGGATTGGCAGTCGGCTGGCTGGCCTGGCCGGGAGTGGACGGTTGGGACTGGGACTGGGCCGGCCGGGATACCGCAACGACCACATTGACTTCCTGAGTCGTGGGAAAATCCCGGGTTAGCTGTTGTTCGACGGTTTCCTTCACACGGAGGGGAATGTCCTGATCTGCCGTGGTCAGGGCGAGGTTTACCTCGATGAGGTCGTCTTCGATTCTCACTTCGCGGACGAGCCCGAAGGACACGATATCCCGACTGAATCCCGGATAGGGAACTGTCTTAAGCGATTGGATGACTTCTTCTTGTGTAGCCATGATTGTAAACAGGCAGTTAAAACGGATTTATAAAGTTTATCGATTGCGATGCGCCGAAAGAATCACCAACTATTGGTTAATGCATCAAAGGTTCAAGGTTTGGTTGATATTTGTTCTTTTAGGAAATGCCCTCTGCGCATCCGATATCATTACTATCCCCGGAATTGTTCGGACGGTCGATAACCCGGTCTATCCAATTTCAATCGAAAGTAATGATGAGAAGATCAGTGTCCTGGCGAGGCGGGCTTTTGGGGTGCATGGGGCCTACCGCGTGGTAGCGAACGACAGCGGAAAAGTAAAAGTCCGCATCGATCGTCTCAGTTCCAATCAGGTGAATTTGATTATTCAGTCGGGAGAGACCAATCAAACGCTTGCCCAAGGGCGAATCAGCGGGAGCGACTGGATGAATGCCACCTTATTAGCCTGCGATCAAGTGGTGGAGCGCACGTCGGGCTTAAAAGGATTTTTCGCCGGCCGGCTGGCCTTCGTCGGTGAGCGCACCGGAGATAAGGAAATCTTTGTCGGGGACCTGTTTTTCCAGCGCTTTCGGGCCTTAACACAGGACCGGTCCGAGTCGGTCAGTCCCCGTTGGTCTCCGGATGGGAAGCGGATTGTCTATACCGGCTACTTCCGCTCGGGATTCCCTGAGATTTACATGCTGGATGTCGAAAACCGCACGCGGTCTACCGTTGCCCGCTTCCGAGGCACCAATACAGGTGGCACTTTCAGCCCGGATGGGCGCCGCCTGGCCATGGTGCTCTCCAGCCCCGGCAATCCGGAAATCTATCTGGCCGATGCCCAGGGGAATCGGCCTCGGCGCATGACCATGAATGCGACCCTGGAGGCGTCCCCTTCATTCAGCCCGGATGGGCGTCGATTGGTCCTGACTTCGGATCCCATGGGATTTCCCCAGATTTACATGCTTACCCTGGACGGTCCCTCCCGCAACAACTCAGGCATGCAGCGCATTGCCCGTAGCCTGAGCCGCAACTGCTCCGAGCCGGTCTGGAATCCGGTAAACCCCGATTTAATTGCCTTCACCGTGCTCCAGGGCAGCGGCTTTCAAATCGCAGTCTATGATATTTCAACCGCCACTTCCACGGTGTTGACCTCCGGCGGGAGCGATTCCGTGGAGCCTGCCTGGACCAGTGACGGCCGGCATCTCATCTACACCCTGCGGGCGGCAGGGCGGAAGCAACTTCGCGTTCTGGACACAGTGACAAAAAAAAGTGTGGGTCTGCACTCCCCGAATGCCGGAAATGCCTCCCAGGCGAGTTTTATTTATCCGTAGGCCCCCCTATATTGGGTTTTTTCTGCTGAGTTGAAACTCAACCGGACTTTGGAGGTTCTATACACACAATGAAAGGCCTCTCAATAATCGGCTGGGCTACCGCATGGGTAGCTACGGTTTCTTTAGCGTTTGTGGCCGGCCGATGGTCCAGTGGTTCCGGAGACCCATCTTCCACGCCTGGTTCAACCCAAACGATAACAGGAACTGAGGTTGTCCTGGAAGACATAGGCGGGGAAGATGAGAGTCCCCTGGAACATGTGAGTGAGTGGGGTGCGGATTTTGCGCAGGAAGACATCAACTCCCTGGATATGTCCCCCGAGGCGGTCATCAACCGACTGAAGGCCGCCCTGGATAGTGATAACCCCCTGGAACGTATGCAGGGAATCCTGGCCGCTCTGCAAAACCTCAGTGCTGACAACGTGGAAGAGGTAGTAGCGGCCCTGGAAGACCTGCCCCGGCGCGATGTCGATGGGCGCACCCTGTCTTATCTGGTTTACCAGTGGGCTTCGTTTGATCCCGAGGGTGCCTTGAACTACGCCAATGAGCGCAATGATGGGCGAAGCCAGGTGTTTCTGACCGCAACTGCTTTGCGCAGTTGGGCGGAAACCGACCATGTAGCAGCCCTGGATTGGTTGAATGACCAGGGACTGATGACCGAAGCCAACCCCTACTTGCCGGGAATCGTCGCGGGATGGGCCGAACAGGATCCCATGACCGCCGCGCTCTACGCCGCTTCCCTGGAAAATGATCAAATGCGCCAACGCTCCTTGTCCGGGGTTGCCCGGGAGCTGGCCACCCAGGATGTGCTTCAGTTGACCGCCTGGCTGAATGGGATAACGGATGATTCCACTCGCGCCGATTTAACTGTCGCTTTGACTGACCAGATTTCACGGGATGATCCCCAAAAATCGCTGGAGTTTCTCCAGGCGATGGATCCTTCAATGGAAAACCCGAGAGCGGTTCGCGAGCTGGTGCAGGGGTGGACCGAGAATGACCCTGCCACGGCCGCGGAGTTTGTCATGAATTTACCGGAGGGGGATACCAGGACCCAGGGTTTACAGGCCCTGGTCAATCAATGGGCCCGGAATGACCCTGTAGGAGCGGGTGAATGGTTAAACCAATTCCCACCTTCACCGGAGTTAGACCAGCCGGTGGCAACCTATGCCTACCAGGTACAACGGGCGGACCCGGAGGGAGCCATGTCCTGGGCGGGATCCATTACCGATGAGGACATGCGCTCCCAAGTTATGGTGGAAGTGGGAACCCGTTGGATGGTTAGAGATCGTGAAACGGCCACGGCTTACTTTGAAACCCAGCCCATGGCCCCGGAAGTAAAAACCCAGGTAGAAAACCGGCTGGCCGAGTTTGATGCCCGTCGCGCAAATCAGGGAGGCGGCAGGGGAGGGCAGTTTGGTGGGGGTCGGCCTAGCGGTGGCGGAGGTCGTCCTGGTGGATAATCGCGCTCCAGACGGGAACATTGACCTCATTATAAACCGTTATTTCCAGCTTTCGTTGACCCGCCGGACCGTCTACCCGGATCAGGGCATAGTTGGCCGCTTTCATGCCGGTTCCGGGCTCCCGATAGTAATTCTGGGAATTGAAATCTGAATTGGCGGGGGGAGCGGTCAGCGGGCCCACCGCGAGTTCGTAAAGGGGAACCGCTCCAGATCGGACGCGCTTGGTGAATTCGCCCATGCCAAGACCTCCGGTTAAGAAAAAAAGACCGTCGATCGGGTTCTGGCGGAGGCGTTCCATCAGGTATTCCTGCTCGGCTTTATCGGATCCCAGCCCGGGCGCATGCGGGCCTGGATGTATCAAAGGAGAACCTGCGCAAACCAGCTTGAAGGCCGCCTGACTGGATTTGAGCTGGCGAATCAGATTATCGATTTGAGCCTGCCCCAAAATAGCGGAACCCTCGGATGACCCATCAACCTCAGGTTTCCTGAATGCGTTGGTGTCCAGCACATGAAAGGAAAGATCCCCGTAGTAAAACTGCCGAGGAGTGGGCTGAATCTCGCGCAGCCGGGTTGGAGTCAGGGTAGGCCATGCCGCGGCATATATGGTTTTAGCCTGGAGGAAGTGAGGATGGAACGCCCCAAGCGCAGACCCCTCGGTTTCGGCCGTTGACCATGTAGCCCAGTTGGGTCGGGTGGCCAGCAGGGTCATGAGGTCTGGCAGGTTTCGGCTATACTCAAGCCGCCTGGTCATGGCCGCGGGAGACCCTGCTTCACCGGGGCGAAGATAATAAGTGTTGCCCAACCATAGGATAAAATCGGGGTCTTGAGCCAGGACCTGGCTGATCATCCCGGTAGCGTGCTGATCTCGCCGCATGACTGAATCAGTCTCCGGATCGTGGCGCTGGACTCCGGACAACAGGCAAAAGGTGAATGTGGGAAAGTCGGCTGCATCGGGGTGAACCAGGGGAGGGGTGGAAAAGCGCAGGCGGTAGGGAAGCAGGAGGGGATCCTCATCGACCAGGATGGCGTATTCATAGCGGGTGCCAGGTTTAAGCCGGGAAATTGAGATGGATGTCGAGTAATACGGGTCGGCTTGGACTTGGATCGGCGGAGTGGATTTCTCAACACCGGGTTCTCCCGATTCCCAATAGAGGATTTGCACCTCCGCCGACCCATCGAGTTGCATCCCAATCACAATTTCCCTGGAATGCGCTTCGCCTAAAACCGGCCCCCAAATCAACTCACGTGCATGGAGTCCGCCCCAGCCCAGCAATACACATCCCAATCCAATTGCTGCCCCAAGCCCTTTCATTTTTTATCTGCCCGAACATCTGGGTCCTGTCATCAGGAAGGGTTGTATTCAGGAAACCGGTTAAAGCGTAGAAAATTGAAAATGCGGTGAATCAGCAGGGGTTGAATAAAGGAATCCGCGGTCAACCGCATCCCCAGCTCGAGAATAAAGGTCTCCTGATCTTCATCCGGCAGACGGAGGTCCTGCCGCAATTCAATTAAGGCGCACCGCAACTCGAGCCATTCACTCTTGAAAGCTTTCACGCGGGGATATTCCTCGAGGTGACGAGCAAGCTTAAGCTTTTTTGAATCGGAGAGATCCCGATCAAAACTACGGGATACACCTTTAAGCACGCGCCGATTCCTGGAGCAGAGATCCTGGGACTCGAGATGCGCGAGGAGGCACCGGCTGTCTTTGAGCCATTGACTGATTGTTTTTGGCTTAACCCGACCGGCCAGACCAATCCAGTAAGGATGCCAATCCTCCATCTCCCGGGCGACAAGGGCAAACCGCTGATAGGGTGGCAAGTTTGCGATCTGACGGGCCAGGGAATCTCGAATGGATTCGATGGGGGCAGAATGCAAGATGAGGATACGAAAGAGAAGATATTCAAAGTCAGACACCCGGTTCGCGTATTGGAGTCGAGACCAGGCCCCATGAAAGATTTTACGGGCCACTTCGCGCCGCTCTTCTTCCACTTCGAAACCGGAAAAATAGAGATACTCCAGCACGAGATTGATGTAACAGCGAATGAGCGAGAGATAGGCTTTTTTGTCCCCCCGTGAACCGACTTTCAACCAGTAGCGCAACTGGACACGGGGAATATCTCTAAGATGCTGGATACGTCTTAAATGACGAAACGGCGACATGGTAAAAAACTGAAACGGATAGGCAGATCCCGGAGCGGAATCCGGATTAGCGGTTGCCGCTGTTGCGGCGGCGCACTTCCTCTCGACAATCCTGAATAACCCGAAGCCAGACCTCACGCAGGTCAAAGATGCGGATATACATTTCCTTCTGGAACAACTCAAGGAAGCGGGTGTTGCGGTGGGAAAGATTCTGCAAAGTGGACAGGGTCTGGTTAAGGGCGGCCAATGCCGTTTTGAGATGGCAGATCGTCAGGGCGTAGTCGCCCAGGTCGAGGGCCTGGAGTCCTAATACGGAAAAACTCTCCGAGCGGTGCAGGCTGTTGGCCAGCGACCAGGCCACCTGGGCTGAGACATGTTGCTGGCTGTGCAGCATGAAATGCTCCCAGCTGTGACGCAAAAATTCATGCAATCCCCGGGTGACGATGAAGACCGGATGTTTATGCAGGGTGTACGGGTCCATATCGTCGAAATCAATATCCTCGGAGGATGCATCCTCGAGATCATCAAAATCGTCGCTATCCAGGTCGTCGGAGTCTACCGGGTTGGACCAGTCATCCATTTCCCATCCCATGAGATGGGCAGATTCATCTAAATGGTCAGGTTGGTCCTTCAGGCTGTTGTAAATGGAAAGAAATCGTGCAATTTCCTTGTCGGAGTCCTTCAGGTATCGTCGCCAATCAAACTCGTTCCACGTCAGTCCACCCTTGTCTTCCCAGTCGCCGTCAAAATGTGGGTCGGATTCGAAATTACTCATGAGTAAAACCTATTCGACACCCTGTAATCCTGCGGAAAAAAATCAACACCGAATTCGCCCTCCCGAAATTTATTTTTGAGTCCGAATGAAAGAAGGGGAGAGAAGACTCGGCGAATCCTGGTGGAAAGTGGATTGAACATTGCTTGAAAAGATTCATAACCCCATAATAACCAACAGAGGAAGAATCATGGATGAAATGAGCAGGGCTGAAATTTACCAAAGAACCGTCTGGTTTTCCGGGCGGGTACAAGGCGTGGGCTTCCGGTATACAACCATGCAGATCGCGCGAGAATTCGAGGTTTCCGGCACCGTGTCGAACCTCATGGATGGGCGGGTTCACCTCGTCGTCGAAGGGGAATCCTCCGAAGTCGATGCCTTTGTTCAGGAAATCGAAAACCAAATGGAAGGGTATGTCCGGGAGACTCAAAGCGAGTCGTCCTTCGGCGCCCCCAGGTTACGTGGTTTTAAGATCATTTGAGACGGTCCATGGCTGAGATCCCTGCCATCACGATAGAAAAACTAACCAAGGAGTATCGCCTGGGTTTGCGAGGATTTGTCGTTCGAGCGGTGGACGACTTATCCCTGAGTGTGCCGACCAATTCGGTTTTCGGGCTGTTGGGACCGAATGGATCCGGCAAGAGCACGACAATAAAAGCCATCCTGGGCCTGATCCGACCAACGAGGGGGAGCTTGCAGATCTTTGGGAGCTCATCCTCCAGCATAGTTTCACGTCAGCGTGTGGGCTATCTTCCCGAGCGTCCCGATTTCTATCAATTCCTGACCGGTCGGGAGCTGATTCACTTTTATGGAAAGTTAAGCGGTTTGGCGGATGTTAGGCTGGAGGAGCGGACCAACGAAGTCTTACATCAGGTCAACCTGGTGGACGCCGCGGATCGCTCCCTTTCAACCTATTCGAAGGGCATGCTACAGCGAATTGGATTAGCCCAGGCCATTGTGCATGACCCGGACCTGGTCATCCTGGATGAGCCGACAGCCGGGGTCGATCCCCTCGGAGCCGAGGCCATGGCCGACATCATTCTGGCGCTGAAAGCTGCTGGGAAAACTGTTTTGCTATGCTCGCACCACCTGAGCCAGGTCGAACAGCTGTGCGATAGCGTGGCCATCCTCTATAAGGGGCGGTGCTTAGTTCAGGGGCCCCTTGAGGAATTGCTTGAGCGGAACGCAGCCGGGTCGATTCGTATCCCCCATTGGAGCCCGGAGGTTGAACAGCAGGCGCTTGAGGCTTTAAAAGCAGCCGGAATCCCGGTAGAAGGGGTCCGCATGGACCGGGGTTCCCTCGAGGCTCTTTTCCTGGAGCACGCGAGAAAAGGAGGCCGGGACAGGTGAGGGTTATCTTTTCCATCACGCAAATCACTTTTTTGGAAGTGGTCCGGCAGCGCTTCTTCAATTTCCTGCTGTTGCTGGCCCTGGTGTTCTCCGGGTCCTCCTTGTTTTTCCAGCAATTTAACTTCGGAAGTTCTGAGCTTAAGTTTATTTATGATCTCGGTTCGGGCACGGTGCTCTTTTTTGGAACCCTCTTGGGGGTGCTCCTCACGGCTCAGTTGATTTTTACCGAAATCGAGAACAAGACCGCGCTTACCATTCTCGCGCGTCCGGTGCATCGACTCCAATTTCTACTCGGTAAATTTCTTGGGATCTGGCTGCTGATGTGGGTGTTTGTGTTGGTGGTTACCTCGCTCCTTGGCGTGATCTTGTTCTTCCGGGAGTCGGCCTTACTCCATTTGACCCCAGATCTGTTCCCGGATGGCCGTCATACACGCTACGGAGACCTGCTCATCTTTGGACTCATCCAAGGCGTTCGACTTGGGGTCATCAGCGCGATGACCTTGTTTTTCACAGCGCTGTCCAGGTCGACCATGTACGCCATGGTGATTTCTTTCATGGGGGTCATGATTTGCCAGCTTCAGTATATCGCGCAGGAAGCCACCCTTGCCGGACGGAGCTGGTTCTACTCCGCATTTTTGCAAATCATCCAGTTGGTTTTCCCCAATTTCAGTTTGTTTAACACCAGTGATCTTCTCGTGTTTCCCAGCGGGGATGCCTTGTCAATGACTAGCTCGTGGATGATCATGGGGTATGGAGTCCTCTACATCGGCGTGTTGCTGGGGCTGGCTGCCATGATCTTTCAACAGCGTGAAGTCTGATTCATGACTCCGATGAAACCTGTATTTCGCTTCGGCCTCGTCTTTCTCGTTCTGCTCCTGACCGGCGCGCTGAGTCGTGCGTGGGTTCGGCCGGCGTGGAAAGAGGTCCTGGATGGTCAGCCCGTGTTGAATCAGGAATCCCTGGGGGCGGCGGCCGGGCAGGGGATTCTCCTCGGGCTTTTTGGGGGATTTCGGTCGCTCCTGGCCGACATGGCCTGGATTCAAACTTCCTATTTCTGGCTCGATAAAGACTGGCCAAAAACGGAGACTGCCCTGCGCGCGACGACTCAATTGGATCCGCGGCCGCTCTACTTCTGGGTTCAGGGAGCTCGTATCCTGGCCTATGATGTATCCAATTGGAGAATACGGGAATTGGAAACCAGCGGACAGCTCCAATCGGAAGGCCAGGTCGATCGGATCCGCGCGGAGCAGGCCTATGCGGGGATCGACCTCCTGGAGCAAGCCATGAATTATCATAAGGACAATCCGCGCTTATTTATCGAAATTGCCCAGATCTATCACAATATCCTGAAACAACCGTTAATGGCTGCAGACTATTTCGGGAAAGCGGCAAGCTCACCACAGGGGCCATATTTTGCCGGTCGGTTACATGCCGAACTCTTGAGAAGAGGCGGACGCCCGGACCTGGCCTACGCCTTTTACACATCCTGGTATCCCCGTCTGGATCCTGAAGATCCTTTTGCCATGCGTCCGCTGGTGTTATCCAGGATACGCAATCTGGAGCAGGAATTAGGGATCCCCGCCGGCAACCGTTTCAGGGAACCCTGAGAGCGGCGCTTTGTCCGAGTTTTTAACAAAATGCAGGCTGACTCGAATGGCCCTAAGTTAAGCTCCTTTTCAGGGTGGGCGGCCATCCTGCAAGCAGGAGGCCCTACGAACTAAACCCAATTGTCAACGTGGCTAGAATATTTGGATACTTGCCTTAACTTAGGGCCATTCCAGGCTGACCCCAACATATTGTTCCGAAACCGTAACAGATGGCCCATAAATAGGGATATTCACATGTTATTATGATCAAAGGATTGACAACACCCCCCTTGTTCGATCATAAAACGGTCCCGATGGATGGCGTTTATTCCCATCGGACTCTCGTCCTAAACCGTGTGTGGCAAGCGGTTAACATCATCTGCGTCAAACGAGCCATCGGTCTTCTTGTTCAAGATCACGCGCAAGTGATATTTGCTGAAGAAGACAATTTCCAGATCTTCGATGCACAGGACTGGTTCGCGTTTTCCCTGGAATATCCACCCAGGCCGAACCAGCCTTGTATACGGACGGTTAAGATGACTCTACGCATCCCGAAGGTCCTGCTACTGCGTTATTACGATAAGCTCCCTGCTCAGGAGGTTAAGTTTACGCGGCAAGCAGTCTATGATCGGGATGATTATCGTTGTCAGTATTGCGGCAAATCCTTCACTCCCGCCGATCTGAATCTGGACCATGTCATTCCCCGTCATCACGGAGGAAAGACGACCTGGGAAAATGTGGTGACCAGTTGTGTTCACTGCAACACCAGGAAGGCCAACCGTCTCCCCCATGAGGCAGGCATGCATCTGATTCGGAAACCCGAGCGACCCAAGTGGAGACCTTTTGTGAGCACTCTCACTGACGTGGAAGTAGAAGATGAATGGCAAAATTTTCTCGGGAGTAACAAGGTAAACTAGTATCTGCTGTCACCCCTGCTTTCCGGGGATCCACAAAAAAATGTAAGGGGTTATTCGCTTACCGGCAGCCAGATACGAAAAGTCGTCCCCTGTTCTCCAGTTTCCACCAGTTCGATATCACCTCGGTGGGTCCGCATGATACGCTTGACGATGGACAGGCCCAACCCGGTTCCCCCTTTTTTCCGGGTAAGGAAGGAATCGAAAATCTGAGCCTGGATATCTTCCGCCACCCCGATGCCGGAGTCGGATATGTAGATCGCGGCAACCTGGGCCGGAGCTTCGCCCTCGATGGTAGCTCGGATATGAATGGAGCCCTTACTTCCTATCGCCTCAATGGAATTGATGATGAGGTTGAGGAGCCCTTGCTGAAGTTGTCCCTTATTACATTCGATAGGGATAGTGTCCATCTCGGTCCGGAAGAAGAGCTGGATCTGGTTCTGGCGGCATTTCAGGCGCACGAGGGCCAGCGTATCCCGGATTAAATCCACCAGGTTATACCGGGCATGCATATCCTGCCGGGTCTTTCCAAAACTCAGAACGCGTCCGACCGTCTCTTCAAGTTGAACCAGTTTCTCCGAAATAATGGTCAGATCCTTCTGCTTGCCGGGATCTTCCGGAAAACTGAGGTCCAGCGATTCGAAAAGCAGTTTGATGACCGTGAGAGGATTACGGACTTCATGAGCGATTTCTGCGGCAAGTAATCCGAGGGTGGTGAGCTTCTCATTTTTCCTCAGAGTTTCCTCGGAAGAGAATACCCGCTGGTAGAGATGAACATTTTGGATGGCGACTCCGCCGATACGACACAGGGTCTGCAGGATTTTGCGCTCATCGTTGTTAAACCGTCGCGGCACGTCGGTGTAGATATGGAGGGTCCCAAACACTTCTTCATCCGTAACGATAGGGCAGGCCAGCATGGATAGGAGATTCTTTTCCATGGCCAGTCTGCGGAAGTGGCCTTCATCGGTCCGGAAGAGATCGGGGATTTCAACCGGCTTTTGAAACTGAACCGAGGCGCCGAGGACGGAATCGCCCAAAAAGAATTCTTCCTTATAAGGAATGATTCCTTCATCCCGGTCGTAGAGCGTAGAAAGTTGCAGGCTCTGCTTATCCGGGCTGAGCAGAAAAAGGGCCGAAACGGGAGCTTTCATCAATTTCTGCGATTCTCGGACCAGATTCTCAAAGACGTTATTGATCTGGATCGTGCCGCCCAGGTTTTGCCCCAGGCTGACCAGGCCTTGCAGCTGTTCGGCTTTGATTTTCAGCTGATTAATCAACCACAGCTTGCTGACCACTTTGGTCGCCTCGTTGGCCAGAAGGGTCAGGATTTTCAGGTCATCTTCGAGGAAGGCGTTCACTTGGGTGCTTTCCACATTCAGGACCCCGATGACTATCCCCTGCTCCTCCATCGGCACTGCCATTTCCGATCGAATTTCGGGGAATATGCCGATGTAACGCGCTTCCTCCTCTACATCGGGCACGAGGACGGGTTTTCCATGGAGGGCGACCCAACCGGTGATTCCCTGGCCCAGCTTCAACTCAAGGTCATTGCCCTCAAATTCCATTCCCGCGGTCGATTCCAGTTCGAGTCGATTGGTATCCGGATTGATCAGGGAAATACAGGCACTGTCCGGCCGGAGCACGGCCATGACCTCATCGAGGATAAACCTGAGGGCTTCCTTTGGGTCTTCCGTGCTACTGACAAGGCTGCTGATTCGATAGAGGGAATCGATAACCCGCGCTTCATTTCCAAGGCTATGCATAGAGCAAAGAAGCTATCTACAAGTGGCCGAAGCCGTGGCCAAGGCTTATTTTCAGCCGGCGGCCCGGGTATCGTCGGGGCCGCTTTCCCGAATGATCCGGTTGAGCAATTCCCTGAGTTCGACCAGATTCCGGGTTCGGGTTTTTTCCTGTTTGGATTTATCCTTCTGAATGCTCTCGATATAGAAGGTATCCATGGCGATGCCGCGTTCAGTCGCAATCCGGGCAAAGGTAATATCAAAGCCAGAGTCAAAGATAGCCCGAGCCAACTCATAGAGTAGCCCGATGCGGTCAATCCCCTGGATTTCAACAATGGTCCGTTTCAGGGAAATTTCGTGGTAAATATCGACCTGAGGTGGGAAGGGGGCCTGCATTTTTTCGAGGTCACTGGCCTTGTTTAAACGGAAGCGGCGGGACTGGCCATGGATCTCTGGCAACAGGTCTCGGTTGTGCAAAAGGGCCTCCTTCACGTAGTGTTCAAATAGTCCCCGCGCTTTCTGGCTGGTAACCACCCCGCCAGAGGGCTCTGCGACGTAAAACGTGTCGATCGTAATGTGGTCGGATCGTGAGATTGCCTTGGTGCTGAGGATGTTGATGCCTGCCACACTGAAGGCGCCAGCCAGCTTGAAGAAGAGGCCGGGGCGATCCCAGGTAACGACGTTGACGACGGTCAGACTTTGATCCAGATCGTCCTTCCAGTCTACCACTGGAACCAGGCTTCCAAGAGAATCGGCCTCGTAGATATTGGTTAACAGTTCATGCACCATACGGAGATGCAGTTCCACATCATCCGCAGTGTGATGTATAAAGTAGCGTTCGGGCAGCAAACTGAAATGCGCCTCGATTTCTTCCTGCCCGACGCCTTCAATAGCTCTCGCCTTTATCTCTTCCAAGATACCCATCTTATGGTCAATCGTCTTTGGTCCCCGTCCACCTCTCGGGGTTAATACGGACAGGGTCGTATGGTAGAGGCGGGTGTGGAGAGCATCTTTATAACCATTCCATAAATTTTCAGAAGTTGCCCGGGCATCGCAGTATGTGGCGACGTAAAGGTACTTGAGATTATCTGTATCTTCGACCTGTCGAGCAAAGAGAGCTGCTGTTTTCGAGTCATCAATATCATGCCGTTGCCAGAATCGTGCCATTTCAAGATGATGCTCGATAATGAACAGAATTTGCTCTTGCATCTCGGGGATAATCTGGAGCCGGTTGAGCATGGGCTTGGCTATGCTCAAACCTGTTTGGTGATGATCCTTCACCCCTTCAATCTTCCCAATGTCGTGAAGTAACAACATGAGGTAGAGCAGGTTAGGGGTAGGAGTCTCCCGAAGGGCCTCACGGTATTTGGCCATTTCCGGCAAATCAATGCGATTGACCCGGTCAAGCTCTCGGATGGTGCCAAGGATGTGGATATCCGCCGTATAGCGATGATAGTGTTCATGCTGAACGCGGTAGGTGAGTTGACCGAATTCGGGAACAAATTTTCCCAGGATTCCCAGCTCATGCATCTGGCTGAGGAAGGGGAATACGTTGCCCGGGGTCTGCATGATGGCCCGGAAGGAACGGTTGGCCGTGGAGCTATTGATCACCGCCGGGGTGATGAGATTCCCCGAGGCTTCAATGAGATCTGCTAACTCCAGGCTAAATTCGACATTGAACTGTTGCGCGTGACGAAAGACGCGGATGAGCCGCTCGGGGTCATCCTCAAATATATTACTTTGCGTGCTGTAGAAGCGGCCGTCGCGGAGGATCAAGCCATCGAGCTCCTTGTTGGATCCTCCCTGGCGGCTCTCTATCACCGACCTGAAAGAGATGCGTTCCCGCCCGGGTAAAAGGTTCATCCGCATGCGCCGCAAAATACGCTCGCTCGTGCGGTAGATGGTGTTGGCGTGCTGGTAGTAGTCCTGCATGAAGACTTCCACCCGTTTCAGGATATTACGTTGCCGGTAACCCAGGCGAAAAGCGACCAGGGGTTGATTTTCCAGGTTGAGGAGGTCTGTCGGCCGTTTACTCTGGAAGTGCAACTGGTTGCGAACCCGGAGCAGGAAGTCATAGCTGGAAATCAGGTTTTTTCGCTCCTCTACCCGCAGGTAGCCGCGTTTTTCAAGAGCCTCGATGTCGTTTGCGCTGAGCTTGATCTGGGCCAGCCAAAGGATGTTGTGGTAATCCCGCAGACCGCCGACCCCGTTTTTGATTTCCGGCTCCTGGAGAAAGGGCGTGTTCCCATATTTGGCATGGCGCTTGGCGATGGCGGCGAGACGGTTGCGAACGTATTCCTCGGGCTCATCCTTCAGGACCCATTTCCGATACTCTCTCTCGAAGCGTTTAAACAATTTAGCGTCACCGCTAATCAGTCGACTGTCGAGAAAGGCATTCTTGGACTTTATCTCGTTTTTGGCTTCCTCGATTGCTTCCCTCGTGTTGCGCACGGAGTGCCCTACTTTTAAGCGCAGATCCCACAAGATGTAGAGGATCTCTTCCGTCATGACGGTTTGAAATGGCCCAATTCGGTCTGCACTGACCCGGTTGGGGAAGAGAAACATGAGGTCAATGTCGCTGAAAGGGCTCAGCTCGCTACGACCATAGCCGCCTGTTGCAAGAATGGCCAACTTACAGGGCGGGGTTCCATATTGCTCCTGGTAAATGTGCTCGGCATCCTCGTAGAGGCTATCCATCAACACGTCCATCATGACGGCGCGGGCCCGGCTCACCCGAAGGCCGGAATCGCCCTTTTTCTGGTAGCGTAGCAGCATCTCGTCCTCCAGAGAGAGGAAGCGCTTGTAAGCGGGTAAGCGCTGGTCTCGAGGCTTACCGCGGGTGTCACCTAATCGCTTTTGGGCGTGTAGTCGAATTCTCCTGAACAATGGATCGTCCATTAGAACAGAGGAGCGCGTGGGGTTATCTCTTTCAGTCCGATTTTCAGCATGACAGTGACCCTTTTTTTGTGCACGTTAATCGTTTTCTTCAAATCAAAAGCGTTACGGACTGATGTCAGAAATACCTAAAGCATATGAGCCTAGAGAAGTTGAGGACCGTTGGTATTCAACTTGGAAAGCAACGGGCGCCTTTCAGGGAGAGGTGGATTCGTCGAAAGCGGCTTATAGCATTGTGATTCCTCCCCCCAATGTGACGGGGGTCCTGCATATGGGGCATATTCTGAACAATACGGTCCAGGACATCTTCGTGCGCCGGGCCCGTATCCAGGGAAAAAGTGCAGTCTGGATCCCCGGCACAGACCATGCCGGCATCGCGACGCAAACCATGGTGGAGAAGGATTTGCGGAAAGCGGGAAAAACGCGCCACGACCTGGGGCGTGATGGCTTTGTCGAGCGGGCTAAAACCTGGCGGGACGATCATGGAGGGATCATTCTGAAGCAGCTGGAACGCCTGGGTTGTTCCTGCGACTGGGATCGCTACGTCCATACTCTGGATGACGATTATGCCGAATCGGTCTTAACCGCTTTTGTTAAGCTTTATGAGCGAGGCTATATTTATCGTGGATGGCGTATGGTCAATTGGTGCCCCGCCAGCATGACAGCGCTGTCGGATGAGGAGGTTATCATGAAACCGCAAACCGGGTTTCTCTACCGCATGCGCTACGAGATTGTGGAGGAGCCGGGGACTTTTGTCGAAATCGCGACCACGCGTCCCGAAACCATCATGGGTGACACCGGAGTGGCGGTTCACCCGGAAGATGACCGTTACCGGGCTCTAGTGGGTAAACATGTCTGGCGGCCGTTTCCCCGGGAGGCCATTCCCATCGTGGCAGACGAAGCCGTGGACCGGGAATTTGGGACCGGCGTTTTGAAAGTAACCCCGGCCCACGACATCCTGGACTGGGAAATTGGACAACGGCACGATCTCCCGTCCCGGGACGTCTTGACCCCGGATGGCCATGTCAGTGAGCTGGGCGAACCCTTTGTCGGCATGGAACGCTTTGAGGCGCGGAAAGCCGCAGCGAAATTACTCGATGAGCTGGGAGCCTTGGTCAAAAAAGAAAGCTACGAGAACAATGTCGGCTTTTCTGAGCGTGCCGACGTCCCCATTGAACCCCGCTTATCGGAGCAGTGGTTCATGAAATATCCCAAAGTCGACGAGGCTTTAAAAGCTGTGGACGAGGGCATCATCAATATTTATCCGGAGCGCTGGAAAAAGACCTATTCGCATTGGTTGAACAATATCAATGATTGGACCATCAGCCGCCAGCTCTGGTGGGGGCATCGCATTCCCGTATGGTATAAAAAGGGAGCCGACCGGAATGATCCGGCCAACCAGCATGTGTCCGTCCATGGGCCGGAAGACCCGGAGAATTGGGAACAGGAAGAAGATGTCCTGGATACCTGGGCATCCTCCTGGCTGTGGCCCCTCGCGACCCTGGGGTGGCCAGACGAAGCGGCAGAGGCCAAGCGCGGGTTCCACTACTATTATCCCACCTCGCTGCTCGTTACCGGTTTTGACATTATTTTCTTCTGGGTCGCCCGGATGATCATGGCCGGCCTTGAATTTGGGGGAGCGGATAAAAAAGAGTTGTCCATCGAAGAAATACGAGAGCGGATCCCCTTTAAGGATGTGTATTTTACCGGTCTCATCCGGGACATCCAGGGCCGGAAATTTTCGAAGACCCTGGGCAATTCCCCGGACGCCCTGGCCCTGCTCGATAAATATGGCGCGGATGGGATCCGCCTGGGTCTGGTCAGTATCGCCCCAAAGGGCCTGGATATCCTCTTTGCCGAAGAACGCCTCGAGCCGGGACGTAATTTCTGCAACAAGCTCTGGAATGTCTGCCGCTTCCGCCAGATGTCCGGAGAGATTGCAGACAACCACTCGGCTGAAGCGATCCTGGGCCGAATCGACCCGGATGCCATGGATGCGGATGACCACGCGATCCTGGGCCGGCTGAAGGCCACTTTCCAGGCGATTGAAGCCGACTTCGCCAAGTATGAACTCACCCGTATCACCCAGCACCTCTATGCCTTTTTCTGGACCGACTTTTGTGATTGGTACGTGGAGGTCAGCAAAACAAAGCTGAAGGACCGGAGACACCAGACCACCGTTCTGGCCATTCAGGATTACGTGATTCGCGAGCTGTTGCTCATGCTGCATCCCTTTATTCCATTCATTACCGAAGAGCTCTGGAGCCGTATGGGCTTTGGAGACGGACGTTCCCTCATCGTCGATGGCCGCCACAGCCTGGCCGACCTGGACTTGGATATTGATGCGTCCGCGATCGAAGAGATTTCCAGTGTGCGCGAGACCGTGACTACGGCGCGGGCCCTGAAGGCGGAGTATAACCTGGCGGCCAAGCGGGATGTGTCCTTTTCCTATGAAGCCGAAGACGCCTCTGCCGCCATCATAGAAAAGCATCTCGAAAAAATCATATCGCTTCTGGGCGCCGGCGAATTGACCCGGATTCAAACGAAACCCGAAGGCAGCCCGGCTACGGTGACTCCGCTGGGAACTTTTTATCTCGATCTTTCAGGAAGTATCGACGTGGAAGCCGAGCGCGAGCGCCTCTCCAGGGAACTGGCCAAGCTGGAAAAGCTTGTCCAGGCTGGCGAAGCTAAACTGAAGAACGAGAAGTTTATTTCCAATGCCCCGGAGAACATTGTCCAGGGAGCCCGCGATCAACTGGCGGATAACCAGGCTAAACTGGAGGAAATCAGGCGCCTGATCCAGAGCCTGGATTAGGTGATTCGCCTGAGCCCGGAAGCGTGGAACTCAGATCCACAGTTAGGGTAATTTACAATCTCGAACAATTCTCCTGCAAACCTCAGGGCAGCGCGGTTTGGGGCTGGAAACCCGGCCCATACGTCTTCCAGTTCGAAGCAATCATCCTATTTGCGGTGGCTTTCTCCCACGACACAGAGAAAAGGGCGTCTGTGCCAATCAATCCGCGGGATGAGCGACCTGATTGAATGCCCAGATGCCGGCGGGCATTTTTTATAGATTTTCTTATTGATATCCTGGTAGCAATTAGTTTATTTTATACTAAACCCACTTAACAGGAGGAATTATGCAATATGGGAACCCCACCTTTCGCCGCTATTGTTCGTGCGCGCTCATTTGTCTAGGCCTGGTATCAGGCTTCACCTCGCTCAGCGGGGAAGCACAAAATTTCCAGCGCACCAGCCCGCAGCATTCGGGGGAGCAACACTGGGCCCAGTTCAATAAAAAGGACTTTGTTGAGGCCATAAATGCGGACCGGGAGCAGGATGCCATGGCCTTATTCGAAGAAGCATCGAATAGAAATAATCCTTCGAGAACGGATAAGTTCCACCGGGAATTAAGCCTCATCACCGAACTGCTGACCGACGATTCGTTGGGCCGCGATAAGGAAAAAATCCATACCGCCCTGTGGAAGCGCTATAGCGCCATGCGGTCCAAAGCGGAGCTGAACCGGCTGGGCCATGCGGAACTCTACCAGATGGCTCAATTCGAGGGGATCGTCCTGGGCGATCAGAACGCGTCGATGGAGCTGCTGCAACGCATCCTCAAAGACGACTTTTCAGAAGAGGAACTCTCCGACACCTCCAGGTTCAAGTCCCGCAGGAAGGCTATCACATTTGAGAAGGGGGATCCGAAGCAAAGCGCAGCCCGTGATCTTGAGAAAATTCTATTAAAAAAGGATAGAATCAACCGCCGCCTGGAGGCGGCCCGGGCACTCCGAGAAGCCGAAGCAAAAAGAGAATCCGTTGTAGAAGGGTAGGGGATGAAGATGTCGATTCAGCAATTTTTCACTGCAACATTCATAACGGTATTATCCGTAGTTTCCCTCTCGGCTAACTCAGACGGGGTGACGAAGTTTGTCTCGTTCAATGTCAGAGGGTATGGCTCGGGTTATGTCGACCTGAGCGTCAACGGGGAGATCCAGCGGTTTTCATTCTCCGGGTCGGGGTGGAGCGAGTCCGCACTGACCCTGGAAGTGGCGGTGGACAACAACAAGCCCTACCTCCTGTCCGCCACCCAAAACGGGGTCACGGACTACGAGGTCTATGCGAAACAGCGCTATGCCCATAGCGGGGTTCCGGACCAGCAGATCTTATTTACCGGCTTGACCGGCAGCGATGACACCATGGCGGTGAACCGGGTGAGACGCTCCGAGCTGACGTATTATTCTTCCTCTACCCGCCGATGCTTTATCCAGGTGGGAGGGGGCAACGGCAGCGAGCCTTATATCCCGGTGGCCCAGGGGTCCTCGGTGGTGACCGCAGAAAAGACCCGGATTATCATTGGGCTGGGAAGAAACAGCCAGGGAGGCGGAGTGGGCCGAATAATTCTGGCCCCCCTCTGGTTTGGCAGCAACGTAGTCGACTATTGGGATATTGAGGTCTCCGGTGACCGGGGCTCCGATGGCGAGATTGAGATCATCACCCCCCCGGGGGAATCCTGGAAAGAACGCCAGATTATGGTGCCGGAAGCCTTGGTCGACATGCAGACCGTGACGGCGGGGGACAGCTTTGAAATCCGGTTTTATGATCCCGCCGATGTCACCGCGGGCTCTCCCTACTACACCATCAATGGAGGGGCGACGCCCTTTGCCACCTTCCTCGTCAAGGACGGGAACAATTCGACTGCCGATTATAAGGATTCAGAAATTGTAGTTGAAAAAACCGTTTCGGGACTGACCAGGCAGGAATTATCCCTGGAGCAGGACGTGACGGATACCTCGTTCCACACCCGGACCATCACGAAGATAGAGGACTGGCATAATTACAACGCTTCCACCCAACGGTATTTCTATCATGATGACTATATCGTCTACGCGGCCCCGGATAGTAGTGATATCGCCTCCCACACGGTGGATATCGATGTCAGGACCTCTCCAACCGGGTCTACCCTGGAAACTTACTCTTTCCAATTTGATGAGGCAAATCCCAGGCTGTTTACGCAAAGGAAGAAAGGGGCCTTGACCCTCTATAATTTTGATCCCTATGTCGCCATCTATTCCGGTGGACCGTACGGGACAAAGTTTACCGACACCCTGGGCGGCGTCACGGGCGCGGATACCTACAGCCCCTCTGAGCTGTCCGCCACCAATAAGGTCCTCCTGAACGAGCCCAAAGAACTTGTTCAGACTTTTGAGGATGATACAGATGCAATAAAGACCACACTGACCTACACAACCGATTCCGATAACCGGATCCCTCTCCCACTGACTATGCTTACGAAGTATGGCTCCACTACTATTGGAGACATCAGCTACACCAAATCCGAAGGCACCTTCGACGGAGAAGCCTATATTCAACTGAATAAAACAGAAAAAATGTCCTCCGGAGGCACCAGCTTACTGACAAAAATCAAGTTTTATGGCCCCAAGGTGCAGGAAAACCATCTCCGGGGAGCAATTATTTCGGTAATCCGGCCTGACGGGACCCAAAGGTCCTACCTCCGGCAAAAAGGGGATGTCACGATCAATGGATTCTTGTATCCCGACTTCAGCCCCAGCACTTCCGGTAGTGGCTATCGTATCGTCACTCTGGAAGGTAAAGACGGTTCAGGAGTGAGCACCTTTGACGGGGGAGCCATCGACTCCTTAACGATGGAAGTCAACAAAAGCATCGCCATTGAAAGAGCCTTTCATGGTTCAGGACGCCTCGCATTTGAAAAAACCTATGTCTATAGAGGAGGAACGACCTTCGATGTCGTTCAGGAAGTGTTCTACCACTACAACGACTTTGGCCAACTGCTGAAATCGTACGACCTGATCTTTATCAGTGCTTTATCCGCTTACGGCGCAAATCGGGTGTTTTATGAAGCCACCTATCAGGGGGATCGCCTGACTTCCGAAAAAGACGAATCCGGCGTGGAGACGACCTACACCTATGATGCCTATGGTCGAGTCTCTACCCAAACAAAGAAGGGAGTGGCTGCCCTGTCCAATCCGTCCCACCCGGCCCAGGCAGATATCACCACCACCTATGTCTACGATGGGGTTCACCGGATCACCCAGGAAAAGGTGAAAGGCGCGGCTCACGCCGAGCAGTTAATTACTTCGTACGTCTACGATACGGCCGGAAGGATTACCTCCACGACTGCGCCGGGCAGTTATACCACCTCCTTCACCTATTCCAGCCCAACGGTGACCACCACGACCCAACCCGGAGGCGCCACGACCATACAAACGCTCTACAAGGATGGCCGGCTGAAGAGTGTATCCGGGACCGCCCAGCCCGGTTATTCCGTAGATTATTTATACGATGCCGGCGGTATCCTCTTCGAAACCCGCAATGAAACCTCCACGTCGAACTGGCATCGAAGGAAGTACTATTGGACTGGCGACTTCCACCTGGAAGCGGGACCCAGCTTTAATAACGGCGGAAATTGGGCAAAATATCACTCCTACAATTCGCTGGGGCAAAAATACCTCATCACCCATAAGGATGGGCCCACCCACCTCTCTCCCCCCGTTGTTATCAGCTATGACACGTATGGAAGAGTGTTGAGAACCTGGAAAGACTCAAGTGCGGTCAGTTTTACTTTTAACAGTAATCTGGACCTCGATATCCAGGAATACTCTTTCTCTTATGACAATATTTCAGGAAAGACCTACCTTCATGAGGTGGTAAAAACTTACCCTTACCCCTCAAGCGGAACATCAGTTATTGCTTTGGAGCGGTTTACCAAGACTAAAAACTTCGACAGCGGCGTTTTTAATTATGCCTACTGGTATGACTTCCACGGAAACCTCAATGAAGACCGCGTCACGGTGGATCGCGGGTCCGCGAAAACTAAAACTGTCGAACGCGTGCGTCAGGGCACATCGACGACCATGGAGTCCCTCTATCACAATGGCCTGTTAGTCGAAAGCTCAGACGCGGCCGGGAATGTATACAAAACGGCCTACGACCACCTGGCTCGGGCAAAAGAATCCATTGATCCCAGAATTGGAGGAACCGATTACACCTACAATTCAGGGAGTTTAGAGCTGAAAGAAATTATCGCCCCGGACGGGCAAAAAACGACCCTGGATTACACCGCTGCCGGTCTCAAATGGTACGAGAAAAACCACCAGAACAAATACACTTATTTCCAATACAACACCTACGGTCAGGCCACCCATGTGTGGGGGCATGTGCCGAATCCGGTAAAGTATGTTTATGACAGTGCCGGGAGAATGACGGAACAGCATACCTACCGGGGGACTTCCGGGTGGACCGGGTCCAGCCTGCCGGGCAATTTTTCATCGGCCGGAGACAAAACCACGTTCGCCTATGACAATTACACCAACGTGCTGAAAACGCGGACCGATGCGGCCAACAAAAGCCATACCTTTACCTACAATAAGGCCGGAGCCCTGCTCACCAGAAGCGACCCGAGGGGATTAATCACCACCTACGAGTATATCAATTCCGACGGGCACCGCGGGCGCCTGCATCGAATGCTCTACTCCGGAACGACAGATTCCCACTCGAAGTTATCCAAGAATGTAACCTATACCTACCACCGGACGGGCAACCTGCTTACCGTTGCCGACGAAACCGGAACGCGGACTTTTAATTACTTTGAACTGAATGAGTCCGGCGATCCGGCCGAGGAGGGAAGCCTCCTGCTGCAAACGGAAACCCTGGGCTCGGACTTCGGAGGCAAGGTCCTCTCCTACCAGTATAACTATGGGCACAGCACGCTCCTCAACGGCAGTGCAAAGTCTTTTCATTATATTAATTCGACTTCCTACCAGACCAATTACTCCTATGATAATTATGGCAGGCTCGAGCAAGTTTCCCCGACCTCATCTTTAAACACGATTTTTGAGTATGATTACCTGGGCAACTCCAACCTGATTCATAAGCTGAAGGTAAAGTATGGCGCTTCATGGAAAATGTACCGCACCCATACCTACCAATCCAACAGCCATCGCCTGGCCTCGGCCGTGGTGGGCACCACCGATGGCGGCAGCCAGCTGGCCCGGTTCAGCAACACCTATGATACGATTGGTAGGAAAACCCGCGAAATGAAACGCTCTGCGGCGTATGCCGCCAACGCCACGGGAACGCTGGGTTATATCGTTACCAACACCTACGATGGCATTACCCTCGATGTTACCTATTCCGACCGAAATGAGGTGGCGACATCCGACGCAAAATTCCTGAACAATCCCGGGTTCTCTGTCACCGGGACAACCGTTCCGGGGGCCTACCGGTCCTATACGCATGATGCCATGGGCAACCGGACCCTGGACACCCAGATGGGATTTGTAAACAACAGCTACGGGGTCAATAACCTGAACCAGTACACGAGCACACCGGAGGACTTCGGGACCAGCAATACCCATTCCTATGACGAGAATGGCAATGTCACCTCCGACGGGATCTATCTCTATACCTGGGACTCGGAAAACCGGCTCACCAAGATGGTGGATAATTGGGACTGGGGCACCTACAGCTTCGAATATGACTACCTGGGCCGCCGGACCAAAAAATCCGGCCCCACCATGGAAAATGGACTGAAAGCCAAGTTCTTTAACAACACCAACTGGACGGGCTACCACAGCCAGAAGAAACATGAGACCTTGAATTACGACTGGGGCAGCGGGTCACCGCAGCCGGGGGTGGACGGCGACACCTTCCTCGTGCGCTGGACCGGCTTCATCGAGGCTCCCTCCTCCGGAACCTGGACGCTCTATCTGACGGCCAACGATGGAGCCGCCATGCGAGTTGATGGACGATTACTGGTCAATTACTGGACGGGGTCGTCCAGTGTCGCCATCCACTTTGACAAGGGGGTGAAGCGCCACCTCATGATCGACATGATTGAAACCACGGGCACCGCCAGCATCAAGCTGGAATGGTCCGGCCCGGGGCAATCCAGGCAGGTTGTTCCCAGCTCCGGTCTCTGGCATCACAGCCTGGGCGCCACCAAGGAAACCCGGTTTGTCTATAACGGCTGGAACCTTATTGCCGAGACCGATTCGTCGGGCAACATCGAAAAAAGCTACACTTGGGGATTGGATGCCTCCGGCAGCACCCAGGGTGCGGGAGGCGTCGGGGGTCTCCTCATGATCAAGGACGGATCCAACACCTATGTTCCCGTCTACGACAGCTCCCACAATGTCATCGCCCTGCACGAGAAAAATAACCCCACCACTCATGTGGCCGGCTATGACTACGATGCCTTCGGCCGCTCCAAAGGCATGACCGGCACCTATGCCAGGACGAATCCCTTCCGCCACGCCACCAAATACACCGACGACGAGACGGGCCTGGTCTACTACGGCTTCAGGTACTACAACCCAAGAGTCGGACGATTCCTCAACCAGGACCCCATTAGAGAGACTGGGGGAAGTAATCTGTATGCTTTCAATAAGAATAACCCAGTGAATAATTGGGACTTATTAGGATTGTATACACTAAATCCTTATGCTAATCTTGAGAACCTTCCAGAGGAACTCGAGAAACGAAGAGAGGCTCTGAGGAGAGATGGAATTCAATACAGGGATGGTTTCTTTGATCTACCGAAGTCTCACGGAGTAATGGCTGCTTTTGACCATGATTTGAACTATGGTTCTGAGTACATCCAAGAAAGGGCTCGATTTTCATTGGATTATGCTGAGAAATATATAGATCTTGCTAAAACAAATGCGATCGCAGTTGCTGTATTTGCACACGATAATCTCCATAGAATGTCCCCTGCTAGAGCCGCTGGAATTCTCACTTATTCATTTTTACAAGGGGTAGCAATAAATTCTTCTTTCAGAACGGGTTTATTTGGATCTTTTGGTGTAAATAGCGCGATAAATTATGCTTCATTTAAAGCAAAGATTGCTCATGGAATATCGTTCTTGCGCGATCAATTGGGAGTAAAAAATGCCCGGAAATTATTAGAACATGGTTTAAATAACCCTCTCCAAATCCCAGATATTTTGAATATTGCTTTTCAAACTGATGATTTCCTTAAGGGGGATTCAGATGAGGTAAATGTAAATATTAAAGATTCGAAATTACGCAAGGCTTTAGAAGATATACTTTCAAATGACGATGGCTCTAATCTGGGATTGATTATCTATAACAAAGAAACTGGAGATCTCAAAATTACCAACAAGGGTCAAATGGGATCAAATCAGGGAAATCCTCAAAATATTAGAAATGGGCACTTTTATATTCCTGGAGGTGTCGTTGAAGTGGGAGAAATCACCCCAGCGCCCCCTCCCGAAGAACCATCTCCAAGCGAAGATGACGATTAAACCGTTAAATATAAATATTGTAGAGTTGATTTAGTCACACGAAGAATTAAATTATTGAAAGGTCATTATCTTAGTTAGTTTTCTTTCTTAGGAAGATCAACTTTATTTAATTGATATAATGATGCCATATTTGAAAACCAACTTTGGGTACCACATCGTCCTCGGAATATTATTTTTATTGGTATTCGTGGATGAAACTCTGGATAAATCTCCATTGCTATATCCAATTGTCTTTGTTTCTATTTCTCATCTTTTTCTGTCTTTAACATTGTTTAGAAGTAGCTTGACTAAAAACGCTATTGTTTCAGGGCTCCTTGGATTACTTTTTTTTGTGTTTTGTTATAGATTCTATCATACTCGAGAGATATATATAATACCTGCAGTCTGTATTTTATTGTCAGAAATATATAAATATATTTATATAAATTTCATAAAAAAAGAGGGAGTTAAAAGAGGAAATTAAAAGGGCCAATCCTTTACTTTTCAGAATACAGCGGTGGTCAAAATACAGCTTCTTCGGGAAGAAATGGTGAACTTTTCTGTCTCCTCCCCAACCAAGTGAAGGCGATGATTAATTACATTATTATATCCCCTAAATTTACATATTGGGCTTGGTTAATTGCGCTGGCAATAACCGTTTTTCTCACCACAACCCCATCTCACAATTTAGATGATGGTACCGTAATTGATGGCTATATTTGGATTACTCTGCTAATAATAATTATTCCCTTTTTCTACAATTTCATTTTCTTGATAATAAATTTTTACAAAAAGTATTCATTTAAAGAGTTATTAGGTATTCCAAGTAGCATAAAGATTGGAATTGAAGAATTAAAATCAGGCCCCGCCATTAAGCTCATGGCGCAATATTTCCTAATGTTATTGATTTGGGGGGTGCATATCATTCCTGTTGTCTATTTTATTTCTTATGTTTCTTAATTCTAGTCGTTCCCAGCTCCGACCTCTGGCATCACAGCCTGAGCGCCACCAAGGAAACCCGGTTTGTCTATAACGGCTGGAACCTCATTTCCGAGACCGATTCGTCGGGCGACATTGAAAAAAGCTACACCTGGGGACTGGATGCCTCCGGCAGCACCCAGGGTGCGGGAGGCGTCGGAGGTCTCCTCATGATCAAGGACGGGGGCAATACCTATGTCCCTGTTTACGACAGCTCCCACAATGTCATCGCTCTGCACGAGAAAAATAACCCCACCACCCATGTGGCCGGCTATGACTATGACGCCTTCGGCCGCTCCAAGGGCATGACCGGCACCTATGCCAGGACGAACCCATTCCGCCACGCCACCAAATACACCGACGACGAGACGGGCTTGGTCTACTACGGCTTCAGGTACTACAACCCAAGGGTCGGCCGATTCCTCAACCAGGACCCCATCCGCGAAGCCGGCGGTGTTAACCTCTACGGGTTCGTCGGGAATGATCCGGTGAATAGCTGGGATTATTTGGGCTTGTCTTTTGGATACACGCCCGTTCCAGGATTGCTACCTTCATCGCATTTTCATGACCCCTCCGCAGTACCACAACGAGTCGTTGAGGGGGTAAGATTTATAATGGTTACAGGCTTTGCACTTGCGGCCTCTCAAGGAACAGCCCCCTATTTAACAGCCATTCGAAGTGGGGGGTTAAATAACTTGGCCATAAACCTAACAAATAATGGGAAAAAAATTGGGTTACTAGGTGGATACTTCTATGGTGGTGCGGAATATACTGCGGGTTTGTTCGATTTAAAATCAACCAACAATTACATCGACCCCTCCTTTGATTCGGGTATTACCCTCGGAAATACGATCTTGGCACTGGGTTCGGTTGCAAATGCCGCAGGGCAGGCTACAGGAGGTGGACTAATCGAAGCTGGAAGATTAATAGACAACATAGTATCCTATAATGAGGATCATAGCAGAAGGAATCTAATTAACCACTCTGAGCCGCCTAGACCTACATCCCTTTGGGGAAAATATAGAAATACTGCACCTGTGATGGAACCCTGGATGATGGATCCTGATTACCATATGAAATATTCATCTGATCATATATATGATACCGGCGAGACACTGGAGTGGTTCGTAGTAATTGCTGACCCACTGGAGGAGGAAGGAGGCAATGCTGGTGACTCGGGTGCTTCTTCACGAGAGAAAGAAAAGAAAATCAGAAGATTAGCCGGATATGAGCATACTATGGGGGGGATTATGGAAGTTTGGATGAACAATAAATTGAGAGACATCCGTTATCCGGCGATTGGAGCATTGAATTTCTTCTCTAGACCTATTGTATGGGAGAATTCGAATAAGGAGGTTCAATCCGTACAAGGTTTATATCTAGGTAGTCTTCTCCAATCCCTTGAAAGCCAGATTGAGCATACAGAGGAGGTGCCATAATTCTAGAAATTTTCCAATGTCAGATATTCTACATAATATTGCTATTTTTATTCTGGCGGTTTGCGCCTTCTGCTTAATCCCAAGGCGTTGGTATGCAAAGATAGAATACTTGGACGTATTTGTTTTTCTCGGAATTTTGGGATTAAATATGTTTATTGCTTCAGCTTTGTTCAATGTATCGTGGGTTTTACACCCGACCCGATCTTTTACCCCGGAACAGACTAGTGTCTTTGGTATAGTGTTGTTGGTACCAGCATGCCTTGTTGGTTTTATTTTGAAATCGAGAGCGAAGCGATAGACAAATATCATTTATCCTATTTCAAAATTTTTCCTCAACCAGGACCCCATCCGGGAAAATGGCGGCGTCAACCTCTACGGGTTCGTTGGCAATGATCCGGTGAATAGTTGGGATTATATGGGGCTTTCCGCTGATCGGCCATTTTTAATCGACAGCTCAGCTAAAGATAGTTCAGAGCGTAGAAGGAATTTTAAGGATGCTGTAAATGCGGGTAGACATGCTACCGCAGACGACCGAGACGCATTCTATACTGAGCATTTGAATGCCCGCTCGGCAGCAGAGAAAGCGGAAGGTCCTGGCGAATGGTCTATTCAAGAGGCTCGGGAATTCTACAGGCTTACTGGTAAAACCATTCCAGAAGGATCGGACCATGGGGGGGACTCACAAATCTCTCACGCTTCGATTTTTCCAATAGGTACTGCCTATCGAGTTCCGCCTAGGCGTCCTGTGACATCTAGAAACTTGAACAATAAGGGTCGCAGTCGTCGAAATTCTTGGCTTGATAGGAGCCCACCTTCCAATCCTTACGTAGGACCAAATCAACTTGCAAGATGGAGGGCAAAGTATGGACCATACCGGGAAATTACCCGAGGTTCATCAGTGTCTCAAGAAGCCCTTTGGCGTAGAGAAGTTGAATTTTACCGCAACATGGAACGATTGGAGATGTTAAACACTCCAAGAAACTTTGGTAATGTCTCTGGATCTGCAGACAGGGTCACGGTTATCGATGGTGTAACCTACAGAATAAACTCAGGGCATGCCTACAATAGACCTCATAGCGGCGGTGACCTTCGAAATTTGCCAGTTTCTCAGAACTACATTGAAAGCCGTATTGTAAATGATCTTCATATGCTTCAAAGAAGGCTTCTGGCTATACCTCCAGCGACTGGAAGTGGAACACGTCCTTATCGCGGAGAGATAAACGTAAACGGACAGAGAATTATTTATGAGGTAGTTCGAGAATCTGGTGGAACAATCCGAATTAGTAATTATTATCCTCCAAATCCTTAGAAAAATGAGACCAAAAATCAAAGAATTTGCCAATACCCTTCTTGATATCGCAGATATCAATGGCCCTGAATATCAGAAAAGTTATGATCATTTGCTGTGGGTGATCGCTACATCTAGCATAAAGGATTTAAGAGAGTTTTTAGATATAGCTTTTGAAGATAAGTATCTAAATATCCCACCACCTATTCAAATTGCGTTCTTTAGAATTGTGCTTCCCCATGTAATTGACGATGAGACCAGGAAAGATGCAATTTTGAAGGGGATTGCGATGTACTGTGATCCAGTAGAGGCAGATGATATTTTAATAAATTACAGCTTCGGTTAATCCCCAACGCTTGGCCACCACCTTCTCTCGAACCAGAAAGGGTAAAAGGATTAATTCTTTACTCTTTACTTTTCAGAATACAGAGGGGGTCAAAATACAGCTTCTTCGGGGAGACATGGGGAAAGTAGGAAGATTTTATCTGGAGTTGGCTGCAAGAGTAAAGGATTGACCCTTTTTGTCCCCCCGCTGAAGAAAACTTGCCGTAGGAAATTTATTTCTGTTTTCTTAGGCAGGAGAATTAAAACATGTCAAAAATTAGACATAACTTACTTCTATTCATATTTTTCTTTGTGCCTTGCAGTGGAGATGAGGAAGCAAGCCAAGGCATTATATATGAAATTCATAGCCAATCCAGTGATTGGATCAAGCAATTTTCAAATGGTGAGACTACCAGCTTGTTAAACACCTTCGAGTTTCCCACGGGATTATCCTCCGAGGAAATAGCTGCAGAAAAGGACCAATTAGGACTTTTGATCCAGTTACTGCGGGATTCACTGGGTGAAATAGATAGCATTAGTACACGGGCGGAATTGATTTCTTTTGATTATGTTTTTGGATTCGGGCCAGGAAGCGAAAATTGGATTATCAATACAGATAACAGTATCGAATTCAACTACTCAATTAAGACAAGAAATTATAATTGGGTGGCTATAAAGTTTGTCTATCAAACTGAATCTATCCAGCAAAAACTAATACGGAAAGTTGTTTTAGGAGTTTCAAAGAGTGAAGAATTTAAGATTAAAGAAATTGAGAGGAATATTTTAATTGGCTTCACAGAGCGTGAGATTTCCGATCAAGAAGAGAAGTGAAGCTATACTTGCTCAAATAGAAGGCGAGTTAAAAGAGTCGATCCTTTACTCTTTACTTCGCAAGGCGATAGAAAAGGGCCACCCTGTCAGTATGAGTAGTCTGAAATGGTTAGAACCCTTAAAATACGCAGGATGCCCCTTTTTTTTAGGGCTTCTTTCTGTCTCTCCTTGTTTCCGTAAGTCAATTATGCGTTTTAAAATCTCAACTCTTATAATCCTGGTAATATTATCCACTTGGGGCTGTAAAAAGCCAACGGAATATAGGGCAAAAGGAATTCCATCTATTTATGATCTAATATCCCATGGTAATCAGTATTCTGGGAAAACTGTGGTCATATATGGATACGCCCAAAGGGAAGAGCATGGAATAAGGTTTTATACCAGTAAAGAGTTCGCAAAAATGAGGGCTTATAGTAGCGGGATTTTTGCTTCGGACTCTTCTGAATTCTGGCTACCGATGCTTAACAGCGAGTGGAAGGATAGTTATGGTCGAATTATTGGTAAGTTTGAATACATAGAAGAATACCAAGAGTTCGGACTTACAAAAGTGGATTCAATATTGATTTGGGATTTTGAATCCACACCAACCAATGCATCTTCAATATGGTCGACCAAGTAACAGGTAAGATAAAAGGACTCAAACGTAGAATCAAATATCACTTAGACCCTAGCCGCTCTGACCAAAACTCAATACGTGCAATTCTAGAAGTGAAAGGGAGGCAACCCGCTGTTCACTTATTGAGATTCATGCTTTGTATGTTTGATCCTCTTTACCCCCGATTCTCGAGAGGAAGTTAAAAGGGCCAATCCTGAATGGCCCTAAGTTAAGGCAAGTATCCAAATATTCTAGCCACGTTGACAAGCAACGGGCCCTACAATTGGGCTTAATTCGTAGGGCCTCCTGCTTGCAGGATGGCCGCCCACCCCTGAAAAGGAGCTTAACTTAGTGCCATTCGGGCCAATCCTTTACTCTTTACCTTTTGAAAGGAATATTCCCCCCTCTACGTTTGACCCCTTTAGTTTCCTCGAGGGTTATTCGTCTGTCGCCGCTTCGTAAAACAGGGGGTAGAGGTCGCTGGGTTGGTGGGCTTCCCTGGCATACTTGAGCAGGCGGTTTACCTCTTCTCTGTAGACCTGGTTGAGTACGGCTGACTCTCCCAGGTCGCGACCGAGGTGGTATAGCTCATTGACCGGGGTTCCCGGCAACATCGTGTTGCGGCGTACCAGCTTCCACGGGCCCGATCGAACGGCCTGGTATCCCCCAAACCGTTCCACGGGAAACTCCCAGTAGAGATAGTTGTGCGCTTCCTGCCTTTTGGTTTCCCCAAGCAGGGTGGGAAGGAAGGAAATACCGGTGGATTCCTCCGGCGTTTCCACGCCGGCCAGATCCGCTAAAGTCGGCATGACATCCCAGAAAGCGGACAGGTGGCCAGTTTCGCTCCCGGGCTTGATGGATCCCGGCCAGTAGGCAATCATGGGGACGCGGACTCCCCCTTCATACAGATCCCGTTTAATTCCGCGCAAGGGGCCATTGGCATCGAAGATCGTCGGGTCGACTCCGCCTTCAGCATGAGGACCGTTATCGCTACTGAACATGACAAGGGTATGCTCCGCGATCCCCAGGGCTTCCAGGTGATCGAGGATTTTGCCAATATCTCGATCTAAATAGGTGATGGAGCTCGCCATGGCCTTTTGGACTTCGGACCAGGGTCGGTCTTCGTAGAGATCTTCCGGGGTTTCCATCCCGATTGCATTCATCCTGGGACCCTCGTTATTGGCGTGGGGCAGGGTATAGGCCAGGTAGAGGAAAAACGGTCCCTCCTGATTGTTGGATATAAAGGTGAGCGCCTCCTCCGTAAACACATCTTGCGTATGGACGATCTTATCCCGGGTTACGCTACCGATCCCCTTGGCGTAACTGAAATCGATGACCTCGATCACGTTGCCGAGGTAAAGCTTATCTTCATTCTTCCAGACATAATCGATGTAGGCATTGTGAGCCCGAATATGGTCCGCATAGCCTAAGAAAAAATCGAACCCCTGCCTGGTAGGGAATCCCGTAGATTCGACAGATCCCAGGCCCCATTTTCCTATGGCTGCGGTAGTGTACCCAGCCGGTTTCAGTACTTCCGCCAGGGTTATCTCCTCCGCGGGAAGGGGCGTGTCTCCTCCCACGTCCACATCGTCGGGTTTTCTATTGGAATTACTCCGGATGTATGCCCGGCCGGTGTGCTTACCCGTAATCAGTGAGCAGCGCGAAGGACCGCAGACCGTACTGCCCGCATAATGCTGGGTGAATCGTATGCCCTCGTTTGCCATCTGATCCAACCGGGGGGTCTCGAAATGACTTTGACCATAGACCCCTAAATCCCCGTATCCGAGGTCATCGGCCAGGATGTAAATAATGTTGGGCCGCTCGTTCCCGTAGAGCCCTCCCCCTATAAGTCCGAAACAAAGGAGCATGATTGTGCGCATAGGGTTAAGCAAAAGCGGCGCCTCTTTTCCTGCAACGGCGAAAATCCGTTGCCCGTCACATGGGCTGAATGATGTTCAAGTCATGAAACCGGTGATCGTGGATTGAAATCGGATAGAGGAGAAGCAAAGTGAACTTATGGCTGACTTGTTTGACCCCATCCGAATCCAGAACACCGAACTCAGGAATCGCTTTGTCATGGCTCCCATGACGCGTGGGCGAGCGCACCGTGGAGTTCCCACGGATGCGATGGTGGACTACTACCGCAAACGAGCTGAAGGGGGCCTGGGGATGATTATCACCGAGGGGACCCTGATCGATCACCCCATGGCCAATGCCTATGGGGATGTACCCTACCTGCGGGAGGATACCGTGGCAGGGTGGAACGACGTGAATGCCGTAATCCGCGAGGGCGGATGCAAAAGCTTTGTCCAGGTCTGGCACTGCGGGCCCGTGTCCCGACCCGGGGTTGCGGCATTTTCCCTGGAAGCCGAGGGAAAGGAAGTCGTTCATGCGGTGACGGAATCGGAGAAGGAAGCCTTTTTAGATCTGTATAAAGCTTCGGCTGAGCTTGCCGTGGAATCCGGATTTGATGGTCTCGAGCTGCACGGGGCTCATGGCTATTTCCTCGATAGTTTTTTGCGCAGCGGACAACCCGAGTTTGTCCAACGGGTCGTGGAGGTGACCCGGAACACGGTGGGGCCGGAGTTTCCCATTATCCTGCGATTCAGTACCTGGACGATTGAGGATTATGGAGCGGCCTATGTGAACAATCCGAAGGAGCTGACGGATCT
>JANQKZ010000010.1 GCA_028280845.1 Opitutales bacterium | reverse complement strand
TATTGGATGAGCACCGAGTCATCCAACCACTTACCCCTCGGACCAGGTATCGGCACACCTTGTTCTTTCGGGGGAGAGACCATGTCCAGCACTTGGGCTCCCCGGATCTCCTGCATCACCTTTGCCACTTCCGCATCCTTTTGTTCATAGTGGAGCCATCCCGGGTAACGGGAAGGACGTCTCCCTACGAATACCACCAATCCTCCGACCTCATGGAAACGCTGGATGCACCTGGCTGTGTCCGGCTCGAGAGAGATGACATCCTGCAGGACCAGGATGGAATAGCTGCGATCTCCATAGTGCAGAGCGCCCGCCTTCATATCCGCTTTCTGGAGGATTCGCTCACTTACATAATCCGCCCCAAATCCCACTTTTTGCAGCGCGCGCGAGAGCCGGTATTGATACCAGGGCTCGACCACCTCCGGAAAGGGTTGATACAGCATATCATGCTTGGCCCATTCGTCAGCCCGCGGGGACAACACGGCCACCTGTGCCTGGTAATCTGAATTGCGTAACAGGGACCCCATGCGGCCTACATAATCACTGAAGCGGGGAAATTCCGGCCAGAAGGGATTCAACGGGCTGACGAAAGAGCCAAAGCGAATCCAGCCGGGAAACGGAAAGTCGTCCGGCGAGTAATTCCACCCATGCAGGATGGGGTGATTTAATCCATCCAGAATCGATAAATCCATGCCCCGCTTGAAGTCGTTCAGGGTGGCCCGGAACACGGGAACCGCATTCGTCATCGCCTCAAAACTCACTGTCCGCTTCCCGCTGAGGTGCGCCCCCGAGCTGACATATTTGTTCACCTTGGTCGAATGAGGCCAAACCCCCCGGTTGGTATCGCTATCGTGCCATAGCCAGGTCTCTCCCTCTGGCAAATGCGGCAACATACTCCCATGCAAGGGGTGAGTTTCGCGCCCATAGCCTTGAATCCTGGCCTTGAGCCCGTGTGATTCCGCCCAGTTCACATAAGTGGCCAGAAATCGTTCTTCAAACAGCTCGATCAATGTTTTGACATAGTCATAGCGCACACGACGAACGACCTCCTGGTACGCTTGTGCCGGTTGAGCTACCGGGCGCTCGGGATCCAGCACAAACGGCAGGTAGGGCTCGACCGAGTATCCCCGCCGGGCTTCAAACTGTTCGAGGTAGTCCTGGGTCCAATTCGCATGATCCAGCTCCAGGCTGTCGACAAAGCTGGCTCGAAACAGGTCGCCCATCTCCTGCCCAGTAGCAGCTTCCAATCGGCTCGCCATCATTTCCAGATAATGACTCACCGCCTTGGCGTTGTAGTGATCCACCACCGGACCATCCGCCCCCGGGGCGCCCTGTTTCACCTCCGTATAGCCCTGTTCGTGGAAAACAATATACAGGGTATGAGGACCTGCCGGGATGGCCGCTTTTACCCGCTCAGGGTCATCCTGAGCCGGCATCAAATCGATCCCCGGATCAAACCCACTCAATCCATAGCCAGGCCCGATTAACCGGATGTCGGCAACTCGCAGAGCATTGGGTTCTACCAGATCCCGATTCTTATAGGCGTTGACTCCCGTTAAAAACGTATCTGCATACAGCTTATCCACAGCTTCGTCAAAATCCTCGGGACCCGCTAGAGGCACCTTTACCAGTCGCATGCGTTGAGACTGCTCCTCCAGCGGGAGAAAACGCCCCCCGAAGGGCCATCCCGACCCCACAATGATATCTGCCGTCATCTCACGTGCTTTTACCGAATCTACCGTATCCAATACCACCTGGGTCCACTCGGGCCCTAGCCACTCCAGGGCGGGATAGGCCTCCAGTCCGGGGAAACCCTCCAGATACCCCTCCATTTTAATGGAGTTGATTTCTACGCCACCGATGCCCGCAGCTTCCATAAGATCTAATTGACGCAGGGTTTCTTTGCTACTGATTCGGTTCCCATTCCACCACCAGCGCACAAAAGGCCGCATCTCCTTAGGAGGGTCCTTAAAGGCCTCGTAAACGGGATCTTCCTTCCCCCATGTAGGGGAAAAGTGGATACATAGAAGTAAGGGCAGAAGGATAACAGGGATGCGCATACCCTCAATCCATAGTCTCGTTCCCCATCCGACAACCCCAACCCGATGGACGTTCAAGAGAAGTCGATGGGTTAATGCTTAGTGCTTAGGGATCCAGGCCGAACACGCGGCTAGAGCAATCTGCATTTAAATTGAGGCGCTGGTGGGCTCAAACAGAGGAGCAGCCCTCCGACGCCTTCCGGGCTATGGAGGGCACAGCGCACCGTGTCGTCCATAGCTCGCAAGCGAGCGACGGACGAAGGCGGTTTGACACGTAGCGCACGGGACGTGCGTAAGTGCCAAACTAACACCGCGACCTCCCCTGTTTCAGCCCATCCCTTCGGGACTTTGCGCTTTTGGCCGGCAACAGCGTTCCCTCCTT
>JANQKZ010000015.1 GCA_028280845.1 Opitutales bacterium | reverse complement strand
TCCGTTTCGAAAATCCAAGACCGGTAATTGCCCCTGTTGATCAGATGGTATCGGGCTCCGGCATATTCGATCCTGCTCTTTCGCGACATAGCCTATGGGGCTCGAAAATTTGGAATGGCTGTGTCCTGTGGTCAATGGAAAACATGAAAAATTGGACTGACCCTTTTTGTGGAGCATGAGCTACAAATCGCCCAGTATGCTCAGTAAATGGGTGGGAAACCCCATTTACGTTGACCGGATCCAGCTCAAACCTACGATTTCATCCAATATCATCACCTTCCTCCCCTGCTGATGCCTCCACCCGCTACCTATCTCAGCGTAGCCCTTGGACGAAAACGGATCACCCCCACCCCTGAGGCTTCGCCTCGAAAAAGCAAATTCCTATCATTGATTTTTATGAAACAACTCACGTTACTGCTCTCATTCTGCCTGCTGCCGTTGTTTGCCTTTGCCGATGGTGATCATGGCGACGCTAAAGTCGAAATCCTCGTCCAGTCGGACAAATCATGGAACGGCAAGAAGCTGCCGGCTTATCCGAAGGAAGATCCCCTGATCTCGGTTGTTAAGGTTACGGTGCCTCCGCACTCCAAATTAAAATGGCATACGCACCCTTCGATCAATGCGGGCTATTTGATCAGTGGCAAAATCACAGTGACTGCAGAGGATGGCACGGTCCATGTGATCAAAGCCGGCGAAGGCCTCATTGAGATGGTCGATACGCTGCACTACGGTCGCAATGATGGCGACGTTCCTGCAGAAATCGTGGTCGTTTATGCCGGGGTAAAGGACCAGCCACTGGCCGTGATCAAAGAAGACGCAAAATAGGTGAAACGGATTTTCCTACCTCTGGCGATTGCCTGCTCGGCTCTGGCGCTCTGGCAGTCGGGCCTATTTATCCCCACCAAGCCGGCGATCCCGTGGCTACTTGGCCTGATCATGTTTGGCATGGGGATGACCTTGAGTCCAAAGGACTTCGTGGGTGTCGTGCAGCGCTGGAAGTTAGTCGGCTTCGGTTTGCTGGCGCAGTATACGGTCATGCCGCCTTTGAAGTATTGTATACCCCCCACCTCGGCGGCTGACGCCGCTAAAAAGCAAATTCCTATTAGCCAGCCAGCAATAGCTAGAACTGACAATGGCTTCTCGGTGAAACCGTAATTCCTTCCGTCAGGCTTATGCGAAATCTACTTTGGACTGCGATTTTTGCGCTAACGGTGCTAGCTGCTGTGCGAGCGCAGGAGCCGACCGAGACCTTTACGTCTGTCGCCGATCTCCAGCGAGCGCTGCGTCTCGCCCGTCCGGGCTCCGAGTATGTGCTCGCGTCCGGTACCTATCGGCAGGTATCCCTCTTCGTCGATCGCTCGGGCAAACCGGAAGCGCCCATCACGATTCGGGCGGAAGAGGGAGGATCCGTAACTTTTACGGAAGCGTGTACCATCGATATTTCCGCATCCTATGTCATTTTTGAGGGCTTTCGCTTTGCCGATATCCCCCACCCCAACATTTTGAATCTTACGGCCGCCGACCGCTGCCGCATCAGCCACTGCGCTTTTATCAATACGGGTCAAGGCGTGAAAAAGCATATCGTCCAGTTTCGAGCGGGAGCCAACCACAACATCTTTGAATTTAACTACATGGAGGGCAACCGCTCCATCGGTGTGAGCATCCTCGTCCGTCCCGATCAGAAAGGCGAAGGCACGGTGCACAATATCATCCGCCGCAACTACTTTCGCGATATCGACAGGCTCAGCAATAATGGCCAAGAGCCCGTGCAAATCGGGCAGCAGGTGTACCTGGATTGGCAATACGCCTACTCTCACACCATCGTCGAAGAAAACCTGTTTATCAATTGCAACGGCGATCGGGAGATCGTCTCCAGCAAATCCTCGGGCAACCTCATCCGCCATAATACGATCCAAGACAGTTGGCGTGGCGGCATCGTGCTGCGGGCGGGCAATGCCGCTCGCGTGGAAGGCAACTACCTCATCAATACCGATGTCGGTATTCGGGCTTATGGAGACGGTAATGTCATCGTAAACAACTACATCGTTGATGCCAAAAACGGCGCGATTCTGTTTCCCGGCGGCGACTACGATGCAGGCGAACCATCCACCCGCGGCTACCAGCGCACACTGCATTCGCTGATCGCCCACAATACCATTGTCGGAGGCCAGGGGGGAGCAATCGTCTTCGGTGGCCTAGAGCGCCCGCCCCAAGGTCTCCGCGTCTGCAACAACTTGTTTATCAACCCGAGCGACCCCCCTTTTCCCTACCTGCAAACGGCTGAAACCACGTGGCAGAGCAATCTCCTCGCAACCAACGACGAAACGGCCCAATGGCAGGTGCCCCCATCCGGGATCGAGATTGTGCCCGCCCCGCCGCCATTCGAGTCCGCAGTCCAGCGATTGCGCCCCGATATCGCCGACGCGGTGGATACCGGACTACCGCTGAGGGAGGCGATTCGAGATATCGATGGCGACCCACGTGACACGAGGCCAGATATCGGCGCAGATGAGCGACCGACACCTCGCCCCAGGATCCCACTTGCGCCATCGGATGTGGGACCTCGCTGGATGCGAATGTGATTTTCTCGATTGTGTTGCGAACCCGATTGGACTCTCGCCGTCCCAGCCCACCTGGACAAAGCGAGGAGTCGATTCCTTTCTCGGCCTGGGCTTTATTCCTCACGGAAGTCACGACACAAATCGCTACAACCCCCACCTCGGCGGCTGACACCGCTAAAAAGCAAATTCCTATCAGCTGGTTATGAGGCCTCCAAGGCGCGCTCATAACAATAGATGATGTCATATTAAGAAAATCAATAACCCTCTCTCATTATTGGTTTCAGTCCCTTCTCCAGGGTTTAATGATGAAATACCAGCAGCCGCGATGATATCTTAAACTGCTGAAAACCATTAGGATAAGGAAATGGGGAAACTGGATACCCCATTCCCCTGCGACTGCAGGGTTTGTTCTGCCGCAAGCGGAAAACATTCAAACAACCCCCACCTCGGCGGCTGACGCCGCCAAAAAGCAAATTCCTATCAGCCAAAAAATACAAAGATGAATACCCTCTACGGTGTTACAAGACACCTAAAATCCCCCCCCAGCACTCATTGCTTATCAAAAACCATCTTAGCAACATTGTGCCTATCGTTAAGCAATGTCGGTGAGGCTGCGGTGCCAGCCGCAGACATTACACTGCTTCCACCTTCCGGCTCCCGTACCACCTTCATGTCTCTCTCTGGATATGACGTGCACGAACACCACGCGGCGGCCAGCAGCGAACAGCCCCTCTTTAAATCATATAATCGCGATGCGGATTGGTGGGACAATTTGGTAGCAGAGCAGATTCAAGCCCGGATGCCTGTCATCCTGATGGCCTCTCGCGGCACGGGAGAGGGGAACATGAACCCCATAGAACTATCGGGGTTGATCGACGCATTTAACCGCGCAGGCGTTACGCCAAATATCATGAAAGTTGCGTGCTTCCTGGATACCGCCAACTGGGGGATACGAGCCCAATCAATCTACAGTCAGCCATTCGATTTGGCCAACAACAATATGTTTGCCCGGATTGTCTTTGATGAGAATGTCGCTCCCTGGTTCAACACGGTTCCTTCCCAATGGTGGTATCGCATCAATGGAAGACCGGTCATTCAAATATGGGGCTTGAACCCAGCAATGACGGGAGGCTGCATCAACCACGCAAACAACTACACGAATCGACTCACCTGGCTCGCGAACCATTTTGAAGTGGTCTATGGCGTTCGTCCCTACTTCGTTCCGGATAAAGCTTCCGTTGACGAATTTTGGGGAGATAGCTCTGTTCGCAACAATCCCGACGTGTATGGTTTAAATGGCTGGTTCTCACCCCCCAACGAACCTTGGACTGTGGTTGACCACAAGCATCGCATTGGCACTGTGATTCCCGGCTATGTCAACCCGAGTCATCCTACGAATCCCAATCAGATTATCCCAAGAAACAATGGTAGTACATTCTACAATGGCATTGTGAGCACACTGGACACCTCATTCACCTTGATCGAGGGATGGACTAATTACCAGGAATCGAATGCCCTTTATCGAAGCGACGCCCCGGGCTGGAGTTATCCCAACCAGTATATCAACTACCTGCAGGAATTCAATGATCCGGATGCACGCACGATGAAACTCGAAGCCGAAGCTTGTGACACTTACAATGACTTTAGCTCAGGCAACTATGGCGGCAAGTTCAGAAGAGGCGGAGATCTGGACATTCAGGACACTGGCGATGGCAATGGTTGGAATGTGGGCTGGACTCAGGCCGGGGAAAGCATAAGGCATATCGGCGTGTTTTTCGCCAACGGCAACTACCGCTTTACACTCAGGTATTCGGCCCCAGGAAACCAGCAAGTCAGGCTGAGAGTCAAGGGTCAGGATCTCGGCGTCGTCAATCTGCCAGCGACCGGTGGTTGGCAAAACTGGGACACCATTCACCTCGCGACAGGCGTTAACATGTCTCGCGGTGTTGCTGATGTGGAACTTATTTTCGTCACTGGCGATACCAACGTAGACTGGATTTTCATTAAAAAAGAATAGAAGTCGTAAACACCCTTCAAACGGAACAATCTTCATGATTGATTGTGATCAGGAGACTGTTTGCCTCCTGGTCGCAAACTTAATTGAAAAGCGTTTCCTGACCTGAAATAGCCATTCAACCGGACATAGATGTCTTTCAACCGCTCAGCCAAATACCTGACAGTTGCTATTATTTCGATGATGGCTGGCATGGCTTTGCGGCCATATGTGGATGGACTTCACGATCAACACATCGAAGTAATCGAGAGCGCTCAATCTTCGCTGAAAGATAATGCTCAAAGCTCCGTAAAACCACGCATTGAAGACCATGCGATCGCCCCAGCTCAGCCGGAGCTCCTCGCCTCTTTGGCATCCATTGCGGAACAATACCCGGTAGTTTTTGACGATACTTTAAACTCAATGGAGGGTTATGTGCTGAGTCGTTTTTTTCTCAATCTCTGCACCCGTGATCCAATAGCCGCCTCTGATTTCCTCTTGAGTGCACCTGCGGACCAGAAACGGGAAATGACGGGCGTCCTTGCTAGGCAATGGGCGCTTCAAGAGCCCGAAGCCCTGTATCTCTGGATTGAGCATAATAAGCAAGCGATGCACACGTCCGATTACCAAATGCATTTACGTCAGGCTCTCGCCCATCTTGCGAAAACAAATCCCGAGCGAAGCATCGAGCTTTTGCCTACAGTCAAGGAGCAGGGTGACCGTGAAGTGATCATGCGATCCATTGCCGAAGGCTGGATTGGTAAGGACTATGATTTGGCGTTTGCCTGGATAGAGGGCTTGGCGACCTCCGATGCTTCGGACCATTTGCTCACCGATTGCTATACGCACATCATGCGCGGCTACATTGCAGATTTCCCCGAAGAAGCCTCGGAGCTGGTCCTTCAGTTGGATGCCTCGAACATCCATACCCAACTCGCCGTGGAGTTGGTTCGCAACTGGAACGGGCAGGATCTGAAGACCTTGAAGTCGTGGATGGCCAAGCTGGATAGCCCCCACTCGCAGGAATCAGTTATCACCGAATACATTCGATCTCATGATGATCCGGCGCCAGATGTGTTCCTGGATTTTGTAGTGAACCATCCACATGTGAACGAATTTGCAACCGACACCTTCGAATCGATTTTGAATCGTGTCGCGAAAGACAATCCGACCCAGGCATTCGGGGCGCTCAGAGCTCTACCGGAAAATGCCCAAGCTGAAACGACGCGCCGCCTGATCGGTCATCAGTTGATTCAAAACCATGAGTCAACCATCGCCTGGTTTGGCGAATTGCCCGACGGCGTGGTTCGAGACGCCGGCGCCCAAGCGATAAGCCACCACTACATTGAGTCCCAACCCGCAACAGCAGTCACATTGGCCGCCTCCATCGCGGAGCCCGAACTTCGTCAGAGGACATTGCGGTATTTAATTTCTTCAGTCGATGCCGAGCGCTTTGATCAAGTGGCGGACTCCATCGCCCAACTGCAATTAAATGCCAGTGATCGGTCCTCCACAGACAAAGCTCTATCAGACAAGTATAACAATCTCTATGGCTCTTTGGTCATACCCTGAGCACAAAAAGATAGCGGCCTGAATCTTTTGCCTAAAGCTATCCCAGCGCTTCCAGGCCTTCGGCGTCAGACTCATGATGATCAGCCCCACAGATCATTAATACTTTCCGCAGAAACACCCATCCGGAAAGCACCAATGACGATGCCTGCTGCCGATAGGCAGGAGATAGCGATCAGTTCTCTGTTAGGTGCTCTAGGTCGAAGAAAATTCTGATATATATCCTTAACGAATTGGGCTGCACTTTTATTTACTTCGCTTGCTCAGGTCGACATCATTGCAGCAAGCATAGCTACCAGCAAAAATCCACGAAGGCCAAGAGGTATACGATTCAACATTACGGCAGGCAGGATTTGTTCCGGATTAACTGTGCCGTTGTAGCTGATCACCGGCAGCTTTCGTTGCCAGTCTTCACCCAGTACTCCCTGGATTTGCCGGACCATTGCCGGGACACAGGCTTCCGGGTCATTTACAATTTTTGCGGTTAAATCATGCCAGAAGCCAGGCTCAATATCTGGGTAGTATTCATGAATAATGTTGGTAGTCTCTTCGGTGCGATCCTGATTAGGGAAAAGTTCATTGATTAGAAATAGGCCAAGCACTGCAAAGCCAATCATCATCGGCCAACGGAAGGCAACAGTTACGCCTTGTAACATTGATTGTAGAGCGCAATCGCGATCACTTTTTGCCCCAAAATAGCGACTCTCATCACCCGTCCCCATGCCAGCCAGAACATACAACCCCCACCTCAGCGGCTGACACCGCTAAAAAGCAAATTCCTATCAGCTCTCTGATTTTACATGGGTTTCAGTTCTTTTCTGTCCCATACGACACAACCCTATGATACAGTAGTTTTATGCCCCTATCGTCAGATTCTAGTTTTCTATCCCTCAAGCGTAGAGATTTTCTCAAAAAGTCAGCAGTGGGTGCTGGAGTTTTTGTTCTACCGGGCTTGTTGCCTGCTTCCCGAACAGAGGCAGTAAAACGCCAGATGCTTGCCCAGAAGAATGCTCATCAGGTCTTTGATGAGAGAGTGTTCCACGACCCAACAAACGAAACGACCATACACACCTGGTGGCACTGGATGGACAATGCCATCACTCGCGAAGGAATCGACCGCGATTTACGCTCCATCGCCGATCAAAACATTTCAGAGGTTACCCTTTTCAATGTGACGATGTTTAACGAGCAGGATTTTGGGATACCTCCTGTTAAGTTCAACTCGGATGAGTGGTACGAACTGTTTCGATACGCACTGGACAGAGCCAAAGTATACGGGCTCAAAATAGGTGTGCACAACTGCGATGGGTGGTCCACATCCGGAGGCCCCTGGAACTCCCCGGAGCAATCGATGAAAATGTGCACGTGGAACATCAGTCTCATCGAGGGTGATCAAGAAATCGAAACGAAGCTTCCGATTCCATTCTCAAACCGTGGTTACTATGAGGACGTTTCCATCTATGCCTACCAACTGCCCGGAGTTCGCGAGCAGTTGAGGAATGATGCCGTTTACCGCCACAACGGTGAAAACATCGGCAGTGTTCTCAGAGATGGATATCCTTTTGGTCAGGGAATCAGTGTTGCAGAGGGTGATGTGTTGGAAGTCTCCTATAAAGATCCAATCGCCGTAGAAATAGTCCAATTGTTTCCGGTGTATGCGTTTGGAGAAGACTATCCGCCCGACGACCAGGACCTTGAAATCTGTGTTTTTACTTCCCAGGACGGTTCGACCTTTGAGAAAAAAGGCTGCTTTCGTCAGTTGATTTCCGATGAAATCAACGAGCTTTCATTTCGCACAGACAAGGTCCGACACATTCGGTTTGAGTTTAGAAAACTGATAGAGCACGAAGAAGGCACTCCTTTCCTGATCAACCATCTGGAAATCCTGCAAAATGGGGAGATTCCGCTCTATTTTCCCGGACTGTCCCATCATATAGATAAAGTTGTCGCCAGAGAACATGTGGTATCCCAAAACGCTCTTTCACATCAAAATCAAAGCGATTTCACTCCAATCGAGCAGAGTGATATCCTGGATTTGACGGACCGACTACAGTCCGATGGACGATTCACGTGGTCTGCTCCAGAGGGAACCTGGAGAGTTGTTCGCTTTGGCTTCACAACTACCAATACCGTCAATGCTCCAGCCTCCAAAGCGGGCACTGGTCTGGAATGTGACAAAATGGACAAAGCGGCCCTTGAACACCACTTTTCCCAGTTTCCACAAAAACTGATCGATCATGCTGGCGATCACGTCGGGGATACTTTCCGATTCCTGTTTGTCGACAGCTGGGAATGCAAGTTTCAAAACTGGACAAAAGCCCTTCCTGAAGAGTTCGAAAAACGTCGAGGCTACAGCCTTACCCCATGGATACCTGTAATCTGCGGAAATGTGGTGCATTCAAACCACCAAACCGAAAGCTTCCTGCAGGATTACCGAACCACATTGGCAGAGCTTGTCGAGGAGAACTACTTCCACCACTACCAGGTACTCTGTGAGCGTGCAGGCCTGAAATTCTACGCAGAAGCACCCTATCATAGTCACCACTATCCTCCTTTAGATATCCTTAGAACCAATAGTCTGTTTGACACATCAATGGTGGAATTCTGGGCATACGATTGGAATCGAGGCAGCCTTGATTACCAGAGTAGATCCTACGTTAGAGTTTCAGAAACTGCACATTCCGCAAATCTGTATGGTAGGAGTGTCGTACCGGCAGAAGCGTTTACAGGATATTCAGATTTCAGCGAAACTCCCTGGGATATGAAGCTTTTTGGAGAGGCAGCCATCTGTGCGGGTGGAACCAATCAGATGGTGCTGCACACTCATGTGCACCAACCATTGGAAAAGGATCTGATCTTCACCCTGGGGCCCTTTGGTCAGAATTTTAACAGGACGATGCCCTGGTGGGAAAAAAGCTCTGTCTGGTTCGACTATCTAAAACGCCAACAGTACATGCTCCAGAAAGGAATTCGTGTGGCGGATTTTCTGTACTACGCCGGTGACGAGGCCTATGATCACGAAATGCCGGAAGAGCTGCACCTCGCTACAAGGGAGTATGGAATCCAGATGTGCAATACAGATGCACTCATGAGAAGCGACCTCGCAAACGGGGAAATCTCAATGATCAATGGTTTGAGCTACAAACTCCTGATCCTTCCCGAAGTTCCTAGAATGGATCTTCCCGTTTTGGAAAAAATAGAAGAACTGGTGAGTCAAGGTGCTGTGGTCTACGGTCCACGCCCTACCCAAACCGTTTCTCATCTCAACAGCGAAAGCAACGACCGGAAATTGGCAACCATCGGCACGAGGCTCTGGGGTGCTATCGATGGTAAGTCTGTCACACAAAACCACTACAAAAAAGGATTGGTTATCTACGGTTCTCCCATTGGCAAGGTAGTGGAAGAACTAGGGTTACAGCCTGATTTTTCAACGGCAAACCCCGACGATCCCATCCTGCTTCACACACACCGGAGATTCGGAGAAAATGATCTTTATTTCTTAGTGAATCAGGAAGATCGTGATGTTCACCTACAGTGCAGATTTAACATCGCAGGAAAACAACCGGAAATCTGGGATCCAGCAACAGGCACAACCCGCGAAACTGCGGTTTTTGATGAAGTTAACGGCCTCACACATCTACCGATAACATTGAGACCAAGAGAAGCCCAGTTCGTCCTATTTCGTAAACCCAGACGAACTGATCGGATTAAACAAGTCTGGATCGGGAGTGAGCACCATTTCCCCGGTACGTCCAAGGAGTCGATTCCAGAAGCCGAGTATGACCAAGAGGGCATTGTGATTCGTGGTACGGTAAGCAACAACTACCGGCTCAAGAAAACCAACGGTGAAACTGCGGAAATCAAAACTTCGGCACCCGAAACATCGGAATTGGAGATATCTGATGGCGAGGTGGAGTTCTTTGGTTTCAATGAAAAACCATTTTCAGAGAGAACAAGCGAACTGAAATCGTTCTCAAAGTCACGTGATTCTCGAATACGATATTTCTCCGGCAAAGCGATTTATCATCTTAGTTTCAAGGCGCCAGCAACATTTCTGAATCCAGCAGATGGTGAAGTGTATCTGCGGTTTTCCGATACGAGGGTAATCTACGAAGCAAAACTGAATGGTATTGTGATCGGTAGTTCCTGTTTTCCCGAAGCTCGTTTTCCGACCAAAGGACTGTTGAAAACGAAAAATGAGCTGGAGGTTGCTGTATACACTACTTTGCGGAATCGCATCATCGAAGATATGAAGGAGTATGGAGAACTCAGAAGCATTCAGACCACAGCACCCCAATGGGTCATGCCCAATGCAGAAAGTGAGTTGGAGCTATGCGGTATAAACGCACCGATTGTTCTGGAAAAACCAATCACCACATGGATGTAGAACCCATAGTGGCAGCGAAGCGGACCCATACCGAGCCCGAGTACACTCGGTGATTCGCCAGATAGTGGCATAGTGTTTTACCGCAAAATCCAGCTCTCAGAACGCAGCAGAAACTGAAGCTGACCGCGGAAAATCCCAAACTCTCCAACAAACCGAACACGCTCGCCAGATCTTCGTGATCGAGAAAACCCTGGGTGTCTTAGAGTCCCGGAGTGACCAGGATTTGCATGAGGGGACCCCACTCACCCATACAACCCCCACCTCGGCGGCTGACGCCGCTAAAAAGCAAATTCCTATCAGCCAGCTAGTTCAAAGCCTCCAGCTCAGCCTTGGCCTGTGCCCTCACACTTCCGCAGACCAGCTCACATAAACCATATATACTCTCATCTTCAATGTGATAGTATACATGAAGTCCGGCTTTGCGGCGCCCCAATAGACCCACCTGAGTCAGGTGGTTGAGATGGCGGGAAACGTTGGCCTGCGCCGCTCCCGTGGATTGAACCAATTCCCCCACGGTCCGTTCGCCCGACATCAGGGATTGAATCAATTTCAACCGCATCGGTTCGCCCAACATCTTAAACCGTTCCGCGACCTTCACGATGAAAGCATCCGATTTAAGGTCTCTGGCCAACTGACTTTGCTTGTTTGATTTCATAGGTTGACAAATTTATATATTATATAACTATATACTCATATATTAATGAAAAGGCAAGTAAAATCTTTATCCCATTCATCCTTATGAAATGTCACGAAAAGGTATTTGTATTCGCAGGCTTCATGGTGTCGCTCAGCGCGATGCTAAGCGTCTTGGTCTCTCCCTGGTTTATCGCGTTCACCGGCTTTATTGGACTGAACATGATCCAGTCTCAGTTCACGGGCTTCTGCCCTCCCTCATGGTTCATGAGAAAGACTGGAATCTGCGAACCGGAACAGGCCTGAGCCACCAATCATCATGTCCATGAAACGCCATACCAAAGCTTTATTAGTCATCCTCCTGGCAGGGGGGGTAACTTCCTGTTCAAAAGACCATGAACCCCACCCCCGGCAGAAAGATGTGCGCCCGCCGGTTCAGGTATCCGGTGTTCGCGCGGAAACCATGATGGGACTGCGCACTCAGGAAATCCCGGGAACCGTTCGCTCTGAAAATGAAACCGTCATTTCGGCCAAGATTCAGGGACAGGTAGAATCCCTGGCGGTAGTTCCAGGATCGAGGGTCGACAAGGGAGAACTTCTCCTCACCTTAAAGGCAGATGAAATGAAAGCCCGGGTGGAACGGGCCAAAGCGAAGAAACAGCAGGCTGAACTCGATTTTAACCGCGTAAACCGCCTGATAAAAAATGATGCGATCAGCCAGAGAGAATACGACACCGCCTTATCTGCACTCAATTCGGCAAACGCCGCCCTTCTGGAAGCCGAGACCTTTTTGGATTATACGACCATCACCGCCCCCTTTAGCGGGATCGTTTCCGAAAAAATGGTGGAAGTCGGGGATCTGGCTGCCCCGGGACGAAATCTCCTCTCGATGTTCGACCCCCGCGTATTTCGCCTGGAAGTCAAGGTTCCGGAAAGCCTGGCCAAAGGTATCCAAATCGGGGATACATTTTCCGTCAGGATGGAAACCCTGGGAAAAGAGATCGAAACCGAAGTCAGCGAAATCTCACCTCTCGCAGATCCAACCAGCCGCACGGTTCTCGTTAAGCTGGCGATCGCTCCGGAAACCGGGGTGCAGACCGGACAGTTCGGACGGATGCTAATTCCCGTAGAAGGGTCCAGCATGCTGACAGTTCCTCAGGAATCAGTCATCAAGCGGGGGCAGCTGGAATTTGTCTTTGTCATTCAGGGTGAGGCCGAGCGCCGGGCTCATTTACGCCTGATCAAAACCGGCAGGAGGCAGGGAGTTCGTATAGAGGTCTTATCCGGCCTTGAACCAGGTGAAGCCGTGATCACCGACGGGCTCGACCAACTCGACGACGGGCAACGTGTAATCTGGTAATGGCCATGAGTATCTCGCGTACAAATAATCGGGGATTCGCAGGAACCCTGGCCGCCTGGTTTGTCGATTCCAAGCTGACTCCAATCATCATATTCGGGTCCATTCTAGTGGGGACCGCTGCTACCCTGATGCTGCCTCGGGAAGAGGAACCGCAGATCAAGGTGCCAATGATCGATGTTTTGGTACAGATGCCCGGGTCCAGCACCGAGGAAGTCGAACAACGCGTGACGCGTCCGATGGAAAAACTCCTCTGGGAAATTCCTGGTGTAGAATATATCTACTCCACCTCTTCACCGGGGGCGAGTCTGGCCGTAGTCCGCTTTTTCGTGGGAACTGACATGGAAGAGGCCCTCGTTCTCCTCAATCAGAAGCTCCAGACCAATTTTGATCGTATTCCTCTCGGGGTCACTCAACCCCTGGTCAAACCACGATCAATCGATGATGTCCCCATCCTCGCCCTTACCTTCCATGGCCAGGAGCAGGACCATTTCAATCTCCGCCGACTCGCTGCGCAAGTTGAAGACTACATCAAACAGGTTCCCAATGTGGCGGAAACGACCATCATTGGTGGCACTCGGCGACAAATCCGCATTCAGGTGGATCCTATTCGACTGGCCTCCCGTAAGCTCGCCCTGAGCGACCTGGGGACTATTCTGGATGACAGTAACCGGGAATCTCGTGCAGGGCGGATAACGAGCGGAAATGAGGAGTGGATCGTGGAAACAGGTTCCTTTTTCCCGGATACCGAGGCGGTGGCCAATCTCGTGGTGGGGATCTTTGAAGAACGGCCGGTTTATCTGAAAGATGTGGCTACCATTCTGGACGGACCCGAAGAGCCGGACAATTATGTCTTTTTTGGCTCAGGCGGCGGAGGCCGACTGGAACCGGCCGTTACGTTGAGTATTGCCAAGCGGCCTGGGGCCAACGCCATCAGCGTCGTCAACCAGGTCATGGAAAAAATAGAGGACCTGCGCGGGATCATCATTCCAAACCAGATCGAGGTGACCGTGACCCGGGACTACGGGGAAACGGCGGCCGAGAAATCCAATGAGCTGCTGCTCCATATGGGCATCGCCGTGTTCAGCGTCGCCTTCCTGATCATGTTCTTTCTTGGCTGGCGAGAATCCCTCGTCGTGCTCTTGGCTATCCCGGCCACCCTCGGCCTGACCTTGGCCGTCTTTTACTTATACGGGTACACCCTGAATCGGATTACCCTCTTTGCCTTGATCTTTTCCATCGGGATCCTCGTCGATGATGCCATCGTCGTGGTGGAAAACATGGTTCGCCATGTCAACCTGCCCGGGAGCCAGCGAAAGAGCCTCGTTCAAATCGCTATTGAATCCGTGGCAGAGGTCGGCAATCCCACGGTGCTTGCGACTTGGGCGGTTATTGCTGCCATCCTACCGATGGCCTTTGTTGGAGGATTGATGGGGCCCTACATGCGTCCGATCCCCGTTGGCGCCAGCGCGGCCATGGTCTTCTCCTTACTGGTCGCCTTCATCGTAACCCCCTGGGCCGCAGTGCGCCTGTTATACTGGAAGCGTGACCGCTCGGCGACCCGGCATCACAACGGGGATAGCGGAGCGAAAGAGGACTGGTTTACCCGCCTCTACCGGCGCTTTATGGACATGATGATTCATCGCGTGGCCGCCCGTTGGGTTTTCCTCGTGAGTATTGTCATGATGCTTCTGACAAGCATGGCTCTGGTCGCCACAGGCTGGGTAAAGGTAAAGATGCTGCCTTTTGATAATAAGAGTGAGTTTCAGATTATTCTCGATATGCCTGAGGGAACCAGCCTGGAAACCACCACCCAGGTGGCGTCCGAGATGGCTCGCGCCATTCAGTACGAGCCTGAGGTTCGGAATTTCCAGATCTATGCCGGAACTGCTGCTCCGTTTAACTTCAACGGACTGGTGCGCCATTACTTTATGCGACAGGGTGATCACATGGCAGACATCCAGGTCAACCTGGTCGCTAAACACCATCGCTCCGAACAATCGCACGATATTGCCTTACGCATTCGCCCGCTCGTGGCGGAGATAGCTGAACAACATGGGGCAGCCATTGCTATAGCCGAAGTACCTCCCGGCCCCCCTGTATTGCAAACCCTGGTCGCCGAGGTCTATGGCCCCACAAACGAAGATCGACTCCGCCTGGCCAAAGCCGTAAAGTCAGTTTTTGAAAATACGGAAGGCGTGGTTGATATCGACTGGTATGTCGAGCATCCCCAGCAGGTCGTGCGTTTTGAAGTGGATAAGGAGAAAGCGGCTTTCCATGGCTTGCGGACCCGGGATATTCAGGAACTTATCGAACAAGCGGTGAATGGACAGCCGGTTTCACTCCTGCACGATCCACAAGAGCGGGAGGATGTCCTCCTGTTTCTTGAACTCCCCCAAGCCTATCGGGGCCACCCGGAAGACATTCTTTCCCTGCAAATGCGATCTGAACAAGACGCGTTGGTCCAACTGCGTGAATTGGTCGAACCGGTCTACAAACAATCGGAACAAAACCTGTATCATAAAAACCTCCAACCGGTAGTCTATGTTACAGCAGATGTTGCAGGCGTCGCTGAAAGCCCCGCCTATGCCATCCTTGCAATGAACCAAAAGCTGAGGGAGCTGCAAGCTGGCGACTTCGGCGGAGAATCGGGGGGCGTCGATATCTACAATGCCTCCCTCCCCTCCGACCCGTTGAAACCCGCCATTAAGTGGGACGGAGAGTGGCATATCACGATCGAGGTGTTCCGTGATCTCGGCCTTGCATTTATCGCCGTCCTGGTCCTCATCTACATGCTGATGGTAGGCTGGTTTAAGAGCTTTGTCATCCCCTTCATCGTCATGGCGGCCATTCCCTTCTCCCTCATTGGAATCCTTCCCGCTCACGGAGCTATGGGGGCCTTCTTCACCGCCACCTCGATGATTGGTTTCATGGCGGGGGCAGGCATTGTCGTACGAAATTCCATCATCTTGGTCGATTTCATCCAACTCCGTCTCCGGGAGGGATCGCCGCTTGATCAGGCTGTGGTCGATGCCGGAGCGATCCGATTCCGCCCCATGCTCTTGACCGCGCTCGCCGTTGTCGTGGCTGCCGCAGTTATCCTCGCCGACCCGATCTTTCAGGGCCTGGCCATTGCTCTCATGGCCGGTGAAATTGCCAGTCTCCTGATCAGCCGGATGGCCGTGCCAATCCTTTTTTACATGCATGCAAAGGCGGAGCAACCCGGTTCAAAATCATAGGGACGAGTGGCTGGAGTCTGGCCGGCAAGCGACCCAATCCAAAGAAAATCAACCGGCTAACCTTGCCAATAGGGTTTTAATTCCTTCAACCACTGCAGGTGTTCGGGGCGCATCAACCCAAAATTATAGAAGAAATACCCATCAATCCCAGCTTCATCCAGCAGGGCCAAGGTCGACTGCAGGGAGATCCGGGACTCAAACTCGGGAGGGGTGACCCGTGCAATGAGCTCGATTGTCGGACGCAGGTCCTTCCGCATTTGAGTAACCATCGCTTTCAGCTCCTCGCGGTCATCCGGAAATTTCACAATCAAGCGGTCGATTGACTTTTTAATCCGGAATATATCGAGGCCATTTTCAATTTGGGAAAAGGGACCAACCGTAGCCACTTTGCCTCCCGCCGCCTTGGCCACCCGGGCCACATCTTCAAACAAGAGGCTGGCGGCGGCTTCCTGCACACTCAGATAACGGCTTATTGCCCCATCAAAGAGGGTGTCGACAAAAGCAGCATCGATCACGGTATTCATTTCCGTCTCCGACGGGTCCTGAATCAACGATTCGCGCAGCAAGTCAATGACTGCGTTGCGGAGGTCCTCCGGTAACAGGCCGGATTTCTTTGCCATCGACATGGTTCCCTCCGAAAAATCAAGCGAGAGCAGGAATTCTTGAATCGGCGAGAGATTCAACAGCACTTCCTTGTCACGAAACCCATAATCCCACCGAAAATAACTGAGCCCCTGAATAACGAGCTCGTTCGGTTTCACCTGCTCAAAGATATCCTCCGTGATCCCGGTTGAATACAGCCGGAAGTCGCGGTCCGATGGGGATAGCTGAGCGCTGTGCGAATTGCCAAATACATCCACCTTGGCCGACTTCTGGTGCGAAAGCGCAAGGTGAGAATTGAAGGCGTAGTTTACCCAGGCCCCAAACTTCAATTCTCGAGAACGGATCAGGTCGGTCAAAAACAATAGATATTCCGGGTCATCGACCTCACGGCTCACTTTGGGGAAAAGCGTCGTCCACGTATACGCTCCCTTGTCGGGCTTAAAAAATACGACCCCCTCCTCACCATAATACACTGTCCGGAACGGGTTCATCGGTGCGAGCGAAGTCACTCCGGTTGAATTCAATCCAACCGACACGCCCGTCGCCCCGGCTTCGACCATCTGGTCCAGTGCAAAGTCTGCACCGTAATCATACAGGTCCCATGGATAACAGAAAAAGACTGCAGGTTTGGCCATAGTAGGTGTGGTTATTCAGGCGGGTGCCGGAATCAGCGTCAATGGATTTCAAGACAAGGAAAAATGGCGTCGCCTTATCTACGGCTCGGTCTACCTTGATCGCTATGATTATTGACCCCCAATCCATCGACCCCCGGGATATGTATCACCTCCTCATTCATTTGATCACCCCCCGACCTATTGCCTGGGTCTCCACTGTATCGGTCAATGGTAAAACTAATCTCGCTCCATATAGCTTTTTCAACGGCGTGTCCGCCCGCCCGCCTGCCGTTGTCTTCTGCCCGGCCAATAACCGGGAGGGACGAAAGAAGGATACACTCGTCAATGTGGAAGCAGTTTCCCAATTTGTTGTTAATATTGTGACCGAAACCAATGCGGAGATCATGAACCAGACCGCCTCCATGCTTCCCTACGAGGAGAGCGAATTTGATGCTTATGGCCTGACTCCGGTTCAATCGGAAACCGTCCGTCCCCCCCGGCTCAAAGAATCTCCCGCAAGCCTGGAGTGCCGTGTTCATGATATCATTCGTATCGGGGAAGGCCCCCTGGCCGGTAACATGGTGATAGGTGTTATCCAGCGCATCCATTTGAGCCGGGACATCCTCGACCATCAGCAACAGCTCGACCCGTCCCGGTTTCAGACGGTCGGACGCATGGGCGGTGCCGCATATGTTCACACCCGAGATCAATTTGAAATGCAGCGCCCCAGCTGAACACGGACTTTATTCTGGTCAGATATTGACAATAACAGCCATTATCTCATCCACTGATTTTTTGCGGAACAGGAGTTCAATAACCATTAACACCCATCAATGTTGCGAGATAAACCCAATCCTAGCGATTACCTTGAAGAACCACGCAACAGCTCCCGCCCCATGGAAAAAACGTCGGAATTGAAGTCGACCTTCATCCCTTCTGGAACGGAAACCAAAACCGTTGCCCACTTCCAAGTCGAATACCTTCAATTTTTAAATGAGGACGGTGAGTTGGTTCAGCGTGGTCCCACTTACCTCGATAACGAGGCTGAGCTGCTTGAGATGTATCGTGATCTCGTCTTCAACCGAACCTTTGATTTAAAGGCGGTTAACCTGCAGCGGACGGGACAGCTCGGCACCTATGCGGCATCCCTGGGACAGGAGGCGATCGGAGTGGCCCTCGGCTGGGCCCTCCGTCCTGACGATGTCTACCTCCCCAGCTACCGTGAACCAGCCGCCCTCTTCCGACGGGGGATCGCCATGAGTGCGATTCTCGCCTATTGGAGCGGAGATGAGCGTTCAATGGATTTCAGCGGACCCAGCGTGAATGATTTCCCTATGACGGTTACCATTGGGGCCCACTGTACCCATGCGGTGGGCGTGGGGTACGCCCTCAAACTAAGAGGTGAAGGACAGGCGGCCCTCTGTTCCCTCGGCGACGGGGCTTCCTCAAAGGGCGATTTTTATGAAGGGATCAATGCGGCCGGTGTCTGGGACCTTCCCCTGGTCTACCTCGTCACCAATAACGGATTTGCCATTTCGCTCTCCCTTGAGGGCCAGACCGCTTGCGGAACCCTTGCCCAAAAAGGCATTGGGGCAGGCATCAAAACCATTCAAGTGGATGGCAACGATATCCTCGCTACCCGATATGCCTTGGAGCAGGCCTTGGAACACGCCCGGGACGGGAAAGGCGCCATTCTGGTTGAAGCCGTGTCGTACCGCTTACATGACCATACCACGGCCGACGATTCCTCTCGCTACCGCAATAAAGAGGAGGTCGATGCGGCCTGGCGACGCGAACCTATCGGTCGCTTTAAAAAATATCTGATGCATCGTGGCCTCTGGGATGAGGCTAAAGAGAATGCGCTCCAGGAGGAAGCCAAGCAAGCGGTCGAAACAACCGTCCAGGAATACCTTAATATCCAACCGGCTAACCCGGGCGAGCTTCTCTTCGATCATCTCTATGAGACTTTGCCCAAAACCCTCCACAAGCAACGGGACCGTGCCCTGAAATGGAAGGGAGGATCCCACTAATGCCTGAGATTACTATGGTCGAAGCCATCGCTCAGGCCCTTCGCTATGAAATGGCGGCGGATCCCCAGGTGGTGATTTTAGGAGAGGATGTTGGCTGCAATGGCGGGGTCTTTCGGGCTACCGATGGACTCCAGAAAGCATTTGGCAAGGAACGCGTGGTTGATACCCCGCTGGCGGAGGTATTGATTGGAGGGATGGCCGTGGGTATGGCCAGCCAACGCTTGAAACCGGTCGCTGAAATTCAGTTCTCCGGCTTCATGTATTCCAACATCGACAATATTTTGAACCATGCCGGCCGCATGCGCCATCGCACCCGGGGTCGGCTGTCCTGCCCGATGGTCCTGCGATCCCCCAGCTTCGGTGGGATCCATGCCCCGGAACACCACTCCGAATCGCCCGAAGCCATGTTTGCCCATATCCCCGGTATCCGAGTGGTCATCCCTTCGTCGCCCGCCCGTGCCTATGGCTTACTTCTCGCCGCCATACGAGACCCGGACCCCGTGATCTTCCTCGAACCTTCTCGCCTCTACCGCATGAACCGGCAAGAGGTCCCGGATGACGGGGAAGCCCTTCCGCTGGATGTTTGTTTTAAACTGAAAGAAGGGGATGACGTCACGCTCATCACCTGGGGCGCCATGGTTCACGAAACTCTGCAGGCAGCCAAACTCCTAGAGGAGGAAGGGCTTTCAGCCGCCGTTCTCGATGTAGCTACGATTAAACAACTTGATATGGAGAGTATCCTGAACTCGGTCGCAAAGACCGGCCGCGCCGTCATTGTCCAGGAAGCCCCCCTCACGGCGGGATTTGGGGCTGAAATTGCAGCCAATATAGCGGAAGAAGGTCTCATGTCCCTCTTCGCGCCCATTAAGCGAGTAACCGGTTTCGACACCCCCATGCCCTTAGCCAAGCAGGAACGGGCTTACATCCCAAGTCCGGCGCGTATCGTTGAAGTGGCAAAGGAGGCGATAAATTTCGAATAATCATTCATGAAGGAACTTAAACTCCCCGACCTAGGTGAAGGCCTAAGCGAAGCAGAAATCGTAAACTGGATGGTCAAAGCAGGTGACTCGGTAGAAGCCGATCAACCCCTGGTTTCCGTTGAAACCGCCAAAGCGGTAGTGGAGGTTCCCAGCCCGGTCACGGGTATCATTACCAAACTCCATTTCGACGAAGGGGAAATTGTAGAGGTTGGCCAGATCCTGGCCTCCTTTGGCGATGGACTGGAAGCAGATGCAGCTGAACCTGCCCCTGCCGTCGAAGCCGAAGATTCCGCCGAAGAACGGCAGGACAAAGGCACCGTTGCCGGCGCCCTGAAAGAGACCGATGAAGTCGTAAAGGAAGACGAAGATTCCGTCACCGGGGCTCGTGAAGCCATGTATAAGGCAGCACCCGCGGTCCGAGCCCTTGCCCGGAAACTGGATGTCGATCTTAAAATCGTCACCCCGACCGGCCCCAATAATATCATTACAAAGAACGACGTAGAACGGGTTCATAAAATTCTGCAGGAAATTGAACCGATGGAACCCTTGCGCGGCGTGAGACGCGCCATGGCCAATACCATGGCAACCGCGCATGCGGAAGTCGTTCATGCCTCCCTCATGGATGAAGTCGATATCCATGCCTGGACCGGAAAGCAGGATATCACCATTCGGATCATGCGGGCCATTGCCAAGGCCAGCGAGATCGAGCCGACTCTCAATGCCTGGTATTTTCCCAAAGAGGGCGGTTGGCGTCTGATCAAGAAAGTCCACCTCGGCATCGCCATGGACACGGAGGACGGACTCTTTGTCCCCGTGATCAACGACATCGGAAATCGCGCCTCCGACGATCTCCGCAAAGATTTGAACCGGCTTAAAGAAGCCGTCCGCAACCGGGAGGTCCCTCCGGAAGAGTTGCGCGGACATACCTTTACCCTTTCCAATTTTGGCATGTTTGCTGGCAAACACGGCCTGCCCATCGTCGTTCCTCCCACGGTTGCGATCCTTGCCTGCGGCCGGATTTATGAGCGGGTGGTGCTAGAGGATGGACAATGTGTGAATCATAAATTCATGCCACTTTCCCTCGGCTTTGATCATCGCTGCATCACGGGCGGTGAAGGCACCCGCTGGTTGAAGGGATTCATGGATGATATGGCATTGACGGATTGAGCTCTGGCTTCATCATTTGCCTTCATAACAGAAATATCACTTTTCAGACTACAAGCTTAACTCACTACAAACTGTACTGAGATTCAATGCTCGTCACGGCGGCTCACCCCTTACCCCAGGTGAGCCGCCACTTCATTTTAAGCGATATCTGCCGGTGCATTACGAAACTTACCAGACCCGGAAACAGCAAAAGCGGGTCAACCGGCCCCTCTGGATCAAACTGCTGGCTGCCTTTGGGATTTGTTGGCTGGTCGTTTGGGGTGGAGCCAACCTGGTCCTTCCCCGAATCGTCGACTCCATGGTTCCCAGGGTCGAGCTTCTGGCTAGATCTGTCGGGGTCGGAGTCAGAAAGTTTGAATTGGGCAATATCCACATCAGTCCCACGCTGCACCTCGTCACCTTCCGCGATGTTAACCTGGAGTTTGACCTCGCCCCGGACCGCCCTGGAGGGCTCCCCTCCACCTTCACCGCCGAACGGGTTGAAGTGGTGCTGACCAATCCAATCAAGCTCCAGGGTCGGATTTCCGCCAACGGCTTTAATATTCGGTTTCAACGGGAGGAGCTGCCGAAAAACATACCCTTTTCCGAATTCCGGGAAGGCCATGTCCGGCTGGAGGGCTTCCCTCTGTTAGACCCCCGTCAGGCGGCCGAATCCATCCTGGCAGGCCTGCGCCGCCTCTTCATTACCAATGACCTTGGCCACGACTGGGATTTCATTGGTGTAGTCGACGTAAAGGCCGGTAAAGAAATCCGCCCCGCCCTGCTCTACACCGAGGTAGATCGGGGGCGCGCCCGGCTTCGCTTTTCCCGGGAAGATATCATCGAGATTGCCAGAACAGCCGAAGTTACCCTTTCGCCCGAGGAGATAGACCTGATCTCCCACTACCCTCTCCGCGTCCCCTTCCTCATCACCTTTGTCAGCGACGCCAGGGCCAACGCAAAACGCCACTTTCCCAAAGACCATTGGAAGCAGGATGCTCTACGACATGTAACCTGGAGTTATTTGCTGACTCAGGAATTCGGACCCGCCTTCGCCAAAGAGGTCACTGATGCGCATGAGACCCTGCCCGGAAATACCCCGAACGAACGTGCCATGGACTACCATAACAACGCCATGGGCCGACTCCTCGTTGACCGGGATAAGCCGATGGGGGCACTCCCCGGCCTCGTGGCAGAAGGTCTGGAAATCATCAATCATCCCGATGAAGTACCGACTTGGAGCCGCCTGTTACAATGAGCTCCGGAAGAACGATTCAGCGCCAGTTCCGGTTGGGAATTTAACAAAAAAAACCTTCAAATCAGGTTTACAATCCTGTAACAATAGGCCCCGCTTTAGAGCATATCCTTTAAACCTCAACTTAGGGGATATTCCGAGACAAACCCCAAGAAACTATTTATTCTGACACCCGACCTATACGACCCGGGAAAAAGCTGTACAACATAAGCCTGTTGTCGAATAAGATATCTCACCCCACTTCCCGATACCTTTCTCATCCAGCAAAAAACTATGATCCAACTAGACCGAAGCCTGCCACGATGGACCACCCCAGTGCTGGTCCTGATCTGTGGATTGTTCCTTACCGCTAACCAGCTGACGGCTCTCCCTTTTTCTGTGGGAGAACTTGAGGGTAGGATTGATACCACCCTCGCCTTTGGAGCCTCCTACCGACTCGGCGATCCTTCACCTGACCTCATCGGTATCGCCAATGGGGGAACGGCCTTCTCCGTCAATTACGACGATGGAAATTTGAACTACAAAAAGGGGATCAACTCCCTGTCTGGCCGATTCATCACCGAGATGCAGCTCGACTATAAGAACTTTGGAGGCTTTGTCCGGTTTACGGGTTTCTATGACATCGAGAATATGGATAACGACAGAGCCCGCACCCCCCTCTCCAAACAGGCCGAGGACCGTGTAGGACGTCGTTTGGAGATTCTTGATTATTATGCCTATGCCAGCTTTGCTTCGGATATCACGGTGGTCGACCTCAGGCTCGGCAGCCAGGTCCTCAACTGGGGTGAAAGCACCTTCATCCAAAATGGGATCAACGCGATCAACCCCATCGATGTTTCAAAGATTCGTTCCCCGGGGGCGGAGCTTCGGGAAGCCCTTCAACCGGTCCCCATGGTCTACGCCAATGTCGGCCTGGGTGATCTGTTTTCCATCGAGGGCTTTTACCAGATCCGCTGGGAAGAGACTGTGATTGATCCTGCCGGCACCTATTTCAGCTCAAATGACTTTGTATCCGAAGGTGGGGAAGCCCTTTATCTTGGCTTCGGAGCCGTCTCCGACTTCACCCCTCCCGGATTTGGAGCCCGGGTTCCCCGCGGGGAAAACCGGTATGCCAGCAACGGCGGCCAGTATGGAGCCGCGCTCCGTTTCCTCATCCCCCAACTGGGCTACACCGAGTTAGCCCTGTATTATATTAACTATCACAGCCGCCTTCCCTATATTTCGGGTCAGGCAGGAACCCTCGCTGGGATCATCGGTGGGGACTACGCCGGAAGCGCCAACTACTTTGCCATCTATCCGGAAGACATCCAGCTCTTCGGGCTGAGCTTTAATACAGATGTTGGCAACACGGGCATCGCCCTGCAGGGGGAAATTTCCTATCGGGATAAAATGCCCTTCCAGGTCGACGATGTGGAGCTGCTTTTCACTGCACTCTCCGCCCCCTCAGCCCTCCTTCCCGCGGATCCGACAAACCCTAACCTTCAGGGAGCCTTTTTCCTTGGGCAAAACAGTCAGCTGGGGTTTGCCAGTTTCTCCGAAGAAATTTCCGGAAACCGTGAACGCGCCATGTGGCAGGGATCCATGACCGCTACCAAAGCATTTGGCCCTACCTTTGGGGCAGATCAATGGGTCCTCGTGGGCGAGGTCGGCTTCACACATGCCGACCTTCCCGGCAAAGAAGTCCTCCGTTTTGATGGCCCGGCCACTTACACGAGTGGAAATCCCATCTTCACCACAGCTGGGGTTCAACCGGCCACCACCGATATCAATTCGTTTGCCGATTCATTCTCCTGGGGATACCGCCTCGTGACCCGGTGGGACTTCAACAACGCCTTTTTCGGCGTGAATATGTCGCCCCTGTTCGCCTTCAATCATGATGTAAGCGGTAACACGCCACTGCCGGTGGGCAACTTCCTCGAAGGCCGCATGTCCTCCACCATCGGGATCAATTTCGACTACCAGGCCAGTTATGTATTGGAGTTACGTCTTGCTAATTACTGGGGTGCTACAGGCCGCAACTTTGTGGGCGACCGGGACTTCGTATCTGCGACCTTCAAGTATTCCTTTTAAACACAGTTTCCTTCGATCATGAATTCCATTAAGCGACCTATTCTGCTCCTGCTTTCCTCCGGCTTGTTTGCTGTAGTTACGGGATATGGAGCGATATCCCAAGAAGAAGCCAACCGCCTGGGTCAGGATCTGACTCCGGTTGGAGCTATCAAAGCAGGCAACGAGGCCGGCACTATCCCCCCCTGGGAAGGGGGAATTACCACCCCGCCCGCAGGCTATGAACCCGGTATGCATCACCCAGACCCCTTCGCCGGAGATGATGTCCTCTATACGGTGAATGCGGGAAATATGGAACAGTATGCGGACATCCTCACAGAGGGCCATAAAGCGCTTTTGCAAACATACCCCGACACCTATTTTCTCAATGTATATCCGACCCGGCGAAGTGCTTCTCTCCCCCAGCGCATCTATGAGGCGACCAAACAGACCGCCCTCACCGCGGAGGTAACCGGTAATGGAAACGGTATCGCTGGCGCTGCTATCGGTATCCCCTTCCCCATTCCCCAAAATGGAATGGAAGCCATCTGGAACCATCTGTGCCGCTACCGCGGAGACTCCGCCATGCGGCGCATCGGGCAAGCAGCTCCTCAACGAAATGGTTCCTATACCATGGTCGATTTTGAAGATGATTTCCTCTTCAATTATTCCACTCCCGGGATGACTCCGGAAAATCTCAACAATACCTTGGCTTACTTTAAGCAAAGTGTACTGGGTCCCGCCCGCTTAGCCGGGACGATCCTCATCGTTCGGGAAACGCTCGACCAATTGGAAGAACCACGCCAGGCATGGACTTACAACCCGGGACAACGCCGGGTCCGGCGAGCTCCTAATGTAGCCTATGATAATCCAGGAACTGCCTCCGACGGCATGCGGACCTCCGACCAGTTTGATATGTTTACCGGAGCCATCGATCGCTACGACTGGACACTCGTCGGTCGTCAGGAAATGCTCGTCCCTTATAACGCCTACAAGCTGCATAGCGATTCCGTGGCCCCCAGAGAAATCCTTACCCCGCTCCATATTAACCAAGATCTCGCTCGCTACGAATTACACCGGGTCTGGGTTGTCGATGCGGACCTTCGAGACGGCACCCGGCACATTTACGCAAAACGGCGCTTCTACATCGATGAAGACAGCTGGCAAATCCTGGCCGTCGACCAATTCGATACTCGCGGGGAACTATGGCGGGTATCGGAGGGCCACGCCATCAACTACTATGAGGTCCCCACCTTCTGGACGACCCTGGAAGTCCATACCGACCTACAGGCCGGCCGTTACCTCGCTATCGGCCTCGATAATGACCAGCCCATGTACAAGTTCGGGATCGACAAGAAACCGGAAGACTACACCCCTGCTGCCCTGCGCCGGGCTGGCCGCCGATAACCAGAACTATTAACCCGTTAACGCTTTTGCAGGAGAGGCTTTATGCCTCGACCCTGACAGATTTTCCGCAAGTCTGTTCATCGGTCGAGGGATGAACCCTCTCCTTGCTTTATGTCAGCTAGTCATAAGCCCCGTGTCTGGTGTCACCCCATGTTGCGTTGGAGTGGATTCGCCTACTTGTGCTTCATATCCCTGCTCAGTGGCCAAGTGGTGTCAGAGATTCTCCCCCGGGCTGCAGAGTCCCTCCTGCTGGATGCCGCCCTGGCCGGAGAACGTATTGTTGTTGTGGGCGAGCGCGGACATGTCCTCGTGAGTGATGATGATGGAGTGTCTTGGAAGCAGGTAGCCGTGCCCACGCGGGAAATGCTGACCGGTGTTTCCTTTAGCGATGAAACCCATGGGGTTGCCGTCGGTCACCAGAATACCATCCTCGTAACCCGTGATCGGGGAAACACCTGGACGCTTCAACACATCGAGCCAGAATATGATGTCATCTTCTTTGATATCCTTATGCTCAACAACAATCGAGGGTTTGCCATCGGGGCCTACGGCGAATTCTGGGAGACGGTCAACGGGGGCGACAGCTGGTCCCAGCGCTACATTTCAGATTTCGATTATCATCACAATGCCATTGCCGTGAGTGAAGATGGCACCCTATACATCGCAGGGGAGAGCGGGGCCTTCCTGGTCTCCGAAGATCGTGGAGAAAATTGGATCGAGATGGAATCCCCCTACTACGGATCCTACCACGGGCTCCTCCCCGTCGGGACCAGCCGCATCCTGCTCTACGGGCTTCGCGGACATATCTTTCTGTCGAAGGACCGCGGCAACACCTGGATCGACCAATCCGTGGAGAGTGGAGGTATCGTTTCTGCCGGAGCCAGGCTGGATTCCAACACCCTGGTCCTTGCCGGACAAGGCGGCAACTTTTTCATCTCCCGGGATCATGGTTTGACCTTCAGACCACACCGTATCCCTGAACTCGATAGCATCGTCCAGGTGATTAAGACTCCGCAGGGGGGCCTGCTTGTCCTAGGTAGTCGCGGGATCCAACGCTATAGGCAAAACGAAGTGAAGGACCTCGTATCAGGCAAAATGCAATAAGTGTCTCTCTCCCGCATGAATAAACCGATCGCAGAGATTCTTGAAAACGCGCTGTTTCACCAGCGTCGTTGGATGCTTATTCTCTACAGTGCGATCACCGCCGTAATGCTCTATTACGCGATCAACACCAAGGTCGATACGGGCTTCACCAAGCAACTTCCCCTCAAGCACGAGTACATTCAGACCTTCCTGCAATACCAGGACGAGTTCGGGGGTGCCAATCGAGTCATCATCGCGCTCACCGTCCGGCAGGGAGATATCTACACCAACGATTTTTTTCAGATTCTGAAAGACGTCACCGATGAGGCTTTTTTTATCCCCGGGGTAGACCGGGCCTCAGTCACTTCTCTTTGGACTCCCAACACCCGCTTCATCGAAATTGTGGAAGATGGCTTCTCCGGAGGAAATGTCGTCCCGGCCAATTTTGATGGCTCTCCCGAAGCCCTCGAGCGAGTCCGGCGCAACGTCGAAAAGAGTGGAAAAGTTGGCCTCCTTGTCTCCAACGATTACACGGGCGCCCTGGTCTCCATCAATCTCCAGGAGATCAACCCGGAAACCGGGGAACAGTTGGACTACATACGAGTTGCCGGAATCCTTGAGGAGATCCGCGACAAATATGAAGCCATTGGCAACGATCTGGACCTGTCGATTCATATCATCGGTTTTGCCAAAGTGGTCGGAGATATCAGTGATGGCGCAACCACGATTATTTTCTACTTTTTCCTGACCCTGGTCATCACCGCCGTATTTGTCTCGATCTACACCCTCTCCTGGCAACTGACCTTCTGGCTTATTCTAAACGGACTCGTTGGCGTGATCTGGCAGCTTGGAGCCTTGCGCATCCTCGGCTTCGGGATCGACCCCATGTCCATCCTCGTGCCCTTCCTCATTTTTGCCATCAGTGTAAGCCATGGAGTGCAAATGCTACGGGCCTACCGTTCCAGTTATATGGCTGGAAAGGACAACAAACAATCGGCCCGGACCAGTTTCAGGCAACTTCTCGGCCCCGGACTCACCGCCCTCGTCACGGATACCGTCGGCTTCATTACGATGCTACTTATCGATATCGAGATCATCCGGGAACTCGCTATTGCCGCCACCATCGGCGTGGCCGCCCTCATTTTTACGAATTTATTCCTCCTCCCCGTTTTGCTCTCTTCTGTCCATCTGCCGGACAGCCTTAAGGACAAGATAACCGCCCGCCGCGAGCGAAATGATGCCATCTGGTCAAAAGTCGGCAAAGTCGCCAACCCTCGCAATTCGGTCCTTATTATTCTCGCCGGGGTGGCTCTCTTTTTCTTTTCGAAGGAAAAAGCCAAGGAAGTCCAGATTGGAGATCTGGACCGCGGTGTACCCGAATTGAGAGAGAGCTCGCGCTATAACCGGGACACCGCTGTCATCACCGACAAATTCAGCATCGGGGTAGATACCATCACCGTAATTGTGGAAGCGTTCCCCGATGCGGTCGTGGACTTCGAGGTCATGACACTGGTCGATCGTTTTGAGTGGCACATGAAAAACGTGGAGGGGGTCCAGGGGGTTTTGGCCTTGCCCGGCGTTGCCCGTCGCCTCAATAGCGGATGGAACGAGGGGGCGATGAAATGGATGGTCCTGCCCCGACACCCGGCAGCCATGGCTCAGGCAGTTTCCCCCGTGGACACCAGCACCGGCTTACTGAATCCGGACGGCTCAGTCTTGCCGGCTTACATTTATCTGGAAGACCATAAGGCGGAGACCATCGACCGGGTCATCAACGCCATCAAGGATTTTCGTGAGAATTACGCCACCGAGGAAACCCAATTCAAACTCGCAACCGGCAATGTCGGCGTCATGGGTGCCACCAACGAAGTCGTATCGAACGCACAGTTCCCTATCCTGCTTTACGTGTTTACGGCCGTCATCCTCCTCTGCCTGATTGTTTTCAGGTCTTGGCGCGCCGCGGTTTGTATTGTTCTGCCGCTCGCCCTGGTTTCTGTCATGGCCTACGCCCTCATGGCCATCCTCGGTATCGGCCTGAAAGTTTCTACGCTTCCGGTCGTCGCATTGGGAGTGGGGGTAGGCGTCGACTACGGCATTTACCTGTTTTCCCGCCTGAAATACTTCCTGAAAACAGAGAAACACTTCGAGTCTGCCCTGTTTTATACCTTCCACTACACCGGTAGCGCCGTTGTCTTTACCGGCTTTACGCTCGCTGCCGGTGTCGCCACCTGGATTTTTTCCGCTATCAAGTTCCAGGCCGATATGGGGATCCTCCTCACCTTCATGTTCCTTTTCAATATGATCGGGGCCATGACCCTCCTGCCCGCCCTTGCTCGCTGGCTCTTTCGCAAACCCTAGGTTCATTATTTCCGGAGCGGTAAGGGGGAATCCGTCCTCGACCATCTGCAATCGCCGTCTGACCTCTGCGCCTTTCCGTAAAGCACCATCGATAAAGCCTGCTCCTACGAAGGAATTAAGATTTGGTTTTAGGTTATGACAGAGAATAAGATTATGTGTTAGAATTTTATGAAAGCTTTAGTCAAAAAAGAAGCATCGGAGGGGCTCTGGCTCACCGATGTACCCGAACCCGAAGTGGGAATTAACGACGTATGCATTCGCGTCCTCAAGGCCTCTATCTGTGGTACCGATGTTCATATATACAACTGGGATGAATGGGCGCAGAAAACAATCCCCGTCCCCATGGTGGTTGGGCATGAATTTGTCGGCGTCATCGAATCTGTCGGGAGTAATGTGAACGACTTTTTTCCTGGCGAAATAGTAAGTGGAGAGGGACATGTCGTCTGCGGGAAATGTCGAAACTGTCTGGCAGGTCGCCGGCACTTGTGTGCGGACACTCAAGGCGTTGGCGTCAACCGCCCTGGTGCCTTTGCTGAATACATCGTCCTTCCGATGACTAATGTCTGGCATGCAGATCCCAATATCCCGCTCGAGATTATTTCTTGTTTCGACCCCCTGGGTAATGCTACCCACACCGCCTTGTCCTTTGATGTCCTGGGGGAAGATATCCTGATCACGGGCGCAGGCCCTATCGGGTGTATGGCTGCCGCAATTGTCAAGCATGCCGGGGCCCGCCACGTCGTCATTACCGATGTAAACCCCAAACGCTTGGCCCTCGCTGCCAGATTGGGCGCCACTCGCACCGTCAATATCACGGAGGAATCCCTCGACCAGGTTCAGCATGAACTCGGCATGAAGGAGGGATTCGATGTGTCCCTCGAAATGTCGGGCAACCCCAAGGCCATGGACGACATTTTGCAAAACTCCTGTCAGGGAGGAAAGATCGCCCTCCTCGGTATCCTTCCCGGGCAAGCTGCCATCGACTGGAACAAGGTAATTTTCAATATGCTCACCATTAAGGGCATCTATGGGAGGGAAATGTATGAGACTTGGTACAAGATGACCGCTATGATCCAGACTGGGTTAGACATTTCCCCCGTCATCACCCACCGTTTCGATTATACCGACTTTCAGGAAGGCTTTGATGTCATGCGGAGCGGAGATTCCGGCAAAGTCATCCTCCACTGGTCCAATCCCTAGAGCGTTTTGATATAATCCAAAGCAATGAATCCCCGAACCATATCGTAGACGTCCCATCCGACCAAATTGATGGATAATACCCCCTCGAGCCCGTTGTGGAGTGGTTTAACAAAGTCGGACATTGGTCAATCCCTTAGGTGTACTCAACCGGTTTCATAGCCTACCCCGGTCTATTTCTCCCGTTAAGCGTGAAATCCGGCTCTTAGGCGAGCGACCTTCTAAATTCCGTCACCCAGGTCCTCTGACCTAAACCCCCTCGGCCAACCGTTCCGCCAAAAAGACAGGCAACTTGACAGCCCGAATCCCATTCTGAGCTCGTTGAATCTCATAGTTAACGCGGCGGAAGGTCACGACCCGCTGCATTTCATCATAAATTACGTAGCAGGCCCGGGGTTCCTGGTCTCGAGGTTGTCCAACCGAACCGGCATTGACGAGCACCTGATCTCGATTCGGTAAGGAAATGGGAGCATTCCAGGTAAGCTCATGCGACCCCATGACTTCATTCGTAAAAATCCCTGGCATATGCGTGTGCCCGACGAAACAAACGGGCGTTTTCTGCAGAGCAAAGTGGCGCTGGAAATCACCTCCGAAATCCAGGTATTCCCAGGTGGTCGGTTCATGAAGAGAGGCATGGACATAAGTGGTCTGACTCTCCTCAAACAGAATTGGAAGACCGTTTAGGAAGGCCCGGTCCGCATCGTTCAAACGGCCTCGAGTCCATTCCAGGCTCTTTCGGGCATCATCGAAATATCCTTCAAGCTGAAAGTCGTTGCCTGCCATGTAGTCATGGTTACCGAGGATCGTGGTAGAACATCGTTCCCGGACCTTAGTGACGCAATCTTCAGGAAAAGCACCATAGCCAACCACATCTCCGAGACAGATAATAGTCTCTACCGCCTGGCGCTCAATGTCCTTGAGAACAGCATCCAATGCATGAATATTGGCATGGATGTCACTGATAATAGCCCGACGCATGAGACGATTTTTGTGCAGATTTTTCGCGAGTAGTAGATTTAAACCTACACGATTAGCGTCATTCAAAAGGCTTGGTCAAATCTAACTATCAGCTATATTTGCACACCATGCGCTTTGTTTCCCTCCTCTGTCTCTGCCTTTGGGTAGCGGTTTTTGGTAATATGGCACAACTCAGTGCTCAGGACACCCAACGCCCATCCCAACGGCTTACCTTTCTCGATGAAGTCTATTATCTCGGGTTTTCCGGGGCGGATGAAGCCGGGGTCTTGAACGAATATTTTTTCCACGATCCCGCAATTCCCTCTGATCGACGGACCCTGGAGAACTGGTCAAAGGCGCTCATTATCCGGTCATACTACAATAGTATAGATGCCGGCCAACTCGCCCGGGAACAGGAAACCACGGTCAAACAGGCTTTCCCCGATTCGAATGTGGCCCTCCAGGTTGTGGAGGGAGGAAAAGATGCCCGTCTTCGTTTTCTCGTGCACAACAACGACACCCCCAGATTTCATGAATTCAACATGTGGCGCTACCGCAAAGTGGATAACCCTCGGGATATGGTTATCTCCTACCGCTTTGCCTTTCGTGTTTACTCCGAGGATCGAGCGAACCTCATCCATCAGCTAAAGCCGGTCATGAATTCCTGGTCGCAGGCCTTTTTTAATAGCTCTTGGAGCTACCCCAGCTTCTACGTCGACGAAGAAGCCGTCAAAGCCCTGGAAAAGGAAGGTCTCACCAGCCTGCAATCCGGGGATTACAATGGTGGAATCCAGGCCTTGGTTCAGGTCGTTAACGCCGCCCCTCAGGACCCGGACCGTCACTTGAACTTGGGGAGTATTCTATTCACCTATGCGAGGGTCTTGATTCAGTCAGGCCAAGAGGAAACCGCTCGGGGAGTGTTCGAAAGCGCCGATGGCTTGCTACGAAAATCTGCCGGTCTCTATGCTACCTTCAGCCCAGAGGACCCGGGACATGCCCAGGCCTGGTTTTTGGTTGGAGAAATTGCTTTTCACGTCATGGAAGACGCACAGGAGGCTATCATAAGCTACCAGAAAGCCATCCGTGCCGACGGGAAGCATGCGGGAGCAAAACAAGCCCTGGCAGCCTTCCAGGAAGTCCGCCAGGGCCGGTAAATAGATACAACTCGGTTGTTTGATCAGGATTCCTGCTTCATCAACCGAATCGAGCCGCCGCTGGTCTGCAGGTTGAGCTGATGCCCACCTTCACCAATTCTCCCGGCAATCTGATCTCGTTTTAATTTTCCTTCGAGCTGAACCGGAACATTGGTTGATACGGATCCGGCTGAAGTTTTGGCATAGAGTTCAGCCGACACATCATCGTTGATGTAAACGGTGATGCTACCACCACTCGTTCGCATGGAACAATCACCGACCAGCGGACCATCAATCACTGCCTTGATGTGACCGCCACTGGTTTTCGCATCAACTTGTCCATGCACCCGATTGAGATCGATATGCCCGCCACTGGTCTTAGCGTCTACTTTGCCAACAGAATCTTTCATCGAAATGTGCCCGCCGCTGGTACGGACGACGATATCCCCCTCCGTGCTCGCTATCTGAATATGGCCCCCACTGGTAGACATATTTACATTTCCGTGGATTTGGCTCAGATCAATGTGACCGCCTGCGGTCTTCCCTTCAATGGTACCTTCCAGCTTGTGCACCTTGATATGTCCTCCAGCCGTTCCCAGATCGGTAGAAAACTCATGGGGCACCGTCACTTTGACCTTAATTTCAGGACTTTTCTTACCCCATCCCCATCCGCCGCTCGGCCGGTCGTAATCCATGTTGATTTCGACGCCGTGATCTCCGCTATCGAAGGACCATTCAAGGCGTTTCTTTCGGTCCGCAATCTCCTTCGAGTCATTGGTCCGGTAGTCAATTTCAGCAGTGAAGGTGACCGTGTCCGTGTCAGCCCCCCTGACTTCTATAGCACCAAAGTCCAAGCCTACGGTGAGGAGCCCGGGCTCGTTAACAGGAAATGATTTTTCAATCGTTTCCGTCTCCCCTGCCATCAGAAGAAAGGGGGTAATCAACAGAAAAAGAATCGTTTGAAGTGTCAGAATTTTCATTGGGTCCAAGGTTAGATTTCTCTAAAAAGCGGTCTCCTCCGGAGGTTTTGTCTAATTTTTTTCAGAAGCTTCAGTATTTAGGGCCAAATAGGCTCGTTCCAGAGCCAGTTTGAGGTATTCGATCTGAATGGGCTTACTCAGGTAATCATTCATTCCAGCGTCCAGGCACTTCTTTTTGTCCTCCTCCAGCGCGAAGGCCGTGAGGGCCACGATGTATTGGGTTTCGAGCCCCTCGCCAGCGGACCCGTTTCGAACCCGCCGGGTTACTTCCCATCCATCAATTCCCGGCATGTGAATATCCATTAGAACGACATCGTATCTGCCCGTTTCTACCTCGCCCAGGGCCTTCAATCCATCACCTACGATAGTCGCCTTATATCCCAGTTGGCGTAAAATTTCCTCCGCGATCATCTGGTTCACCGGCTCATCCTCAGCCAAAAGAATATTCATAGGGTAATGCTGCGCAAATTCGGGATCCAGGCTGGTGCCAGTGGTCAGCGAGTTGGTTTCCTCGATCTCCTCCTGCTCCAGGATTTCCAGGATCGCAGTAAAATGAAAGGTAGAGCCCTTCCCCTTTTCACTTTCGACCCACATCTTTCCACCCATTCGCTCCGCCAGTCGCTTGCTGATGACCAATCCCAAACCGGTTCCTCCAAATTGACGGGTAGTCGAGGAATCCACCTGCGTAAACGGCCGGAACAGCTTCTGAATCTTGCTTGGAGATATCCCGATCCCAGTATCAATCACACGGTTATGCAGTTGGAATTCATTTGGCTTTCCAGTCGGAATGGCCTCTGCCTTAATCCACACACTGCCCTCCTTGGTAAATTTAACTGCATTATTAACGAGGTTGAGGAATATCTGACGCATGCGGTGAGGATCACCGGAGAACATTTCAGGCATATGTCCAATGATTTCAAAATCTACCTGAACCCCCTTTTCCTGGGCCCGGACTAATACCATTTCAATCACCTCACAGATGATCTGTTCCAAACTGAAAGGGGCCTCCTCCAGCTCAATCTTCCTCGATTCAATCTTGGAGTAGTCCAGGATATTGTTGATCAGTTCGAGAAGGGATTTTCCGGATCGCTGGATAATTTCAAGGTACTCCCGCTGGTCTTCCTGCATACCCGTCTGGTTCATCAAATCGGCGAAGCCCAAGATCGCGTTCATGGGCGTGCGAATTTCATGGCTCATCATGGCGAGAAATTCACTCTTCGCCGCATTGGCCTCGTCGGCCGCCACCTTCGCTTCCTGTAACTCCTCTGCATTTTGCTTGGTCTTCAGGAAGCCACCGATAGAGCCAGCCATCAATTCGAGAACACTGAGCTCGTTTGGGGTCCAGCTCCAGCTCTTGTCCAGGACATCCACTCCCAGAAAGCCCCAAAAGGTCTGATCTACTATGATCGGGGCAATGGCAATGGCATAGGTCCCGCGGGCCTCCATCCACTCCGGGATAGGAGACTCAAAATCCTTGATTCGCCCCGACACCATCTGCTGTTCCCTGAGGATTTCATACCAACCCGGCAGGTCGACAGCATAGTCAATGGATGATTCCTCCTCGTCCGTCAGATATGTTTTTACCCCGTCGTCAGTCCACTCAAATCGGCATTCGCAATGCTCATTCCCCGTCCGTCGATCGCGAAAATTCTCATAGATATAGATACGCCCGGTTTCCAGATTCTGCCCGATGGTAATCAACACCTGGTTCAGCGCTTCTTCGTAATCAACCAGGGTAAGGAGTGTGTTCTTAGCCGTTGAGGAGGCCTGTAAAAGGGCATCATGTTTGGCCAGGATCGTCTCATTGCGTTTGCGTTCCGTGATCTCGTAAGACACCCAGATCACGCTTCCCAGCCCTTTTCTATCGAAGAGTTCCTCCGCCGAGCCAGCCAAGGGAGAGATTCTGCCTTCAAACCACCACGTCTGATTTTTAAGAACCAGTGGGTATTCTACCGTCTGGACCTGCCCCGTATGGAGGGCCTTGTCGATGAATTGTATGGTTTCCTCTGGTACTATCTCCGTGATATGGCGCTGCTGAATCTGAAGGGCAAACTCCGCATAGAGATCCCGACCAGATGAAAATATCTCGCTCACCGTCCCTTCCTCATCCACGAGGAAGGCGATATCCGGCATAGCATCAATGAAGGCGCGCAGCCGGGTTTCATTATCAGAGGCTTCCTGTTCCCTCGATTTGATCTCCGCAATAATAGCACCGAGAAACAGTGTAGTTCCCCCGATTACCCCGATAAAGGCCCACATGAAAACTGGGCTCTGCGAAAGCGAAAGCTGATCATCTCCAAATACTTTGAGGAGCTGCCAGATCGCCATGATGGCGAGGACCACCATTCCCGCCACAGTCCCCTTCTGTCCAAAGCGAACTGCCCCCCAAGCCATGAGCGGAAACAAAGCAAGTTCCAAGGGATACCCCAAGGTATCGGTAGGGGCCCAATTTCCAAACACCGATACGCCAAAGACTACGAGGGCGAATAGCCAGATCAAGACTTCAACCAGCTGGTTATTCCGCCAGAAAATGTGAGCCCTCGCCGACCAGACGAGAAAAAAGGGAGCAAATATGAGCACGCCCAGGGCATCCGCCAACCAATGCGGAAAGAACAGATGAAAAAAATCTCCCCCGGTAATATGGGAGAAAAAAACCAGAAAGCTGGCGACACTCAGCAGAGAAGACACAAGCGACGACATGACCACACCTGTCAGGAAAAAAACAAATACGTCCCGGATGCGCTCCATCGTATACCGGGTCGGCATAAACCGGCGGATCAGATTGCCTCCCACCCAGGCTCCAGCGATGTAAGATACCGCGTTAGCAAACAAAAAGGGAAAGGACATGCCCTCCACAAAAAACCCGGCTAGATTCCCCAACGCATAGGTCACCAAGTAGGGAACGCCCCCCAGGACCATGCATACAAGTCCGATTCCTGTGTTCGGCCAGATGAGCCCGCTAATGATTTCCTCCCCCGGGGCCGTCATCAGCTGCCCGAGCTTAATCCCTAAAAGGGTGAGCCCGAAAACCAGGGCGTGCGCCAGTAACCGATGCCACTGGACCGAAGCGAGCTTGGGTTCCGCCTCAACAGACCCGGAAGAGTTGCCGGTCGTTTGCCTCAATCGAAATGAATTTAGGAAAGTCGTGACTATATCAATAGATGCACGGCTCTGTAAAGGCTCCCGATCCGATCATTTGGGACCGGGAAACAGGCTTCAGGTCCAAGGCCCAACCCGCTATTTCTTCTTCCAGGTCCCGTCAGCCTCCTGGATCCATATCCCCTTCGGACTCCGCTCACGAACAGTGGCCGCCCGCTGTTTTCCCACCTGGTCAGCCGAGCTCCCCGCACGCTTGGCGGCAATCCCATAGAGCGTCTTCCGGTCAGCGTTTACCTCGGCCAGGATTTTTTGTTCGGATGGACTGAGGCTGGCTCGTGCTTCAAGGTATCCCTTGTTGTTCTCCCCAACCTTCTGGGAAAGTTTCAGTTCGTCCACCTTGGGAAGGCGCTCCTTGATCCGTTGTTGGATTTCGGACACATTCTGGGCAAAAAGGCCGCTGGTTGCAGCGACGAAAAGGGCAAGGATGAAAATAGGTTTCGTCATCGTTCTCATTGAAATCATCTCCAATTAATTCTCAGATTCGGGATCCACGATGGTATCAGAGGCAGCATCGATATCCCCAAAGAGATCTTCCAGTTCGCGCTCCACCTTTAAATTCACGTCCACATTGATCTGGATAGGTTTCACTTCATGTTCAGTCTTAATCGTAAAACATCCGGAGAGGGTCGCCAAGAATAACACCGAACAGGTCAAAGGTATCGTGAGGGATCGCTTCATATGTGCATGAATCAGTTATTGTATTAGAACGGGTGGAGCAAAGAAAAGTTGCGTAAAAAAACGTTAAAAGCACCCCAGCTCCCGGAGTTCCCTTCATCGGTTGAGGACAATGTCGATAAACTGCTCAATCGATTCTTTCACATCACCACGAAGATTAACGGTTAAATCGATCGGCGCGATAGGATCAACCGATAAGCTGATCCCTTTTAGCTGAAGACGATTGGGACTATCTGCATTCCCCGGATTAAACAGGTCTAAGCGCGCATATTCTACCTGAACATGGCGAAGGCTTTCTACAGCCACGGCAGAAGACCCCAGATTCTGCAGGAGAAGATATCCCGGCTCCCCAGGTTCAATCTCCTTTCCATCCAGGCTGAGTTTCAGCACCGAGTCTCCACTGGCGGCCAGGTCGAGGAAACTGGTCCCGATCTCGATACTGTTGTTCCGCCAGCGGGCTCGTATCCGCCCATCTACTACACCGGTCGCTTCGCCGGGAAACTGATCCGATAGAGCGACCAGTTCCTCCAGGGAGACCTTTTCCAGGGACAGATCCAGATCAACCGCCAAATCGTTGAGGTCCATTTCAATATCCTTTGCCTCCACCCTCCCCCCAAAGGCATGGGCCGAGAAACTCCGGATCCACAACAGGGTGTGGCTCCGTAATTCAAAAAGAGTTTCCACATCTCTCAACTCAATCTGCCCGAACTGAATCAGCTCCGCGTAAAAGCGCTGAATCGGAAGACTGCGGAGAGGTAACAGGTGACTCAGTTCTAACAGGACCTCTCCCCCCGACAGGCTCAGACCCAGTGTATCACTGGAAAGACTCAGGTCCGATCCCGAGAAGATGGCCTTTCCCGTAATTTCATCCCGCGAAAGATAGGTACTGTCTACGGTTAATTCAACCTCACCCGTGAGTGTTCCAGATCCCAACGCCGGCACCAATACTCCGACAATGGGGTCCGATTCAAACCGGTAGGGCGGCAGGCTAAATTCAATTGCCGTGCCACCGTCTTCCAGAGATCTATAATTTGCCTGGGCCGTCAGTCTCTCACCAGGACTTCGATTCAGGTTTAGGTTCACGGAGCCGTGGTCAAGGCCGAGGTTTCCGGTCAACATGAGGTCACGGACCCGGTTTCCCTGAACATCGGCCTCCCCCACTTCGACCTTAAGATTTAAACGGGGATCAGCAGGATTGGGAGTATCCAGAGAAAAGGAAACCGCCTTCAATTCACCAAGCCCGGGTTTGGATATCGACTGGATCACCCCGCGTAGATCCCAATACCCCAATCTAGCCAGCTCGACCAGAGCTTCGAGCGAATAGTCTTCGGATCCAAGGGCCGCCCGGATTTCGTTCAGCCCAATGGGAAGTAAATCGATCGTCGCATTCAGATCACCCCCTTCGACAAAGGTGCCTGCACAAACCGCTTCTACTGAACTGGCAGTTGCCCTGAATCGACCGGACCACCGATCAGTTCCCTCCTCGCGGGTAGACAGATCGCTTCGCAACTGTCCCCGAATATCCAGCCCATCCCGTTGAATAATAAACTCCCCCTGGCTGAGGTTGAGATCGGCACGAATGAGTTCACGGGGATAAGCACCATCCAGCGTCATATCCAACGTAGCCGTTAATGCCCCAAGGGGATGTTGGACCTGCAACGGGCCGAGGACTCCAGCCATTCCGGAACACGCAGCCCAGTCGGCCTCAAAAGGAAACGGGAGCACGTCGATCCCTGCGCCCGGGGAGATCGCCTCCACCACTCCAAATATGGAAAAACGGGCGGATGCAATATCCCCGGGATCGAGGAACACCGCTCCACTTAACCCGCTACTGGTGAAGGAGGTGGCTTCAAATTGAACGGTCGCGGATTCCATCAGGACGAGGGCATCCAAAGCATCGACCTGGGGATACCCTGTATCTACCCCACCCCGCGCTTGTATTTCCACTTGAGTCACCCCTGGCCGCAGCTCTACTCCGAGAGGAAGAAACCGTTTCCACTCTGGCTCAGCCCAATCCATCGCCAGGAGCGGATCGGGAAAGAGCACTTGGGAGTGATGGCTAAATCGCCAGGTGGCTTCGTCCAGTACCCCCCGGGTTTGTCCCTCCACCTCCCATGCGGGAATACTGAATCTGGAAACCAATCCTAAGGTCTGGTCCAACCGAAGAAGGTTCAGGCTACCGTCCAGCTCAATCATTTCTCCTCTCCAATCTAGTCGAGCACGCCCATCATTCACTGTGAAAGCATCAACGGGAAGCAGTAGCGGAACTCCCAGCCGGGCGCCAGCAGTTTCAGCGTTGTCCATAACCTCGGAGTGGGTCTGATTCTCCATAAACCTGTCGAGAGAAAAGTCGACAACAGGCTTTTGGAAGGTAATCGAGTCCAATCGCTGATTCGACACCAGCCGCCGAGGCCCAAAAGTCACCTCCAAGCGATCAAAGGCGATCTGGGCTCCATAATTTGGGTGTGACAACTTGACGGAATCCGTTTCAAAGATCCACGGTCGTATGGATTTGATCTCAAGCTCCTCCGCAATCACTCCCTTGCGTTCAAGGAATCCCTTCAGTTGGAAAGAAACGATCTGAGGAAGAAACCATACCACAAGGAGCAAGGCCCCCAGGACAGGGACCAGAACCACCAATAAGGCTTTCACCCCGAAGGATAACAGCGGCTTTTTCTGAGAAGAGGCCATGTAGCGGATGCGTGATCGATTTAACGCTCTAGCCTAAAGAAGGAGTCATACACGCCAACGTTTAATCTTGCTGTGGATACCTCCAGTTTCTGCAAGCTTTCCCCACTGCCCTGGATCACCGTATGGGGCACCCACAACTGGCCGACTTGCTGATAGTCACTGTAGCGCGTGGTGGATGTCGTTCCTCCGGACTCCATCTCGATAGAAACTTCCCGGAAAGTTTCGACATCCAGGTAGACCGTGTACACCTCCTCCCCCTCGGTAACCTGGATCACATAGCAGGTCTTACCGTCGTGCTGAGTCTCTCCCTTAAAAGATAGACGGGAATAGTCCTTGCTGTTGCGCACCAAGACTGACTGAAAACTGGAATCTCGAAGAAATGACGCTTTCTCCTGTTCGCTCAGCGGAAGTTGCTGATGAAACCCCATATTGTTTTCCGCAATACGGTAAACGGTTTCCCCGTCGTAACTCGTGATCAATGAATACCCCTGCAGCGTGAGACGAATATAGATAAGATTAGGCCGCTTTTTGATTAACAGGATAGGGAGCCGATTCGCACCAACCTCGAACACTCCCTCCAACTGTATGGAGTTGATGGCCTCGACGTAATGACGTCCTCCATGAGACTGGAAATACCGGTGGATCACTTCGGGCAAGTCCAGGGATGCAGGAGCGGATTGATCCTCTGGAGTCCGTGCGTTCGCCCCTTGTATGAACACAAAAAAAACGACTAAGCCAAAAAGGGAAACACCACGAGAAAGGACGCCGACTAGATTGCAGATCTGCATGGAAAATGGACCTAGGGGGTCAGAATTTCAGGGGCAAGCACTATTCTGAACCCAAGACCGTCACTGATTGTGTCGGGACGCATAGCTACCCGGTCCGCGGCGCGGCTCCGCTGAGCGGAATCCTCCCAGCCCCCGCCACGAATGGCACGCTGGGGATGGCGGCTTGGTCCGAAATAATCCGTCTGGTTTCCCCCGGGCAGTCGGGCATTCCAATAGTCATTCGTCCACTCTTCGACATTTCCATGGACGTCATACAAGCCTAAGGAGTTGGGTTCGTAGCTCCCCACCGGCACCGTGCCGTAAATGCTGGAAATGTCCTGATCACGGTTAAAATCGCGGGGATACACCCCCTTGAAATTGCCCAGGTCCGGATTGGCCGTGGACCCCCAGTGAAAAGGGGATTCACTTCCCGCCCGAGCGGCAAACTCCCATTCTGCCTCCGTTGGCAGACGATACACATACCCGTCCGGGATACGCCCCGCTTTATGTTCAATTGCCGTCAGCTTTTTGCAAAAATCGTTCGCTGTATTCCAATCAACCTGTTCCACCGGATGATCCGGGTTTTGGAAGGCGCTGGGATTGTCTCCCATTATTTCCATATACGCCTTCTGCGTGGTTTCGTACCGACCGATCCAGAAGGAGTAGCTGATCGTCATCCGAGTCTGGGGTCCCTCCACCGGTAAACGAGCGGTTTCCTCGGGGGGGCTCCCCATCATAAAGGATCCAGGAGCGACAGGGATGAGTTCCAGTCCGACATAAGGTACCAGGTAGTCATTGGAAAAGGCTGGGGCCGGGATCTTTTCAGGAGTCACAACCCAGACCGTTTGCTCATTGGGTTCCATTGAAATTTTCCGGCGCACCGTGAGGTGATCCCTTATCCGAACTTCCAGATCAAACACGGTTCCCGAATCGAGCGAGAAGGTCGTCCCTGCTCCGTCGATGGGCGGCAAGGCCTTGCCGTTTGCCACGAATTGGAAAGGAAGCCCAGCATCCAGACGTATAGAAACCTGCCCGGGTTTCGGGAGGAGATTCACCTTCACCGGGGTGAATCGTCCGTCCCCCACCCGCAATGTCACCCGGGAAGCAAAATAATCGGGGTGTTCGATCACCAGTTCATGGGTGCCTTCCGCAACCGGACCAATCACCTGGCTATCTCCTGGAAAGATAACGCCGTCGACCGAAAAGGCCAGATTACTGAATTCCTCCGGAGTCAGTTCATTGCCATTCAACTTCACTTCGGGACGAATCTCCCCGGTCTTCATAATCAGGCTACCAAAATCCAAAACAATATCCGCATTGGGACGCAGACTCAAAGTCTGCTCCAGTTCACGGTATCCTTCCTTTGCCACCCGGAATCGAACATCCTGATTCACCGGCAACCCCTCCAGGGACAAGGGGGTCACGCCCATCCACTCCCCATCCATAAATATCGGGGCCCCCGGCGGCACAGACACCACCTCCAACTTCCCAGGCAAAGGATCCAGGGGAACCTCCAGGGAAACCGGTTCATTGAAAGGTAATTCTATATCATCAAGGATGATACTTTCGTAATCAGGTAAAGCCGCTTCAATTTGATAAATTCCCGCAAAGACACCTTCATTCACCACAAGGACTCCACTTCCCGGAATAACCCCCACCTCAGTGACTTGACCGGCTTCGTTGGTCGCTCTGATCCGGGTGTTGGGATTCCCCCTTACCTCCAGTTTACCCCATTGAGGGATCAGGCTGACATCGATAGGGCCTATCGGATCACCCCGAATTTCAAGTTCAAATTCTCGCTGAAAATGATTCGGCGCGGAGATCCGCACCTTGTGGTTACCCCGCTTAATGTTTAAGTCGATGGCCCCATCAAGGATAATAAATTTAGTACTGCCATCCCCAAACTCGAGGCGTACCCGCTCTGGCTGAAAGCGCATCGTAAGATTGGGTACGCCGTCCACCAGCGCGCGGTAAGCTACCCGCCGTTCCGCTTCACTATCCTCGATCAGGACACTAGGAACAATCCACGCCAACAGACCAACCAGGACCACGCCTACAAAGCCAATAATGGACAAGCGCCAGATCAGGGCGACCGTTTCCCCCCTCTCCCTGATTCTTTCCGGAACAGGGATGCGCTCCAACTTGGAGCTTAACCCACCACCCCGCTTCTTATCCGGTTGGTTCAGGTTAATAAACTCAGAGAGCTGGCTGGCGACGGTCGGATACCGTGCCTTAGGATCGGTATCGAGCGACTTGTAGAGAAATAAATCCCACTCATTCGGGAGATCCGGGGCAAATTCCCTCGGGCTTTGGTATTTGCCCATGCTCGGCTTCTTTCCCGTTAATAACCAGTAACACAATACCCCCATGGCGTATATATCACTGTTGGCCCGGTAAGCCTGCCCAGCCCGGATTTCCGGACTGAACATATCGATCGTGTTCAGCGTTATTTTCCGCGGACCAATTTGAATCGGCACAATACCCGCCGACACGATCCGCTCAAAAAGCTCCTTCTCCAGAGAATGGGTCAGCCCCACTCCGAACAGTTTTATCGAGCCGTTCGGCATATACAAAATAGAACTCGGGGTCAGGCTTAAATGATCCAGCCCCTCGCTGTGGATAAACTTCAGGATCTCCAGAACCTGCCGAACCAGCGGGGCTGCCCGCCGATACGGCACCGCCAGGTTGCGCGAGCGCGAACCAATGCCCAGGGGATTGCGGGTCCGGAAAAACGGAAATCGGGAAGTCGTCGGTTGGGATTCCGGTGCATCGTCGTCACTCTCCGCGCTGGCCGGGGGAAGGACTTCCCCGCGTTTTTTTGCATCTGCTTCTTGCTGACCACGAAGCGTGAAAGGGTGTTCGGAGGATTGAATATTTCCCGCAGCCAACTCCTGCGGGTATTGCTCAAGAACCACGGTATGCTCCTCCAGCGGTTCATAGACCAAAACATACCGGCGGTTGATGATCGCCCCGTCCAATAGCTTCAGAATCCCCGGATGCGATATATCCTGCATCCGCTTTACCAGGTTCCGGAAACGCTCGCCATAGCGGGCATCCACCGAGGTCTTTGTCGGCATCACAAGAATACTCACCGTCCGTAAGGATACCCGTTGCTCCGCCTCGTACAACACCCCGATGATGTTATAACTGACAACCTTGAGAATCTTGTATTCTCCGAATACTTCTCCGGGATTAAAGTACTCCTTATCCTCTTCCGAATCAGGAGCCCGGAATTTGTCAAAGATGGACATTCTTTGTGGTGGCGAGTTTAATTACCTGCAATGGCATGCAATTGAGCTAAGGATTAGAGGGCTAATTTACTCGCCAGGGCAAGCTCACGATTACTCTGTCGTTGAGGTACATGGGTATGAGAATTAAATTTCCACCCCGTCTTCTCAAGTGAAAATTACTGACTGAAGGATTGACCCGAGTGCACATTATCACAATACGGTGAGTGGTTCGATTATTTCATCGCTGATGATTAGAGAAAAGCAATCCTGCCTCTTTGTTTCAGGCCCCCTCGGAAAAACCCACCCAGGGCTGCTTTCTATCATGCACCTTTACCTACTCCCTTAGGGGAGATGCATCATCGAATGCGGGCTTGGCTGTGCCCGCTGAATCGTTTTCAGCCCATCGCTCTACGCCGGGAATAATCCCGCAGAAATGGTTTTGCCCCAGATCCTTTCACCCTTTCATATCATTTTCTTTCCATGCAACGACCGCCCATCACTAAATACCAACCCTACCAGCAGATTCCCTTGTCGAATCGCTGCTGGCCGGACCAGATCATTGATAAAGCACCCATCTGGTGCAGCGTTGACCTCCGGGATGGAAACCAGGCTCTCGCCATTCCCATGAATGTCGAAGAAAAGCTGGAATACTTTAAACTCCTCACCCAAATCGGGTTCAAACAGATTGAAGTTGGTTTCCCCAGCGCCAGTGATACCGAGTACGAATTCACTCGGCGCCTGATCGAGGAAAATTGCATCCCCGACGACGTCTATATCCAGGTCCTGGTCCAAGCTCGAGAGCACCTCATTCGCAAGACCTTCGAAAGCCTCCAAGGCGCTCCTCGAGCCATTGTCCATCTCTATAACTCGACCTCCCCCATTCAGCGCAAGGTGACCTTCGGCTTGACCAGGGAAGAGATCAAAGACATCGCCATTCAGGGCACCGCCCTCGTTAAGGAACTGACCGAAAAGCATGAGGGAACCGAGATTCTCTTCCAATACTCCCCGGAGAGTTTTTCGGACACCGAGATCGAATACAGTCTCGAGGTATGCGAGGCCGTCCTCCACACATGGGAAGCCACTCCGGAGCACCCCATTATCCTCAACCTGCCCGCCACGGTCGAAGTGGCCCCTCCCAATGTCCATGCAGACCAGATAGAATGGTTTTGCCGCAATATGAAATCTCGCCAAGCGGCCATCATCTCCCTGCATACCCACAATGACCAGGGATGTGGGACGGCCGCAACCATGCTGGGTCTCATGGCCGGAGCAGACCGAGTGGAGGGGACCCTGTTCGGAAATGGTGAACGCACCGGTAATCTTGATATCGTTACAGTCGCTCTCAACCTGTACGCTCAGGGAGTAAATCCAGATCTCGACTTCAGCGACCTTCCGGCGGTCCGTTCCATTTATGAGCGCATCACCCGCATGGAAGTCCCGGAGCGTCACCCTTACGCCGGGGACCTGGTCTTTACTGCCTTCAGCGGGTCTCACCAGGATGCCATTAAGAAGGGTATGGATCGCCGATCCGGGTATACGAACCAGCAGGCTCAGCCTCTTTGGGAAGTGCCCTACCTCCTGATCGACCCCCGCGATATTGGGCGCAATTACAAAGCCATTATCCGGATTAACTCTCAAAGCGGCAAAGGAGGCGTTGCCTACGTTCTAGCCGAAGAATATGGCCTTGAACTCCCCAAAACCATGCACCCGGAAGTCGGTGAGATCATCAACCAGCATGCCGATGCCCTGCAACGCGAACTCACCCCGCAGGAAATCTACGGCGCTTTTCAACGGATCTATCTCGAGAATAATACACCCCTTGAGTTGGTTTCAGAGGATGTTCACCGGGCCAGTGAAAGAGGCGAAAGGGCCGAGTACCGCTGCGTGGCCGAAGTCGTTTACCAAAACGAGCCTCTGACGATTGAGGGAACTGGGAATGGTCCCATCAACGCCTTCGTTCACGCTCTTGAAAAGGCAGGATGGAAAAACTTCCACCTTACCGATTTCCGCCAACACGCTATTGGAGGTGGATCTGCTACCGACTCAGCGGCCTATGTTCAATTGACTAACGAGAATGGCCGGGCCTTCTACGGTTGTGGAATTGATTCCAATATCGAAACAGCTGGCCTCAAGGCGCTCGTCAGTGCCTATAATCGGCTTCAACTCCAAGAATAAGCAAAGGGAAATCGCGGGAGAGCGCTGCGCCGTCAACACCAGTGTTTGTTGGTCTCTCGGAATCTGCAGGGCCGTTGCTCGCCGTGTGACCACCTGGCCTGTTGAAAAACGAAAACACCCTAGCTCGGCCCAACCGCCGACCCCCCGCTCAATACCTCCTCAATCACCTGCTCCAGCAGCTCGGGCCTTACTGGCTTGGAGAGGAAAGCATCCATCCCGCTCAGAAGACACCGTTCTCGTTCCCCCTTTACGGCATGAGCAGTGACGGCCACAATCTTAGGCTGTCGGTCCACAGGCATGTGGGTCCGGATTTCCCGGGTGGTGGTTAAACCATCCATCACGGGCATGCGCACATCCATAAAGATTAAATCAAAACTCCGGTTCACCAGGGTTTCCAGGGCCTCTTTCCCATTGTTCACGACCGTGGGGAAATAGCCAAAGCGCTTGAGCAAAGAAACCAAGACCTGTTGATTTGCCTGATTGTCTTCTACAATTAAGACCCGGCAGGGATAGGCCTTCGACAACTGACGAAATTCTTGATTCGCCGCCAACAACGGGTTTTTTGCTTTGCGGTCAAAAAGATTCGGGGTCATTCGATCACTGTTCAGGTACCCCAACCGAACAACAAACCGAAAGCTGGAGCCGTTCTTATCAGAGTGATCCAGCCACAATCCCCCTCCCATCGCTTCTGAGAGCCGTCTGCAGATTGCGAGGCCAAGTCCCGTGCCTCCAAATTTCCGCGTCGTACTGGAGTCCACCTGAGTAAAAGATTCAAAAATCTTGTCATGCCGGTCTTCAGGGATCCCTATTCCTGTGTCCTCTACCTCAAATTGAATAAGATGGGACCTTCGCGGAGCGAAATAATCCCGCATGAGTTTCACTTGGGGAAGGAGCGTCTCGGGCAGATCAGATTCTTCCACTGCTCTCGCACGCAGATAGACAAACCCTTCATTGGTAAATTTGACCGCATTCCCCACTAGGTTGATCAGGATTTGCCGCAAGCGGTTGACATCTCCGAGGAAATACCGATCCAGCCCCGCCTCAATGTCCAGCTCCAGCCTGATCCCCTGCGCTTCCTGGCTGTGTTTAAAGAGATTTACCGCATCTTCTGCGCACACCGGCAGGGGAAACTCCTGATTATCCAATTCCAGTTTACCCGATTCAATCTTACTGAGATCGAGCACATCATGAATTAAAGTAGCGAGGGTGGATCCACTTGATGAGATGGTCTCCAGACAATCATGTTGCTCCGTGTCCAGTTTGGTGTCCCGGAGGATACTGGCCATTCCTAGAATCGCATTCAGCGGGGTCCGGATCTCGTGAGAGATATTTGCAAGAAACTGACTCTTCGCCAGGTTCGCGCTCTCCGCCGCCTCCTTGGCCCGGACCATTTGCAGCTCGGCTATCTTTTTCGGATCAATATTGATCGAAACTCCAGTGATCTGAGAGGGCGCACCCGCCGCAGTGCGCTCAGTCACATAGCCCCTTGAATTTACCCAGAAATAATACCCCTCCCGGTGTTTCAACCGATATTCCACCTCAATCGCGGATGCCTCCGCCTTGGTCCACTCACAGAACGAGGATAACACCTCCTCCTTGTCCTCGGGGTGAACGCAAATCTGCCACGCGCTTTCCCCCGAATCAAAGTCCTCTGGCTGATACCCCAAGAGGTGAAACCAGGAGGGATCCCGGACGAAGGTATTCGTCTCCAGATCCCAATGCCAAAGGCCAATTTCAGCACCGTCGATGGCCGCCTTGAGCTGAGCTTCACTCAGCTTGAGACGCTCTCGAGCTTGGATGATTTCAGTCTGATCCTGGGAATGCACGAGAATCGCTTGAGCCAATTCCTCATCCCCGAGATCAATCACAGTTTTAAAGAATGACATATGACGAACGGGCCCTCCATCCTTGGGTTCTACCGCCTTCTCCCATGTTAATGACCGCCCCGGTCTCAAGAACAGCTGATTATCTTGCGCTTTCCATCTGTCGCGATCCGAATCCTCAGATTCATAATCATTGCTGCCCTCCAACTGCTCCACATCTGTCCCACTGATCCTCCCCCAGCGGTCATTGGCAAACAGGATCACCCCTTCTTTATCTTTCACCAACAAGCCGTTCGGAATAGCATCCAGGATCTTACGAAAAAACTGGTTACGTACATCTACCGTATACTCTGCGCGAGCCCGCCGCTCATTCGTAATCGCAATGACCAATCCGGTAATCGATACCGTGGTGAGAAACAGGAAAACTAGAAAATAATCCGGAACCGGGTTAAACCGGTGGAATGGACCAGTCCCCAGGCTGTTGGCCCCAATCGCCACCACGCCGATTAATAGATTAATCCAGCTCACTCCTTTTATCCCAAATCGCAAAGCAGCCCAGATCGAAAAGGGAAAGGAAAGAAAGGCCACTGGCATGGCGTCTGCATTTAACCGAGTCGGGAGCAAATAAATAGCCGAAGACAGGATTAGGAAACTCGACAGAAGCGAAAGCCACTCGATACCGACAAAGCGATAAGCCAGGATATCTCGGTGAGCAATGACGGAAGAAATCACCGGGCTCACCAGGAGCACACCCAAATAGCCAGCCATCCATAACAGAAAAAACCCAGTCGGCCACGCCGGTAAAAATCCCAGGGAGTCAGCCATCGACCACCCACCCAAGCCATAGACGATGACAGGTGAGAGCACACTGACCAATAGCGCTCCAGGGATAAGTAGCCATAATAAGTCTCTCAAAGAGACCAACTGCGGATTAAAGCGGACACGCTTCAGGATATAGACGCCCGCTAAGATCCCTAACAGATTTCCCACTCCATGGAGCCCCTCGAACACTAGGCCATCCGATCCGCCGACAAACGTAATCAGGAGCTCTCCCAAAACCAGTCCCGGCCAGTTAGAGATCCCCTTGACCAGTATAAAACCCAGGCCAATTCCAAGTGGTGCCCCAAACCCCGCCATCCCAAGATCTTCCACATAAAGCGATTGACACCACACCCCAGTCAGACCGTAAGCCAGGCCGAAAAGCAACGTGCCCACGATTTCCCGCTGCCCATGGGGCATGGGAATTTTCATAGAGGAGGCAATCTGGTTCATCAGAAAAAGACATAATACTTTGCTACCAATCCCCCACCAAGTCCATCTCCATGTTAAACCTCCCCCACATCAAAGGGGAAACGGGCTCTTCATTATGATCTCCCGGTTCTCAGATCGAACCCGCTACAGCTGGACTGAACGATCCGGACAGCCATTGGAGATCAGAAATCAGAGGCAGAGGCCAGTTTTCAGACCATCAGGTCCTAGACACCCCACACCGTTGACTTAACTCAATTTCCAAGGATGGTAACCCATGCCGTCCAGAACTCCAGTTACGGTGATCTACTTTAAGAGAGACCTCCGTGTATGGGATCACCTGCCGCTTCACCACGCCGGTCAAATCGATCGCCCGGTGATCCCCCTCTATATCTGGGAGCCCTCTGTCTACCAGGCTCCGGATTTCGATCGGCTTCATCTCTCCTTCATCAAAGCGTCACTAGCCCATTTGAGACGAGCCCTGGAGTGGAGGGGCGCAACCCTCCTGGAGCTGCACGGGGAGGTTCTCCCTGTTTTTCAGGAGCTCGCGGGTAAGGTTCAAATAGAAGCAATCTATGCCCACCAGGAGACCGGCAACGCACTCACCTATCAGCGGGATACCAGGCTGGAGGCCTGGTGCCAGGCCAATGGTATCCACTGGAAGGAGTTCAAGCAATTCGGGGTGATCCGCCGTCTCGGGTCGAGAGAAGGCTGGGCCCAGCGCTGGAATCGCCAAATGGCCAAACCGGGCTTACCCCCGCCCCCGCAGCTATCACTCCCGCCTGACCTCGGCTCTTACCGGTTTGAATTCCCGGATCCCAGGGAGCTTCCCTCGATTTCCCCGCGCGGGAATACCTCACCGGGAGGAGAACCCCATGCCTGGGCAACCCTGCACTCCTTCATTCAGGGACGCGGCACCTGCTACCACCGGGAAATGAGTAGCCCACTCACTGCCTATGAGAGCTGCTCCCGCCTCAGTGCTTATCTCAGCTGGGGGTGTATATCTATGCGCTCCGTTTATCAGGTAGCGATGGCCGCCAAACGAGGGCATCTCCCCTCTCCCTTGAAAAAGACCGCCCTTAACGCATTCATTGGGCGATTGCACTGGCATTGCCACTTTATCCAGAAACTGGAATCCGAACCGGATATCGAGTTCCACACCCTCAATCGCGCCTATAACCACCTGCGCCCTCGCATCCACGAATTGGTCAATCAGGAGAAGACCACTCAGGCCCTCCGCCTCTACGCGTGGACTCATGGGTTGACCGGGTATCCGTTTGTGGATGCCTGCATGCGAGCGCTTCGGTCAACCGGGTGGATCAATTTCAGAATGCGGGCCATGTTGGTCTCCTTCGCCGCTTATGACCTCTGGCTGGATTGGAGAGATTTTAAGGACATACTGGCCCGGTGCTTTATCGACTACGAACCCGGCATCCACTATGCCCAACTCCAGATGCAATCCGGTACCACGGGGATTAACACCCTGCGGATCTATAATCCTATCAAGCAGGGTTTGGATCATGACCCCAAGGGCCAGTTCATCCGGGAGTGGGTTCCTGAACTCCGCGCTATTCCAGACTATCTGATACATACCCCATGGAAGGCCACCCCGCTCGAGTTAGCCGAAGCCGGGCTTTCAATCAGCCCGCTCACGGAAGAGCTTACCGCCACTCCAGGTGTCTACCCGCTGCCGATCGTTGACCATAAGGAGGCCGTTCGAAAAGCCCGCACCCACTTGGCCACAGTGAGGAAATCTGATTTTCAACGATCAGAGGCCAAGCGGGTTTATCAACTCCATGGTAGCCGAAAGGGATCAACCGGGTCCCTCCGCGAAATGAAGAACCAAGCCCGTCGCGTGGCCGGGCAGGATGCGATCGAATTCTCCAGACCCCTCCCTCCGCCCAATCGGAATCAATCCGAATTTCAATTTTAAACCACCACCATCTCGGAAGTCCGCGGATAGCAGGTGCCAGAACCCAGATATCACTCACCGTCGACAACCCGACTCACAGCTCTCAATTCCCAGACACCCCTCGTCTAGCACTGCCCTCATGAAAAAGACCTTGGAAACTCTCAGTTCCCCGCCTAGCTTGCCGTCCTATGGACACTGATATTATCGCCTCGAACGGCATCGCGGAGATCGGGACCTTTGTGTTTTTTCTCGCCCTCGGATTCATTCTCGGCAAGGCCGCCTCCTTCGTCAGCAAACACTTTGCAGGAATCCTGAAGGGAAAGGGACAGGAATACCTCAGCATTGGCCTGGATGCGTTCAGCAAATCATCCACTTTGCTCTTTACCAGCATCGGACTCTACACCGGATTGATCTTTCTCAACCTCGGCCGCATCGAGCCCATCATTTTCAAGCTGGCAGAAGTCTTCATCACGGTCTCCGTCGCCCTGACCCTCTTTCACCTGGTCGAGGTACCCGCCCGCTTCTTCCTGAAACTTGCCTTAAAGACGCAAAGCAAGATGGACGACATGCTGGTCTCTGTAATCAGCAAAACGCTCAAGCTGATCATCGTAGTCCTGACCGTGGTACAAATCGCCCAAATCATGAGTGGCGAGGAACTCTCCACCATCCTGGCCGGGTTAGGGATCGGTGGTCTCGCAGTCGCACTCGCCGCCCAAGATACCATTAAGAACTTTTTCGGTTCACTTCTCATCCTGGCAGACAAACCCTTCGAACTCGGGGAGCGTATCAATTACGACGGGCATGATGGCACGATCGAAGAAGTCGGCCTGCGGTCCACCCGCATTCGCCGGCTCGATGGCCACCAGGTCACTGTCCCCAATGGGGAACTCGCCCACAAGCCGATCCACAACATCGGGCGGCGCCCTTTCATCCGCCGGGCCCTCAACATCACCATCACCTATGACACCCCACCGGAGAAAGTAAAGCAGGCACGCACCATCATGATGGATATCCTGACCGAAACCAACCCGGTCACCCCCGAAGGCCAGGAATTGAAATCCGGCCACAACGAAGAATTCCCGCCCCGGGTCTATTTCAACGACTTTCAGTCCACGGCCCTGAACATTTTCGCCATGTACTGGTATTTCCCTCCCGACTACTGGGATTACATGGATTATTCGCAATGGGTAAACGACCAGATTCTCGAGCGATTCAATGCCGCAGGAATCGACTTCGCCTTCCCCACTCAAACGGTCCACGTGGCCGGCGATCCCAAACGGCCCCTCAACATCGGCGTCGCCAACCAATAGGAATCCCTCCTTGCGGGATCTCGGGAAAGTATGGAAAAGGTTACCTTTACGCAGGAAATCCATTCCTTCGACATCGATCTCAACCGGCATGTCAGCAATATCAGCTACATCCGCTGGTTGGAGATCGGACGCACCGAACTCCTCAAAGCCGTGGACAGGACAATTGAGGAGATGGCCCAACTGGGTTTTATGCCAGTTCTCCTCGAAACCCACATCCAGTATAAAAAACCGCTCTACTTTCCGGACATCGCCGAAATACATGTATGGATCACCGAGCTCACCCGGATAACCGCCTGGATGCAGTTCGAGGTCTATTCACAAAAAACCGGAGAACTCGCGGCGAAGGCCAGGCAACGCGGTATCTTCGTCGGAATCGAAACGAACAAACCCTACCGCCTCTCCAACGAAGACGTCGAAGCCTTCAAAGCCGTCCACTTTCCCACCCGGTAGGCAGAAGCGGCAAACCGGAGGCCCGAGTTCGGAAAGCAGCCCCCCAACTCACAATTCACAACTCACAGTTCACCACAAAAGGTCGTAGCGAAACACCAGCGGAGCCGACCCACCCCCTCAACTCCGATCCCACGGAAACTGGTGCTCCACAGGCCGCAACTCCCAAAGTGGCGTTCTCTCAAAGATTTTTCGCCCATTCAAAATCCCTATGGGATCCAAGGCATCCTTGATCGCTTTCATGGCCTGGATTTCAACCGGAGAAAACTGAAGGCTCAGGAACGGAGACTTGGCCAGACCGATCCCGTGCTCCCCGCTCATGGCTCCCCCCAGGCGAACCACCGCTTTCATCAAAGCTTCCACTGCCTGGTGAGCGCGCTTGACCTCCCTGGGCTCTTCCCGGCGGTACATGATATTCACATGCAGGTTTCCATCCCCGGCATGACCAAAAACCGCCACAGGCAACTTGTATCTGTTCTCCAGCTTTCTCGCCTCCTGCATCAGTTTGACCTGCTTGTCCAGCGGAACCACCACATCCTCGTTCAACTTGCTGTCAGCCAGCCGGAACATCGCTGGGCTACAGGCCCGCCGCACCGCCCAGAGCGCTTCAGCCTCTGCCTCGTTGCGAGAGGGTTTAAAGGCTTCCGCCCACCGCTTCGCCCACTCGAGAACTCGTTTTTTTTCCTCCCTCACCAGAACCGCCGGACCATCCAGTTCCAACAGGATCACGGCGCGCTCGGGCATCCCTTTAAACACCGGCTTACCGGTAAAGGCCTCGGCACCTTTGACCGCATTGCGGTCTAAGAACTCACAGATCGAGGGAAGGACTTTGCTTTCCAGGAGGACTTCCACTGCCGTCAGGGCCGTCGCTTCATCCGGAAAGGCCAGCAACACGGTCCACCGGGTCTCCGGCTTTGGAACCAGCTTTAGCGTCGCCCCGGTCACGACACCCAGAGTCCCCTCACTCCCGATCCAGAGGTCCCGCATATTATACCCGGTCGCATTTTTCCGCGTAGCAGTCCCCCATTCCACTCCTTCTCCCGTCGGAAGATAGCCGCGCAGGGCCACCACATAATCGCGTGTCACCCCATATTTGGCCCCACGTAAACCACCCGCGTTACAGGCGATATTACCTCCAATCGTGCTGTATTTTTTCGAGGAGGGATCCGGCGGATAAAACCATCCCGCTTCTTCCGCCCGTTGCTGCACCGCCGCTGTCACCGCTCCTGCCTGCACCTGGGCCTGCCCCTGCATGGAGTGAATCACAATTTTGTCCAACTTTGATAGATCCAACACCCAGCCTCCCTCAATCGGCGTAGCCGACGCCGTCCGGGAAGTCCCCGCGCCTCGCGGAGTAACCGGCACCCCATAGGTATTTGCCAGCTCCAGCACCTTCCCCACCTCGGCCTCTTTCCGCGGGGTTACGACCGCCTCCGGCATGAAGCTGTATTTCATGCTGTCAAATGAGGCTGCGTAGCACGCCTTTTCATCAATCTGCACCCGCTTCTCTAAGGCACGGACCAGGGCACCCAGGGACTTTTTGGAATTAGCCATTATCCGTAATTTACTCCCCTTCTACTATTCATCAATGTGGAAACGCTCTCCCCTTTATGAAGGCTGCTCAATCACACTTGGAAGTCGCCATCCTCGGCGGCGGATTCACTGGCGTCTACTGTGCCAAGGCGCTTGTCAAATCACTTGGCAAAAAGCGAGCCGCGAACTGCGGGCTCATCGCCGACGAAAACTACCTCGTGTTTCAACCGATGTTGCCGGAGGTTGCCGGTGCCGCCCTCAATCCCGGGTTCGTTGTCAATCCGATACGCACCATGGCGCGCGGCCTTCAGGTGTACCGAGGGACCATCACGACCATCGACTTCAAAAATAAACGGCTCACCCTCGATGCCGGCAGTTTTTCCCAGAATATAGAAGTCACCTATGATCACCTCGTCCTCGCCATGGGGGCGACCATCGACCTGAGCCGGGTCCCGGGCATGCCTGAACACGCCTACCTTATGCAGAATGTGGGAGATGCCATGAAACTCCGCGCCACGGCCCTCTCCCGCTTCGAAGAAGCCAATCTACAAGCCGACCCGCAACTACGTAAACGTATGCTCTCCTTCGCCGTCGTGGGCGGCGGCTACTCCGGGGTCGAAACCGCCGGCCAACTCCTTGATCTCTTCGCCTCGATCCACAAATTCTACACCAACATCGGTCCGGACGATTTTCGCGTCTGCCTCATTCATAGCCGGGATCACTTGCTGCCCACGCTAAGTAAAAGCCTCGGGAAATATGCCGAGAAAAAACTCGTCCAGCGCGGGCTCGAGTTGTTCATGGAAAAACGGGTCAAGGCGGTCACCGCTAACTATGTCTATCTCGACGACGGGACCCAGATCGAAACCTCCCTCGTCATTTCAACCGTGGGTAACGCGCCCCACCCCCTCGTCCTCCAATTATGCCGGGACCTGGATATCCCACACGATAAAGGACGTATCATTACCCTGGATACCATGGCGGTCGCCGGGCACGAAGGCCTCTGGGCCGCCGGTGATTGTGCCGCCGTACCCATTGTCGAAGGTGGTTTCTGTCCACCCACCGCCCAATTCGCCATGCGGCAGGGAGACCTGCTTGGCGAAAATATCGGCGACCTACTCAAGGGAACCGGAGAGCCCCTGGCTTTCACCTTCCGCGGGCTCGGGGAACTTGCCTCCATCGGCCATCGCACCGCGGTAGCCAATATCCTCGGGCTTCACTTCTCCGGCTTCATCGCCTGGTGGATGTGGCGCAGCGTCTACCTCATGAAACTCCCAGGCCTCGACCGCAAGCTCCGAGTCATGCTGGAGTGGACCCTCGACCTCTTCTTTCCCAAGGACATCAACCTCATCAATCCCCGATTCTCACAGTCCTTGAAAGACGTCTACCTCGAGCCCGGCAACATCCTCTTCAACGCTGGCGAACCCTCCTTCTCCTTCTATGTCCTCAAAGATGGACAAATCGACATCATGGACGGTGATACCCTCATCAAATCCATCCGACCGGGAGAGTTTTTTGGTGAACGGGCCCTGCTCGGGGACAAACAATGGCGCTATACCGCCATCGCTCAAACTCCATCCAGACTCATTTCCCTCGGCTTACAGGAATTCCAGGCGGTCATGACGAGTAGCGAGCCTTTCCGCCATCTCCTCGCCCATACCTCGCAGACTTATCAGACTACGGAAGATCTCAATACCCTCAAACGCGCCGTCCCCCGACCACTGCTCATCGCCCCAATGGAATCAGTCATGAAAACCGACCCGCTCCATATGACCCCGGACCTCACAGTTCGCGATGCGCTGACCTTGATGAAACAGGGGCGCCATTCCTTTTACCCGGTTTGCAATGAGGAGAAACAGGCCCTCGGTGTATTTCGACGTGACGATATCTACGAATACATTCTCAAAAAAGAGGTGACTAAGGACTCCACCCTAGGTGGCCTCCAGGTCATTTATATGCCGCAAGTCCATCCTGATCAATCTGTTGAACAAGTGATCGAGATCATGGTCCGCAAGGGAAGTAACAAAGTACTGGTCACTGAAAATAAGCGGCTGGTCGGGATCTTCAGCATCATGGATATCCTCGACCAAATGGAATTCCTTGATCAGCAATCCAATTGATGATTAGGTTTGAGCTGTTTCCGCTTTACACCCCATGGCATCCTCCCCGGTCGTATCCGTCATCCTCCCGGTCAAAAACGCTGAAGTTACCCTGGCTCGCGCCATCGAATCGATCGAGAAGCAGACCTTAAAGGACTGGGAGCTCATCCTGGTCGATGATCATTCTTTAGACACCTCGCCCTATATTGCCAAGTCGCACGGCTTCAAAAACGCAAAAATTCGCCTCTTCACCAATCCGGGGTCGGGTATCGTGGATGCCCTGAATTTCGGGATCGCCCGGGCCACCGGAAAATTCATCGCCCGCATGGATGCGGACGACTATGCCTATCCCCAGCGCCTTGAGACCCAGGTTCAATTTCTTGAAACCCATACGGAGATCGGGTTTGTCGGTTCCTGCGTCAATTACTGTGGAGATCGGGAAGCCAATCTGGGCTACGCCTTGTATGTCGACTGGATCAACTCGCTCGTCGAACCCCAGGACATTAAAAACTACCGCTTCGTGGAATCTCCCTTTGCCCACCCCAGTATCTGTTTCCATAGCCATCTCATTGAGAGTCACGGGGGCTACGAGAATTGCCCCTTTCCCGAGGACTACGAACTCTGGTTGCGGTGGATCGATGCCGGGGTCCTCCCGGGGAAATGCCCTGAGATCCTGCTCGACTGGTATGACTCCCCCGACCGTATGTCGCGCACCGACTCGCGCTACCGCACCGAGGCCTTTTATTTGGTTAAAGCGATCTACCTCGCCCACCTCATCGAGCGCCGCCTCCAGGGAAAAAAAGAGATCTGGGTCTGGGGTGCCGGCAAACGCTCCCGCATGCGCCTCGCTCCCCTCTTGGAAAAAGGGGTCCCCGTCAACCGCTTCATCGATATCGACGACAACAAAACCGGACTCGAATGGCGCGGCATTCCCATCTCCGACCCATCCGTCCTTCCCGACCCCGGCGATATCTTCCTTCTCCTCTACGTCGGCTCCCGTGGTGCCCGCGAAAAAATAGAATCCCATCTCCAACCCCTAGGCTATGAAATCGGCCGCGACTACCTGCCCGCCGCCTGATAGAGCTTTCAGTCTTCAGTTGTTGGAATCCCTTACTCTTATTCCCCGCAGCACCCCTCTCGCCGCCTCGCATGTCCACCGCCCCCAATACCGGTTTCCAGTCTCCTCAAAAAGGCGGCCTTGGCGGAAGGATCTTTCTCTTCCTCTTCGGTCTTCCTTTCTTCGGGGCGGGCCTCTTCATCCTGTGGATCGGGGCCCTCGGTCCCTTCATCAAAGTGGTTGGCAGCTTCGGTTGGGACGAAGCGGAGTGCCGGATCATCTCCAGCCGAGTCACAGGGGATGGGGAGACCTACCAGATTTCCATCACTTACCAATACCGCTACGCCGAAGGCATCTACACCGAAGACCGCTACAATTTTATCGGGATGAGCAGCAGTGGGAGGAAGGGAAAGCAAAAAGTGGTCGACCGCTACCCCCCGGGCTCCACCGCCATCTGTTACGTGAATCCTAAAAACCCGGAGGAAGCCATCCTGTCCCGCAGCTTGGGATGGTTACCGGTCTTTATCACCCTCTTCTCCCTCATTTTCATCGCTGTTGGAGCTGCCCTCATGTTTGGAGTTTTTTCAAAAACATCCTCCGGCAAACAAAACCGGGCTGGTTTTCGCGGAAAGCGCCGACGGAAAAAAGTCGCCTACGGGGTTAAGAATGGGATGCCCGACGCCAATCCTGATCCCCTCGACCTCTCTCCCGAAGTCGGAAGGGTGACACAACTTGTCGGCTCCCTGTTCTTCGCCGCCTTTTGGAACGGCATTGTGTCCGTCTTTCTCTTCCAGGTCATCAAGGGATTTGCTCGGGGCCACCCGGAGTGGTTCCTTACCCTCTTCCTCATTCCCTTTGTTCTGGTCGGCATCGGTTTGGTTTTTCTCGTGCTCTATTCCTTTCTCGCCCTCTTTAACCCAAAGGTCCGCTTGACCCTCACCCCGGGCACACCACGCCTGGGTGAGCCCTGCGAGGTCACCTGGTTTATGGAGGGAAACACGGGGCGCCTCGACAGCCTGAAAATTGTCTTGGAGGCCGAGGAAATTGCTACCTACCGACGCGGGACCGACACCACGACGGATCGCAATATTTTTGAGCAGGTCATCTTAGTCGACCAGGACAAGACCAGCCTGCGGACCACCGGCCAGCAAACCTTCAGTTTGCCGGTCGACACCATGCATTCCTACAAGGCGTCGAACAACGAAATCCAGTGGACCTTCAAGATTCATTCCAACATACACCGTTGGCCTGACATTTCCGGGGTCTTCCCTATCTCCGTGCTCCCCCCACATCGTTAATCTAACATGGCCGAAAACACGATTCTCCTCGAATGCGACACCAGGATTGCACGCCCCGGGCAAACAGTAGCCGGTGAGGCCTTATGGGATCTTCAGGATGACCCCGAGACCATCCAAATCAACCTGGGCTGGTATACCGAAGGAAAAGGAACCCGGGATGAGGAACTGGTTGAAACCATCATGGTGAACAACCCGGGCACCATAGGAAAGCAAACCTTTTCTTTTGTTATGCCCGAGGGCCCACTCTCCTGCTCAGGCCGCCTCATCTCCTTTCTCTGGGGCATTGAATGCTCCCTCAAAAAGGGAAAGGATAAAGCCTTCCGCCCCCTCATCCTCACCCATGGTGAGGCAGAAATCGATATCTCAAAAACCACCTATGAAAGCGAAATCAAATCCCTTTCGGTCCGACCAAGTCGATAAGTTTCGCTACCGCCTGGAGGGCACCGACTGGTCGTCCCTCTATAGCCGTTTTAAGCACCATGGGCGCCGCGGCGCTGTGGTAGGCCCCCACGGCACCGGCAAAACGGTGTGGATGGAGGATTTCCGCCAACACCTCGAAATCCAGGACATCCCCACTGCCTGGATCGGTTTCCAGGATGGCTTTAATCAGCAGGATGCCCGACGCCTCCGCATCGCGCTTCATCACCTGGGACCAGACCAGATCCTCTTCCTCGACGGCTGGGAATGGGTCCCCCGTTGGACCCGCCGAAACGTCTATAGCGTGTTTCACAGTCGTCCGGGGCTGCTCCTCTCGGCACACCGCCCTACCCGCCTCCCCACACTCTGGGCTACCCGCCCCCAACCTGAGATCGCCCAAAGCATGGCAGAAACTTTCCTCGCCCGCTCTCTGACCCCCAGCGAAGAGAGCCAGCTCCAAACCGCCTTTAGTACCCATCAGGGCAACCTTCGCGAAGTCATGCGTACCTTTTATCTCCACTTCGCCCAAACCTGATCCAATACTTCCGCCCCTTCACCTTACTCAAAATACGCTCATAAAGGCGCAGAGACACTAAGATTTCTCCGGTTTGGAGGAGTAAGGTGCCATATCCATGTCCATTCGCCTCCATTCGTGGTAAAATAATCCAATGCCGACGTGCTTCCTCAAACGACTGGGTTCCCACAAATGGTTTTACGCCCTGCTTGCCCTACTCGCTTCAGGAGCCTTTGCCTTGCTTGGCATTTCAGGCTGTGTATCGTTCAGTATGAACGACGATGAAATCGCCAGAGTCTTTGCCAGCCGTTCCTTATCGGAACCGGTTTATGCAAGCTACTCCCTGGGGAATCGAACCATCGGCTTTGCCGAGACCGGGAATCGAGAAATGCCTATGGTCGTCTTCATCCATGGATCCCCCGGGAGCTGGGATAATTTTATTACCTTCATGGCGGACGCGGATCTTCGCCACCAGGCCCATCTGGTCGCTCCGGATCGTCCGGGTTTTGGCCAAAGTGAGCTGGGCGGCCCCGCGCTCACCCTGACCGAGCAATCTGACGTACTGGCCCCCCTCCTCGACCGGCAAAACACCTGTGCGCCTCGCAAAGCCATCCTCGTCGGCCATTCCCTCGGTGGTCCTGTGGCCGTTCGCATGGCAGTGGACCATCCGCACAAGGTGGATGGACTCATTCTGGTCGCCCCCTCCATCAGCCCGGAATTAGAGGTGCACCGCTGGTATAACAAAGCGGCTGATAATGGGTTCGTTCGCCTCTTTCTGCCGGGAGCACTCAAAACCTCAAACGATGAAATCATGCCCCTCCGTGGTGAGCTCGAGGCCATGGAACCCCTGCTGCCTCTACTCAGGATTCCCGTCATCGTCATCCAAGGAGAGCAAGACACGCTGGTCCCCCCGGGAAATGCAGATTATGTGAAGAACACCTTTGCGCATAGTGCGGTCGAGGTATACATGCATCCCGAATTGAATCACTTTATCCCCTGGACTCGGCCGGACCTCATCAAGGACGCCATTCTCAAACTCCTGCAACCTGAGGAAGCCCAAAAGTGAGAGCCGGTCCTCCGTTCCCAGCTTTCAGACTTTGGAAAAGGGGCGATGGCCGCCCAAGGCCGATTGCCTTACTTCTCTTTTGCCTCCTGGCTCCTGCATGCGGCCTCCTGTCCACGGCGGCCTCCCCTCCCACAGAAGCCGAACTGGAGGAAATCAACGAATGGATGGATGAAAGCCAACTCGACCGGGCTGAGGAGCGCCTCCTCCCTTACGTCGACGCCTATCCCGAACATCCCGAAGTCGCATATTTACGCTCCCGGCTCTACCTGCTCCGGGGAGACTCCAAGTCTGGACTCGCTTGGATGCGCAAGGCGCATACGCTGGCCCCGCGACAGGCAAAATATGCCGCCGGCCTCGGCAGCGCCTACGGCGCCCGGATTGTCGATGTTAACCTGGCCGCAAAGGCGACTATGGTGGGTAAGATTACAAAGTATTATGAACTGGCCATGGAGCTCGATCACACGTTGCCGGAACCCTGGTTCGGTCTGATTGAATATTATATCCAGGCCCCGGGAATCGTCGGCGGAAGTATGCGCAAAGCGAAGCGTATGGCGGATGACTTCTCCCAGGTGAATCCCTTCATGGGACACCTCGCCAGGGCAAGGATCGCCTTTCACGAAGAAAAATTCGATCGGGCCCTGCTCGAACTCAAGCAGGCGATTGCATTAGAACCTGACGATCGCCGGGGACACTTTGCCCTCGTTATCTTAGCCAATAACCGGGAGGAGTACAATCTCGCTATCCAGTCGATTGATTTCCTGCTGGAGACTGATCCTGAAGATTTTTCCGCCACTTACCAACTCGGGAAGTATGCCGCTCTCTCCGGCCAACAGCTCGATCGGGGGGAAGCGGCCCTCAAACAGTACATCGCGTGGGACGAACGGCCCGGGGTCCCCTCCCATGCCTCCGCCTACTGGCGACTCGGCATGATCTACGAAAACCGAAGCGACCCTGCCGCAGCCCGCCAGGCCTACGAACAAGCCCTCATCCTCGAGCCCAATCTCGAAGTCGCCCAGGAAGCCTTGGAAAATCTGGGATAGAGGAAAAGCCGCACGTTTTTAGCGCTTATCTCCACGAATGGAATTCCCCTTAACGATTTCTAGCGTCGATCGTGGTTCCATTTTCGAAATGATCTCCCGCCCTGCTTCTACCCATGCTGCTGAGTAAACCCCCGACGTCAAATTCCCGCCTTGTAACGCATGAGCAGATACACATCGCGGAGCTGGGGCTTTTTGGTAATCTCGGCGATCAGCGGTTTTAGTTTACCGATCGGTTTCCCTGAGCGATAGGCCTGTTTAAGGCCTTCATCGATCTCGAGGGCAGGGATCCCTCCCCCGCTTTTCTCCGTAAAATACAAGCCGACCTTGAAATGGCGGGGCCAAAGCGACACCCAAGCCACCGTTTTCTTTTTGTAAGAAATCTTACAAAGCCAGGCCTTCCCATCTTTATAGAAACGCCATTCCGTCTGAAAAGGATGGGAATCGGTTCCCATCTCGTTAAGAAAATCCCGAAGGGCTGGGTAGTACCGGCCGGTTTCCGATTTCAAAAGGTCCGGCGTAATCTCCAACGCAGGATCTCTCAAGAGTTGCTCGCTCATACTAATGGTTTTACGAAAAGCTGGACGCCCCGACAACGACTATCTCCCTACCCACCCATAATGCACAATACCTATTCACGGGCATTATTCACGCCATAAGGGATAGATTCGAATGGCACTAAGTTAAGCTCCTTTTCAGGGGTGGGCGGCCATCCTGCAAGCAGGAGGCCCTACGAACTAAGCCCAATTGTAGGGCCCGTTGCTTGTCAACGTGGCTAGAATATTTGGATGCTTGCCTTAACTTAGGGCCATTC
>JANQKZ010000059.1 GCA_028280845.1 Opitutales bacterium | reverse complement strand
GAGGATGTGGGTCCACTCATGGAATCGGGGGGTTAGGGTTGAACAAAAAAGGCGAAGTCGCATGTAACCAATATCCCCTTGGACGGACCCTGACAAGGGAAATGGGGATGACTGATGGTAATCAGAAAAAACCCTGGGTTTGACGATCGATCTCAAAATCGCTCGGAACAAAGCAAAACATGTGGGCATCCATGACGTGATCACGGATAGTGAGCCGGTTCTTCAGCAGTCCTTCGTAGTGGGCGCCGGCCTTCTGGCCTACACGAAAACTGGCCTGGTTCCCTTTCCCCACGACAATCTCAATGCGATTGAGCTCTAATTCTTTGAGGGCCCAGGCAGCAATTGCGCGGGTAGATTTCGAAGCTATGCCCTGACCTTTGGCAGATTTCCTTACCCAATACCCAAGGTTGGCGAGCCGAAATTGCCAGTTGGGGAAGTTAATACCACAGGTTCCCAGAATCCAGCCATCACTTGGACGTATGATGGCGAACCCATAGGCGACCTTGTTGGCCCAATCTGCATCCCGGTTGTTGAGGAAGAGCTCCAGTTCATCTTTGGAAAACCCCTCATGACACCAGCTCATCCACGGTAGTAATTCGTCTATGGACTCCACTACCGCGTCAAAAAGCGGATCGATGTCTTCATTCAGGAAGGTGCGGAGTTGAATATCCTCGCCGGGTAAATCAATGCTTCGGTGCACGGGGTTTCATTCCTCGGAAAGGACCCAGTCCGGGTAAACTGGGCGGGGGATATCAGCGTTATTTCCTTTTTCCTGCACGATCTCAGGGAAGTGAGCCATCAGGGCCTGAAGCGCCTCGTAATTTGCGAGGGTCGACGCCTTCATAGATTTCGCGGCCAAGTCGTACTCCTCAAAACGGTCATGGGCAAGGTGATAGAACCGGCCGTCCCCGTGAAGCTTGTGCGTCAGGGTCCGCAGGAAGCGTCCGGGTGTAGGTCCCCAGTAAGGTTGATAATGGTTATAGACCCAAGCTCGTTGTGGGCCGGGTTTGCCAAGAATTTTGTGGAGAAAACTCTGCCCGTCCAAGAAAGTATCCCCGGGAAGATCTACCCCGGCCACTTCTGCCAGAGTAGGAAAAAAATCAGTAAAATCGATCAAGTCCTTAACACGTTTTCCCGGAATCGATTTTCCTTTCCAAAATGCGAGGAGGGGAACGTGGTTGCCGGTATCGGTCCTACCGCCTTTTCCGCCGGGAACATCCACCCCATTCCAGTTGGACTTAATTTTGTGGTCGGTCCCATTGTCTGCAGTAAACAGAACCAGTGTATCCTCGGATAGGCCAAGAGCCTCCAGCTGGGAAAGGATCCGTCCCAGCAAATGATCGGTGTAGGTGACCATAGCACTGAAGTGCTTCTTTCGAGATTCAAAATCTACCGGCTGGATGTTGGCGGTTTCGAGAGGTTGGTCGCCCAGTGTGTCGGGCGTAGGAACAAAGACATCGTGCACCAGAACCATGGGGTAGTAGACAAAGAAGGGTTCATCCCGGTACCGCTGCATAAAGTCGCAGATAAAATCGGTAAACAAGTCGGGCCCATACAAGCCCCAGTTCTCTTCGGCCGAAATGAAGGTCCCATTGTGTTCCAGCGGTGGGTTCCAGTAGCGTTCACCTCCCCCGTCGTTTGAGTGCTTACCCCTGGTCACTTGCCACAAGAGCGCTTCATCAAACCCCGCCTTCAAGGGGCGACTCGAATCCTGGTGTCCCGGAAGCCCATTATATAGTCCATTCAATTGCCACTTGCCAACAATGGCCGTTTTGTATCCAGCCTCCTGTAACATATGACCGAAGGTCCGTTCTTCTGGATTGAGGTATCCGAAATAGGTGTAGTTTCGGAAATTATATTTTCCCGTCATCAACTTCACACGGGAAGGGGTGCACAGGGGAGTCGAAAAGCAGTGATCAAAGACTACTCCCTCCTTGGCCAAGCGGTCTATGTTTGGAGTTTGGTAATCCTCGCCACCGTAAGGGCTGAGGCACTCCCAACCCATATCATCGACCATGATCAAGACGATGTTAGGAGTTCGCCCGGAAAGGGACAGGGCGAAGAAGAACAGGGGTAGGGTGATTATGCTGGAGCGGAGGATGGGTTTATTATTTCGCGCAGCTCCGGCCAGACAAACCAAAAGATAGCGTTGCACGCGCCATCCCATTTAAGACAATAGCCGCTTTCCTTATACATAACCACCAGCTGCACATGTCTGTTACCCGTCGCTCATTCCTGAAAAAAGCCACCTTAACTGCCACCGCCGTAGGCTTCCCCATGATCATTCCACGGCACGTTCTCGGAGGAACCGGTTACACGCCGCCCAGTGAAAAGGTGTTGCTTGGCATGGTGGGGGTGGGAGGCCAAGGTCGGCACAACACCAACGAGTTTCTCAAGCTGAAGGATGCTCAGATTGTCGCGATCGCCGATCCAGCCGAATACTGGGACTTGAATGCTTTTTACTATAAAAGCGAAGCCGGTCGGGGTCCCGTCTCCCAATTAATTTCGGATCACTACAGGCGGGACTATCCAAACTATAAAGTGGGAGTGTATGCAGATTTCCATGACATGCTTGAGCAGCAACCGGAAATAGATGGCATCGTCTGTTCAACGCCTGACCATACGCATGCCTATGTCGTTTCCCACGCAATGAAGGCGGGAAAGCATGTGTATTGTGAAAAACCGCTAACGCACAATCTTTGGGAGAACAGCTACATCCGGAAGTTGTCAGCGGAGACAGGCCTGGCCACTCAGATGGGAAATTACGGTCACAGCACGGAGGGCATGCGGAGGACGGTGGAGCTGTTGCGCGCCGGGGTGATTGGCGAAGTGAAGGAAGCGCATTCCTGGTGTCATTCCACCCGTTGGAACAAAGGCCTGATTGGATTTCCAACGACAAGCACGAAATTACCTGCTGGCTTCGACTGGGATATGTGGTTGGGCCCAAGTGAATCCATACCCTACCATGAGTATTTTTCTCCCGTGACCTGGCGGGATTTCTGGCGCTTTGGAACAGGCGCGCTTGGGGACTTTGGTTGCCATGATATGGATGCGGCTGTTTGGGCTTTTAATCTGAAGGAACCCGACCTGGTTCAGGTTTATCCTGGTGGTATTCTGGAATGGGACCATGATTGGCAGGTCACCCCCAATTCGGAATTAGGTGTTTTCGATTTTTCAGCCAAAGGGGATCAACAAGCCTTAAAGCTGAACTGGTATTCCGGCAACATCCGCCCTCCACACCATCCCTTACTTCCGGATGATTTCCGGCTCACCAATCGTGGCATCCTGTTTGAGGGAAGCGAAGGGATCATTCATGCGAATGGCTCCGGAGGGGCGCCCCGGGTCTTTCCCCGCGAGTTGCGGGCTGACGCGAGAAAGGTGGAAAAGTCGCTTTCCCGCTCCCAGGGCCACTTTGAGGATTGGATAATCGCAATTAAGGGCGGACCCGAGGCAAGCGGGAACTTTGAATACTCAACACGCCTGACCGAAATTGTCCTGACGGGCGTCCTGTCCGTGCAGTTGAACGGAGAGAAAATATCCTGGGGCCCTCACTTCAAAGGAATGGAGCCGGCTGGGGTGGAATTGGTCGATGGTCGGCGGATCCATTGGGATCTCCGGCAATTAAAAACCCAGGGTCGGGAAGGAATGGATCAGTTGATAAAGCAAACCGTCCGGCCCGGTTGGGAGTTTGCCTGATTTTTCAATACAATCCTCCTAAAGTGGTATATACAGGATTCCGGTGGGATTCCTTTGACGTATGGCATGAAATACACTTCATGCCTGATTACCTGACATGTTCGACTCAAGTGATCAAAAAGGAAGCCATGGTCAGCCCCCGAAGGCACAACGATCATGGCAGATGCCGGATACCTACATCATTCTTTTCCTGATCATTCTGTTTTCGGCAGCCCTGACATGGATCATCCCGGTAGGATACTTCGGGACAAAGGTCATCTCGGTGGAAACGGATGGGGTAATCAAAAGCCGAGAGGTGGTGGATCCGGATAGTTTTCAGATGCTGGTGGATGGGGAAGGAGACCTGGTATACCATCGGGCTAGTCTGTTTCGGGGCGAAGCGAATGGGGGCGAACGGATCATTTACCGGTTTCCCTCAGAGGGGCAGGGCGATACAGGGGTAATGAATTTTGTGTTTGAGGGCCTGGTCTCCGGTTCAAAATATGGGGCGGCCGTGGGGGTCGTCGCGTTCATCCTGGTCATTGGCGGGGCCTTTGGAATTATATTGCGGACCGGAGCGGTAGAAACTGGCATCCGCTGGGTGATCCGTAAAGTCGGGCGCCATGCCTACCTCGTAATCCCTGTGCTCTTTCTGCTGTTTTCGCTCGGGGGGGCCATCTTTGGGATGGGGGAGGAAGCGATTGCTTTCGCCATGATTGTGTGCCCGCTCATGGTCGCTCTAGGTTATGATAAGGTCACAGGGCTGCTGGTAACCTACGCGGCCACCCAGATCGGGTTCGCCACCTCGTGGATGAACCCCTTCAGTGTCGCTGTAGCGCAAGGCATCGCCGGGATACCCGTCCTCTCGGGAGCTGGTTTCCGAATTGGAATGTGGGCCTGCTTTACCATAGGGGGCATTCTGTTTTGCCTCATGTATGCGCGAGGGATCCGGCAGAAGGATAGAGATTTTGTTCACCTGGTGGAACCCGATTCCGATTACCTGGATTATCAGGAAGGAAAAATGAGCAGCGCGGAGCTGGGGTGGGGGCAGCGCCTGGTTATCTTTATCCTGATCCTGGGCCTGATTTGGGTAATTTATGGAGTAACCACCTATCAGTATTACATCCCGGAAATTGCGACTCAGTTTTTTATTATCGGATTAGTCTGTGGAGTGGTGGGAGTCCTCTTCCGGTTGGAGGGTATGGGGTGGAATGATATTCCAGCCGCCTTTCGCAAGGGAGCCGGGGATCTGTTGGGAGCTGCCCTGATCGTGGGAATGGCCAAGGGTATCCTGCTTATCCTGGGAGGCGATAATCCGGAGGAACCCACCGTGCTGAATTCCATACTGCATTTCGCCAGCCAGGGGATCGGCGATATGGGACCGGCCCTGTCGGCCTGGTTCATGTTTGCCTTTCAATCCACCTTCAATTTTTTCGTGAGTTCGGGTTCAGGTCAAGCGGCGCTAACCATGCCCCTGATGGCACCCTTATCCGACCTTGTAGGGGTGACTCGTCAGGTTGCGGTACTCGCCTTTCAACTGGGAGATGGTTTAACCAACTTGATTATTCCTACCAGTGCCGCGCTCATGGGGTGTCTCGGTGTAGCCAAAGTGGACTGGGTAGATTGGTTGAAGGTGATGTGGAAATTTCAACTCGTTTTGATGTTGGCCGCGTCCCTGGTAGTTGTTCTGGCAGTCTTCATGGGGTATCAGTAACCGGGGCGAGGCCGACAAGGAGATTGATGTAACTCGAGGCTTCAGGGGGGGTGGCTTGAGTGGATGCCTCCTGACGAAAGGAGATTCCAAAAGCAACGGGATCGTTCTGTGAAGTTTGATGAACCTGAGGCGGTTCCCTGGTTCCCAGGGCGGCTGCCTTTCCGGCTAATTTATTAAACTGATAGGGGAAGCGTACCCGCCCATCATTGTCTTCAAGCGCACTGAGGATGTCGGCCCTCTTTTCCTCTTTCATCGACAGGCGAAAAACCTCTGGGTCTCGACTGGGAGTAGCCAGGAAGGCGGTGACGGAAAAATCATTGGGAGGACCCGAAAGGATAGCGGAATCCCCAGCTACAAAATAGTGATTGAGGATCCCGCTTATTCGCGGATATCCCTTCCGGTCGACAGACACGCTCTCAGGGATTTCAAACAGATGCACGCCGGATTCTCCGAGCACGCGTAAAAGGATGTTATCCTTCGTTTTGCGCTTTACCCACAGCGCCGTGTTTTCGTCGACCCCAACCCCGAGGCGCACATCGAGGGCGGCCGCCAAATAAATTAAGCGGGCCTGGCGCCCACGTTCTGAAAAATGAGTATCGATCATTCCCCATTGGAAGAACCCCAACCCGCCCAGGGGATCCACTTCTAACTCAGGGTGAACTGGATTCTCAAAGTCTTCATTCAGAAATTCTTGATAGTATGCCGGCCCCGTTGTTTCGGTGATGCCATGAACCAGTCCAAAATAGGGATCTCCGCTGGTGACCATGGCAGGCCCGGACTGAACGGCACTTCCCGCGCTGGTTCCCAAAACGGTGGCTCCCGATTCTACCCGGGCTTGAAGGGCTTTCATGAAGGGGGTGGGCGTCCTTCCTTTTTCGGAATCATGCTCATAAAGGACGGCGATGTAGCGGGATTGATCTCCACCACCAAAGAAGAAACCGGTATAATCCTTCAGGGTATCTTCCCAACCCGGATGGTTTGCGAAATCCGGGTTGGAGCAGTCGAGGGGAATCCACTCGGCATGGGAGGCTCCATGCTTCTTCAGGAGCTCGGCATAGTACTCCCCATTCGTTTTCGAGTTATACCGCTTTTCAGCTTTCTGCTTACCGTATCGGTTTACATCCCAAGCGTAGGGAATGCTGGATATGGTCAACACGGCAATCCTAGCCTCACTCTTACCGCCAGCTTCCTCAATAAAGGTCTCATAGATTATAGTATTGTTTCGATCCAGGCGGCCCCCGACGAGGAAAAGGTCTCCGTGAGCGAAGGCCAGGGTTGGGGTGGCTAGAAGAAGCGAGGTCCAGAAGAGTCGATTCATACCATTAATTTGGCGATTAATTTTGCGCGGCTGGAAACGTCGAGTTTACGAAAGATGGAAGTCACCTGGGTCTTCACGGTGAGCACGCTTTTGTTTTGCGTTTCGGCGATTTCCTGATTGCTCATCCCAGCACAGATCAACCGGGCGACTTCACGCTCACTTCGGGTCAGTTGGTGAAGGAGTTGAACAGTGGAGAAGCCGTCTTGGTTCCCCGACCCAGCTTGACTGCTACGACGCTCTTCAAACAGAATAAAAAAGCCAGGCCGGGCGAGGCTGCGCCCCGCGGTGGCTACGGAGATGGTGGCGGTGATTCCCGGCAGCCGTGGGGAAGTCAGAGTTTTTTTTTGAAAAATGAACCGGTCCAGTTCCTTTGGCTCAATATTGAGAATCAAGGCTTTAGTTTCCCGGATAGATTCCAGGATCGCTCCGGGGATGCGGAAGGTATCACGATAGTTATACGCCTTCGCCTGTTCCGGACCAAAATTCCAGAATGCACAAATCCGCTCAGCCTCATGATTGACGAAAACCAGGTTCTCCTTCCAATCTAAAAGCATGACCGGTAGCGGCATGCTGCGGTTAAAGTCTTCAAACACCCGCCGCAGGCTGCGCTCGCGATGCAGTTGCTGCACATGGTTCATGGCCGCCTCAATGTGCGGCATGAGGCTTTGGAGAAAAGCGATTTCCTCGTCCACAAAGTCCGGCTGATCTTCTCCCCGGTAAATGCTGAACATAGACCGCATATCCCGCATCTCCCAAAACAGTCCGGAAATCCCCTTATCCCAACCTTCGGGTCTGGCAAAATTCCGATAGAATTCTGTTTGGGAAAAGGCCTCTTTGCTTCCGGTGATATCCGTAAACCGATAGATGGGAACCTCTGGATTATCTTCAATGAAGTCGCTGAACGGGTTGATTTTCCCCCGCTGTTCAAACCAGGCCTTGCTATCGTGAATGGGCGGATCGGTGAATACCTGTCGTGCCTCACTTAACCCCAAGTGACCGAGAAACAAGGTGATTCGGGTACAGATAAAACTTTGCGATAGCAGGTCACGGATGGCGATCCAGAGCGCATCCACTTCCGTCGCCTGGTGGAGGGCGAGTATGGCTTCCGGGGGAGGTGAACACCACGGTTGGGTATGCGTAGGGCGGGAAATGACCATCTTTAGAGCTTCATCTTCTTTGTCCTGATCCGCATTACAGCAATCCTTCTCTTCCCTATACTGGCGTATGGGGAGGAAAACGCATATTTTTACAACTTTTGGAGTATGGTCAATTTTACAGAATCAAGCTGTAATGCAAGGGTGACCAAATTCGCCTCTACTACTTGGAGGGGTTTCAAAATCTACAAATAGACAAACATCACCTGCTCATGTTTACACAAAACCTATTCGGGAAGCACAGCCTGACCCGATTGATCCTGACAGCAGCCTGTCTGCTTTTCTCCGCCGGTCAGTTAGCAGCTCAAGAACGAGGACAAATCAGCGGTATCGTTTCGGAAGTGAATACCGGAGGTTTTCTTGCCGGTGCAACGGCTGAGGTTGAAGGAAGCGACTATTACGCCGTTGCAGACCGAAGCGGACGTTACCTTATCCGGAATATTCCTGCCGGCAATTACACCCTGGTTTTTCGCTACACCGGTTATGACGAAGTCAGGGAAAACGTTACTGTTACTCAAGGCGCTGTGGCCACGGTTAACATATCTATGGGTAGCGAAATCGAAGAGTTGGAGGCCTTTGAAATTCAGGGCACCCTCGGGTCACGAGCCCGGGCGATTAATGCCCAGAAGTCCTCCCAGAATCTGGTCAACGTGATTTCTGCGGATGCGTTTGGCCAGTTGCCCGACAAAACCATCGCCGATGCGGTGAAACGTTTACCTGGTGTTTCCGTAGAGCAGGATCAGGGACGGGGAGAAGCCCGATACGTGACCATTCGAGGAATGAACGCAGATTTTAATGCTGTGTCTGTAAATGGGCAGCGTGTCATGGTGGCCAATTTTGATGGAGCCAGCCGATCTGTTCCGCTGGACGTGGTATCTTCGAAGAGTGCAGAATCGATTGAGGTGACCAAGGCCGTGACCCCTGACATGGATGGGGACGGAGTCGGTGGGGCTGTAAATATTAAAACTCGCACGATCTTCGACTATGACGGTCGCTTTGCCACGGTCGAGGGATCGGTAGGGTATAACCAGTTATCAGATAAGTATGAAGGCGGTTATCCTCACGATGGAACACCCTACGAGGCAGACTTCTCCTATGGTCAATACCTGGACCCGGATCAAACCATGGGATTCATGCTCAGTGGGAATTACCGGAACCGGCCTTATGTCCTGCAAGGCGTGTCCACCGCCAATTTTGTTCCGATTACCGATTCCTTTGTCCCGGAGCTTGAAGATGTGTTGATCCCGGGGGACCTCCAGCTTGAAGAGGCCTTCGATAATATAGAAGGTGCAGGACTCACCTTTAATTTCGGATATCGGCCGGATGAGGCAAACACCCTGAACTTCAGCGCAAATTACACGTTGCGGGATACAAACCAGGGGAGCAACCGAGTCTCCCTGATTTATTTCCCCGATATTATTCTGGAGGGGGATACCAGCGATGTGGTCAATAACACTTTAACCGATTTTGTATCGGATGATCGGGTACGTCGGCAAGTCCGGGATTTTTACGAAACCCAGGAAGTGCTCAACCTCGTCGCCGATGGACAACATGTCCGGGGTGATTACACCATCAATTGGCAGTTGGGGTGGAACCGTGGCGATTTTAAAGGCGACATCGATCGAGACACCAGCGCCCGCTTTCGGTCAGGATTCGGGGACAACGGCTATTCAGTAGATCCAGCGGATGGATATTTTCCGGAGCCTGGCGATCGCCTGGATAATCTTACCGCGGATGATTATGATTTTGAATGGGTCCGTCGGGGAACCCGGGAGATTCTGGATAATGACGTATCTGGCGGTTTCGATGTGCGGAAAGATATGGATATCTTCAATCTGGCGGGCTTTATCCAGGGCGGGGTGAAAGTTACTTTGCGCAAGCGGGATTTTGATGACATCTCCCGCCGGTGGGAAGTTCTGGATTCCGATGTCATCTGGACCTTGGACCGTGTAGAACTAGCAAGCACTGGCGAGCAGATATTTGGGAGTGTGGTCGCTGACTACACGGCGAAGGACTCCGTTGATGGTCGGTACAATTTTGGACTATTCATAGATCCGGCCAGAGTGCGAGCTGCACAAGAAGCGCTCATCGCTGCCGGTCAGCGAGATGGCATCGATTACATTTCCCGCCGCGTGGATCGCGATGCCGGGCGTGGACTGGTGAATTCCTATGAAAGTGAAGAAAACGTCTATTCCGGTTATCTCATGGGGCAGGTCCGCCATGGCAACTGGACGACCTTGGCCGGGGTCCGAGTGGAACATACCGATGTTCAGTTTGACGGCTTTGAGGGTGATTTTTTTGATTTGTCGAGTATTCAACCCATTACCGAGGAGAACAGCTATACGGATGTGTTGCCCGGCTTCCACGTGCTGTATAGCATTAACCAGAACAGCCAGCTGCGGGCTTCCGCCAACAGTACCCTGGCGCGGCCTTCATACTTCCAGTTGAATCCGTCGGCCGATATCGATCCATTTGGAGGAGCCCTGGGGAATGGTTTGATTGTTACGGGGAGCACGCAATTGAAACCCACGCGGTCCTGGAATTTCGATTTAAGCTATGAGAATTACTTTGGCCGGTTTGGGTTCTTTTCCGTTGGGGTGTTTTACAAGAACATGCATGACAATGTATACCGCTTATCCAAAACGCTTGCGGCGGATGATCCGGAGTTTCTGCAATACGAGGACTTTGGAATCCTCCCGGGAGCCGAATTGCGCCGTTTCGAGAATGCTGAAGGGGCCAGTGTCCTGGGATTTGAGGTAGCGATCGAGTATCCCCTGGAAATGCTGCCCAGCCCCATGGATGGGTTCAGCTTGTTCGGGAACTACACCTATACGGACTCTGAAGTCGATTTTGTGGAAGGGACCTTGCCTCAGCGCAACAACCTGGAGACCCCGCTCTTTGGCCAGGTTCCCTCTAGTTGGAATCTCGGCTTCTCCTATGAGAAATACGGTCTGGAATGTAGACTGGCTTACAATGTGACCGACGAGTACCTGTTGTTTAACGGCATCGACGAGAATCCTGATCTGGACCGGTATGCTGATCAACGGCAACGGTTGGACCTCACGGCAGCCTACAATATTACCCGGAGCTGGAAGGTCTTCCTTGAAGTGCAAAACGCATTGAACAGCCCGGTCCGCGCTTATAGGGGGGATCCCAATGTCCGTATGTATTACAACGAATTTTCTGGTACCAGCGCCTTCCTGGGCGTGCGTTGGCGACTGAACTAATCCCTCCCCAAAGCAAATATCTGTATTGCCAAAAAACCCGACCATACCGGACGGGTTTTTTGGATGAAAACTGCTTTTGACCAGCCGGGGAGCCAAAGCAAATCGCACCTTGCTCTAGTCCTCAAAAATGGCGACGCCATCTTCGCCGGCAGCGTTTCGCCATGCTCGATACATCCCTTGTGTATTGAAGGGCAAAGTGAGGTTGCCGCGGGCATCTACGCAGATTAATCCACCTTGGCCCTGCACGCTGGTTAGGTCTCGGTGGATCAATTCGCGACCTGCCCTGGCGATGGACTGGTTGCTATATAGGACTTGAGCATGTAAGTTATAGGCGGCGTTAAGCCGGATAAACTCCTCCCCGTACCCGGTGCAAGAAACCGCGCAACTGCGATTGTCGGCATAGGTTCCCGCACCAATGATGGGAGAGTCTCCCACGCGCCCAAATCGCTTGTTGGTTAACCCTCCCGTCGAGGTAGCCGCCGCAAGATTGCCATTTTCATCGAGGGCGACGGCCCCCACGGTCCCAAATTTTTCCCCGTCTGCGTCGTGGTCCAGGAGCATGGTATTGGCAGTCAGACTCTCCTGTAGCTGGTCAAAGCGCTCTATCGTCAAAAAGTAGGATTCCTCCTCTCGGGGAATCTTGTGAAAATCGGCAAATTCTTCGGCCCCGTTTCCAATTAAAAATACAAAAGAGGGATCTTCCAGAACTTTGCGGGCCAGGGATATGGGATTCCTGATTCCGGTGACCCCCGCGACTGCGCCGGCCTCCCGGTGCTGGCCGTCCATGCAGGAGGCATCCATTTCCACCTTACCGTCGTGATTCAGCACGGAACCCCGACCAGCATTGAAAAGTGGGGAATCTTCCAGGGATTTCACTACCATTTCCACGGTATCCAGGCTGCTGGAGCCATTCGTCAACTGACACCATCCCAATTCGAGAGCTTGATGAAGGGCCGCTTCGTATTTAGCCTCCAGGGCTTGGTTTGACTTGGTTTTGTTCAGGGTCCCTGACCCACCATGTAGTGCCAATGCTATCATAGAAGTTTGTTTCCCCCAGAGTATCAGATTCAGTCGAGGCTTTCATACTTCAAAAGATGTATATCCTTTATGTTTTGCGCTAAGGATTTACTCCGTTTACCAATAGACAACAGGATAGTCATTTCCGCACTATCGCTTTTGCCAAATTCCCTGCCCGAATGGAATCTTCAACTCCACGTTTTTATATTCGACCGATTCGTGAATCGGACCTCGACGGCCTGACCGGTCTGGTGGCCACGATTAAGGACAACCTCACGAGTTTACCTTACGACCACAATTATCTGGAGGAGCGCCTCCAGCTGTCGCTGCGAAGTTTTGTTCCCGGAATCCGTCGACCTGGGGGGGAATACTATTTGTTTGTCATGGTGGAAGCTGAAACTGAGCAGGTGGTCGGCTGTTGTGGTGTCGTGGCCAAAGTAGGCGGCTATGACCCGTTCTACACCTACGAAGTGCGGGAAGAGCGGGTTGTCCATCCACCCATGGGGATCGAGAAAACGGTCGACGTCCTCCACCTCAAAATGGATCACCGGGGCCCCTCGGAAATTGGAAGCCTGTATCTCCATCCAGACTTTCGGCTACATGGCCTCGGCCGTCTGCTGTCGATGGGACGATTCCTCTTCATTGCGGAATTCAGTGAACGGTTTGAACAGGAAATAGTCGCCGAAATGCGCGGATACATCGATGAGAGCGGAAGCTCCCCGTTCTGGGATGCGCTCTGCGTTCCTTTTTTCGGGACGGATTTTCGAACGGCGGATGTGCTCAGTGGCCTTGGGGATAAAGAATTTATCTTAAATCTGATGCCCAAATATCCCATCTACGTGGACTTGCTTGCGCCCGCAGCCCAATCGGTGATCGGGAAGGTGCACACCAATACGGAGCCCGCGTTAAAGATGCTGTTGTCTGAGGGCTTTGAACGATCCGAATGTATCGACATCTTTGATGGCGGGCCCATGTTGCGGGCCCGAACGGACCATATTCGGGTAGTGAGGGATCGGGATATTCAGACTGTTTTCAAAATTGTGGATGCCCTTCCGGAGACAGAGCATGCGCCCTTGCTCCTAGCCAACCATCGCCTGGATTTCAGATGCTGTTTAGGACATGTCATAGAAGCGGAGGCAGGCGGAATTATGATCGATCAAGCCACCGCTCGGCTTCTTCATGTAACAGAGGGCGAAACAATCCAATTCGCTGCACAACGTACCTGAACCCCCATGGCTATACGCAAAGAGAACCCCCACTATATTGATGGCGTTTGGACGGGTAGTGACGGTCCGGACTTTCAATCCACGAACCCGGCAAATGGAGAGCTGCTATGGGCGGGGCCGGAAGCGACTTTGACCGAAGTCAATCGAGCCATAACCGCTGCCCGTCGTGCGCTTCCGTCCTGGGCCACCTCTCCCTATGAGGTTCGGGAAAGCAAGATGTTTAGGTTCCGGGATCAAATTGAGTCCCGGTGTGAAGCCATGGCAGGAGCCATCTCCGCTGAGGTGGGGAAGCCGCGTTGGGAGGCCGCTACTGAAGTGAAGTCCATGGTGGGAAAAATTCAACATGCGATTAATGCGCAGCATGAGCGTGCCAGCCAGTTTCCGAACGGAGGCCTGGGGTTGACCCGCTTTAAACCTCAAGGCGTTGTGGCAGTTTTCGGGCCGTACAATTTTCCGGCAAACCTGCCTATCTGGCATATTGTCCCTGCTTTACTCGCAGGAAATTGTGTTATCTTTAAGCCCAGCGAGTTAACCCCAGCCGTATCGGAAATCCTAATGGATTGCCTCGTTGCTGCCGATTTCCCGCCCGGAGTCATCAACCTGATTCAAGGCGGACCTCTTGTGGGACAAGCTTTGGCCGAGCATAATGGAATTCATGGTCTCTTTTTTACCGGTTCAGTGGCCACAGGTATGAAGATCCATCGCCACTTTGCTGAGCGGCCCGACAAGATCCTGGCTCTTGAACTGGGGGGGAACAATCCGTTGGTTGTTTACCAGATCAACGACCTCGCGGCGGCCGCTCTTACCACGGTCCGTTCCGCCTATTTGACGAGTGGCCAGCGGTGCACCTGTGCGCGGCGACTCATCGTTGTAGATAATGAGGAAGGGAAGGCCTTTGTCGAAACGCTTACCCAGTGGATTGACCGGATCCGGGTCGGCGACCCTGCCGGGGAGCCCGAACCCTTTATGGGATCGCTGATTTCGCCCCGCGCTGCCGAAATGATGCTGGAGGCCCAGACAGATCTCGTGAATAAAGGAGCGCGGGTTTTAAGAGAACTCCATATCAAGCAACAAGGTAGCGGAATTGTCTCCCCTGGGCTGATTGATGTGACTGGGGCTCGAGATGTGCCGGATGAAGAATATTTTGGGCCACTCCTGAAGTTGACCCGGGTAAAGTCCTTTGAAGATGCCATTACGGTGGCCAATAACACGCGTTACGGACTCTCAGCCGGATTACTCAGCGATCATGCTGAGAATTACAGCCCATTTTACTGGGGCGTGGAAGCCGGGATCATTAACTGGAATCAACCTTTGACCGGCGCAAGTGGGGCTGCCCCTTTTGGGGGAAGAGGTCTGAGTGGTAACCATCGTCCGAGTGGTATGTTTGCGGCGGACTATTGTGCTTACCCCGTCGCTTCCATCGAAAACGAAACCCTGGACATGCCTGAAACCTTTCCACCAGGAATCGAATGATCGCACACGAAGTGAACTTTGATGGATTGGTCGGGCCCACTCACAACTACGCCGGATTATCTTTGGGCAATGTAGCTTCCTTAAACAACAAGGCTTCGGAATCGCGTCCGAAGGAGGCAGCTTTGCAGGGATTGCAAAAGATGAAGTTCCTGGCAGATAAAGGATTTATTCAGGGTGTGCTTCCTCCTCACGAACGTCCCGCCCTATGGATGCTCCGGCATTGGGGTTTTCAGGGAAAGGACGATGCCACCCTGATCCATCAAGTAGCCCAGGAGGACATGGCCCTCCTCCAGGTGGCCTGTTCTGCCTCAGCTATGTGGACGGCCAACGCGGCTACGGTTACCCCCAGTGCGGACAGTCTGGATAATCGTGTTCATTTCACGCCCGCGAATTTGTCGAGCAAACTTCACCGGGCTATCGAAGCCGAACAGACTGAGATCACCCTCAGGAAAATTTTCGCAAGCCAGGAACATTTCCAGATTCATTCGCCGCTTCAGGGCGGAGATGCGATGGCGGATGAAGGCGCCGCCAACCATACGCGATTGTGCTTGGACCACGGAAACACCGGACTGCATCTATTTGTTTTTGGACGATCGGGCGGGGGATTGGAGGAACGGGCCCCGAGTACCTTTCCGGCCCGACAAACGAGGGAGTCCTGTTCGGCTATCGCCAGAAACCACCGTATACCTCCGCGGCAACTGCTCTTTATACAGCAGAATCCCGATGCGATTGATGCCGGGGTCTTCCACAATGACGTGATCGCCGTTGGCAATACCCATACCTTGTTCTGTCATGAGCTGGCATTTGCCGAAGGAACGAAGGCCCTGAATCGGATTCAGGAATCCTACCGGATCCTTACAGGCGCGGAATTAAATCTTCTGCTAGTCCCGGAATTCGGGGTGTCTTTGAGTGAAGCTATCAGCACCTACCTTTTTAATAGCCAGCTCCTAACCACTCCGGAGATGAAAACCGTTTTACTCGCGCCCCGGGAATGTGAGGAGAATAAACGGGTGAATTCATTCCTGGAATCCCTGGTGGCCGATCCCGATTCACCCTTGTCTGCGGTCTGGTATAAAGACCTCCGGCAAAGTATGCGTAATGGGGGTGGACCTGCCTGTTTGCGGTTGCGCGTGGCGTTAACCGGAGAAGAGCTCAGCCACCTGGGAGCGAGGGTCATTCTGGACGATATCCTCTATGAAGACCTGACTTCGTGGGTGAATCGCCACTATCGCGATACCTTGCAAGTGAATGATCTTCGGGACCCTAACCTTGTCAGGGAATCTCGGATCGCCTTAGACGAACTTACCCAAATCATGGATCTCGGAGCAATCTATCCTATTCAATTGGAAGGGTGAAGCTTTGGTGGTGAGGTTTAAGACCTGGACCCTCAATCCAAATCAAATGTCTGGACTTCTTCCTGACCCGGGTAAGCATAATCCGGGTCTTTGGCGCGAACCCATACATCTCCCGAAGCATCTAGCGCTACTTTCAACGGGACAATGGTGGTCCCTACGGGATTGATGGTATAGGCGGTATCCGATAGATCCATAGTGCTCGCTGCCTTACCATCGAGAGTGGGGTGATTCGCATTGTAAAAGGCAGTGCACCACCATCGCCCCTGCTTGTCTTGAAAGGGAGTGCCATGCCCAAGGAATCGCCCGCAGAATCGACGTTCACCATAAGGGCCCTCGAGCTTATCCGCCGTGGCATAGTACAAGTTGTAGGTGCCGTGGCGCATGGTGTCGGTGCTCCAGGCTGTTCCAAAGAGGACATACTTCCGGCCAATTTTAAAGATAATGGAACCTTCATGGCCCATTCTTCGGTTCGAGGGCTCAATGGAGATGGGATCTCCAACAAAGCCTGTGAAGTCAGATTTTAATTGTTGGATATGGGTTATCCCCCAGACCAGGTAGGGGGTGGTTCCATCCAGAAAAAGGGTGGGGTCGTGGCGTGTTCCAAATTCCTTGCCCATCGGCTCTTCCAATGGCGCTTGGAGCTGGTAGCTCCTGGTCGTGAGGATATTGGCGAATCGGTTGTTCGTGGTGTGCATCAGCACCCATCGATCATCGATAAAATGTAATTCAGGAGCCCATACGAGCAGGCGACCGGTTTGGTGCCGCACCTCCTGTTCCAAGTCGATCCAGGAGGAGTCCTCAAACTGCCATAGCCGGGGAAGTTTCTCCCATTCGACGAGGTCCAGGCTTCGCCAAACTGGAATACCCACGATCTCATCGGGCTCGCTCATCAGCGTGGTTCCCGTAAGGTAGTAAAACCCGTCTGTATGCAGATAGATGTACGGATCCCGGATCCATTGATCATGTAGATGCACGGCCTTGTTATGACTGTAGAGTCGAGACCGGGTTTCCTCAGGGGTAAGTAGCTCGGCGTGAATCGAAGTAAGGGGAATCGTGAGGAGTAAAAGGAATAAGGTACGCATGATTCTGGTTGAGCTATCATAGGATCCCATAAGCGAAAATAAACCCTATCCTCCGGTGACCGTAATTTACCTTGTTCTCGTCTGGAGCATGGCTCCATCATGGGTGTCCCTTCTTTCTATGATTAAACCAGTGAAACACACGTTCATCATCCTAATCGTTGCCCAATGGTTAGCTATGGGCTGTGAGGCTCAGGATTTGCTGTCCCGCCTGCAGGCAGTGGCCGGTGAGGCCTATGCCGTTTTTCCCATTGAGGGACAATACCTCCCCAAAACGGTTCAGGGGAACCCGGAAGCCGAGGTCATTCTGGTGCAGTATGAAAACATGCTGTGCAGCGATTGCCGAGCCATGCGCCAGGGCGCGCTCCCGCGCCTGAAGGAGGCTTATGTGGATTCGGGCCTAATCCGTATATATTCCAGTCTCTTTCCTGTCGGTGATCAGGCCGATCCGACCTACCAGGCAACGGCTGCTTTCTATGCCGCAGAAAAGCAGGAAAAAGGTGAAGCTGCTGAACCGCTTTTCTGGAAATATGGAACCCGTTTAACGGACAAGCGATATTCCCAGATTGCGGCCCTGATCGGGATGGACTTTGAGCGTTTTCAAACCGATCGAAAGAGTCAGGAAATCCTGAAACTTGTAGAGTTTCGTCGCACCTTGGCCAAGGTGAATGGTGTGCGCGGCACGCCGACAACACTGGTTGGACTGCCTCAAAACGGCACTGATAAATACCTGGTTATTCGTATGGAAAAGGGACGCCCCTTCTCAGAATATAAACGGGTGATTGACGGGGTCCTGGGTATTGCCATTGGATTAGCGGGTGAAACTGTACCTTAATCCACAGGTGATTCTCCGGGCTATGATTCTGGTCAGCTTCGCTTTGCTGCTGGGGCTGATTTTTAACCTGATGAATCCCAATGGCCTCAGCCTCTAGCCCGCGATAGCTGTGATGACGGCCCTGGCTCATAGTATTCGAATCGGTATCGGTCTCTTATATCTATTTGCGGGTCTTGGGAAAGCGGGGAATCCCCCTTCGTTTTATTCCAACATACTGGATTATAGCTTACCTGTGTCCGACTTCTTCCTGGTGCTCGTGGCCATTACTTTGCCCTGGCTGGAGATCCTTCTCGGGATTTTTTTGCTCTTTGGCTTCTGGCTGAATTCGACCTTGCTGGTCACTTTAGTCCTGAACCTTCTTTTTCTGGGACTGACAGGTCAGGCATGGTTGCGAGGGCTGGAAGTCAGTTGCGGTTGTTTTGGTGCGTTTGAGGCGGGCGGGCCCTTAGCAGGACTTATTCAAATGCTGGAGCGCCCTTCCTGGGCCACCTTGAAAAATACCCTCACCTTGGTGGGACTGGGTTGGATCATGTTCAGGTCTCCAATCGGCACGGTTAAGCACGCCTGAACATGCCTTGGGTATGCTATCTAACGGTCATTCACTCCAAACCATTGCCTCGGCAGCAAACATTATCAAAAAGAAAGGACCTGCTACCCACAGGTCCTTTCTATTTGGTACAACTAACGTGATTTATTGGAATTCCATTACGTTAGAAATTGAGGCGTTTGGAGAGAGGGGAAACGCCCTCCTTGGGGGGAGGGCGCCTGCACTGTATGGAGTGAGGTAGAGAGATGGCAGTAAGCTTAGAGATCTAACCCGAAGGTAAAGGTCCAGCGGGTGCCTTCGCGACGAGCCAGGCGGAGGGCATTGCCTTCAACTCCGTCAATGACTCGAATGGGGCTATCGGTACCCATGAGGTTGTTGACATTGACTTGGAGGCTGTAATTGCGTTCATCCCAGAATGGAAGTTGACCGCGATAACGGACGAAGGCGTCGACATAAAACTCAGAGGATCCAAACCATGGTCGTTCCAGATCAATGATTGGCAATCCACCCGGGCCTGTGGTGTCGGCATAACCGGTAACCGGAGCATCCCGCCAACGTAAAGCGCCGCCGACTGTAGTGCCTTGGAACATGCCCTCGGTGAGGCGGTAACTGGTATTGAAATTCCAACGCCGCGAGCGTTCAAATTCATTAGCTTTCCCGTCGAGGGCTTTGATGACTGCTGAGCCGATCGTGCCGTTCACCGTTACCTCGTAGTAATACTGGGAGAGGGTCTGCCCCCCCGTAGCGGGCGGTTTATCATCCTCATACCAGGCAGTATCCCAGGTCCAGGTACCGATCACCCCATCTCCATCCATGTCCCTTGGATTGTCTGCACCTCCCTCAGGTACATTGAGCGCTTCCCAGACGGGCAGGCGTTCATCAATCCATTGGAACCAAACGTCTCCGATGTTGGATTCAATGGCTTCCTGGTCTGCGTAGGTAAATCGCAGGTTCCAGTTCGGCGTGGGAGAGGCACTGATCGTGAGTTCACGTCCCTTCGAGGTATTATCGCTCATTACCCAGTAGAGCGCACGGCCCAATTCACGAAAACCGCCTTCCCCCTGATTGGGATAATCTCCGACAGCATCGAGGGCACGCCAGCGGCTTTCCACATCCCAGACCGGGTCACGCCAGCGGTTGAAAGGAGTATTCGCCGCCCGTAAGGGACCCGCGGTATTTTCGAATTCATTCCACTTAATGGACAAACGTCGATCAAACAAGTCGAGCTGCACGCCATAATCCCGGCCATCACCCTGGGCTCCCGGATATTCGTTTCCGTAAGGATCAAAGCGACCGATATTAGGCTGAAAAGTATCCGCTTCGTTGTAGAAAAAGGCGACTTCAGGAATGGGGCGAAGGATCCCACCGATAGTCTTCGTTTGTCCTTTCTGCACGGTGCGCCAATCGGTTGCCCAGGGAACATCCTGGAAATAAGGGAACATCCGCGTCGGATTGTCTCGATTGGCAAAACCGGGTTCCGCTCCTTTGCTCTTGGCTTCGTCCTCACGCCAACCCCAAGTGAAGACGCCGCGGCTATCCCAGAAGAAGGCCTGGTAAGTGACCTGCGTCGTGGTGGTCTCGGTATTTTCCATTTGAGGACCATTGGAGCTGAGGAGGCGGGCTCCGTTGGCGTTGGTAAGCCCCAGGTCGAAAGCATTCAGGGTGACAGGTTGGCCCGCTTCATCTCGAATCGTGACGGGGCTACCGTCGAAGGGGAAATTCGGTCGTTGTGCCGTATACCCATTGGCTTCGGTGAGATAAGATCGCGTGCGCCAGAATGGCCGGTCATTGGCTCGGGTTGACCATTCATCGCTGTAAGCGAAGTTGGGCTCCGACCCACCGGCATTAGGCATGAAGCGGTAGCGCATGCCCTGTTGTGTCGCATTGCGGTACTTATCCTGGGAGACCAAACCGCCAATCCTGTGTTTACCGAGAATTTCCCAGACGATGCCATCGTGTTGGGCGAAGTCATACTCGAAGGAGGTCATAGCCCGCCAGTTTTCCCTATCCTGGAAGGCATTGGTAAAGCTACCCCGATCCTCTAAGTAGTAGTCTCCGAAATGAGGGTTGGGTGTAACTCCATCCGGCATGAAGTTGTTAGCGTCAATGCGCAGGGTTCGATTGTAATTACCGGCACTCCAGCCATTCTCCTCGTAGTCTTCCTTATTGTATCCGAAAGACAAATACCAGTTATCCAGAATTTTCTGATCAATAAAGATGTTAAAGTGATCGGCATCATGTTCGCTCACCCGGGCAATCCCTTGAAAATTAACTGAGGTGGCAACCGGGAAGAAATTGTTACCGTGGAGGGTCCACCCGTCTGCCTGAAAATCGAGGGGATTGGCGGTAGGCATATCGGCTGGTTCCTGAACCTCAACCGTATCGCGATAGCTGATTGGATCGCTTACGGTTCCATCATCATTAATGATCGAAACCGGGTGTAGATTGTGGCGGGTAAAATAAGCGGGAAGGTTGCCCATGTTCCCTGGGCCATTGTTATACCCGGGGTCTCCTGAAACAATCCAAGGGGTCAGGGCGTCGAAAGCCAAAAAACGATTTACGCGGTTTGGCTCTCGGCGCGACTTTTCATAGTGGAGGGAGATATCGGTATTTTTGAAGGGTCGGATTAAGGCTGTAACGTAGACGCGCTTGTCACGGTCGTAGTTTGGCTTCCACTCCATTTTTCTGTCTTCATCCAGAACCGCTGCACGGACAGCTAATTTGTCATCTAAGACCACGAAGTTGTAATCCAAGGTTGCCCGGTGTCCTCCAAAACTATCCACGCCCAAACTGAGGGATCCCTTGTTTCCAGCAAAGTTAGCTCTATTCATGGTGACATCCAATACCCCGGCAGGACTTCCTACTCCGAAGAGCACCGGCTGTGGGCCAGCCGCAATGGTAACCCGCGACAGGTTATAATTGTCCGTCGGCATGCTTACCTGGAAAAACTCCCGGGAATTTGTTCCCCCTCCCAAGCCACGAATCTGGCTGAAGTTGCTGATTTGCGCATTGCCAAATCCCTCGCCGTTTCCCGTGATTCGGTCATCAGGGCTGGCTACGTTGGTTGAGTAGATAAGGGCTTCTTCCACCGAATTAACGTTGTAGTCCTCCATGAAATCGATGGTCATCGTTTCAATCTGTGAGGATACATCCCGCAGATCAGTCCTTAGGCGACTGCCTGCCAGTGTTTCGGTGGCCACCCATCCTTCTTGGGCTTCGACAGAAAATGGGCTGAGTTCTTCAATATCTGACTCATCTTCCTCCTCTGTTTCCTGCGAAATCAGAAGAGCGGGGGTCAAGATGAGCGACAAAAATCCCAATAGCATCGGGATGATACGTCCGAGGACGTGGTGTTTGTAGCTTATAGTTTTCATACCATATGGGTAACTAGGGTTGTAGGAGGTTTTTGCCGGATTAAGGGTAGCTCCGGAAAGAGAGATAGTGGTAACCGATAGGGCTATGGGCCTGGCAGGGCTGAGACCGTTTCAGGAAGTGAACCAAGGGTGAGGGTAGGATAAGTAGGAGGGAGCAGGTTAAAGGGGGTAGAGCTCCAGTATTGTTGTAGAGCTTATTAATGAAGTTCCTTGATGAAAAGACTACCATCCTGTGTTGTTACACGTAACAAAATGACCGTCAAAAAAATCTTAACCTTCTGTTTAACAATGTTTTACATTTTTAATAAAAAAATCACTATCTCCTGCTTTCGCAAGGTGCAACAGGCAGGGAATTCAAGGCAGGGCTGCGGAAAACACCCCATGCCGGGTGGATTTATGGACATGCGGAAAAAGCATTGGAACTCTCTTCGCTTCTACTAAAGTGGGATCGTGGCATCCGTTTTTTCATTTTTGTCTGAGCTTTGGAACCTGATGGGGGAAATGGCGCCATATTTATTGTTCGGGTTCCTGATGGCTGGCGTGCTCCATGTATTGCTTCGGCCAAATGTGATCAAAAACCTGTTGGGAAAACAGGGAGTTTCTTCCAATCTGAAGTCCACGGTGTTGGGTATCCCTTTGCCGATCTGCTCCTGTGGAGTCTTGCCCCTGGCCGCATCGCTTAAACGAGAAGGGGCCAGCTCGGGGTCGACTGTGTCTTTTCTCACGGCGACTCCTCAAACAGGGGTTGACAGTATTCTGGCCACCCACGCCTTGATGGGCCCCGTTTTTGCTGGCTTTCGGGTGGTGGTGGCTTTCATCAGCGGCCTCTTAACAGGAAGTGTGGTTGATCTGGTTGAAAAGCGTGGGACCAGATCTTTGAAGCCGGGCCCGCTGGAGGCTTCACCGGAGGAGGACCCGTGTGGGTGTGGTCATCAAGAAGTAGCGGGGACCGAACCCGATTCAAACTGCCATACCTGTGGGGGGAATCATGAGGAAGGTGCATCTGTGTGGGATAAGACCCGATCCGCTATGCGTTATGGATTCATCGTCTTACCCGGGGAACTGACCCGCGCCATGATCATCGGCCTTATTCTGGCAGCTGCCATTACTGTCTGGATGCCCACTGCGTGGATTGAGCCCTTACTGGGTTACCCCTTGCTCCTCTACGTGGGCATCACCCTGATTTCGATTCCCCTTTATGTCTGCTCGACGGGCTCGATCCCGCTGGCCTATTCGCTATTGGGATTGGGCCTGTCCCCGGGGGCTGCCCTGGTTTTTCTCATTACCGGACCTGCTACTAATGCGGCCACGCTCAGCGTGATTCAGAAACAAATGGGTTGGCGGATCTTAATGGCCTTTCTGGTCAGTCTCCTGGGCTGCGCCTGGCTGGCCGGGTGGGGAATGGATCAACTTGCCCTGCGGTTTCCCCAGCTCTCCCATAGCCACCATGAGATGACCTCGTTGAATTGGTTTCAACATCTGTCTGCCCTGGGCTTGTTCGTCATATTGGCGATCCCCCTGATGAAAAGCATGCTCGCTCCGAAAAGTGACCCCTCTGCTGCAGCTTGTTCCCCTTGCTGTCAAGCTGAGACCCTGTCGAACAAAACAGAGTCTAAGACGCTGTTGCCGCGGGAATAATCAGAGTAAACCGGGCTCCCTTGGTTTCGTTGTTGTCTGCGAGCAGGTTTCCATTGAAGCGCTCTACAATGTCCCTGGAGATGGCGAGTCCAAGCCCTAGACCAAAATCGCCTCCGGAGCTTTTGGTGGTGAAATTGGGCTCGAATATTTTTTTCAAGTTCTCTTCGGGAATCCCCGTGCCGGAATCGGCAAACACCAGGTAAACCAGGTTCGTGGGTTCTTCTATCCAGCCTTCAACCCGGATCATGCCTCCCGTTTCCGTGGCATCACAGGCGTTGATCAGGATGTTCGATACGACCTGATTGATCTGAGGGGGAATCAGGGCGGACTCCGGTATGCGACTCAGATCGACATCCACCTGGTAATGTTTCAGCCGGTGGTTAACCACAGTCATCGTATTGAGAACCATTTCCTTGGCTGGGACCGGGTCCGACTCAGATGTGGTCGGCCGGCTGTAAGATTTGAGACTACTCACCAGATTGCTGATTCTTGTAATGGATAACTGGATACTTTTCAGGTTGGCTCCGATATCGAAAAACTTTATCTTATCCACCAGGACTGAAGTCTTTTTAGGGGAGTTGGCCTTCCTGATTTCCTTCTCCAGTAATTCGAGATCGGAATCGGGTAATGGCGTGAGCCGGCGGATCACCCGTCGATCTAAATCGGGGTAGCGGTCCTCCAATTCCCGCATGCGATCCCGGCGCTGGGTCGAGCCCATATACCTGCTCTTAAGCCCCTCACTGAGCAGTTCTCCTTCCTTTTTAAATTTCTCCAGCGGGGCCTCGGGCTTGAACAAAGCCGGCACATCGGTCATGAGTTCTTCGACTGATTGCAGGAGTGCGGCGCTGGGGTTATTGATTTCGTGAGCGATACCGGCGAGCAGTTTTCCGAGCAGGGCCAGGCGTTCCTTGGTGACGAGTTGGCCTCGTGTTTCCTCCAGATCTTTAATCGTTTGCTTCAGGCGGTTTCGATCCTTTTCCAATTGACCCGTCAGGTGATGGACCGCGATGTTGAGGAGCACCATATTCCGGTAACGTTCGGCTAAGCTATTGGTCAACATGTTCTGAAGCGCGAGCGTGGCTTTCGGGTGGTTTTGAACCATGTTTTCAAAGTCTTTGCGACCGATACACATGGCCGTCACAGGTTTAACCGCCTTCGATTGCGTAAACGTTGGCGCGTCTGACCAAAAGGAAAGTAGACCGAGGAAGGACCCCGGCTTCAGTGTATCCACATAGATGAGATGCCCCTCTTCCTGCCTTCGCAGGAGGTCTACTTCGCCGGACAGAATGATGTAAAGCTGGTCGTTGTTTATCCCATCCTTGAGAATAATATCTCCTTTTTCATAGGAGAGTTCTTTCAGGTGAAGGTCTTTGGCATAGACGCCGAAATCATGCGCGATGAGGGCGATATCCTCATTCGACCGCGCCGCCGTGGTAAATGACCGTTTCAGGGTTTCACTTTTCATGGGGCTTCATCCTCGTCTGCTGAAAAATCGATAAAAGGCCGGGGTAGAAGGTGGCCCAAGGTTGTCATTTCTCGGATCGCCCGGGTGTCTGCCAGGTAGATGGGGAAATCCGCCGGACAGAACTCAGCCAAGACCTGGAGACATAGTGCGCAGGGAACCGTAGGACTTTCGGTATCCGTGACGAGGACCAGATATTCTAGGTCTCCCCGCTGAATTCCATGCAGGGCGACAGCGGCGGTCACGGCGGTGCGTTCTGCGCAAATGGTACCCCCGTAGCTGGCGTTTTCGACGTTGCACCCCGGGACCGGCTTGCTGGTCTGCTTGAGCCTGAGAGCCGCGCCCACCTTAAAATGTGAGTAGGGGGAATACGCGTTCTGGCGGGCTGCTTTCGCGCATTCCCAGACCGTTTCCCAATCCGCAGGCAAATCTAGAAGAGCCATGCAAGGAAGCTAGAAAGCTCCGGTCAAAATGTCCAATGTCCAATTTCACAGGCTAAGCTTTACATTGAGTCCGGCGGGATTATCAGAATGGTAGTATGCCCATTTATGTTTACCAGGTCATCGAACCTGATGGCTCGGAAGGTCAGGTATTTGAGATTGAGCAGTCTATGAAGGACCCGGCTTTGAAAATCCATCCTGTTACCGGTCAGCCCGTTAAGCGGGTATACCAACCTCCGAATCTCGCCTACAAACACACGCCTGGCAAAATCAAATCCCTGACCGCGGATGAGAACGTGGAAAAGAAGGGATTTACCAAGTATGTGAAAGACAAAGTGACCGGCAGGTATCATAAAACTGCTGGAAAAAACGCCAATGCTCCAGATGTGCTGGACCCCAAATAATCGGACTGTCAACGTGACCGTTTATGATCCTTTCTGATTCTGAAATCCTGAAGTGTATTGATGAGGGTACGATCGTGATCGAGCCCTTTGACCGTGAGCGGTTAGGAACGAACAGCTATGATGTCCGCCTCGGGGCCGCCCTGGCTACCTACCGGGATCCTGTCCTCGATGCTAAAAAGCATAATGAAGTGGACCATTTCACGATTCCGGAAGAGGGGATTGTCCTCGAACCTGGCAAAACCTACCTGGGCGTTACCCAGGAGTATACGGAGACCCATGCCCACGTTCCCTTTCTAGAGGGAAAATCCAGTGTGGGTCGCCTGGGGATCGATATCCATGCTACGGCGGGTAAGGGGGACGTCGGTTTCTGCAACCACTGGACCCTGGAAATTTCGGTCCACCAGCCGGTCCGGGTCTACGCCGGGATGCCTATTGCTCAGTTGATTTACTTCGAGGTGCAAGGGGATATCATCCAATATTACAACAAGAAGCGATCAGCCAAATACAATGAGCGCCGCACGGTTCCAGTCGAATCCATGATGTGGAAGAATCAGTTTTGATGGGGTGGCGTATGAGATGTGAATGTGAACTGTGAATGGGTTACAGCCTAGCTCGACGACGTGTTGGCCTCGACGAGGACCCAACTCACATTAAACACTCACAATCCGCACCTTCGATTCATGATTCCCATCCTAGTACGGCAGGGGAAAGCGACCGGTCAGATCGATGACCATATCCCGGGCCCGCACAAGATTGGCTTCACTTTCCGTATCAGATAAAACAATATCCATTGCTTCGACGATGATCTTCATCTCTTCCTCCTGCATCCCGCGGGTCGTCACGGCAGAAGAGCCGATCCGCAGGCCACTGGTCTGGAAGGGGCTCCGGGTCTCACGGGGGACCGTATTCCGGTTGCAGGTGATGTTGGCCTTATCCAGAGCGATTTGGGCTACCTTACCGGTCATATCCGGGTGGGTTTTGCGAAGGTCTATGAGGAACAAATGGTTGTCGGTTCCACCGCTGACCACATGATAACCTCTCTCCATAAATAGGCTGGCCATGGTCCGGGCATTCCGGACAATCTGTTCCTGATATTCCTTGAACTCCGGCTTCATGGCTTCAGCGAAACAGACGGCCTTGCCGGCAATCACGTGGACGAGCGGACCGCCCTGCATACCGGGGAACATCATGCTGTCGATGGCCTTGCCATATTTTTCTTTGCACAAAATCAAACCGCCCCGGGGGCCTCTCAGGGTTTTGTGCGTCGTGGTGGTGACAAAGTCTGCGTGCGGCACGGGAGAGGGGTGAACTCCAGCTGCTACCAGGCCGGCAATGTGGGCGATGTCGGCCAGGAGATAGGCATCGACGCTGCGGGCAATTTCTCCCATGCGCGCGAAATCGATGGTGCGGGAGTAGGCCGACGCTCCTACGGTGATCAGCTTCGGTTTTTCACGCTGGGCGATCGCTTCCAGGACATCGTAGTCGATCAGGTTGGTATCCTCGGTGACCGGGTAATTGACGACATCGTAGAGCATCCCACTGAAATTCTTGGGGTGTCCATGGGTCAGGTGGCCTCCATCCTGTAGGCTCATCGTCAGGATTTTGTCTCCGGGCTGCAGGAATGCCATGTAGACCGCAGTGTTGGTTGAGCTGCCAGAATGCGGTTGAACATTGGCGTGTTCTGCCCCGAACAGGGCCTTGGCGCGTTCAATTGCCAGCGTTTCGACAAGATCCACGTGATCACACCCACCGTAGTAGCGTTTCTTCGGGAGCCCCTCGGCGTATTTGTTTGTCAATACGGAGCCGACGGCTTCTAACACCGCTGGCAGAGTAAAGTTCTCCGAGGCAATCAACTCGATATGGCTTTGTTGACGGCCTGTTTCAGCTGCGATGGCAGCGAAAATCTCGGGGTCCAGCTCGGAGAGTGGAGCGGGGTTCAAGGTGAGGGACTCGGTTAACATGGATTTTAAAGCAGGGGGGTTTCTGGATTTTCTTTAATCTTCTTCAGTGCGGTGGTCAGGGACGGGATAGCCTCTACCATACTGTCCCGGGTCATTTCATAGGCCTGGAAATTATAGCCAAAAGGATCGGGGATCTCTCTCTCAGGAGAATCAAGGAATTCCCGCATCAGATAAACATGGGGAGTTGACACATCAAACTGCATGCCAAGGAGGGCACGGTGAGACTCAGTCATGCCAAAGATGGCCAGAGCATCGTTTACCATCTCTTGGGTCAGTCGGCGGCTGACATGATCGGCAATATCCAAACCGACCTTTTTGAGGGCGGCGACCGAATTGGCCGATACCCGATCTCCGTCGTAGGCCGATACCCCGGAGGATAGCACCGTCAAATCGCTAAGAGGAGCAGGCTCGGCACCAAGGGCGTGGGCCGTAAGTGCCGCAGCCATCGGGCTACGACAGATATTGGCCGTGCAAATAAAAATTATGCTGTTTTTGGATGCCATGTCTGTTCGTCAAATCGTCACGCTTGCAAAGGCGGATGGGGGAGTCCAGCCCGCAATTTACAGGGTTCACGCTTTGTGTGGCTTACGCTCCAATTGGCGCCACCCGATGTCTTTTCGAAACACTTTAGTGGAGAAGATGACCTGGTCTACCAAGGCATATGCTTTTTCTGCTGAAATCTTCAGCGTGGGTCCCGTTCCAATCACTCCGAGGACCCGGCCGCCGTTGGTGACGAGCTCTCCCTCCGGATTGATTTTGGTGCCGGCATGAACCAGGGTCGCGCTTCGCATGAGCTGGTCGGGCAGGCTGATGGGATCCCCCTTGGGATAGGAGCCTGGATATCCCGATGCGACCAGGACGACCACCATCGAGTAGGCCGGGTGAAGATTGAGTTTGTCAGGCAAGGCATCGCCCCTGGCGCACTTGAGAAAGATGTCCACCAGATCGTCAGCTACGAGGGGGAGGATCACCTGCGTTTCGGGATCCCCGAAACGCACATTGAATTCCAGCACTTTTGGGCCTGCGTCCGTCAGCATTAACCCGATGTACAGCGTACCCCGGTAATCCAATTTATCTTTCATCAGGCCGTCGATCGTCGTCCGGATGACTGTGTCGCGGATTTCCTGCTCAAGCTCCGGAGTGATGATGCTGGCCGGGGCATAGGCTCCCATGCCGCCCGTATTCAAACCCGTATCCCCCTCCCCGATACGTTTATGGTCCTGGCTGGGCGGTAACATAAGGTAATCCTCTCCTGAAACCATGATATGGATGGAGGCTTCCTCGCCCTCCAGGAACTCTTCGATCACGACTTGCCGGCCGCTGTCGCCAAAGGCTGCTCCTGACAGCATCTCCTGTACGGTGGATGCTGCCTCTTCACGGTTTTCGGCGATGATCACGCCTTTGCCGGCGGCCAGGCCGCTGGCCTTAATGACCAACGGATAGGATTGGGTGTCCAGGTAGGCCAGGGCGGAGTCCACGTCAGAAAAAGTGCCGTAGGCGGCGGTTGGAATTCCGTGCCGGGCAAAAAAATCTTTGCAGAATGCCTTGCTCGCTTCCAGCTGGGCAGCAGCTTTGCCGGGGCCATAGGCTAGAATTCCCACGGCTTCAAGGGCATCGACAGCCCCGGCAGCAAGCGGAACTTCCGGGCCGACTATAACCAGGCTTGCTTCGACGCGCTGGGCCAGCGACACGATATCGGCAGGGTCATCGACCTGGACAGGGTGACACTCGGCTTCAGTAGCTATTCCGCCGTTTCCAGGGGCGGCGATCACTTTGCTGACAATGGGGCTGTTGAGGCAGATTTTGACAAGACTGTGTTCGCGGCCGCCAGACCCTATAACTAATACGGTGAGATCAGATTCTTTTGACATCCTTATACTGACTCTTGAGCCTCGGGTATTCAAGTAGGTCATTCAAGCCTTCTTCTATGTTCGTCGTATGAAACTTTACTTTATCGGGATTTGTGGGACAGCAATGGGGAATGTTGCCATGCTCATGAAGCGGCAAGGCCATTCGGTATCCGGCTCTGATCGAGAGGTCTACCCTCCGATGTCTGACCTGCTCCAGGACGCGGGGATTGAAGTATTTGAAGGGTTCTCAGCTGAGCGCCTACAGGCGGTTCAAGCTGATTATGTGATTGTGGGTAACGCGGCAACCCGGGGGAACCCTGAGGTGGAATTCCTGCTCTGCGAACGGGCTTTTCCCTACCTGTCCCTGCCTGAATTGATACGGAAAGAATTACTGGCGGGGCGGCCCTCGCTCGTAATTTCGGGAACCCATGGGAAGACGACCACGGCCAGTATGGCGGCCATCCTCCTCCATGAGAATAATACCCATCCCGGCTGGCTGATCGGGGGAGTGCCTGGCAGTTTAAACTCCGGAGCTGTAATCGGGGATGCTACGGCTCCATTTGTCATCGAGGGGGATGAGTATGACAGCGCCTTTTTTGATAAGCGCAGTAAGTTCATACACTATGCACCTACCATTCTCACCATCAATCATATCGAGTTTGATCACTCCGATATATTTCGGGACCTCCCCGATGTACAACGCAGCTTTTCACATCTGATCAAGCTGGTGCCGGAAAAGGGGACCATCATCGTGAATGGGGATGACCCGAATATTGATGAGCTCCTGCCCGTGCCATGGGGCAAAGTCCTGCGCGTTGGATTTGGCGGGCAAAATGACATAAGAATCGGGCCTTTCGTGGAGGACGCACGATCTACCCGCTTTTCCCTCTCCTGGAACGGGCTCCCGTGGGATAGTGTGGAATGGCCACTGATGGGGGAATACAATGTGAGAAATGGTGCCATTGCTGCCACCGCGGCGGCTTTACTGGTGTATCCCGATGCCCCGACGGCCTTGTCCCTCGCCCCGTTGGAACGGTTCAAGGGGGTGAAGCGCAGGCAGGATATCCGGTTTCAATCGGAGAACTTGATTCTGATGGAGGATTTCGGGCACCACCCCACTGCAATTGAAAGCGTATTGACCAGTTTGAAAAATCGCTATCCGGGTCATCATCTTACTGCAGCTTTCGAGCCCAGGAGCAATACGTCGGCGACCAACGTCATGGAGGATGCCTGGCGCAGAGCCTTTCTGCCCGCGGATGCTTTATTTCTGGCTCCCATCTTTCGCGGGGATACCATTCCAGACAAAACCCGGCTTAACCGGGACTACGTTTTGGGAGGATTTTGGGACGAGGACAAGGCGGCCCATGCCTTTGATGATTTTCCCTCCATGGAAACTCAACTGCGGGCACATGTGAGCGGGGGCGGACCCCACCTGGTGGTTTTCTTTTCCAATGGAGCTTTCGGTGGAATCCTGGATGCCTGGGTCACCGAATTGAACGATAAACGCTAGATATTTCAGAGTCGAACGGGTGGTCCCAGCCCGCCGGTATGACCACTACAGTCGCTTCTTGAGGATCTGGCCGCCGCGGGCCTCCTTTTCGTAGTCCTGCCTGCGTGCCCCGGGCAGCTCTCCGGGATCGGCAGGAAGGAACCCACCTGACTTCTGGAAGAAAGAAAAATTCTGGGTGCTGAGGGCGAAGAGCTGGTGGGCTCCGGCATCGACAGCTAACTTTTCGGCGTAAGCCACCATCTTCCGGCCCACGCCGCGCCCCTGGTAAACGGGGTGAACATAGACCGTACCCAATTCGGCCGCCCCAGCATCTTCAAAGATAGTCAAGCTGGCACAGGCGATAATGAAATCGTCGATCTCGTAGACGTAAAACTTCTCCAGATCGGTATGGATTGATTTCCAGCTTCGCTGTCGCAAGGCGTCCGACTCCACGCCCTGGCGAGTGAGCGAATAGATGGCTTGGACATCGCTGGATTGGGCAGGCCGGATTTGTTGATAGTCATCCGCATGCACCATGGTGCCGACGCCCTCTTTTTCAAAGATCTCGTTGAGCAACGAACCGTATGCGTTGCCATCCAGTATGTGAACCCGGGAGACGCCATGACGGAGTGCGTAGAGCGCAGCTTTGGCCTTACTTTGCAGGCTGGGATGGAGAGCCGTTCCGCTCTGTGAAAGGTAGGACTCCAGTTCGGGGACGGGAAGCGATTTGCGGATCGCGCCTTCAAATTCCAGTCCACTGAAGGGGCTCAGGAAGAGTAGTTTGGAAGCTTCCAATCCAATAGCCAAGTCCACGGCAGTTGCATCGCTGTTCAAGCGCATGGCCTTTCCATCCCGATTATAGGCAATTGGTGAAAAGAGCGGAATGATCCCTTCGTCAATTCGCTTTTGTATGTAATCTATATCGACCTTCTCCACACGTCCGGTAAGTGCGTAATCGATCCCTTTGACGACCCCTCGCTCGGTCGCCCGCAAGGCATTAGACAGTTCAAACCGCAGGCCCACCTGGGTCAACCGGCTCTGGAGGAGATGGGTTGCCTGGCTGGAGGCTTCGATCGACAAGTGTAAAGTGGCTTCATCCGTGGGACCCAGACCGTAGACGTCGGTCAGGGGGATATCCCGTTGTTCGGCAATTTTCCGCAGCTGGTTCCCGGTGCCATGAACGAGGACGATTCGAATCTGCAAACTGTGCAGGACGGCAATATCCGTCAGCAAGTCTGAGAGATTTTCGCCTTCCAGCACACTCCCATCCAAGGAAATGACAAAAGTATGTCCGCGAAACAGGTGTACATAATGGAGAATTCCACGCAGGTCCGCGGGTTTCAGTTTGGCCTCAGGATTGGAAACGTTGGACATGGAAACAAGATTCGGCTGGCTACCTGGGAAAGGTCTCCGTAATCCATATAGGTTGAATGGCGCTTTCACTTCCAGACCAAATTCCCGCCACCTTTAGAGAGGACATTGACGGTTTTCTGGCATGGATCCAATTGGAGAAAGGCCTCTCGGAAAACACGGTCCAAGGGTATTTAAATGATCTCGCACAATGCTCAGGATTCCTGGGAAAACAGGGAACCACAGGCTGGCCGGAGGTGGAGGCATCCGATTTGAGCCAATGGATAACCCATCTCGGTCGGGAAGGGTATGCTCCTTCCTCGCTGTCCCGAAAGTTATCGGCACTTCGCATGTTTGCCCGCTACCTGGTGAGGGAAAATATCCGTCAGGATGACCTTACCGAAATCCTTGGCGGTCCGAAAATACGGCGCAAGCTGCCCACAGTCCTGACTCCGGATGAAATGGTCAAGTTGTTGGAGGCCCCGGACCGAAAGTCATCCCTCGGTATCCGGGATACGGCTATTCTGGAGCTGCTCTATTCGAGCGGGTTGCGAGTATCGGAACTGTGCGATCTTACGCTTTATTCAATTAACCTCGAAGAAGGCTTCCTGCGGGTCTTCGGTAAAGGATCAAAGGAACGTATGGTTCCGCTCGGAGGCCCGGCCAATACTGCGATCCGCAACTATCTTTCTGCGGGCCGTCCGGATCTGGTTAAGGCCAAGACCGGGAGCGAGCTGTTTTTGAGCAAACGGGGAACAGCCATCTCCCGGAAAATGGTGTGGGTCCTGGTAAAAAACCACGCCGAACGCGCGGGAATCGATAAGCCGGTAAAACCGCATTTGTTGCGTCATTCCTTTGCGACGCACCTCCTGAGCGGGGGTGCCGATTTGCGAGCGATCCAGGAGATGTTGGGACATGTCGACATTGGGACTACCCAGATTTATACAGCAGTGGAACAGGAGCGCCTGTTGGATGAGCATTCACGCTACCATCCACGGAAAAAGATGTGAACGGTTATGGACTCGGGCGCAGACTTGCTGCTCCCAAGAAAACCCGTTACCGCTTGGGCATGAAACTAATTCGTTACTTGGACTATCAGGATCAGATCCGGTTTGCCGCCTTACAGCCGGAAGGCAACCCTCGGGTCATTCGTGGAGATTCAAATAATTTCGAGGTCTCGGATGAAGTGGCTGAGGTGCAACGGATCCTTTCCCCGGTGGATGCCCGCCAGATCATGGGGATCGGGATGAACTACATGGAGCATTTAAATGAGCTGGGGAAAACGGTTCCGTCGCACCCCGTGCTCTTCATGAAGTCCCCGAGCGCGGTGGTGGGCACCGACGCACCGATTATTCTGCCGCGTCAACTGCGCAGTGACAAAGTAGATTACGAGGGGGAGCTCGCAGTCGTTATTGGTCGCGTGGCGAGAAATGTGTCCAGAGCGGATGCGCTCAATTATGTCCTGGGCTATACCTGTGCCAATGATGTGAGCGCCCGGGATTGGCAATGGGAGTGGAACGCCGGTCAGTTTTGTCGTGGAAAAACCTTCGATACCTTTTGTCCGCTGGGCCCCTGCCTGGTGACCACAGACGAGATCGAGGACCCATCCCAATTGACGATCCAGACCCGTTTAAATGGCGAAGAAGTTCAAAACGGACCCACGTCGGACATGATTTTTGATATTCCCTCACTGATCGAATTTTTGAGCGGAAGCACGACCCTGATTCCCGGAACCGTGATCCTGACCGGAACGCCCTCCGGCGTTGGCGCCGGGAAAACACCACCGCGCTTCCTGCAGCCCAGCGACGAAGTGGTGGTGGAGATCTCCGGCATCGGCGAGCTGCGGAATACGGTGGTGGAGGAGGTTGTGTAAACTCTCTCTTACCCTATCTTGACGACTTCAACCTGCGGGTAGGAGTAAGGTGCCAGATTACATCGCTAAGCGAAATAATTCACCCCGGCCTTGAAGATCGCTTGGTCCAGGTTGCCGGGGATATTGATTCCGATATGGTGACCAACGCGTTCGCTGTGACCCATCTTGCCGAATATCCGGCCATCGGCGCTGGTAATTCCCTCGATACAATGGATGGATCCGTTTGGATTGACGGAGAGGTCGTAGCTGGGTTGTCCATCGTTGTCCACATACTGTGTGGCGATTTGTCCGGCTGCCGCCAGCTGATCCACCACGGCCTCGCTGGCCACAAAGTTCCCTTCGCCATGGGAGACCGGAATGGTGTGAAGGTCTCCAGGTTCGCTCAGGCCTAACCAGGGGGAAAGCGTGGAGGCGACCCGGGTGGTCACGTAACAGGAAACGTGACGCCCAATCCGGTTGAAGGTCAAGGTCGGGTCGGTGGGCTCCATTTCCCGGATTTCCCCGAAGGGCAATAAGCCCAATTTGACCAGCGCCTGAAATCCATTGCAGATCCCTAAGATGAGGCCATCTCGATTACGTATGAGGTCCATCACAGCATCGGCGATCCGGGGATTGCGCAAGACGGTCGCAATGAATTTTCCAGAGCCTTCGGGTTCATCTCCCGCGCTGAAACCACCAGGGAGAAATAAGATCTGGGCGTTGCGGATGCTGGATTCGAGGGCCTCGAGGGAATCCTCAATATCGGAAAGGGTTTGATTGCGAAAGACCTGGATGTCGGGCACCCCTCCAGCCAGCCGGATAGCTCGGGCTGAATCCCATTCACAATTGGTTCCCGGGAAGGCAGGGATCGTTGCCCGGGGTGAAGCAATGGATCGGCTTGCCTTGGGGTTGGTCGATGCACCAAAAGCAAAGGAGCGTGGCTCACCCTGTGGCGTACTGGCCTGGGTGGGAAAGGTCGACTCCAGGGGGCCGGTCCAGATCTTTTCCAAATCCTCTAATTCCATGCGCACGCTCCCGATCTCAATCCAAGGACGGGGAATGGTATGGCCCAGGGGAAGGTGTTGAAAATCGCTGGAGGCAGGTAGTGGCTGGTCGGATTCCACGAGGAACGCCCCGTAGGCGGGGTGGAACCACGGCACTCCGCTGAGCCCTTCAGGAATCTGCACGCCAATATAGTTCCCCAGGCTAGCCTTAGTCAGGGCCGCAGCCGTTCCGCCAGGCCCAATGGTAGATATGGAGAGAAGCTGACCGGCCTGCGACTGCAGGTGGACGTATTCAAAGAGGGAACGTAGACTCTCCCAGTCGGGGCTTCGGTCTTCCTTTCGGCGGGGCAGGAGCAGCGTCAAAGTACTTCCTTCAGATTTAAATTCGGGAGTGACGATATCCTCGACTTCTCCCGTCGTGATGGCAAACGACACCAGGGTCGGGGGAACATCCAGATCATTGAACGATCCCGACATGCTGTCCTTTCCTCCGATAGCCGGGGTGCCCAGTTCCAACTGGGCTTCCAGGGCCCCAAGCAGGGCAAGTAAAGGTTTGCCCCAGCGGATGGGCTCGCCCCGAAGCCGCTCGAAATACTCCTGAAGCGTCAACCGGACCCGGGTGTAATCTCCGCCTGCCGCTACAATGCGGGAAACGGATTGGACGACCGCATCCATGGCCCCGTGAAAAGGGCATTGAGAGCTGAGAGCGGGATCAAATCCCCAACTCATGATCGACGCTGTGACCGTCTCTCCTTCCATGGAGGGTATTTTTGCTACCATGGCCTCCGTTGGAGTCAATCGATGCGTGCCTCCAAAGGGGTGACAGACACTCCCGGCGCCGATGGTGCTATCAAAGCGTTCCACCAGCCCTTTCTGAGAGCAGACATTCAATTGGCTGAGGTTGGCCAGCCAGCCGGCTTCAAAGTCAGGAGAATCATAGGGGAGGGTGGCTGGATTCGACCAGGCTGGCGGTAAGATATGGGCGTCGGCTTCCTGGCGAACGCCATTGGAATCCAGAAAGGACCGGTCCAGGTCAACGATCTGGTCTCCCTGCCACTCCATCTGCAGGCGTCCGCTATCCGTGACCTCTGCGATTTCCACGGCTTCCAAATTCTCGTTTGCAGCTTCGGCGATGAATCGGTCCACGTCGTCCGCCGATAGGACCACAGCCATGCGTTCCTGAGATTCTGAGATGGCCAGCTCCGTGCCGTCGAGGCCTTCATACTTTTTGGGCACCCGATCGAGATGAATCAGCAAACTCGGGGCGAGTTCGCCAATGGCGACGGAAACTCCACCCGCCCCAAAGTCGTTACACCGCTTGATCAGGGTAGCGACTTCCTGCTTGCGGAAGAGCCGCTGTAATGCGCGTTCGATGGGCGGGTTACCTTTTTGGACTTCAGCCGTGTTTTCCAGAGCTGCCGTGGTGTGTTCTTTGGAGGATCCCGTCGCCCCGCCAATTCCGTCTCTTCCGGTCTTTCCGCCCACCAATACAATGCGGTCGCCCGGCTCGGGCTGGTCCCGGCGAACCCAGCTCTTCGGCGCTGCGCCGACCACTGCCCCAATCTCCATCCGTTTGGCGACATAACCGGGGTGATACACCTCGTTCACTATGCCGGTAGCGAGGCCAATTTGGTTGCCATAGCTGCTATATCCCCGGGCCGCTTCCCGCGTGATCACTCGCTGAGGGAGCTTGCCTTCGAGGGTTTCATGGATCGGGGTGCGCGGATCGCCAGATCCCGTGACCCGCATCGCCTGGTAGACATAGGATCGCCCACTCAGCGGATCGCGAATTGCCCCGCCGAGACAGGTGGCCGCCCCGCCAAAAGGTTCAATCTCCGTGGGGTGGTTATGGGTTTCATTTTTAAACATGAGGAGCCATTCCTCGGAGGTTCCATCCTCAAACTGCACAGGAATATAAAGGCTGGCGGCATTGATTTCTTCGGACTCTTCAAGATCCTCCAGTTTGCCCGCTTTGCGAAGGGCCTTCATCCCTATGGTTGCAATGTCCATCAGGGAGGCCGACTTTTCCGCGCAACGATCGCCATACAGCTCCGTCCTCAACGTCTGATAGCGATTCCACGCGGCCTGGAAGGGAAGCGTGGCCTCGGAATCCTCAAATGTCACCTCCTTCAGCTCGGTCAGGAATGTGGTATGTCGACAGTGGTCAGACCAATAGGTATCCAGCATCCGAATTTCAGTGATGGAGGGGGCCCGCTCCTCGGTGTCCCGAAAATAGGCCTGACAAAACTGCAGATCAGCCAGAGACATGGCCAAACCGAGCTCCTTACCCAGGTTGTTGAGTTCATCTTTGCTCGCTGCACGGAACCCGTCCAAGCGCTTTACGGGAGCGGGGGGAGGGAGTTCGCTTTCCAGGCTATCCCTGGGAGCCAGCGATGCCTCGCGGGAGTCCACCGGATTGATCAAATAGGCTTTGATTGCCTGAACCGCTTCTTCGGTCAATTCACCTTCCAGTTGGTAAACCAGGGCATGTTTCACAATCGGGTGAGTTCCCGGGGAAGCAATCCGTATACACTGTTCTGCGCTGTCGGCCCGTTGATCGAATTGGCCGGGCAAATACTCGACGGCGAAGGTAGTTCCGGCTTGGGGGAGAACTTCTACCAGTGTGTCGACCTGAGGCTCCGCCAGGATTTGGATTTTGGCCCGTTCCCAGGCTTCGGACTCGATTCCCCCCACATCATAGCGCTGGTAGAGACGAAGCCCGGTCAATCCATCGATTTGGAGTTGATGCTGAAGATCTTCGAGCAAGGCCTCCTCCTGGAGGGCGAATTCAGGACGTTTGTGGACAAAAACACGAAAAATACTCATTCGGGAATGCTGGCGTTTGCCCTCTTTTGAGGGAGACCGCCAGGGGAAGCAAGCAGGATTGCTGAATTTGCCTATGGAGTCACGAGATACAGGGGCGAGTTGCGGGACAGGAGGAGAGGGGAGGATGGATTTGGTAGCCGGCAACGGTCTTCAACCTCCCTGGTCGATCACGATACGCATCACGATTCACGAATCTCACATCCCGGAACCTTGAGCTAGCAGACGGACCAGGGACATCCATTCCTACTATCTGCTGGACATCCAAGCGGGAGCGTCGCTTTATCATATTTTTCGCTGAATGAGTGATTTTATCGGACACGAATGCGGAGTCGCTTTGATCCGCCTGTTAAAGCCCCTTCAATATTACCAGGAGAAATATGGAAGCCCCTTATTCGGGTTTAACAAGTTGTTTCTTCTGATGGAAAAACAGCACAACCGTGGCCAGGATGGAGCCGGCATCGGAGCTTTGAAACTAGATGTTCCCGCCGGGTCCGCCTTCATGTTTCGTGAACGCAGTACCAAGGTAAATTCCCTCGCCCGGATATTCCGCGAACAGTTGAAGGATTATGATCAGATGGTTCAACGGGGGATCATTCACCCGGAGTTTGCCCAAACCGCAAAAGACAACTTCAATTTCGGGGCGGAAATCCTGATCGGCCACCTTCGTTATGGTACGAGTGGATCCTATTCTTCCAGTGCCTGCCATCCGTATTACCGCAGGAGCAACTGGCCCACGAAAAACCTCATGGTGGTGGGCAATTTCAATATGACAAATGGCGAGGAGCTCAACGAAGTGCTCGTCGGCCGTGGCCAACACCCCATTTACGATACCGATACCCAGACTGTTCTCGAAGAATTGGGCTTTCACCTGGATGAAATGCACGATGACCTCTACCACGATCTTCGTGAAAAGGGGTTGGCCGGCATGGATATCCAAAATGAAATCAGCCGCCGACTGGATCCGCTCAAGGTGTTGGAGGAATCGGCTAAGCAGTGGGATGGAGGCTATACCATTGCGGGCGTAGTAGGAAATGGAGACACCTTTGTGGCCCGCGACCCCAACGGAATTCGGCCCTGTTTCTATTTCCATGACGAGGAGATGATTGCTTTTGCCAGTGAGCGGGTGCCCCTCATGACCATCTTTGGAAAACGGATTACCGAAGTCCAACCGGTAAAACCCGGGCATGCTGTGGTCATTAAGAAGGATGGGCATATTCAGGAATCGCCCTTTTGTGAGCCGTCTAAATCCTCCTTTCAGTGCACCTTTGAGCGTATTTATTTTTCACGCGGGAATGACGCCGATATCTACAAAGAGCGGAAACAGCTGGGAGCTGCCCTGGCGCCTCAAGTCCTCTGGTCGGTAGAGCACGACCTAAAAAACACTGTCCTCAGTTATATTCCCAATACAGCGGAAACCGCTTACTTCGGGCTTCTGGATGAGCTCCGCATGCTGCGGCGTAAATACGTCAAAAAGATGGTAATAGATGCCCATGAGAAAGGCGAGCTGACCGAGGAGCTTGTGGATGAGTGGATCATGGATAACTGGCCGCGAGGGGAGAAAGTAGCCAATAAAGATATAAAACTGCGGACCTTTATCGCTCAGGAAAAGAACCGTAGCCAGATGGTATCCCACGTCTACGATATTACCTACGGGGTGGTTAAGGATGGGGTCGACAATCTGGTCTGTATTGATGACTCCATTGTTCGTGGAACCACTTTAAAGAAATCCATTCTGAAGATGCTCATGCGAACGCAGGCTAAACGTATCGTGATTGCATCGACGGCCCCCCAGATTCGTTACCCTGACTGCTATGGAATCGACATGAGTGAACTGGGCAAGTTTATCGCGTTCCAGGCCGCGGTGGCCCTGACGAAGGAAACAGGAAAAGGCGACATGCTCCAAGAGGTATACCAGCAATGCGTGGCGCAGGCCAATCTACCTCCGGCTGACATGAAGAACCATGTGAAGCAGATCTATGATGAATTCACGGCCGAGCAGATTTCACAAAAGATCGCCGAACTGGTTCGCCCGAAGGATGTCGATTGGGCTGGGGAACTGGTCATCCTCTACCAGACCATCGATAACCTGCATAAGTCCTGTCCAAATCATAGAGGGGATTGGTACTTCACCGGGAACTATCCCACCCAGGGGGGGAATCGAGTCGTGAACCAGGCCTATATCAATTACTACGAAAATCGGAACGGTCGGGCTTATTTGTGAAATCCTGAACAAATTCGAAATGGATTCAGACTTCAGGAAATTGCTGGCGGTTAATACAGGAGTGACTCGGGTCGCGGCTATCCGACATGCTTATGGACTCCGCCAAGTCTGGGACTACGCAAAAAAGACTAACTTAGAGTTTAGGTTTGGGAATTCCCTGAATTCAGGACCCGGGAGCTCCATGGATGTAGCTTTCCATGTCACGAATCATCGCGGTCTGATTGGTAATGATGGCGCGGACGACATCGCCGATTGAAACCACTCCAACGAGCGTCCCTTCATCCATGACAGGGAGGTGGCGGATACGCTGGTCCGTCATGAGCTTCATACAATCATCGATCTGGGTATCGGGTGAAATCCGGACGACCTCCCGGGTCATCACATCGCCCACTTCAGTTTCGGCTGAGCGTTTCCCCTTTAAGACGACTTTGCGCGCGTAATCCCGCTCGGAGAATATTCCGATCAGGGTATCGCTGTAATCGCTGACGAGGACCGAGCCTATATTGTGTTCGGCCATCAATCGCAGGGCCTCCAGAACAGAGTTATCCGGCCTGATGGACCAGGTTTGATTGCCTTTGCGAGAGAGGATTTGTCGGACGTCTGGCATGGGGAAAAGGTATGAGATGTTGGATTCTTGGTGCTCGATCCCGGATATGAGATGGAGAACGAGAAGTTTCGTGTAGAGGTGCCTCAACCATAATAGGTTAGGACAGTACGAGCAAGGGTTTTTCCTTGGATGCGATTTGGTGGTGTGAATGGCCGTATGTGAGGAAACCCGCCAATCAGATACACAACTAACAGCTCTTGGATTGACTTGATTACAGTAAACAAATGTATACTATATTTCCGTCACGATTTCCATGCATGTGCTGAACCATCCGATTGTCCATCTGGATGCCGATGCGTTTTTCGCTTCGGTGGAGCAGGCGGCGGACCGTCGTTTGCGGGGTATCCCCATGGCGGTCGGTGGGCTGCTGCGTGGCATCATCGCCTCCGCATCGTACGAGGCGCGGTCGCGGGGGATTTATACGCCAATGTCCACCCAACGGGCACTTAAGCTGTGTCCGGACCTCACGGTGGTGCCCGGACAATATGAGCTCTACGAGGAGTTCAGTGACAACATTTTCGGGCTCTGCGAGAACATCACACCCATGGTCGAGAGGAGCTCGATCGACGAAGGCTACATGAGCACGGCAGGTTGGCCTGAGCTTGGCGTGGATTCCTGGAAGGGAATTGACCGGCGGGGACCTGGCGGGGCCGCGCTCCGGGGCCGCTATCGACAGATTGCGCACCGCGTCCATCAACTGGACGACGAGATTCTACGCTGGATGAAGATTACAGTGTCTACCGGTGTCGCCGGTAACAAGCTGGTCTCCAACGTGGCCAGTAAGCTCCGTAAGCCACATGGCTTTGTCATGGTTCCCCCCGGTGCTGAACAGGCCTTTCTCAGTCCCTTGCCGGTGCGCCGGATGCCCGGAATTGGCCCGTCAATGGGCGGTCGTATCGCCGCGATCGGGGTGAAGACCATTGGGGACCTCGTACGGCTTGGCGCCGACGGCTTAAGACCTTTCTTCGGCAGCATGACGGATCATGTTCTGAATCGTGCCCGGGGCGTAGACCATACCCCTTTATCGCTCGGGCGGGGAGATGCCAAGAGCTATGGGCATCAACAGACCTTCCAAGAGGATATCGGGGATTTTGAGCAGGTGGTTCGCATTGCGAAGGGAATGATCGACGAGTTACTCCCCAAGATTCGTAAAGACAAGAAACAAGCCCGCACCCTGACGCTCCGGATACGCTACAATGACATGGTGGATACCACTCATCAGCGCAGTATGCAGGAGCCCGCTGATCTCGAAGATGATTTTTATCCCTGGGTTCGGCCCATGTTGCGCAAGTTGTGGACCCGCCGTGTGCCCCTGCGGTTGGTGGGGGTCTCCTTTTCGCATATCTATGACACCCAGGTACAACCCGAGCTGTTTCACAACGGTCGCGTGCGCCGGAGGGACTTGGTTCGGGCGGTGGATGAAATCAACGCAAAATTTAATCGAGGTGGAAAGCCTGGCTCAGCCATCAAGCGAGCGTGTCATCTCTTTGGAAAATCCTAATCTCTAAAACCGGATTCAAAATGACCAGAACCGGGATTAGGAATTTAGAATTTTGATCATTCAATATTGCTTTGGATTTTGGATTTCGAGTTTCGGATTTTTCTAGTTGGTCCCCGGCGGGGATTCATTAAACATCACGCCTATGCCACGGAAGAACACTCAGTCAGCACGCCGCAAACCGGGGCGGCCCACGGCCAGGGAAGCGTTGAAACACCGCATCAATGCGGGGAAGGCGGCGGTGGAAGACCAGATCGACTTCTTCCACAAACAATTTGGTCAGGTAAAGAGTGAATGGAAGGAAGATGATACGCGGGTGACTTTTGCAGATTTTGCCATCTCGGAGAAAATATTTGCCACCTTGCGCATGCACTTTCCCAACGATGATTATTGTAGCGAGGAGTCCAATCCATTGGACGAAGTGCTGCAGCTGGAGGCCGAATATGCCTGGGTGCTCGACCCGATCGACGGAACCAATAACTTTGCCATGGGAATGCCCCTGGCAGCCATTTCGTTGGCGCTACTCAAGGATGGAGTGCCGGTTTATGGAATCCTTTATGACAGCAATCGACATGTGATTTTACATGGGGGGCCGGGTATGGGTGTCTATGAGGACCGCAATCGTTTGCGCCCTAAATTCAGGGAAGCGGGAGAGACGGAATCGAGCATAATGAAGGATTTCACC
>JANQKZ010000044.1 GCA_028280845.1 Opitutales bacterium | reverse complement strand
AAACCGAATTGATCCCATGCGGACGGTCGAGAACCGGCACGATACGGAAGAAAAGGTGTTATTGGACGGAACAACCATTCCTGCCGGGGGCGATACCCTGACCGATGTTGGCCTGTTGCTGGACTGTTTATTTAATCATCCCAATACGGGACCCTTTATATCTTCGAAATTGATTCAGCGACTGGTCACTTCAAATCCCAGCCCCGGGTATATTGAACGAGTGGCCGCTGTATTTGGTGATAATGGTCAGGGGGTGCGGGGTGACTTGGGAGCGGTTATCCCGGCTATACTTCTGGATGAAGAAGCACGAGATTTTCGCCTGATCTCCGATGATTCTACCGGAGAAATGCGTGAACCTATCCTGCGGTTCACTCACCTTTGCCGAGCCTTTGGTTTAGTGAGTTATAGAGCGGATGGATTATATCGCATCCAGAACCTGGAAGAGGAGCTTATGCAGTTTCCTTACCGTTCCCCTAGTGTTTTTAACTTCTACCAACCGGAGTACCAGGCTCCCGGCGTCATTACCGAACGCGGCTTGGCTTCTCCGGAGTTTCAGATCGTGGACGACACGTCAGCGGTTGCTTCTGCCAATGTGTTCTATACCTTGATTTACGATGGTCTGGTCTCTCCGATCAATCAATCTGGCAGAAATTCTGCAGGTGGGCTAATCTACACCGATGAACTGGAGATCGCTGAGGACATAGATGCCCTTTTAGACCACCTGAATGTTATTCTTACGCGGGGCAGTTTAACCGCCGAAAACCGGGAGACCATCCACGAGGCCTTACTGGCTCAAACGGAGGGGGATTTAATGGCGCGCGTCAGGTTGGCGGTATCCCTCATGACCTTCACCCCGGAGTTTAACATCCTGTTATAATGGCCGTCCACAAGCAAAGGACCCTGAATCGACGACAGTTCCTGGGGGAGGCTCCCTGCAAGGCGCTGGGGGCTGGAGCGTTCTTCTCCACCTTGCTCAATTTGCGGATGGCGTCCACCGCAGCCGCCCAGAGCTTGGAGCCGGGAACGGATTACAAGGCTTTGGTGTGCCTGTTTATGTATGGAGGAAATGACTCGTTTAACATGTTGTTCCCGCGGGAAAGCGAGGCTTACGCCGTATATCAGAACACACGGGATGCGATAGCCCTCGATATTGATTCTTCTTTGGCCATTACGACGGATGGTCAAGGCGTCGTAGATTTTTCACTACATCCGAGCTTTTCGAATATTCGGGACATTTACGCTGAAGGAAAGTTGGGCTTTGTTGCGAATACTGGGACCCTGATTCGGCCTACCACGCTTACCGACTACAAGGCGAAGTCTTATCTGCCGAAAGGCCTGTTCAGCCATTCCGACCAGCAAATGCACTGGCAGACCGTAATGCCCCAGGTTCGGGGAGCCAGCCCGGGCGGGTGGGGCGGACGGACGGCAGATCTGATCCACTCCATGAACCTGGACCAGACGGTTTCGATGAGCATCTCCTTTGCCGGCACAAATGTGTTTCAAACGGGTAAGGCCACCTTTCCTTATGCCGCCTCTACCCGGGGTGCACCCTCCCTGGAATTGATGGAGGATCCTATCGCCAAAGTGGCTATAGTAGAAATGCTCCGGCAAGACTACTCCCATTTGTTTCAACAAACTTATGTAGATAAAACTCAAGACGCTATTGATGCCGCTGATCTGTTTGGTCGAGTCGTTGATCCGATTGAACTTTCGACTGAGTTTCCCAACTCAAAATTAGGCCGCCAGCTGAGAATGGTAGCGAAAAGCCTGGCGGGCCATGAGGCGCTGGGCGCTCGCCGGCATACATTTTTCGTGAGCAAAGGTGGATTTGACAATCACAGTGAAGTTCTGGAAAACCAGGCCGGATTGCTGTCGGATATTGATGCCAGCGTGGGCGCCTTTTGGACGGCGTTGAAAGAGTTGGGCATGGAAGACCAGGTGATCCTCTTTTCGGCCTCAGACTTTGGTCGCACTCTGACAACCAATGGGGCGGGCACTGATCATGGGTGGGGAGGAAACCACTTTGTCATGGGGGGACCGGTCTCTGGAGGGCGGATTTACGGTGACTATCCGCTGCTTCATTTAAAAAGTGAATTGGATGCCGGGCGCGGCCGCCTGATTCCGACCACCTCTGTGGATGAATACTACGCTGAGATGGCGGCTTGGTTCGGCGTGACTCCGGGGGAGATGGACACGGTCTTTCCCAATGTGAAGTATTTTTTCGATCCATCGGTGACTTCCTGGCCCGTGGGATTCCTTGCTTGAACGGTCCACTAAATTACGTTTGTCCGTGTTTGGCTTTTTGCCAACACTCATGGAATGCACCGTTTGCTTTTTTGCCTGCTGAGCCTTGGAGGACTTGGCCTGTCTGCTCAAGGAGCCGAAATCATCTCCAGTGATGGCTACGAGGATTGTATTGAAATAAGAAATGATACGGTCCGCGTGGTGTTGGAACCCAGTCGGGGTGGACGCGTGCTGCGATACGAGATCAATGGAGCCAATATTCTCTTTATCGATCCAAGGGATAATGGGTTACCCCCCGGACAGATAGACCACCGGCATTTTGGACCTTCAGCCGGTCGCTTTGATGTGGGACCTCCGAAGTTTGTGCCACGCAGTCGGGCCTCCTGGCTGGGTGCTTATGAAGTGAAGATTCTGGGAGAACGGAAGGTACTGCTGATTGGGCCTGCCGATCCCGATTGGGGGGTGCGGGTATCCCGGGAATTTGAGTTGGCAGACTCGGGAACGCAGTTGATCTGTAAGCAGGTGATGACCAATGAGAGCGGGGAGCGGAAACGAATCTCTCATTGGAGTCGCACATTTGCGGTGGGTAACGGAGTAGCGATGTGGCCCGTCAACCCGATGACTCGTTTTCCAAAAGGGTATGTGGTTCATGGGCCAGGAAAGGTGGTCGACTTTAATCCGGAGGATCCGTCAGTCCGCAAGCGGGATGGTATTCTGGAGATTTATAAGGCTCCTGAGCGGCCCAAATTTGAGATGGATCCGATGGATGGCTGGATGGCCTATGCTGCGCCAAACAATCTGCTTTTTATTAAAACCTTCCCTGTCTACCCGGATAAGGTTTATGGAGAAATGACAGCGGCCACGGCTTCCATTTGGTATTATAAGGAGGAAATTGTGGAGCTTGAGCCGATTGGCCCATGGGAGTGGGTGGAACCGGGCGAGTCGATTTCTTATACGGAAACCTGGTATCTTTTTCCCTTTGAGTTCCCTGAAGACCGGAAGCCTGACCTGGAATTGGTCAGGCAGTATCTGGAAGGTCTTGAGTAATTCATGTTTCCCCGAGGCTGGGATTCCCTCCCCTCGGATGGTGTGGGTAAGGGCTTTCCGCAGCCCATACATAGGAGACCGCAGGATCCACCCGGAAGCTGGCAAACCTCGGCATCCTCAGTCGTTTAATCGGTATGAAGATTCACCCAGGCAAAGTTCTCCTCGCTCTGTTCTTGTTTCCGGTCCTGGTAAAGGGGTCCGGGGAACAGTCCGTGGAGATCGACGTGGAGTTTCTCGTTATGCAGGTCCGGCTCGTGGAATTGGAGACGATCAAGCAGTTGTTAAACGAGCCCCTTCCGCTCTATTACATCGGCACCGTCGACATGGATGAGGAACGCTTTCATCTTCTGTTCAAGGATCGAACTTCGACCGAGGGGGGGATGCCGTGGACATTTTACGAAAAGGTAAAAATTCCTGTAGGGGCGTTGACAGTAGCCGAACCGATTCCCCTGGAACTGTCGAAGGAGCCGATCATCATCGCCCCGCGGTTTGATGGGAGGCGGGTTTCCGGGATTCCTGAGAAGCCCGTGCACGAGTTTTGATATTCGGCTGGCTTTTTATCGGGGAACTGCCATGTTGGCTCCTTTCCCAGACTGACCATGGAGCCGACAAACATCCGAAACATCGCAATAATTGCTCACGTTGATCACGGCAAAACCACGCTGGTGGACCAGTTGTTGAAGCAAAGTGGAGCCTTCCGCGAAAACCAGACGGTGGAAGATCGCGTGATGGACTCCATGGACCTGGAGCGGGAAAAAGGGATCACGATCCGAGCGAAAAATACCTCCATTATTTGGAAAGATAATATTATCAACATTGTCGATACCCCTGGTCACGCCGATTTTGGGGCGGAAGTGGAGCGGGTGATGAAGATGGTGGATGGTGTCCTATTACTGGTAGATGCCTACGAGGGTGCCCAGGCCCAAACACGGTTTGTTCTGAAAAAAGCGCTTTCCCATGGCCTGCATCCGGTCGTGGTGGTGAACAAGATCGACCGTGAAAATTCGGACCCGGACAAGGTGCACGACCAGGTGCTGGAGTTGTTCCTCGAACTGGAGGCAACGGAAGACCAGTTCAACGCTCCCTTCCTCTATGGAAGTGCCAAGCAGGGTTGGGCTGATCGTGAACTGGATGGTCCTCGAACCAATATGGATCCTTTGTTTGAAACGGTATTGGAGCATGTCCCTGCCCCGCTGGTTGAGGAGGGGGACTTTCGTATGTTGGTGAGCAATATCGAGTGGAATGACTTTGTCGGCCGCGTCGCGGTGGGGCGCATCCTGAGTGGAACCATTAAGCAGGGGGATAGCCTACACGCCTTGCGGAAAGATGGGTCCACTTCGCGATTTAAGGTGACGAAGCTATTCACTTATAGCGGATTGCAAACCAACGATGCCGATGAAGCGACTGCAGGCGATATTGTGGGAATTTCCGGTATGGAGGAGATGGATATCGGGGAGACCCTGGCGGCTTCGGCGGAGGCGAAAGCGCTTCCCTTTGTAGAGATCGATCCCCCTACGGTCCAGATGGAGTTTTCGGTCAATAACGGACCGTTTGGCGGACGTGACGGGAAGAAGGTGACTACCCGCCAGATCCGCGAGCGCCTGTTCCGGGAGATGAAATCGAATATTTCGATCCTGGTTGAGGACGGGCCCGACAGTAACACCTACGTGGTGAGCGCCCGTGGCGCGATGCAGATTGCGGTTCTGGTGGAAACCATGCGCCGGGAAGGTTACGAGGTTCTCGTGTCGCGGCCCAGTGTAATTTACCAGGAAATCGAAGGAAAGCGTTGTGAACCTTTCGAGCAGCTCTGGGTTGAGGTCGGGGGTGATCAGTTGGGCGGCATCATGGAAAACCTGTCCCGCCGGAAAGCCAAAATTACCAACCTGACGCACCATCCCCATGGCAATGTTACCCTCGAGGCTGAAGTGCCTACCCGTGGATTAATCGGGTTTGAAATCGACCTGGTCAATGCGACCAGTGGGGAAGGGGTTTTCAGTCACCTCTTCCTGGAGTATCGACCCTTTGCGGAAGAATTTTCCACCCGGACCACGGGGACGTTGGTGTCGATGGACACTGGCAAATCCTTACCCTATGCTCTCAACAACCTCCAGGAGCGTGGAAAGCTCTTCATCGGTCCGGGAGATGAAGTCTACCCGGGTATGGTCGTGGGGGAAAATCCACGGAAGATGGATTTGCCGGTGAACCCAACAAAGGCCAAGCAGCTCGACAACATGCGGTCTGCTGGAAAAGACGACAACGCCATCCTTGCTCCCCCCATCAAGTTCAGCCTGGAGCGCGCCATCGAGTACATCGAGTCCGACGAGCTGGTCGAAGCCACACCACAATTCCTCAGAATCCGCAAACGCATCCTCGACGCCAACGCGCGCCGTAAAGAGGAGAAGCGCAAGGCCTCCGTCTAGCCTCCGTCGCCTTATTTTCCCCTAAACCCTTATTCCGCGATCAGTGTCAATACGTAGTGTATATACACTGCGTATTGACACTGAGGGGGGGAGAAAACGCATGGGAGGCGTTGCGGGATAAGCGGGAGTGGATAGGGTTCTGTATGATAGCTGGATTGAGCCTTGGGGAGCGGCGGCGGGGACTGCTGGCCGGTTCTTTTATTGGGGATGCCCTGGCCATGCCGGTGCATTGGTATTATGATCAGGAGGCATTGGCTCGTGAATATGGAGAGGTGGACGATTACCTGTCTCCGAAGCATCCGCACAGTGGGAGCATTTTGTGGCGGTCGCATTATGAGCCTCTGAATGCAAAAGGGGATATTCTGCATGAGCAGGCGAAATACTGGGGGCAGCGTGGGGTGCATTATCATCAGTTTCTGAAAGCGGGAGAGAACACTCTGAATTTAAAACTGAATCGGTTGTTGTGGGCATCGTTGGAGGCGAATGGCGGATGGGATCGGGACGATTTTGTAAAACGTTATATCGAGTTCATGTTGGATCCTGAATCTCACCGGGACACCTATCTGGAGGAGTATCACCGGAACTTTTTCCACAGTTATGCCCGGGGCAAAGATCCAGTGAAGTGCGCTAAAGACGAGAAGCACATCGGGGGCCTGGTCTTCATTTTGCCGCTGTTGGCCTGGTATGGGGCGGATCTCGAGAAAGCCCGCCCAGCTATCCGGGAGCGGTTGGCTTTGACCCATCCGGGGAAAAAGATGGCGGCGGCCAGCGAGGTGATTATCGACCTGGTAGCGGCGCTCTATGAAGGGTCTGATCTGCGCGAGACCTTGCTGGAGCGGATGCGTCGTCAGGGCAGTCCGTTTTATCAGCATTCGTTCGAGCGCTTATTGGAGAAGCCAACGCGGGCAGTGCTGCTCCGGTATTTCTCGACGGTCTGTTACGTGGAAAACTCAGTTCCGGCTGTTCTCTACCTGCTGCTTAAGTATGCGGATGATCCTCGCCAGGCCCTTATTGAAAATACGATGTCCGGAGGAGATAATGCATACCGGGGGGCAGTTCTGGGCGCGATCCTTGGCGCAGCTCACGGAGAAGCCGGGTTCCCGGATGCTTGGGTCCGTGGTCTTGTTGAGGGAATTCCGGAACTTGATGATGCTATGAGGGATAGGAAGGTAGTAAGATAAATCACCACGGCGTTTGACAACGATTCACTCCTGTTGATGGTGTGATCTATCCAAATTATGAAGACATTTATTTGCTCAATTTCGATTGCAGTCACGATGATTACGGTCGCCTCCGCACAAATGGGGCCTCCGATGAAGCCGGGTGAGGTCAACACTTCCCTTGAGTTGGTCTACATCTACCAAGGGGACGCCGAATTGGAAAGCGGAGGAGAGGTTGGCATCCAACGTTTTGGGATAGAGGGTGGAGCCACCTGGGGGTTGCAGAGTGGTCACTCGATTGGGTTTGATGTGGGCTATTCCCTGGCGGACTATAATTTTAAGTCAGAAATCTCGAATCCGATTATAAATCCCGAACCATGGGGACAAATTCAGACCGTGGATATCGACGTGGTCTATCGCCATTCGCTGAATCGGACCCAGTATTTATTCTTCCTGCCCGGATTCCAATTTTCAAAAGAAGCGGATGCGGATTGGGGCAGTAGCCTGCGCTGGGGAGGGATTGCCGGCTATGTGAAGGCGTTCAACCCGAAGCTGGCTCTTGGCTTGGGGGGTGCCTATTTTGGCGGGTTGGAGGATTCGACCGGATTTCCCGTGATTTTTGTATACTGGGAATTTGCGGATAACTGGCGCCTGTCTAATCCGTTCCGACCCGGTCCCAGTGGGGCTGCGGGCCTGGAGGTGGTTTACTCCGGGATCGACAAGTGGGAATTTGGATTTGGTGGGGGTTATCGGACGGACCGGTTTGTTCTAGATGATAATGGTCTGGCTCCTGAAGGCTATGGCGAGAATCAAGGGGCCGTTTTGTTTGGTCGTGGGACCTATAATTTGAACGAAGGCTCAACCCTGGACCTTTACATGGGCACCGTAGTCGGGGGGCAGTTAATCCTGGATGATTCCAATGGAGATCGCGTGGCCAGTGAAGACTATGATCCATCCCTGGTCGGAGCGGTTGCCCTGACGATGCGGTTTTAAATCTGAGAGCTCAGCGGTGCGATCCAAGGTTCTGGGTGCCCCCGCGCGGGGCAGGGCGTTGGATAGTCGATAGGGCTTCTGCATGCCCTTCTCGCCGAGGCTTCCGCCTTCGCCACGATCATGGTGGCACTTTTCATCCCACGATCCGATCAGATGCCATGGCTCTCGGCGTGACAGGTCGAGGGGTTCTCCTGCTGGTTAAAGATGCGGGTTACGGGGTGAGCGACCCAAACCCATTTATTGGGAAAGCCGCGTTGCGAGCAACGGGCCCTACGATGGAAGGGCATTGTGTGAACTATGGCGTGCAGCATCAGGAGCAGGATGATGGGTAAGTGTAAGGGGAGAGGGAAGCGAACGGTCATGAAGATCGGGGGTGCCCTTTCGGGGGGAATCTGCCATGGTGGAAGTATGCGAGTCTTCCCTCTAATTGTGTTGTGTTCCCCTTTGGTCTTATCGGTTGCGTTTGGGTATCTATATGAAGAACAGGATGGGTTGGTTTCGGTGGAAGCGGAACACTTTGCAAACCAGGCTTTGGATGATGTCCGGCGGTGGTTTGTGGTTTCGGAGACTACCGAACTGCCCAACTTTGCGGATGTGGATACCCCTCATGTCGCGGGGGCCCGCGGCGGGCAGTATATCGAAATCCTGCCTGATACCCGAACCAATCATGATGAGCCCCTGGTGCAAAATGAAAATTTTACGAACACCCCTGGAAAGATGGCGGTGTTGGCTTACCCGGTCTATTTTCACAATCCGGGGCGGTATTTCATTTGGGGGCGGGCATTCAGTACGGGGACCGAGGATAATGGTGCCCATTTTGGTCTGAATGGGACCTGGCCTGAAAGCGGACAGCGTTTGCAGCTGTGTGAAGGTAAACATCAATGGACCTGGTCCTCTGCTCAGCGACGCCCCGACAACCATTGTGGGGAGCCGTTGACGCTCTGGCTCGATATCGACAGCCCGGGCATGCATACGATTCTAGTTTCCATGCGGGAGGATGGATTCGAACTGGATACGTTTATCCTGACGTCCGATCCCACTTTCGTGCCGGAGGGGGAGTCGATTGCACCGACCTTTCGGATGCCGAAACCGATTCCAGAGAAAACCACCTTCGTAGGGATTGATCACTACTCTCGTATTTTTCATGCCAGCGAGCAGTTTACGCCCCGTGGAGCGGTACCCTATTACCATGACAAAGGCAGGAATGTCCTTGCGATCAATGCTGCAAAGCCGGAGCTGCGCAATCGGATGGCTTACGCTGATTATGAATACCCGTTTAAGCGGGAGAACACCTTTGACCTGATCCTGGTGACCCTGGCCGAGACCGACGGTGAATCAGACTACGAGGTGAAGCTAAACGGCGAGGTAATCGGGTCCTTTAAGAATCCGGAAACTTCTACGGATTACGCAGAGTCTTATTTTTTGATGGAAGGGGTAAGCCTGAAAGAAGGGGATCGGTTGACTGTGGGGTCAAATGCGGTGACCAATGGGAAAATTCCGGAAGGGGATGGCACCGCCTTCTCCCGGGGTCGGTGGCGCGGCCTGGTCTTGCAACGTATTGAGTGAGTCAGCCCTTGTCCCTGCTGAGAATGATAACGCCTTAAGAGCCCTGCCGCGGGCGCTCTTTCCTTTTCCCCTCTTCGTTCTATCCATTGAGATCTGGAAAAGGATTTTTAAGGAAGGGAGGAAAGCAGGAAGGAATTGTTGTGCCATCTCCACCACCTTCCGTTGATTGGGGTCTGGACTTAGGTCGTTTGAGAGGTTCCTTTCCTCCATTGAAGTATTCAGGGAACATTTAACGGTTTAACAAATCCCTTGAATTGGCGATTGCCCTCGAAAATAAGAGTGCCTACAACACGTGTTAGATTATGAAACCTTTACCCCGTCGCACCTTCCTGAAATCTACTTTAGCAGCCGGAATCGGGACCAGCGTCCTCGGTTCTACGACATCCACCTGGGCCAGGCCCAAAGGGGCCAATGAGGCCATCAATGTGGCTGTGGTGGGTTGTCGGGGCAAGGGCTCCAGCCACATCCGAGACTTTATGGAGTTGAGCGATTGCCGCGTCATGGCAATTTGCGATCCGGACCAGGCTATCCTCGATCGTGAGGTTGCCAAGCTGAAGGAGCAGGAACATCACGTTAAGACTTATCTGGATGCCCGGAAGCTGATGGAAGATGATGAGGTGGATGCGGTGGTCATTGCTACGCCCAACCACTGGCACAGCTTGATGGCGATCTGGGCCTGTCAGGCCGGCAAGGACGTCTATGTGGAAAAGCCGGTAACCCACAATGTAGTGGAGGGAGCGGTCCTTCTGAAAGCTGCCGATCGATATGGCCGCATCGTTCAGGCGGGAACGCAGAATCGTTCCGACGATGGATTTCGGGCCGGCCTGAATTCGCTTGCCGACGGCAAGTTAGGAAAGATTCTCTGGGCTCACGGGGTGTGGTATCGGACGCGTGATTCCATTGGAAAAATAAATGGTCCCCGCGCCGTGCCAGCCACGCTGGACTACGACTTATGGACAGGGCCGGCAGCCCTGACTCCACTCAATCGTGTCCAGTTACATTATGATTGGCACTGGCAATGGAAGTGCGGGGATGGTGAGCTTGGGAACTCAGGCGTGCACCAGATGGATGATTGCATTTACGCTTTGGGCATCGACACATACCCCAGGCGGGTCATGAGCCTGGGTGGGCGTTATGCCTGGAATGACGACGGGGAGACCCCCAATATGCATCTGGCCCTGCTCGATTATGACGAGGTCCCGGTGATGATCGAAGTCCGTAACCTTCCGATGAAAGCCGGTGTGGATTACCCCGCCAATCTCCTCGGGCGCCGGATGACCAATGTCATCCAGTGTGAGCATGGATACTTCATGGGCGGTCGCGGCCGCGGGTCGCTCTTTGACTTGGACGGCAATCGACTTGAAGACTATCCCGGAGACGGCGGTCGCACCCACCAGCAAAACTTTCTGGATGCTATTCGGAAGCGGGACCGTAGTCTGTTGAAGGCCGATGTGAAGGGAGGCGTCCTCTCCGGAGATCTGTGTACCCTTTCGAACTTATCGTATCGGATCGGACACGCTGCATCAGTTGCTGAGGTGCAGGAATCGATTGGTGATTTTGCCCATGGGCAGGAGGCGCTCGCGTCTCTTATAGGAAATCTCGAAGCTAACGGGATTGATCTTGGGATGGATGGGAATCCACTTACCCTCGGCACCTGGCTGGATCTGGATAAGCACGGAAAACCGAGCGCCGATGATCGGAGTCAGATGGCATTGCTGGAATCAATTGCCACCCCTACGTTCCGGAAACCGTATTCGCTGCCTAAAATTTCCTAAGACACACTGGTGGGTCAAGCGGTCGGGGCTCTGCCGGGTTTGATCTTAAGAACCGATTTGTAGAGCGAAGATTAGATTCAGCTGCGACCGAGGTCGGGCTCGATGTGCTATTCCTGCGCAGTATTAAAGTCTTGAAACCACTGCTCTACTTGTGGGGCTTGGGGTTCGCCATCGAACAATACAACCCGGTATCGGGAAACCAGTTGGAAGCCGGGCTCTAGCGTAAATGCTCCCAATACCGGTGGGGTCATTACAAAGTAGGGCATCCTGGGGTGAATCCGAATGGGCTGGGGGAAGCGAAAGTTCTCATGGTGATCGAGCACGGCTAAGCCGGCCGTTGCACCTTCCAGATTTCCGTAGATACAGAACCAGCGGGGGCGGGTATGGTTGGCGGCTTCCCGATCGTCGGTTTCCGGGGACAGGATTTGGAAGGGAGTCCGGTATTGGTTGTCGTCATCTGGATTCCATCGGGCGGAGCCGCGGACGGCGAATCCACCATAATGATATTCCTCAACTTCAAGGGCGACCCCGGTGGCGAGTTTCTGCGTGATTATAAAATCGATGATAAACGGATCCGTTTGAGGATCGATCCATACGTCCCAGGTTTCGATGAGGGCTGGGCCGTGTTCCCGGCTGACTTGTCTTCGGCGGATCTTGAAGCCCTGTTTGGGACCATCTTCCATAAATCCAAGAAATTGGTAATGCTCCGTAAATCCTTCTCCCCTATGGGCATTCCAGAAATCCACTCTGGAATTTTTGAACTGGGTCCGGGTCCAGGCATTAAAGAGGGCATGTTGATGAGAGTGGCCAGCGGGGTAGGCGTCAGTCAGTATCTTGCCAGATGGGCTGTAGAGAGGATGAATGAAGCCACTTGCGGTATAGAGGGAATCCACATCACCTGGCGTGGGTAATGGGCGGATATGGTAGCGGAGTACCGGATTGGATCCATTGAAGACCTCGATGAAGCCCCGATTTTCATTGTGTTCGATACGTAGCGCTTGGGCCGTCGCCATGCCCGTAGTGCCTATTATGCCGAAGATGACTGAGATGAGAAACAAACGCATGAGGACAGCATGGTGGGTGGATATGGGATAGTCGATAGTGGATGATCGAGCACCCCCCCCTCACCCAGGCTTCTGGCAGAGTGCGTTTAGGGATTGAGAGTGAGGGTACTTATTATGGAAAGGAAATCTGGCCCCGGGAATCGGCTTGGCCTAGGCTTAGGGCATGTTAGCACAAGTTCTGCGATCATTAAAAGCACCACTAACTCAGGAGAATTGGCCAGATCCTGTCCCGGATGAGGGTCAGGCAGTGGTTCGTTTGGAGGCCGCCTCGTTAAATCGGAGGGATTACTGGATCACCCAAGGGCTGTATCCGGGGATAAGTTTACCTGCGGTTCTCGGGTCGGATGGATCTGGTGTGGTCGAGACCGTCGGCGAGGGGGTGGACCCCGCCTGGATTGGTCAGCCTGTGATTGTGGATGCCGGGATTGGTTGGGGGGCATCGGAAGCCGCTCAGGGGAGGGATTTTCAAGTTCTGGGAATGCCCAGGGATGGAACCCTGGCCGAAAAAGTATTGGTGGACGCCATTCAGTTGTACCCGAAACCTGAGTACCTCACCATGGAGGAGACCGCTTGTCTTCCGGTGGGCGGGACGACGGCCTACCGAGCTCTGTTTGTGAAGGGGGAGTTAATGCCCGGGCATACGGTTCTGATTACAGGAGTGGGTGGGGGGGTCGCCTTGCTCGGGATGCAAATGGCTTTGGCACATGGGGCAGAAGTCTGGGTCACCAGCTCATCCGGGGGCAAGTTGGCCAGAGCTGAGCAGGCGGGTGCCAGGGGCGGTTTCAATTATCTGGATAGTGAATGGATAAATGCTGCAAAGGAGCAGATGGGAGCCCCCTCGTTAATCCTGGATAGCGCCGGAGGTTCGGGCTATTCGGATCTCATCCAGCTTCTTGCTCCCGGCGGGCGAATGGTGAATTTTGGTTCAACTGCAGGGGCTCCTCCCCAATTAGATTTATTCAAAGTGTTCTGGAAGCAACTCAGCCTAGTTGGCTCGACGATGGGTTCGCCGCGGGACTTTAAAGCGATGATGGATTTTGTGTCCTTGCACCAAATTCGACCGCTCATCGATGAAACTATCCCTTTGTTGGAAGCCAATCGCGGGTTAGCCAGGCTGCATCAGAGTGACCAATTCGGGAAGATTGTGATCAGGAATGGGGCATGATTTCAATCTAAGGTGCGGGGCCCGTGTAACGAAAGGGCCTGTTCTGAGCCTTGGATTCTGCAACCTCCTCTGGAAGCTTTTTTGGGGGGGTGGTAGGGAGACCAGCTTCTCCGCTGCCATTGACCAGGAGGTTGACACCTCATTAACTCGAAAGGATAGATAAGTTCATCCCCTTGCCTTTAGTCTGATGTCTGATCTTCAAGAAACTTCTCTCCACGCGTTTCATGCCGAACATGGAGCCCGCTTTGTGCCGTTTGGAGGATGGGATATGCCTGTCCAGTATACCGGAATCATTGAGGAGCACCTGGCGGTGCGGCAGGCCGCCGGTCTGTTTGATGTAAGTCATATGGGCGAGGTGACGGTTGAAGGTCCTGGAGCCCAGCGATTCCTGGATACCCTGGTGACGAATGATGTTTCCAAGCTTTCCCTGAGCCAGGGTTTGTACACCCCCATGTGCTATGGGGATGGAGGAGTCGTTGATGACTTGATCATTTATCGTGTCGGGGAGACGGCCTACCTGCTCGTCATTAATGCAAGCAATATAGAAAAAGACTACCGTTGGATGGAGGAAGTCGCGGAGCCCTTTGATTGTGAGCTGAAGAATGTGTCGTCCGACTATGCCCTGTTGGCGTTGCAGGGGCCAAAGGCTGAAGCCATTCTCGATCTCCTGAAAGTTGAGGGGGGAGGGGATCTGGGCCGCTTTTTCACCCTGGAATCCAAGATCCAGGGAATAAGGGTACGTGTGGCGCGGACCGGTTACACGGGGGAGGCCGGGGTGGAAATCTTCTGTCATTGGAATGATGGGCCGGTCCTGGCGCAGGCCATCTTAACGGCGGGTGCACCGGTTGGTCTTAAGCTGGCCGGACTTGGCGCGAGAGACAGTCTACGATTAGAAGCCGGGTATCCCCTTTATGGGCATGAGATTTCGGAACGTATCAATCCGCTGCGCGGGGGCATCGGGTGGACCGTTAAGTTTAAGAAAGCGGTGGATTTTCTTGGGAAGGCTCCGCTCCAGGAGGAGAAAACCGAGGGAATTCCGGAGAAAGTCGTATATTTTTCCCTGGAGGGGCGCCGGATCGGCCGTCAGGGAAGCGAGGTCATGAGTCAGGACCAGGTCGTGGGTCGGGTGCTGTCCGGAACACATTCACCCGTGATTGGAAAACCGATCGGGTCTGCTTTGATTCAGGCGGGGGCTCTGGAGTCTGGTGATCTTACCCTGGATCTGCGAGGGAATCGGTTGCCGCTTCAGATTAAAAAGCCGCCGCTCCACCTTTAATTGACCTTGTTTTTGCCCGGGATTTGGATTCATTGAGATTATGTCGAATATTCCTGCTGACCTGAAATATACAAAAGATCACGAGTGGATCCGCGATAATGGCGATGGAACTGGGACGGTAGGTATTACCGATTACGCTCAACAAAGCCTGGGAGATATTACCTATGTAGAGTTACCCTCTCCCGGGTCAGCCTACCAGGCAGGCGACACCTTTGGTGTGGTGGAGTCGGTCAAAGCGGCCTCCGACCTGTTTATGCCAATGGATGCAGAAGTTCTCGAGGTCAATGCGGCCCTGGATGAGGCCCCCGAGGCCGTAAACCAGGACCCTTACGGGGAGGGATGGATTTTGAAGGTAAAGCTGCCGGAAAGTGGTTCGAATGCAGACCTGTTGGATGCCGGGCAATACGGCGAACTGGTTTAGGTCCGAATTCGTAACCCGGTCCGGCTGCAAAACCGGCAAAGGCTTGAAAAACGGGTTGTTTCTCCGGATGAAAATCGCGCGCGGGGGGAACCCTGGAAAGCGAAACGTTTCCCTCTGAGGTGAAACTCTTAATTCGCCTTGCCATTTGAGGGAAACCTCTCTTGGCTAGCCCGTTTTCCATCTTTTCACAACATGGTAGTCCTTCCCGATATTCTAATTTTCCTGGCCCAGGCATCCCAGCCTCCGGCCCCTCCCAGCGCGGCAAATGGGCTTATGCAGATGCTGCCCTTCATCCTGCTTTTTGCCGGGATGTGGTTTCTCCTGATCGCTCCTCAGCGGAAAAAGCAGAAAGCACACGAGGCCATGATCAAGGCCCTGCAGCGCGGGGATACCGTAATGACCTCAGGAGGAATTTACGGTGAAGTCACCAGCGTAAAAGAGGACCGCGTGACGGTTAAAATCGCGGATAACACCAAGGTAGAATTAAATCGGAATTTCATTTCTACTAAAGTCAGCGGGGGATCGGCGTCCTAAACTCTCCCCGGTGATCAAGAACCCCGGTAATTGTAGAACAAAACCATGTCAGGAAACATCCTTTGGAAGTTGGTGCTTACCGTAGCCGTATTGGCTTGGGCCCTGTTAAATATTATTCCCACTGATGATACGCCCTTTGATAGCTATATATTGGAGGAAGTAACGGCAGAAACGGATGCCTTTAATGATCTTTATGCCGAGGCGGAGACCATGGTCGACTCCGGGGAGGCCCCCTCTCTCTTTATGGCGTTTCGCCAATTGGGTCGTGAAGGAGATGTGGATTACCAGGTATTTTTTCCACACATCAATGTAATCGATGTTAAAAACCGGGTTAAGCGAAACGATATCCTGATCAACGAGGTGTTGAAGCGGTCGAAGGGCAACATTAAGCGTGGCCTGGACCTGATGGGGGGAATATCAGTCACTTTCAGCATTGCGGACCCGAACTTCAGGGAACTTCCCTCCTTCGAACAAGAGGAGCAGCTGACCAAGGTTATCTCCATCTTACGTCAACGTCTAGACGGGTCCGGGGTGGCTGAGCCCATCATTCGTTCTGCCGGTGAGGGCCGGGTGGAAGTTCAGATGCCCGGACTCTCCACCAGGGACAACCCGGAAATCATTGATACCATTTCGAAACCAGCTCGCCTGGAGTTCCGCTTGGTCAACCGGCAGACGCCGGTTGTTTCCCCGGAGATGCCAGCAGACCAGATTCCCAGTGGATTCGAGATCCTGGCGTTGGAGCGTGAGGATCGGCGAACAGGCGAAATTTACGAATCCTATTACCTGATCAAACGCCTGCCTGAGGCGACGGGGGATATTATTGAACGCTCTTATCCTGCGCAAAATGATTCCGGGCAATTTGAGGTTCAGCTTTCATTTACGGGTGAGGGGTCTTCCATCTTTGAGGGGATTACACGGCAGATGACCGAGCAAAACCGCCAGTTTGGAGGGCCTGGCCAACTGGCGATCGTTCTGGACGGACAACTTCAAAGCGCTCCTTCCGTCAATGAAGTGATTTCTTCCCGGGCGGTGATTAGTGGCGAATTCAATCAACGGGATGCCATTGATTTGGCCAACGTGCTGAATAACCCTCTGGATGTTCCGTTGGAGGTTGCGGAGATGTATGAGGTTGGACCCTCTCTGGCTGAAGATGCCCGCGAGGCTTCGGTCAACGCCTCCCTGTATGGGGCTATGGCGGTTGTCATCTTCATGGTCGTCTACTACTTTGCCGGCGGGGTGGTGGCAGTTTTTGCCGGGTTGGCAAACATCATCATCGTGCTCGGTATCCTCGCCAGCTTGAATGCTACGGTCACCTTACCCGGAGTGGCAGCCCTGGTGCTCACGCTGGGGATGGGTGTCGACGCCAATATCCTGATTTTCGAGCGGATGCGCGAGGAGCTGAAACTTGGCAAGAGTATCAAAGCAGCGGTCCAAGGGGGCTTCGATAAGGCCTTTTCCACAATTGTGGATGCGAATGTGACGACTTTAATCACTGCGATTATTTTGATTAACCTCGGAACGGGTCCGGTAAAGGGATTCGGGACCACCCTGGCAATCGGTATTTGTGCCTCAGTATTTTGTGCGCTTATTGTGACCCGTTTTATTCTGGATTTGATGGTTGCCCTGGGGATGAAGAAGCTTCTGGGGATGCCCGGGTTTAATTTTCAAGGCTTTGACTTCCTGGGTAAGCGCAAAGTGGCTTTTGCCGCATCCTGGGTGATTGTGTTGATTGGCGTGGTCTCCGTAGTTGCGAACCGGGATTCGATTTTCGGGATCGATTTTACCGGGGGTGACGAAGTCACGCTTTCCTATGAATCGGCCATAGCCTCAGAGGATATTTCGACTTTTGCCCGCGAGAACAATTTCGGGGAGGTCATTTCCCTGTATTCTCGCGACCTCGGAACGGGGGAGCAGATCTTGAAAATCCAAACGGAGTTCGGACAGGGCCAGGCAATGGCCGACGCATTGAGCGCGCAGTTCGCTGAGTCGGGTATCACCGTCAAGGGTGTTTCCCAAATAGGAGCCTCCGTTTCGGGAGACATCCAGATGAATGCGATCCTATCAGTCCTGGCAGCGCTGGTCGGTATTTTGCTTTATGTGGCTATTCGTTTCGAGGTGGGCTACGGGATTGGCGCCGTGGTCGCTACCATCCACGACGTTCTTATGACCATTGGGATCTTTGTGCTGTTTGGGGGCTTTCTGAGCAGTGGTCAGTTCACTGCCCCGATGTTGGCGGCGATCCTGATGATTGTGGGGTATTCCATCAACGACACGATTGTCGTCTTTGATCGCATTCGGGAAGAGCTTCAACTGAATCCTGAAATGAAGCTCTATAAGGTGATCAATCTGTCGATTAACCGGGTACTTTCCCGCTCTATCCTGACAAGTATTACTACCTTACTGGCATCGTTCGCTCTATATATCTTTGGCGCTGGGGTCATCAACGACTTTGCCTTTGTCTTTATCGTTGGCATACTGACAGGGACATTCAGCTCGGTTTTTATCGCCAGCCCGATTTTCTACTGGTGGCACAAGGGAGATCGTCGTCACGTCGAGGAACGCGAGATCGTACCGAAACGGGATTGGGAAGTGTCGACGCGAGAAGCCCGCGGGGAGGCATAATCCGTTTGGTTTTCTATTTTTAGGGATCGGTGGTAGAACACTATGCGATCCCTTTTTTTTACGGTTAAATGAATTGGAATTATGAACCCCCTCCGGCCGAAGCGATTGTGCGCCTGGCACGTGGACTGGGGGTGTCCAATACCTTGGCGGAGCTGCTGTTAAAGGTAGACCCTCAGCATGTCGATGAGGAACAGGCCCGTTTCTTTCTCGATCCCAAACTGGCCCACTTGGATGATCCCTTTGTCATGGAGGGGATGAAAGCGGCCGTGGATCGGGTTGTCCTGGCTCTGGAGAGGGCGGAGTCGATTCTGATCTTTGGAGATTATGACGTCGATGGGGTAACGAGTACGGTATCTCTGGTACATTTGCTAAGGCGCTTTGGCGCTAATCCTCAATATCTGGTTCCGCGTAGACTGGATGAAGGATACGGGCTTAGCGTCTCAGCCATCAATCGTGCAATTGAAGCCTACGGAAGGCCTGACCTGTTCATCGCCCTGGATTGTGGAACCAACGCACGAAGGGAAGTCGACTACCTGAATGAGTTGGGCGTGTCCGTTGTCATTGTGGATCACCACCAGGCCAAAGCGGACCACCGGCCTGAGCAGGCCATTCTCCTCAATCCACATGTATTTCACACTGAGGATAAACCCGAACGGACATGGCTGCATTTATGTACTGCGGGATTAGTCTTTAAGTTGATCCACGCCTTGGTCAAAACCCGGCGTGAAACAAAAGATCCGGTGGCCCTCGATATCCGAGTGGCCGATTACCTGGACCTCGCTGCGATGGGTACGGTGGCCGATCTGGTGCCCTTGCGCGGCGAGAATCGACTTATTACCAGGCAGGGGATCAGGTCTCTTGAGCGTAGCCGACGACCCGGAATTCATGCACTTTTTGAAGCGTCGGGGATCCAGCCGGGTGAAACACTGGAGGCATCGGATATTGGTTTTCGGATTGGGCCGCGGATCAATGCCTCCGGTCGCCTGGCGGATGCACGGGAACCGATCAATCTGCTCTTGAATGAGCATTACGGAGGATGCCAGGAAGCAGCCAAGGCTTTGAATGAGTTAAACAGCGAGCGGCAGGAAATTGAGCGCCAGGTCTTCGAGGAGGCGAGAGCCCAACTGGGGGATGGAGAGCGCGGAACTCTACCCGCTGGGCTGGTGGTGTATGGCCCGGATTGGCACCATGGTGTGGCTGGCATCGTAGCGAGCCGGCTGGTTCAGGAATACTACCGGCCCGTGCTGGTGATTGGACGAGCAGAGCCCGACTCCGGAGCCGAGCCGGGTTTAGCGAAAGGATCCGGACGCAGTGTGGCCGGGGTGAACCTCGTGGAGATGCTGGAACCTTGTAAGTCTCTCCTGGCCAAGTGGGGCGGCCATCCCATGGCGATTGGGCTCAGCATCGATCCCGCCCACATTGGAGAATTGCGAGACCGGTTTGCTCAATCCATCGGGGAGGCATTCCCCTCGGGCCTTCCGGAGCGGACGGTTCAGATGTCGGCTTGGATTCGGCCGAATCAAATTGCCGTGAAGTTCATGGACGACCTCGACCGGTTGAGGCCCTTTGGCATGGGCAATCCGAAACCCATCTTTGGAATACGGGGAGCTGAACTCCTGCCCTCAATAAAGATCATGAAAGGGGTGCACTTTCGCTTCCAATTAGCCGCAGGTAACGGGATTGTCCTATCTGGGGTGGCATGGAGGATGGCGGATCGGCTTCCTCCCGTAAATACCCCGATCGACTTGGCAGTCCGGGTCGGCTGGAATGTATGGAATGGTAATCGCACCATTCAACTCGAGATGGTGGATTGGAAGCCCGGCTCCTGATCAGCCCTGCACCTGGTCGCGGATAATCCCCAGGAGGTCCTCAACCCTCACCCGTTCCTGCTTTGCCGTGTCGCGTTCGCGGAGCGTGACGGAACTATCCTCCAAGGAATCGAAGTCAACGGTGATGCAATAGGGGGTGCCAATCTCGTCCTGTCGCCGATACCGGCGCCCGATGGCTCCAGAGGCATCGTAAAATACGGGGAAATCCAGGGATAGCTCCCGGTAAATGGAACGGGCGAGTTCGACCAGCTCTGGCTTATTTTTGACCAGGGGAAAGACGGCGGCTTTGATGGGGGCAATAGCCGGGGAGAAACGTAGCAATGACCGGGTTTCCCCATCGATTTCATCCTCGTCATACGCCGAGACAAGGAGAGCGAGAAAGATCCGGTCGACTCCAACGGAGGGTTCAACGACATGGGGGATGTATTTATCTTTGGCGGCCTCGTCGAAGTACTGGAGATTTTTCCCACTGTGCTTCTCGTGTTGGGTAAGATCAAAATTGCCCCGGCAGGCAATTCCCCATAATTCCTGTACGCCAAATGGAAAGGCAAACATGATGTCGGTGGTGCCCTTTGAGTAGTGAGACAGTTTTTCCTCGGGATGAATGTATTCGCTGAGGCGATCTTCACTCAGACCAATGGTTTTGAGCCAGGCCATGCAGGTATCGATCCATTCACGGTAGGAGCCTTTCCAGGTCTCTTCCTCTGCATCGATGAAGTATTCAATCTCCATCTGCTCGAATTCTCGCGAACGGAAGAGGAAGTTGCGAGGCGTAATCTCGTTGCGGAAGGCCTTTCCGATCTGGGCAATGCCAAAAGGCACTTTTACCCGAGAACTATCGAGGACATTCTTGAAATTGGTAAAGATCCCCTGAGCGGTCTCCGGCCGGAGGTAGGCAACGGAGGAACTGTCCTGGAGGGGGCCCACATGGGTCTGGAACATCATATTGAATTCCCGGGGTGGAGTGAGAGACCCGGGTTTACCAGTTGCCGGTGAGGGAATGAGCTCGTATTCGTCCTCCCTGGCTTCCGTAAACTCCTTCAATTCCAGCGGCTCGAGATTCCCTTGGATGGCGAGTTTACGCTTAAGCTCCAGGGCCATTTTTTCGGCCGCATCCTCCATCTCCTCTCCTTCGAGGAGGGAGATATAGCCAATCGTTTCTCCGTCTACGACTACGGGGCTGAAAAACAGGTGGTCGGCTCGATAGCGCATCTTAGACACTTTGCAATCCACCATCGGATCACTGAATCCTCCCACATGGCCACTGGCAACCCAGACTTCCGGGTTCATAATGATGGAGGCATCCAGACCTATAATATCTTCCCGGCGCTGGACAAAATCTCTCCACCATCGGTCCTTGATATTCTTTTTTACTTCGACACCCAATGGGCCGTAATCGAAGAACCCGTTGATGCCCCCGTATATTTCGGAAGAGGGGAAAATAAAGCCCCGACGCTTGCAGAGGGCGACGAGTTTTTCCATGAGGGCATTCGGGCTTTTCTTGGATTGTGCGGCCATAGAACCGGCAACCGTGTGGGAAGGGATAACCCCCGTCAAGCCTCATTCTGGCGGGCAAAAGGGAGGAGGGTATAATTGATTTTGGTTTCGCATTGCGCGAAAGGAAACGGCCCCTAAGACTGCAGTTACCCGGGATAAAAGAGGGCTGGGGCTTTATTAAATGAGTTCATCTGAATCACGTTTTTCCGCCCTATTCGAAGGGGTAAATGAGGCCGTCCTTTTCCTGAAACGAGTCGACGAGGATTGGAAGGTGGATGCCCTGAATCAGCCGGCGCGAGCGCTCCTTCATGAAATTGGCTCCAACGGGGAAGTGGGCGACTCGTTTCTCAGCTCAGTCGCGGATATCCTCCTGTTAGATGATAAGGCACGGCTGTTGAGTGCCCTGGACGCGAATGAGTCAGTGGAATCGAACATTACCTTGGAGCGGGCGCAAGGCCGGGTTACTGCGCACCTAAAGGTTCAGCCCATCCCGGGTGAGGACGACTCCCGATTACTTCTCCTCGACTCGGCCCGTTCCCTGGGGAGTTCCCATCCGTGGACGGAGAGTGTGCACGGGAGCTTGAACCAGATCCTCCGGCATATCGGAGAAGGTGTTTTGCTGATCAATGAATCCGGTGAGGTCCAATATATAAACCGGGAGGGAGAGAAGCTGACCGGGTGGTCCCTGGAAGAGATTCATGGCGAGTCCGCCGAGTTGGCGTTTCGGTTGGTGGACTCGCATTCACGCGACCCCCTGCCCAGCCCGATTAAATACGTATCGCAAACGGGCCTCCCCCACGGCTCCTCGGAAGGATGTCACTTATTGCACAGGCAGGGGGACTCGGTTCCATTGCAGTTTTTAGCCATGCCCGTGGCGGGGAGTGCTACCGATTCGGCTGGCGTGTTGCTGGTATTTCGGGATGATAATCCTCGATTGCGCCTTCAGAAGGAGCAAGTCAATGCTCAGCGATTGGAGACGATCAATCATCTGGCGGGAGGGATTGCCCATGACTTTAACAATTTGCTGACGGGCATCATGGGACATCTGGCTCTGCTTCGCGAAAGCGCTCTACAAGGCAGAGAGGAACGGCTGGCGGGAGCCCTCAAAGCGGCAGACCGGGCAAGGAGTTTAAGTATCCAGTTGCTCTCCTTGGCGAAGGGACATGCGCCCGTGCTGTCGGCATCCTCAACCCGTAACCTGTTAGCGGAAGTCACTGAGTTCTCCATGGCGGGGTCGAACTCTGAACTCGAGGTCAGCCTGCCGGATGAGCTCTGGCCTTGTGTTATGGATGAAGGCCGGGTAGCGCAGGTGCTCAATAATTTGATCATCAATGCCCAGCAGGCGATGCCGGAAGGAGGAAAGATCCGATTGGAAGGGGAGAACCTCGAAGTTATTTCTGAGGATGGGCTACCCCTGAAGCCGGGTGCGTTCGTCCGGATCAAACTCGAGGATGAGGGACCCGGCATCGAGCCCAAGCATCTTTCGCGAATATTTGATCCCTACTTCACGACGAAAAAACAGGGAAGCGGACTCGGCCTGGCCAACTGTAAGACCATTGTACGCCAGCATCAGGGGCATTTATCGGTGGATAGTCTGGTGGGGAAGGGAACGACCTTTACTCTATACTTGCCGGCGACTCCGGAGGCAGTGATGGAGGAAGTGGTGGAGGAAGCCCAGGTCACCTATCGAGGGAAGGGGCGCGTCCTTGTGATGGATGACGAGGTCCTGGTCCAGGAAATCGTCATCGATATTCTGAAACACCTGGGCTATGACCCGGAGGTGGCTTCCAATGGGGAGGAAGCTTTAGAAATGGTGATCCGTGAAACCCAAGCGAAAAAACCCTTTGCCGCTGTGATCGTCGACCTGACCGTTCCCGGCAGTATGGGAGGCCTCGATACGAAAAAGCGTTTAGAGGAAATTGCCCCCGACCTGCCGGTAATCGTGTCCAGTGGGTATTCCAATGATCCAGTGCTCGTGCATTATCACGAAAACGGTTTTGCCGGGGTCGCGGTTAAGCCCTACAATATTCAGCAGATGAGTTCGGCCCTGAAAGATGCCATCGTAGGGCAGAGGAAAAACGCAGGTCAGAATGCCCCCCGGAGCTCTGGGAAAAAATCAACCTCCGGTCCCTTTCATTTATAGGAAACTATTCCTTTTGTTTTGATTTTCGTGCGGGTCTGGGCCAGCTTATCCATGCTTACCTTACTCTCATGAAAACAAAAAAACTCTCTGGCAGTGGCTGGTTCGCCCTCTTTTCACTGCTTCTCAGCGGCTGCGTGACTTCTGATTCCACCCCCTACGATAACAGGGAAACCAATTTCCTCGGCATCTATACAGCAAAAGAAGCCTCGTTTGAGCCTCCTCGAAAGACGACCCTTCTTTTGAAGTCCAACGAGCTGGTTCCTCAAAGTGACTACTCCGGGAACAAATATGAGATCTTGTGGGGATTGATCACGATTACGGACTATTAGGTTAGTCCGCGTCCTCAGTTTCTCACCTGGCGGATTCGATTCAGAATAGAATCCGCGGAAGGGTGTCCGACTTGAAGGTCTGCCCCTCGCGCGAAGGCCGTGAGCCGCCTGGTTCAAGACGATATTTAACGCTGCCCAACCCACTCTGAATGCTCACCTGGCCGAAGGGACTTGCAAAAGTCTGCCATCGCGCTTCACCTCACCGAAGCAGACTGGTAATGGTAGATGAGCATAGTAAAACGCCCTTGGTTAATGTAGCCCGGTTTTTGCCAGAGATGGCCAAAACGGTTCCTGATCACCCGGCTGTTCGTGCACCCATCGAGCGTGCTGCGGGCGATAGGATTCGCTACGACGAACGGTCCTTTGCCCAACTAAACCGTTTATCCGACCAATGTGCCTTTTATTTGGAGTCACAGGGAATTCGGCGGAATACCCAAACGCTCCTGATGGTTAAGCCAGGGCTGGACCTGATTTTGATCTGCTTCGCGCTGTTTAAAATCGGGGCAATTCCTGTGGTCATTGATCCGGGGATGGGCCTGAAGCGGTTTCGCGAATGTGTCAAACGTACTCGGCCGGAGGCACTAATCGGTATCCCTGCGGCCATCCTGATCAGTCGCCTCATGGGTGGGGCGTTCAAGTCCGTGGGGTCCAGGATTTCGATTCCACGAGGCGGAAAATTTGTGAGAAACCTGGAAATGGGTAAGATTGGGGATAGTGGGACCTTCCCGATGGCGGCTACCCAATCCGGTGATCTTGCCGCCATCCTGTTTACCTCGGGTTCCACCGGGCCACCCAAGGGGGTGTGTTACGAGCACGGCATGTTTGAGGCTCAGGTGCGCCTAATCCGTGATCACTATGGGATTGCCCCTGGAGAGATGGATTTACCGATGCTTCCGATTTTTGCGTTGTTTAACCCGGCGATGGGCATGACCACGGTCGTTCCGGAAATGAATCCGAGCCGGCCAGCGACGGTGGATCCAGAAAAGATCGTTCAGGCGATTCAGCAGAATCATGTGACCAATTCGTTTGGTTCTCCGGTTCTGTGGCGGAAAATCGGACGGTATTGTAAGGAGCGATCTATCACCTTGCCTTCCCTTAAGCGTGTGCTGATAGCCGGGGCGCCGGTCCCCCCGGATCTCATTCGTTTGTTTGACCCCATTTTACCGAATGGCGAAATTCACACCCCCTATGGGGCAACCGAATCGCTGCCGCTGACATCCATATCCGGAAAGACCGTCCTGGAAACTACCTGGAGCCAAACGGAGGAGGGGAAGGGGACCTGCGTGGGTCAGGTTTTTCCAGAAGTGGAGGTCCAGGTCATTCCTATCGAGGAGGGAGATATCGAGGAGTGGAATCCTGCGGCGGTGGTACCTTCGGGAGAGATTGGAGAAATTTGTGTGAAGGGTCCGGTGGTGACCCGGGAGTATCATCAACTCGATGTCGCAACCCGAGCTTCGAAAATACCAGACTCGAGTGATGGTGAGATCTGGCACCGAATGGGAGATCTGGGATATATCGATACTTCCGGCTGGATTTGGTTTTGCGGGAGAAAAGTGGAGCGAGTCCGTGCGGCAGGGGGGAAGGTGTATTATACGGATCCCTGTGAAGCTATTTTTAACCAGGATCCCCATGTATTTCGAACCGCATTAGTGGGCTTGGGCGCGCCGGGCGCCCAAACGCCGGTCATTGTGGTGGAACCGGAGGCGGGGCATTTCCCAAAATCAAAGGCGGAGCAAGATGAATTTATTGAGCGATTGAAGAACCTGGGATCTCAATATACGGTGACTCGCGACATCGCGGCCTTTTCTTTCCATCAGGGGTTTCCTGTGGATGTACGGCATAACGCCAAAATCCATCGACTGACCCTCAAGCGTGAACTCGAAGCTCAACAAAGGAGTTAACCTTTTATGAAGTATGTTGTTACCGGCGGTGGCGGCTTTATCGGAAGCCATATTATTAAGGCCCTGAAGACACGTGAACCCGAGGCTGACATTGTTGCTTATCAGCGCTCGGCGAACAAGGAACTGAAGCAAATGGGGGTCGCCGTAGTGCAGGGAGACCTGGGCGATCCTGCAGCGCTGTCCAGGATTTGTGAAGGGGCGGATACGGTGTTTCATGTAGCAGCCCGGGCCGGTATCTGGGGAAGCTGGGAGGATTTTTACCAGCCGAATGTGATCGGAACGCGGAATGTTCTCTACGCCTGTAACTCGGGAGGCGTAAAACACCTGATTTACACCAGTACGCCCAGTGTCGTTTTTGGCGGAAAGCCCATTCGCGGGGAAGACGAATCGCTCCCCTATCCAGAGTCCTGGCCGTTTTTTTACGGGCATACCAAGGCGCTGGCTGAGGCGTCGGTTCTCGAGGCAAACCAGAAACCCCAGCAGGGTGTGCAAACGATTGCGTTACGTCCTCACCTGGTGTGGGGCCCGGGAGATCCCCATATTATTCCGCGCGTCTTGCAGCGGGCCCGAGCCGGGCGCTTGCGAATTGTGGGGGATGGCTCCAACCGGGTAGATATTACCCACGTAGATAATGTGGTGGCCGGTCATCTGGCCGCCCTGGGCGCCCTTCGTGAGGGAAGGGCGGGTGGCCGCGCGTTTTTTCTTTCGGATGATAAACCCGTTTTGCTGTGGGATTGGATCAACATGCTGCTGGAAGGATTAGATATCCCGGTGATTGAGAAGAGGGTGTCCCTGGAAACAGCTCAGCGTATTGGCGGTGTGCTTGAGTGGGTGTATCGTACGTTTCGACTCAAGGGTGAGCCGCCCATGACACGATTTACCGCTATGCAGCTCGGGGAGGACCATTGGTTTAATGTCAGCGCAGCGAAAGATCAGTTAGGCTACCGACCCGTTATGGATAATGAAACGGGAGTCCGAAATCTGATCGAGTACTGCAAGGCCGCGGGCGTATGATTTCCCGGACCCCCGAGTTACCTGCGCTGCCGGGCTGCTTCAAACACACAAATCGCAGCGGAAACAGAGACATTTAAGGAGTCCGCCTCCCCTTGCATCGGGATCAGGATCCGCTCGTCTGCGGCTGCCAGCCAGGTTTCCGGGAGTCCTTTGCTCTCGCTTCCCATGACGAGAGCAGTGGGTCCGGACAAATCCGCATCCCAAACCGGAGTCGTAGCATCCGGGGTCGTGCAGAACAGGTGGATCCCATTCTCCTTCAGGAAAGCTATGGTTTTTTCTGAAGATTCGACAAATACCGGAAGGGTGAAGATCAGGCCCTGACTGTTACGGATGACATGCGGATTAAAAATATCGGTGACGGGGTCGCTGCAAATGAGGGCATCTACTCCTGCGGCTTCGGCGGACCTGCAAATGGCTCCAAGGTTGCCGGGCTTTTCTACGCCTTCAACGACGAGAACCATTGGATCCCTGGGGAAGCTGGCCCCTTCCAGAAGAAAGAGCCGCTTCACGGCGAGGGCCATCAACCCGTCCGGCCCTTCCCTCAGGCTGATTTTCCGAAACGCCTCGGGAGCAAATTCTACGCATTCCACCTCATGTTCGATGGCGTCGTTGACTAAGGCCTGCTGGTCCGGGCCTTTAAAGAGGGCCGGGCAATAGAAGAGGCTTTCAATCCAGACTTCCCCGCGCAAAGCATATTGAATTTCCCGATAGCCTTCGACGAGGAAGCGCTCCTCCTGGTCGCGAACTTTCCTATCCGACAGTTTGACGAGGTATTTTACGAGTGGGTTCTGCTTGGATGTGATGATTTCTCCGGGCATGAAATTGTCTGGCAATCTTTCGGTTTTAAGTGATGGACTCACCCCCTTCAATGGAAACCTCACCAGCAACTGATTCCACCCCGCCGGCCTCCCCCCGGAATTTTGTGGATGAGCCTTATGCGTATCATCACGAGTTGGAGTTAAGCATCGAGTCCCTGACTCAGCTCGGGCTGGGATTGGGAAGGGATAAGGGGTGGGTGGTCATGGTTCCCTTTGCCTTGCCTGGGGAGCGGGTGCTGGCTCGCATATTCCGTAATCGGGCAAATTACAGTGAGGCCGATTTGGTCGAGGTACTCGAAGCCAGCCCGGATCGGGTTGATCCCCGGTGTCCACTCTTTGAAACCTGCGGTGGATGCCAATACCAGCACCTCACATATGGACGGCAGCTCGAATGGAAGCGGGAGCAGGTCGCCGGCGTGTTCCAGCGAATCGCTAAAATAGACGAACCCCCGGTACTGCCTACTTTTCCTTCACCTGAGCAGTTTGGCTATCGGTCAAAATTGACCCCCCATTGGAACAAGCCCAAGCCCGGGGAAGCGGTTCGCGATATCGGATTCCTCCGTTTTGGCCAGCGCAACCGATTGGTGGATGTTCCTGAATGCGTGATTGCAACCGAGGCGATTAATGTCGCTTTACCAGAGGCCCGGGAACAGGTTAAGGAGGGAATCCTGTTTGGGAAAAAGAAGAAACCGAAGGGGGGAACCCTCTTACTTCGACACGTCCTGGAAGGCGTGGTCTCCAACCCGGAAGCGCTGGTGTCGGAGCGGGTAGGGAACCTTACCTTTCAGTTCAGGGCGGGAGATTTCTTTCAAAACAATCCCTTTATCCTGCCCGGGTTTGTTGAACATGCAGCGGATGAGGCTAGTGGGGATGGGATAGACTATCTTGTGGATACCTATTGTGGAGTCGGCCTTTTTGCGCTATCCTTAGCCGGGCGATTTACTCAGGTGCGTGGGGTTGAGATTTCGACCTCGGCCGTGCAGTGGGCCGGCAACAATGCCCTGCTCAATCGAATCTATAATTGCGAGTTCCTGGTTGGAACTGCGGCGGATATTTTTGCAGAAATTGATTTTCCCCCGAATGCGACTACCGTATTGATCGATCCCCCGAGAAAGGGATGTGATCCGGATTTTATTCAACAGTTAAAGACCTTTGGGCCTGCCCGATTGGTCTATGTCAGCTGTGATCCCTCGACCCAGGCACGGGATGTGGAAATGCTGAAAGATGTGTATCGGGTTGAAAAAATTCAGCCCTTTGATTTGTTCCCGCAGACCCGCCACATCGAGAGTATTGCAACCCTGACCCGGATATGACTTCCAAATTATTGCATTGAAATTCGAATCCGTTCTCGATGCTTTAGCCTCTGAAACAAAATGACTTATACTGATCTCGTTAAAAAGCCGGTGCTTTCCCAGCCGGTCTACGAGCCTGGAAAGCCGATAGAAATCGTCGCCAAGGAGTTTGGGCTGGAAGTGGGGGCTATTGTGAAACTGGCCAGTAATGAGAATCCGCTAGGTCCGTCTCCCAAGGCCCTGGACGCGGCCTGCAAGGCCATGGAATCGATCAATCTATATCCGGAAGGGGGGGGCGTATTTCTACGAACCGCTATTGCTGAAGCGAGAGCGGTCGATCCTGCCCAGGTGATCTTAGGAAATGGTTCCAATGAAATTTTTGAGCTTTTAGGCCATCTATTTCTTGGTCCGGGGGATGAGGTAGTATTCGGAGCCCAAGCTTTTATTGTCTATAAATTGGTCACGCTATTGTTTGGGGCCACGCCGGTCGAAATCCCTATGCCGAACTACAGTCATGACCTCGAGGCGATGCGAGAAGCGGTAACGGAACGCACTCGGCTTGTCTTTATACCGACTCCGAATAATCCTACAGGGACTTGTGTAGACGAGGAAGCGCTCAAAGCCTTTATCCTGGCATTGCCGGATCACGTCGTGGCGGTTATCGATGAAGCTTACGCAGAATATCTGAATCCTGAGCCAGACTTTCGTGAGCTATTCGCCAGTGGAAGCAAGGTGCTGTGCACGCGGACTTTTTCCAAAATTTACGGGTTGGCCGGTCTTCGCATCGGGTATGCCTACGGCGATCCGGAACTCGTCGATCTGCTTCATCGGGTTCGGCAACCCTTCAATACCAATGCGGTAGCTCAGGCCGCGGCTCTGGGGGCCCTCAATGACCTGGAGTGGGTGGATCGCTGCCGGAAGGACAATGAAACAGGTCTCCAGCAGCTGACTTCCGGCCTGAATGCGTTGGGTCACGAGGTCGTGCCCTCGCGAGCCAATTTTGTATTAGCGTCCAATCCCACGCCGGGGGAGACCTTTCAATTTCTGCAAAGGATGGGGGTCATCGTAAGGCCGGTTGAGGCGTATGGATTGCCTGGTCACCTGCGAATCTCCGTGGGGACTCCCGAGCAAAATGCAAGTGTGTTAACCCTAATTAAAGAAATGGAGATGACAAGGCGTGCTCGGCCCGATCCAACTCTAGTGTGAATACGTTAATGGTAGTGGAAGCTTGGACGCTTGGGCAGGCTATATTAGTTGGGGGCGGGATCGCGTTGGTGTTGTTTGTCAATGGCTGTCTGGTGGCCTGTGAATTTGCATTGGTGAAGGTAAGATATAACTCTGACCTCTTCACCGCCCTGGGTTCTTTCAGAAGCCGAAAGTTCGTTGGTCCTTTGATCTCAAAAGCTAATGAGACCGCACGATTGCTGCGGTTTGCCAAGGTTGTCAGTTTACTGCTCCTCGCTTTGCTCATCCTCCAGGGTGTAAGACAGGTCGCCTTTGTAGTGTTTAATGTGAGTGCCATGTCGGGCCTGGCGGTTGGAGGAATCGCCCTGTTCTTATCCCTCTTCTTCTTTGTGGTTCTGGCAGATCTCCCTGCCCGTGGAATTGCGCTGCAGCAACCCCTGGTGGTGCTCAAGTTTACGCTGCCGGTCGTTGCCATGATGTCCCTTACCCTCTCCCCGGCTCTCCAATTTTTCAGGAAGGTCAAAGAAGGTGTATTTTCCCTTTTAGGGTTTGAAGGTGGAGACCCGATCAATCCCCTCGATGTCGAGGTCCAGATCCGTGCCCTGGGGGAGGATGATGCCATTCGTAGCAAGATTGCGCGTTCCATTATTAATCGGACACTTGCTATGCAGGACCTGGTGGTCGCCGATATCTTACTGCCCCGCAATCAGGTCTTGATCTTTGATTTGGAGGACAGCCTGGAGGAAAACCTCGAGCTGGCAAAAAAAACCGGACATACCCGCTTCCCTTTGTGCGCGGGGGATTTGGACCATTGCATTGGGTTGATTCATATCAAGGATCTCTTTCGATACAGGGGGGCGCAGGAAACGCTCGATCTGGCTCGACTGTCGCGACCGATCATTCACTTTCAGGAAGAAGAACCCCTGGATCGGGTGCTTCAGCGGATGCTGAGGATGAAGATGCATATGGCCCTTGTCCGGGATGAGTTTGGAGGGATCCTGGGTGTCATTACGCTGGAAAAAATCCTTGAGGTGCTGGTGGGTGAAATTCAGGACGAATTTGATTCCGAGGATGAACCGATTCGCAAGCTGGGTCCGGATCGTTTCCTGATTTCCGGTTTAGCCGGGGTCCATGATGTGGAGCAAGCGCTCGCGATTCGGGTAGAAGACGAGGAAATCGCCACATTTGGCGGATTGATCACCAGCGAGCTTGGAGAAATTCCCTCTGTGGGGACCCGAGTCAGTTTCCACCAGATGGACGTGATTGTAAAAGAGGTGGAAGAGCGGCGGATCATTTCTGCCATGGTTACCCGTTTGCCGGATCCAAGCCCTGATGGAGAAGAGAGCTAACGCATTTTATTCAAATGCTATCCGGGCCTCTCGGCACCTTGCCGAAGGTAATACAATCGCCGCTGGCAACACGGCGATGAAAAGCAAAGAGGCGGCCTAGGTCACATTCCGTTCGGACAGGATAGCCTGTAGCTCGATCAATAGGGTCTCCCGTTCTTCTGAAAAAAAGAAGCGATCGCTACTCAGGGCATAGTATGCCTCTTCAATTAAGCGATAGGAAGGGCGTCGCATGGTGAGGAGTTGCCGCACAAAGACGGGCAAATCATCGGTCTGGTTCAGTTCTATGTCCAAGGCAATCAAGGCGCTGAGCGCAGCCTGATTATCGGGATTACTTTCCCAGGCTATCCTGAGCACCTCGCGTGACTCCTCCGGCAGGCCAATACTTTGAAGCCGTTTGGCCACGGCCAGGAAAGTTTCCACCCGGCTATTCTGTGCTTTAATGAACTCGTTGAGGTAGAGCTGCCCAAGGTCCGGATCGCCAGCCCCAAGATAGGCGACACTGCGAAGACTATTAAAAATGTGAAGCCGAGCATTTAACCAATCCGGATTTTCTTCCATGAGCTCCTCGGCGAAATCGATCGCACTCGAGTAGTGTTCGGCCACGATCTGGGACTCAATGACGAGAAGCGCAAAACTGGATATATCGAACCCCTTTTCCAAGGCATGAATATAGAGCCGGTGCGCTAAATCTGGCTGGCCGGTTTCAGCAGCAAAATTTGCCAGGAACTGTAGGGTTCTCTCGTCTGCACTAAACTGTCTGAGGAGGGCCTCTACCTCAGCGATTTCCCGCTCAGTGTTTCCCTCTTCACGGTAGGCGTAAAGGAGCTCGATTCGAGGGATTGGATTGAGGGGGTTGCTTGCTATCCTCAACACGGACGTCCGCCTGGCAGATTCATAATCTCCCATCTCCCGATAGTAGCGAGCCAGGTGGACGTAGAAGTTTTCTACCTGCGGGAATTGGCTGATTCCTGCCTCAAGTTGAGAGATGGCCGTTTTGTGTCGGCCACGTTCCCAATTGATCAGGGCCGTAAGAAAGAGTCCATCGCGGGTCCCCTCAAGTTGAAATTCCTTAATCAGGTCTTCGGCCTGATCATAATTGCCTCGGTAAAAATGGGATCGGGCCGAGAAGAAAGCTGCTGTCTGGAAATAAACGAGATCCGGGTTGGAAGCACCATCCCCTAATTCCGGTTCCGGCAGCAGCAACCCTGGGGTAAGGATTTCGCTGACGGTGTCCTGGATTTCCTCGTCCAGTTGATTTCTCATGTAGACGGCGAGGGTATCTCGTAAATATAGCGCATCGCCCTCGGCGTAGGGGAGGCCATCGACCAGGAGATCGCCAGCGAGATCGGGGCGACGCAAACCGAATTCATAAAACTCAGCCAGCAACTTTCGGCCTTCCAGATTGGCTTTGGCCCGTGCGACACCGGCACGTAAAAAGTGGTAAGCGTCCAGAAAATCCCCCTCATTGAGGTGGTCCATTGCGCGTTCAATGAAATATTCGCCCATACGTTCCCGGAAGGCCTGACGCTGAAAGGGCCAAGTCAGGGTATCGACATAGGTTACGGTTTCAAACTCACGTTTGTACTTATAAAAGAGGTAGAGAAAGGTGACTCCCGACAGATATCCGAGGAGAAAAAGGAGGCACAGCATAGCTGCAATCCTGCCCCAGCGGAGACGAAATTTAGGTCGGTGCCCCTTTTTTCGGTAAACTTCGGCAAAGCCCAGCAGGACAGGCCGCGTCCATAGCTCCGGCTTGGTGTTTAATCTTTCCGTGTTCTGGGGGGAATGGTTCATTATGAGGAGCTTAGCACAGTTTCGTAATGGTTGGAATTCAGCTATTTTTCAAAGGGAAACTGTAAAAAAGTCTTACATTTTCTAGTTGCACCCATCTCAATGAAGTTACATCTTGGTCGTGATTTCTTTAAATCTCTAATAAATTTCTTCCTCGACTGATTCATTCAATTTAATTTCGGTGGCCTTTTGCTATTGGGCTGTTGTATTTGTAACAGGCGATTTCTATATGAAAAAACTACGCTACTACCTATCCGTATTGGGTTTCATCACCTGCCTTAGCCTTTTCTCCGTATCCGGGGCTCCCATGGTCTCTATCGGGAGCAATATGGACCTGTTTTTCAACGGATCAGGTGGAATCCAGTTGAATGACAACCTCACCCTGGATGAAGATGGCGAGGTTAGTGATACCATATTTACTCTGAAGCCCGGGATTGAACTGGACATCGGACGCGGAGCCACCAACGCCAACCTGAATGTACTTTATCAATATGATATTCGCCGTTTCTCCAGTGAAAATCAGTTTGATAATGAGCTGAACACCTTCATCGTGAGCGGGAGCTATGCCGGCGCCAAATTCGAAGGAACTGCAGCGTATTCCTTCATTCAGGACCAGTCGAATTCCCAGTCTGTTAATATTGCGGGTTCACTTATCGAAACCGACAATGTCCGCTATCACGCGGAGGGGGAGTATCAGTTTTCCCCAAAGACCAGCGTGCGTGTAGGGGGAACCTTCCTGGATATTGCATATAAGGGAGGAGCGGCCCCGGTACTTCCCGACCGTGAGATTATTACCGTTCCCGTGGACTTCTACTACGCGATGACTCCCAAGTTGGATGTAGGTGTGGGTTATGTCTATCGGGATACCACAATTGAGGATCAACCCAATGCGGTTCGTAATAATCCACTCGATCACACCGTCCGGTTGAATCTGCGCGGGGAATTGACGCCTAAACTATCCGGCACGGTCGGGCTCGGCTATCAGGTTCGCGAATTCCGTAAGGGGAATTTGGATGATGAAGGAGGTGCTTCGATTGATGTGGACCTCGATTGGGAAGCCACTCCCAAGTTTAATGTGGGAATCGGAATATTCAGTGACTTTAATTCTGCCGGTACTGGTGAAAGTATTCAGGATGTAGGTTTCAACCTGGATGGCGCCTACGCCATGAATCCTGTCTGGTTTCTCACCGGTATCGTCGGGTACAACAAAGCCGATTATAATACCAGTGCCCGCGAGGATGATCTCTGGAGAGCTGGCATTGGCATCAACTGGGTGCCAAATGACTATGTTCAAGTTCGCGCAGCCTACGATTACCTGGAAAATGATTCCAATCTAACGGGCGCCAGCTGGAAAAATAACACTCTTGGGCTGACCGCTTCGTTGCGTTATTAAGTGGTGATAGCGTGTTAAAATTTAGAAATCTACAATTTTTCGCATTTGGATTAGGCGGCCTTCTGGCCGCCTTCCTTTCTGTTGCGGGGCAGGATTCCAGCCAAAACCTCTTTCAGAACTACGAATTGCGTCCGTTTGATGCCTTAGCATTTCAGGTCTTTCAAGAACCTGACCTTAGCCAGCAAATCCGGATTGATTCGGATGGGACCGCAAATTTTCCCTTAGTTGGAAAAGTCCGAATTGGAGGGATGACCGTGGAGGAGGCCACGACTTATCTATTTGAGCGTTACAATGCCGATTATCTGGTAAATCCGCAAATCAGCTTATTAGTCACTGAATATGCTCCCAGGGAGGTGCAGGTGCTTGGGCAGGTAAATCAACCGGGCCCCGTGGTAATACCCGTTGACCGAGAGTTAAGCCTCGTCGAAGCCATTGCGGCCGCTAGTGGGGCCACGCGTTTAGCCAACCTTCGGGATGTTTCCGTCCGTCGGGTTTTAGAAGATGGACGGAACGTTACCTTCGATATTGATGTTCAAGAGATGATAACCAAAGAAAAAGGGGAAACATTCATTCTCCAACACAAGGATATCATTTTTATTCCTGAGCGGACGTTTTAACCACTTTACGCCCTTCTCCTCATGAGCAATCCCTATCTGAATGACGATAGCAGTTATTACTACGGGTATGGCTATAATCAGGCCGGTTATGGCTATGGTGGGGGCTATGATACTGGTTCTCACCGGTCCCTTAAGGACTACCTCTTGATTTTTCGGGAGCGTATCTGGTACTTTATCCCGACTTTTTTCATCATTTTAGCGGCGGCCATCATTTACACGTTTAATGCGACCCCCATTTATCGGGCCTCTGCAACCGTCGAGATTTTAAGGGATGACCCCCGAGTCCTCGGTACGATGGATATCGAGGCCAACGAAATCCGGAGTGCGGAGGACTTCAATACGCAGGTTATGATTATGCAGAGCCTGCAAATTGTGAATTCCGTGGATCGGCGTCTTCAAGGAGAGGACCGGCAACGTTTCCTTGCTCCGTATGAAGATGGTAGCGACTCAGGGAGGGCGCCAAATGTAGCAGGCATTCTGTATCGCAACCGGACCATCGAGCCCGCTCGACTCAGTCTGATTGTAGCCGTTCGCTATGAACATCCCGACAAGAATATGGCTGCCATGGTGGCAAACCTATTCGCTGAAGAGTTTATCAATTATAATTTAAACCAGACCATTGATGTATCCAATAAGGCTGTGGAAGACCTGCGGATGCGGGCGGATGTCCAGCGTAAGAAGGTAGAAGAATTAGAGCTTCGGCTTTCCCAATACCGCGAGGACAATGATGCCGTTTCGATTGATGCCGGGGAGAATATTGCGATTCAGGAAATCCAACGGCTGAACGATCTGGCGGTTACCATGAAAAGCGAAAAAGATTTCGCGGAAACCCGAGTTCAGCAGATTGAACAGTTTCGCGCAGCGGATCGTCCGCTTTGGGAGATTCCCGCTATTGGTAATAACCTTCGGGTGAGCAGCCTGTTATCGACCGTTTCTCAGAATCGCATAGATATTGCCGCCCTGAGCCAACGATATCGGGACAAGCATCCGAGTATGATTCAGGCAAGGGAAGCCCTGTCAGAATCTCTGACCGAGTTGGAAGCTGCTCTAAAATCGGCTGAGGAGGAGGTCCGATCCGATTACCTCCAGTCCGTACGAAACTACGAACAAGCCGAAATGCGCCTTGCTGCTAAAGAACAGGATATGTTTGAGCTGGGGAAGCTCAGGGTTGAATACAATGCGATTTTAAGCGAACTTGAAGTCGAAAAGGCGTTCTATCAGGCGATTGTTTCCCGGATGAGCCAGGAATTGGCCCAGGTCGAACTGCAGAATGCCCAAGCCCGAATGGTGGACCGAGCGAATCCACCCGGTGGTCCTTACAAACCACTGGTGCTGATGAATCTCGCCCTGGGAGGTATTCTCGGCGTTGGGTCTGGCTTAGGCCTTGTATTCCTCATTGCTTTCCTCGATGACCGAATAAAAACAGCCTATGATATTGAGAGTGTGGTGGGGCTTCCACTGATTGGAATTATTCCGCGGGTGAAGAAGCTGGATGCTTCTGAAAAAGCCAAGGCTGTGGCTGAAAATGTCGACCGCCATGTGACAGAAGCCTTCAGGACCATCCACTCCACCCTCAAATTAGGAGAGGAAAGTAAAAATGCGAAGGTCGTCCTGACCACGAGTACGGTGCCCGGTGAAGGTAAGTCTTTTGTGAGCACCAACGTGGCGTTTACCTACGCGGCCCATGGAGAAAAGACCCTCCTTGTCGATGGGGACCTACGCCTTCCCAATGTGCAGAAGTCCCTCCAAATCGAGGTAGACGGAGGGGTCGTCAACTTTTTTGAGGATGAGGGGCATTACTCGGATTATATCCTCAAGGACCTTTATCCCGGATTCGATGTATTGGCTGCTGGCGGTAAGGCGAAAAATCCGACACAGGTGCTGAATAGCCCGAAATTTGCGGAAATGATCAATGAACTCCGGAAGTCATATGATAAGATTGTCATCGACTCTCCGCCTCTGGCTGCCGTTAGTGACGCCTTGAATTTCCTGCCCATGGTGGATGGCGTGCTTTACGTGATCAAGTTCAATACGGTGAAGCGCAAAACCGCCAAAGTAAACGTGAAGCGGATGTGGGAATCGAGCACGCCTGTGTTCGGGGCCATCCTGAACAACATCGGGTCCAACATTTCGAGTTACTATTACTCCCACTATTACGATCGTTCCTATCAGGATTACTACTCGAAGATGGATGCGCAGACACGACCCGCTCGAGGCCGCGAGGGAGCCCCTCCGCCGCAAGCGCAAGCCCCTTACGCTTCCCAAGATGCCGGACGGGGTAGGGGTTAAGCTGTTGGCTTAATCCACTTTCCATTCCCGGCTCGCCCGTTGGAGTCGGTCAGCCACGGTTTGGGCCAAGCCTGAACCTTGAGGATTCATGGCCCAAATTTCATCAAACTGTCCTCCATCGAGCTCGTGCATGAGGGCATACAGGTTATGCGCCGCCTCCGTTGCACTGCCTGTGGGATTTAAATTGAATACCAACACGTTGCCGGGAAAGGAATCGGCTTCATCAGCTAGCGGGCTGTCTCCCCACAAAAGGAGTGCGATCCGCTTCTTAGCGCTATCAAAGTGACGCCTCCAGTCCGGTTGAGACCCATCGAAAAGGAAAAGGGGGGTGGTCGGACTGTAATGGGAATCCAATAATCCCGGTGCTCGTTTTGGGGTTTCCTGGTCCGAATCCCCACGGGTCGTTATCCATGCGAAGGGGATCGCCAGTTTCCTTAATGTCCTTTCAATCTGTTCCTGGCTAACAGAGCCAGGTCGAAGTACTTGGATACCCGGGGGAGCGGAAACGTCCAGGACTGTAGATTCCAGCCCTTCCCGCGTTTGGCCGCCATCGAGGATAAAGTCGATCTGGCTTCCCAAGTGATCCTCTACATGTTGAGCGGTGGTCGGGCTGATTCGGCTGAAGGGATTTGCACTCGGAGCGGCCAGGGGTAAGCCGCAGGCATTTAAAACGGCAAGGGTGATCGGGTGGTTGGGGCAGCGAAGGGCGACGGTCGGCAGGCCTGAAGTCACCAATCCCGGTATATTTGGTCGCTTGGGTAGGATTAAGGTCAGGGCTCCAGGCCAGAGCTGCTCGGCCAGAGCCTGTGCCAGGGGGTTGATTTCTGCGTATTCCTCCACTCGATCAAGTCCGCTGATATGAACAATCAATGGATCGTAGGAGGGTCGCCCCTTGGCCTTAAAAATCTTTCCGACAACTGCAGGATCGAGGGCATTCCCGGCGAGTCCATAGACGGTTTCTGTCGGCAAGGCTCCAATGTCTCCTTGCTTCAGGCGTTCAGCAACGCGCTGGATGTTGCGGGAATCGGTCGCCTGGTAAATGTCTGCCATCATGAGAGTGGAATATAAAATAAAACCCGCAGGGAAAAGCCTGCGGGTTTGCAAATTTTAGAGAAAGTCTCGCGGGCGAGGCTTACTGCATCAGCAGCATATTGCGCGCGCGCTTGATCAGGCGGGAAATGTGACGCTGCTGTTGAGCATTCAGCCCGGTAATCCGGCGGGGCAGAATTTTTCCAGTATCTGTAACGTAACGTTGGAGGGAGTGGACATCACGATAGGTATACTCCAACACGTTGCGAGATTGGCGGGGAGCTTCAGGTGCAGCTTCTGTGGTGGTTTCTTCAGTACTCATTTAGGGAAAAACGACCAAAATAGATCAAGCTTAGGCGGGATCAATCCTTTTTTTGGTTTTTTTGGGCTGGGATAGCCCTGTGGGTCTTACAGGAGGAAATGGAGGAAAGGGAGCGGGATTGGAGGTAGTGGGTGCGGGACCTCCCTTCGCCGAGGTTAGGGAGGACCAGGTGCGGGATACAGGATGCGGGATGTCGGCGAGAGGACCGGACTGCGGCTGCGGAACCGGACCACTCATGAGAGTCTCGGTGATGGAGAGCGGCAGCCCGTCGTCGCTCAAAGCATTGCTTTGAGCTATGCCGCGGCACTCCATTTTCTTCCTGCGCGAAACGCAGAGAAAATGGGTGGTGCCCCCACCGAGACTCGAACTCGGATTAACGGTTTAGGAAACCGCGGTTCTATCCATTGAACTATGGGGACTGGTCGGAAGTCGGAAGACGGAGATCGGAGATCGGAGGTCGGAAGTCAGAGGTTGGAAATCTGAAATCGGAATGCGGTTGGAGGCAAGGGGAAAGGCTGTGAGTATTCAATGGGGTGGAAACGGGAAAATGTGGGTTATCTCCTGATCTTCCCCACTTCGTCCCAGGCCTCAACCGGTGTCCACAAAGATGGCTCCCGCTGGGTTCGGGTGAGGAATGAAATTGCCCTCAAGCCAGGCCTTGCCGTCATGAAGCAATACTTCGACCCGGCTCAGGATTCTGAAGTTAAAGTGGTTGGGGAAGAGGTGAAGGAATACCCCAAACTCGAAGAGTTTAAGGACATCTTTCTCAGAATCCTCCGATTCAAGACCTACAACGAGCAATTCATTATCCAAGAGTTTGTTATCGTATCCTGATTCCCACGCTGGGACTATGAAAAGGAGCGGGTGCCGCGCAAGCGGGCCCGCCCTTTTCTTTTCCTTGTTTACTTTGCACAATAACTGTCCCAGACATCAGTACCAGTCCTTTATATTGCCAAAGTCTTTAGATACCTCTACGCAATTTTGCCACTTATCAACCTGCCACTCAGTTTCATTAGAAGAGATTCGGAATCTAACCAAGCCTTCCTTCTGCCCCAAATCATGAACCCAATTCGTTATATCCTTAAGTTGCCTTAAGGTAGAATTTTCAAACCCTCTAAGTTTTGAAGGTTTTGGGTCCGTGGTTGCTATTAATCTCTTAGAATAAGAAGCCATTCTTTCTACATCTTCCCTTTTTGGAAGTGGTTCCGACTGTCTCGTATAAGCCGTTACAACCGCAAAATCTGAGCTAAAGTGGTCCTTCCAGAATGTATCGTTCCACCCGGTTATTGACCCGTGGTGCGGGACTTTCAAAATTTCAGCTTTCTCATTGGGAGCCTGCGATTTTAGGAATGAACAGACCGCATTCCAGCCCTCTCCGGCTTTAGATATGTTTTCCAAGTCTGCCCCTAAACAAATATTTCGTCCGTTCCAAGAAATCCAGGTCGCTACAGACATATCATTTGGACTAACTGACTTCACCCGATTAAAACGACAGCCTTCAATTGGGATTAAATTTGCAATCTCTGCTGAAGCTCTCTGGCAGGCGAAATTGGAGGGGGATAGACAAGTTAATTCTAAATCTAAACTGGGAAACCTTTTTACAATCCCTTCAGCTCCTTGCAGGAAGGGTTGATTCCTTTGCTCTAATATTTTGGCGACCTCACGAAATTCATCTAACCCTGAGCCAGAGGGGCCGGAATACTTCTTGGCATGTAATGCAAGTCTATAAAAAGGTTTATCAAAAATGCATCTTGTTGTGAGGAATTGAGCATTTTCCGCATTACCAAGTAAATCTGATATCCCTTTAATATGGTCGTCGTGCCAATGTGTGGCGATAATTAGTTGAATATCACTTGGGCTAGCCCCTATCGATTCAAAATAGGCCAAAGGAAATGGTCGCTTTGTTAACCTTTCTAAAGCACTGTCAATAATTATCCATTTTGATTTTGAATGGATAAGAATGCATTCCCCAATTTGCCTTCCAAAAACAACGACTTCAAATTGGTCTAAATTTGGGAGATTTAATTTCAATTACTCAACAGATATAGACTTTAGAAATTCTGTTGCTTCTCTTTCGACTTTTTGGATGTCCAGCTCGCTTATTGGAGCTGTTCGTTTAAAATAGATTGCACTTGATCGGCATTTCATGCCTGAGTTGAAAGTGTATCCCACGTATAGATAAAAGGGCGCGCCAACTTGGATAAGTGGTTTGTCAGATTCATCGACATCTGACTTTATTAGCTCAACTGAAATCTGTGCTGAATCATGTTTAAAACTATGTAGTTCAGCAGTAAAAGTTTCTTCGTCAACCTCCCGAACGAAACCCTCAAAAGAGTCAATCCATTTAACGGAATCAAAACCTAAGGAATCTGTAGGTTTCATTTCTGATGAAAGACCGAAATCATATTCATCTTCTTTTATATCCTCTGCCTCGATTCCCTCAAATGCCCTTTCAAATTGATGTGAAGATAAACTGAAGGTTCCAAGCTGAAAGGATTGGAAGTCTTTTGTTTCTTCGGGCCCCAGAGGGATGGAAATCCCTTTCTTAAGTCGATTTTGAATAGAGACTACACGTTTATCTAAGGGGTCTTGAAGGAAATTTTCAGTTGTTGGCATAAACTTTTGTCAAAAGTTGTTGGATAATATTGGAGTCAGCTTCAATTACTCTGACAGCTTGGCTTTCAATAATCTCAATAGCCTTTGGAGAAAACTCATTAGAATCTTCCTCCTTATTATTGAGTTGAAAATGGTCGTTAAAACTAAAGTGCAATGAGACAGGATACTTGTTTGAAGGTTCAATGGTCAAATCCTGGTAATCAAAGTTTTCCCTTTTTGTGCGTATTTTAAGAGCCATCAAACCCGGCTTTTCTTCATCCTTTTTAAATAAGACATCTGTAAAAACCTCTTTGGGAGCAACAGTATGTCCAAAATGGTGCCAATTTTCAGCATTTCCAACTGATACGTGCCGGGACTTATTTATTCCAAGGGCTCTTAATGGTGTTTCTCTTAAAAGGGTAAGGACTCCAACGGCGAGTTCTGATACTTGCTTGAAATGTTCGGGAACAAGGCAGTTAAAGGCCAGCCGCTCTCGGGTAATGGAAATTTCCACCCACGGAAGGCGAAACCTTGAGAATTCCCCTGTAATTACCTCTAGACCTTTAATTGCGGCATCTGCTTCGGAGGCTTTTATAAGGTTATTTTTTTCAAACCAACTGGGATGAAAAATAGCAGGATTCCATCGACCCAAAATTACAATAGAGTCCATTTCCTCCTTAATTTCGGTTTGTACCATATCAACTAGGTAGAAAGCTTAAATTTTATCCGGCTTAGGATTAGAGTATTTGAAAGAGACACATTGTAAAACAATTAAAAATGTAACCCGACTTGAAAAAAAGGGGCGATTTAGGGAGATTCAGGACGATTTTTTAGTCTCAAAAATATTCCGTAACCCGTTGATTTAAAGACTCCTGCGCACCCAGGAGAATTCCTGAAAAAAGTGCCGGGTCGTGTTAGGAAACCGCGGCGCGACATGTTGCCTGTGGCCTGGCACTCTTCATTGAACGATGGGGACTGACCGGAAGTCGGAGGACAGAAGGCGGAGGTCGGAAGCCAGAAGTCGGAATACGGTTGGAGGCGAGGGGAACTCTTTTCGATTCCATTCTGAGTGCAGCGACATAGCATATGGGAATTATCTCCGATCCTCTTATGCGCCTTCATTATTTCGTCATCCTCATCTGCTTTTCTTTCACCCAGATTTGGGCCGCTCGTCCATTGCCGTCATGGAACGATGGCAATTCCAGATCTGCTATTGTGGCATTCGTGGAAAGGACCTGTACGGATGGCTCCCCGGATTTCGTGCCCCGTGAACAGCGGATTGCCGTCTTCGACAACGACGGTTGCCTCTGGTCGGAACAGCCGATGTATTTCCAGGCCATTTACGCCTTTGACCGGGTGAAGGCACTCGCTCCGCAGCATCCCGACTGGAAGGATAAGGACCCCTTCAAGTCCGTGCTGGAGGGTGATGTGAAATCGGCTCTGGCCGGCGGACATCAGTCCCTTGGTGAGCTCATCATGGCCACCCACTCCGGCATGACCGTCGAGGAATTCAGGGCCAGCGTCCGAAATTGGCTGGCCTCGGCCCGCCACCCCCGGACGAGCAGGCCCTACAACGAGATGGTGTTTCAACCGATGCTGGAATTGCTCGAATACTTGCGCGCCCATGGATTCAAGACCTTCATTGTCTCGGGCGGTGGAACCGATTTCCTGCGTGTCTTTGCTGAGGACACCTATGGCATTCCGCCTGAGCAGGTGGTGGGCACCAGCCTCAAGGCGGAGTACCAGGTGCGCGAGGGCAAGCCGGTCATCGTCAAGCTCCCGGAAATCAATTTCATTGATGATAAGGAAGGCAAGCCGGTGGGTATCCATCAGCATATCGGGCGGCGCCCGATATTCGCGGCGGGTAACTCGGACGGCGATTTCGAGATGCTTGAATGGACCATGGCCGGAGCGGGGCCCCGCTTTGGCTTGCTGATTCACCATACCGATGCGGAGCGCGAATGGGCCTACGACCGGGACTCTCATGTCGGAAAGCTTGCCCGAGGACTGGACGAGGCGGATCAGCGTGGGTGGCTCATCGTGGATATGAAGCGAGACTGGAAGACAGTTTACCCCCGGTAGGTCAACCGGCTTTAGGGATTTCCCTGAGATCAGGTCCGTAGGCGCGGCTGAACGGCCACTGGAAATCCTGTTTTCAAATGAAATTCCATCGGTAGGCTTGGGGAATGCACTCCTTACCTAAGCGCATGATGATTGGGGTAGCGATGGCTTCCCTGGGTATGGGGTTGACTGGATGCAAGGAACCTTCGGCCAAGGTACTGGCGAGTGGCTGGGCGGATTCTACTTTTGAATCCGACCATTACCTTCCGAATGGGTCCCTGAAGGATCCCATTACTTATGTGTTTTCACGGGGTGTGTTTTATCCGGGGCATGGAGAAGATTCGGCCTTTGAAGCGGTTCCCTTCCAAACGATTTGTGATACCTTGCGGCCCCATCTCGCAGCCGCCGGGTATATCTTAATTGCGGACCCGTTGGAAGCGGACCTGGCCATCGTGGTAAACTGGGGAATGACCTGGGTGGATGAGGAGAATGTGTTTTATTCAGACGAGGATGAGAATGCCACTGTTTCCACCCAGCGCAGGGAAAGTGAGTTGCGTAATGCCCGGCTGCTCGGTGTTCAGGATTTGAGTCTGAAACTTACTCCATTTCGGGATGACGAGAAATTGCGCCGGTTAGCGTCGGAAAACTATTTTTTCGTTCTCCTGGGATTTGATATGCAACAGGTCAAAAACCAACAGTGGGAACCCAGCCCGTTAAAGTTTGTGACCAAATACAGCCTGCCCATCAATCGGGGATCCTTTGCAGAGGTTCTCCCGGTTTTGTCTCAGGCAGGAGCTGCGCATGTGGGGCGCAAAACGGCAGATTCTTTCACGAGGATTCCCGTTTCCGTTGGAGATGTCGAAATGGGCGAACTGGAGGAAGTTGAGACGGGCGGAAAAGCCCCTGAGTGAAGTCAATAAGGGCATCGATTTTTTCCTGAGGCGGTCCTTGTGGCGGGCCGAGGGCGTTCCGCCTCCGCCCGCTTCCCGGAATCAAGCCGGCTGGCCAAAGGCTTGAGCCGGATTGCTGACTAACAGAGTGTGGACGTCTTTTTCTGTAAACCCGTTTTGCAGCAGCTTCGGAATGAACTGGCTGTGGAGAAAGGCATAGCCCCGGTATGGTCTATCCGGATTCTCCGGGTCGACCCACCCCGCATCGTGGGACAGGAGGATTTGGTTGAGGTGATCCCTTTCCTTTAAGGCCTGGCATTTGGAAAGATGGTTGTCCGCCGACCGCTCCCGCAGGCCGTCGAGGGAAATCCACGCGCCACGCTCGGCGGCCTGAACGAGTTTATCGATTTCCGCATTTTGCGCATGGACCCAAATGAAGGCAGAGGGGTGGGCCCCCTGCATTTCGAAGTCTTTCATTATCTGGAGTCCGGGGCCGGCCCCCGTGTGAATCGCTACCGGCAGACCTGTTTCCAAGTGAGTTCGAATGGAGGCCCGAACCAATTTATGGTCGATCACTGACAGCAGGGGGTCGCGGTCTACGCCTGATTTGATAAATCCAGGGCGAATCCCCGTCTCTTCAATTCCATGCCGGGCCTCGTGGATCCATCGAGTGGCCAACTGCTTATCGCTTGCTTTCCACGCGTAGTCCGGGATGAATTTATCATTGGCGGCCCCATACAATCCCGTATTGGTCACGATATGCAATTGGGTGAGTTCGCTCAGGTGGAGGAGTAATTCAGGATCTCGGCCGATAAAATCCGGGGTGCACTCGAATAGGGTTCGGAACCCCTGAAGATAGGCTGCTTTCAAATGGGGTAGGATGGTTTCGGCAGCTTGCGTGGGATCGTAGCGACGCGGTTTGACTTGGTCCGCACCAACGAAATCGACGAGGACATGCTCGTGGGTCAGTGCCGGCCCCATCTGGAGACACTCCACTTTTCCGGCCACGGTCCGGAGAATCCGCGGAACGGGTGTATCCCGTTCGACGGATACTGTCTTGCCATGAAGGAGGCGGGGGGCCGCCATCCCCAACCCGACCCCTGCTGCCCGGATGAATGTTCTGCGTTTCACGCACCTATTCTGGAAACTACCAGGGCCAAGGCAACGGGATTACGCATTAACGAATATTTCAGGAGATTTCGAGGGCAGGATTGTGGCGGGTGATTCGGCTTGGATTTTTTCCTCAAGGGTGACGGCCCACGTTCTCAAATACAGAATCACATCATCGCGGGAGTTGCGCTTTAAATAGCGAAAACCACCGCTGAGCCGCTTCAGCACATCACGATTGGAGAGGTGTTCGAGTTCCCGAATATCCGTGGGGCTTAACCCCGCCTCAATGAGGGAATCCATCACATAGTCGATGTTAAATCCGGTATGGGGGCAGTAGGGTTCGAAGTGCTCAGATTGTTCGGTCCAATCGCCGTAACGCTGGAGGGCTCTTTTGTGAATTTCCTCAGCAGACAGACCGGTCAGGGTTTGAGCCAGGTGCCCGCAGTTGCATCTGCCCATGTGCGCCCACATATACTTATCTCCCGATTCCAATCGGTCAGCGGTTGTCCGGAGGGCGTTTACAAGAAATTGAGTTGGATAGGCCACTTTTTATTAGAAATGTGGTCAAAAAGGTAGAAAGTCTTACAACTATTTCAACCAACAATCGTTTAATTGGCATAGATACCCACCATGACATCGTTATCTCCTAAGTTTCTGACAGTAAGCCTGTTATTTGCCTTAATTTTGTTCACCGGATGCGAAACCAATTCCAATGCGACCCGCGGGGCCGGATGGGGCGCCCTGGCCGGCGCGGCCTTGGGAACCGTTGTCGGGCACCAAGTGGATGAGCGCGGGTCCGGCGCGGCGATCGGAGCTGCTGTTGGGGCGGGGATTGGGGCTGCCATTGGTCATGAAAAGGACAAAGAAGAGGAAGCTCAGCAAATGCAGGAGATCGCCCTGCAGGAAGAGCGGATCCGGCGGGCAGAGGAACAGAGGAAGGCCGAGATTGCGCGAGAAATTGCTGATGGAGCCTATGCTGAGACTCCGCTCACGGACTCTCAGCGGGCGTCGGCCCAGCGTCCCAAGGACGAGACTCCTGCTTCGACCGGAGTGAGCGATCGGGAAAAGCTGGCGACCGCGAATGCCCGGATAGCCGAATTAGAGGCTGAGCTGGCTACGATTCAAGCGGAGTTGGCCAGCACCGCCTCCCTCGATGAGGCCGAGAAAAAACTCGATGAATTAGACCGTAAGATTGAAGAACTTAAACGGCAACAGGAGTTGTTGGCGCAGAGTAATCCGGGGGGGTGAGATTGGCCGATGGCGGATCCGGTTTTGCAGGAGTTCAGCCTGCCGGCGATCTTGTTTAACCTGGTTGAAAGAAGGGGCTAAAGGGCAACCCGCCCGCGATGGTTAATTTTCGTATTGGGGGGATCTATTGGGCTTCCCAGATGGAATCGGTGAAGTTGTAGAAATACCGTGGATTCGAACTGCCAATATCATAAAACACCCAGTCCTGGCTTTGGGGTCGATAAAAATAGGGGAAGACGGAACGCCCGGTCCATAGCCACTCTTCAATTACAGGATCGTAGAAATAGATACTTTCTTCGGATTCCGCTGATTGATAGAGCCAGCCCAGGTCTGCGTGGTAGATCCAAGGTTCGAAGGAATCATTGAAAAGTCCAAACCATGGGCTGTAACGCCATCCACTGCCTAATTCGAGCGTGACGGACCACAAGGAATAGGAGGCTAAGCCCGGGATGTTGCCTGCATCCCACCGCGCGCCATCGATAATTCCTGCGTTTCCATTTCCGCTGAAGTCTTCCACGATCCCTCCCTGACCGCGAATCATGGGCCAATACCCGACTAATCCAGCGGGAAATCCTTCAATCGACTGGTCGTAGTTGGAAGCGACTTGTGAGACGGACCGGAAGGTGTTCCAAACCCGAACTTCATTGATTCTCCCTTCAAAGGCTCGGGTGAAATCATTGGTCTCCCCAATGAACAGGCTGAAGTCGCTGGAATCCTGCGGACCTCCGGTCAGCGGATCGAAGGTGCTGGGATCTGCCGCAGTGGTGGTCACCGCTTGTCCATTAATGTAGAATTGAAGGGCCCCGGATCCATTGTAAGCCACTGCCACATGGGTCCAGGTATTTAAGGGAACGGTATTTGCGCTGGTATGGTAGGCCGAGTCTCCTCCATTTGTCTGGCGTATGAAAACGACGAAGGATCGATCCGGGTAGAAGGGGCTGTCCGTGCTGTTCAGATAGAGCAGGAAGGACTCTTTATCGACTATTCTCCCGAAGCCTGTAGGCGCTTCCCCGTAACCAGTGGGATATACCCAGGCCTCCAGGGTGAAGGCTCCTCGCAAGTTAAGCGCGGCGGTGTTGGGGACTTCTACCAGGTTGTCGACTCCATCAAAGTCCAAGGCGAAGTCATCCACCGCTGGAACCACCACACTCACTTGCGCGGTATCTGTCCCGTCATCGAGGTCTTTGAGCGTATAGAAAAAAGAATCCGTCCCCGTGAAGTCAGTTGGTGGGGTATACCGAATGGACCCATCGGTCAAAACCTCGATGCGGGCGTTGCTGTTACTACGGTCGAGACCGGAAATGATCAGCGCATCGGAATCGGCATCCAGGTCATTTTGTATCGGGAAAATCAATACGGGTCTATTCCGCAGGACGGCTACCTGGTCATCTATTGCGTCCGGAAGGGGGTTGATGAAATTCAGAGTTCCGAAACCGACTCCTCCGTTTCCATCGGAAATCGTGTAGGTGATTTCCTGAACTCCCCGGAAACCACTGGTATTTTCCACCACCAACTCTCCCTGCGCATTCAGGTAAACGTCTGTGTTGGGTGGGCGGTAGACGGAAATCAGCTCGACGGGATGGCCGTCCGGATCGGTATCATTGGCCGTCACATCAGAGGTAACGCTTATTTCAACGGTTGTGAGGGTGTCCGTAACCGGAGTGGGGCGTGTATTGTTTTCACTGCCCGGTGTGATTCCACGGAAGGTCAAACTCCAGTTGGACAGGGTACCGATTGTACCTGCGATTCGATCACGCACGATCAGCTTCCAGGTCCCCATCGCATTCTCGCCCCAATTCCGAACGGTCATAAACTCCCAGAACCCATTTGAGGGTTGTTCTACGCTCAGGAAAGGTTGGGACATGAGACTTTCCGTTCCATCCGGGGAAACTAAAATAATTTCCAAATCCCCCCAATCATTATGGCTCAACTGCAAATTCAGGATCACGTGTTCGAGTTGCAGGCTGGAATTGAATTCAAGCGTATCTTCTAACCCGGTTGCGTTGTTGTCGGGAATCTGGAGGCCAACCGGGTTGGGGGCAGAATCCACCTCCTGGGCCGCAGGGACGGAATTCCAAATTTCAGCAACGCGAACGGCTGCGGTGGCATCGACTCGACCGAAGCCATATTTATGATTCAAATGATAGCCAGCGCCATTGAGTATCCAGTCCTCATCCTCGGGGTGAATTTTCACAGCGGTCCGTGCGAGAATGTACTGAACGTCTCTCCAGGTCAGGTTCGGGTTCGCCTCCAGCATGAGGGCAGCTACCCCGGCTACCACCGGGGAGGCGGAAGAGGTTCCCCCAAAGTCATCCCGCACATTGGTCGTGCTCCCCCCAGCGGTGCCCACGAGATCGGTGGTTACGATTCCCGATACATTTCCACTGCTGGGAGCGGAGACGAGGAGGGCCGCCCCGGGGTTGCTGTAAGAAGCCTGGGTGCCGCGATCTCCGACAGCAGCCACGGCTATCGTATAGATGGAATTGACCATGTTATCGTAATTGGCGTTATCTCCCTGGCCCAAACCATTGCCCGCCGCCCACACGATGATGCTTCCAAGCTGGTTTCTGCCCTGCAAAGCGCCGGTCTGCAGGGCCTGCTGAATAACATTGGTTCTGGAAACATTGATGAAGCCAGCCACATCGTTGGGACCGGCGCCGTAGCCCCAGCTGTTATTGTAAATATGAATCGAGTCATTCTGGTGCAGCAGGACTTGATTCACGTCCGAACTGGTTAACCCGGTGGAGGAGATGTTGTCCAAAATCCGGAGGGAGGCGATACCAGCACGGGGAGCGACTCCCACAACCCCTTCACTATTGGAATCTCTGGCCGCAGCCACACCGGCAACCGCGACCCCGTGTGTTTCGTTATTGGAGACCGGAGTTGTATCATCGTCGTTCTGTAAAAAATCGCGGCTCAAATTCGCCTGAAAATTGGATGATAAATCCGGATGAGCGGGGTCCACTCCCTCGTCAACGATTGCAATATTGATGCCGGTACCGCGATATCCCCGCAGCCATGCACCGATTACATTGGCATCTTCCCCTTTAATTCCCCCGCTTTGTCCGTCGTTGTTGAGGTGCCACTGGTCGGCGTAGCTTGGATCATTGAACCCTGGGTCCGGCGGGGCTTGCGAGTATGCGACGGCCACCAGCTCGGGTTCAGTCCAGAGGATGGGGAAGCCGACGCCCTCGATCTTCGCCCGTAGCTCCCTCAAGCGTTCGTTTCGGCGTTCACGGAAAGACGAGTTGGTCACATCCCACTGCTTCAGGCGCGCTTCCGCGGCGTCGGTCCGAGGGGCGACCAGATAGGCTCCATTCATTCCTGCGAGGGTGTCGAGGAGCTCAAGCCCGAGTCCATCCAGCAGCTGTTCAGGATCTGAAATATTCTGAGTATCTAGTTGGATGATCCAATTGCCAGTTGGTTCGGATTGTCCCAGGAGCGATGCGGTCAGGAGGAAGCTCGTCCAAATGGTAATCATTAGACGATATGCAGGGTTTTTTTTCACTTTAGTTGTGATTTCTGAAATAGCGGATGGTTATAGACCGTGTATTCAAGGACCCAAAAAAAGCGAATTTGTGTCCCATTTTTGCGTGTGCTCACATGGTAAGAAACGATACTTTCAATGAATAGCTTATTCCCGGGAGACAAAGGGAACACAAATAACTCCCTGAATTTCATAAATTTAAAACTTTTCTTACAATCTAGAATACGAACGCCTAAGCTCAATTCCGAGCCTTAACCCAAGCCTGCAAAATTCCAATGGACCCAATCATTTCTCTTCAATCTGTGGAAAAAGCGTATCCCCTGAAAGTGGGGTCTTACTACGTGTTACGGAATATCGACCTGGATATCGAGGCAGGAGAATTTGTCTCGATTATGGGGCCCTCCGGGGCTGGAAAATCGACCCTTCTCAATATCCTCGGTATGTATGATGGAAAGTTTGCGGGAGCGTATTACCTTGCAGGGAACGCGATCCACCAGATGAAACCGAAAGACCGGATGGCACTGCAGCGGGAGACCATCGGGTTTGTCTTCCAACGGTTTCACCTGCTGGAGGATTTAACTGTCTACGAAAACCTGGAGATCCCGCTGACTTACCGGAATGTTCCCCGGCGTGAGCGAGAGGGAATTGTAGCTGATATGTTGGACCGATTTAATGTTGTTGGTAAAAAGGAGCTCTTCCCCAATCAGCTGAGCGGAGGGCAGCAACAGCTAGTCAGTATCGCGCGGGCTATCATTGCCGAGCCCAAACTTATCCTGGCTGATGAACCCACAGGAAATCTGCACTCAGAGCAGGGGCAGGAAATTATGGAATTGTTTAAGCGGCTCAATGATGAGGGGACCACTATTATCCAGGTGACGCACTCGGAGGAGCTGGCGAAATATGGGGACCGCGTTATCCGGCTAAAGGATGGTTGGATGGTATGATTTTGTGAGCTGTGGTGGAGAAAAGGGGGGCGGAATCAGTAGCGGGAGCCAGTCATAATTTACTTCACACAACTTGCTCTATCCCTAAAAAATAGAAGCGGCTCCCGGACTGCCATCGGGAAGCCGCATCTATCATGACTACCTAACCAATCGCTAGGCTACTGCGGACAGTACCACCTAGGATTATGCATTAGTATAGAAATGGGTGGGATTAGTTCCTTAAAAAAGGATAAAACCGTGGGAATTATGGGGAGGCGGTCTCGATATGGTTCTTTTCGAGGGTCAATCCTACGGCACGGTCGTATTCGGCAAGGGATTGGTTGTAATCTACAATGGCTTGCAGTTCACGGATTTCGGCTTCGGCCAGGTCGCTTTGTAGACGCAGGACCACAAAGCTGGAGGTGGTGCCCAACTCGAGGCGCTTCTCCTCTCCTTCGAGGGCCCGTTCACTCACTTCCCGGGCTTTTTGTGCCGCAGCGATCCGTTCCCAGTCGGTAGCGATCCGGCGAGCCGCTGCGTCCACATCGAGGAGGATGACCTGTTTTAAGCGCTCGAGGGAAAGCTCCGCTTGATTGAGAAGGAGCATGCTGGACACGCGATTGGCACTGGCGGTCCGGTTCATGATTGGATAGCGGAAGGCCGCGCCAATAGTGGAGGTCTCAAACGTTCGGTCTCCAATTCCGCTGTTAGAATCGCCAACACTCATTCCGGTGCCAGAATACCCAAAACTGCCAAACACATCGAGGGAGGGAAGGGAACGTCGTTTGTCCCGGGCAAGGAGAACTTCCCGGGTTTCAATATCGAGTAATGCCTGCTGATAGTCCGGTCGGTTCTGAATTGCTTTTTGAAAATCCTGCAGGGTATCGGAGGCCACATAACTTTGGGGAGGGGGCGGCAGGATCTGGATATCCATTTCGAGGAGGTTCTCAATTCTCCCTGTGACGAGGGCGAGGAACTGCATTTTCTGATCCTGGTAGAGGCGTTCGGCATTCAGGACGCGCTCCTCCCGCAGGGCGAGCTGGGAGGCTGCTTGAAGGGTATCCACATCTGCCATGGTACCGAGTTCGACCCGGCGCATATTCTCATTGAGGAGTCGTTGGGCCAGGTCCCGGCTGTTGACGGCTACCTCGAGATTCTGCTGGGCGAAATAAAGGAAGTTATAAGCGGTGATGGTATTGGTAACAGTGTTGATGAGGGTTTGACGAAAGGCCCAATTGCTCAGATCAAAGTTCACTTGGGCGACCCGGATCCGAGACATGTTTTCCGCATACCCGAAATTCCTGAGGAGGGGTTGCCGCACGGTTATTCCGGCAAAGGCGTTGTAATCGTCGGAAAAATTGTTGAACTCCCCGCGCGTGTTTCCGAGGTCATAGCCCACATCGTAAGTGGTTCCGAATGGAAGCAGGCCTGAAAGGCTCACATCGAGATTCTGGTTTTCCACCCTCGATGCCACTGGTAGGCCGGTTCCTGGATCGGTGCCCTGATCCCTTTCCTGAAAAAACCGGGATACTGATGCGTCCAGCCTGGGGTCAAAAATGCCCTGCTCGCTTTGTATCCCGAGCTCCGCGACCTGCGGATTAAACTTTTCCACGCGCACGAGGAAATTCCGTTCCAGGGCAAGTTCGATCGCATCCTGGAGGGAAACCTCTCCCAGGTCATTTCCCTGAAAGGTAGCTGAAATCGAGGCCGATGTGGCGGAAGATAGCGCTTGAAGGCCGAAGACGGCAAAGAGGGCGGCGCTGATCCACAACTGCCGTGCAGGTTGGCTTATGGTTTTCATTGCTGAGGTGGGTTGGCAGCACCCGGTTGAACGATGGATAGGTATCATGAAAAGGGTTTACGTTTATTCGTAGCGGAGGGCTTGCATGGGTTGAATCTTGGCCGCCCGGAGGGCAGGGATGAGAGTCGCAAGAAAGGCGATGAGGGCGAGAAAGAGGAGGACCCCCAGAAAAGTAATGGGATCTGCCGCATCGACCTGGTAGAGGAATTGTTGAAGCATTCGGGTGGAGGCCAGAGCCAGGGCCAACCCGATCAAGAGTCCAAGGCCGAGCTGGAAGGCACCCTGGACCAGAATCATCCGGATAATGGCGTCGCTCCTGGCTCCCAGTGCCATGCGAACTCCAATTTCATTCCGACGTTGATTGACCCCGAAACTGATGACACCATAAAGCCCCACTCCAGAGAGCAAAATAGCGATAGCCCCGAAGGCCATGAAAAGGACAGCGACCAGTCGATTCTGCATCTGATTCTGGTTAATCAAGTTCTGTGGCGTATCTACAAAGTAGAGCGGGATGTTGGGATCGACCCGCTGAACCTCTTGTCGCAGGACCTTACCCAACTGCATGAGCTGGTTGTCAGACCGGGGAGAGGCGATCAGAGTCATAAACCGGATGTTGTCAAAAAATTCGGAGTATAGCGGGCGGTAAAAGCCGGCAGGAGTGCTGAATCGGCCGGTCTCTTCATCATTACCGGGACCCTGCATGAGTAAATCCGGGACCACACCGACGACAGTCCACCACTCAAATTCCCCATCAATTTCGAAATCGTAGCGCAAGCGGCGTCCCATCACCTCCCCGCTTCCGGATTCGCGCAGAATGGCGGCCATCGACTGGTTGACGACGATTTCCCTCGGGTCCTCCGCCGAAATATTGGAGGTAAACATGCGCCCTTCGAGAAGCGGGACTTCCAGGGTCTCAAAGTAGTTGGGGGAGACGGCTTCCCATCGCCCAAAGGGGTAGGGTTCCCCTTCTTCATAGGTCTCTCCTTCTATCAGATAGGTCGTGCCGTAGGATCCCTCAAAGCGAAAGCGGTTGGTAATTGCGGCATTTTTGATCATGGGATTGCTGTTCAGGCCCTGCACCACCTGTCGGTAAAATTCCACCCGGGACTCTCCGGTTGGATATTCACTTTCAAATAACCCTACCCGGGCGGTCATTTTGTTAATCGTGTCAAATCCGAAATCTTCCTTCCACACATTGTTCATACTGCGGATGAGGAGGCCGGAGGAGACCAGGAGGAGAAAGCAGAGTGCAATCTGCCCGATGACTAGGACGCGGGCAATTTTGCCGATGGTGATGCTGGAAGCCCCCCGGGTGCTTTCCTTGAGGACATCATTTACATCGGTTTTGGACGCGCGGAAAGCAGGGATTAATCCGGAAAAGAGGCCGCTGAGGACGGTGACAAAGATGACGAAGGCCAAGACTCGCCCATCCATCTCAAAGGTCATCCAGAAAGGAATCCGGTTCGGCATCTGATTCATATATGCCATGATGGCATCTATGGCCCAGAGGGAAAGCAGCACCCCGACGATTGAGCCGGCGATGGAGATCAACAGGCTCTCGGTCAGCATTTGAATGATGATGGATTTCCGGCTTGCTCCGAGGGCAGACCGGATGGCGATTTCTTTCACCCGGAGGGTGCTGCGGGCCAGGAGAAGATTCGCCACATTTGTGCAGGCAATTCCCAGCACGATAAAGACGGCGGTCATCATGACCATCATCATGGCAAAAACGTCATCATCGGTGAATTCTTCGACCAGGGATTTGACGTCCGCGGCCACATATCCTTCGCGGTGTTCCGGGTGTTCCGTGGCGATGCGCTTCATGATAGTGGATAGCTCAAGTGAGGCATCATCGAAGGTCTTGCCCTCGGCAAGTCGCCCCATGACCTCGAAGGTATATTCATCATCATCCCAAGTGGCTTCCGCCGGATCTACCATATGGACGAGGGGTACCCAGATTTCCTCGGCCACGGGGAATTCAAACCCTTGGGGCATGACTCCGGCGATGGTTCCGGGCTGGCCATTGACGATCACCTGCTTGCCGATGACATTGGGGTTGCCATTGAAGTCGGACTGCCAGGGTCCGTACCCGATGACGACTTTCATGGGGGCGCCGGACTGGTTATCCGCCTCGGTGAGACCAGGGCCAAGAACAGGTTTTACTTTCAGAGTCTCTTCAAAGTTGTGCCAGATAAATGAGCCGGAGTAGCGGATCGGGTCGCCGTCCACCGTCATATTTACGGTGGCCCGAGTGAAGAAGGGGGTCATCGACTCAAAGGCAGTTTGCTGGTCTTCCCAGGCGAGATAATCCATGATCGGGACTTCCGCATTAAAAAATTCCTCTTCCACGTTGCGGCGTTCGACATGCGCCAGCTCTTCGGTATCCGGGAAGGGGAGGCCTTTAAACAGGACTCCATTCAAAATAGAGAACTGGCTCGTTACTGTGCCGATGCCGAGCCCAAGGGTAAAAATAGCAATCAGGGAGAAGCCTGGATTTTTCAGGAGAATCCGTATTCCATAGATGAAGTTACGTAAAACCATGATGCGATAGGGTTAGTGGGCTCGGAGGGCTTCGAGGGGTTGGATGTGGGAGGCCTTAAGGGCGGGGAAGAAGGAAGCGCTCAGGCCTACCATAGAAAGGATGACCACGACGGTCAGGAAGGTAAGGGGGTCGTTCGGAGCGACCTCGTAAAGAGCGATATCGAGTACTTCGGTAATGCCGACTGCTATAATCATACCGATTCCCAGGCCAATGGATAACTGCCAGATTCCTTGCCCGAGGATGAATTGCAGGATTTCACCACGGTCGGCCCCCAGTGCCATCCGAATCCCGATCTCCTGGGAGCTCTGTCTAACGGTGAAGGACATGACCCCGTAGATACCGATAGTAGCCAGCCCGATGGATACCAGGCCGAAGGCAGAGAACACGGCGCCGACCACCTTAAAGAAAAAGGTTTGCTCTTCCTTCAGCTGACTAAAGGTCATTATGTCGAAGAGGGGAAGATTCGGGTTGAGCGCTTTGACGGCTTGTCGGATCTCTGCCACCAGGGCGGTGGGATCGAGGCCCTCTATCGATTTTACAGAGAGGGTAACCATGGTGGGGGGAATCTGATTTAATGGAAGATAGAGGCCGGCTCCGGTCCCCCCGTCGTCAATCAGGCCATTCATGCGAAGGTCCGGCACGACTCCGACAATCGTAAGCCAGGGATTACTTTCCCATCCGGGTTCTCCGCTGTGGATTTTGATTCGACGTCCCACCGGATTTTTTTGACCGGGTAAATGGCGCTGAAGGAAGGCCTCATTAACCAGAACCGAGTTTAAACGCTGATCCTGGTCTCGATAATCGAATACCCGGCCAGCCCGAGCTTCGACCCCGTAGGTTTCAAAAAAGGTATCGGAGACCATGTCAATCCGGCAGAAAGGAAAATCGGGAGAGGGTTGGGCTTCACTGCCGTCGACCGCAAAGTAGGTATAGCTGGAGCCGCCCCCCGGTGGGTTGCTGGCGATGGATGCGTGCTCGACACCCGGAGCTTCCCGGATACCGGTTTCCAGTGTATTGAAAAATTGGATACGAGAAATGGTGCTGGGGTAGGAGTTCTCAAACAGGCTGATACGAGCCGTTAGCACCCGCTCTGAGTCGAACTGCAGGGGCATTTCTTGTAAGTTCACGAGTGTCCTGATGGTGAGGCCGGCGGCGATGAGCAGGGCGCAGGAGAGAGCGATCTGAGCGACGACCAGGACTTTGCTGAAGGCTCCGATCCGGAAGTTGGTCGTCGTGCGGGTGATATCCTTCAGCATGGCATTCACGTTGGGCCTGGACGCCTGGAGGGCCGGAATGAGTCCAGAGGCAATGGCCATGAGGATGGTCACGAGAATGACAAATCCAAAGACTCGCCAATCCAGGGAGAAATCATACCAGAAGGGCGGGCGGGTCGATTCGATTACCCACCAGATAGCATCTATAGCCCAGGCTCCAAGAAGCAGGCCAATGAGGGAGCCAGCGACGGAAATGAGAATGCTTTCCAGGAACATCTGCCGGATCATGGCTGCGCGGGTGGCTCCCAGGGCTGAGCGGATAGCCAGTTCCCGGCCTCGCTGGACAGCGCGAACCAGGAGCAGGTTGGTCACGTTGGCGCAGGCGATGAGCAGGACGCAGCAAACTGCGATGAACATGAGGGTTACTGTCTTCTGTACCTGTCCACCGGAGTATTCAAAGAGAAAGGGCTTCAGCACGGGGCGGATTCCCGCGTTTTCTTCCGGGTAAGCCTCTTCGAGGGCGATGGCCATCTTCTCAAATTCAATGCGGGCCTGGTTGATTGTAGTGCCTGCTTTGAGCCGGCCAAACACCTGCAGGTCACCCCAGCGTTGGCGGACTCCCTCGGTTTTATTCAGCCGAAGCGGAGTCCATACTTCCTCATTGGTAGGAAAAGAAAAGCCTTTGGGCATGACGCCAATGATGGTTGTGGGCTCATCATTGATCGTAGCGGTTGATCCTACAACAGCCCTATTGGCATTGAATAAGCGCTCCCAGACGGAGTAGCTGATCATTGCGACTGGAGGCGCCTCGGCCTGCGTATCATCTTCACTGAAGCTGCGCCCGACCGCAGGTTCCGTCATGAGGATTTTAGAAAAATTAACGGATATTTTTGCACTCTGAAAACGTTGGGGCTGAATCCCCTCGGTCGCCAGGGTGAGGGCCATGTCGGTGCGGTAAGCCCCCAAGGCTTCGAAGCTATCGTTGCCGCTCTGCCAATCCACGAAGTCATCCACGGTGACACTCAGCCCCTTTAAGCCGCGCTCAATATTGTCGCGTTCCAGATGAACGAGTCGCTCATCTTTTTCAAAGGGCAGGCCTTTGAGGTAGATTCCATTCACCACACTGAACATGGTAATAACCAGACCCGCCCCTATGGACAGAGTGAGGACAGCCAAGAGGGCAAAAATCTTATCCTTCCTTAGTAGTCGAAAGGCATACTGGAGTTCCTGATTCATACAGGGGTGATGAAAAATCGGGGAGGCACCGAGAGCAATCGCCCTCGGTGCCCCGATGTATTTGGTGGTCTTAGGTTATCAAAGTCATTGAGTGTGCAGCGCCTTGGCCGGGTCTACCCGTGAAGCCCGGCGCGCCGGAACAAAAATAGATAAGAGCGCGACGGCAACGAGAATGAGGACGACGGCGCCAAACGTGATGGGGTCTCTTGGATTCACATCGTACAACAGGGTGGCGAGGAAGTTGGTGGCAAAGAAGGCACCAATCAATCCAAGGATCAGGCCGAGGATAACCTGCCGGCTGCCTTGCCAAATGACCATGCGGAGTACTCGATTTCCATTGGCCCCGATGGCCATACGGATTCCAATTTCCTGGGTTCTCTGGTTCACGGAATAACTCATGACGCCATATAAGCCGATACAGGCAAGGATGAGGGCGCAAATCCCAAAGAGGGTAAAAAGATTACGCGTAATGAGCTGGCCGAAGATGACTTCTTCCAGCCGATCATTCATCGACTCTACCCAGTAGATCGGAAGGTTCGGGTCGAGTCGGGAGATTTCCTGTCGCAAGGTAGGGGCCATTTGCATGGGGTCCTGCCGGGTGCGCACCGCGATGGTGAAAAAGCGAGGAGGCTGTTGCCGAATGGGGAGGTAGAATCCATTGCCCGGGCTCTGATTGTCGTTGATCCCGTTCATATTCATATCGGACACCGTTCCAACTATGGTAAAAAAGAAGGAAGCGCTCTGCCCCTGTGAGGTTCCATCCGGCATGCTGAAGCGTTTTCCAATGGGGTCCTCTCCCGGCCATAGCTGTTCGGCCATGCCGGTATTGATCAGGGCGGGGCGGAAGGTTTCGGGAGCGAAATAGTTTTCGGGTAAGACATCCCCTTCATTGAAGTCCCGCCCGGTGAGGACCTGTGATTGAAAGACATTAAAAAAGTTTTCGCCGATAACATTCATTCGCACGACAGGGAGATCCTGTTCCGAGGTAAACTTGGCTCCTTCTTGCAGGACATATCGGAATTCGGGGCCAAACCAACCGCCTCGCCCGGGATAGCGTGTAAAGGTGGTCACGGATTCAACGCCGGGCTGATTTCGCATGGTTTCGGTCAAGCGGTCCATGAAGATCATCTGTGCTTCCTGGTCCGGGTAATCCCCTTCAAACAAGCCGATCCGAGCGGTCAGGATGTTGTCGGGGTTGAACCCGAGATCCACATTCTGAATGTTCATGATCGTGCGAATTGTGAGTCCCGTGCAGATCAACACGATACAGGTCAGGGCTATTTGAAAGACAACCAGAAACTTACTCGCCAGGCCGGTGAGTCTGCCGGTGCCGGTGCGGGTGTCATCTTTCAGGATTTCGTTAACGTCTGTTTTGGAGGAATACAGCGCCGGAAGTAAGCCCGCGAGCACTCCGGAAACCAGAGTGATCAAGATGATGAAGGGAAGCACTTTGGAATTGAATGAGATCTCCATCCACGGAGGGAGATTCATCATAGCCACTGCATTTTCCAGGAGCTTGAGTCCGACCAGGGCATAGATGATGCCAAACACTGCCCCGATGGATGAGAGCAGGGTGCTTTCAAGCAAGATCTGGCGCATGATGGCCCAGCGATTGGCTCCCAGGGCACTCCGAATCGCCATCTCCTTCTGGCGCAAGGTAGACCGGGCCAGGAGCAGGTTAGCCACATTGGCACAGGCGATGATCAGGACGAAGATGGTGGAGAAGAACATGGAGGACACCGCACTGCGGGAACCGTCGTCCTGAAAATTATTGATCAGGGGCTCGACCTGGACGGTGACCCCTTCGTTGGAGTCGGGAAATTCTTCTTCGAGAATTCCCGCGAATCCAATAAGTTGGGTCGTGGCTTCATCCAGGGTGACACCCGCTCTCAGGAGTCCGATGGTGCCAGGGCGGTTGCCCCAGCGCTCCCGTTGGGTCCCCGCAACATCTACGGTGCGGTTTGTGTATATTTCCTCCCGGTTTGGCCAATGGGTATTGGGTGGTAGCACCCCAACAATGGGAACCACTTCCCCATTGACCCGAATCGTTTGGTTCAGGATATCGGGGTCACTGGCAAAGCGGCGTTGCCAGATGCTGTGAGCGATGACGGCAACCCGTTGGGCTCCGGGGTCACTCTCTCCAGGCTGGAAGAGTCGACCCATGTAGGGTTCAATCCCCAACAAGGCGAAGAGGTTGTCCTCGACAAAGGCTCCGTCGACGCGTTCAGGATTTCCTTCCTGGGAAAGATTAATGGTTCCGGTTCCGTAGGTTGTAAAAGCCTCGAAGCTCGTCTGGCGTTCACGGAAATAGTCCAGATCATGGACACTGATTCCTCCCATCTGGAAGTTCTGGGCCCGGTTCCATGATGACAGGTTGACGAGGCGGTCTTCATTTTCATAGGGAAGGCCGCGGAAGAAGAGTGCGTCGACTACGGTATACATCTGGGTGGTGAGCCCGATGCCGATAGCCAGTGTAAGGATAGCAAGGATGCTGAAGCCAGGGCGCTTGGCGAGCATGCGTGAGGCGAACCTGACTTCTTTGAGGGTTGTGTCCAGCATAGATGTTCAGACAAAACGAGGCAGGGGGAATGCCCTGCCTCGCCGAGGTTGAGATTTAGGAAAGGGGAAAAAGAGAAGCGGAGCGGGGATGGCAGTCTAAGCCTTCGCAACCACTTCCTCGTCGACGATTTTACCATCGAGCAGGGAAACAATTCGCTTGGCGTGGTGGGCGTAACGGTCGTCGTGAGTAACCATACAGATGGTTGCGCCTTCATCATTGAGTTGTCCGAGCAAGTTCATGACCGTCTCACCATTCTTGGAATCGAGGTTACCGGTCGGCTCGTCCGCGAGGAGGATTTTAGGATCTCCGGCCAGGGCCCGGGCCACGGCCACCCGCTGTTGTTGTCCGCCGGAAAGCTGGCTGGGCAGGTGGTTCTTCCGGTGAATCATTTGTACTTTGTCCAGGGCGGCCGACACTCGGGACTTCCGTTCGGAGGGTTTCATTCCACGGTAAATCAGGGGCAGTTCCACATTTTCGTAGACGGAAAGATCTCCGATCAGATTGAAGCTCTGGAAGATGAATCCGATTTCACGGTTGCGGATGCGGGCCCGCTCCTCCCGCGACAGGTTGGCCACTGGATGTTCATCTAGCAGATATTTCCCATCCGTAGGAGAATCCAGCAATCCAAGGATGGAAAGCAGGGTGGACTTTCCGCAACCGGATGGGCCTGCAATGGAGACAAACTCCCCGGGAAAAATATCGAGGTGAATTCCTGAAAGGGCGTGGGTTTCGATTTCGTCGGTGAGAAAGACTTTGGTGATGCCTTCCAGTTTAATCAGTGATTTGTCTTCAGTAGCCATGATGTGGGTGTGTGAGTTAAAGCAGTTCCAGAAGGAGAGGGATTAATTAACTTGGATACGGTCGTGTTGGTCCCATTGGGCTGTATCCGATAAAATGATACGATCGCCGGGCTCCAGGCCCTGGATAACCTCAATGGTGGTCGAGGATATACGACCGAATTGAACCGGGGCGCGAACGGCGATATTGCTGCCGCGTTCCAGTTTAAAGACACCAATGGTGCTGTTGGCCCGGCCAAACGCAGGCCGGCCGACGAAGAGGACGTCCTGGAGGTTTTCAAGTTCGACGGTGCCTTCCACGGTAAGGTCAGGGCGAGCGCCCTTGGGAAGGTCGCCCACGAGGCGGATATCCACCTCTACGGTTCCGTTTTCGACATTGGGGTCTACCCGCATCACTTCGCCATCGATGATCCCATTGCGTGTATCCACCTTTGCGATCTGGCCAGCCTGAACGTCCCGTGCCTGGGTTTCAGGAATTCGGACAACGGCTTTCAAATTCTGTGGATTGACGACCTCTGCGAGGCTTTGACCCTGGCTGATTTGCTGGCCGACTTCGATCTCCATTTTCTGGAGGACGCCGCGGCTGGTGGGTCTGATCTTTAAGTTGCGCACCTGCTTTTCAAGCAGTTCGAGTCGGGTCCGGGCCTGATTGGCGTCGGCTTCCTGTGCTTTCAACTGCGGGGCGAGCGAGCGCTCGGCAAATTCGAGACGTTGTTTTTCCAGTTCAAACTGGGTCGCGAGGGTTTCAGCGCGAATCTGCGAGGTTTTGAGGTCGCGTTCGGAAAGCAATCCCTCAATAAAGAGATCGTCGTTTACCTCGGCCGTCAATTTGGCGAGTTTGAAATCGCTTTCAATGCGAGCCAGCTCGCTTTTACGCTGCAGAAGGTCGGCCTCCAGTTGAACGCGCAGGCGGAGGAGCTGAGCTTCGGCAGATTCCAGTTCCAAGCGGGCGTTTAGCTCTTGTTGTTCTAATTCCGGGTTACTGATTTCCAGTATGATAGTGGATTCGTCCACAATTTCACCGGGTAAAACATAAACGCGCTCTACCAAGCCTCCCGTTTCGGCGGTAATGAAGCGAATGTCTTCGGGGACCAGGGAGCCGATGCCCCGTACCTGGCGGATCATTTGGCCGCGCTTCACTTCGTCGATCCAAACCGCATTGCGATCTACATTGGGTGCGGCGGGTTCTAAGCGACTGATACCAAAAGTCACTGCGATCACAGCAACGACTGTGACCGTGATCGCAGCGATCTTTCGTATCCGCTTCTTTTTGCTTACATCCTTGCGAACAATATCCATTACAAGGGAAATTCTCTGGTTAGGTGTCGATGGGTGAGGAATACGATCCGAAGTGGCAGCTTCAAGGACGAATCGATATTCGGTTTCTAAGTAAACAAGGCTTGTGCCAGAATTAAGTATATCGTCTCAAGTCTCTGATCTATAGAGGAATATAAATTTCTTTGAGCAAGTTGTCCTGAGGGTGTTCAGGCGTTTGTCGCGAAGTTGGGATGGTTTTCGTCCCGGAAATGGGACGGTGGATTGGCTCCTTCCAGGTGAACGTCTTGTCGAGAGATGTTTCGCCTGGTTGCGGCGCAGGAGCCGGACGCGCGGAGTTTGTGGCGGTTGGCATGGAGGGTTGGTTTGAATATTGGCGAGGTTGGATTAGGCCGCATCTTGAGCGCCTTCGTTGGCCGCAGGCATGGCTTCCATTTTTACGACCGGTCGAATGGGGAGGCGGATGGGTTTGAGCTCGACCGCTTGATTGCGGGTGATTTCGATTACCGCAGCCAAGGTAAACAGGCTGTAGGCGGTGGCGATGTCGACTCGCACGAGGTGAAGCAGGCTGGCAGCAACAAGGAGGGCAGAGCCTGCGAGGAAGGAAAGGGTGAGGGTGGTGATTGTGTTGTTAATCATAGTCTTGTTCGGTTATGCCAGGATACAATCATGTTGCGTGCCAATTTAAATTTATATAGTCATAAAATATTGATATACAATGATATAAAAAATATTAGAATATGTAGGTATATGTTCCTTGGTCAAATTTACCAACATTTGTTGAAGGATTGGGATCCCTGAATCCCGATTTCGGGACTCAACACCGCAAGGTGTTTCGGGTGGTGAGGAATAAAAAAAAACCGCTACGATGGCGAACCAGGCTTGGGTCGAAATCGCAGCGGTGTCAGGTAACCGCACTACGAGTAATTATCTTACTACTGAGGGGTGGTGGGAGAGCCCTTCCAGGATCAGCGCCTCAAAGGAGGGCTCGGCGTCTTGTAAATCTGCATGAGGTGTTCAGCCGGTTAATGAAAGGGGGGCAGTGCTTAGGCGGCATCCTTCCAGCGGGTCGATGAAGTGAGGGGAAGGTTTGCTTTGCGCTTGGCCAGGTCTCGAACACTCAGGCCGCTGGGTTCCATTTCCTGGAATTGCTCCCGGGTCATTTGGATGAGGACCGCGAAGGTGAGCAGGGCGAAGGTGAGGGTGGTGTCGATTCGGGTGATTTGGAGAAAACTGGCAGCTGCCAAGATAGCGGAGCCGGCCAGGAAGGTTATGCTTATCGTAGAGATTATTTTCTGAGTCATGCTGTGTAATGGGTTACGCCGAATTACCAATCATGTCTCATGCCAAAACTCCCTTTGTTTCCTATAAGTTATTATAAATCAATTATTTAAAAATTATAAATAAATTTAACCCAATCTGAATGGCGATATTTACCAATATTTTTTCAAGATTTGGGGCGGAAATTGTCCCAAAACTGAAACAATGATTTGTAAAATCAGACCTCAGGAAGCGGGAGCAAGAGGGTGGCTACGGCACCCCGTTGATCTTTCCGGTTCTCCAAGCGGAGGGCCCCGCCGTGTGCTTCCGCGATCTGCCGGCTCAGGGTTAATCCAATGCCGGAGCCGCCGGGTTTGGTCGAGAAAAAGGGAACGAAGATATTGGAAGGATTTGCGATGCCCTGGCCTTCATCCTGAACGAAAAGCCGGAGTTTATTATCCTGGATATCCCAACCGATTTCGACGATTCCGCCGGTGACCTGGGAGGCTTCAACCCCGTTTTTGGAAATATTGATCAACAATTGTTCCAACTGGTCCGGGTCGGCTTCTATTTCAATCTCGGGGCTAGAGATGGTGTGGATATTGCCGTATTTCTTCTCACTGAGGGCGACGACACGCTCCACTACGGATGCGATATGAAACGTTTCCTTTTTGGGAGGCGGAAGTCGGGCAATGCGGGCATAGTCCTCCACAAATCGTGACAGGGCATCGACACGGGAAGAAACGACATCGAGACCGTCCTGCATGTCCTCGCGCCAATCATCGGGGAGGGAGTCCTGTTTTACCAAGGACATCATGCTCCCGGCAATCGATTTTATCGGGGCCAGGGAGTTATTAATCTCATGGCCGATGACCCGGATGAGCCGTTTCCAGGCCTGTCGTTCCTCTTCCCTCAGCCGGCGGCTAAGATCAGTAAATAAAAGGAGGGTGTGCGGTTCACCCCTTTCTCGGAAGGTTCCCCGTTTCATGCCCCAACGGCCTTCGCGGCCAGGAAACACCAGATCTCCGCGTTGGTCGTCTTCCATGGCGAGGCGAAGGGCATCCGGCAATTCGTCAATAGGTTTTCCGATGACCTCATCGGCGGGGGCTTCGAGCAATTCCTCCCCGGTCTTATTGACAAGGCCTAACTCGCCCCTGGGATTGATGGTAAAAACCGCAACATCGATTTCCTCCATGACCTGCTGAAGCAGCAGGGTCGCTTCTACGGCACCCATTCGCTGCTCATTCAACGTGTTCGTGAGCATCCCAATCTCCCACATGATTTGTCCAAGGGGATCTTCTTCGTCGACATCTCTGGGTTTGAGCGAGAAGTCCCCTTCCCGCAAAGCGCTGAGCATGTTGGAGGCGGCCTGCATGGGTCTGAAAATGGCCTCCATGAGGGAAAGCAGGAGGAGTCCCCAGGCCCCGAGGACGAGGATCAGGGTTGTGACAATGGTCTTAGTCGCATAGTCGCCCAGCCAGAGAAACAAGCAGGTGGCGAGGAGGCCGGGGAGTCCGCTCATGAGGGCTAGCCTTAACACAATCCTACGATGATGGACGACGCGTTTGGGGAGCCCGGAGCTGATCCCGTTCTGAAGATTGCGTGGCATGCCGGATGGATGGGGGATGGGTTCCACTGTAGTGCCTTAGACTGTCTGGCTCAGAAAAAGTCTCAGGATAACCATAAAGGAGTAGCGCATCGAGGGATGGGGTTACAGGCCATGGCGTTGGAGACGCCGGTAAAACGCGGACCGACTCAAGCCCAAGGCTTTGGCGGCCTCGGTGGCATTGCCGCCAAAACGGGTCAGCGTTCGCTTAATAAAGTAGGCCTCCAGGTCATCCAGGTCCATGTCATCGAGGGTGGCCGGTCCGGTTTTGGCGGTATTCAGCCCGAGTTGCTCGGGCTGAATCTGCTTACCACGGGCAAGCAGAACAGAGCGCTCGATGCAGTGGTCCAGCTCGCGGATATTTCCGGGCCACTCGTAATTTTTGAGCGTTTTCAGGGCAGATTCGGTGAATCCGTCGATGGCCTTCCGATACTTCTGGTTATGTTGCTGGAGAAAATAGTCGGCGAGTAGGGGGATGTCGTCGGTTCGCTCTCTCAGCGGAGGGAGATGGATAATGATTGTATTGAGGCGAAACAGTAAATCTTGTCTGAAAGCCCCCTCTTTGACCGACTCTTCCAGATCCGCGTTGGTTGCAGAAATGATGCGGACATCCACGGTTCGGGTCTTCGATGAGCCCACACGCTCAAATTCACCGGTCTCCAGGAGGCGTAGGAGTTTTTGTTGCTGTTCGAGGGGGACGGTGCCGATTTCGTCCATAAATAAGGTGCCCTGGTTGGCCAGCTCAAAGCGGCCAGCACGGTCGCTCTTCGCGTCGGTAAAAGCTCCTTTGACGTGTCCAAACAGTTCACTCTCAAACACGCCTCCGGCCAGGCCACCCATGTTGACGCTGATAAGCGGCATTTCTCTGCGTAAGCTTTTCTCGTGAATAACCTTCGCGACGACTCCTTTACCCGTTCCGTTTTCACCTGTGATCAAGACGTTCGCGTCTGAAGGGGCTACGGCATCGATCAGTTCGAGGACTGGGTTCATGGCCATGGACTGAGCGAGCAGGGTTGTGCCGCCGGCTTCCTCGCGCAGGAGCCGATTTTCATCCTCCAGTCGGTTTCCGCGCTGAACGGCCTCATATAATTCAACCTGGTTTCTCACGATGGTGACGAGGCGGTTATTGTCCCAGGGTTTCTGGATGAAGTCGCGGGCGCCCTTCTGCATGGCCTCTACGGCCAGGTCGACGGTAGCCCATGCCGTCATAACAATGATGGGGAGGTCACTGTCCATCGCCTGAATGGAATCGATCAGGTTGAGTCCTTCCTGGCCGGAGGTCGTGTCGCGGGTGTAATTCAGGTCGATGAGGACCGCATGAAATTCCTCCTGTTTCAAGGCCTGGATGACGCCCTCAGGGTCGGTGGCGGTTTTTACGCTGAACCCCTCTCCTTTTAAAAGGAGCCGGAGAGCTTTTAAAATATCGTCTTGATCGTCCGCAACCAGGAGGTTGGGTCTGTCCAATCCACGAGCACTCATCTTGTAAATAGTCTTAGTTTTTGAGGGGAAATGGAGGATTTTCCAAATTTCCAAAAATCATGATTGTCACAGGAACACGGTTTGTCACATCCTTTTCTTTTATGTCTGTTATTCACCTCGCCCCGGAAGATACGCCAGATGAACCAATCCACCTTTGGGAACGACCGCAACTCGCCCGAGGGAAATGTTGGAAAGTACGATTGGACATTTCTGATTGAATCTTCCAAGTTGGAACTGCTGGTATATTATATGAAAATTGGGAAAGGCGCCATTTGCTTACATTCACGGGTTGACATTGGCCTGTTTTTTGAAAACACCGATGGTTCCGCTCCCACCACTTTATTTGTCGCCTAGGCTTTGTTCGCCCACTTTCACTCATCACTTCTTTTATTCATTTTCGACCCTCAAGATCATGATCTCAAGCATCCTTAAAAACCCAACGCTGGGAATGTTCTGCGCCCTGATTGCCTTGATCATTCCTGCCTCTGCCCAAGAAATCATCGAGGATTCCCGAGATGCCCTTTCAGAGTTAATCGAGTCCAAGAAGCTCATCGCCCAGGAAAAGAACGAATGGGAAACTGAGAAGGAAATCATCAGGGACACCATCGATACCCTCGAAAAACAGATTGCGGCGGTAGAAGCCCGCATCGAAGAGACAGAGGAAACGACCAGTCTTGGTGAGCAAAAGCGGGCCGAACTGCAAGAGCGCCTGGCGGAGCTTCAAGCCATGACCGCCCAGTTTGATCCCGTGATTGCCGACTTCGAAGACCGGCTCCGTGCGGTAATCCCGTATCTCCCTCAGCCCCTGCTGGATAAGATCGACCGTCTGATCGGCCAATTGCCGAAATCCGGAGAATCCGGCAACCGCCGCCTCCTGAACAATCGTGCGGTTGTGGTCGTGGGGATTCTGGACGAAATCAACAATTTTCATAATTCCATCCAGGTGCACAGCGAGCTGCTGACCATCAACGGTCAACAGCTGTATTTCTCTACCATTTATTACGGCATCTCCGCGGCCTACTTTGTCGATGAAAACGCCACGATCGCCGGGGTCGGTAAACCGGCCGGCGGCGGTTGGACCTGGGAAGCGGTTCCGGGGATTGAAAACGACGTCTTCGACGCGGTGCAAATTCGTGAAAAGAAAATGTTAGCCCGGTTCGTCAATCTGCCGGCCGACATCCAAGACCTGGACATCAACTAATTTCAGCCGGACCTCGAAATGCAAAAGATTAGTATCCTCCTCCCCTTAATCATCGGATTCATTCTGGCCGGCAATGGCCTGATGGCTCAAACCTTGGTTGATGCCAAAAACTCGATTGATGCCGACCTTCAGGCCTCCATCGAAGCTTATGCTCAGCTTCAAGCCGACATTCGTGAAGAAAAAGTTCCACTTTCCAAGCGCCTGAACGAGGTGGAGCGGGAAGCGAATGATAAAGAACGTGAATTGAATACCATGCTCCGTATGCGGGACGCGAGTGAGCGTGGCTTGCTTGAGATCAACGAAGACATCGAGAAGATTGAGGAAAATATCCAATACATGGAAAACCTTCTCAACGACTTCACCCGCCGCTTTGAAGCCAGCATCAATGTGGCGGAAAAGCAGCTGTATCAGGAACAGATCGATGTCGTCAAAGGGTTTACCGAAGTGTCCGACACCGGCGAGGAAGCCAGCTTTACTCAAATTTTTGAAGCGCAGTCCGGTGTGCTCTCCTCCGCCCTTACCCGGGTAGGGGATGTGATTGGTGGAGCCTCATTTCCCGGTTCAGCTGAAGTTCCGGGTGGTGCCCAGAAGGACGGCAGTTTTATTATTCTCGGTCCGGTTGCCTTCTTCTCCGCCTCCGATGGAACCAGCGCCGGTCTTGTCGACCGAAGCCAGCCAGTTCGCCCCAAGGTGATTGACATTGGTCCTGAGTTTTCCACCGAAATTGCGAGTGTGGCCAGTTCTGGAACGGGAGCTCTGCCCCAAGACCCCACCCAGAACGACGCCTTGGAAATTGCCTTGAACCAGCCCACCTTTGAGGACGAAATCCGGGCTGGGGGTGTCTGGGTGTGGCCGATCATCGGGTTCTTCACCCTTTCGATTTTGATCGCAATTTTTAAGGTCTTTGAAATTTACCAGGTCAAGCGCCCGAAAGAAGTGGTCATCCAAGAGATCCTTACCCTGGTCAACAGCGGAAAGAAGGATGAGGCGATGCAGAAAGCCCAGTCCATCCCTGGTCCTTTCGGAGTTATGCTCACCGATGCGGTATCATTCTCAGGTGACAGCCGCGAATTGTTGGAAGAGGTCCTTTATGAGCGCATGCTGGAGACTCAGCCGAAACTGGAACGGCTTCTGCCTTTCATTGCGGTGACCGCCGCCACCGCTCCGCTTCTCGGACTGCTGGGAACGGTGACCGGGATGATCAACACCTTCCAGCAGATCACGCTCTTTGGTACTTCCGATGCAAGTAAGCTGGCCGGTGGTATTTCCGAGGCTTTGATCACAACGAAGTACGGATTGATCACCGCTATTCCAGCCCTGATCATGCACGCGCTCCTGGCCCGCCGCGCTCAAGGGGTGATGGCCTCGATGGAGAAGTACGCTGCAGCCTTCGTGAATGGCTTGAACAACGGCTCAAACGAGTAAACGTAGCGTTCAACCCCCCGCGCCCCCATGACTGATTTATTCAACGAAGCCTGGACCCTCTGGAGAGCCGGTGGGTCGCTCATGATTCCCCTGGTCTTTCTGGCGGCATTTATCTACTTTACTGCGTTTGAGCTCTATTTTCACTTCAACCGTGGTAACTATATTAAAGTGCCCGTCGATAAGTTGGATGACTGGGTGAAGGAGCCGGAGAAAGCCGAAGGTGAGCTGGCCCACATCATTCATTATACGCAAGATCGTGTAGAAAACATGGCAGACCTGCGAACGCGGTTTGCTGAAGTCAGGGCCGCCCACATTCCGCAAGTGGATCGTCGGGTCACATTTCTCTCAGTTCTGGTTGGGGTAGCTCCGTTAATGGGGTTGCTTGGAACAGTGACCGGGATGTTGCTGACCTTTGATGGGTTGACCAAAAATGTAGGACGGACCATTGACCTGATCGCCGGCGGCATTTCGGAGGCCTTGATTACGACCCAGACCGGGCTGGTCATCGCCATTCCGGGATATGTCATGATTTATATGATTCTGCGCAAACGGAACATTCTCGAAACCGTCTTTCAGCGGCTGGAGAGTAAATCGATGCAGAAGTTTGAAACCATCTTTTCCAAGGGCAACGCCGCCTAGACACTATGGCTAAGTATAAAAAGAGTTTAGCAAAGGGAGGGGATATGGGAGATATCAATATCTCGCCACTCATTGACATGGTGTTCATCCTCCTGATCTTCTTTATCGTGGCTGCGGTCTTCGTGGAGGAGCCCGGTATACCTGTTCAGCGGGTTATCACGGTATCCGGTGATAATCTGGAGAAGAACAGTATCCTGATCGCTATTTCCAACAACAGTGAGGTGGTTTACGGCGGTGATATTATTGGTGTCCTGGGCGTGCGTTCGACGGTTGAGCGGCTTATGCAGTCCAAAGACATGCCGGTGATCCTCCAAATTGACCGCAATGCGGATGCCTCTGTAATTGTCCGGGTGATTGATGAGGCCAAGATCGCCGGGGCATCGGTTTACCTCGCAACTGACGAAAATACGAGCTAGGATCTTGTTATGTCCCACCGAAAATCTTTCCAAACCTCACAGAAGAGCGACGATATTAATATTTCGCCGCTCATCGATATGGTATTCATCCTCCTGATCTTTTTTATCGTCACGACTGTATTCGTCGATGAACGAGGTTTGGAAGCGGCAAAGCCCAACCAGAGCGATGCGAACGAAAGCGAATCCGAACCCACCATTTTCCTGATTACAGAGAACGGTGAAGTGCTGTTCAAAGGGAAGGAAGTCGGGCTGGGCGGCGTGCGTCGGGTCGTGATCAACAACGCCCAGCAGGAGGAACTCCCGGTTATTATTCAGGTCAAAAAAGGAGCGAGAGCTGACGTTGCCCTCAAGGTGTTTGACGAAGCCTTAAGATCGGGTGCCTCGGCAGTTAACCTCGCCCAAGCCAAGTAAACCATTTCATCTAATCAGCTCCTCTCCATGTCCACCCCAGTCTACGATCCGAGTAAAGTCCTAAAGAAGACAACAGGAGTCCCATATCTGTGGGCCATCCTGGTCACGGTCGGAATATTCATCCTGCTTCCCCTGACCCAATACATTTCCAACGCCGGCGACGACGACAAACAGCTGACTCAAATCAATGTAACGGAGCCTCCGCCAGAACTTCCTCCACCACCGGAAGAAGAACCGGAAGAAGAGCCGGAAGCGGAAGAGGCGCCTGAGCTCGAGGCGGAGCCTGAGCCCATCAGCCTGACTGACCTGCAGGTGAGTTTAAATGCAGGAACGGGCGGGTTTGGAGCCACCATGGGTGTGGTCAATTTTGACAAGATGGGTCCTAGCCTCGATGAAATGATCTTTGACGTGAAGGACCTGGACCGCAAGCCACGCGTCATCAGGCAAGGACGCCTGGAATATCCCTTTGAGCTGAAGCGCGAGCGCATCGAGGGGTTTGTGCGCCTCAAAATTATTATCGATGAACAGGGGAAGGTGAAAGTCGCTGAGGTTGTGGATTCGAGCCATCGCGCCTTCGTCAAGCCTGCCATCGAAGCTGCGGAATCCTCTGTTTTTGAATCCCCCACCCGCCAGGGGAAAAAGGTGAAAGCCTATTATTTTCTGCCCTTCCGCTTCTCCTTGAGAGGTTAATCATTTCAAACTGACTTCTTACCCTAATCCACCACCTTTTGAGAATATCCATGAAAAAAGTTCTTCCAATCATCCTCGCGGCATTGTTGCCTGCCGGCACCCTGGTGAGTGCCCCGGACATTGCCCTGACTCAGGAGTTTTGGCGCAGCCCGGCATTCATTAATGAGTTTATGGGCACCTATGGTTTTGACGGTGAGCGGGAGCCGAAGGTATCCCAAGAAGAGGGTGCAGTTATTCAGCAAATCATCCCTCTCATTCAAGCGAATCAGACCCAGCAGGCCATCAACCTCCTGCAGGGTAACACGACCGCCGCCTCCAGTGCCGCGATGGACTTTACCCTGGGGAATCTTTACCTCCAGACGGGCCAGACCAACCAGGCTGAGCGGGCCTATCAGGCCGCACTCCGGAAGTTCCCCAACTTCATGAATGCCTACAAGAACCTCGGTTCGGTTTACGTTCAAGAGGGCCGATACGAGGATGCGGTTCCCCTTCTCGTGAAAACGATTGAGTTGGGCGGAGGAACCGGAGTGCTCTACGGTGTTCTAGGTTACAGCTACCTGAATCTGCAAAAATACGCATCTGCCGAAAACGCCTACCGGAACGCCCTGCTGCTCGACCCGGAAAACGTAGACTGGAAGAACGGTATTATTCAGTCCATGAATTCCCAGGGCAAACACGGTGAATTGATTGGTATCCTGAATGAGGTGATTTCCGAGAATCCCGGGAATGTGGATTATTGGATTTTCCAAGCAAATTCCTTCATTGCCCTTGAAGAGTACACCAAAGCTATCGCCAACCTGGAATTGACCGAGCGCATGGGACGTTCGACTCCCAAATCCTTGATGTTAATGGGTGACCTTTATCTTCGCCAGGGGGTGCCGGAATCCGCCCTGAATGCCTATAAAAAGGCTTTGAATCAAGGTGGAGGGCTGGATCCTGAGCAATTCATTCGTGCCGCAAGTATTCTCGTATCTCAGGGGAATTACACGGAAGGGGACCAGTACATCAGCGACATTTTCCGTTTGATGGAAAACCGATTGAGCGGACCGGAAAAGCTGGAACTCTACAACCTGCAGTCGGAGATTTTCTTGGCCACTGGTGAACAAGACAGAGCTGCCGAAACCTTGGAAAACATTTTGAGCGAAGATCCGCTCAACGGTCCCGCCCTGCTGAATCTAGCTTCTTATTTCTGGAATCAGGCAGAATATGAGCAAGCCGAGATCATGTTTGCCCGGGCCCAGAAGCTGGAAGACTACGAAGTTCCTGCGCTCGTGGATCATGCGCGGATGTTGGTAGACCAACGCAAATTTAATGAAGCTGCTGAGCTCCTGCGCCGGGTGATGCTGATCGATCCGCAGGACCGTATCGCGAAATACCTCGATGCCGTTGAGCGGGCAGCCGCCCAGGCCAACTAATTTATTTAGTCGATTTTCCTCCTACAAACCCGGTGCCGCATGCCACCGGGTTTTTTGTTTGCCCATGGATTTATAGGGTGAGGCACCCTGTCTCAACTGGGATCGGACATAGCGGTTCTTGGAGTTTAAGGGGAACTTCTATGCCCAGATGCAGCCTCCTCTTGTTCTCCCTAAAAGAATCGGGTTATCGATAATTCTGCGGTGAAGGGATCGCCTGGGGTGGATATGGTGTTGGCAGAGAAATCGCCCTCGTTTCCGTAAAAGTAAAATTCATCGGTTACGTTATTGAGGCGAAGAAAGAGCTCCCACTCGGTATTGCGGTAAAAGACGTTTGCATTCCAGATCGTGGCCGATGGGTACTCCAGCGTGCCTTCGATATTTCCGAGAAAGCCGTCTCTCCATGTCGGCCCGGCGGCCAGGCCGAAACCATTGTTCCACTCATAGATCACGAAAACGTTGGCGGCCAGTTGGGGATACCCCACTTTATCAGTGTCCGGATTGTTACCATCAGGTCCGGCTGGGTCGATGGCGGGGAAGCGCGGGTCGAAACCGAATTGGATCGCGCCTCCTCCCAACGCGACTTGTTCTTCGGTGAGCGGAACCGTGCGGAAGGGAAGACTGCCGCGGTATCGGGATTGTTGCGCGGTAAAATTGAGTAAGATCTTGAGGTTATTCGTGGGGGAGAGGAAAGCCTCCACCTCCAAGCCCTGACCTCGTGTGGCATTAGAGTCCTGCCCGAGGGGGGTTTCGGTCAGGGTGGTTCGATCATAATAATAACCCACGATGGACAGGTAGACCGAACTGTCGAGGAAGTTGCCCCGTATGCCTGCCTCGTAGAGTTCGCTTTGGTTGAAGGCATTATCTCCATTGATATCCCCCGACTGAGAGGGGCTGAACACAGTGCCGGTTTGGAGATTTCCGAACAAGGTGAGGGTTTCATTCACCCGGTAGGCTGGACTGAAGTTCACGTTCCAGTAGGTCTTATCTCCAGAACCCGAGGTTCCTGCCGGGTCCAAGTTGGAATCTCCGGGGAGTCTCCAATCAAAGGTAGCATACTCCAGGCGCCCGCCAATGACTGTGGTTAGCTTGGGGGTCCATTCCACAACCGCCAGGCCGGATAATCCCAGTTGCCAGAGATCGGACTCGTTATGCCCACCCCACAGCCAGTCGGCTTGGGGACCAGCAATAACGATTGAACTGGGCGGGATATCCCCTGTGCTAAGGTCCCGGCGATTGAAGGGCTCGGAGCTGAAATCCTGAAGACGCGAACTGCTGCTAAAACGGGCGGAGGCACCAATCGTTCCATGAATACGGGCCCAGGATGGTTCATAAATGAAATCCGCGAGGAAGCTATTTTCGAACAGCAGGTTGTTGGTATACATGGCGTAGCCGTAACTGGAGAGCTTCTCGGTATCTACGTATTCGAGGAAGAACTTGTTGCGGAACACCCAATCGGAGTCCGTTTTTATTTCCGTATCCCAAAAGGCCAGTGCATTGACTGAATCCGCAAAATCCGCGGGGTCGGAGAGCACCTGGTTGGGTTCCAGGATCGTGGTAAAGACTTCTCCGCCGTTTTCGAAAAAGGCTTCTGTGTACTGATACCCAAACAAGCCACCAGTGGACGGGTGGAAGATGGGAATCGTCGATGCGGCGGCCAGGTTACTAACGTAGCTGATTCCATCCGCGCCGTCGGGCTGGCCGAAGCGTTCTTGAAAAATGGAAACAGGCACGACCAACTCTGATTTCAAGGTACTGCCAAAGGGGCCCTGGCGATCAGCGGTTCCATTCCAGGGGGCCTTGTTATTGATATTATTAGGGTCCGGTTCTCCAATCACATAGCGTCTGGAATCAATCAACTCCTGGGTCAGGCGGTTCCAACCCGCATTTTCGTTGGTCTTGAAAACAAAGAGCTCGGAACCGAAAAACATGCTTACTTTATTATTCAGCCTGGTTTTTGCGGAGGCATAGAGAGAGAGATAATCCTTCCGGATATCATTGAAATAACTGCCAGCCTTCTGGCCGGTTATTGAAACACGGTATGCCAGGGGAGTATCATTCACAAGAATAGGGCCCCCGACATCAAATTGTGCCCGGTAGAAATCATACATACCCACCCGGAGATTTACACTGCCCCGATGTTCGTCGAAGTAGGGGGACTTCGGGAGAAAGTTGACATATCCTCCGGCATTGGTTGGCCCGAAATGGGCAGGTGCGGGTCCTTTGACAATATCCATTGCATCGAGGGAGCCAAAGGATGTCGGGCGCTCATTCCTATTATAGGCGCGGAGGATGCCATTAAAATAAACGCCCGCCTCTTCCCCCCGTATGAAGGGAGCGCCGGCAAGGCCGTAAAAATTCGGCCGGCTAAGGCCTGCTCCGGCTTTATCCAGATCATCAAATGTATCGATACGGAGCTGCTTCATGGTCTCCGGATTGATGACGGTGATGGCCCTGGGGATTTCCATCAGGCTCATGCCCTCGATGAATACATGATCGACCGTTCGGCTGGTCGGATCGAGAGAATCGAAGCCCATTAGGCTGCTTTCCTCGGCAATAAATGCCTCCAATTCACTGAGGGGTTCATCGGAGGAGTTCTGTCCATTGAGGGACAGCATACAGAGGCAGGTTACCAGAAATACAGTCCAGGCCTGCCGGAATTTGTCGGTGTTGTCCATGGTTTGCGTCAAAGCTTTTCAACGATGGACCCAAACCTACCCTTGGCAAGCTTGTTAAAGAAAAAGCGAACATTGGTTAACACTTGCTGGTGGGGAGGAATATAGGTTTGAATGAATGGTCAACGGCTGGATTCACCGGAGAGTAGCAAATCGGCTATAGCCCACCGCAGCCCGGCTTCCAACCAGGACTGTAAGGGGGAAAGCGGGTGCTCTGAGGTTTGAGCGTAAACTCCCCCTATCGGGATCTACTGTTCAACCCCTTCTCGCGAGTCGTGCCAAGCATGCAAGAGGGAGAAGTTCAGGAAGTGAACGACTGCTACAAAGAAAAAACCCAACAGACAGGCGACAGCTGCGATTCCGAACATGGCCGGAATCTGACCACTATTCAGGTAGGTCAGTAGAAGAAACCCAAGCCCAGGGTTACGGGACGTCCCCAGCAGGAAATCTCCAGTAATCGCGCCAATGGGGGCAAGAGTTCCGGCGATTTTCATTCCGGTTAAGAAGTAAGGTAGCGCAAATGGAATACGGAGAAAGGCAATTTCCTGAAATTTACTGGCCCCGTACACACTGAATAAATCCAGGAGGTTCTTTTCGGTGGATACGAGACCGAGGGTGGTATTGGCCACCACGGGGAAGAAGCTGATGAGAAAGGTAATCGTTATGATGCGAAAAAGGGCATCCTCTACCCAAAGCCCGATAATCGGGGTAATAATGATGATGGGGGTCATCTGGATCGTCAGGACCAGGGGATGGAGGCTTGTTTTAATCCACCGGTGTGAGGCGAGAATCATGGCGATGAGGAACCCACCCAGGACCGCGGCACTAAAGCCGAGAAAGGCTGCCATGAAGGTCGCTCCGCTCGCCTGGAACATATCTACCCGATTTTCCCAGATGGCGCTCAAGATGGCGTCTGGGGCTGGTAGAATGACCGGGTTTACCCAGCCCCAGCGCAGTGCAGCGTACCAGAGACCCAGGAGGAAACCCGCCATGGCCAAGGGTAAAACAAAATGGGTCAGGCGATTCATCGATCAGGGTTGATGCGCCCCCCTCAGCAGCTGGGACACCTCACAGACTTTGTTATGAAACTCAAGCGAGTCCCGCAACAGGGGCTGTCGGGGGTAGGGGAAGTCTACGTCAATCCAATGGGCGATCCTTCCGGGGTTGGAAGAGAATACGGCAATCCGGTTACTGAGGAAGACCGCTTCCGCCACAGAATGGGTGACAAAAAAAGCGGTCCATTTTTCCTCCTCTCGCATTTGAAGCAGATCCTCGTTTAATTTATCCCGTGTCATTTCATCTAAGGCACCAAAAGGCTCATCCAGCAGCATGATTTTGGGCGAAAGGCTCAAGGCCCTGGCAATGGAGGACCGCATCTTCATTCCTCCGGATAACTGTCGGGGGTAATTGTCTTCCACATGACTGAGGCGGACCAGATCCAGTAAACGCTGAGCCGTTTCTTTTCGGTCCGAGGAAGCTTTTCCTTTCAGTCTCAGGGGGAGTTCGACATTCTGGCGCACAGTGAGCCAGGGGAGGAGGGTGGCTTCCTGAAATACCACGGCCAGTTCAGCCCGGGCGGACAGCGGATCCTTACCATCTATCCATAAATGTCCATCAGTGACCGGGGTAAGCCCGGAAATGAGCTTCAGCATGGTGGATTTCCCGCAGCCGCTGGGTCCGATCAAGCCAATGAAATCTCCCTCGTAGACGGAAAAAGAAACATCGGCCAAAACCGGGGCCTGACCGCTCCTGTAGTGCTTGGTCAACTGTTCGAATTGAACGAGAGGGTCTTTGGTGGCGGGAGTGCCCCCCATTGGTAATTGGCGTTCGGTAGTGTCCATGAATGAGAACCCAGGTGTCTGGGGCCGATCACTGGTCGGGCTTACAAGATATAATGTGCAAGGAAAACTAAACTCAAAATACCCGTCAGCAAGGAAATGTCCTTATGTTTTCCGGTCAGTAGTTTAACACCGACATAGGTGATGAAGCCCAATGCAATTCCCTCACTGATGCTATAGGTCAATGGCATGGCGACCATCGTGATGAAGGCCGGGGCGAGTTCGGTAATGTCATCGAAATCGAGATTAGAGATTCCGTTGATCATAAAAATACCTACCAGAATTAATGCCGGTGCCGTCGCCTCGAAAGGTATGATGGTGATGAGTGGGGAAAATACCAGGGCGAGCAGGAAGCAGACGGCTACTGTAACCGCGGTAAGTCCCGTTTTTCCTCCAGATTCCACTCCGGCGGCAGACTCCACATAGGAGGTGACGGTCGAGGTGCCGAGCATGGCTCCGATGGTCGTCGCTGCGGCGTCGGAAGAGAGGGCGCGGCCCATTTTGGGAAGGTTCTGGTTCTCATCCAACAGCTTCGCCCGTCGAGAAACCCCGATCAAAGTCCCGATGGTGTCGAATAGGTCCACGAATAGAAGGGCCAATATGATGGGATAGACCTCAAGGAAGTGCTGAAATAGAAATCCGAGGTCGAATTGTAGAAAGGTCTCCTGGATCCCGGCAGGCATCGAAACAATACCGTCGGGGAAGCGGGAGACGGTGGAATCTCCTTTGGGAACAAACAGGCCCACCGCGGTGAGAATGATGATGCCGACAAAAATAGCACCCGGGACCTGGCGGTAGACCAGAAAGACCATGAGCAGAATCCCGAATAGGCAAAGCAGCGTGCCCCCATTGGAGAGGTCGCCGAGGCGGACCAGAGTGGCATCGTCATTAATGATCATACCGCCATTGCGAAGACCGATGAAGGCGATGAACAACCCGATCCCGCATTGGACCCCGATCCGGAGGGATTGGGGGATGGCGTGGGCGATCTTGGTGCGCACGCCTGTGACCGAGAGTAGAAGGAACAACACCCCATTCCAGAAGACCAGACCAAGGGCAGCCTGGACGGGAATCCCTTCGGATAGGACGACATTGTAGGTGAAGTAAGCATTCAGGCCCATGCCTGGAGCCAGCGCGATCGGGTAGTTCGTCAGCAAGGCCATAATCAGGCTTCCGATCGCGGCGGCAAGGGCGGTGACCGTTATGAGGCCTTGAAAATCGAGCCCCGTATCGCTCAGGATGGCCGGGTTGACCGCCAGGATGTATGACATCGCGGCGAAGGTGGTCAGCCCGGCAAGGATTTCGGTTTTTACTGTGGTCTTGTGTTCGGAAAGGCGAAATAGCTTATCTATCATGAATGCGTGGGGAAGCTCTCAATGCAACAGGAACCATGCCAGGTTACAAGGCAATCGAGATGGCATTTACCCTTACGGAGGGTGCGGACAAGGGCCTTAAGGAGTCCTGATGTTTTTAGAGGTGCCAGCTTGTTGGACCTAAACGCGCACTCTGAATTATGGGGAAGTTGGCTCGAATCTGGACTGGGGATTCCCGGCGAACACCGCAAGGACAGCCAGAAAGGGGAGCACGAGCAGTGAGATGAAAAGAGCAAAGTTAAAAGTGCCGAACCATTCCCGGGTCTGGCCAAAAAAGTATGGACCAATCGCAGCTGTCACAATGGACAGGCCGCTGACCAGGCCATTGATGGATCCGATATGGGCGCTTCCGAAATACCGGGGCCAGGGGAGGTTGATGAGTACGCCAAAGCAACCCCAGGCGATCCCTCCTCCCGCAATGAAGAGAAAGACTCCCAGGCCGCTTTCAAAATACCATGCCCCGAGGGTCGAGAAGAACTGAGTCACCAACATGATTGCCAAACACCAGCGCATATCCGTTTTATGACCAATCGCGCCAAACACCAGCGAGGTGATGATATTAAAAAAGGCAGAGGGGAGCAGAAAGTAGACGGCGGTCGCTTCTGCGATTCCCTTGTCTCCGGCCATGGCTACCAGATTCATAACCATGCCGGTGCCGATGACTCCGTTCAGCGAGATCCCAATAAGAAAAATCCAGAAGGTGTAGGTGCGCGCGGCTTCTCGGGGGGAGAAATCATAGTAAACCGGAAAGTGGCGTTCACCCCGGGGAAGCCCCGGCACTTTGAGCGGGGGAGAGGAAACCGATGGGCGGTCTATCTCCATGGGGACTCCAGCCGCAGTAGGACTATGCCGGACGAAGATGGCCAGAAGGAGGGAGACCACCAGGGCGAAGAACAGGCCCATCATGAGCCAGGCGTTTCTCCAGCCGAAAGTATCCGCCAGGAGATAAACCAGGATGGGGGCACTGGTGAATGACAGTGAGAGGACGATTCCATTAATCGATACCGCAATTGCCCGATGTCGAGTGAACCAACGGGCGATGAGGGACCGTGACATCGTCATCATGATACCAGTCCCGAAAAAGCGAATGAGGAAAAAACAAAGCGCCAGGATGGAAACAGCAGTAAAGGTATGCGGGCCCGGGCCTATTCCCATCCATCGGTAGAGTTGATCACTGAAGGATGTCAAAATCAGGGCCGAACCCAGGCCTATCATCCCGAGGGTCCCGATCCAGCGGCAGTCGAAGTCATCGAAGAGATTTCCGATTTTCCAGGTGCCGAAACCGGCCAGGATGGTGCCGATCATGTAGGCGAAGGTAAAAGCTCCGCGATCTATCTGAAATTCGTTCACCATGGGACCCATAAACGGAGCCATACCAGGCGGGCTGGCGGGGACGGCTCCCATCATGGCGATGGTGGAAACCAACAGAATAATCCAACCATAGTAAAAGGAGATTTTCCGCGGGGAAACCGGCCACTGGGCTGCTTTATACTGGGAAGGAGATTTCATGGACAGGACCCAAGAACACGGCAATCAAAGTCGTTAATGCTTCAGGTCAAGAGTCACCTCTCTTTCGAAGCGACCGAAAGCGAGTTTCAGTTGACCGGGTTAATGTTGAATACCCGGTGCAGACGAAGTAGCTCGATGACCTCCATCACGTGTGCTCCGGCGTGGATCACCTGGACTGGTTGGCCGCCGGGCCCTAACTTCTTCTGGATACTAAGCAGGGCACCAATGCCTGAGCTGTCGACAAAGTTAACCTGGGCGAAATCAAGGGATACCAGGGATAGGCTATCCACCCAGGCCGCGTCTACCGCTTCCTTGAAGGCGGGAACGGCGACCGCATCAAATTTCTCAAGCTTCACCTTCACGGTGAGCGTTTTCTTATCCGGCGAGAGTTGTGCAGCGAAGTTGGCCATCTTAGAGAGCTCTAAATGTGGTTGGAGAATGATATTCCTTCAAATAAAATGTTCCCCATCCCAGATCGAGGTCTAAAAAACTTAAATTCGACAGGCTTCCCCCTTCACCTCACCATGGGCTCGAGAAATGGCAAAACAGTCGAATATACGTATGGAGTCTATGGAAGTCGTGTCCAGTCTCGATCAACTGGGTCCGACTCGAGGGGAATTTAAAGCCTTTCTCCAAGACCTTTCCGTTTCTGAAGAGGATGTGGAGCACTGGGGCCTGGTCTTCACTGAGGCCTTCGTGAATTCGGTGCGCTATGGCATTCCCGAAGGGGGTGGCGCCGAACAGACCCGAATCAAACTGTGTTGGAAGGCAGTGGGGGATCGGGTTACCTTGGAGGTTCAGGATGAGGGACCCGGAATTCCAGAAAGCCGTCTTTCGCATATGGAGCTGCCGGATGATCCACTCAATGAGAGGGGGCGTGGCCTGTTCCTGATGAAGAGCTACTGCGATGTGGTCGAGTCGTGGACCAGGAAAGATAAGGAGGGACATCTTCTCTTTCTGAGTCGCCGACACGAGGGCTTGGATCCTGACTCGCAGACGAATTCCCTGCTGGATTCTACGTTCGAGGAGTTGAACTCTTCCTTCGAAAGTCTCTCCGCCTTTTACCGCCTGGGGAATGCGCTGATTTCGGCTTCGAATGTATCCGATTTTATCCTGGCCTCCTTTGATAACCTGAAAACCGTCGTGGCAGGTGATGTGTATTTTACCGGTTGGCCCGAAGTGGTAGATGAGGCCATCCGGGGAGATCTCAATGCGCTCCCTATTTCGGTCCAGTGGCATCGTGAAGGAAACGCTTTTGATCCGATTTTGCAGGGGTCTCCCGAGTGGATCTTCGACAAGGCCGAAGAGATGAATGGCATTCCAGGAATGGAAGGGTTCGAAGTTGCCTGCTGTCTTCCGATTAAAGCGGCGGGAAGGGTTCTCGGCTATATGGGGGTGGCCAGACGGGCTGGGGGAGCTGTTCTCGTGGCCAAAGAGCTCAACCTGCTCCGGACCTTTGCGGACTTGTTCGGGATTGCCGTGGCCCATGCCGATAATGCCGTGGTCCGGACACGAGAACAGCAGGCTCTCCGGGAGGTGGAAATCGCAGCCGAGCTGCAAGAAACCCTGGTCCCCGCATCTGCTCCTCCTCCAAATCCCCATTGGGACATCTTCCTGATGCGGCAGGGTGCGCGCTCGGTCTCAGGGGACTACACTGAGGCGATGGAAACCCCCTCCGGGCGACTGCTCCTTGTGATTGTGGACGTAATGGGTAAAGGGGTATCCGCGGCCTTTCTCGCCGGCATGCTGCGAACTGCCCTTCGTCTCCAGATGAGTTCGGAGGCGAACCTGGGGAAGTTGATTGAGCAATTGAATACCACCTTGTGTACCCTGCTGGGGGATCTGACCCTGTTTGCCACGGTGGCTATGGTGATGGTTGACCTGAAGGCCCAGTCCCTCGACTGTGTCAATGCAGGGCACTGCCCAATCATATTGAGGCAGGATGGTGAAGTAGTGCGTGAGATCCATCCTTCAGGGCCACCGCTTGGTTTGTTCGCGGACCACTCGTATTCGGTGGAGACTCTGGATTTAAATAAAGGTCTGGAAGTGCTCATGATTACCGATGGCATATATGAGTGGGAAACCGGACTTGGTGCGCTTTGGGGCTACCCGGCTTTTCTCGATTTCCTGAAGCAATATTTGTCCGACCCCAAGGGGCTATGGGAAGGACTAAAAGATGAACGCAAGCAACATGGGGAAGAATCCGGTCTTGAAGACGACCAGACCCTGCTATATTGGAAATTTAAAGGATGAACCGAATTTTAATAGCCGAAGATGACCCGGTCATGGCTAAACTGGTTGAATTCAACCTGAAGAAGGCGGGGTTTGAACTGATGATTTGTCCGGATGGAAGCTCAGTGATTGACCGGATTTCGGACTGGGGGCCGGACTTGGCCATCTTTGACTTAAATCTTCCGGGGAAGTCCGGGCTGGAGTTGTCCCAATATATTCAAGATACCCCGGCTCTCTCCCATATCCCGGTGATCATCATTACGGGGCAAGGTAAAGAATCATCCTTTGAGGAGTTGTACGAGGCGGGGGTAAAAAAGATATTTTCCAAACCCTATAGTCCAACCGCACTCGCGGAAACGATTCGGACTTTGCTGAGTTCATGATCAAATTGTAACAATTGCTGGATGGATTTTTGCATATTCCTCTCCAAGAGTAGCCCTCTTGAATTTCGATTCGCTAATGTCCAGTGCCCCAGAAATCGAACCGGCCCAAATTGATGGATTGGTGGGTTTGCCAGGAAAAGCAGACCTGGATTTGTTGAGTGATTTCTTGGGGCTTTTTGAGATGGAAACCCAGCAGAGCTTTGAACGTATGCGAGCCGCCACACCTGAGACCGTCGTAGCTGTCATCGGATCGGAGGCGCACAGCCTGGCCGGGAGCAGTGCCAATCTTGGGTTGGCCCGTCTCGCCTCCACCTGCCGGATGCTCAGTGATGCGGTGAAAACCGGCGATTGCAATGCATGCTTCCGGGCGGACGCAATTGCCTTGCTCGGCAAGGAATACCACGCTGGACTCTCGGCTCTGAAGAACCACTACGGGATCAGCGAATAAATACAGGGCAAATTGTACCCGGAAAACGGGTACTTTTTAGTCTTTTCAGAAAGATTAAAAAGCTGTATGGCTCATATTTCTTGTATGCAGGTAATGGATACACAGATTATTCCTCCATGGGCCCAGGAAGGTGAAGTAAGCAAGGCTTCGCGCATTTCCTTGACGGAATCCCGGCATCACGAGGCGGAGGTTCCCCGGGCCTTTAACAGTTTCTGGACTTCCCGTCAGCGTGCGGGTCACAGTTTGCATGAGGTGTCCTATCGGGCTTGTTTTAAACCCCAGTTGCCAGCCTATTTTATCGACAACCTGACCACGAAGGGGGATTCGGTTCTGGACTGTTTCATGGGGCGTGGGACTACCCTGCTGGAGGCCGCCTTGCGAGGGCGCCGAGCATGGGGGAACGATGTGAACCCCCTGGGGCGACTGCTCATAGAACCCCGCCTGGAGCCTGTGCTGATCGAGGAGGTGGAATCCCGGCTGAAGTCGATTCGATGGACGTCTCAGGGGCAACTGTCGGAGGACCTCCTGGTCTTTTTCCATGAAGATACCCTGCGGGAGCTTTATGCCCTTCGACGTTATCTGGGTAAGCGGGAAAAGGCAGGGACCCTGGACCCGGTAGATCGCTGGATCCGGATGGTGGCTTTGAATCGACTGACCGGTCATTCCAAAGGGTTTTTCTCGGTCTACACCTTACCCCCGAACCAGGCTGTGACGGTGGAGGCGCAGCGTCGGATTAACCGGCAACGGCAACAAGTCCCGGATTATCGGGATGTGGCCGGGTTGATCGTGAAGAAGTCCAAAGCCCTGATGCGTCACGTGGAAAAGGCGGCTCCCCGAGTGTTTCCGGGGTGGCGGGACCAGTTGTTGACCGGCCCCGCGGCCGCGATGTCGGCGATCCCGGACCGGACCATTCACCTGGTGGTGACCTCGCCTCCTTTTCTGGATACGGTAGATTACCAGACGGACAACTGGCTGCGTTGCTGGTTTGCGGGCATAGACTCGCGCAAACTCCCGATCAAGGGGATTCGAAGCATAGAGGCCTGGGAACAGGAGATGCTGTTGGTATTTCAAGAGTTGAGACGAGTGTTGAAGCCCGGGGGGCATGTGGCCTTTGAAGTCGGAGAGGTTCGTGGTGGAACGGTAGACCTGGAAAATCACGTCCTCGAGATTGGGATAGCGAGCGGGCTAAGGCCGGAGGTGATCCTACATCATTTTCAGAAATTTACCAAAACGGCGCATTGCTGGGGGATAAAAAATGGGCAAGGTGGCACCAATTCCCAGCGGATCGTGGTCTTTGTGAAGCGTTGACACAGGGTGCGAGACGGGCATGGTGTAAGCCCTTTCACTATGGTGAATCTGCGTCCAACATATCGGGGGCAAGCCGGCCTACGAGCCTCCCTGCACACCTTAGGGTGCCGCCTAAACCAGTATGAAACCCAAGTCATCCGGGAGAAACTGGAGGTCCTGGGCTATCAGATTGTTCCCTTTGGCGAGCCGGCAGACCTGGGAATCATCAATACCTGCACGGTTACGCGGCAGGCAGATGCAAAATGCCGGGCAGAGATTCGCAAATTTATCCGGGCGAACCCGAAAGCCATTACGGTCGTGGTTGGCTGTTATTCACAGATGGGATATAAAGAAGTGTCCTCTATTGATGGAGTGGACGTGATCATTGGAAATCAGGATAAACTGAATGTTTTGAATTATCTGCCTGCCGAAAAGGCAGAAGTCCCCATTATTGTTCGTGACCGGATTAACCGATCTGATTTTGAGATATCTTTTGTGGGCGACCGACCCTTTCCCTATCGGGCCAACTTAAAAATCCAGGACGGCTGCGATTTTGTGTGTTCGTTCTGCATCATCCCGCAGGCAAGGGGACGATCCAGATCGCGAGATTTTACCAACCTTATGGAGGAAGCGCATGCGATGGTCGATCGAGGCGTTCGCGAGGTCATATTAACTGGCGTGAACATCGGAACCTATGGCAACCAGGACAGGGGATTTCTCGATGTGGTCGACGCCTTAAATGAGATTCCGGGACTGGACCGCATTCGGATCAGTTCGATTGAGCCGACGACTATTGAGGAGGACCTGTTTCTGCGTATGTCGGATTCCGGGCATGCCTTGTTGCCCTACCTCCATATACCGCTTCAAAGTGGAAGCGATGCGGTATTGGCCGATATGAAGCGGCGGTATACGCTAAAGGAGTATCTGGCCTTCCTGGATCATGCCCAGAGTCAGGTGCCCGGCCTCTGCATAGGAACCGATATCCTCGTTGGTTATCCCACGGAATCGGAGGTTCATTTCGAAGAAACCTGCCAGACCTTTCTCAATGGACCCTTTGCCTATTGCCACGTGTTTACCTTTTCAGAACGAGAAGGGACACGGGCTGCGCGCTATCCCGCAAAGGAGCAGGTGCCCATGGAGGAGCGGCATCGGCGGAGCGCACAGCTGCGGCGATTAAGCGCGAAAAAGCGGCACGACTATTATCAAACCCATCTCGATTCCGTGGTGGAAGTGTTGTTTGAAGACCCTGCGGAAGGTCTATGGCCGGGGTATTCCGGCAACTATATACGAGTGGTGGTCGACTCACCAGAGCCACTTCGCAATCAGCTGGCCCGGGTGAAACTCAACAGAGTGAGCGCAGATTTCGTCGAGGGGGCGCTGGTGGATGTCCTTTAGACCTTGCCTCAAATCCCAATGCGTCAGAATAGACCTGCACGAGCGCAGTCCGTACCCCCCACGGGTTCCCCTGTGAATTAGAGCAATCTGCATTTAAACTGACGCGCTGGCCTTGCGATTTTGGTCGTTCAACGAGGCGCCTCCTTAGCGGAAATCCCTGTAAGGGCCTTTGCTAAGGAGGGAACGCTGTTGCCGGCCAAAAGCGCAAAGTCCCGAAGGGATGGACTGAAACAGGGGAGGTCGCGGTGTTAGTTTGGTACTTACGCACGTC
>JANQKZ010000035.1 GCA_028280845.1 Opitutales bacterium | reverse complement strand
CTGCCGCCATGATCCCTTACTCGGCCCTGTCAGGTGTCATGACCTCCGATCAGACCGAACGGACCAGCCTCAATACCTTCCGCTTTTTTGGCGCCTTTGTCGCCGCCCTCATCGCCAAAACCCTCTATCAACCTATGGTGGCCTTTTTCGGGCAGGGTGACCCGGTCGTCGGAAACCGGTGGACCTTCGCCATCTTCTGTGTGTTGGCCTTGTTCTTCTTTTACATTGCCTTTGCCACCACAAAAGAACGCGTCCATACCGATAAAGCGGAGGGTCAAAACCTCCTCACCGACCTTGGGGACTTATTTAGAAACTTTCCCTGGGTCATTATCCTCGTCGTTTCCCTGCTTTCCCTCATTTACATCTGCATCAAAGGCGGTGTCGGAGCCTACTACTTCAAATATTACATGGGGGAGGAGGACAAGATGCCGACTTTCCTCTTCCTGAGTAGTGTCGCTACGATCGGAGGCGTGTCCATCACCAGTTGGATTTCCAGGTTCATCGACAAAAAGTGGGTCCTGATCGGAGCCTATTTCATTTCCAGTGTCCTTGCCTGGGCTATTTGGATCGTAAAACCCGGACAGTTGAGTCTGCTCTACACCCTGGAAGTGCTTTCCGCCTTCACCGCCGGCCCTATCATGCCCATCCTCTGGGCCATGATGGCCGATGCTGCAGACTACTCGGAATGGAAAAACGGTCGCCGCGCCACCGGGCTCGTGTTTTCAGCTTCCACCCTTGCCTTTAAAGCCGGAGTCGCCCTCGGAGGGTTCATCCTACTCCAGGTCATGGACCGGGCGGGTTATGTGGCAAATCAGGACCAGACCCCGGAAGTCTTGGAAACCTTGCGCCATCTCATGACCACCTATGCCGCAATCGGAGGATTTCTCTGCATGGCAGTAATTTTCTTTTATCCCCTGAGCCGCAATAAACTCGAAAAAATCGAAGCTGACCTTAAAACCCGGCCGAGCCACGAAGAAACCCCCACGGGATAAGGATAACCGGAGGTCGGAAGACTGAAATCAGAGGTCAGAAACCAGCTTTCAGAGAAGCGGTTCGTATTCAGGACCCGGTATCCAGCACCCGGAGGCGGGAAGTGGGATACGAAGAAGTGCTTAAACCATCGACCAATCGAATACGGAGGTCAGCCGTGTGGGATCCGCAGCTCCCAAATCCTTGTAGCAGGAAGGGGCTTCAACGGGGCTTAATGGTTTTCCCGCCAGGTCCGACACCTCGATTCGCTTTTCTGAAATGAGGGTCAACATCTCTTCTACGTCAGGACGGGTATTATCCCGCGGGAACATCAGATTGAGCTCCTTTCGGAAAGCCATCTGGTAATCGAAACTGAAATCCCCCGGATAACTCCCTTGCACAATGTAGCGCGTCCCAGGAATCAACGGATTATTCCAAGGCAACAAATCATGTGCCAGACCGATAGCTTGATTGATCAATTCGGCGTTCCCGGTCACATCTACGATGACATCATATCGCTCCTCCGGCCCAAATATCCTGCTAACGGTCTGAGGAAGATCCCCGTTCACCTGGTAGCTCGGCACCCCGGCCGTTTGGGCGATCTGTACCCGATTGGCATTGATGTCATACCCAAACACTTCAGCCCCGGCCAGTTGGGCCAGTCGAGAACTGAATTGGCCAAGGATTCCCAAACCAATCACGGCTACACGATCCCCCGTTTTTATTTGCCCCACCTTGACTCCATGCAGGGCAATCGCTCCCAATTTACAGATGGATGCATGGATTTCACTGACTCCTTTCGGCAAGAGGTAGAGTTTATCCTCATCCACAATCAAACGTTTGGCATGGCTTCCCCAGAAAGCGGATACGCCTCCCTGGAAGCCTCCTCCACCGCCAAAGAACACGGGATCTCCTGGCTTGTGCTTGCACTTCGCTCCTGCCTCCAGAATCACGCCTGCCCCCTGGTAGCCTGGCACAAAATCCACCTCGCCGACACCGGCTTGCTTGCCCAGGAGACACCTCGACTCTGTTCCAGGACTGACAGCAGTGTAGTGGGACTCGACAAGATATTGGCGCTCGCCAACTTCACTCAGGTCACACTCCTTTAATTCAACATGACCTGGAGGATGATGCACAATGCACAGGGAAGAACTCATAACAGCAAAAAGGGTGTGGGAAAGTAGACCCGGTTAATAAACAATTTCAACTTCCCAGTCGGAAGGTTCCGACCAATCAACGTTGAAGGACGGCTTCGTCTTCAGATACCCCCACGGAGTCCCGCGTCTGCCAGACTCCCTCGATTTGTAGGGCCATTTGAACCGATGGAATTCCACTTTCCCCGCGATGTAACTGGGCAATGACTAAGTCAACCGCGCCCCGTCCCACCTTACGGTGCCGAAGGTTTACCCCTCCTGATCCGGCTAGATCGCTCTCCCAATCGAGGGAATAATAGGGAATCGGTTTCCGTCTTCCTGCTACTTTGCTCAAGATAATGGGAATGTGCTCGCCGTCCGTGGAAACGATAACATCCGGCTTGTTTTCCTGAATCCAGGCCACACATCGCTCATATTCATACTCCGGAATCCAGCTTTCGGTGGCACCGGTATACAGGATGGGCAACCGATTTTTCAGTTTAACATCCATCATCCCCGCATGGACCCCTGCCCCATATCCCCAACCAAGGGGTTTATCGACTCCCTCAGGAAGAATGAAGCCAGGTCGTTTAAATCCAGCTTCCAGCAGATTTTGTACTGCCATTCGGGCTGCAGTTACCCAGTCTGATATAGCGACGTGGAACGGTTCTTCAGGATAGCGCACCCCAGCCACGGCACATGAGAAATCGTGCCCCATTTCCAGGTATTCCAAAGGGATTTCAGGCTCAAGCGTCGCAATATAAACCACACCTTGTATCCCCCGCGCTCGCAGGATACCATGCAATCGACTCACTGACAAAGGACTGTCAATCAGGTTGAACACATCGACTCCGTATCCCATTCGGCTGGCGTATTCCTTTGCTCCTTCAAATTGCTCGCGGGGGGCAAACTCGTGACGGAGCTGGGCGGAAGACTTATGCACAATGAGAGCCAGGTTGGGCAGATTGGTGGGATTGAGCGTATTCCGAACCAGGGACATTTGCTTGGCGAGTTCGGCATCCGGAGACCATCCCAACTCGTTCGCCACACGTTTTACCCGCTCACGCATGGAAGCAGAGATGCTGGGGTGATTCTTTAGTGCGTAGGATACTGTGGATCGACTACAGCCAATTCGCTCGGCTATCTCTCTGAGGGAAACACGGGACATATCAGGAGGTCACGAAAAAGGGATTCAAATCGCAATGGTGGCGGGCTTCTGATCGATCTTTGATACTAACCGGTCAGTTTTCTCTCCAGTGGTCCACTGCCCCTCGACTTCAAGGGCTTTTTGAACTGGAGGCACGCCCGAATCGCCACGGTGAATTTGACCAATGACCAGATCAACAGCCGCATGGCCCACAAAGGTATGCCATTGTTGGATGCCACCTTTAACCGGGGTTGTCGGTTCAAACCAATCGAGCAGGTAAACCGGTAACGGTTTCTTTCGTTTCAACATGGGAATGAACTTAAAAGGATGTTGGGAATCGGTAGTCAAAAGGCAATCCGCACGATGTTCCTTCATAAACGCAACGCATCGCTTGAATTCGTAACTGGGGATGTGAGACTCCGTTCGACCCACATAGAGAAGCGGAATTTTCCCTTCGAATTCAGTATTGACCACCCCGGCCGCAATCCCACTGGTGAACCCCCAATCCAATTGCTCATCAATCGCCTTGGGAATGATTACCACCGGACGTTTATTCCCCAGGCTAAGGATTTCCTGGATCGCAATTCTGCCCGCCGAGGTCCAATCCGGTATAGCGACATGATATCGTGGATCGGGGTAGCGAACCCCGCATACGGAACATGAAAAATCTTTTCCGGCTTCCAGGTACTCGATGGGGAAAGGAGGATCAATGCCGGCGATATAGATGATTCCCTGGATTCCACGGGCCTTTAATACGTTCACAAACCGGGATGGAGAAAGGGGCTCGTCCACCAGGTTGAATATGTTCACCGAATACCCCTTCCCTCGGGCATATTCAATCGCGCCCTCGTAGTGCAAACGAAACGCCCACCCCTTGCCGATATCCCGCGACGCACGATGCAGAACGATAGCCAGATTCAGATAATTGCCTCCCGAAAGTGTTTGGCGAACCAGGGACATCTGCTTTGCCAGCGCAGCATTCGGTTGCCAGCCCAACTCGTCCGCAACCTTCTTCACGCGGGCTTGCATCTGGGGTGAAATGCTAGGGTGATTTTTCAGGGCATAGGATACAGTAGAACGGCTGCAACCTATTTGCTCTGCAATTTGTCTCAAGGAAACACGGGGCATACCGAGAGGCTGGATAAGCAAAAAATCAACGTCAAGACATCCACGTCAACTTATGCCGCCTAAATGTAACTTTTTTTAATCCGGTTATGCGAAGTCGGAGTTTCGATACCCGAAACCGGTCCTGGGGCCATGCAGAGCTAACATCGATCACATAAACGCCTCCCCGCTTCCCTCAATAACCTCACGGTCATTGCGAGGAGGAACGACGCGGCAATCCACCCCGCCGTTCCACTTCAGCCGCTTCCAAGCGCTGCATCGCCTTCCGAAAGGGCCGCTCTGAGCAACTGCAATGCGGGCAGAGCGGACTGTTGTACTTTAACAGCATTTTCTCGGAGAGTGATAGCGGCTGCTCAGCCCCCTTTTCGGCAAGACGCAAGGCTGTAAAACAATTGGGAAGCAGTTTCCCGAACAACTGGACCACTTTGGCAATCACAAAGGGAACAAGAGGAGGATTCTCCAAATTTTCAACCCGGGAAAGATTAAAAATTCCCTCAGGAGCGCAAAATGGATTTTCCATAAAACAGAGTTTCTCGACCTTCCGGATCCGGTTTCCCTAAAACCGATAAGGACTGACCGCCTCTACCTCGTCATAGGGGAGAACGCGTTGGCGGTATGCCCAGGCCTCGTAGGCCTCCACCAGCCGCTTCAAGTGGTTCGGGTAAAGCTGTGACTGATCTTCCTGCTCCAGGCGATCTTTCCTCAAGTCATACAATTCCCACGGACGATCCCGAAGAGCGACTAACTTCCACGCTCCGCGGATCAGGCCGCGTTTCCCCAGGTGTTCAAAATACACCGTCCGCGGTTCCGAATCCCAATCTTCCTGAATGGCCGGTAAGAGACTAGTTCCCACATAGGGTTGAATCGTATGTCCATTATACCAGACAGGATATTCCGCGCCCGACAAGGCGCACAAAGTGGGCATAATATCGATGACATGGCCGGATTGCCGTCGGATGGTATTGGCCGGGAAGTGCCCGGGATACCATGCGATAAAGGGAGTGGCGATGCCCCCCTCATGAATGTAGCTCTTAAATTCCCGAAAGGGGGTATTACTGACGTTGGCCCAACCCCGGCCATATCCCGTAAACGACAAGGGTGCCCCGGGGTCTGCCTCCGGGTCAAACCGATCCGCCAAGTATTTCCAGCCTACCATTTGACCGGCACGGGCAGCCCCATTATCCGAGAGAAAGAAAATAACCGTGTTTTCCGCATAACCCAAAGTCTCGAGTGCGTCGCGTAATCGACCGATATTTTGATCCATTCGGTCGACCATCGCGGCATATGCGATCATCCGTTTCTCCTCCAATTCTCGCTCCTTGTCAGTCAGTGCAGCCCAAGCGGGAACCGATTCGTCCCGTGGGGTCATTGGCGATTCCTCCGGGTGAAGCCCCAATGCATTTTGTTTGGCCAATCGGGCCCGGCGGATGGCATCCCAGCCCTCAGCGTAGGTCGTTGTATACCTTTCCATATCCTCAGGAAGGGCATGCAGAGGCCAATGCGGAGCGGTGTAGGCCAGGAAAAGAAAGAAGGGCTGATCCGCCGGGTGTTCGCGGATAAACTCAATGGCTTTATCCGTATAGAGGTCCGTTGCATAAAAGGGCTCACCCGGTCCGGGAATAGGCTGATCATCTTCAACCAGGAGCACCGCATTCCCGGGCGGCCACAGCTCATTGCGATAGGGCAAAAAGTCGAAGAAGCTCGCTGCCCCCTTAATCAGACTATAGCAACGATCAAATCCTCGTTTAGCTGGCCAATAGGGTGCTTCATCCCCAACATGCCACTTGCCCGCCAGATAGCTCTTATAGCCGGCAGAGTTCAGTACTTCGGCCAGGGTGACACAATGCTCGTTTAAATAACCTTGGTACTCGGGAATTGGCACATCAATATCCGTCATTCCACCCACTCCGGTCTGGTGGGGGTAGAGGCCGGTCAGGAGAGAGGCGCGCGTCGGGCAGCACCGGCTCGCATTATAAAACCGGGAAAACCGCACCCCTTCCTCTGCTAACTGATCCAGATGTGGTGTCTGAATTTCAGAGCCATAGCAACCGATATCGGAATATCCCATATCGTCTGCCAGAATGATGATCAGGTTGGGTGAGCTTCCCCGTAACCCGAGAGAACCAAAAGCGAAACACAGGATACAAAGGAACAAACATTTCATAGGGGATATCCAGCATGAAACAAACCGTCCTTACCTTCAAATCCAACAAACTCTGCCGTTGATTAAACCGGGGACCCAACCCCGAAGCCAACATCTCTCAGAGCGTCCGACACATCCATACACTGGGTATGGAAACATCGAAGCCTGCTTTTTCATAGGCCCTCCGTGCGGGAACGTGGCTTGCATCTCCACCCGTTGATACCACGGCGACTTTCATTCCCGCTGATTTCATTGCCGTCAGGGCAAAATCATACATCTGCGTTCCAATCCCCTGACCGGCCAGAGACGGCCATACTGCATTGAGACCGATTTCCCCGACTCCGGTCGATTGATCCAGCTTCCATGACACAAATCCCAAAATCCCGTCTTCATTTTCCGCCACAAACAGCTCCCAAGTCGTGTTACCGGAAAACAGGGAAGCTAAATACGCTCCCTGTCCCTCATCCTCACGCCGCTGAGCCCATTCATAAATCTCCTCGCCCAATAGTCGGCGGAAGGACTCGAATACGGGACCAAATGCTTCAGCCCTCAGAGCTTCCAAAGTCCCGTGGTCCTCTGCCACAGCTCTCCGTATCTTCAGTTGAACCGCCTCTGCCATAACTTTGAATTAAACGATACCGGACTGAGGTAAAGGTTTCTCCACCCCAGGCATCGCGAAACCAGAGGCCGGAGGCTAGTGGTCAGGAGTCGGATCCCGGTGACCGGAAGCCAAGAGCTTTATCAACCACTGAACATCGACCATCCATACCAGACCCGCAACCTCAGTCATTCGACATTCGTCATTGACCCATGGCCCATGCCTTCTACCCCTCCACTCCCTTTGTGGCAGCCTTTTGGTCCTGCTGCTTGATCTCGTCTTTGTCCATTGGGATAAAAGTCAGCGCGGCGCCATTGATGCAATACCGCAACCCGGTGGGCCGCGGTCCATCGGAAAAGACATGTCCAAGATGCCCCCCACAATTGGAGCAGTGCACCTCCGTGCGTACCATGAAAAACTTGCGATCGGTCTTATACCCCACGCTGTCCTTTTGAATAGGAGCGGAAAAACTCGGCCATCCCGATCCACTTTCATATTTGGTTTTTGAGGTGAATAGCACCTGACCACAGCCAGCACAAGCATAGACCCCGTCCCTTTTTTCATCATTAAGTTCACTCGTCCAGGCGCGTTCCGTCCCTTCCTCACGGAGGACTTTATAGGCCAGGGGACTGAGTTGAGCCTTCCATTCCGCTTTCGATTTCTCGTAGGGAAAGGATCCGGCCTTTCCCGCCTTATCCCCCGCAAACAGCAGGGAAACTGCGCTACATAATAAAAGGATGGGGAAAGTGATCTTAGTCTTCATGGCTTTAGGAAATAGTATCCGTTAGGATTGAATATGTAATCAGTGGACCTCTTTGGGAGCGGCAGGATCCCGTTCCTATTCCAAATTTCCTCTCTTGCGGGAACATCCTATCGTAGATTGGGTTCTCCTGGTCGTTAAAAGCATTTACCTCACCACTCCCATTCCTAAGCTCATCTTATCATGTCAAAATTTCCGCTGATTTCTCTGCTTCCCCTCTTCCTGGCCTCTGCCTTGACCGCAGAGACCGTCACCGTCTGGCTCGCCAGCGCGGCCAATCGCTCCAATAAGAACCCAGGGCTATACCAGACCACCCTCGACTTGAAAAAGGGAGAGCTGGGTCAGGCCGAGCTCGCTTTCGAGATGCAGTCGGTGGGTTTCCTTGCCCAGCACCCAACGCTCCCCATCCTTTACGGCATCGGCCGGTTTCAGGGCAACAATGCCGTTGTCGCTTGGCAGGTAGAAGGCTCCGGGGTGGAATTCCTCAACCATCGCCAGATCCAGACCGGGGGTGCCGCCCATGTCGGCGTCCACCCGGCGGGCAATATGTTGGTCACCGCCCAGTATGGGGCAGGCACGGTGGAAGTCTTCCCCCTAAAGCCCGATGGATCCCTGGCCACTCGCTCTCAAATCATTCAGCATAACGGCGGCTCGCGGGTCGTGGAGAACCGGCAAAATCGCCCCCACCCCCACTGGGCCGGCTTCAGCCCCGATGGAAAATTCGTCTTTATCCCGGATCTCGGGATGGACCAGACCCTGATCTATAAGGTGGATTTTCAATACAATGAGTTGATGAAACATGGAGCCATAGATGCGCCTCCGGGAGGCGGCCCGCGCCATATGAAATTCTCCAAAGATGGAAACTATATCTTCATCCTTAATGAACTGACCCTAAGTGTCAGCAGCTATAAATACGATGCGGCACAAGGGTCAGCCTCGCTCGTAGAAACCGTCCAAACCCTATCCGATGAGACGAAGTCCAAGGAGATTTTTAATTCCGCATCCGAAATCCGGATACACCCCTCGGGAAACTTTGCCTACACGGGAAACCGCGGAAATGACTCCATCACCGCGTTCCGTATCAACCAATCCACCGGCCGGCTCACCAAAATTGAACACGAACCCATCCGCGGGGTCTGGCCGCGTAATTTCCAAATCAGCCCCGACGGCAACTGGATCGTGGTCGGCGGCGCTCATTCCAATACCGTTTCCCTCTTCCGCATCGAAGCCACGGGGGAACTCACCTATGTCCGCCAGATCACCAACGCCCCCAACATCATCGGCGTCGAAATGACCGGGAGGTAGGGAATTACCCAAGCACCACAGAAACTCCAGACCCCTCATCGTCATTGCGAGGAGGAACGACGAAGCAATTCCCCCGGCCAGAGGCCAGAACCCAGACGCCAGAATCCAGTTTTCAGTGTTCTGTGTTCAGTTTTCAAAAACCCAAATCCAGCATCCACCATCTTCGACCAAAGGGAGAACCCCTCGGAGCTTTAGCGAAGTGGGGCACCATCCACCATCCCGATTTCTGATTTTCCCCAAAATCCCCTTGACGCCCGATCCCCCTTTATCCTTTATCTCCCTTTTCGTCGGAGCCGTTCCGACGATCACGTGAACGGCGAGATAGCTCAGTTGGTAGAGCAGAGGACTGAAAATCCTTGTGTCCCCAGTTCGATTCTGGGTCTCGCCACCACTTCCATCTCATTGATTGAAAGTAGTTTACGAAACTGCCTTTTTTCATTTTCAAGGTTCATGATTTTATCTGTGCGCCATTTTTCAGGTTCCCTGTTGTATCCTTCATGTTTACAGATTTTCCAAATTCGCGATCTTTGAGTTTCACAAAGCACTAATTTACAGTGCTTTAACTCCATATACGTAGCTGTCCCCGGGATATCTGGAAACAACTGGAAGTACTATTCTCTCCGACTGAAAATTCTTAAGGATGAATTTCCACTTGTGTGATCACTCATATTCCAATTAATTTTGAAAACGAAATATTGTCCCACATCTCAACTTCCCAAAAGAGCAATATGAAACAGAATCCCATTATATTCCTATTCTTAGTGATCCCCTTTTTGCTTTCTGCGGAAATCCCGTTCAAAATCCATCGCATCGTCGATGGGGAAGCTGACTTGTGGTGGGCGCGGAGCCATGCGGATGTTAACAAAGATGGGTTAATAGATTTTTTTGTGATTAACAGGAATGGGCATGGTGGCTGGCTGGCCTGGTATGAGACGCAACCGGATTTCGGCCCGTCGGTCCGGCACATGATCGCTGAAAAAAGTCCGGAGGGGGGGACTTTTGCCGCCGGTAGCCTGACATCAGGCGATATTAATGGAGATGGCTTGGTTGATGTGATCGGTCCGGTCAGCCCCGGTGAGTGGGATGGGGGCAAACGAGAGCCGATCACGGTCTATTGGTATGAAAACCCGACTTGGGAGCCCCGATTGATCGGTGGTTTTCCCAGTTTTGTTAAAGACTTCAACCTCGCGGATCTGAACGGCGACGGGAAGCTCGATCTGGTAGCTACGACCCATTTTGTGCCCCGAATGATTGTATATCGGCAGGACGATCCGAACACCTGGACCAAGGTTTGCGAGGTCGCCGTCGATGAGCTCCACGAGGGCCAGGACGTCGGCGATGTTGATGGGGATGGGGATTTGGATGTCATCGCCACCGGGTTCTGGTTTGTCAATCCTGGGAAGGACATGACCGGGACCTGGGAAGTCCGCAATGTCGACCCCTTTTGGAATTCCGACGCCGGTCGGGGATGGCAACACAATGCAACCAAGATCTATTGCACAGATATGGACGAGGACGAGATCGACGAGGTGTTCATCTCCTGCTCCGAGCGTTTTCGCAACCGGATCGCCTGGTATGATTATAATGCCTCCGCGGAGAAATGGACCGCCCACGAAATTGGGTTGATGAGTTACGGACACACCTTGCAGGTGGGCGATATCGACCTGGATGGGGATCTTGACGTGCTGTCTGGAAACAATCGTGACCAGGGCTGGCCGGATATCAGTCCCATGGCGATTTTCCTGAACCCCAAAAACGACTCCGATGGAAGACGCTTCTGGGGGTCGGAAGTCCTGACTTTGGAAGGCTCCTACAACTCATTTCTGGTTGATGTGGAAGGCGATGGCGATCTGGACATCTTCCGCTACCCGGGCCATGAGGGCACCTTTTACGAGCTGTGGGAAAACAAGCTACGGTGAGTTTAGAGCACTCTCGAATTTCTGAACAAAAGGATGGCATCCCGTAGTCGAATGACCGCCTACTCCATGATTTCAAACCAGCCGAGAGCGCTTGGAGTGTGGAAGTTCGGTTTTTCTGTTCCTGGATCCACCCAACTGATCCAGTTGCGAATCACTGCCCTGGAATTGTTTGGGGGTTCTCTATTGTTGAGGGAAGCTCCCTCACTCTCAGAAGCGTAACGGAACTCCGCCCGAAACACGCCTACCAGAACACCCACCCCGGGGCGCGGACGCGGGAAACCGAGCTCTGCAAAACTATCCAGGGGGATACGGCCTTGGACCACATACCCTCCTCCCACTACGATCGCTTTGGTCTCAAGCCCGGGCCAATCCCATTCCCTATTTAATTGGCGGTCATACGAGGCCTGGTAGTCTAACACCCGGCCAAGGGGATCAATTTCCAGACCATAGTAATTACGCATGGCCGGATCCGTGCTGAAAAAAAACTCCACCCGGTCGCTACGGCCAATATCCCGTTCAATCTGGATATCCTCCATGAATACCAGGTCCTCATCCTCTACGCGGAAAATAAAATGGAAGTAGGAATCGTCGCATATCCCCCGAAATTCCGTAAGGGGAGCGGGTTCAGGCTTCCAGGGAAACGAGAAATCTGACAACACTGCCGCCATCTTCCAGGACGAGTGGTGACCAAGTCCATCCAGGGTTATGGCCGCACCAGGGAGATAACGCACGCCATACGTTTTCCTTTCTTCTTTCTCCGGTTTTACCTCCAAACCAAAGGCTATCAGAGCCGTCAGTAAACCGATCCCCATTATTATTTTGTTTCCAATCGTTTTCATGATGAAGTGAGTGCCCAGGGTTCCTTCCGAGGTCATAACGCTCGCACCCACCTATACCAGATAGAGCCCAACATCGCGTCTACATGATATCATTGACAGGAATTTACCACCAAGTCATTTTTTTGATTTCAAAATATTTGAGTTTTCAGTGAAGTCCAGTTAATCCTGAAACCACCCGTGAAACCCTGAGAATGAACATGATCGCCTCGATTTACCCTGAGAACCCTAGCACCATCTCCCATGGAAAACGTAGGGGAGTCAGCGGGGTTCTGCCATTTTTTGCGGCCGGATTCCTTGCCTTTTCCTGTTTCTTGTTTCCGGCCCCAGCAGTGCAAGCCCGGCCCAACGTGATATTAATAATGACAGACGATCAGGGATTCGGAGATTTATCCTACTACGGCAATCCGATCCTGAAGACACCGGAACTCGACAAACTGGCGACCCAGAGCATACGGCTGAACGCGTTTCACGTAGCCTCCTCCTGCACGCCGACGCGCGGGCAATTGATGACCGGCCTGGATGCCTTACGCAACGGGGCCACCCACCCGACCGGGCAACGATACCTTTTAAAACGGGGATTGTTGACCATGGGAGACATCTTCCAAGCCAACGGTTATCGGACGGCCCTCTATGGCAAGTGGCACCTTGGAGGCAATTTCACAGACTTCATGCCTCATGAGCGCGGGTTTGAGGATGCCGTTTATTTCCTTCGCGGTGGAGTGCAATCCCATCCGAATTATTGGAACAGTGATTGGTTTGATGACACCTATTATCATAACGGCCAACAAAAAGCCTATGAGGGCTATGCGACCGATGTCTGGTTTGATTTGGGGTCTGAGTTTGTGAAAAAGCAAGCCCGCGAAGGCCGCCCCTTCTTTTTATACCTTCCCCTGAATGCACCCCATGGTCCCTACCTGGTTCCGGATAAGTACCGGGAGCCGTACGAAGGAAAAGTGGAAAAACTCCTGGCCACCTTTTTTGGCATGATCGGAACCATTGACCATCGCATGGGAAAGTTTCTGTCTCTGCTCGATGAAACTGGAGTAGCGGAAAACACCATCCTGATCTATTTAACCGACAACGGAACCGCGGAAGGGCACGTCCTCTATAATGCCGGCATGCGCGGCCGAAAGGGCTCCCTCTACGAAGGCGGGCACCGGGTGCCCTGTTGGATCCGATGGCCAGGCGGAAACCTTGGCTCCCCGCGTGATTTCGAAGCCCTGACCCAGAGCCAGGACCTGTTGCCGACTTTGATTGAGCTGTGTGGCCTGAAAGTGCCCGAGGAAGTAAAATTTGACGGCATCAGTCTCGAGCCGCTGCTGCGCGGACGCCCCCAACCCGAGCTCGACTCCAGGAAGCTCGTGGTCCAGAACCACACCGTCAAGGGCCGGGGAACGGTGATGTGGGGTCCCTGGCGTATGGTCGAGAAGGAGCTATATGACCTTCGTGAAGACCCCGAGCAAACCCGGGATGTAGCCAAATTCCATCCTGAGGTTGTTCAGAAATTAAAAGAACACTACGATGCCTGGTGGGCGTCGGTGGAACCTGGACTGGAACCGGAACGAATTCGCCTTGGCTCAGATCGACAGAGGGAAACCTTGCTCACCGCCTACGATTGGAATGGTCGCGTGGTACCAAACTGGCCCCATATGCGGCGAGGAGACATGTCCACGGGGTTTTACGCCGTCATGATTGATCAACCGGGAAATTACCGCGTCACGCTCCGCCGCTGGCCCCGGGAATCGGGAGCCGGACTCCGGGAAGCCGTTCCCCGGCATGTTCCACCCGACGCCTACATGGCCTTTGACGACGATCACCGGTCCCCCCACGTTCCCCCCTTCCCTCCTGGCCGGGGACTGGATATCGTCAGCGCCCGGGTTCGCGTCGGAGACCAGGAACAACGGCTCCCCGTCAGCGCCGGCGACCAGGAAGTTACGTTTTCCTTCAACCTCGAAGCGGGCAGCATGGAATTACAGACCTGGTTCATCACCGGTGACGGCGAAGAATTCGGTGCCTACTACGTCTATGTCGAAAGGCAGCAGGAGTAACTTCCTACAGCTAATTTTCGCTGAAGATACACCTGGCAGCTCCTACCCATTGTCGTTCCTCCAAATGTGCAGGGATTTATAATCGAAATAGCCCACGCTGACGAGGTCGAGGTCTCCATCCCCATCGAGATCAACAGCCATAGCCCCTTTGTGGCTTTCCTTCCCTTCATCGATGAGGTGCTTTTTCCAGGACGGTCTATCCCCCCCGCTATTTTCGTAAATGACGAGACGTAATTTCCCGATGGTCTCCCCAACTACGATGTCGGGTTTGCCGTCCCCGGTCATATCCACCACGGACATGCTGTCCAGGCCATTGTATCCATCATCAATAAGATGCCGCTTCCATTTCCCTCGAAAGGGATCTTGTGGGGCTTCAAACCAGAACAACCCACTGTTGGGGTTTTCTGAATCCGTGGCCACGATGTCCAGAAGCCCATCTCCGTTCACATCAACCAACTCCATCATTTTGGAGGCGTTAATCGTTTCGCCGACTATGTATTTGTTCCAATAGCTCGATCCATCCCCAGGATTTCGCCACCACTGGACTCCAGATCGTTTGTGGCCCTCACTCAGCGCCAAATCCAAGTGCCCGTCACGGTCGATATCCCCGATTCCGATCGCTTTCTGCTCGTCAAATTCCGTATGGGAAATCTGGGTCATGGGCCATTCTTCCCGGATCGGATCATCCGGGATTTCCATGAGGTAAGTACCGTTCCCTCCCGTTAGTAGGAGGTCTGGACGTTCATTTCCGGGCACGATGTGAGCCCGGCGAACCATGCGCCCATTTCCGTGGCGTGTCCTGGGCATTTGCCCAATGACCCGTGCAACCCACCGCTCACCTTCGGGATCCTCCGCCTCCATCCAGATGATGTTGGGTAGCACCTGGGCGATCACACTGGCCTTGCGGCCATTTCCATTAAGGGAAAACAGGTGGTCGGCGTCCACCAGGATACCCGTTTCCGGGTCGCGCGGCAGCGATACGCGGGGCCAGGGGGTGGATTCCATGGTTCCACCCGGATTGCGGTAAAAATAGGGACCGGAAACCAGGTCCTGGTATCCATCCCCATTCAGGTCACCAAACCCGAGTCCGAAAAAACCACGCGCCTTGGGCCCCGGTGTGTGTGTGCGGTCAGCGTCAGCCTTGATATAGGTCCAGTTGGAAAGCTTACCCTCTCCGGCGGTAGTCGCCAACGACCAGGAGGTAACCAAAAAAGTTAATAAGAAAAGGCGGAGGCCTTTGTTCAGCTCGTTGCTATTCATTTTTTGCCTTTTCATTTAGGATTCCGGCGATTTCGTGCGGGTCACTCGATTCGATAAAGCCCAGAGAAAACGATGGGCCCGGGGTGGTCAGGTGCTTTTCCAGCCGGTTGCGGCCAAAACCAAAAACCGTCATCTCCCAGTTCATCGGGTAGTATGCGTCCACCTTGTCGTCGTCTTCATGGTTGAGAACATAGACCACCCGGTCCTGTTCCGGGTCGCCGAAAGCGATCCATTCCGGCCCGGGGATATCACCGGTGAACGCTACGGATGCCGGTTGCGGTTCCAGTGTGCCGGAGGTGATCCACCAATCCGTTTTTTCCAAGATCCCCCCAGGCGTCCCTTCATATAGGACCCAGTAACCATAGCCTTCGGGAACCGCAGTCATGGTAAAACTGCAATGGGTCGGGTAAAAATCATAACGGCAGGCCCAGAGGCGGTTGTCTGATATCACATAAATCGCGATATGGTCCGGGCCTTTTCGCTCCAACCGCAGCGTCGAGGGATCCGTGCCTTGGTTGAGCGCGTGGAAATAACTCCCTGCCTGCCGGTGAACGGCGTTGGGGAAGCCCCGAAACTCTCCTCCGCTTCCCGTTCCCGGTTCAGGCCGAAAACCGATCCAGTCCACGCCATCGGGATCCATCATGGCCGCCAACCCTGCGCCCACCTTCTCAAAATAATAAACCGCCGACGGTGTTGTGATTCGGATACAATCCATTTCCGGACTCGCCGACAAGGGAACCGACCACTCGTATTCAACTCCATTCATGCCGCCCTGGGAGGAAGCCTTCCGGCCCGGCTCAGTTCCTCCCCAGGATCCATTCAAGCCCAGGCAAAGGAACACCAGTCCGTATCGGATTAATCGCATTGGAGGTATCGCTCTCATCATAAATGTCCTTTGTAATAAATTTTGAATTCGAAAAAATACGAGTAAACGCCTCTGTCAACTGTAATCGAATCGGAGGCTATTTCCCATGAGAGAGGCGAGCGGAAGACCCATGGCCGACCGGCTCCCTGGGTCCGTAATGGGGCAACTCCCGGCCCAGCTCATAGGCTCCGAGGTCCGGGTTGGGTCCGGTATGGTCGTCGTTGACATTTGGGATGGAAACCCCGGCATCGATGGCCGGACTCTCCGGTTGCAGCCGGAAATCGATGGTGGCGGAATCATAGACGGCGTGGGGATTGCGGGGATCGGGGGGCGGCACCCTTCGGAAATCGTCAAAGTCCACCTCAATGCTGTGGGCATCCCAACCGGTGGCTTCAACATAGGATGGCAAATCCGGAAAACGTGCCTTGTTAAGAGGGCCGGCGGAACCTGCTTCTCCGTCTCCCGAAACTGAGATGATAAACGGGTCATCCACCGCCCTGCTGAGCCGGTAGCCGTTATAGTCCAGAGAAGTGTAAGGGGTATAGGTAGATAATTCCATAAACGGCCTGCCCGGTTTGTCGGTGGCGAGAAAGAGGTTGTTCCGCAAGTGAGCGTTGGAAAACCCGCCACCTCGAAACTCCGCCACCACGGTATTGTGGTAGGCGATTAGACCGGCGGGGCGGACCTGCCATTTAAAGGAGCGGTAGCCGATATGGTAGAGAACATTGCGAATAAAATAGGCCGGTCCCCCGAAAACCGGCTGAGCGCTCAATCCAGAGGCCGCCGCGTTAAACCCGCGGTTACGCAACACCCGGATATTCCGGACACCTCCATCCGTCTCCACAAAGTCATCGCACACGTTAAAAATGTCATTATTGTAAATATCAATGGAAACCGCGGGAAGGTCCAGGCCGGGAACCGGGGGACCATGGGTATCGATGCAAATCCCGTCGTGAAAATAGCCGATGCGATTATGGCAAATGACATGACCCTGGCCGTAAACCTTGACCCCGTAGTAGGAAAGGAGCGGACTCAATCCATAAGCACTTCTCAAGCGCCAATGGACCAGACGATAGGGATCCTGTCGCCCATACATGACATTGTCGGCAATATAAAAATCCCGCGAGCGCTGCCAGGTTCCATGAACCGCGATGCCCACGTTTTCAAAGCGGCAATTTCGCACCACCAGGCCAACCGATCCCATCATATCCTTCATTCCTGCGAAAATCGCAACATCGGCATTACGAAAGGTGATGCCTTCGAAAACATGGTAATCACCTGCGGACACGTCAATCAACCGGTGAGCGCCATCGCCGTCGATGATCACTTCACCGTCCCCGGCGGCCCGAAAAGTAATCGGTCGTTCCGGCGTGCCATCGGCAGTGAGCCGGTAAGTCCCGAAAAACGGCATCCCCTGCGGGTCGCGATACCAGTCCCGCCGGCTTTTATACAAACCCGCGTGAATTAGAATGACGTCGCCGGGTTGAGCCCGGGGGCGACCGACGTAGGCCCAATCGCCCCCGCTTTCGCGATGGTAGGCATGCTTTGGACTATTGAAGGCAGGCATTTCCCGTACGCCTTCATAATTCTCCGGGTAAACATGAAAAACGCGCCCGCCGGCTGGAGCCTGCGGCTCCTCTCGAGTGCGAACCCGGACGATCCGCTGGGCTTCCCCAAGAACCCCGTCGGGGTCTGATAGAACCAGCCGACATTCGTACTCGGTGCCAGGCAGGAGATCAAGGATACTCCCGGCAAAACCATGAGGAACGGAATAAGTTTCCATAATCCCAGGACGGGATACCACCTCGCCACCAATGCGGAGTAAAGGCATTCCCTCACGCCAATCCTTCTCGCCCTGCTCCCGAAAAAAAACCGTGACCGTGGCGTTCCGGTTCGCATCCCCCTCGATAAGCCAGGAAAACCCGAGACAGGTCAGGGTCGGAGGATCGATTTCCAGGGTTCCGGGGCGGACAGATTCTGTTTCCGCCAGGCTAGCCAAGGGTAAAACTGCACCTGCCCAAAGGACTGTGAGGAGTCCCGTCTTATTCATAAATTCCCATACCTCTCCACACCCCTTTCTTACCACCGGCGAACCATTGCCCCCGAACCTGAAATACCCCCTTAGGGATGTGACAGAGAACGTTCATTTCGTTTACAATCCAATTGAGACATGCTTGGTCTCCACGAAGGCCTCAAGGCCTTCCATCCCGAGTTCACGTCCCCAACCGCTCTGTTTAAACCCGCCAAATGGACATTGGCTGGTGGTCGGCACGGCATCGTTGATGCCCAACGTGCCGGCCTCAATCCGCTCCATGAGGCGGATCACGCGATTGAGGTCGCGGGTGAAGGCATAGGCACTCAGACCATAGGGGGAATCATTGGCGCGTTCGATCACTTCCTCCTCGCTGTCGAAAGAACAAACCGGGGCCACCGGAGCAAAGGTTTCTTCTACCAGGCAAGCCGCCCCTTCCGGCACGTCGGCCAGAAGTGTCGGCTCGAGGAAATACCCGGCCCGCTGAATACGTTTACCCCCGGAAAGTAGCCTGGCTCCTTTATCGACCGCATCCTGGATATGTTCCAATGCTTTCGTCAAGCCGGCCTCATCAATGACCGGCCCCACTTCCACCTCGTCTTCAAACCCTTCCCCCGTTCCCATAGCCTTGATGCGGGCTTCGAAGCGAGCGAGGAAATCCTCGTAAATCGGGCGCTCGACGAATATTCGATTCGCTGCGATACAAGACTGGCCGGTATTGCGAAACTTGGTGATGGCCGCGCCTTCCACCGCACGATCGAGATCACAGTCAGCGAAAATCATGACAGGCGCGTGCCCCCCCAACTCCAGTGAGAGGGGCTTTATGCTGTCGGCGGCATTTCGGATCAACGAGCGCCCGACCTCGGTGGATCCGGTGAAAGTGATTTTCCGGCAAAGCGGATTTCCCAGAAATTCGGCTGCGATCTCGGACGCTTTCCCCGCCACGACCTGGAAGACCCCGCCGGGCAAGCCGGCCTCCTCCACACACTCGGCAAAATCTAAGGCGCACAAGGGCGTGGCGCTGGCTGGCTTGAGCACAACGGGACAACCGGCGGCCAAGGCCGGCGCAATCTTGCGGACCGCCAGGACCAGGGGAAAATTCCAGGGACTCACCGCCGCCACCACCCCGATCGGGGTTTTCACGACAAAATGGCGTTTATTTTCAACCTGATGGGGAACGATCCTTCCATATACCCGGCGAGCCTCCTCGGCAAACCAACGCAGGTGGTCGATCGTCATCGCCATTTCGCCCAGACTCTGGGGAAACGGTTTTCCATTTTCCTGAGTGATGTGGCGGGCGATATCCTCCTTGCGAGCTTCCACCACATCGGCCACTTTTCTCAAATAGTTTCCGCGTTCAAGTCCGGGCAGTTCCCGCCATGTTTCAAATGCCGCATGTGCCGTTTCAATCGCCGTGGCGACATGATCCCGGGAGACGGTGCAAACCTCGGCCAGGCTTTCACCCGTCGCCGGATTGGTGACGGACAGGGTGGAAGGGGTGCTTATCCATTTCCCTCCGAGTAAGAGTGGACGTGGTTTCATGATTGCGGCACGGATTTCCAATCCTTGAGAAATTGTTCGATGCCCATATCAGTCAGGGGATGATCGTAGAGTTGCTTTAAAATATCGTAAGCCATGGTGGCAATGTCCGCCCCGGCAAGAGCCGCTTCAAGCACATGGGTCGGATGACGCACCGCGGCGACGATGATTTCCGTCTGGAAACCATAGTTATCATAGATCGTTTTGATCTGCCGGACCAGGTCCATCCCAACATGGCCAAACGCATCCAGACGACCTACGAAGGGGCTGATATAAGCCGCGCCGCATTTGGCAGCCAGCATCGCCTGCAAAGGGGAAAAGTTAACGGTGACATTGGTTTTAATCCCCTCGCTGGCGAGGATTTTCACCGCCTTCATGCCCTCTAAAGTCATGGGGATTTTTACCACAACATTGCCGTGATACTTGGCCAGCCGTCTCCCCTCCTCGGCCATCTCCTCAGCCTCCAGAGAGAGGGTTTCCAGGCTGATCGGACCATCCACGACCTCGCAAATTTCGCGGTAAACCTGCGCGGCCGGCCGCGCCGTCTTGGAAACGTGAGAGGGATTCGTGGTCACCCCGTCTATGATGCCCCAAGACCAAGCTTCTTTCACCTGATCGATATCTGCTGTGTCAATGAAGAGTTTCATAGTATTAATCCATTCTCTTTCGATGATTCATGGGAGCCTCCCCCCGCCACCTTCCGCGGTTGTGGAAAATTTACATAATTTCGTGCCGGCTTTCCCGAGAGGACACGGTGAATATCCTCGCAAACCGCCCGAACTACACGTTCCTGAGCCTCGACCGTAAAAGCGGCGATGTGCGGTGTCAGGATGACGTTTTCCATGGTTTCCAGTTCGTCGGAAGCCGGAGGCTCGGTCTCACGGACATCGAGAGCCGCACCGGCTAGACGCCTTTCTTTCAAGGCCTGAATCAGTCCGGCCTCCTTTACGATTTCTCCCCGGGCCAGGTTCAGGAACCAGGCTGAGGGTTTCATCCGGGAGAAATGCCCGTAGTCCAACATCCCGCGCGTCTCAGGAGTCAATGGCGTATGACACGAAACAAAATCAGAGGTCGCCAGCAGGAAATCTAAGTCCACAAGCTCCGCCTGGGTTTCCACCACCGCCGGAGCATCTGGACTGATGAAGGCGTCATATGCCACGATGCGCATCCCCATGGCCCGGGCTCGCATCGCCGCGAGAAAGCCGATCCTACCCAGCCCGATTATCCCTAGGGTCTTGCCGTAGAGCTCTGATCCCGTGAAACGGCCCCGAGCCCATCCACCCGAGCGAGTATCCAGGGCAGCCGCAGAGATCTTGCGGGCACAGGCGAACATTAACCCAAGGGTCAATTCTGCGACTGAAAGCGAATTTTGATCGGGCGTGCTGACCACAACCACCCCGAGCTCCGAAGCCGCTGTCACATCGATATTATCCAATCCTGCCCCGCAACGTCCGACTACTTCCAGACATGGAGCAGCCGCCAGAATTTCCTTGTTCACCATGGTCTGGTTTCGCACCACCAAAGCACGGGCCTGAGACAGGGCGGCTTTCAACTCCTCTGGAGATTTCCAGAGATCTTCGTGAAGCGCAACCTGACCCTGAGATGCCAATAAATCCAGGGCGGCGCCGGCCACTGCTTCGGATATGAGAATATCAGGGGTCATGCTGCTTTACTCCGAAGGAGAGACAGGTTCCAACTCATAGGGGACACCAAGCTCTTCGCAGAGAACCTCCAATTCTTTCACGGTAGCTGACCCGATGGGAAAGCCTTCACGCTGATTATGTTCAAACCGACGATGCGACCGCTCACCAGGCACCAGGATTTCGTTTACCCCAGGACGTTTCCGGCCCGCCTTAATTTTGTCGATGGTCGAGTCCATGCGTTGCTTAAACATCTCGACCTCCATGAACGCATCGATATCGAGGAGGGCAAAAAAATGTCCGACGTCCTGAGGGCGGTCCATGTCCTTATACATGGAACCGATCTCCGGCCCGATGGCCGATCCGGATAATACGCCCGACAACACCTCAACCAGAAAAGCCAGAGCATATCCTTTGCTGCCCGCCATAGTCAGCACGGTTCCAGCCAGGGCGGAGGATGGGTCAGTCGTCGCAACCCCGTCCTTATCCATGGCCCAATCCTCCGGTATCGCCTGTCCCTGTTTATGCGCAGTGATGATATGACCTCGCGCCACTTTCGAGGTCGCCAGGTCAACTTTCACCGGAAAACCCTTTCCTGTGGGGAAAGAGGCCGCAATGGGATTCGTTCCGAAAAAGGCATCGCACCCCCCGGTTGGTGACATGGCCGGTTCACAGGTTGTCGTCGCCAAAAGGACCTGGCCGCACTCCGCTACCAGATTGCAATAAAAGGAAAGTGCGCCAAAATGCTGAGATCGCCGAATGGTTGCCGCCGCAATTCCGTTTTCTGCAGCCTTGGGTTGGAGCAACCCAAGCGCCTTCACCGCCTGCACTTGCCCGAGGCCGTTTCCCCCGTCCAGCACAAGAATCGAGCCACGTTCGCGTTCTACCAGGAGGCGTGCCTTAGGATCAATTAAGCCCTGTTGGATGCGGCGGATGTAGATGTTAAGTCTGGATACACCGTGGGTGGACACCCCCCGGCTGTCCGCATCCACCAGGGCCAAAGCGAGGATCTCAGCGTCTTCCGCCGGCACTCCGGCGGCTTGGGAAATTTCCTGGATCAGGGTTTTTACCTGTTCCGGCCGGAACCTGGTTTCCGGAACGGTGCCAGATATTGCCATAGCCGGCTTACGCGCTCCGGTAAAGTTTGGTCAAGACGAACTCCCGATGACCTAAGGTCTCCGCTGCGGTCAAGCGGCCGTTAGCGGTCCGCAGAGTGAGTTCGAGAAGTTGGTCCCCCGCTTCATCCAGAGTCATTTCTCCCTGCAATAGCGGAGAAACATCGAGGTCAATATGTTCGCTCATCGTCGCCGCGGTCAGAGGATTGGCGGTTAGCTTAATTACAGGCTCAATCGGATTTCCCACGATATTACCTTGGCCCGTGGGAAACAGGTGAACGACTGCACCAGAGGCTGCCCAAAGGGTAACGGCCTCCGCAGCGGCGGAAGACGTGTCCATGAACCACATCCCCTTTCCTGTGGGAGCTTCCGCCGGAAGCAGGCAACCGACAAACTTCGACTTTTTCCCGAGCTTCTCAATGTTACCCATGGCCTTCTCCTCAATGGTGGTCAGGCCCCCGCGAATATTTCCCTTGGTCGGCTGCGACTCCGACAGGTCATTCGTCTTTTCAGCCAAAATGAAGTCGTTATAGCTGTTCCAGACCTTCATAAACTCCTCCGCCACTTCGTTGTTGGCGGCCTTGGCTTTCACAATGTGTTCCCCACCGGTAAGTTCAGAAGTTTCCCCGAAAGAGGTGGTGGCCCCGGCCGCTACGGCCTTATCCATCAAATTGCCCACCGTGGGGCACGAGCCCAATCCGGTTGTCGTATCAGATTCCCCGCACTTCACCGATATGTAAAGGTCCGCCAGGTCACATTCCTCCCGATGCAACTCACTGGCCCATTGTAAATATTCCTTCGCCTTGAGGGAGGCCTGGGCAATGGTCTGTAAATCTCCCATGCGTTCGATGGAAAAACCGGTCACCGGTTTGCCGGTCTTGGCGATCCCTTTCACGATGCGCTCGGTCCAGCCAGGCTCAATCCCGATCACCACCACGGCCGCCACATTCGGATTTACGCCCGTGCCGATCATCGTTCGGAAAAACAGCTCCAGATCCTCTCCAAACTGCAGGCGACCATATGCGTGCGGTAAGGCCAGGGTGCCTTTGATGTTGTTCGCCACCGCCTCGCAGGCCGCGTTTGAAATGTCATCCACTGGTAAGATGATGACATGGTTCCTGATCCCGACTCGCCCGTTTTCCCGGCGATACCCTAAAAATGTATAGTCTTTCGTCATCCGTTTACCATCTTTTCGTTTTCACATTGTGTACGTGGACGTGCTCCCCTACCTCAATCGAAGCGACCACCTTGCCGATATCCACTCCATACTTGATCACGGTATCCCCCTCCGCAAATGGCTTTAAAGCGATTTTGTGACCGAGGGGAATGTCCATCCTGGCTGTTAATTCCGGCGTCGCCTGACCGTGTAGAGACCGGCCCTTCACCGAACTTCCAGCTTTGATATCCACCACGGCCACACCGACACCGTCTTCATCTTCATGCAGGAGAAAATCTATCATCTTTTTGTCCTAGGGTTTGTCTTTCAGGGTTTCTCACAACTGAAACCATATCTCCAAGGCGAGAGTCACCTCGGATTTCTTTTGTTTTCGAAATAAATAGGGCGCTTGGCAAGAATAATTGATAAAAAGTTTATTGAGGGTCTCGAAATTCCCCACAGCCCCTGAGGGGAGTGAATGATGGTGCCGGATGTAGAGTCCGGCAAGCGTGGTAGCCGGTGAGTTCTACTTAAGGCAAAAACTTGCAAACCCTCCGAAGCCTTCCTAGTTTATTGCATTTCCAAAAATACCAGTAGGCCAGATAGGGATTCCCTTGGTTTTCCAACTCCTCATGAGGCGGACGGGCTACTCGCGAAAACATAGATGAAACGAAAAACAAATCACACCACAGATTTGGAGTCCCAATTAATAAAACATGTTCGGGCTTCCAACAACGGAATATCCCGCGTGCAACTCGCCCGATTACTTGGGTTAGCGCCATCCACGGCGGGAATTTATGTAGAACGCCTTATCCAAGATGGGTTTTTGGAGGAAACGGATAAGGCATCCAGTGAAATGGGCCGCCCACCCGTTATGTTGAATCTAAACCCAGAAGCGGGTGAATTTATAGGAGTGGATATTGAGGCGACCGTCATCATGGCGGTGGCCGTGGATTTCGCGGACCGTCCCCTCCGAAAAGCCCAAATGCGAATAAGTGATAACGACTCCGCGGAAACTGTGATCGAAAAAATTGAGAAGACCGTCGAGCGGGTCTTTCCTGAGGACCCAAGTCGTTTGTTGGCCATTGGTGTTGGGGTTCCTGGCTTGGTAAACTCCACTCAGGGAGTCTCTATTTATTATAAATATATCGCGAACTGGAGCCACGTTCCCCTTTCCAGTATTCTGGAGAAGCGGTTTAATGTGCCTGTCTACCTGGAAAACAATGTGCGTTCCATGGCCCTGGCCGAGCTTTGGTTCGGTCAATGCCTGGGAGTTAAAGATTTCCTCTGTGTCGGAATCCGAAGCGGCATTGGCGTGGGAATCATTATTGATGGTAAACTCTACAAGGGCTCGAACTATGGTGCCGGCGAGTTGGGTAGGTGGCAGTGTCCCTTTCCCAGCCGAAAAGCATCCAATTGGTTTGCCGCGGGCGAAACACGCTCGGTCTATGGATGCGAGCTTCAGGAAATGGCCTCCGCCCGGGCTATTCTGCGAGCCCTGGAGACGGCCATTGCATCCGGCCAACGATCCGTCCTTGAGTCCCGGGCCGGCTCCATCTCACTCCAGGACCTCAGGGAGGCGGTGCAGCAGCGCGACCCGCTCACGGAGGCCGTGATTAAGGAAGTCGCCCAATCCCTCGGTTGGGCTATCGGACAATTGGTCCACATTTTCGATCCAAAAACCATCGTGCTTGCCGGGCCACTCACCATGCTGGGAGATAATCTTCTTCTCCCCTTGAGGGAGGTCATCAACCAATTCATTGGACAGGAGGGACGGAACCCCGTGGAAATCAATAATTCCACTATGGGCGAATATAGCGCCGCCCTCGGCGCCGCCGCTCTGGCTCTGCACGAATGGAAGCCGTTCCGGGAAGCGGAAAATGGTTCCATGGTTGCCGCCTATTGACCAAGATTCAATCTGACTCGGCTCTACTCTTAGAATAGCCCCAAGGCCGCACAAAGTTGAATCATCCCAAAGCTGACAAGGCCCACCGTTAGGGAGGCAGATAAACCGACGACCATCGGCCGGACTCCCAGTACCCTCATCTTTCCGAAATGCGTACTCAACCCGATGGCTGCCATGACCATCGTAAGGAAGGCAACGCAAGCAGTATTCGCAAAGGAAAGGAAGGCCTTCCAAATCGCAGGTTCGATCAGTCCAAAGGGACGGTTCCCCAAATCCCCGAAAGACCGAACCAAAGTCATCCCGAGAAAGCCAAGGACAAAGACCGGAACCACTTGTTGCCACCGTTGAATCGGCCCTTTTTTGCTGCTTTCTACCCGGTTGTAGATCCAGGCCATGAGGGGTAGAACCAACACCATACTCAGGTTGCGGACAATTTTGACTACCGTGGCGGAATTGAGAACCTCCGGCGCATTATACATCTCCTGATATGCCAGCGCCGCCCCGGTAACCTGCGACGTGTCATGAATCGCCGTTCCCAGAAAGACCCCCACCGCCAGGGGATCCGTACCTACGATGGAAGCGATGATAAAGGGATAGATCAAGGTGGCCAACATCCCAAAAACCGCCACGCAGGCCACGGCATAGCTGGTTTCTCCTTCCTTCGCCTTGATGGCCGGAGCGGTGGCCATAATGGCAGATACCCCGCAAATACTGGTTCCCACTGCAATCAGGGCGGTCAAACGTGCCGGCAGCTTCACCCATTTACCCATCACCGGAACCAGAAGCAGCGCAAACAAAATGCAGGCGATGATCACCGGCAAGGCTCCCAGCCCAATCACTCCGACCGCGCCAAAACTTAACCTGAGACCAAGAAGTACGATGGCGATTCGCTGCAGGCGCAGAATACAAAAGCCTAGGCCGCGGTGATAAATTTCCGGGACTCCGACCAGGTTGCAGATCAAGGCACCCAGGAGGATGGCGATCGGGATCCCACTGATCGGGCCGGATTTTAACTGCAGGACCTCTTCCCCTAACCAGGCTCCAAGCCCACTGGCTACATACGCCAAACCCGCCGCCATGACCAGGCCGGGTATGCGGTCCCCCACCCAGCCCAACACAACCTTGGCTCTATCCCGGATACCCACCCTTTCGGCCCGAGACGCGACTGGCGTCTCAACTGGTTCGGGTAATCCCTCCATGCATCCCCAACTCAACATGTAATCGGGTATTTCAGGATCTTGGGGCGCTTTCCGGGTCGGAGAGGACATCTGTCAGCCAATCAAGAGGAATTCGCGTTCGTGAGATGGGTTCGCTGGAATTTTACCTTTCCCCCATCAGTTCTTTCGCTTTCAAAATAAATGGCGCACCTAAGACCATGTCAAGCTTCTCGGCGGGCAATCCCGGATCGAAGGAGCCAGGGAATCCTCTTTTACCCCGATCCACCCTTTTAACAGATGCGACCCCGCTTGCCGGCGAGGCTGTGCCCGATAGGTTCTGGTCCAATCCAACGTTCGTCCACCGGCAGACTGGTCAACTGGTACCGGGTGTCACTGGAAAGCCTTAGGCGGTCGTGGGTCCGGTTATCCAAACTCCCATGGATCAGGTTCATTTTAAAAGTGATCAAATCACCCATCTTCCAATCCGCGGTTAACCAACGCCCACCCAGTTTTTTGCGTAGAGTAACAGGATTCGTCGAGAGGTGGCCGGGCCACACCCATTTTCCTTCGCGGACCATTTCAAGATGGCGGGGTCGATTTTCGCAGTAGGCATCCACATCGCGCTCCAGATAATCGCGCAAATGCTTCCCCTGGAGGTGGGATCCTTCTAGAACGATGAGACCACCGAGTTCCGTCAAAATATCGCCGTAAGGAATCCAGCAGGTCAGGAGTTCGTGGGTTCCTCTCCCCATGTAAACAATGTCACAATGTGGGGGCGCGCCCTTGCCCGGGCCGATCGCTCGCATCCAGATATAATCGAAATGGAGCACCTCTCCCCCTAAAAGCATTTCAAAAAAGGAAAGTAGTTCCGGACCGAAGACCACCCGGTGGACTTCGGGATTGTCCCGGGCCACCTCCGGCTGAATACGTGAGGACACCCCCGGGGCGATCACTCCTTCAAAGGAGGGATAATCGGGATGCAGCAAACCGGCAGTATGAAGCTTGGAAGTGATGGAACGCCGGGCATCTACGATAAGTTCCCGTTCAAAAAATTCGGGGAGGTATAGGTAAGCGTCCTCCTCCAGCCGTTCACGCAGCTTCTCTGCGCTGCCCATGATCGAAGTGGACTCCCGAAGGAACCCAAAGGCCGATTCACTGGTGTCAAGCGATCGCCCTTGAGCAGTAATATTTCGTATATCGGAAATCATCGGAATATTAATACGGCTTCGAAATAAATAAAGCTAAAACTTGAATCTCTATAACCTACCGGTCAATGCACGATTCGTAAGGCAGTGTAGTTGCAACCCCTGGCTTCCGCCGTTATTTTTTTTCCGAGGGTGGCCGTTTTATAATTTTACTCATGGGAATGGGTTGGATTTTCCCGACGAGTAAAAGGAGCGACAACAGGGTGAGGACGGGGAGGATGGCAGCTCCGATGAAGACGGGGGTATAGGAGAACCGGTCCACGATGACCCCGGTCAACAACATCATGGTCATGCTCATGGCGCCATCCCCCACTCCGGTAATCGCGCTCACCCGGGCCAACACTTTTTGGGGAAACAGGTCACCAATGATGCTGATCAGGTTGGCGGAGATAGCGTTGATCCCCAGAGCGGCCAGGCAGATCAGGGTCAGGGCACCGGCTGCACTTGGAGCCATGGGGATAAAAACCGCCAGAAGGCAGAGCAAGGTTCCCAACCAGATTACGGATTTGCGGGCCCGGTTCACCGTCCATCCCCGACGGATCAGGTGGCTGGAGAGCCAGCCGCCACCGATTTGTCCCACCCCACCACAAAAAAATGGCAGCCAGGCGAGCAGGCCGATTTCCACCAGGGTCATCCCGCGGTCGTTTTTCAAGTATTCAGGAAGCCAATACCAATAAAAGTGGGTCACCGGTCCCCCAAAAGTCCGCATCAAGGTCACGCCCCAGACCGGGGCCAGGTACAGCAGCATCCAGACGGAGGGCTGGGCGCCTTCCTCGTCATCCTGGGAGGAATCCGAGGTTTCGAAGGCGTCACGTTCGGCCTTGCGCGCTTCCACCGATAAACAGGGATGGCGCCACGGCTCCCAATAGAGATAAAGCCAGGGAATGAGCCAGACCAGGCCGACCACGCTGGGAATGACAAAACTCCAGCGCCAACCAACGCTTTGAATCAGAAAAACAACGATGGGCGGGGCGAGGATGGCCCCAATGAGGGTTCCGCTATTGAAAATCCCAGCCGCCAAGGCACGTTCTCGAGGGCGAAACCACTGGCCCAGGATCTTGGTTCCCCCGGAATAGGTCCCGCATTGATTCAGCCCGAAGAGGACACGCAGGACGCAGAGTTGCACCAGGGAGCTGGCCAGGCCATGCAGCATGTTTACCACGGACCAGCCGGTGAGGATAACGGAAAAGCCGATTCGTGCCCCGAAACGGTCAATCATCATGCCGACCGGAATCTGGCCGAGAGTCATCCCCAGCATGAAACAGAATACGATCAACCCGTAGTCCGTGTTGCTCAAATTGAACTCCTCCCGTATTAAGGGGGCGGCCAGCGAAAGCACCTGACGGTCCACAAAGTTGATCGTGAAGGCAAAAAATAACAGGACTAGGATCCCCCAACGTACGGGGTGTGAACCAGGCTCAAAGGACTTTGTCTTGAAGGTTCCCAGAAGAAGGAGGAGGTTGGGTTGAGGATTTAAGGGGAATACCTTGGCGGCATCCATTTCCCAATCTCAATCGATTGGGACATGAGCCGTGCATGGGAACCACCGTTCATTCATCGGCAGGGAGCACCCTTAAAATGCCATTCATCACCATTGCGTGGCCGGGGATGGTACAGACGTAATCATAGTCTCCGGGGACCTCGGGAGCGACCAGGAACAGCCGTTCTGACGCACCGGGTTGGATGATCGCGGTATGGTAGAGCACAAGATCGCTATCCGGGACATAGTTATTGGCCATGCCATCGATCCCCATGTGCAGCGCAGCCATGCCCACTTCCTGTCCTTTGCCGGGCAAACATAAAACAAAATTGTGCATCATTTCATCGGTATTGCGAAAGACCAGTTGAAACTGCGAGCCAGCCCTGACCTCCAGTAAGGTCTTATCAAATTTCATTCCCGGAGCGGTGCCGAGATGAATAATCTGATCCCCGTGGCGGGAAAAAAAATCGGGGCGCTCGGTCGGATGCTTGGGCGTGGACTTATAGGCGTCCTCCGGGATCATTGGGGTGCAATCCGCCGCCAGCTCCTCCTCCAGCGGTACGATACGGTCCCCGTCCGGGCGCGAAAGGATGGTATAGTAAGCATTGTTATGCAGCAGCGGTTCACCAGTGTCCGCCGCCCTGATCCCAGAGGTCCGGATCTCATGGATATAGCCCTCACGCAGACAGAGCACGCCCAGCCTCACGCTCATCCCATCTTCCGCCACGACAACCTTTCGAATGGGACAGCTCAACCGGTTGATGGGTGGGCTACCATAGTCAGAACCATAACCGTAAGTAAAGCTACTCACGCCATAGCTAAACAGGCTCTCCGCACTTTTCCGATCCACCGGCCGGGTGAAGTGCAGGGTAAATCCATCAGGTTCGATTTTAGCCTCCTGAATTTCAAAAGGCATATTCCCCTTCCATCGCACCCGCTCGAACCCTTCGGCCAACGGAGCAACGGAGCCCCATCCCCGTCCCGTTTCCCCGACAAAAAGGGAGCCATCTTCACCAAAGGCCAGGCGGACCACCGGTGCTTGAAAGCCCCCCATAAACGCATAGGTGGCGCCTTGCCAAACCCCATTTACTTGTTCAAGAGATACCCGGATGATCCGGGCCTGTCCCGAATCGGCGAAAAAGAATTGCCCCTCGAAAGGGCCAAACTTCCCCCCGGTGGTGTCCTCCACAATCCCGTTTGGAGAGACTCCGTGGATGGCATAGGGAATGAACACGGCAGGCATTTTTAACCCGGGGATCTGATCCGCCACTTCCACCAGAGGCAAACCCGTGTCTGGGATATCCTCCGGGCGTAAATGGGTAACGGATCCTGGGAGATGACTCCAGGCCAACGACTGCGGATGGCCCAGGAAATCCCCGGGCTCGATATGAGAAATATAACTGGTCCCGGCCCACTCCCCCTGATTCTCAGTAAAAAACCAGTCGCCGCCGGAGCTGAGGACGGCTCCGGCACCTGCTCGCAAACCCGAGGCAATGGGAGTCACGTAGCCTTCGGGGGTCACTTCCAGGATCCACCCGCGCCAGGGAACCGAGGACTGAAAGGCTGCATTGTAGGCCAACATCAGGTTAATCCTGATATTGCCCTCCCGTGTGAGGTAAGGCCCAAAGGCAAATTCATGGTAATTTCCCGACACCGGGATCTTAAAGACCTTTCGAAACCAGTCGGCCTGCCCATCTCCGTCCCGGTCCTCGATGTGCGTGAGCTCGGATCGTTGCACTACATAGTATCCGCCCTCTGGAGCTTGACTGATTCCCAGGGGCTCATGCAATCCAGAGGTAAACCGGGTAAAGACCGGTTGGGGATCGTCTTCATAAGCCCCGTCAACATACCATAACTCACCCCGGCGCGTGGTGACCAACAAGCGGCGATCAGGAATCGTGACCATCCCGCTGATCTCCGGGATTACCCCCTCCGGAATGGGCAGGGGCAAGCGCTCCCAATACTGGGCTTCCCGCAAAATCTGGGCTTCGGATTCGGAATGGAAGCGCTCGGTCAGGGCAAAATGGTCGTTATGCGGGGGTTGGCCCGTGCCAGGATTTGAGAGGCAGAGAAAAAGTAGGGCGCTCCAGGCCCCAAGCCTGGAACACCCTACACTACCCCTGAAAATCTGGTATCCCCAAATTAGCTTTTTCACTTTCGATAATTTCATGAAAAATGTTCGTTGAGCTCACCAGGTGAGCGTATACTCCAACGGTTCCTCCAGCGTTTCCTTGGTTAAGGGCACGACTAATTGAAGATTGGATCCATTGTCTCGGATTTCAGGGCGGTGCTTAGAATCCGAAGGCCATTGAATTCTCAGCCCGGAGTCCGGGATTACCCATTCGCTACCATTTGGGCTTGAGGTGATTTCCGCTCCTTCTGCGACCAGCAGCCAAGTATTCCAGTCATTCAGCTTCCCTGAAAACTTCACCTGGCGGGTCAATCCTGAACCGTCCGAATCTGAAGCAATCCGGTCCCGAACACGGAGCCTTTCGAAATGGAAAATGAAGACCGGTTGGCCGTCGGGCTCCAGTTCATAACCCTCGTAGGAAAACAGGGGATGAGCGGTCACCAGCCAGCCCTCCGGGTATTTCAATAGCCGCCGGGGAAAGACCGCGAACAGGGGCCGGGCGTTCATCCATAACGCACCCTCGATCGGCTCGGCCGTCTGATTAAAGGCACGGTCAAACCAGAGTTCCGTCAAATCCGCAAAGGGACCTCGCCATACCATTAAAATGGAGCCCGTCTCCAGGTCATAGCCATAATGGGCGCCGCTTGGCGAACCCACTACGCAACCATAAAGCCGGAGATTTCCTTCGAAGGGCAAAAAGGCCCGCTGCACCCAGACCCTCCCCTCCACAGACTCCAGGATGGAGGCCTCCCTTGGCAGGGGGGGAGGACGCAACCGCCCACCTGGAGGCGGTCTATTCTCCTGAGCAACCAAGCCTCCAAAGCTCAAACCTAGAATGCCAAGGATAAGGAGAAATACCCCTTGTCTGTTTAAACCGTAGGGACGATTTAAGGTCGGGGTCCTTGAGTGGAGCACGGGGAGGTCCATATTTTTTTGTTATCGAAATAAATAAAGGTGGTCCCTGCGTCAATGGTAAAGCAGGAGAGCGGGAAAGGAATCAACGGTCGGTCTGGAAGCGCACGGTCAAAGCGGGACCTGGCCAGAGGACCTCCAGCGAATGGTGAACGGTCTCGGAGTGAACTTCGAACCGATTGTCACCCGGGACAAGCTCCGCTGGGGGGACCAGGTGGATATCATAATCGTAGTGATGGTTCTTCCCATCAACGGAATGGCTCCACGCGTTCAGTTTAAAGGGTTTGTGATGACCATCCCAGCCATGCCAGGTCCGCAGGTGGAGCCCGGCCTCGAGGATATTGTACAGTTTTAAATCGGGGGGTAGGGAAATCATGCAGAATTTCATTTCTCGACCGGTACGAACACCAAAACGTTCTGGCAGGGGCCCAGGTTTAAATAATTGGACGCTTTCCCCCACCCGCTCCAGGGACAAGCCTTCTACAGGTTCGGTTACGGTCCAGGTCCCGAGGCTGTCCAGAATTCGCGCGACGAGTTTGACCTTACCAGGTGCCTGATCAGGCACCCAGCGGGTGTCCCAGGTAATTTCATAAGGAGCACGCCAAAGGGTACCGACATGCTCCATCAGGTCTGCGGGCTCACCCCGGACCGGTTGAAAATTCCCGCCGTGCCAATCCAGCCACACGCCGTCCCCATTTTCGTCGTAGCCCTCATACCAGGCCAACACATCCACCTGGGCGACCCCATTTCGAGACGAAGCTTCGATGGCGATGGTAGGATTCTCTCCCATGGTTGCCCCCTGCTTCGGGGATACAATCCGTCCGGAAGGATGAGACACTTTTTCCGGATCATAATAAACCCGCAGGATCAGGGAATACAGACCCCACTGGCCCCAGCCCTCGGGATTTTCGTGGCTTGTGGTAGCCTGAAAACTGTTCACGCCCTCCACCAGGTACTCCAGGGGAATCGGTATGACCGGATTGTCGTGGAAATACTGTCGCTGGGGTTCAACCTTGGCGGGAGGCTTTCTCGGAAAGGGAACATCTAACCAGGGATGGCCGTTGAATCGGATCCGCGGATCCAGGGTTTTGTAGTGTCCGCCCCAACGGTCGAGAATCGCCTCGGCTCGAACCGCTCCTTCCAGGGAGTCGAGGTGGATCGTCAAAATCGGGTTGGGTAAATGCCGGTGGGGCCTGGGGTCGGATGCCATGGGATTGGTAACCCGCCAATCTTGCTGGTCCTGATGCGTGGCGACCTCCACGTAAACGGAGCCGGGAGGTGGCACTCCCAACCAGAGATCATCGGCGTTTAGAGCCGTATTCCACAGAACAACAGCGGCGGCGAGGAAGAAAGAGAGATTACGCATTACTTGGGGATTCTTTGGGGGTTGGGAACGGTCAGAAAAAAGAGAAATGAAAAAAGTGCTTCCCCAGTCTCTTCGTGGAATGCTCCTGCGCTGACACCTTGTAACCGCTGAGAAGACCACGCCCTAGGCTCTCCCTTCCGCACCCAGCACGTGAATGATTTCGAGCATTTGGGTTTTTAGACGATGCTTAACTTCCTGCATGATCCTCCAGGGGTGCCAATGGTGTTCCTCGGTATCCGCTGCATCCATGAAATGATCAATATAGGCATACCGAAACACCTCCCCGAAATTAACCTTTGCCATGCCCGCTTCCCGGATCCGACCCAGGTCCTGCAGGGCGATTCCCCCCGTTCCGTGTTGAACGAGGGGAACCGGCACGACACGCCGCAGCTCCTTCAGTAAACTAAAATCAATATCCGTCTGGCTTTGGTAAACCCCATGCGTGGTCCCTACCGCAACCGCCAATAAATCCACCTTCGCCTTTTCGAGAAAGACCAGGGCCTCTTCCGGTTGAGTCCGCGCACCTGCCTTTACCGGGCGCTCAGGGATTGGGGTCCGCCCGACTTGTGGGCCCGGAGGAGCCTCGTTTCCCGTAACATAACCAATCTCCGCCTCTACGGAAACACCAAGAGGACGGGCCAGTTCGATGACACGCTGGGAGATTTCCGCATTTTCCTCGAGGGAGGAATGGGAAGCATCAATCATCACAGAGGTGAAACCGGCGCGGATGGCCCGCATCACCGATTCCAAACTATGTCCATGATCCAAATGGATGGCAATCGGTACGGTGATGCCCAGGTCGTCACAGAGAAAGCGGACCTGCTGGACGAAATAATCATACCCGCGGTAGTCCGTATTCGGTTCGTAAACCTGCAAGATCATCGGGGAACGCGCCTCCTGAGCCGACTCCAGCGCGGCCCGGGTGATATCATAGGTGGCGCCGTTGGTATTGAAGGCCGGCACCGCGTAACCCCCGCTCCGGGCAGCCTCCGCCAGGGGACCCGTACTTACCGGCTTCATTCCTCCTCGCCTTCCCCGGTTGCCTGTCCAAGGTTGTAACCTGGCACATTCGCCGCCAGGCGGGTAAGGGTGACCTCCACCTTGGAGTGGGTCTGGACAAAGGAGGCCGGGCATTCCCGATTCATGGGCCCAAACAAGGATCGACGCAGGGTCCCCGCATGCCAGTTGCGCATGAAGGTCAGGTGGATTTTCTTACTCAAGAGGATTTCATACATGCCCACCGTGATCGCACGCCGGGGAAGGATATTCCAATTTCCGTCCACGCCTCCCATTGCCATCTGGGTGCAACTCTCACGGTTGATGGTCAACACACGGGTCTTCCAATTGCGCACCTCCTCGTCTGTTGCCGGGTCATCCGGTTCGGGAGGATCGTTGAACGCAATATGGCCGGAAATCCCCACCCCACCATAACAGAGGTCCGCCCCACCATGGGCTTCAACCAGCTCCGTGGTTGCTTCCGGGCGTAATGGATCTGGAAAATGCAGGTTTGTCGTGCGAGGCCGCAATTCCCTATCTAACGGGTCCACCAGGGATTCCCGCATGAACTTCCGAAAACTCAGGGGATGGTCGCGACTGACCAAACGATCCTCCGCGTCCAGATATTCGTCCATGTTGACCGAAACTAACGGCTCGCACGAAACGCGCTCCCGATTGCATAACTCCGCCCAGTAACTGAAATCCAGGGGGCCGACCGGCAAAATCATCATGACCTGGCGATTGGCCTCTCCCGCTGCCTTGATTGCATTGACGGCCTCCCGGGCGATACGCCGGTTCAATGCATCAGTATTGTCCACGAGGTGATAGAGAATCGGCCGGTGTTCGGCAAATTCCTCAAACCTCAGTTGGTAGTAGTCCCTTCGTGCCGTTGAATTGGAGTTTGCGCTCATATTCCGTTACATCCAGACCCAGTAGGCGGGCCGCGTTGTTACAGTAGATTTTATCAATAGCTTCATCCGGCAGGTCCAACTCCCGGATAATCTTGTCATGAATGCGGCGAGCCGCGAACAGCTCATTCACCGACAGAATGTCGGTACCAAAGACCAGTTTGTCCCACGCGCCCTCCCAGAAGAAGTGATACCGGAAAAAGTCGACCGTCTTGTTCAAACGCCAACCCCCCGTATTCGCTCCGGTCAGGTCCACGAAATAGTTGGGATGGATCCTGGCCATCATGGACGCCTCCTCGTGCCAAGGTGCTCCCAGGTGGGCTCCCACCATGTTCAGGCCGGGAAAGGAACGCAACACCTTGTCCAGTTTGATCGGGCGCATCCATTCCGAACTCACACGCATCCCCTGGGTCTGAGGAAATCGCATCAGAATTCCGGTATGAACCAACACCGGCAGTCCACTTTCCTCCATCCGCTCATAGACCGGGAAAAAGGATTCTTCATCATAGGGCCCACGGGGATTGGTCACTTTGAAACCACGATAACCTTCGCTCACCAGACGTTCTACATCCCCCGGGTTATCCGTCCCCAACTCGACATAGCCTAAGGGAAGGATCCGGTCCGGGTGCTGTCCCGACGCTTCCATCACCTCCTCATTCGAAACATGCCCCAAGGCCACTCCCGCCGAACACAGGCAACACAAGTCGATCCCCGCCTCCCCCATGCGGCTCACCAGTTTATCCGGAAAATCCGGCGCCTCTGACCTGGGATAGTGTGCATGAAAATCAATGACCATTCTTCGCAATCCTCCTATTTGTTTCGTTTTCGAAAAAACCTCTCCACTAAATAAATGTCAAGCGCAACTCTGAAAAACCAGGAAATGGAAAATCGGCCCCTGGAGCGGTGAATTCAAAATCCCATACATAAATGCGAGGACGCCAACCTTCCCCTAACCGTCAGAGGGTTCTTCAGAACCGTGTCCGGAATCCTCTTTGAACTTCAGTCGAGACCAGAGCATGGCCAGCCAACCCCCGGCGGCCAGGGCCAGAACGGTGAGGATCGTGGCGGGTACCAAGCGCCCGTAGAGCCAGTTTCCGGTGGCGAAAAGCAGGGCATAAATAGTAACTGCGCCGAGAGCCGCGCAAAGAAGACCCAAGGGAACATCCCATCCATCGGAACTTTCGGGTAAGGGACCACCCCTGGCCTCCGCCTCTTGACGAATCCGGGTCCACCCCGGGCCACCGGGGAGAACCTTCCGGTAAAAATGGCATAAGGTTTCCGACCGCGATGGCGGGGTGACCAGGGTAACCAGAAGCCAGCAGGTGGTGGTCAAGAAAATGGTGGCCAGAAGGACTTGCCATCGAGCCAGGGGTTCAAACCCAAGGTTATGGTGGACAAAATTAAAATAGATTGCCGCACTCAATGCCATCGCCATGGCCGCGATTTCACTGAAGGGGTTTACGCGCCACCAGAACCACCGCAGCAGATAGACCAGACCCGTTCCCGCGCCTATTTGCAGGAGCAACCTGAAAACTTGAAGGGCATCCTCCAACTGCAGGGCAACAAACCCGCTCAGACAGACAATGGTGATGGTCGCCACCCGTCCCGCCAGCACGCGTTCCTTCTCCGAGGCCTCCTCCCGGAAAAAGCGCGTGTAGAGATCGTTCACTACATAGGATGACATCAAGTTCAGCTGAGTGGATATCGTGGACATATAAGCCGCGGCCAGCGAAGCCACGACCAGGCCCAACAGGCCAGCAGGAAGAAAAGTCAACATCGCCGGATACCCCAGGTCATCGCCCACTGGAACACCTGGAAACGCTTGGGCCAAGGAATCCAAATCAGGGAAGACCACCAGCGACGCCAGGGCGACCAGGATCCACGGCCAGGGACGCAGCGCATAGTGGAAAAATTGAAAAAACAAAGTCGCCTTCATGGCGTGCTGTTCATTTTTCGCCGAGAGAATCCGCTGCACGACATAGGCTGCGCCCCCAGGCTCCGCTCCCCCATACCACATGCTCCACCAAAACACGGTCAATGGCAGCACAAAGACCGACAAGGCCAGGTCCAGATTGCTGAAGTCCGGAATCAAGGAGATCTTTTCAATCACACGATCGTGACTCAACAACCCGTCCAATCCACCCACCGCGGGGTGTCCCAGCGCTACCCATGCCGCCGCAAAGGCTCCGAACAAGGCCACCCCAAACTGAAAGAAATCCGCCCAGATCACTCCCTTTAAGCCGCCGCACATGCTGTAAAAGGCGGTCAGTCCCCCTCCGATCACCACCACCAGCCAAGGGGTCTGGATACCCAACATGATCCCGGCTATCTTGATCGCCGCCAGGGTGATGGAGGCCTGCGCCAGAACACCGAAGACGAGAACCATATAACTGGCGCGGAAAATCCGCAAAAAAGTGGCCGGCTTCCCACTGTAGCGTAATTCATAGAAGGAAATATCGGTGCTCAACCCACTCCGCCGCCAGAGCTTTGCGTAAACAAAAGCCGTCAGCATGCCCGTGAGGAGCAAGGCCCACCATTCCCAGTTCCCCGATACCCCGTTCTGGCGCACGATATTGGTCACCAGGTTGGGCGTGTCCGTGGAAAACGTCGTCGCCACCATCGAGGTCGCCAGGAGCCACCACGGCATGTTCCTGCCCGATAAGAAAAACTCCGATGAATTCTTCCCCGCCGTCCGGCTCGCGATCAGCCCTAATGCAATCGATACCCCCACGATGACCAGGATGATGACGATATCTAAGATTGACAGAACCATTGTTTCGATTTCGAAATATTTAGATAGGGAAATTTATGTCAAGCTCTCTATCTCCGGGTGATGGACAAGCATTCTCGCAAGATTTCGGCTCTGAGCCCTTCGGGCCGTAGGATTCAACTTCATCTAGGGTGATGAATTCAAAAAGAAAGATAACCAAAATGAAGGAAACAGCGTGGATTATTTCCCTTATTCTCATCACCCAATCAAGCCTCAACGCCGAGGTAAATAGTTACTCCGGCGTAGCCATTCCTTTCGAGGGCCGCGCAGGCGCCCATATCGCCCAATTTGACGATGCCCTTGAGGACCTCATCGACCCAAATGCAACCGTATATTTGCTGGCAGACGGCTTTGAACTGTCGGAAGGCCCCCTTTGGGTGGACCGGGAAGGCGGTTTCCTCTTAAACACGGACATTCCAGGCAACCGCATTTACCGCTACCGCGAGGGAGTGGGCATCGACGTGTTCCTCACTCCCAGTGGCTATGGAGGACCTCCACGTCTTGGAGGTGGAATCGGCAGCAACGGACTTGCCTTCGACCTCGAGGGCAACCTCTTGCTTTGCCAACAGGGCAGCCATCGGGTGGCGCGTTACCGGTGGTCTGGAGACTACGAAACGGTGGCGGCCACCTACCGGGGCAAGCGATTTATCCGACCCAATGACCTCACGGTCAGCTCAGCCGGCGTCATCTATTTCACCAATCCGGCCCGGGGATTCTCTCTGCCCCACCCGGACTCCGACCTGGCCAAAAGCTTCTTCCATGGCGGGGTCTTCAAGGTGGATCCCGATAATACCGTTACCCTGGTGGACGAGGAAATGCTGCGCCCCAACGGGATCGGCCTGTCTCCCGATGAAAAGACCCTCTATGTTACCCGATCCGTGCGGGAAGCGCCGGCGGTGTATGCCTACGATATCAATCCAGACGGCACCCTCAGCAACAAGCGTCTTTTCCACGATTTCAGCCACTTGGCGATCCTGTCCAATTTTCGCGCCGACGGAATGGCTGTAGATGTGCGTGGTAACCTCTGGGTGACGGGCCCGTTTGGCGTATGGATCCTCTCCCCTGAGGGAAAGGCACTCGGCACCATCGTGACCCGGAAACACGCCGCCAACTGCACCTTTGGCGGCTCGGATCGATCGGTCCTTTACATTACCGCCGACAGTTATCTGCTGCGAGTCCAGACCCGCACGCGCGGAAAATGACCTCGAGTATACGGAAAGCGGAAACAATAGTTACTTCGAGTCTTACCTGACTTTATTAATGTAGAGATTGAAGTCGGTCGCAAAGTGGTGGGAGAGTTGGAAAATGTCCATATCTCCGTCCCCATCCACATCCGCGACTTGCCCGTTGTAGATTCCCTCTTCCGATAATGTCTTCATTTCCCAATTGCGGTTGTCACCCTGGTTAAGCATGAGGACGATGGGGGTTTCAAGTATATCGAGTCCTAAAGTTGCCCGGCGGTGATTGACTCCGGTTAAAATATCATAGTCGCCGTCCAGGTCAGCGTCGAATACCTGCAGCGTGTGCGCAGCAGGCAATTCTTCCAGAATAACTACTTCTTCCCACTCACCTTTTCGAGGGTCACTTGATTGATAGTAAACCACCGGATAACCTTCACGCTCAGAATGGGTCATGAAGATTTCTACGCGACCGTCGCCGTTAATGTCTTGGCAAAAAACCTTGCAGGCATTCCGCGACCAGTTGCCGTCCTGATTGTGCCATTTTTCGTCAATCGAGCGAGCAATCCACTCCCCTTTTAAATTCCCACCTGGATTCTCCACCCAGTAGCCATTTGCCGCAATATCCAGGTCGCCATCGCCATCTATATCACCCACATCCATGCCTTCGTGCAGGTTTTCAATGGTGAATTCCTGAACTTTGGTCCACTGTTGCGGGCTGTCCTGCCGGAAGATCGACATCGTGTTCCCGATAAAAGTGATGGTAACCAGGTCTAGTTTTCCGTCCTGATTGAAATCAACCAAGTTCAAGTCCTTGATGAAATCGGGCGCTATGCCAATGCGGTGGGGAGCCCAATCAGGGTTAGCATACCAGTAGAGCGTGGACTCAGCGTCGGCATCGTCCCGCTCACCGGGATGTGCTATTCCCAGAATGTCGAGGTCTCCGTCGTTATCAATATCACCAATATCCAGGTCGCCACAGGCAAAGCTGTCTCCCGCTGGCGGTTTCTCCGTGATGATGTTCAGAGTCCAGTTTGTTCCTCCCTTGCTCGCCTCCAACCAGCCAAGCCAGCCTCCTTCACTGTTGTCATTTTGCAAGGCGAGATCAATCAAACCATCCCCATTGAGGTCGCCCGGGGTGCGGGCCCACCACGCAACCGCGTTATCGGCTACGAGATGCGGGGTAAATTCGAGCTCTTTGGTTTCGGATTTTTGGGAGCAGGAGGTAAAGATCAGGCATAGCGCCGGTAGGGCGAAGAGGATAAGGAACCTGTGACTGCGAATACGTGGGATTGAGCGATGATTCATTTCGGGTATTGGGTTACTGAACTGAACAGATAGATGCTTGCTTTAAGGCGGGCCAGCCCGTCCCTCCGCTCCCGGCCTCCCTCTCCGAGGTACGCCAAAACTGGGCCCGTTTTCGCTGGATAGCTGCGCCGAGGCAGGCAGGGCAGGCACAAGACGTGTGAAATGTTGAATTGACGGAAATTAATATGAACGGAAGAATTATTTTTAAAACAAAATAAGTCAAGCAAACGAAGCAGTGACCGACGCACCTGATTGCCGTGCAATATTATGGAATCGGTCAATTGAGAACCGGATACAGCTTCCGAACCCCCTACCAACCATGTTAGACGAGCTTACCCGACTAGTCATCCACACGAGCTTTTGGGCCATGATTCCCAAAGCTGACCCACAAAGTTGTTTCCCGAATATCTGGCACGACGCTGTCGTCCTCGGTAAGGACATCCAAGCCACATGGGCTGGACTCACTTCCTGAACTCCAGGAAAGAATTTGGCCATCGAAACCAAAATGTGGATTCGTAAAGCTGCCAACCTGGATGATCCATACTGGGCATAACTATACCCATCCACAATGAACAAACCTTACTCCCCGATCTCCCTGATCATTCTGGTGTTCGCTTTCGGCTGCGCCGCAAAGGAGGTTTCCTCCTCAAAACCCGAACCGCCCAACATCGTCATCGTGATTGCCGACGATATGGGCTACTCCGACCTGGGTTGCTACGGCGGAGAGATTGAAACCCCGACCCTGGACAAGCTGGCAGAAAAGGGTGTGCGCTTTATCAACTACTACGTCCACAACATGTGCGGGCCGACCCGGGCTAGTTTGTTAACCAGCCTTTACCCAAATACTGCCTTGCCGAATGGCTCGACCCTCCACGGCTTCCGGGATGGCATTATTACTCTGCCGGAAGCGCTGGCCGAAGTCGGCTACAAATCCTACTTGGCTGGCAAGTGGCACCTGTCTGACCCTGCCCAACCTAACGGACCCAGTGCACCCCACAAACGCGGTTTCGATCGGACCTATGCCACCTACCACGGTGCCACCGACTACTTTGCTCCGGCGGGCCTGAATGAAAATGGCGAAGACCGCACCAGCGAGTGGAAGGAGAATCCTGATTATTACCAGACCGACGCCATTACGGACTACTCGCTGAAATTCCTTAAAGAGCACCGCAGCGATGCCCCGTTCTTCCTCTATGTTTCCTATAACGCCGCGCATTGGCCGCTGCACGCAAAGCCGGAGGATATTGCTCATTACCAGGGCCGTTTCTCCATGGGCTGGGATGAGCTGCGCAAAGCCCGCCATGCCAGAATGAAGGAGCTCGGCGTCGTCGATCCTTCCTGGCCACTTTCCCCTCGCCATCCTGACGTGCCAGCCTGGGAAGAGGAAGCGCACAAGCTCTGGCAAGAGCGCCGCATGGAAGTCTATGCGGCCCAAATCACTTGCATGGACCGCAACATTAACCGCATCGTCCAATATCTAAAAGACATTGGGGAGTTCGATAATACGATCTTCATCTACAAACACGACAACGGAGCCTGTCATGTGGAATATACGACCACCCGCACCGGTTCCTGGACCAGGGACTTTACCACCGATGGGCTTAAGCGTCCGGTTCGCCCGGGTAATCTCCCACACATCGTGCCTGGCGACCAATCGACCTGGCAAAGCTACGGGTATGGCTGGGCCAATGTTTCCAACACCCCCTTCCGCTTATTCAAACAACACGACCATGAAGGCGGAATCCGTTCCCCACTCATTGTCAGTTGGCCTGCCGGTCTGAGCGAGAAGCTGCTCGGCAGTGTGACCGGAGAAGTTGTCCATGTCATCGACGTGATGCCGACCTTGTTGGACCTGGCTGGCGGTAATGCAAACTCACGGGAAGGCCCGCTTCCCTTCGAAGGCCAATCGTTCAGCGCCATTCTGACCGGAGAAGGCTCCTGGGAACCCGCCGAGGAACTCTATTGGCAGTATAACAAAGGCAAGGCCGTTCGGGTCGGCAAATGGAAGCTCGTTTCGGAGAGTCAAAAGTCCTGGGAATTGTATCAGATTTCTCAGGACGGAACCGAACTGAACAACCTCGCGACCGATATGCCCGAAAAGGTCGCTGAGATGGAGGCAAAACATATCGCTTGGGAAAGGCGGTCTAACCTCGGGAAAAAGAAGTAGCCCATTACTGAATAATGGCAACCCTGCCTTCGGATTGCCCCTATGTGAATTCAGCAGAGCCAGACCTCAATGATTGATTATTACTATATTTTCCCACTCGCCTCAGCGATTTTCTTCGTCTTGGCGTCCTTGTGCTGGAAGAAAGCCTTGGAAGACGAGGGAGCGTTCACACGGATATTTTTTCTTTCCAATCTGATCATGGCTTGCTGTGTGTCATCCCTTTTGTTCTTCAACGAAGAAATGCCGGACTGGGACTATGTGCATATTCCTTTATCTTCAGGCGTGTTCGCGTTTTTAGGTTCGGTGATGGCATTTCTCGCTTTGCGCTACGGGGACGTTTCCGTGATCACCCCCCTTATGGGCTCCAAAGCCATCTTTGTGGCCATATTGGTCTTCCTCTTTCTGGACGAGGCCGTGCCAGGCATGTGGTGGATGGCCGCCATCCTGGCCGCCCTCGCAGTCTGGCTGTTAGGGCAAGGGCACCTGCCCGGAAGACGACAGCGATCCGCCCTGACCGCCACCATATCCCTCTTGAGTGCGCTGTTTTTTGCCTTTTGTGACATGTTCGCCCAACAGGGTGCGGCCAATTTCGGGACCATACCCTACCTGGTGATGAACAGTTTTATGATTGCCGCGGGCAGTGTGGTGGTGGTTCCGCTCTTCCGGGCGCCCCTGACTGCACTCTCCAGGAAAACCCTCCTCTGGACCACGCTGGCCAGCTTTTTCTCGTCCATCCAGTACTTGTTGCTCTATGGCGTCATTTCGGAGTTCGGCCGGGCCACCGCCATGAACATCCTCTACAGTTCGAGAGGCGTCTGGTCTGTGGTCCTGGTCTGGTTGCTGAGTTCCTGCTTCGGTTACCAGGAAGGCAAGAAAGCCGGTCCTCAAGCCATGAGAAAACGGCTCCTCGGCGCGTTTCTCTTACTGGTCGCGATCATCCTGGTGTTGATCGAAGATTTGGGAACTGCCTAGAGCATTGTCCGCATGAATGGATGAGCAGAAGACTCAGCGAGTAATTGGTAGGGGTCGTGCTCTTGTCACCCCGCAGGAATCAAAGGCGGATGCGCGGGCCTGGGGGGCCTAGGAAAAGTTTATTTTGATATCCTGGCTGCGGCCATTTTCCCGCAGTATAGCTATTGAAATTATACAAAACCGGGAGGGCGGGATGGTATCCCGCCGGTAACGGATCTAGCTAGATCAAGTGCCGGATGATGCTGACGGTGAGAATGCAAGAGGAATCCATGTTCAGATTTCATATCGGCAACAAACGGGAAGAATATCCGCAGAAATAGGCCTTTGAACTGAAATTTGAGGAGTCGTTGCCCAAAGGCCACGAACTATAAAGTTAAACCGCCGAAAACGCCGAGAAGGTTAATCTAGGCCAACCTTTCCCTTTCGGCGTTCTTCGGCGCCCTCGTGTGTTAATCAACAGGTTGGATCGTTGCTTGAATCTGAAGTAAAGGGCTTGGGCGGCAGCCGCAGAGCCTCTCCTGGGTTTAGTTGCACGCATGATGAGCTTTTTGATGTTTTGAACCGAAGCGATGAGGAAGTCCTGTATCTGCTGAAGACCGAGTCTGCGGTAGTGGCTGCGTTTGAGGTGGTGTTGAGTCGCCTTTCCAAATATGCCCTCCATAAGCCAGCGGCGTCTGATCCTGTTCTTTTTGGCCTCCGCGCTGTTGGCTTGGCGAGGGCCCTGGTCAATCAGTTCCTGCTGATCATGACGCACAGGGTACGTCCCGTTTTGGCCAGAGTGCATTGGGACTGCAGGGGGCAGGCCACACAGGTACTCTGGCGTGTGTGCAAACACGTCACGACCCCAGCGAGCCAGAGCTATGCTGAACACGCTGTGTTCCGGTTTCGGATCATCCAATTCGTAGATCAAAAACCACAGATAATCCAACTGTTCCTCATTGATTGGCATCACCTCACGCTCACTGGCAATGTTGTCCCTAAATAGCAGAAACATCAACTTGAGGATGATCCCAGGATCCAACGTCACATGCCCATTGGCTCCTCAGCAGTCCTTGACCTCTTCGCGAACCCAACGGAAGTCGATCTGCTCCATTACTGCTCTCAGCGGGTTGGTAGCCCAAACCCGCCGCTCCAGATCCACCGCGTAACTGAACATTGCTTTCTGTCCTTCTCGGTTGCCCATCATGGCAACTGATTTTGCAGCGTACAACGTGTCAATCTCTGCACTCCCGCGGTATTTGGGCAACAGCTCCTCAATACAGGACCCCTTGTTGGTCTTCCTTTCCGTTCTCCTCCCCTTGCTGTTCTCCTGCTTCACTTGTTAAAAGGAAATTTATTTCACGGTGTGCAAAGACAAACCGGCCCGAAAAACCGAAAAGCAAGGTGACAGCCGAGTTCATAAAAAAAGAGGCGGGAGCGATCGCTCCCGCCTCCGGGTTAATGGGTTAAAGAGAAAGCTCTCTTTTACTCTTATTACGGCTGCAGGGCAATGATCTGCATGCAGGCCCGGTTACTGCTGTTGCTGGCCGTAGCGGTCTTTGACTGGCTGCCCGCCGACACCGGCCCTACCGTATAGGCCGCATTGGATGGGTCGTTGTCGCCGTAGGAGGATACCTCGTCCCACTGCTCGGTCATTCCAGACGGCGGCGTCCAGGTGGAGCCGTTGTCATGCCGGTCCCCGTAGATGGCCAGTAACCACGTATCCGATCCGGTGGTGGTAATGGACGGCGTCGAATGCGAAGTCGTACTGTTAGGTTCGGCAGCGCCATTTTCCGCCTGAACCGGAGTCGAGCTGTTCACTCCGTTGAAGGCCACGATGCCGCCGCTCATCCGCCGGTTGATCGAGGTCGTCCAGGTATAGCTGGAGGGCTCGCTGGTGCCGGCTTTTTTGCGGTAAGTCGACATCAGCATGGTATCCGTTATCGAGCGGACTAGAGTCCACCCGGACGGAGCCGTCAATGTGGCGTCCGAATTACTCACCGAGACGCTGGCAAACATCCAGTCGTCCTGGGAAACACCAGACGGCTTGTTAATGGTGAGCGATCCGCCCGCGCCGCTTCCAGTGTCCGCACTGGTGCTGCCGACAACCGATATGCCGCCTCCACCGCCATTACTCACCGTTACATCCACACCCGAAGATGTGGTTGAATTGCTGGCTGCATCCCGGGCCACTGCCGTTAGCGTGTAATTGCCGTTGGTCTCGTTGGTCGTATCCCAGCTCACCGAGTAGGGCGAGGTGGTGTCTTCGGAGCCCAGGTTGGCACCATCGAGTTTAAACTGCACGCCCACCACGCCGACATTGTCGCTGGCGTTAGCGGTCACCGAGATCGTCCCCAAAACCGTGGACTGATCCGAGGGCGAGGTGATACTGACCGTGGGGGCTTCAGTGTCGCCGCCGCCGCCACTGCCGGGCTTGAGGGCGATGATCTCCATACCGGCCCGGGGACTGCTGTTGCTCGCCGTAGCTGTATGAGAATGGTTGTCGCTGTCTACAGGACCTTCGGTGAAAATCGCCAGCGAGGGTTCGTTACTCCCATAGGTGGTGACGACGTCGACATGCTCGGTGGCCCCACTGGGTGCCGTCCAGGTGGAACCATTATCATGCCGGTCGGCGAAGATCGACAGCAGGAGGGTGTCATCGATGGTCGTCATGATGGTCGGCGTCGAGTGGGAAGTCGACGCTGAGCCAGACTCCGGATCCCCGTCTTCCAAATGAATGGGATCGGTGTCATCCAATCCGCTGAAGGCCACGATACCGCCACTCATCCGCCGATTGACCGAGGTCGTCCAGGTGTAGTTGGAGGGCTCACTGGCACCCGCTTTTTTGCGGTAGATGGAGAGCCGGAGTGTATCCGTAATGCTCCGCACCAGCGTCCACCCGGAGGGAGCGGTCAACGTGGCGTCCGAATTACTCACCGAGACACCCGCGAACATCCAGTCGTCTTGGGAAACTCCGGACGGTTTGTTGATCGTGAGCGATCCGCCCGCGCCGCTTCCGGTGGTCGCGCTGGTGGAATCGATGAGGGAGATTCCCCCGCCGCCACCGCCGCCGCCGGTGCCGGTGGTAAAGCTCCAGACGTCTCCGGTTGTGGTGCCCGAGGAATTGACCTCGTCGATCCTCCAGTAATAGGTCGTGCTGGCGTTCAGAGTACCGGGATCATAAGTCGTTCCGCTCTGGTTGCCTTTGGATTCTCCCGAGTCCGGGGTGGAATCCGTGCCGAAATAGACGTCATGGGACGTAGCGCCGGAGCCCGCGGTCCAGCTCAGATCCGCCGTAAGGGAAACGCCCGTGGCGGAATTCGAAGGGCTGGGACTGGTGGCTTTGGAAGGAGCGGATCCGCCACTGCGCGGTCGGGGACCGACGGCACCCAGCCCCGTGCTGGCGTTGGGATCGACCGCGCCGAGCCAATTGTCGTTGGTCGCTCCGGGCCAGCCGGTGCTGGCCAAATTCTTCGCCCCCGACGCGGCCGGGCCGATGGAGGAAGGACGGTAGTCACGGTTATCAGGATCGGCATTGGAACCGAAGAGCGGGTCCGCATCCTTACTGTTCTGGTCGTAGCCGTTGCTGGTCGCGCTCGAGCTACTCTTCCAGGCAGTAAACGTGCTATAATCGGTATTACTGGGAGGATAGTCATTGAAGCGGGGAAAGCTGCCAGCGCTATCCTTGAAGTAGAGATTGTGGTCGTATTTTTCATCATTCCCCGTACCGAGACCGCGCTGGTATTCACGATCATCATACTGAACGATGATGTTATTATAGACCTCATGCACTCCGGTGGTGCCTCCCACACGGTTGAATTGCACTCCCTTGTTGTTCCTATTCTCTTCTATCAAGTAAGTGTTGTTGTAGATCTTCACCGCATCATCCGATCCCTGGACACTGTGGGTGGGAATGGCGACGTGGGACAGGCGCCAGTCGGGTGCATTGCCGCCCTCGTTCACGCGTCTTCCAAATTCGTCGCGCCGCACATCAAAAACATTGTGGTGCCACCATTTTTTGTTGGCATTGGCCGTTGAGGGCGATCCGCCGTTGTATCCGGGGCCGGGGCCGTTGGAAAAGTTCCAGCCAAACTCCCAGTTGTAAATATCCCCATGGAACTGAGCCCCGTCGTCGATCATCAGATCAAAAGCGTTGTGATTCATGGTAACGTCGTGCATCCCGGTCCGAGTGATCGTCATCCCGTCAAAATACTTTCGGAAGCGGTTGTCCTCGAAAGTCAGGTGGTGGTTGCCGTCTGAAAAGGTGGCGATGGAAGTCTTCATTTCCGTCGCGGTTTCCGAGCTCTTGATTTCATTCCAGGAGACGTAGGGGGGGTGACCGCTATCCATGTCGCACCAGCGAAAATCAATGTAGTTCGCATTGGTCTCAAAGCGGAGACCAGTCCGGTGACCGAAGATACGGCAGGAAAGAAACTCAAGGTTATCCCCATTCAGAATGAGGTTTCGGTCAGCGTTCTCGAAGGCGATCCCGTCAAAGGTGATATAGTCGCCTGTGATCGTCACCAGGTCCTTGGTCGAAGACAGGTTGACCTTGTAATCCTTGGGATTAAATCCCGAAGATGTGCTCGGCACCGTTTTGATGTTGCCGGTCGCCCCCGCCGGCACGCCGGCATCCCGAGGAGAGGACAGGTTTTGCAGACGGATGTAAATGCGGCCGTCCGTGTGACGCACAAATCCCGGTCCCCGGTAGTAATTACCCCCCGAGACAAAGGTATATGTCGTCGACATCAGATGTGTGAGGGAACTGTAGGTAAAGAGCCGATACAATTCCCCGTCATCTGCCACGAACGACCCGATCCAATCGCTGGAGGTGGGAAATGAGGTGCTTTTACTGCGATAGGTCTGCGTGCCGGAGTCATGCAATTCCCAATTGGTATTATCGATCGTCTGGAAATCCGCATAGGCTCCATCGACCACCGGCGTCTCACCCGAGAAGTTGATCACTGTGATCCTCGAGCCCGAGCTTCCGCTTTTGCTGAGCGTGATCCCGGTTTCGCGGTAGGTGCCACCACGCATATACAGGGTATCACCCGCAGACAGTTGGGCAAAGGCATGTTCCAGGGTCTTCCAGGGTTGAGATTGCGTGCCAGAGTTGCTATCCGACCCGGAGGGTGACACATACTTGGTGGCCGCGTGAACGGCTCCAACACTAACCAACATGCACGTGAATGTACATAAGACAGCCCGCTTTAATCGGCCGGCCATCGCCTTTCCGCTATATCTTTCTATTTTCATCTACTGGGTTTTTTTGTTTGAGGTTTATGATTCCAGGAAGAAACAGAGTCAGGGCGAGTTGGCTCTTGGGTTTTAGCTGACTTGTTAAACCAGAACATAGAGGTAAATTATTTTGATTTCAAAAAAAAACACTTATTGAGAATGCAAAGTCAACCTTGTACTCATTCAACCATACCTCGACGTCCTTCCCTGAGCGAAGTCGATGGGCCACCCCGTTAACAAGCAAATTCCTATCCGTTTAGAAAGAAGGTTTCCCCTCAACAAGGAAATCCGGGTCTTTTGCGGCGGGGCACACCGGCCATAATTATAGTGGCTATACCGCACCGGGTAAGCCCCAACCCAATCCGCACCCAGTTGGATAGGATAGTTATTCAGGGCCGTATCGTTGACCGTGGGATGCCGCCCTGCCATGCCCCAGGAGTGGGAAGACCAGTGCGCTCCACGGGCATCAATTTTCAAATCGTTCTCCCAGCTCATCAGGGTAAGCTGCTCGTATCCCTGGTTTCCACGGATCTGCAAAACGGGCCCGGGGCGCGCCAACCCGGCAAAGGTGTCGTCGCCCTCCCCAGCAGAATGATCGACCGGCACCTCGGGCCGGTTTCCCCTCTCAACCACGTCGGGTTGAGCCTGAAGGATTGGCGTGAACAGAAATATGAGTACCAAGACCCGAAAAACCCAATGGAAGCACCTGTTCATTTCAGGAACGTGAAAGGGGATCATCAATATTTGGGAGGGGGACCCTTCCCCACCTTCCCTTCCGATTGCCGGTAGGCGATTTTTTCCGCCACAAGGGTCTGTATCCAGGCCGGGGGCGCCACGGCCTTGCCATGAATCTCAGGATCATACCCCGGATCGCCTTCGACCCGGCCCACCTTGGGGTGGCGGGCGATCCAATCCGCCCGGGCCTGTTCCCAAAACGCCTGTCCTTCCGGCCCGGAAATCACCTTAAAACCGGGATGGGGGAAGGGGTATACCCCTTCCCCCATCCAAACTACAATATTACCTTCAGCATGAACCAGGCCTTGCGGCACCACACTGTATCGATGCGGGTTCTGGGCTGGATGCGGTTTGGGAATATAAAAAATGTTGTTCACCAGTTCAATATTGGGGTTCCGCGGATCGCTCTGTTTCCAGAAGTGCCCCAGGCCCGGAGTGTTGTGGTAGGTTTCCCCCAACTCGGTCGCCATGGAATTGGCTCCGGGCAGGTTCCCCAGCCCGATGAGGTTGTCCCGGAACACCACGACGCTGTCTTTTCCCCCGCCGGGCGCCTCTGCCTGTTTTCGAGAATCTGGACGCGTGTTCCGGGCACTGTAAAAACAGTAGGTATCTTCGAAAAGGCAATCCTCGACCCAACCTGAGGCGAAGCCGTCATTTTCTATGGCGTCATCCCGCGAAAAACTGATCCAGCTGTTCTTCAGGGTAAAGGCATTGCCTTCTAGCGGGACGATGGGGTCATGCAGGTTGTGCATGCGCACCCCGTCGATGACGCTGTTCAGGGCATTGAGGGTAATCCCGCCCCCGTTCGCCGCTTTGGATTCCTGCCAGCTGGATTCCAGGGGCTGGGTGCCTTCAATCACGCCCCCGATGAAGGAAATCCGGGTCTTTTGGGGAGGAGGACAACGCCCATAATTATAGAGGTCATAGCGCACCGGGTAAGCCCCGACCCAATCCGCCCCCAGCTGGATGGGATAGTTGTTCAGGGCGGTGTCATTGATTGTGGGATGCCGGCCTTCCAGACCCCAGGAGTGCGAAGACCAATGCGCCCCCCGGGCGTCAATTTTTAAATCGTTTTCCCAGCTCAACAGAGTAAGGCCCTTATAGCCCTGATTTCCGCGGATCTGCAGGACCGGGCCCGGTTCCGCCAGACCCGCAAAGGTGTCGTCACCTTCCACCAGTGAATGATCGACCGGCACTTCGACCCGGTTACCCCCACCGACGACACCAGGTTGAGCATAAAGCATAGAAGTGAGGAGATAAAAGAGGAAGGCTAGAGAGGCTTTACGCGTTAGGATGTTGAATAAACCCATTGTAGAAAACGGAATCGGGGTTATTGAATTGGGTGAGTCACATCCATGCGCTGGGCGAGGGCCGCAGCGGTGATTTTGCGTACCTCTTCCGGCGGCAGCACCGCCTTGCCATGAATCTCCGGATCATACCCGGGGTCTCCATGCACCCGGCCTACCTGAGGGTGCCGAGCGATCCAGTCGGCCCGGGCCCGGTCCCAGTAAGTCTGACCCTCGGGACCCGTCAGCACGGTGAACCCGGGATGATCCAACACATACTCCCCCTCCCCCATCCAGATAACCACATTGCCCTCCGCATGCACCAGGCCCTGAGGAATGGCCGAGAGGCGGGACATACGAACCTCACGCGTCGGTTTGGGCAGGTAAAAAATGTTGTTCACCAGCTCTATCTTAGGATTTCGCGGGTCGCCTTGCTTCCAGAACAGGTTGTAGCCTGGAGTTCCGGAAGGAAAACGGGAGTGATCCCCGCTCACCGTGTCATAGCCGGGAAGGTTCCCCAATCCGATCAGGTTGTTGTGAAAGACCACCACCGAGTCCTTCCCCCCGCCGGGAGCCTCCGCCTGTTCACCAGAATCCGGACGCGTATTCCGCGCGCTGTAAAAGCAGAAACTGCCCTCAATCAGGCAATCCTCCACCCAGCCCGCAGCGAACCCGTCATTTTCGATCGCGTCGTCCCGGGAATCGCTGATCCAGCAATTTTTCAGGGTGAAAAAGTTGCCCTCGAGCGGGACCACCGGGTCGTGCAGGTTGTGCATGCGAACCCCGTCGATGACGCTATTCCGAGCATTCAAGGTAAGGCCACCCCCATTGGCCGCCTTCGACTCCCGCCAGGTGGTTTCATAGGGTTGAGTCCCCTCGATGACCCCGCCGAAAAAGGAGATACGGGTCAGGGCGGGAGGGGGACAGCGGCCATAGTTGTACAAATCATAGCGGTGGGGATAGGGTCCCACCCAATCGGCCCCGATCTGGATGGGGTAATTGTTTATTGCGGTCTTCTTAATCAGAGAATCCCGTGGAGCTGACCCCCAGGAATGGCTTGACCAATGGGCCCCGCGGGCGTCGATTTTTATATCATTCTCCCAAGCCAAAAGGGTAAACTGTTCATAGCCCTGGTTCCCTCGTATCTGATAGACCGGGCCGGGCCGGGCCAGGCCGGCAAAGGTGTCATCCGAACCCTGATGACCCGCGGAAAACTGGTTCATCTTCAGGATCCGATAATGCGGGTTAAAGGTCCGTAGTAAATCGTTGTAGCGGACCCAAAGGTAAGACAGGACAAAGGAGTCCTTGTGGGCTTCAATGTAGTCGTCCCGCATGAGCCATAAGTCGCGGGGACGTTTCAGCAGACTCAGGTCAGCTCCAGGAGGTGGAACAATCTCCCCGTGCATTTTCCAACCCGCTTTCAGCAACGGGTAGGTGGCCTGCGCCGCCAGGATGGTCTGCTCGTAATACCGAAATCCCTCCTTCACAAAAGATACCCGCCGCAAATGGTTTCCCACACAGAGGTGCTGGGCCTCATCAAGGTCCCTTCGCGCCGCATCGATAAACTCCATCGGATAGGCGGCGAGGACCGCTTCGTAATCTTCCAAGGTAGCGGAATTCATGTAAATAGGCGGAGATTCCCGCTTCTGCCAATTATTGATGAGCCGGCGATAATAACGTTCCATCATTGGAGCGGCGGGACCGAAGCCCTTTTCGCAGTAATCCGCCAGGAGCTGGTCCACATCCAGATCGGGATCCCATAGCAGTTTTCCCAGGGCGTAAAAATTAAACCCATTCACGGCAAAGCCGTTGCCCGCCTGCGTCTGGTAATAGCGAGACCCCAATCGCTGGAGCTCCTGCAACTGCTGCTGAATCTGGTGAGGAACTAACCGCGGCATGTCGGGGAAATTGGCCTGGGTCAGGTAACCGTAAAGCCCGAAGGTCGGCGCCATGCGGCTCCACCCTTCCATCTCCCGAAAGGCATTCTCACGGTAGGCGTCATTCCAGAATCCTGAGGAATTGATCGCACACTGGATGAGTAGATTGGGATGTGCCTTCACCTTTTTCGGGGGTTCCCGGTATTGGCTGTAGGCAAGCAACAACAGTTTCTTGTCCGGATGCACCCGGGCTACCCGTTCTGCCACCTGGTTGCCGAAGATAACCATGCGCTCCGTAATGATACGGTTCCGCCCTGGGGGCCCCAGTTCCGGGTCACCCGGGTCACCCTGTTCCTCCCCAGTATCCTGAGCGAGGCTTCGTTCGTCCATGCAAAAGCCTCGACCATCGTTTGGGGAAATAGATACCCCATCCCAATCCGGATTTTCATCGAATTGCTTGATACACCATTCGGCTACCAGGCGGACCACATCAGGATTACTGGTGGACAATTGGGCCCGGTGTTTGCCGTTGAAGTTTTTCCAATCCCGCTCCCCATCCACCAGGGCGTAATATTCCGGGTTCGTCGGTCCGTAGATGCTCGGTGGGAGGATTTTTCCCCACGCGTGACCCCCCCGGATGATTTCGCCACCGAAACGCTGGCGCATCTCCCATTCCCGCTGCTGTACCTGGTGCTGGGCGGACACCCCCAGCTGTGCCTCCTTTTCCCAGCGGTCATAGCGATTCCAAAGGGCCCCTTCCGGACCCAACCCCCTCCATAGAAAAGCCGGTTCCTTTTCAACCCGCATGCCCTCCCCCACCTTCACGGATGTATGACGCGGCACCACTTCCCCCAATTCGCCCGGCCAGAGCCAGCGGATCCCCAACTCCTGTTCCAGAAAATCATAAACCGCGAATCGAGTCCCGTGTCGCCCCTTCCCTGCTAGAATCAGGGTTTTTTCCTTAACCTCCACCACATAAGCTTCGCCCTCCATTTGCATGAGTCGCTCCCGGACCGATGCGGGAGCACCGGAGATCCCTACGTGAACCCGGACTTCAGCGTTCGCCATGGGCTCTCCTATCCCTAAAATCGGCAGGATCGCTCCCGTCGATTGTTTCAGGTAATCCGCCAGATCTTCTGCCGCCGACCGCTCCTCGGGCGTTGCCGATGGTGCGATTTGAATGGCAGCCGCAGGTTGACCGGATTCCACCAGGACCAGTCTGCCAGTTAGAGAAAGCGAAGGGAGCAGGATTCCGGACAGCAGGAAAAATAGCAGGATGATTGGACGCAGGGGTATCATGGCTTCATGTGAGGAGGGATGAAACAGGGCCAACAACTTTTTTTGAAAAAAAAATAAGTAACAGGTTAAGGTGTGCTGTCAACGCTGATTTGAATCCGCGGAGGATTGAGAGGTTCAGCCAAATACCCGGGTCCCGGCGACGTAGGTTTGCTCCACGACGAGGGCTCCCGATTGAATCCGGAAGAGGACGAGGTTGGCGATTTGGCCCGGAGCAACCTCCCGGCAAAGTGAAGGAAGGCCGAGGAAATCCGCTGGGTTACGGGTAGCGGGAATGAGGGCTTCGGCAAGACTAAAATCAGTCATCTTCATGAAATGACCAATCCCAAAATCCATCGACAGGGAAGAGCCGGCCATGCGCTTACTGTCGATCAAAACAATCTGACCTGAGGCTTTTAACTGGATGGGGCGCCCGACGAACTCGTAATGGCCGGGAGGCAATCCGGCCACGTGGATTGCGTCGGTTACCAAAATACAGCGATCCAACCCTTTGACCCTGACTATAATCCGGATCAAGTCGGCGCTCAGGTGAAACCCATCACAGATCATCCCCGCACACAGGTCATCGTTGGCGAGCTGGGCCCAGAAGGGCGCCAGAAAACGGTCTAACGCGGGAGGACCTCCATTTCCCAGGTGCGTATTCATGGTGGCGCCGGCTTCGGCGGCACGGTTTATATCCTCGGGCAGACCATCCGTATGGCTGATGGATACCCTTACCCCCTTTTGCACGGCTTTGCGAATGAAGGATGCGGACCCTTCCCACTCTGGAGCGATGGTAAGGATCCCGATATGCCCTTCCGCGGCCTCCTGGTATTTTGAGAATTCCTGCCAATCCGGGGCATGCATCAATTCGGGCCGATGGGCACCGTGGGACGGCCCGGGGGACAGGAATGGCCCCTCAAGATGATAGCGGGGAGCACACTGGTCAAATTGGGGGTTCGCCTTTCTGACGGTCTCCAGAACCTGAAAATTTCGCTGCAGTACCTCCGGAGCATTGGTCACCAGGGTGGGTAAAAAACTGGTCACCCCGGTTTTCCATAGAGGCTCCATGATTTCATCAATGGATTGGGGATTCAAATTCGGGTCGGAAAAATCCACCCCGGCAAATCCGTTGATCTGGGTATCAATAAAACCTGGAGATAGAAAGGGCGTATCAGCCTGTTCGTCGCCCAAGCGTTCAACCACCGCAATCCGTTCCCCGCTGATCTCCACCTGAAAAAAACCCTTACCCGCAATATTGGCCTCGAGTTTGGTTCTTTTCACCGGAGCATTAGAACCTGGAGGTGAGGTTAAGGAGTGCTTTATCCGCTGAGCCATATCTTTTGTGGGAAGACCGAATGTTCCTGAGTTCTGTACCCCATTACCTTTCCCTAATTTCTAAATCTAACAGAGCTGACCTGCTAAACATCCCAAAAGAAGTAATTGTAGCGCGCATGAACATTTTACAAAAAGAGATCCGGTTGAAATGGATGAAAACGAATCACTTTTCAAACTTTTTTTTGATATCGCAATTAATGACACCTCTGTTCATTGTGATTGGAAGACCTGTTCCCCCTGCTGCCCTCCGTGCCCCCTTCTCTCAACTTTGCCCCCTGTGTAGTCCCCACCCGGGTAGGACAATTGCCTGGATTCCAGATAAATGGGCGTCAGGCGTCGCTCACCGTGTTGCAGCAAGGGGCCCACGTGATCGAATGCAGCCTACCTGGGACAGCCCAAATACTTTACCTCAGTCCAAAAAGCCGGTTTGAACCGGGAGAGCCAATTCGGGGCGGAGTGCCCCTTGTTTTCCCTTGGTTTGGCCAAAAGCGTGGCCAGCCGAGTGCCGTGACGCACGGTTTCGCCCGAACGATGGAATGGGCGCTCGTAGATGCCGGCGTGGATCGTGATGGAGCGGCTTACGCCCGATTCCTGTCAAAAGACAATCCACACACCCGATCCCACTGGCCTTTTCCCTATTCTCTCGAGTTGGAGCTTCATGCCAGGGAAGGTCTCCAACTGGAACTGACTGTCCGCAACCCCGGTTCCCATTCCTTTTCCTGCGAGATGGCCTTTCACACCTATCTTGCCGTTTCCGACCTCCTGAAGGTTCGGGTCCACGGTCTGGAAAATATCAGTTTTCTAGACAACGACGAGGGCCTCCGTCGAAAACCGGCCACCGGCCAACCCATTACCTTTGATGGAGTTTCCATCGATCGAGTCTATACTTCGGCCCCGTCGACCTGCTGGATCGACGACTTGAATTGGAATCGGCGGTTGACCATCCAGCAGGGGGGAACAAACACCACTGTGGTCTGGAATCCGGGCTCCGATTCCAATGAGGCTTATCCTGATCTGTCCTGCGATTCCTGGAAACATTTCCTCTGCATCGAATCGGCCTGCGCTAAGGAGGATGCCTTTCGCCTGCATCCCGGCCAAAGTCACGTCCTGCAAGCTGTGATAACCGCCAACCCTCTGGATTCGGCGTAATTTCATCTACCATACACGTTTTGGACCGGTGCCGTCCCAAGGCTCAAATTTGATTTTCAATCGATTCCGTGAGTGACCATCCAAGAATTGACCTGCCATGCCTTCCTCGGCATCGCCCGTCCGAACCTCTTGGAAATTCGCTTTACAGGGTTCATATTTTTCGATAAAAAAATAAATGAGCCATCGCTCCACCCCCCTTCTTGCCAACCTGCGTGTCTTTCTGAGATGCTGTTCATCAAATCCAACCTGCATCGACAACAGACGCCTGCAGCATGCCTTTGGTTTGTATTCATCCTGTTTTTCCTTCAGCCGCTGATTTCCGCCTCCGTTCCGAATCCCCCAGAAGGCTTTGCCCTGCTTTTCAACGGGGTCGATCTTACCGGTTGGAGGGGAGGCTCGACCTACGATCATCGCGAGTGGTTTGACCTGCCGGAGATTGAACGAGCCCGCCTGGAAGCAGAATGGACCGCGGATATGCACGCTCACTGGCGGGTGGAAGATGGTGAACTCGTCAACGACGGAGAGGGCAAATTTGCTACCACGGTCTCCGACTACAGTGATTTTGAACTGCTTCTGGAATATAAGACCGAACGGCGGGCGGATTCGGGAATTTACTTGCGCGGGGTCCCCCAGGTGCAAATCTGGGATTACACCGATCCGGCGAAATTCGATCGCGGGGCTAATCGCGGCTCGGGGGGGCTTTATAACAATCCGGAAGCGGATCCTGGCAGGTATCCGCGTATCCTCGCGGACAAGCCTTTTGGCCAATGGAACGCAATGCGCATTCTCATGGTTGGCGAACACGTCACAGTTTGGCTTAACGGAAAACTGGTGGTCGACCAAGCGAAACTGTTCAACTTCCACGACCGGAAACGACCCTCTGAAGCCCAACGGCCCATTCCAGAAAGAGGCCCGATTCAGTTGCAAACCCACGGAGGAGAAATCCGCTGGAGAAACCTGTTCATTCGAGAAATCATCCGCGATGAGATTCCCTACCAGCACAAGACAGAAATCCCGCTCACCTACATGCGGGACTACTCCGGGGGGCACCTGGATGATGAAGCCTTTTTCCAGACCATCGAAGCCAACCCGCCGGAACTCCTGGTGCTCGGAAAAGACGCCCCCCTGCACCATAATTGGGGACCGGTGGCGGGAACCGGGGGAGAGAATCAGCGATTCGGTCAGGGTGAACACATACGCCGCCTATCCCCGGCGGAATTGCATCGGAAAATAGGTAAAATCCGCGCCATGGTGAACCGGCTGCATGCCGCCGGGGTGCGTTGGGTCATGCCCTATATATGCACCATGACCATCGGGGGTCGCGACGACCACCGGACCGGCTTCTGGGAATTTTACGATCATTGGGAAGAATACGAGAAGGCGTTTGGGCTGGGACCTCGGCCAAAGGATGATCCAAGGGATTGGATGCAGCAGCGGTCGGACGGAAGCCTCCAAACCTACTATGAATGGACTCCCGACTACTATGCACCCAATCGCCGCTGGGCCGCCTGCATCCACCACCCCAGCTGGAAACAGCATTTGTCGAACGTCGTCCGGCTCGCTGCTGAAGCAGGCTACGACGGGGTCTACATGGACAACAATCGGTCTGTCCGCTGTTTCTGCCCTTACTGCCAGACCGCTTTTCGGGAGTACCTGGCGGACCGTTTCTCCCCAGAGGAAATCAGGCGGACGTTTCCATCAGAAAGTCTGGAGGCGATCCGCCTTTACCCCGATGCCGACCCGTTCCACCTCGCCGCCCTGAACACCAGCGATACTCCCCCCTCAGACACCCCCCTTATTCCGGGAGAGGACCTGTATCTGGTTAAACTTGCCTGGGAATTCTGGACTGACACCAAGGTCGATTTCCTCAAGGATCTGAAGGCAGTCGGAACCTCCGCCGGCAGGGGCGAATTTCACATTTTTGCCAACACCACCGCTTACATTAAAGGGGCTTATGAACCCTCCCGGGTCAGTGCGGTGGCCTCATTCAATCAATCGGAAGAGAACGGAGGCAGGACGGGGGCCCATCCCGGGCTGGTGGATCTTCCAGGCCAGCCCCCCGTCATCAACCGCCGTGCCTTCGAGTTCAAATTCAACCAGGCCGTCGCCAACGGAATGCGTGTGGGCATGCTCACCCGGGCAGGCCATGGCTTACCCTCCGCGGTGGCACAGTCCATCGACCAGAATCCCCAAACCGCGTTTCTCAGCATCGCCGAATCCGCCGCCTTTGCCGGTGGTGGTGGGATTCGAATCATTCCCGAGTGGGATGCCCAGGGAGCTATCCGGACATGGCGACATTTTTTTCAAGAATATGGCCATCTCTACCAAGGAACCGAGGTCTGGGCGCCCATCGGTGTTATTGCCTTCGGCGAGCAGTTTTTCAACGGCCTGGACAAAGCCCACATCGTAGCCCTGCGTGCCATCGGCAAAGGATTTGCCGAAAACGGGGTCCTTTTCGACCTGATCCATGAGGCAAACTTTTCCCTGGAACGGTTGCGTCGCTACCGAGCCGTCCTCGTTCCTCCCGGTGTCCGCGGTCTTTCCCTTCCACAATGGGAACTTTTTCAACAATTCGCCAAAGAAAATCCGGGGCGGTTATTCATCATGGGCGACGATTTTGGAACGCTCGATGAAACAGGCCTCCAACGCGCCCTGGCCGACTTCCCGTCACCTTTTGTGAGCCTCCCCGCCCATGGTGGTGTCCAGAACATCATCCAAAATATGTCTCATGCCCTGGGACACACTGCCCACTCCCTCTCCGACCCGGAAGGAAGCCTGCCTCCCGGTGTCGGGATCAATGCTTTTGCCCTTTCCGATGCAGAAAGACCTGCCCATCTCATGGTCCACCTCATTAACTACAACGTGCCCTTGGGAAAAAAACGGGAAGACCCTCCTCTACCGGTTGAGAATTTGGAGGTCACTTTGCCACTCCCCTCCAACTGGATCGCTCAATCCATCACCGCTTTCTCTCCCAATCCCGGCGAAAACCTTCATATCCCCTTTGAACAGCAGGAAGACCTCCTCCGCCTGAGGGTGCCCAGGCTCGAATACTATCAGGTGATTCGGATTACCGGGCACCCGGTTTCTCCCTGAATGACCTCCGCCTTTGAAATCTGTTTTGAATTTACCAGCTCACTCCAATTCAAAATATTTTTTCCAAACTCAAAAAAACTTAATTTTTTTCAATTCTATACTATTTATCCCTCTAATCCCCTCAGCATCCCTGGTTTATTTTTACTCTCATTTTTCCGACGTTGATTAGATTCTATTCCCCTTCCAATAGAGACTTTTCGGATTTTTGGAGTACCTCATTGTAAAAAAGTCATCAAATCTTTGAAAATATCGATTGACAGAGTTAACGCCCTTTACTTATTTCGAAATCAAAACTACTCCCTCTTTTAATTCTCGTATTAGACGATACTCGACAAACGTTTAGTTAACCCTGGTTTAGGCAGGCGCTCAGGGCCTTGACGCCTACCGGCAACACAACCCCCTCAGCTATATGAAACAAACACATCTGGAATTGGTGCGGAATTCTTTCCGCCACATCCTGTTGATTGGATTCGGCCTATTGGCCTGGAGTAATTTGGTTTTCGCCCAAAACCAAACCTCCCAAGAAAATGAATCTGAAGATGAAGAAGACGTGCAAACCCTGAGCCCCTTCGAAATTACTTCTGAAGGAGATAACGGCTACCTGGCAACCAACACGCTGGCGGGAAGCCGGCTGAACTCCGCCCTTCGGGACACGTCCGCCACGATCTCGGTGCTCACGGAAGAATACTTGTCCGACCTGGGGGCGTTTCGGCTCGAGGAAGCGATGCAGTATTCCGTGAACACAGAGTTTGCCCGCGATGACGCCCGCGCCGCTATCAACGAAAACGCCACCTTCCAGAATTTCCAGACTTATCGCGTCCGCGGTCTGGACGCCTCCGTTTCCCGGAATTACTTCCCTTGGCTAGGCCGGGCAATCCCCTCAGAAGCGGCCTTCATCTCGCGCATTGAAGATTCCCGGGGACCGAATTCGGTTTTGTTCGGCATCGGTTCGCCGGGCGGAACGATTAATGTCAACACCAAGACCGCTATTCTGAATGCCTCGACCCAATCCGTCACCGGTTCGGTGGGAAGCTATGGCTCCTACCGGGGCACAGTGGATATCAACCAGCCAATTATTGATGATAAATTGGCCACCCGCCTGGTCATGGTGTATAATAGAGACAATCAATACCGGGACTGGACCAAAGATGAGCATCAACGGGTCCTGCTGACCACGAGATGGAGGCCGACCGAAAAGATGGGGCTACGCGTCGATTTTGAAGGAGGGAATTTTCTCAGCAATCGACCCCGCGCTTACAACCTGGATAACTCTTTCCTCATCTGGCACCTGAACGGTCGTCAGATTTTTGTGGACGAACCAACCGCGGAGGAAAGAGCGGAAAATAACCTGACCAATATTTCCGGATCCCGGCCGGAGGTCACTTTTATCGCCAACAACAACCAGACGATCTCCATGCGCGGCCAGCTTTCCACAGGAAACAACATTCCCGCCGGCTGGGAGGGCCGGATCGCTGACGGAGGAGTGATTCCGCTGGATACTGAGTTCACCGACGCTTCCATCAATGTGGGGGGTCCCGCCCAGGAGCGATTTACCGACTACCACATCATCACAACCTTGTTCGAGTATCAGTTCGGTCCCAATACTTTCTTGGAGCTGGGCTGGAACCACGTCGACATGACCTTGGACAGCCGGGACCCCAGAGGAGGCAACGCCTTGAAAGGGGATCCCAACTTCTTCAACCTTGACGGGACACCGAATCCCTACGCGGGCCGGCTATATCTGGATACCCAATGGTTCCGAACCGTCCGGGACGATTTCCTGGATACCTACCGGGCGACCTTCACCACTGCCCTGGACGCCGGAGTCTGGGGCAATTACCGTTTCGCGGCCATGGGAGAATACGAAGACAGCTTCATCGGCTCGACCACGATGCGGGAATACTGGGTGGACAGCGCCACAGGTGAACCGGCCTTCAATCCAGGTGACGCAAGAAATGCCGCCAATCGGGTGACCCGCCGGAACTATGTCCAGGAAGGCCTTTGGGGATCGTATCATATCAGTGGACCCCAAGGAAAAGATGCCGACATCAATCTCCTCGATGGGGTGACGGACCCGGTGACGGGGCGCACCCTATCGTCCTTGTATTACAACCAGAATTACCCCGGGTATTTTAACTACATTAGGCAAGCGGGCATGGGAGTGATGCAAGCCAGCTGGTTTGAAAACAAGCTGATATTTGCCGGAGGCCTTCGCTGGGATTCGATCGAAGAGACGCAACTTCCGCGGTGGACCGATCCGGTCACTGGCCTGCGGGACATCGCGCCCGACATCGCTTCCGCCGACCCGGGTCAACAGGGAACGCAAGTAAGAAACGAAGGCGTGACCGGAACTGTAGGTCTGGTCTATCACGTCACTCCGCAGTTTTCCCTTATCGTAAACAGGGCGGACAACTTGGCTGTCCCGGGCAAAGGCCGATTCTGGCTGGGGCCGGATGGGGTCCCCGGCGACTCCCGTCCAGTGCCAAAACCGGAAGGCCAGGGTGAAGACTATGGTATTGGTTTCAATTTACTCGACGGGAAAGTCTATACAAAATTGATTTATTTTAAGACCGCTGCGGTAGGTCTGAGCACCACCTCACCTTCCGCTGCCCGCAACGCCAATACCCGCATCATGGATGCCCTCCTCGCGCAAAACCTGGTGAGCCTGGCCGAGTATGATGAGCGTACGGATACCGGCTCCCACGGCCTCTTCGATCATGCTTCGGATGGCTTTGAATTCGAACTCACGGCCAATCCCGTACCCAACTGGCGTGTTCAATTCAGCTACTCCTATACCGACGCGGTGGAAGACAACCGGTTCTCGGAGTGGGTCTTATGGGAGCAAAACAACACCCAGTACCTCTCGCAGTTCGACCAGAGTATCGTCACCGAAAGCGGAGATACTATCGCCGAGGAAATTGTGACCTATCAGGATGAGGTGGTCAGACAGAATGAAACCTCGGGAATCGGCAAACAGGGTAACCGCAAACATAAAACCAACTTCGTCACCCGCTACACCTTCAGTGAAGGGCCCATGAAGGGTTTATATCTTGGCGGCACCTTCCGGTATCAAAGTAAAATGTTCACCGGCATTGACTCCTCCAACAATAACGAACCCATATACGGGAACAGTTTTTGGCGCTCGGACTTCCTTTGCGGATACATTTTCCCTCAAGGATGGAAAGATGACCACCGGATGAGTGTCCAGTTAAACGTATACAATGTGTTCGATAATACCGATCCACTGGAGATTCGCTACGACGAATTCGGTGCGGTCTGGCGGCACATCGTACAAGAGCCCCGCGCGTGGCGGTTAACCTTTAATTACGATTTTTAAGGGTAAACCAGGCTCCGGGTTTAACTGAATCCTAAATTGCGAACACTAAAATTCCCCCGGATCTTCCCGGGGGAATTTTTTTCATTCCCAGGAAAACTGTGAAATTGATCAACCACCTCCTTCTCAGGATCACTAGTCTTGCCTGCTCCTTTCCCCTCTTGCTTTTTCCGGAGATTGAAGTTTCCCAAGTGGATGGCCAAATCCGGGTCCTCTGGCAGGGCGAGCCCACCCTGGTTTATCAGGCCGAAACGCTGGCCCCTCCACCCGACCTGGATCCGGCTTACGCGGGCTCGGGATTTATCCTTTCCTTGCGCACCCCCTCAGGGGTTGAGGTGCTCGACCCCTTTCCCTGGGGGCGCCACACCCACCAGCATGGGATTTTTTCCGCCTGGACCCAAGCCACTTTCAAACACTATACGGTTGACTTCTGGAATCAAGGAAAGGGCCATGGCTTCCAACGGCACCGGTCCATCGACGATATTTTTGATGACGGGTTTGCCATCACCCGCGAACAGGTATCCACGGAGCATGGGCCGGCCATCACGGAGTCCTGGGAGATCCGGGCCAGAGAAAGTAATGGACTCGTTGTCATTGATTTTTCCATACAACAACAAACTGCCACGACCGAGGAAGTTTACCTGCACCCTTATCACTACGGGGGCTTCGCCGTTCGCGGTTCGGCCGGCTGGAACCGCGAAGACCCCCAAAACTACCAGGGACCGACGCGCCTGCTTACCAGTGAAGGTCATGAGGACGCTCAATCCGCCAACCACGTCAAAACCCGGTGGTTCGCCCTTTATGGCCCCACTGGAGATGCCACTGCCGGATTAGTCGTCATGGATCACCCTCGGAATTTCAGACATCCCCAGCCCGTCCGGGTCGCTCCCGAAGTGCCTTACTTTGTTTTTTCGCCAGTCGTGGAGGGTTCCTTTATTTTACGGCCGGGTTGGATCTACCACGCACGGTATCGGATCGTCGCCTTTGACGGTCCGCCGGACCCTAAGAAACTCGAAAAACTCTACGAGGATTTTGCTCAAGTGGGCCTACGCTAGTCTTGTCTCGCTTGAAATGATGAGATAGCGGCCACGTTGCAAGCAACGGGCCCTAGGGGAAAACGGGCGGAGCCGGAGTGCCTCACCCCGGTCAGGTTTGCGCAAACTACACCTTAATACCACTGCGAGTGAACCTGCCCTTAACTCAAACCAGTTCCGGTACCACAAATGGCTCTCGGTAGTACCGCCTGACCAGAGCATTCGCGATGAGGTTCACGCTCACATCTCCGCCATCATAGACGGACTTTTCCTCATCAAAATGCATCCAGGGGCTGAATGATACCGCCCTCTGGGTCGGATCCATCCCGTTTCGAGCCAGGTGTTCACCAAACGAACGGCCGGCGGCCTCGACCGCAGCATGGAACTCCGCCTGGGCCATCCACTCCTTTTGAGTCATTCCATACCCGGACCGAAAGGCCGTGTTGGCCAGATGACAGAGCCTGGCTGAACCGATTCCATCTTCAATCTCTGCTCGCAAAGTCGAAGCATCCCGACTGCGTACGGCCTGGAGCCAATTGGCCATGTGAGTGGCGCCTCCGTCCCCCGGAAATTGCTCCAGCCGTTTTCCAGAGGCGTCAAAAATCCTTCCGCCGAATCGACCCCCAATAAAAGTCCCCCCTTCACAATGAATCACGTTCCCTCTTCGAACCCCCCGCAGGCTGTCCATGTAATCCACCCCTCTTTTGTGGGGCAGGTTGCGGACCTCGACCATCATCGGCACATCCCCAAAATCAAAGACAGCCCATTGGGTGTTTGGGGTTTCTCCATCGTCGTCCCAGGACACGCGCCCGCCCCCGGAAAAAAACCGATGAGGGAGTCCGGTCTTCCGGAGAATCCAAACACAGTCATCCAGTTGGTGCATCCCCAGGTTGCCAAAGTCACCATTTCCGGTGGACCAGTCCCAATGCCAGTCATAATGCAATCGACTCCGCCGCAAGGGCTCCAGGGGCGCGGGCCCGGTCCACAGGTCGTAATCGACTGAGGACGGGATCGCCTGCGGGCCGGCCACCCGCCCAAGGGATTCGCGTTTTTGATACCAGATTCCGTGCACCCATAAAATACGACCGAGCTTGCCCGCCCGGATATACTCGGCTGCCGCACGAAATCCATCGTCCGAACGATTCTGCGTCCCGGCTTGCACCACCCGCTTGTAGGTTCGGGCCGCCTTTAACAATTGCCGGCCTTCCCAAATATCGTGGGTGACGGGCTTTTCGAGATAAACGTCTTTTCCCGCCTGGCACGCCCAGATTCCCATGAGGGCATGCCAGTGATTGGGCGAGGCAATCACTACGCCGTCAATTCGCTCGTCCGACAGCAGCTCCTGGTAATCGGTATAGCATCCTACTTCGCGGCCACGTTCCTTGAACAGCGCTTCATTTTCCTCCAATCGCGCGCGGTCGGGATCGCATATCGCGACCACCCGCGCCCCAGGTTCCTCAAAGAGGTCCTTGATGTGGGCCCCTCCTTTATTTCCCAGACCGACCACCGCCAACTGGATGAGGCTATTGGCCCTAACCCCATGCCCCATCCCTTGAACCAAATGGGGAAAACCGGTTACACCAAATCCAGCCCCTGCCATCCCCATGCGTTTTAAAAAATTTCTCCGATTGAATGTGCTCATTATCTTAGACCTTCCCTACTTCTATCTGCACGAGAGTCGGGAACCTGGTTTCATTTTACCTGTTTACAGTACTGAATTATTTTTCTTTCAAAATAAACAGGCAACGTTAATTTCCAAAGCATTAACTACACATTAGAGGATATGACACTTATGGCCGAACACTATGGCGTCACCCTGGCGGTTAAACCCATGTGAAGCCAGCACCCGAACACGACCAACACCCTGCTTGAGCCCATGGAGTGGGTCCACCGAACGAACTCGTCCTGTTCGCAATCCCTCCGGTGGCAACCCAATCATGAACACGCCCCATACTACCCGAATGCTATTTCCCAATATCTCATGAAACGCTTAGTCCCCTTTATCCTCTTCGCTCCCCTCGTCTTGTTCTTCAAAGGGATCACCGCCCTGGCCGGGTCCCCGCCGCCCAACATCGTCTTGATTATCGGAGACGACATCAGCTCACAGGACCTGGGCTGTTTCGGGAATCCAGGGATCCGCACGCCCAACCTGGACCGTCTGGCGGCGAATGCACTGGTGTTCGACAATGCTTACGTCACCGCCTCCAGCTGTAGTCCCAGCCGCTGCAGCATCCTGACCGGCCGTTACCCGCATAACCTCGGCACCGCCGCTGAGCTCCACCGACCCTTACCCGAGGGCTTGGCCCTGTTTCCCAAACTGTTGCGCGACATCGGGTATCACACGGCCCAGGCCGGGAAAAACCATTTCGGCAAGAGCGGCCCGACCGTGCAGGGTCCAGCCAGACTGGCCTTCGATGTAAGCAAGATTTTCATTCGGGATGAGCTCCATGCCGGAGCAGGAGGACAAAACCAATGGCTGGACCTGCTGCGAGAGCGCCCCATGGACCGTCCCTTCTTCCTCTGGCTCGCCTCCTTCGACGCCCACCGCATCTGGGATGCCGGTGCTTTTACCGGGATGAACCGTCCTGAAGACGTCACGGTGCCTCCCTATCTGGCGGACACCCCCGAAACCCGCGAGGACCTCGCCCGATATTATGATGAGATTACTCGACTGGATTATTATGTCGGAAAGGTCGTCGAGGAGCTGCAACGACAGGAAGTGCTGGAGGATACCTTGATTCTATTCCTCTCCGACAACGGCCGACCCTTTCCCCATTCTAAAAACAGCGTTTACGACGATGGGATGAAAACGCCGCTCATCCTTCACTGGCCCCAGGGAATTCCGACCCCCGGCCGAACCCAATCCCTGGCCAGCGCGATCGATATCGCCCCCACCCTTCTGGAAATTGCCGGTATCCCCAAGCCGGATACGGTTCAAGGCGTCAGCCTGCTCCCCATTCTGAAAAATCCCAAAGCCAAGGTAAGGGATTACCTGTTTGCCGAACGCAATTGGCATAACTTCCAGGCGCATGTCCGCATGGTCCGGTTCAAGAATTTCGTTTACGTCCGCAATGCCTGGCCCGAACTGCCCCTGCCCGGCGCCAGTGACACCTTTTACAACCCCAGCGCCGACGCCTTGAAACGCCTTCATGTCCGAGGGGAGCTCACCCCCGCCCAGGCCAAAATTTTTAGGCAACCCCGCCCTGCGGAAGAACTCTACAACGTGGAGACGGATCCCTTTCAGATCAATAATCTATTGGCGGCGGATCCCGAGCCAAAAATCCAAGGCGTCCACCAACACCTTAGCCTTGTCCTCGATCGCTGGCAGGAGGAAACCGGCGATTCCGTACCCACCGATCCAACCCCCACCAACGTCATCTACGATACCGGGCAAAAAATACCCGATCACGAATACCGCGAACCGCCGGGGGCGTCCACTGGCGCCCTCAGGATTAATCGACCTGGCCCCATCCATAGGATCAGCCCCTGATTACCCCCTGACATCCGGGGTTCGCTTCCACCTTTGACATTCTGTCTTCCTCAGAATTATTTTTTGATTTCAAAATATATTATCTCAATGGACACTGCACCTCCACTTCGCTCTCAACTGGACCGGCGTCGATTCGTCAAATCCGTATCCGCCGCCGGAATGGGAATGGCCACCCTGAAAAACGCTCCCCTGCTCCATGCCGGAACCATCACCGATACCTCCCGGCGCAAGCGCTATGCGATGGTGGGGGTGGGCATCCGTCAAACCATGTTCCAAGACGCCATAGAAGTCCGGTTTCCGGAACATGCGGAAATCGTTGGCCTATGTGATGTAAACCAGGGCCGTCTAAAGCTGGCCCAGAGCCGTTCCCGGAGGAATGGAGCAAAGGTCCCTCCGATCTACCTGGCATCGGATTTTTCCCGGATGTTGAGGGAAACCCGGCCCGATACGGTCATTGTGACCACGGTGGACGCCACCCACGACGAATACATGATCCGCGCCATGGAATCCGGCTGCGACGTGATCACGGAAAAACCGATGACCACGACTGCGGAAAAATGCCAACGCATCCTGGATGCGAAAGCCAGAACGGGCCGGAACATCAAGGTCACCTTCAACTACCGGTATTCCCCCATGCGGACCCAGGTTAAAGAACTGCTCATGAGCGGGGAAATCGGGGATGTCCTGTCCGTGGATTTTCGCTGGATGCTCAACACCTTGCATGGAGCGGATTACTTCCGGCGCTGGCATGCCCACAAAGAGCATTCCGGGGGTCTCATGGTCCACAAAGCCACCCACCATTTCGACTTGCTCAACTGGTGGCTGAGCGACGTTCCGGAGCTGGTCTTCGCCACGGGCAAGCGGGAGTTCTACACCCCGAAAACTGCACGCCGATTCGGGCTTTCCGGGCAGCAGGAACGCTGCCTGACCTGTACGGAAATAGCCGACTGTAATTTTTACCTGGATTTGAATTCCAGGGAATACCTGAAGACCCTTTACCTCGAAAATGAATATTACGACGGGTATTTACGAGACCGTTGCATCTGGCGGCCTGAAGTCGATATCGAGGACACAATGAATGTCCTGGTGACATATCGAAGCGGAATCACCCTGACCTACTCCCTTAACGCCTTCAGTCCCTGGTCAGGCTACATTGCGATTTTTAATGGCACCTTGGGCCGGTTGGAACACACCGTGGTGGAACGGGCTTACATGAGCGGGGATGGCACCGTCCAGGGTGGGCTCGCCCGCGGAGGGGTCACCACCCGCACCTTACCTTTACGCGACTCACCCACGGAGCACACCCCCTGGAAGAGCGAAGGCCCCCACGCAGGTGGAGACAAACTGATGATGGAGGACTTATTCCTCCCGAACCAACCGGCAGATAAATATTTACGTGCCTCCGACGAACGTGGGGGAGCCGCCTCTATCCTGGTCGGCGTTGCGGCAAACCACTGCTTTGAAACCGGACTTCCGGTAAAAATCAGCGATCTCGTCTCCGGATTCAAAGCGCCCGATCTCCCTCCCGGGCCCTCCCGGACCGGCCCGCTTCCCATGCCTCCCCCGATAGAAAATATCAATACTTAGATTTGCCGGGAAACTCCCCAATCCCCCACCACGATGGTTGATCCCCCGTATCCGGATGACCCCGGCCGCCGGCGTTTTCTGAAAAATACGGTCACCGCCTTTCTCGGCGGGGGCTTCGGTATTTCCGTGGTCTATGCCCATCGCTTTCCCACCGGACTCTTGCCCGTCGTCCTGCAACACCCTGAACCCTTCGTCGACATGCTGGGGAAGGATACGGGAATGCGCCTCCTCAACGACCGGCCCTGGAACCTGGAAACGCCCGCCCACCTGCTGGACGATCCCGTGACCCCCGCCGAGCGCCTCTTCGTCCGCAATAACGGTACCATGCCGGTTCAACCCGATCCCAATGCCTGGACGGTCCGCTTCGATGGGGAATCCTGCCCGAGACCGACTGACCTTTCTCTCAATGAGCTGAAATCCAATTTCGAAACCGTAAGCTACCAGCTCGTTCTCGAATGTGCGGGCAACGGGCGCAGCGAATTCAACCCGCCCGCCAGCGGGAATCAGTGGACTACCGGAGCAGTGGGGTGCCCCCTCTGGACCGGCGTGCGCCTGCGCGATGTCCTCGAGGCCGTAGGGGTCCGCGATGACGCCGTGTATGTCGCCTATTATGGAGCCGATATCCACCTCAGCGGCGACCGCAACACCGAAGCCATCTCCCGCGGGGTGCCGATGGCCAAAGCCTTGGAGGACGAATCCCTCCTCGCCTGGGAAATGAACGGGAAAGCCCTCCCCCTCGCCCACGGATTCCCCCTGCGCCTGGTCTTTGGCGGCTGGCCCGGGTCGGTTTCCGGAAAGTGGATCAACCGTATTGTCATCCGGGATCGGGTTCACGACGGCCAGAAGATGGGCGGAAAATCCTACCGGGTCCCCCGCCAGCCCATCGCCCCGGGGAGCGACGTCCCGGACGAAGCGATGGAGATCATCCATGCCATGCCGGTGAAATCACTCATTACCCGCCCCAAGTCCGGAGTGGTCCTCCCCCTGGGGAAATCCCTTTCCTTAGGCGGGCATGCCTGGGGCGGTGAGGGAAAGGTCCAGGCTATGGACATCTCCATCGATTTCGGGGCGACCTGGAAGTCCTGCCGGCTACGGGACCCCGCTAACCGGTTTGCCTGGCAACAATGGGAGGCCGAGGCGAATTTCCCCCGAAAGGGCTACTATGAAGTCTGGGCCCGGGCCACCGACGATGCAGGGCGAATGCAGCCCATGATTGTCCCCGGTTGGAACCCCCGTGGATACTTGAATAACGCCTGCCACCGGATCGCGGTTCGCCTGGTTTAACTCCGTTGACCGATGGCCTCTATTTCGCCCCGCAAACGATCCGCTTCCTGGAATTTCCAGTTGGCCGTCATGCTGGCCCTGATTCTGGGTCCCTTTCTGCTCTTTGTCGCGGCCATCCTGGTCCACAAGGCCCGTTCCCCGGCCCACGTGAATGCTCCGGCAAACCGCCAAAACCTCTCCTCTTCCGTAGAGGGGGACGAGGACCCGGTTTTTGACAACTCCATCGTCATCGCAGAAGGGCATGAGGCCGTGCGCCAGCATTGTGCTCCCTGTCATTCCCTCCTGCTGGTGGCGCAAAACCGGAATAGCCGGGATGGGTGGGCCGCCCTGATCGACTGGATGCAGGAGACACAAAACCTCTGGGATCTGGGGGAACAAGAACCCGTGATCCTGGATTACCTCGCGGCCCATTATGGTCCCAGACCCCAAAGCCGAAGGCCCAACCTCAACCTCGAAGCCATTCAGTGGTACCCCCTCTTCAGCGAAAACCGGTAGTCCCTGCCGCAATGCGATTAGCGGTTCGAGCCTATGCAGGTTGGCAATTATGGAATTCCACTGCATCCCATTTTCCCTTACCATCCATCATGGGACAACCAAACCGCGTTCGATGAAGCACCTGGATCCAGACTCGACCGGACAATTCGTGGATTTGGTCTCCATGCGCGTGATCGAAGCCCAAGGTGCCGAGGTGTTTGGACCCCACCGGCACAACTTTCTTGAATTTACCCTGGTCACGGATGGCTCCTGCCGGATTCTTCACCCCGATGGAGAAAAACCCACGCGCCCCAACACGCTTTACCTCTACCACCTTCAGGAAGAACACGGAGCCATTTGCAACGGAAAGGACAAACCCCGGTTCTGGGTGCTTCATTTCAATCTGAATGACTCCTTAAGCGAAACCTTCGTCCATTTACGTCAGCCCAGGCCCGCCCACCGGGTGTGGGAACTGAATCCCGAACAGGCGGGTGCCTTTCAGTGGATGTTCTGGCAGATATTCAATGAACGCTCCGCCCGGCGGAAACATTTTGATTTTGCGGTATCGACCTGGTTGGAGCTCCTCCTGCTCAATATCGAGCGCTGGTGCACGGAATCCGGAGGCACCAGCCTCCCGCTGAACACGCCACCCAATCCCGACGTCGCCCGGCTCTGGCACCTGGTGAATCAAGGAGTCAGCCGACCCAATGACGATCTTTCCTTCCTCTTTGAATCACCCAATTATGATTCCGCCCGACATGCTTTCCGCAAATCTTTCGGGTGTTCCCCCCGGGAGATGCTGTTTCGCTTGAGACTGGAATATGCCAAAAACCTCCTCTTGGAAACCAACCTCAGTATCAAAGAGATTGCCGCCAAAGTGGGGTATCCCCGCCAGCACGATTTTAACCGCCTCTTTAAACGGCAGGTCGGAGTCGCGCCATCCGCCTGGAGAGAAAACCCGCTCGTCTCCCGGTAATTGACGGAATCTCCGCGCTCCGCCCACCGCAGGCCTTTCCTTTCCACAAAAGGAAAAAAAAATACCATAACTGCTAAATACATCTGCCGCACCCTCCTATACACTTTGGTAAATTGGGGCGGTGTCTGAATCCCCGCCTTCATTCTCTTCTGAAACCCCGGATCATCCCTTCCCCTCATCACCCCCATGAATAGCCCCCTCCCTGGAAGCCAACGGGGCCCTGCGTTATCGGGACGCCGCGTTCATCACCCCTGTTTCGCCTACCTCTGTTTCTTGCTCGTATTTCTACCCGGCCTTCTGAAAGCCGGACCCCAGTGGAAACACCGCTCTACCGTGAACGGCGATTTGGAAGTACCCACGGAAAAGTGCAACCAGACCGCATCGCTGGTCTTCGACATTAACGGGGACGGACTCAAAGATTTTGTTATCGGGTGCCATGAAGGGCCTGACGGGCTGTTAGGGCCTTCGATTGTAGGCTACTTGCGCCACAAAAAAGGCTGGGACCGTTTCGTGATTGAATCGAAGAAAATTCGAATCGAGGCAGGAGGTGCGGTTCATGATATCGATGGAGACGGCGACCTGGACCTGGTGCTGGGGGGAGATGGCGGCAGCAACCAGATGTGGTGGTGGGAAAACCCAGCGCCTGACTTGGATTTCAACACCACCTGGAAACGTCACATTATTAAAGACGGCGGAGGCAACGCTCACCATGACCAGGCCTTTGCCGATTTCATGGGAACGGGTAAAGCACAACTGGCTTTTTGGAATAACCGGGCCAACAAACTGTTTATCGCGGATATCCCCGATAATCCACGCCATCATTCCGGTCCCTGGAATTACGTTGAAATCTTCGACACCGCGAACCTGGGCACTAAAAACAAACCCGAGGGCATGGACGTTGCCGATATCGATGGGGACGGACGGCTAGACCTGGTAGCCGGCATCCATTGGTTCAAGCACATTTCGGGCTACAATTTCAAGCCCGTCCGGGTTACCGATGAGCCGGGGCGCGTCGCTGCCATCAAGATTAAAGGTGAGCAGGTGCCGCGCCTTGTTTTCTCGCCGGGAGATTCCATTGGCCGTATCCGTTGGTATCAATGTGTTGGTGATCCTCTAAACCCAGGGGACTGGGTTGGCTACGACCTGCTGGAGCGGCAAATGAGCCATGGACATACCCTGGAAATCGCCGATATTAACGGTGACGGCCTCCTCGACATTTTTTCGGCCGAAATGGCTGACTGGGACCGGAGTGAGCGGATTAGTAATCCTGACGCTAAGGCATGGATTTGGTATGGCGATGGCACCGGTGACTTGCAGCGCGAAGTCTTTTTGCAAGGCTTCGATATCCACGAAGGTCAGGTAGCCGATCTCAATGGAGACGGAAAATTAGATATTCTCAGCAAACCCTATACCTGGTATGTCCCCAGAATCGACATCTGGCTTCAGAAATAGGCAAATCGCAACTGTCCGATTTTTCATAGGACTATGATGACCGATAATCACAGTTTCCAGCCTGCTCCGCGGTCACGACTCCCCACGCCGCTTGATGCCCTGAAAGGAATGTCCCTTTTCATCCTTTTGCTGATGGTGCCTGCCGCCCTTTCAGGCGACTCGACAACCGGTCCCGAGGCGGACGCCATGTTTGAAAAACTGATGCAGGCGGATTGGGACCTGCAGTTTAAGGATCCCGGGACAAAGAATTGGCGGAAGAACTGGCACCTAGATGGGTTGCGGGCCGACGTGAAAAACACGCCCGGGGGCATGTACTTCACCGCTGGACAGGTCAGCGGCGACAATGCCTCACACGCCGTGCTCTGGACGCGAAAGTCCTTTTCCGGCGATATCCGTATCGAGTACGATTACCGGCGGATGGATACCATCTGGCGTCTGGTCAACATCCTCTACATCCAGGCAACTGGTTTGGGGACAGAGGAATTTCCTACGGATATCCTGGAGTGGTCGGACGACCGGAAGATCCCCTACATGTCCTCCTATTTCAGGAATATGAATTTATTGCATATCAGCTATGCGGCCTTCAGCAATCCCGCCGATGCTATAAACCGGGAAACCACTTCCTACATACGGGCGCGTCGCTACCCGGCCAGGGAATCTCTAGCCGACACCCTCATTCCGGGCGGCAATGAAGCCGTCAAGATGTTTGCGCCCGGTGAGCGCCACAAAATGCAAGTGGTCAAACGGGGCCGGCACCTGGCCATTCGCGTGCAATCCCCGGACGAAACCGTCACCGTCTATTGGGACACCTCGATGTTCCCCGAGGTTACCCATGGACCCATTGGTTTCCGCCATATGTGGACCCGGGCCGCCGAATATTCCAATATCAAGGTCTGGACCACCCGCGACGACTTTTAAGTCCACGCACCATTTGGCGGACATTACCCCACATACGAACCGTTAACGCCGCAAGAGAAAGCCCTGAAATGATGTCCCGACCCCAGCATACAACCGGTGGGCTAGTCGCCCTCCCCTTCGCGGCAAGCCTCCTGCTTGCCCTTTCCATCACTGCAAAAGAAATTCAGGTGGAGCCCGGCGCAGATACGCTGCTCGCCGCGGTAACCGCCGGGGGATTGGATGCTACCTTTGTTCTGAAAAACGATGGCATCTATACCCTTTCGAGAACCCTGGAACTGCGTGGGAACCAGTCCATCAAATCCGCTCGTCCCTGCGAAAGTTTTTCCGATCAGGCGATTATCCAATCCAGCGGCAACCAGATTCTCGACGTAGCCTTGAGGTCGCAGCGGCATTTCTACACCTTTCCGGGAGACCTGACCGACCCGGGCGGTCGCTGGTACTGGCTGCCGGTGGGCTTAAGCGAGGTGGCCGCCAATCCCCAAAGCCCCGAATACGCGGGACCCCACGCCGGCAAAGATGGTACCCAGATTACCCTTACAGGCATGAGTCATGAAGCACTTGAGGGGGAAACTTATTTGAATGCCTGGAACGATGATGCCAACTCAGACGATTTCGAACGCATTAACACTTACCTGGATGTCGGCATTCGGACCTACGGGGACCACCAGATCGAGGGTGTGGAGATGCGCGGATTCCGCGTCCCTTTCGAAACCGCCAGGGGCTCCATTCATTTAAGGCTATATCGCTCCAAGTGGATCGCCGCCAAAACTGCGGTACGGATAGATGGTGGCGGGCTGCACATGGACACCTGCTGGGGATCCGCCGGTTCCCAACGGGTCCAGACCTGGGAGCATATAAAATCAACCCACCTGCGCGATGTCCAAAACCAGGGCAAACGCCAGCTCCTCTCCGGTAAGAACGTGACCGGCGATGTCATTCTTGAGAACAGCGGTTTCTATGACTACTTCGACGGGGTCCTGGGGGCGTTTCCCCAAAAGCTACACATCATCAATTGCCTGTGGGACAGCCCCCGAATGGACGACGCCGTGCAGCTGGGTCAGAATCCCGTGTATGGCGATGTCTGGATTTACCGCAACATCATCATCGGGTCCGGTCCTTCCTGGAACCGGGATGGATCCGGCATCGATAACTCCAAAAGTGGGCGTTTCCTGACCGAGGAGACCTTCATTGCCGCCGGGCGCGACGTGCGCCGTCAGGGCTATGTCCGTGACCGGCAGGTCATGGCCACGCACGGGCCAAGTCCCTACATGGATCCTCATGACTTTCATCGATGCACCTTTTTAAATTTCAATAGCATGGATGGCCGCAGGAACCAGACCGACAAAACCTACACGGGAGTTGGCGGGGGCAACACCCCACACCAGTGGTATGACTGTTTAACCTACCGCCTCACTCGAACGGGTATCCCAAGTGCAAAGCTGGGCAGCGGTTACCACATGGGAACCGTCGATATCCGCCGCACCGTGATCATCGACGGCAACCCCCTCAATGACATGGACGACGCCTTTGAAGACGGTGGATCTTTTGATGAATGGAAAGCAAAGAACGATCCCAAAGCCCTTTATATCCCACATTATGGATTAACCGAGGCGGAGATCTTGGCGAAGCCAAACCGGGGTGCCATCCTCGCCGGCAGAGAGGCGGGAGCCGTCAGCCTCGATGCCAGGGCGCCTTGGGGCCAGCTCGGACCTGACTGGTTGCTGAGTAACGACATCCCCCCCGGCGCCTATCGCCATCCCTGAATCATTCAAGACACCACCCCCGGCAGACCATGGATATCGATGAAGGATCGTATCCATTGGATTTGTTATCTTACCGAATATCGGACACACAAATGCCAAAAGTACCCATGAAACCGCACCTCCTCCCGATCTTCCTGTTGGGCCTTCTCCTCCATTCAGCATCCGTCATTTGGGCCGAGCCCGGCTTCCAGTCTCTTTTTGATGGCCGCTCCTTTTCCGGTTGGAAAAAAGCAGCCGAAAACCCAGACACCTGGTCTATCCTGGACGGCGCATTGGTCGCTCGTGGGCCACGTTGCCACCTCTTCTACGTTGGAGACGAACAGCCCTTTAAGAACTTTCACCTCAAACTTGAAATCATGACCAGGCCTGGTTCGAACGGCGGTGTCATCTTCCACACGGCCTATCAGGCCGAAGGCTGGCCTTTGAAAGGGTTTGAGAGTCAGGTTAACATAAATCACAAAGATTGGCGCAAGTCGGGTAGTATTATCGGGGCCGCTGACATCGGGATCACGACGCTCAGGGACAACGAATGGTGGACCCACGAAATTATTGTCGAGGACAATCAGGTGCGCGTGCTGATCAATGGGAAACTGATCCTCATGTATAACCAACCGGAGGGCGCACTTCCGGGTGACCGATTCGACCGGATACTGACGGATGGCACCTTCGCCCTACAGGGTCATGATCCCCATAGCGAAGTGCATTACCGGAATATTCGTGTGAAGCGGCTGGACGATTAGGGAGTGTCTGGGAATTCCCCAGGACAAATGGCTCTATGCGTAGCTGGAAACTGGGAGGGCTGCATGGCATGCAGCCGAGAGGAGCCCCGCGACTCTTCCACCACGGAAAAATGAAATTCCATAAGTGCTAAATACAATCTCCAGCCCTTGCTTTAGTATATCCATGATTCAGGGAAACTCCCGAGAGCCCCTGGAGACCAAATCCGTTTCCCCTTCACCCCCCGAGCAACGGTGAGTTGCCCCTTCTCTCAAATACCTCATGGAAAACACCCCTTCTGGAAGCAATAATGTATCCACTACACCGGGCCGGCTTTTTCTTGGAAGCTGTTTTGCCCTCCTGGCCACCTCGATTTGTTTTGGGGTCGTGGGTGCCGTTATGGGCGCCCTGAAGGAGGAGTTTCTTTTGTCCAACCAGGAAGTGGGCCATATCGGTGGTGCGGCGCTTTACGGCTTCGCTCTCTCAATCGTCGTCCTGGGCCCGCTGTGCGACATTGTGGGCATGAAAAACCTGTTTCGTTTTTCTTTCCTCTGCCATCTCCTCGGAACCCTGATCATGATCTTCGCGAACGGCTTCGGCATGCTCTACGTCGGCGCCCTCGTCCTTGCTCTGGGAAATGGTGCGGTGGAAGCTGCCGGCAATCCCCTGGTCGCCACCCTTTATCCGCGGGAAAAAACCAAGAAGCTCAATCAATTCCATGTCTGGTTTCCCGGGGGAATTCTCATCGGAGGGGTCAGCGCCTTCCTCCTCTCCAAGGCGGGTCTGGACTTGTGGCAGTTGAAGCTCTCCTTGATCCTCATCCCCACCCTGGTTTACGGAATTTTGTTCCTGAATATAGATTTTCCTGAGACAGAGCGGGTCCAGTCCGGGGTTTCCTTTTCAGGCATGGTGAAAGGAGCCTTGGTTCGGCCGTTCTTCTTCCTCCTCCTCTTCACCATTGCCATCACTGCCTCGCTTGAACTGGGACCCAACCGTTGGATTCCCGCCGTCCTGGAGTCCGGTGGCTTGCCGGGAATCCTGGTTCTGGCCTACATTAACGGGTTAATGGCCGTGCTCCGTTTCTTCGCCGGCCCCGTTGTGGAAAAACTCTACCCAACCGGGTTGATCATGGCGTCCGCCATTGTTACCGGAATCGGACTGTTCTGGTTCAGTTTTTCTCAAACCACCTGGATGGCGTTTTTATCCGCCACGGTTTTTGCGGTTGGCGTCTGCTATATCTGGCCCACCCTGCTGGGCATCACCAGCGAACGGGTTCCCAAAAGCGGAGCCCTCGGCCTGGCTCTCATGGGGGGGACCGGAATGCTCGTGGTCGGCCTCTTTACCGCTCCCCTCATGGGCCGAATTGCGGATGTCTACCTGCACGATGCCCTTCCTCCTGAAGAAACCCGGGAAGTCTTACGGGAGATCGTTTCAGAATTCCCCATCCACGCCGCGGATGAAGAGGAGCTTCGCCGACAGGAAGCTCAAAACGCGGTGAATGCAACCTGGGCCGTCCTCCAATCCGCAGAAATCACCGGGGATCTACCGCCTGCGGAGACCGCCAACGCCTTGCGATCCGCCCTGCGCAACGCACCCGACGGGACTGAAGAGCTTGCCCAGAGAATTCGAACCGAGATTCTCGGCCCCGCAGACAATCGGGGCGGCCGTGTCGCTTTCCGGTATCTCGTGCCGTTTGCCATTCCTGTGGCGGTCATCTTCGGCTTCCTGTATTGGAAAGACCGCTCGAGAGGCGGATACCAGGTGGAAAAATTATGAGCATTCTCATCGATTTATCCTCCCCACTCCGGCACGGAGCTGGAGCTTTCCCCAATGACCCCAAGTTGTCCATTATCCCACATGGGAAGGTCTCTACCCATCAATACAATATCAGCCAAGTTGTGATTGGGACCCACCAGGGAACCCACCTGGACGCCATGTTTCATTTCTTTGATGAGGGTCGTACCGTGGACCAGATGCCCCTGGATTGGTTTTTCGGCAAGGCGCATGTGCTGCGCATTCCTAAGCAAGCCAACCAGGAAATCACCGCTGATGACTTAAAGCCCTTTGAGGATATCTTGCGGCCCGAGGCAAAAATCCTGGTCGAAACCGGCTGGCACCAGCATTTCGACCAGAGCGATTATTTTGAAGATTTCCCGTCCTTCACCCAGGAGGCCGCCCGTTATCTGACCGACCGCAAGATCCGCCTCCTCGGGATGGACATGCCGACAATCGGAAAGGACTGGCTTGAGCTCCACCATATCCTCCTGGGCCCGGATGCGGAGATTGTCGTCGTTGAAGGCCTGGCCAACCTCGACCAATTGCCCGAGTCCTTTCTTTTCATCGGTTTTCCCCTGAATTTTGCCGGGCGAGACGGCTCCCCCATCCGCGCGGTCGCTTGTTACGACGAAAAATGACCTGAGCTTCTCTTTGCCAATGACTGATATGCAGAAATACACACCAAGCGGAAACGAGACCGTTTCCCGCGAACCGAAATGGGACCCGGGGGAAATCCAGCGTTTGCAGGAACGCGCCCTCCAGATCCGAAGGGACATCCTGACCATGGTACACGGGGCCAATTCAGGGCATGTCGGCGGTAGCCTCAGCGCGACCGATATCGTTACGGCGCTTTATTTCCAAGCCATGCGTCACGACCCGGGTCGACCCCGGGATCCCGACCGCGACCGTTTTGTTCTTTCCAAAGGGCATTGCACGCCGGTCCTATATGCCGCCCTGGCGCAAAGCGGTTACTTTCCCCAGTCTGACCTTGAATCCTTCCGGCGCTTGGGTTCCCATCTCCAGGGCCACCCCTACTCGGCCAAGACCCCTGGAGTCGACGCTTCCACCGGCACCCTCGGCCTCGGCCTGTCGACCGCTTGCGGGATTGCCCTCGCGGGCAAAATCCGTTCAGCGGAATATCATGTGTTCGTGCTTTGCGGCGACGGAGAGCAGCAGGAAGGCCAAATCTGGGAGGCCGCCATGTTTGCCCATAAATACAAATTAGGCAACCTGATCGCCTTCACCGACCGCAACCGGCTCCAAACAGATGGCAATACCGAGGACGTCATGCCCCTCGATCCTCTGGTGGACAAATGGCGTGCCTTCGGATGGTCCAGTTGGGAAATCGACGGCCATGATTATTCCACTATTTTGTCTTCCATCGAGGCGGCCAAAAGAAATGAGAACGATAAACCTAAGATGATCATCCTGAACACGGTAAAGGGCAAAGGGGTCCCCTTTATGGAAGGGGGAGCGGAATGGCACGGAACTCCGCCCAATACCGAACAGTATCAACGCGCCATGGAGGCCTTAACTCATGCCTGATTACAAGCACACACGCCAGGGATACGCTGACGCCCTGATTGAATTGGCGGCCGAGATACCAGAGTTGGTCGTTCTCGATGCTGATGTGGCCAAGGCCACCAAAACCTGTGATTTCGAGAAACAATACCCTGAACGTTTTTTCAATTGTGGTACGGCTGAACAAAATGAATTGTCCGTGGCCGCGGGACTTGCCCTTTCTGGCATGCTTCCCTTCGCCGCCACCTTCGCTATGTTTGCCACCATGCGGGCGGCCGACCAACTGCGCAACTCCATTGCTTACCCGAACTTAAATGTCAAAATCGGCGTCAGCCATGCGGGCATCACCACCGGGGGCGATGGTGCTTCCCATCAGGCTTGTGAAGACCTCGCGGTCACCCGGGCCCTTCCGCACATGACCATTCTGGTCCCGGGGGACTACGAAGAAGCCCGCATGGCCACCCATGCCGCCGCTCGGATGCAGGGCCCGGTTTACCTGCGAACGGGCCGGGACAAGTATCCCGTGGTTCCCGATATTCATGGTGAATTTGTTATCGGCAAAGGAAAATGCCTCCGGGAGGGCCGGGATATCACCCTTATTTCCACCGGTATTATGGTATCGGAAACGCTGGCCGCCGCCGAACTCCTCGAAAAGGAAGGCGTCTCTACCCGCGTTCTACATCTGCCCACCCTTAAGCCCCTCGACGAAACCCTTATTCTCGAGGCCGCCAAGGAAACCGGTAAACTGATCACCGTGGAAGAGCACTCCATTATTGGTGGCCTCGGAGAGGCCGTTTCCTCATTTGTTGCCGGGCTTTGCCCCGTTCCTGTCCTTCGGATCGGCGTAAAGGACCGTTTCGGTCAATCGGGAACGGCCTCCGACCTCTTGGACTATTACGGATTGCGTGCCATCAATATCGTGGAAGCAGCCCATCAGTTACTGAAACTCAAACTCCCTCCTTTTTGGTTTGAACGCCCTAGTTAAAACGGCACCGGGACCCGGCAACGTGAGCCTTTGCGAGGTGGAAGAGCCGGTCCCGGCACCCAACCAGGTCAAACTGGCCATTTCCGCTTGCGGGATTTGCGGAACGGATCTCCATGTCCTTAACGATTTGTTCCGGAATTATCCCCCGGTAATCCTGGGCCATGAGTTTGTCGGCCGCGTCGTGGAAAAGGGAAGCGAGGTTACAGAGGATTTCGACCCGGATGCGCGTTATGCGGTCCTCGGCGCCACTGCAGTGGTCAGCGATCAATGCCGGTATTACCTCAGTGGAGATTTCATGTTAAGCCCGGGGCGACGCGGCATGGGGCACGGCGTCAACGGCGCCTTTTGTCCCTATGCCTGCGTTCGTCCGGATCAGTTGTTCCGCCTCGCGGACGGCGTGCCTGAATTGGAAGGAGCCCTGGTGGAGCCCCTGGCGGTGGCGGTTCATGCCGTGCAGGAAATCGCCTGTATCCAACCATCGGATACCGTCCTTGTCTCCGGCCCTGGCCCCATCGGTCTGCTCTGCCTGCTCGTCTTGGTTCACCAGGGGAACCGGACCATCGTTGCCGGGGCCGGTGGCGACGCAGGACGCCTGCGCCTGGCGGAAAAGCTGGGGGCAGCCCGCGTGGTCGATGTGAGTAAAGAGGACCTCAAGGAAGTAGTGAGCGAAGAAACCGAAGGGCTGGGAGTGGACGCCGTCTTTGAGGTGGCCGGAGTGCAGGCCTCCGCCACCGCTTGTCTTGAAACCGTCCGTCCCTTAGGGAGTTATACTCAGGTAGGCCATTTCGGCCGGGAAATCCCCCTTCCTCTTGACCACGTGGCTTTCAAACAGTTGACCCTTCGCGGATCGGTGGGCTATCGCCGGGAAAGCTGGGCACGCACCATGGAACTTCTGGCGGAAAACATCGAACCGAGCCGAATTGTCACCCACCGGTTCCCCCTCGTAGAATGGGAAAAAGGGGTTGATCTTTTTCAGAAGAAAGACGCGGTCAAAGTAATCCTTCATCCCTCATAACTTATGCGACTCCTCGATAAAACCATTTTGATTACCGGTGCCAGCAAAGGAATCGGAGCGGCCCTGGCCCTGGGTTGCGCCCGCGAAGGGGCCGATGTGATCATCAATTACCATTCAGACCGGGCCGGGGCGGAAACAACCGCAAACCAAATTACGGACCTGGGACGTCAGGCCGCAGTCATTCAAGCGGACGTGGGACGGGTCTCCGATATCGAAAAACTGTTCGCACAGGCCAGGCAGCGCTTTTCCCGGCTGGATGTCCTCATCAATAATGCGGGGCTCACTGGGTGGTCGGAGCTTTTTTCCACCGATGAGGCCAAATGGGACCTTGTCATGAATACCAACCTGAAAGGGACCTTTTTCTGCTCATTGCAGGCCGCCCACTGGATGCGCGAAACGGAAACGGCAGGTTCCATCATCAACGTATCCACCAATTGCGCCGCCCTCGGGGTGAAAAACCTTGTAGCCTACGCCACCAGCAAGGCCGCGATCAATGGCCTGACCCGGCAACTGGCAGTCGAACTGGCCTCCCTCGACATCCGCGTCAACACCTTCGCCCCCGGACCGATTAATGTGGAAAGGAACCTGCAGGACGACCCGGATTACGCACGGGCCTGGGGAAGCGTGGTGCCCCTTGGGCGGACCGGGGAATCCGAGGAAATGATTGGCCCCGCGCTGTTCCTGGCTTCCTCCGATTCCAGTTATGTAACCGGCCAGGTGTTTTATGCGGATGGTGGCTGGTCGGTACAGGGAAAAGTTCCTTTGGAAAACCTCGATAAAGCATCCCAACAACATTCCTGAACAAAATGAAGGCGAAAACATTACGGGTAGGGGTGGTCGGATTTGGGTTCATTGGCCCCCACCACCTGGAGGCCATTCGCCGGGTGCCTTTCGCCGACGTCACCGCTATAGCCACCAGCTCGGAGCAGTCCGCCCGCCGGAAAGCCGAGCAATACCATGTCGAAAAGGCATACGGAGACTGGAGGAAAATGGTGGACGACCCCGAGATCGATGTCATCGACATTGCCACCCCCACCCATTTGCACGCTCCGATCGCCGTGGCGGCGGCGGAAGCAGGTAAGGCGGTCATCGTGGATAAACCCATGGCCCTGACCACCGTAGAGGCGGAACAAATGCTGGAGGCCGCCACACGAAACGCCGTAGTCCACGCAGTTACCTTTAATATCCGCTACAACATCATGGTTCAGGAAGCGCGGGCTCGTGCCTCCTCCGGTGAGATCGGAGGTATCCGCTTTGTTCGGGGCCATTATCTCCAGGAGTGGTTGCTCAGGAACACGGATACCAATTGGCGAATCGAGCCTGACATGGCCGGTCCCCTGGCCATGGTGGCCGACGCCGGAGCCCACTGGTATGACATGGTCCAACACATTACCGGCCTCCGTATTGTCCGGGTCCTGGCCGACCTCAGTCGCTTTATTCATACCCGGTTCCCCCCGGAAGGAAGCAGTGCTTCCGAATTCAAGGTGGAAGTACCCGACTTTGGGCTGATTCTATGTGAACTAGAAAACGGTGCCCGGGGTATGTTTGCTACCAGCGCTCTCTGCGCCGGGCATAAAAATGACCTGACCATCGAAGTCTGCGGAGCGGAAGCTTCCCTGGAATGGCGCCAGGAACGCCCCAATGAACTCTGGATCGGTCACCGCGACCAACCCAACCAGGTCTTGCTCAAAGACCCATCCCTGCTCCATCCCGATGCAGCCGCCTACGCAGCCTTGCCCGGCGGACATAACGAGGCCTGGTCTGCCGCCTTCAAAAGCCTCATGCTGAACATCCTCACCTTCATCGCAGATGGGCGAGACCCTTCCGAAGCGGATGAGATTTCTTTTCCCACCTTTAGAACCGGCCTCGATGTCGCCCGCATAATCGATGCCATCGTGGCCAGTTCCAACGCAGGTGGACAATGGAAGGAGGTAAAACGTTGAACCGGACCTCCAGCAAAGTCGCCGTGATCACCGGCGCCGGGTCGGGTATCGGCCAGGCCATCGCCCTGAAACTTGTACGCGAGGGATGGTCCGCTGCCTTGATCGGACGCCGGGAATCCGCCCTCCGGGAAACCATCGCCCTCGCTTCCGGCGACGAACAAGATCGTCTACATCCCTTTCCCTGCGATGCGGGAGATCCCACTGCAGTCAAAGCCATGAAGGCCGCGGTCTTTGCACAATTCAGCCGGGTGGACGCCCTCATTTACGCGGCCGGCACCAATGTCGCCCGGCGCTCCCTTTCCGAGTTGGATCAGGAGGATTACCGCTCCCTCCTGGCCGCCAATATCGATGGGGTCTTTTTCTGCACCCAGGCCTTCATCTCAGATATGCGATCCCGCCGAGAGGGCACCTTTATTTTTATTAATTCCGAGGCCGGCCTCCGGGCCTTTGACAAAAGCGGAGTAGCCTACGTCATTTCCAAGTTCGGCATGACCGGCTTCGCCCAATACTTGCGCGACACCGAAAGCTCCCACGGGATCCGGGTCACCACGATTTATCCCGGGGACGTCAACACCCCCCTGCTTCAGAAGCGGCCCGTGACCCCTCCCCCCGAAGCCTGCGCCGCCATGGTGCAGCCTGAGGAAGTCGCGGAGTGCGCCTGGCTTGCACTCTCCTTCAAATCCACCACCGTCATCCGCGACCTCACCATCGCACCGCGGGGTATTTGTAGTTGAATGATGAATACAATCCAAGGACCTGCCCTCTTTCTTGCCCAATTCGTCCGGGACACGCCTCCCTATAACCGGCTGGAGTCCATTTGCCGCTGGGCGGCCGACTTGGGCTACTCAGGGGTTCAGATTCCCGCCTGGGAGGACCCTCGGTTTATTGACCTCAAAACAGCCGCCGAATCCAAAGCATACTGCGAAGATTTCCGGTCCTCCCTTGCTTCCGCCGGAGTGGTGCTTACGGAATTGAATGCGGCCCTCGCCGGCCAGGTCATGGCCATCCATCCGGCTTATGCAACCGCCTTTCAGCCTTTTTATCCGCAGGGTCTGAATGACGCGGAACGCCTGGAATGGGCCTCCACCCAACTTCAGCATACTATCCTGGCCTCCGCCCGTCTTGGCCTTAACTGCCTTCCCGTCCTCAGCGGGGGGCTCGCCTGGCACCTGGCCTATCCCTGGCCACAGCGACCATCCGGGCTGGTCGAAGCCGCGATCCGGGAGCTTGCGCGCCGCTGGCTGCCGCTCCTCAATCTTGCCCTGGATCATGACATTGCCATCGCTTACGAGCTACACCCCGGAAGCGACCTCTTCGACGGCCATACCTTTGAATTATTTTTGGATGTGGTCGATGGTCACCCCGCCGCCTGCCTCAACTACGACCCGAGCCATTTCGTCCTCCAACAACTCGATTACCTGGAGTTTATCCGCTTCTACGGGGAACGAATCCGGGGATTTCACGTGAAGGACGCCGAGTTTCGCCCGGATGGCCGGGGCGGTGTCTATGGAGGATACCAGTCCTGGCAGGGACGCCCCGGGCGCTTTCGCTCTCTCGGGGACGGCCAGGTCGATTTCAAGCGGGTCTTCAGTTTGTTGGCCGAAACCGACTATCGGGGTTGGGCTGTCCTGGAATGGGAGTGCTGCCTCAAGTCTTCCGAGCAGGGCGCTCGCGAAGGGGCGCCCTTTATTCAGGAACATCTGATCGATGTGACGACAACCGCTTTCGACGACTTCGTCGGAGGGGAGTCTGACCCAAAGCTCAACCGCAAAATTCTTGGACTGGACCATGACTGATATACTGGAGTCAAAATCAGAGGAAATTTACAATTTTAAGACCTCAGGGGCGGGCCCCGAAGGTTCCTTACCTCTCGAACCCAATCAACTGGCGTCAATGTCGAGCGGCGATTTGTTTGGCTGGACCCAAAACGCGGGCATGGGTTGGAACCCGAAACTCCTGGGGAGACCGGAATTCCTCATCCTCAGCACCCAGGGTGGCTTGCGGAATCCAGATGGCACCCCGATCGCCCTGGGATTCCACACCGGGCACTGGGAGGTGGGCCTCCTCGTCGAGGAAGCAGCCCATACCTTTAAGGACGCCGGGGTCATTCCTTTTGCCGCTGCTTGCAGCGATCCATGCGATGGGCGCACCAATGGGACGGCCGGTATGCTGGACAGCCTGCCCTACCGCAACGATGCGGCTATTGTCCTCAGACGGTTGATCCGTTCCTTACCCAACCGGAAAGGTATCCTGGGCATCGCCACCTGTGACAAGGGATTGCCCGCTATGATGATTGCGTTGGCCGGATCCAGCTTCTTGCCGGGAATTATTGTCCCGGGCGGCGTTACCCTTCCGGCCCAGGGAGCGGAAGACGCCGGAGCAGTCCAGACCCTGTCCACCCGTTTCGCCCGCAGAGAAATTACCCTGGAATATGCCGCAGACATGGGATGCCGGGCCTGCGGGTCCCCTGGGGGAGGATGCCAGTTCATGGGTACCGCCGCTACCAGCCAGGTGGTGGGTGAAGCCTTGGGCATTACCCTGACTCACGGAGCGCTCAGCCCGTCCGGGGCAGTAATATGGAAAGATCTCGCCCGTCGGTCCGCTACCGCCCTGATCGAATTATCGAAGCGCAGAACGGCCATGAGCGATATCCTGACTGACGATTCTGTGTATAATGCCATGGTCGTCCACGCGGCGGTGGGTGGCTCCACCAACCTCGTCTTGCACCTGCCCGCGATTGCCCACGCCGCCGGCTTGAACATTCCAAAGGTCGAAGATTGGGCCCGAATCAATGCCTCAGTGCCCCGGCTGGTGGACGTTCTGCCAAATGGCCCCAGGCATTTCCCCACCGTCCAGGTGTTCCTCGCCGGGGGTGTTCCGGAAATCATGTTGCACTTGAGGAACGCCGGCTTATTGAAAACCGACACCGACACCGTTTCCGGCTTTCCCCTGGGGACGAACCTCGATTGGTGGGAAAAATCCGATCGGCGCCGACGCCTCCGTGACCTGCTGTTTGAACGGGATGGGGTCGATCCGGACGACGTCATCATGGACCCGAAACGGGCACGTGAAAAGGGCTTAGGTGGAACCATCACCTTTTTAACCGGCAACTTGGCCCCGGAAGGCGCTTTGGTCAAAAGCACAGCTATCGCCCCGGAAGTCATCGGGGCAGACGGTGTTTACCGCCACAAAGGGCCCGCCCGCGTTTTTACCAGTGAACGATCCGCCATTACCGCCCTCAAGGAACACAAAGTCAGCCCGGGGGACGTCATGGTCCTGATCGGACTCGGCCCCGGCTGTGGGATGCCGGAAACCTACCAGGTCACCTCCGCCCTCAAACACACCCGGGACGGCTCCACCATACCCCTGCTCACAGACGGCCGGTTTTCCGGAGTCTCCACTGGCGCTTGCATCGGGCACATCAGCCCGGAAGCTTGGGCGGACGGCCCTATCGGGCGAGTGCGGGATGGTGACATTATCGAAATCGAGGTCGATACCCGGCGACTTCGCGGGTCCATCCAGGCCATGGTTGACCCTTCCGAATTTCAATCGCGAGGCCCCCATCCGGAATTGAAACCCGATTCGCGGGTTCACGACGACACCCGCCTGTGGGCAGCTCTACAACAGGCCTCGGGAGGCACATGGTCCGGCTGCGTCTATGATGCCGACCAGATTATTCAAGCCCTCCAACGCGGGCGGCATATTGAGCAATCCACCCATTAAACGCATTAACCAACCGAAACCCATTCCATGCCATCCAAAACCATCAAAACCGCTATTCTCGGAACGGGGAACATCGGGTCCGACCTGATGTTGAAAATTCTCCGGAAACCGGAACGCCTCGATCTTGCGCTTTTTGCCGGGATCGACCCGAAATCGGAAGGATTGGCGCGCGCCCGCGAACTGGGAGTGTCCGCCTCTGACCAGGGGATTGAAGCCATCCTGGAGGATCCTGAAATAAAAATCGTCTTCGAGGCCACAAGTGCCCGGGCCCACCAGTATAACGCCCCTCGTTACGAGGAAGCAGGGATTACGGCCATTGACCTGACCCCCGCGGCAATCGGCCCTTACGTCGTTCCCCCAGCCAACTTGAACGAACACCTCGGCGCCTCCAATTTAAACATGATTACCTGCGGCGGACAGGCTACGATTCCCCTGGTCCATGCCATTAGCCAGGTGACCCAAGTTGAATATGCCGAGATTGTCAGCACGATTGCCAGCGCCTCCGCCGGGCCGGGCACACGACAGAACATCGACGAGTTTACCTTTACCACTTCCCGCGGGTTGGAAGCCCTCGGCCGCGCCAAACGCGGTAAGGCGATCATCATCCTCAACCCGGCCGATCCCCCCATCCATATGCGCAATACCATCTACGCCATGCCCGCCGGAGACTTTGATGAAAACGAAATTACCCGTAGTATCGTGGAGATGGTCAGTTCCGTCCAGGAGTATGTGCCCGGCTACCGCTTGAAGGGCGAACCCATCCTGGACACGGTGAATACCCCAGGTGGCCAACGCCGCACGGTGACTCTCCTGCTCGAAGTGGAAGGCACCGGTGACTTTCTCCCGACGTATGCCGGGAACCTGGATATCATGACCGCCTCAGCCTGGAGGGTCGGCCAGACCCTCGCCGCCCAGTTTCTTAATGCCCCTTCCGCCACAGCCTCATGAAACCTCCACGTATCACCGATAGCAGCTTGCGCGACGGGTCTCACCCGATGCGTCACCAATTCACCCTCGACCAGGTCAAGCAGGTTTGCCAAGCCCTGGACGACGCCGGGGTTCCGGTTATTGAAGTCTCTCATGGGGATGGCCTGTCCGGATCGTCCATCCAGTATGGCTACTCAAAAACTTCCGAAATGGAACTGATCGAAACCGCGGCCGAGACCTGCCGTAACGCTCGCATCGCGGCCCTCCTCCTGCCCGGAGTAGGCACGCAGAAGGAGTTAAAGGAAGCTGCCAGACGCGGCGCCCAAATTCTCCGCATCGCCACCCAATGTACCGAGGCCGATGTATCCGAACAGCATTTCGGGTTGGCCAAAGAAATGGGCATGGAAACGGTAGGATTTCTCATGATGGCTCATATGCGCCCACCCGAGGTGCTTACCGAACAGGCCCTCCTGATGGAGAGCTACGGCGCCGATTGTGTTTATGTCGTCGATTCCGCCGGTGCTATGCTGCCCCAGGACGCCGCCGCGCGAGTGGCCGCTTTCAAATCCGCCTTAAAATGCCAGGTCGGATTCCACGCCCACAACAATCTTGGCCAGGCCATCGCCAACAGTATCGCCGCCTACGAGGCCGGCGCCGAACAGATCGACGGCTGCCTTCGTGGACTTGGGGCCGGGGCAGGCAACGCCGCCACGGAACTCCTTGCGGCGGTTTTCAACAAGATGGGACTCGATACCGGTCTCGACGCTTTCAAACTCTGCGATGCCGCCGAGTATATCCTGGCGCCGATGATGCCCTTCCAGCCAATCCCCAACCGCGACGCCATTACCATCGGTTATGCCGGGGTGTATTCCACCTTTCTCCTCCATGCGAAGAAAGCCGGCGAACAGTTCGGGATCGACCCGCGCGAAATCCTGGTTGAGCTTGGCCGACGCAAAGCCATGGCAGGCCAGGAAGACTGGATCATCGACGTTGCCAGCGACCTGGCCCACGCCAAAAAGAATGCCGCCTCCCCGGTGACAAGCCCACAATGACCATGATTCCTGGAAACCCTGACCAAACAAGTCTGGACGGAATCTGGCGAATTTTGCCCGATCCCCTCCTGACCGAAATGCTCACCCAGGCCGGCATCAAGGTGCACCTCCTCGATTGTGAGCACGGCACCTACGACTATGCCTCCCTGCTTGCCGATATGATGGCTTGCGAGCGCAATGGGGGGCGGGCCCTGGTCCGCGTAAGCGGGAAGGATCCCGTTGAAGTCCAACGCGTCCTCGATGCCGGAGCGGGCGGGGTGATCTTCCCACAGTTAACCGGGGTGGAGGATTTCCAAAAGGCCGCAGCCATGATGGACTTCCCTCCGACCGGAACTCGGGGGTTTAATCCCTTTGTCAGGGGAAACCAGTATGGTATTCAATATTCGGATACAAACGCATCCAGACCCTGGTTTATTCCCATCGTGGAAACTTTGGCTGCGGTGGATCAGCTCGACGACATTCTCAAAATCGAGCGCATTGACCTGGTATATTTGGGGACCTACGACCTCTCCGCCCAGCTAGGGAAACCCGGCCAAATGGATGACTCCGAACTCCTGGAGGTCGTTCGCACTATCCGCGAAAAATGCCGCGGGGCGGGAAAAGCGGTTGGCATGTTCGCCCTCACCCCTGAAAAGGTCACTGCCTTCAAGGAAGACGGAGTCGAGCTCATCGTCCATGGCGTCGAGACTCATCGCATTAAGCATTTTTTCCAGCAATTCCTACAGGGCCTCTGACCGAGGGCGGATCAAATCCCCTCCGGGAATCCAATTTCTATTGGCTCACGAATTCCAAAACGGCCTCGGGTCGAGCGCAGTTCATCCGTGATGTAAATTCGGTAGGCCCGGCTGGGGCAAAACCCGCTCACTGTGACTCGCCGGCCAAAGTCCTTGAACTCATAAACGGCCTCATCGAATTCCCGTCCGCCAGCATCAAACACCCGGATCCCCGCACGGTGTGACAGGAAATCTACCGGGAAATTGAAAACCAGTGAAATCTGATCTTTCCCAATCTCACTACCGGTGAGGGCGAAACCCGCTCCTTCCAATTTCCCACTCAAATAGTCCCGAACGCGGGCCTGTATGAGCGGCGATAAGCTCGCCCCCACCCCTCCCTTTCCTCCGGCCAGCAGGGTCTCCAGTTCAACACACCCTCTCACCGCAGTCCCATTAATCCGGTGCAGCAAGGTGTCCTTATTAATAAAGTCCGCCTCGAGGGACTTTTGTGTGAGGTTGACCAGTGTGCACTTATGAAATTCCAACCTCCCCCTGTTCTCAAACAACACCTCCTCCGGATTGTCTTCAGGAATCTACAGAACGCAGTCAGTGAAGGAGACGTCTACACCCGGCTCACCGAGGTAGAATTGATGAGCACGGTGGTATAGAAAAAACTGTCGAAAAACCGGTGGTGTCCAGGATCCCGAAACTTGAACTCCCAATTCCATGAATCCGCTTGTAAGACCTGGTAGTTTTCCGACTCGGAGTGGTGCACGTTAACCAACCCTTCCATGTTACCCAGGAATACTGCATCACGCAGGACATACCGGGTCGAGCCATGCGAGCTGATGCCCTGATTCCAGTTGTAACTCCCCTCAACTTCATGGATCCGGATATCCTGGCCTTGCCCATGAAGCCCAAAACCATCCGCCCAGAAAAATTTAGTCCGGATATTGCGAATCTCCACGCTGTTCACCGGACCGGCGACATGCACACCGATCTTGGTCTTCACCAATTCAATCTGGCTATCACGAATTGAAAATCCGGGGCGTAACCGTACATACAAGCGGCCGGAACGGATGGTCCATTCACCTGGTTCCAAGTCGTCCACCTCCGGAGTGGCGATATCCTGTTGGAGCCGGGAGCGACCCATCATTTGTGCGACGCCGTTGATAATGACGAAGAAGAAATCATCCGATTTCCCTTGGTTATCTCGGACTCCCTCAAGGAAATAAATGTCCATGTGCCCGGCGTCCCGTTTCCATTCCCCGGGTGAAACCGGTACGGACCCGACCAGCCAGTTGCCGCCTCCATCAATCACCAACGGGGCTTCCGGATCGTATCCTTTGTTTTCAATCAGGATCGTTCCCCGGTAGGGTTCGTGGGATGGCAACAAAAAGACCCGGTCCTGGCCTTCCCCCAGCTGACATCGCGCCAGGGCAGCTTCCACCGTGTGCAAGGCCGTGGCTGGGCTCAACCCGTCCCGGTCATCCCGCCCTTCCAAGTTGTGGACGTAGTAGTCGGCGGCTGCTAATACCCCCGGAAAGACCACCCACAAAATTCTTTTCAATTGGAGTTTTCGCATCACGAGCTGGGTCCAGCCATTCCCTTTGACATCCTTATCTCAGTCGAGCAATTTTTTTGAAATTAAAATATATAGACCAATCAATTGCGCGCCCCATTCAGTCAAAATTCAAAAAATCAGGGAGCATAAATAAAGAGACATACCGGAATGGTCTTAAGTTAAGCACCTTTTCAGGGGTTGGCGGCCATCCTGCAAGCAGGAGGCCCTACGAACTAAGCTCAATTGTAGGGCCTTTGCTTGTCAACGTGGCTAGAAAGTTTGTATCCTTGCCTTAGCTTAGTGCCATTCGAGGCATACCGGTTATATGGGCTGATATTTAGTCATGAATCCTACACAAGGATAGACTTCGTAGATCAAATTGTGCTCAGTTAAGACCTTTATCCATCCCACCAGTTACTTCCGTGTAGAAGGGCTTGACCATGGCCATTTATTTCATTTTCAAAATAAAACATCGGATTTTGAATCAAACATGAAAACTTTACTAGAGCACTCTGCCGAAAAATTGACGCGCTGGCCGAGGCAAATTTCACTTCGAGCAAGGTGCGGAAAAGCGTGTTGGGCTGGAAGCCCCGCTGCTTCCTTTTTGACCCCCGCCAGTGCGTCAAATGTTTTGCCGAGTAATCTCAGCCCCCGGTTCTTCGTTGTTTTTAGTTTCCTGACCGCGCTAACAGCAGGATTTGGAGGGCAGCAGAAGTCATTCGCGCCGCGGCAGGGAGTAATATGGTCGGATTTGATGGAGTGGTCTATCGACCATCCAGCAGTTCAGGGAAACCCTTTTGATCTTTCTGCCCGGGCAGTTTTTTGGCACGAGGATTCGGGCACGCAGATCACGACCTCTCTGTTTTTCGACGAAGGGGATCAATTCAAGTTCAGGTTTACGGGGACGGAAACCGGAAAATGGTCGGTTCGGACCCACAGCCAGGACCCCGTGCTGGATGGGTGGAGCGGAGAAGTAAGGATCAGGAGGAATCCTAATCCGGAGGCGAATGGATTCATTAAAGCGATCAACGGAAAGTGGGGTTGGCAGGGGTCAGGAAGGGTATTTATCCCACAATACGTCATGGCCCAGCACCCGACTGTATTTTTGAAGGGGGATGGCCAGGTCGATACAGCGGCTCTCCTTGCCTATATCCAGGAATTTGTCGTCCAGCACGGGTTTACCGGGTTTCACATACCTATGGCCGGGCGTTGGTTTGAAGGTGAGAATCCCGACCCACGAGTTTACTGCGCCCTGGAGTTCATCATCCGCGAAGTGCATGCCAGGGGCGGGGCCATTCACATGTGGTTCTGGGGCTGCGATCCCTGCCGGGAGCAATCGGGGCCCGAATCAATAGCGGGCGGCCATATGAGCGCCATGGATCGCCGGAATTTGAGGTATTTCGCCGCGCGCCTCGGTCCCATCCCCGGTTGGAGTATGGGTTATGGGTATGACCTGGAAAACGGGTGGATGCGACCGGAAGCCCTGGATGCGTGGAAGCATTTTCTGGAAAGCCACATGGGGTTTGATCATTTACTGGGTGGACGGGTAGGCTACGACCATGTCGGGTTGACTCGCACGAATCCCCGGCCTCCCATTCCCCCCATCGATGCTTACCATAATTCACCGATTGCGGATAAATACATGGCCTGGTTGGGCGGCGACTACATGGGCTACACCGGTTACCGCCCGTTGTACCCACGTTACAAGGAAGTCATCCAACACCATCCTGAAAAGCCATCCTTCGAAGAGGATCGTTTCCGGATACGTCAGGTGGAGAACTGGGGCTTTAAGGACTACACCCCCGAACTGACTCGCCGGGGAATGTGGCATTCGGCCATGGCCGGGGGGGTCGCCAACATCTGGGGAAACATGTTGCCGCACAACTCCCCCAACAGCCTCGGGTCCTCGACCTATGACAACCGGGAGATTCAAGTGGCTGAAGGAGAAGAGCTTGTCGTAGACATGAAGCATCAAATCAAGACCTACTCCCTCTTTTTCCAGAACCGCTTTCTCCCGGATATGGTCAGCTTTTTCGACGGGCCGGAAATGAGACTCATTGTTCTGGAGGGTGGCCATGCCCTCATTTACCGGGAAGACACAGATATCATCCGGTTAGACACCCGTTTGCTGAAAGGGGCACAACCCGCCGTAGCAGTGGATACCCGGAAACCCTACCGGGAGCGGGTCATCGGCATGCTCACTCCCGGCAAGCATACGTGGACCGCTCCACACCGCTCGGATTGGGCGGTCGCCGTGGGAGATTTTTCCAGATGAACACGCTCTATCCAAAATTTCGATCCTATGGTTCCAACCACCTCCGGTCTCTTCGTTCAGTCCTGGTCTGTGCAAGTTTGATCGTTTTCGCGACCACCGGATTTGCCCGGCCCCGTATCATAATTTCCACCGACCCCATCGAGTTAAATGAAAATTACCGGTATGTGGACGAAGATATTTACCCCGGGGACCCCGAGACCGGCGATCCTGATGACCTGCAATCGCTGGTCCGGTTTCTCCTTTATTCCAATGAATTTGAGGTGGAGGGAATCATCGCTTCCAGCGAGCGGATCGATGATGGCCGGAGCAAAATTTGGGTAAACCGCGATTATACCATCCATCGGGTGCTGGACAAATACGACGAGGTAGATGAAAACCTCCGCCTCCACGATCCCTACTTTCCGACGGCTTCCTATTTAAAGAGTAAAGTCAGGAAGGGGTACTCACACCCATCCGGCGCCGCCCTTCCCGGCCCCGGGAAAGACAACCCCGGGACAGACCTGATTATCGAAGCGGTGGATTCCAGCCCCGAACCACTCTGGTTTCTCGACTGGGTGGGCCAGCCCCAGCAATTCGAAATCAGCCAGGCAATCTGGACAATCCGCCAGGAACGGTCCCCGGAAGAACAGGAGGCCTTTCTTTCCAAATTGCGAATGGTGTCGTCAGGCATTTTCCCGGGAGGACCGGGGGGGTGGCTCCGTGATAACTTTCCCGACCTGTTCCTGGTCGGCAGCAGCTATATCATTAACGCTTCGGAATTCTCCCCGAGGTCTTGGATGGGCATGAGCCAGCATTATATGATCGGGGCCGACGCCGCTATTTGGGACCTTGACTGGGCGAACCAAAACCTGCGCCAGGGACATGGACCCCTCGGGGCTCTTTTCCCCACTCACACCCATGAAAAGCAACCCGGAGTGGCCGACTTTGATTCGCGGACTTTTCTATTTTTCCTCCCGAATGGATTGTCCGATCCGAACGACCCCTCCATGGGAAATTGGGGAGGCCGCTATTACTGCGTGGGCGGCCGGAACCACTGGGCTCCCGCCGAGGACGATCATCCCAACTCCAGTTTATCTGAGCAGCGGGCTTACTACGCTGTCGGACGGTATCAGCACGCCATGCAGGCGGACTTCCAGGCACGAATGGATTGGTGTGTAATGGACTGGAATGAAGCCAACCACAATCCGGTCGCGGTGTTGAACGGGGACTCCAGCAATCGGGTCATCACGATCACGACCGACCCAGGCGAAGTGCTCACGCTGAGCGCGGAAAAATCGAGCGATCCCGATGGAGATCCCCTTTCCTTTCATTGGTGGGTCTACCGGGAGGCCGGATCCTGCAGAGAGCCCGTTGTTCTGCAAAACCCGCAATCCCGCGAAGTCCGGTTCACTGTCCCACCGGAATGCCAGGGCGAAACGCTCCATATCATCCTCGAAGTGCAGGACCAAGGCAGCCCGCCACTGACCAGTTACCGCAGATGCATCGTCAAGATACGTTGAACCGCTTCCTTTTTCCCGCATTGAGCCTGGTTTCCCTGGTACCTCAACTTGTGGCCAAGGCCGATGGATTTTCCGGGGTGCCTATCCCCTTTAACAGGTGTTCCGGTTGATTGAATAACCGCTTCACAATTATTGGAGTTGGTTGAAGCTAATATCGGCTGGAGTGGTCTGTCCTTCAGGTGGGCTATCGGGTTAATCTGAAGTATGCCCGAAGGCCGCTAAGTTATTGAAGAACTGGTCGAATAGTGCGTGCCGGCGCTCATTCGCTACCAACCATTTGGCAGCCTATCAGGACCCGGGAAAAATCGCGTTGACCCTGGATCATACCGGAGATTTGCGGTTGCTCACCACCAATTATAAAGGATTGGAGAGTAAGGCTGAAGGTGAGAAGTATTTTAATCTGAAGCTCTGAAGGAGTAGGCCAACTTGTTGCCGGGGCGATTCCTGGTGGGTGTCGGTTCCGTGGCAAGGTCTGACAGGATCAAAAAGTCGATCACGTTGTAAAGGGGCTGGAAGACTTTTTTAAACCAAGACCATATCCGTCTAATGGGGATGAAGCGATTCCGCAATTCGCGAAGGATGGAGTAGATCCCCACGGGAAAGATACACATGACCATAAGGGCAGAGGTGAACACTAACTTGTCAAATATATGGAAGTACATTTGGTTGAGAATTCCAAATAGCTTATTTTGAATAGGCTTGGGATACTCTTCGAAGATGGTTTTCCAGTTGTGCCCAATAGCTTCAACAGTGGCCTTTTTGTTAAGGTGCCGGCCTGCCAATAGATCAAAAAAGATAATGTCCAGCAGGGTAATTTTGTGGGCATTGCGAATGGTAGCGTTGATGGAAGAACGGAGCCGCCCATACGCTTTGCTGTCAAATTCGATTTCACCTTGTTTCGCCATTTGAAACAGGGTGTCCCTCAGGCTGAATAATTCCTCCCTGATTTTATCGTTTCGATAGTCTCGGTACAACCAGAAGAAGAGGATCCATATCCCGAGAAGGCTGATCAATGAGATAAGTTCCGGTGCCATGGTGCTACTTGTCGTGGGGGTGGGTGTCTCCGGTGGGGGTTAGGCCGCTGGAGGTTCTTTTAGGGTCAATTGCTGTTTCGGTATCCTTTACGTGACCGCCGAAGCGGTGAATTGTTCGTTTTCTTAGGTGTCGTTGGCGTAGACCATATCCAATAGCTAATGTAGTTAAAGTCCAGGAAAGGGCAACACTGACATTCACATCGCCAAGGATCGCGATACCTATTGCGGCCTCGGTCTCCTTACCCGCCAGCGTTTCGATGGTCTTGAATATAAAAAAAGAAATCCCAACGGCACCTCCCCATTTGATCAGATTGTTGCATACAGAGGCAAAAGATTCCCCTCTGCGGCTTCCCCTTAAAAACCGGTTCTCCGCCGTCAGCTCGGCTATCTGCTCCTTCTGAGCTTTCTTTCGGTTCCTACTCAATTTTGATTAGGTTTCCTTATTCTTCTCCGCCTCCCCTGAGTGTCAAGCGCTTTTGTCAAGGTCACCGCCCAGATTTGGGGGCCGTTTTCCTTTTACACTGAGCAAGAGAAAAAGGGGTCAAATCATGATTCTGACCTTGCTGATGGATTGACGTTGTCCAGGCCGATTACAGCAGACCCATTGATCGGAAGATTGAGTCGTCTAGAGTTGATTCGATTTTGTCAATGGTGATGTAGAGGAGTACAAAGGGGGTCATCTCGGAATGGCCCTAAGTTGAACTACTTCTCACAGGTTGGCTTCAGGGACTAGATGTGCGCCCCCCCCGCTAAAAAAACCAGTCCTGCCGGTCATATCCACAGTTGATGTTAGTGTAGACCGCGTTTTCCCGTTCGAGGCTTACGATTCGCGGTATGAAAGCGGAGTTTCTGGTTCGTCTACTTTCCCGGGATTACCGGTTAAGCTCCCTTATTTCCTTTGACAACGGGGCACGGATCTCCCACCTTTTTTCGATTTTAAAATAATTAGACGAAAATCGGACACGCAGCTCTGCCAGACGAATTATCCGCTTTCGGAGCCCAGACTAGACACCCATGATCACCAGGAAAGAATTAAAAACTTCTTTCATCGATCTCGGGATTACTCGGGGAGATATCGTTTTACTGCATTCCAGCTTTTCAAGTATTGGTGGGGTGGAAGGAGGGCCTCAGGGGTTTATTGATACCTTGTTGGAACTGCTCGGCGAGAATGGCACCCTGGCGACTCCCGCCTTTGGAGAGTTCGGGGTCCTGAGCGATCTGATCAGTCAGGATGAGCGAAGTATCTGGAGTGATGGTCCAGGGGTTCACATCGCCGCTATCGGAAAAGATGCTGCGTTCCTCTGCCGGGATCATATCCATTGCCTATCTCCCCGTGGAGCGGGATCCCCTTATACTAAAATCGCGGAATCCGGAGGTAAAATAATGCTGGTGGGAGTGGACCAGGATCGAAATACCACCATCCATTCCGTTGAAGAAGCGCACCGCTTGCCCTACCTGACAACCAAGCGAAAACGTATGAAAACCAAATCGGGTAAGGTGCTCGAAAAGGAATGGCGATATTGCTCCGGTCCTCACAGAGATTTTATTGGGATTGATCCTTTACTTGCCCGTTCCGGAATAATGACAAAAGGTACAATTGGTCGCGCCATTACCCGGGTCATCCAATCTTCCGACATGATCCGTATATTGTCCCATGAGGTAGAAAAAGACCCGGCTTTATTCTTAAGCGACAATCCCAATTGTGCCGATGGCCGGATGCAAAGGGCGGCATTGTTTAAACAACGGTTAAAGGAGGAATCCTTTAACCTGGTCACCACTTCCTCCTGCAGTGGGGTGTTCACCGATGAAATCATCAACAACCTCACCGATACAGGAATAGAAACGATCGAGCTCGATATCATCAAAGACAGACCTTTTCTTCAGCTGTCGGAATCTGAAAGAGAAAGGATTATCGAGGACTTCAGGGCTGCCGGCATCAGGGTTTCTGGATTGAGAATCCCCTATCTTGATTTCCGTCCTTGTTACTCCGCTGAAATGGTCAATTTCGGTATTTCTTCCCTCACTCTACCGTTGGCCCACTATCCTGATTTGAATATTTTTGCCCCTTATTTGGAACAAGGAGTCTCGGTGTTTTTTGAAAACACACATACGGATTTGAATACAACGCTTTTTCTAATCAACCACCATATTAAAAATACGGAGATTAAGTTCGCTTTCAATCCGGCAACCCTTGTTTTCACAGGAACCAAACCCTTTTTGGAGGGATACATTCCTCACCTCAGGAAATTTATTGATAAGCTGTATTTAAATGATGGGTCAAACAACGGTCATTATTCTCCCCTGATGGAGGGAAATGCAGAGATCAGGGAATTGGTATCCATTTTGCGATGTAGGAATTTCGATGGAGACACGACTTTTGGTTACCCTTCCAACTTTAAACTTAGTGAAATTTCGGAGCAGTTTATCAAACTCTTGGATTCCATCTAACGATCTATGAATAAAGGTAGCAGACAGGTTCAATATGAGCTAATGATTGGAAAGGAAGCCTCAACCAATATTAAGAAGTATCGGTTTGGTTTTTTACCAATAGGCTGCCTGGAATATCATGGGGAACACTTAAATATGGGGCATGATTCCATAAAGGCTCATTTAATTTGTTGTCAGGTTGCCAATGCCATCGGAGGTATCGTTTTCCCTCCCCATTTCTACTCGGGCATCCACTTCCTTGAAGATGATGATTATAACAAATATGTTGTAGGACTAGGTAATCTATATACGGACAGGTCTGCGGAGTCCCACCTGGTTGAAATTATTGAGCAGATTGCCCAAATAGGAATAAAAGCCCTAATATTGTATACCGGTCATTATCCCCCCATTCAGCGAAAAATGACCTACGATATAGCAGATAAGTTTAATTCCGACCCTAATTCATTAGTTCGAATTATACCTTTTAATGAAGCTGATCAACTTGGCCACTTCGGGCATGCCACCGTTTTTGAAACCTCCTTCATGCTCTACCTGGATAGAGCTCATACCAGAATGACCCACCTTGATGAAAGTACCGTCAATTGTGATGAATCGACAACTCCAAGGAACGCTACAGGAGAGAAGGGAGCAGCGTATGTTGCGCAAATTATAACGAGAATCAGGGAAATGCTGATTCGCGTTGAGGCTGATTTGGAACTGATAAGCCATTAGGGCGTTTGAGAAATTCATTGCCGTGTGGGTTGCAGCGATTTTGGGGTCCAGCAAGGCGCTCCTGATCTGTGTCGAAAAAATGTCGAGCCTACGCTGAGATCGGATTCCCGGTAGCGCCTCGATCAAAAACCTCGGTGATCATAGGGAGAAATGATTTCCATAGTTGACTTATTTTTGTTTGAAAATAAGTATGACTCAAAAAATAATGTCACTTCCCACTCCCCCTACTGCTTATTTGGGAAAAGCTTCGATCCATGCCACAGTGACTTTTTTTGTGCAGGAAGCGGGTAGGCCCGAGCGGGACTCAGTCATTTTTAAACCCCATTATTCATCAACCCATTGATTCCGGAGAAATAATACCCATGTCACAGCTAGCTATCTGCGGTGGAAATCCCTTGCGAACTCAACCCTTCCCCAAATGGCCCCTCTACGGCGACGAGGAATTGACCCAGCTGAAAGAGGTGCTCGATAGCGAAGCCTGGGGCGGCTCCGTGCACGGTCCCAAACTACTCGAACTGATGGATAAATTTGCCCAATACCAAGGGGCAAAACACGGCATTGGGATGAACAACGGAACCGTCACGATGGAGATTGGTCTCTATGCCCTCGGCGTGCGCCCAGGCGACGAAGTTATCCTTCCGTGTTTTACGATGATAGCCACTCCGATGGCTCCCTTGAAGCTCGGTGCGAAGTGCGTTTTTGTCGATATCGATCCGGACACCTATAATATGGATCCGAAAAGTTTCGAATCCGCCATCACGGACAAGACCAAAGCGGTGATACCGGTACAGCTCTACGGCCAACCCTGCGACCTGGACGAAATTGCACGAATTGCCGGGGAGCACAACATCAAGGTGTTATACGATACGGCCCAGTCGCATGGCGCGGAATACAAGGGCAACCGCACGGGTAAGTATGGAGATTTCCATTCCTTCAGCTTTCAACAATTCAAAAATGTGACAGCTGGCGAAGGGGGCATGCTGACCTGTAATGATGAGGAACTGTGGAGTTACACCTGCTGGACCCTGAACGAGTTCGGTCGCGAGCCGGGCAAGCCCTGGTACCACCACAAGGAACTGGCCTGGAACCAGATGCTTTCTGAGTTTCAGGCCGCGATTATCCTCGCGCAAATGACCCGATTGGACCAACAGACCCAGACCCGCATAGATAACGCAAAGTATCTGAACAAACGAGTCCGGGAAATTGAGGGTATAGAACCCATGGAATGGGCCCCCTATACCACGAGGCACGGCTATAACTTTGCGCCGATGAAAATTCGCCAGGAGGAATTTGGCTGTACTCGGGGCCAGTTTATCGAGGCTATGGCTGCTGAAGGCATCGGTGTGGTGAGCCCGGTTTATCCCATCCCCCTTTATCAGGGTGAGATGTTCCGTCCCGACGGAACCGTGGCCGGGGCGCTCTTCCCGACTTCGACCTGGAGCAAGGTGCCCTGCCCGGCTGCGGAGAAGGCTTGCCAGGAGGAAGGATTCCTCATTTTGCAGCATGCTTTGTTGGGGACGCACAAGGAGATCGACGACATCGTGGATGCCATGTGGAAGATTAAAGCGAATGTCCACGAGCTGAGGGGCCTGGAAGCGGCCGGTGTCGGAAATCCGGGAAGCAACCGGGCCAGCGTTCAAGCTAAGGAAGAATGACAGATGACTATTCGGTGGGGATTCATTGGAATTAGTGGCTTTGCCCGGCTTAAGCCGTTGACCGGTATCATACAGTCGTCCGGTTCGCTGTTGACGAGCGTGGTCACGCGGAGCGGAAGCGTCGAATTTACCAGAGACCATCCCGAGGTGGAGGTTTGGAGCGATGTGGATGACTTTCTTCGGAGGGCGAAGGTGGATGCCGTCTACATCGCGACACCGGTGGACACGCACTTTGATTTAGGGCAGCGGGCCATGGAGGCGGGTAAGCATGTACTACTCGAAAAGCCCATGACGCTGAATATTAAGGAAGCCGAGTTGCTCAGGGATTTCGCAGAGAAGAGCAATCTCAGGCTTGGCGTCGGGTTTATGCGGCGGCATCATCCCGCGCATATCTGGATGAAAAAGAAGGTGGATGAGGGGACACTTGGGAAAATCGTCCTGGCCAAAGTGCAGACTCTGTTGGAATCCCCCCCTCAAGAAGACGCTTGGCGGTGGGACCCCGGCAAAGGCATTGGCGGCGCCTTTGCCGATGTCGGTTCACACAACATCGAACAATTGGAACATGTTTTGGGACGGATCACAAAAGTCAATGGGGTGGCGTCGGGCGCCGTATATAACTCCACGGCGGAAGACACGGCTGTAGCAGTCACCACCCACGCCAACGGTGCAATCGGGATCGTAGAAGGCTCCTTTGCAGTACCCCACCGACACAATGTTTTCGAACTCTACGGGACGAAAGGGACGCTTATGGCCAGTGACTCCATCGGACCGTTTTCCGAAGCGGAAGTGGAACTGCTCGGGCCTTCGGGGTCAGAATCGGCGCATTTCACCGGTGGAGATATCACCCAGTTCGCGGCCCAATTCGATGATTTCAGCCAGGCCATCAAAGAGGGCTGCAACCCCGCTGTTGATGCCGAAACCGGGGTGAGAAATCTAAAACAGATCTTCGCCGTGTATGAATCTGCCAAGAACAATGGAAAAGCCATCGAGTTGGATTGATCCTCCCTACATTCCTTTCCCGAGACCGGAGGGAAAGATGGAGTTTTGCCCCCTTCCATGCGAAGTGGAAAGTCGATTGTTTCCCGCTTTAAACACTTTGCTACTCAATGAATCAAACGGTCACCCCAGGCCGAAAGTCAACGGGAGAGCCGAGGGAAGATAGCCTTGGCTTTCATTCTGGATCGAACCCCGGAAAGGGGAATGAATCTGCCTCCCAATCAGGGAAAGTGTTATGAAAAAATGAGTTACCCATTTTTCTGAATCTACGCGCTCATTAATTGGCGACTCGGACAGCTAGCTATGGACCACTTTCTCAATCCCTTTTATATGGACCCAATTCCAAGCCGTAGAGTGGTGGATAAGCGATTAAATATCGGAATCGTAGGCTGCGGAAATGTAGCCAAGTTCTACACGGAATGCCTTCAAGACTCCAGTCACGTCAATATCCTGGGATTTTCCGACCTGGAGGAATCGCGTGCCGAACAATTCTCCCATCAATTTGGAGGAGAGGTGTTTCACGATTTGGAGGAAATGCTGCGCGACCGTCGAATCGACATCGTGGTCAATTTAACGATTCATCACGCTCATCATGAGATCATTTCCCGCTGCCTGGAGGCTGGGAAGCATGTTCATACGGAGATACCCCTGGCCTTATCTTACAAAGAGGCCAAAGAACTCGTTGAGTTGGCAAATACAAATAAGTTACGCCTTAGCAGTGCTCCAGCCCATTTCCTTGGAGCCGCCCAAACCGCAACTTGGAATCAACTCCAACAAGGGAGAATTGGTACCCCCAGACTGGCCTACGCCGAAGTCAACCAGGGTCGCATTGAATCCTGGCACCCCAATCCCGAACCGTTTTACGAAGTTGGAGGGTTATGGGATGCCGGTATTTATCAGATCACCCTCCTGACCGCCTTCTTTGGCAGAATCCAAACAGTAAGTGGATTTGCCAAACTGCTCTATCCCAATCGTACAACCAAGGAAGGCCGGCCCTTTCAGATTTCAACACCCGACTACTACTTGGCGACCCTTGAATTCGATTCAGGCCTAACGGCTAGGTTGAGTGCCAACTTTTATGCGGCCCGGAGTAAAACCGGACGTTCCTTGGAAATATTTGGAGACGAAGGGATGTTATACCTCGGGAATTTCCAGGATTATGATTCGCAAGTGGAATTTGCCGAATTCGGGAAAGGCTATGATTCAGTGGAGCATGGAAAATACACCCTAACCGCAAAAAATTACGCAAGAGGGGTCGAAGATCTCGCTATTGCGATAAAAAACGACAAACCCCATAAAGCCCAAGCCTCCCATGCATCCCATGTTATTGAGGTAATTCAAGCGATAGAAACATCCTCCTCAAGCAACGGGGAACCTGTAGAAATAATTTCTGATTTCATACAACCAGCCCCCTGGGAACTCTAAATGAACTCCATTTGGAGAGGCAGGCGAGAGTCGCACTCACAAATGGTCTTACGATGATTACACTTGTGGGATTAAGGAGCTGGTTGGCAAAAACCTGAGAGTGTCTAATCCCTTGCCCATTCAGAACACTAAAGTTAAGGCGCGTACTCTTCGCCGCCCTTCCTTTTGAAGCGACGTTTGAAAAGGCGCTATTTCCAGTAATCGATATTGGATTTACTGCCTGTCATTTCAGCCCAATACCTCCAATTCCAAAGTGGCGCACAAAAAAGTGTGCGCCATTTGTGCGCCACTTTTCAGGTTCCCTGTTGTATCCTTCATGTTTCCAGATTTTCCATATTCGCGATCTTTGAGTTTCACAAAACACTCATTTACAGAACTTTAACTCCATATACGTAGCTGTCCCCGAGATATCTGGAAACAACTGGAAGTACTATTTTCTCCGACTGAAAATCCTTGTGTCCCCAGTTCGATGTGATCTCCCTACGGTCGTAATCTGAGTCTCGCCAATAGGAAAAGCATGGCGCAGAATTTTCAACATTCCCCAAAGGGGCAATTTCACTCCATGCCGGTGGCCCATTCCGGAAAGGAATCCACCGGTGCGCCGGCGACGTAGGGAAAGAACAAGTAAAGAGCGATCACCGTGAGGACGGTGGCGACGAAGTTCAAAACCAGCCCGGCTTTAGCCATTTCGTAGATCTGGAGACGCCGGCTGCCGAAAATTACGGCATTCGGCGGGGTGGCCACGGGCATCATGAACGCCATGGAGGCGGAAATGGTCGCCGGGATCGCGAAGAGCAGAGGGTTGATATTCAGGCTGACCGCCAGTCCGGCAAGGATGGGCAGCATCATGGAGAGCGTCGCGGAATTTGAGGACAGCTCCGTAAGGAAGGTAATACCCAGGCAGATCAGCAGGACGTAGACCCATGGAGGCACCCCATCCGAAACGGGAAATGACTCGCCGATAAATTGCGCCAGGCCGCTGGAAACAAAGCCGCCGGCAAGGGCATAACCCCCTCCGAAGAGGATGATGACATCCCAGGGAATTTTTTTGAAAATGTCTTTATCGAGAAGCCTTATCGATGGATGGTCCTTCCCCGCAGGCAGGAAAAACAGTAGCAACGCCATGGCGATGGCGATGGTACCGTCGTCGGTATTCCGGAAGCCTTCCCACAAGCCGGACCAGCCGGGTATTTGCAGAACCCCTACATTCAGATCCCTCCGGAAGGTCCATAAAACCACCGTGATGCAGAATACCACCAGGATGCGCAGCTCCCCGGATTTGAGGGGGCCCAATTCCCTGAGCTCGCGATCGACAATTTCACGGTCCAGATGGAGGGACAAGTCTATCGGATAAATCACCCGGGTCAGGAGAAACCACGTTATCCCGACCATGACCACAGCGTAGGGAATTCCGATAATCATCCATTCTCCGAAGGCGATAAAGGGTGAATCGGGAAAGAGTTCGTGGAAGATCTGAACGAAGGCGAGATTGGTCGGGGTGCCGACCAGGGTGGCCACCCCGCCGATAGAGCAGGCATAGGCAATGCCCAACATGAGAACGACGGAAAGGAGGTGGGTCCGTTTTTCCCCGAAGGCTTCCTCCATCTTGGAAATGATGGCCAGCCCGATAGGAAGCATCATCACCGTGGTCGCGACGTTTGAGATCCACATCGATAAAAAACCCGACGCAACCATAAAGCCGAGCACCATGTAGTCCGCACGACGGCCCGCTCTTCGAATGATATTCAACGCAATGCGCCGGTGGAGGTTCCATCGCTCCATGGCGAGCGCGATGAGGAAGCCGCCGATGAAGAGAAAGATCATGGAGTTGATGTAGGCCTTGGAAACCGTCCTGCTGTCCAGGATCCCGGTGAGAGGCAACGCTACCAGGGGAATCAACGCCGTGGCCGCCAGTGGGATTGCCTCCGTGATCCAGAAGATCGCCATCACAGTCGCGACCGCCGCCATCAGGCCCACCTCCGGCCGGTCGGGCGTCGGGTTAAAGAAGAGGACCATGAGGATGAAGATGGAGGAACCTCCGACCAGTCCGATTTTATTCCAGGGGAGTTGAGACATGAATACAGCGTATAGGAAATGAGGGGAAAGGTGAAGCCAGGGATCGGCTGCCTTTGGCGATATGAGGCAAAAGATATTCGGATAAGGGACAGGTCAAAGATAAAGCCCCGACACCATGCTGGAAAGCATACCCGTTGTTATGGGTTTACATTAGTACTCAATCGGAACCGAATGGCCAAAAAAAAAGCAACTGGCGGGATATAGCTCAGCAGAACCTGGCAAACCATGCACCCGTTTCCGTAAGCTGTCCGGGGCATTTGACCAATCACCCGGGCGACCCATGTTTACCCCCCTAACCTCTACTCTATTTCAACCCCGGCTGGTTTTTGCACCAAGGACGATAAGATAGGCGAGAAAAGCAGTCATAAGGACAAGGCCCAAGGTCCCCACATTCACCCCGATTCCATAAATAAGCACCATACCCAGCACCCCGGCGAACAGGGCATACCAGGTCATCGGCAGCAGGGTCTTTCGAATCAGGTCACCCTCTCGACCGAGCAGGCCCACCACCGCCGAAGCCGCGACGACGTTGTGCACGCAAATCATATTGCCGGCCGCGCCGCCCACCGCCTGGAGGGCGACGACAACCGACTCAGTTACCCCGATCTCTTGTGCCATTCCAAACTGGAACAGCGAAAACATCATATTGCTGATGGTGTTACTCCCGGCAATGAACGCGCCCAGGGCTCCAATGGTTGGGGCGATCAGCGGCCAGAAGGAACCAAACAGGGCCGAGACACCATCCGCGAGGACGAGCGGCATTTGCGCCAGCGCTTCGGATTCGGAATTGATAAAGACCTGGACCATCGGTACGGCAAAGATGAGGGCGGCAGCAGCCCCCCACAGGTTTTTCGCTGACTCGGCCCAGGATGTTTTTATCTGGTCGCCTTTCATCCGGAATATTCCATAGGACAGGGTGACTGTGAGGATGAAGAGGAATCCAGGCAGGTATAGGGGTTGAGATTTGGTGCTGATTCCGCTTCCCAGAATGTCAGGCCAGGCCAGGGTAACCGCGGGCCCCGTCAACATGGCCTTCAGCGGATCTATCGTCCGGGTAAGTACCAGCAGTGTAGCTACAATCAGGTAGGGGGACCACACCTTGAGGAGCGACCCGTGTTGGCCGGGGCCGGTTTCGACGTGGGCGGCCACTTCGAGGTTACCCTTCCAGGTGGGATCCCAGGCGGATTCTTCGGGGAAGTCCCAGGTTTCCTCCGGAAGCAGGAACTGCTTCTTCACGGCGGTGACCACCAGGGCCATCCCGATGAGGGAACCCAGGAGCGTGGGAAACTCAGGCCCCAGTAACCACGCCACCAACACGTAAGGGAGGGTCAGGGACAGCCCACCGAACAGGCAGAATTTCCACATGGCCAGGCCCTCCCGAAAGGATTTATTCGCCCCAAAAAACCGGGTCAGCATCGCGATCATGACCAGCGGAACGAAAGTCCCGATCGTACCATGAACCATGGCAACATTAAGCCCGATTTCGTAGAGGTATTCTGAGTGGCTGATCCCCTCAGCTTCTAAATGGGCCACGACCGTGGGCTGGTTGGATAGACCCGAATTGACTCCAACGAGAATGGGTGTGCCCACTGCTCCAAAGGAGACTGGCGTGCTTTGTATTATCAAGGCGACCATGACGGCTGCCATGGCGGGGAATCCAATCGCCACAAGGAGCGGAGCGGCGATGGCGGCAGGAGTCCCGAAGCCGGCAGCGCCTTCAATAAAAGCACCAAACAGCCAGGCGATGATGATCGCCTGAACACGCCGATCCGGGGATAGATTGATAAACCCCTGACGAATCACCTGGATATCTCCACTCGCCTTGAGCGTGTTGAGCAGCAGGATGGCGCCAAAAACGATGAACAGAATATTACAAGCGGTGACCACCCCGTGAATGCTCGCTCCTACCACTTGAGTTCCAGGTGTCTTCCAGACCAGCATGGCAATCCCGACGGTTGCCAGGTAGGCCACCGGCATGGCATGCTTAGCCGGCCACCTCAGGATTACGAGAAATAACATGACCACCGCAATCGGCGCCAGGGCCAAAAGGGTAAGAACAGAAAGGGGTAGTTCAGCCATAATTGAATTGGGGGAGAGGGGAACGGTTTACAGTTCGAAACAAGGACTCTCCTCCTTCAAATATAAAGCTTAGTCAACGGTTTGACCAGAAAGAGCGTGTCAGGTAAACCCGTCCTTCCAGAGAATAGGACAGTCGTATGCAGCTTTACCGGATTTTTCCCACCCGTCTCCCCATAATCTTTGGGCTAGCCTTCATTCTGACCCACCTGCTCTCCTGGGCCGGTGAACCCACTCGCCCCAATATTATTTTTATCCTGGCCGACGACCTCGGCTATGGAGATCTCTCCGTTTACGGACAGACTCATTTTCAGACACCGCACCTGGACCGTCTGGCCGAGGAGGGCTTCCTCTCGACCCGCCACTACGCAGGAGCCCCTGTTTGCGCCCCCTCACGTGCCACCTTGATGACGGGCCGCCACACCGGCCAGACCAGGGTCAGGGGCAACTTTGGCATCGTCGATGGAATTCCCCGCCAACGGGTCCCCCTCCCTCATGAGGAAACCACCGTCGCCGAAATGCTGCGATCCGCTGGATATGCCACGGCCTTGATTGGCAAATGGGGGCTGGGCGAGGAAGGTAGCGGCAGCGAACCATGGAACCGGGGGTTTGATTTCTTCTATGGATACATCAATCAGGCCCACGCCCATAACCACTACACCGAATTTCTCTATCGCAACCAGGAAAAGGAAGCCCTGACCGGGAATTTCGACCTGCGCAACCCCCAATACACCCAGGATCTCTTTACCCACGAGGCGAAAACCTGGATCGAGCAACAGGGAGATCAACCCTTTTTTCTCTACCTCGCCTACACCACCCCTCATTCCCACCTTGAATGCCCGGAGGACTCCATCGCCGCCGTTCGCCGCCAATATGATTGGGCCAACGACCCCGCCACACCGGAAGCAGCAGTGACCTACGCCGCGATGGTCCAGCGCCTGGACCAAGCCGTACGAAGCTTGGGGGCGCACCTGGAGGCTCTCGGGATCGCCGAAAACACCCTGCTCCTGTTTACCTCCGACAATGGCCCCCACAAGGAAGACGGCAATGACCCAGCCTTTTTCAAGAGCGCAGGACCACTTCGAGGGATTAAACGCAACCTCTCCGAAGGCGGGATCCGGGTACCCTTTATCGCATGGTGGCCCGGCCAGATCCCGGCCGGGACTCGATCCAATATCCCCTACGCCTTTTGGGATTTTCCGGCCACCGCCGCGGAGCTGTCGGGAGCCCCCCTGCCCTCCAGCGCCGTATCGGGAGTCTCCTACCTCGGTGATCTTTTAGGCCGTCCCAAGAAACACCATCGGGACCGCCCCCTCTACTTCGAATTTTCCGCCGGGCCGGGGGCCAAGCAAGCCGTCATACGAGGAGATTGGAAGGTCATGCGCCATACCTATGATGGACCGGTGGAACTCTATTTCCTCCCATCCGACCCAGGGGAGGCCATTGACCTCGCTATCGCTGAACCCAAACGCCTGAACCCCCTCCTTCCCCTGTTCGACGACTTGCGGGCACCCTCCTCCGAATACCCCATCTACCCAAACCACCCCTGACCCCGTCTCATGCCTGTTGAGCTTGCCTTTGTCCTTGGCTTGACTGTCCTCCTTGTTCTGGCCATCCCGCTCAAGGTCAACGCTTTTGTCTCCCTCATCCTGTCTGCCGCCACCATCGGTCTCCTTTCCGGCATGGGCGTCGAGGCTACGGTCGACGGGATTACGGGTGGCTTTGGTTCCACCGTATCCAAAATTGGAATCATCATCATTTTCGGGGTCATTCTCGGTCAATATCTGGAAGACAGCCGCGGGGCCGAATCCCTCGCGCGATCGACCGTACGATTTGTTGGGAAAAAGCGTTCCTCTCTCGCCATGGCCTTGAGCGGCTACATCATTTCCATCCCTGTTTTCAGCGATGTCGGTTACGTCATCCTGGCTCCCCTCGCCAAGGCCATTTCTCGAGCCTCCCGCGTGTCGTTTTATGTGATTGCGGTAGCCCTCTCCGCTGGCCTGCTCGCCACCCATGTCTTTGTTCCGCCTACCCCGGGCCCCCTGGCTGTGGCCGGACTCCTCGACATAGAAATCGGCAGGATGGTAATTTGGGGTGGTTTTGCCGCCCTCTGCATGACCTTGGGCGGATGGGCCTGGGCGCAATTCGTCCTGCCTTCATATATGGAGGAGTATATCCCCGAAGAGCATTCGCAGGGGGAGGGAGAAGGCGATGAGAAAAAAGGGGAAGACACGGAAACGATGGAAGTGGAGGCCCCAGGGCTTCTTGTATCCGCTTTTCCACTACTATTGCCCCTCGTCCTCATCCTGACCCATACGACCTCTAAAATGGTCCTGCCGGAGGGACACCCTGCCCTCGGCATAACCGGAGCCCTCGGCAACGCCAATGTGGCCATGATCCTGGGCGCCTTTTCCGGCCTGGCCCTTCTAGGGAAACGTTGCCGGGAACGCGGCAAGTCCCCACTGAAAATCATGGACCAATCGCTCAAAAGCGCCGGACCCATCATTTTCATCACTGCAGCGGGAGGAAGCCTGGGCAGCATATTAAAAACCTCTGGCGCCGGAGGTGCCCTGGCCGACATCATCGCGAGCAGCGGACTTCCCTTCATCCTCGTTCCTTTCGCCATCTCAGGATTGTTAAAAACCATCCAGGGCAGTGGAACGGTGGCGGTCATCACTGCAGCCACCCTCTGCCTTCCCATCGCCGACCAACTTCAATTAGACCCGATTCTCATTGCCCTGGCTGCCGGGTCCGGTGCTCGCCTGATCTGTCATGTCAATGATAGTTACTTCTGGGTCTTTGCCAACATGAGCGGCTTTGACACAAAGACCGCCCTGAAAACCTTATCGGCCGCCAACCTCTTCATGGCCTTCAGCGGCCTCTTCGCGACCTGGGTCGCCAGCCTTATCCTATGAAGAACACGCTTCCCTTTCCGCTTTGACTCTGCTTCATCCCCTTATCCCTCACGCTGCCGGAAGCACTCCCCTCCTCTTCAACTTCGACCTCGAAAACCACTTCGAAGAGCGGTACGACGAGTCAACCGACTCTCCCCTCGATCGTATAAGGAGGGTTTGGGGGACGCCGTAGCAAGCGAAGGCGCTTACTCCTTGACAGAAACCCACTCAATCCAGCGATAGCCGAAGCGCCTCCAGGACCCGCTTGACATTTGCCGCTCTGGCGGTGTGCCCCATGAGACCAATCCGCCAGACCTTCCCGGCCAGCGGGCCCAGACCAGCCCCAATTTCGATGTGGTGGTGTTGCCGGAGGACACGTCTCACTGCGGCTTCATCGATCCCGACCGGCACCTTGACCGCATTCAACATGAGAAGTCGATACTCCGGATCAACCAGCAGCTCCAAATCCAGATCCTCAAGACCCTGGACCAGTTGGTCGTGGGCCGCGGAATGCCGGGCGAAACCCGCCTCCAACCCCTCTTCCAGGATAACCCGGAGCGCGGTATGGAGCCCATAGAGCATATTGATCGGAGCGGTGTGGTGATAGACCCTTCCACCGCCCCCTCCAGCCTCCCAGTATTTAACCAGCATGGTTACATCCAGATACCAGTTCGGGACCTTGGTCTTGCGAGCCATCAACTGGTCAACTGCTCGTTTAGACAGGGCAAAAGGGGCTAACCCCGGGGGACAGGACAGGCATTTTTGAGTACCACTATAGGCAATATCGACTCCCCACTCATCCAGTTTCACGGGCATGCCGCCCAGGCTGGTCACGCAATCCAATAACAGGAGGGGTCGATCGGGCAAGGTATCCAGAATCCGGGCAATAGGTTCCACGGGATTCGCCACGCCGGTTGACGTTTCAGCATGAACCATTCCCACCAGTTTATAGCGTTTGGCTTTCAACTTGGTCTGAACGGGTTCGGAAAGTACGGGAGTGCCCCACTCAAATTCAATCGCATCGACCTCAGCTCCCAGGCGACCGGCCACGTCCACCATGCGAACTCCAAAAACTCCGTTGACCAGGATTAACACAGTGTCTCCCGGTTCGATCATGTTTGCAAAGGCCGCCTCCATCCCAGACGATCCCGTTCCGGAAAGCGGCATCGTCAAGGTGTCAGACCCGGCCTGGAAGACCTGTGACAACTGGGACCGAATCTCATCCATAATTTCCAGGAAGAGCGGGTCAAGATGCCCCAGGGTCGGCCGGGATAGCGCCTCGTAGACCTCATCATAGACACAAGAGGGGCCGGGGCCCATTAAAAGAATCTCGGGGAGTTGGGTCAGGGTGGTCATAGAGAGAAGGTAAAAAAACGCGAAGAGTCTGAATAGAAGAATGGAGGTTCAGTCTTCATGAAACTGGTAGATATATAAATAGCCTTCATCCCCTCCGGCCGCCACCAGATTGTGGGGAGAAACGGCTAAATATTCCACTTGCCGGTTATATTCCTGTCCAGCCACCTGGTCTTCCAACTGCCAGTCAGCCACGCGGAAAGCTCGAAGGATTCCATCGTATGTGCCACCAGTAAGTACGTAATCGCCATCCCTTGACCATTCCACCGCCTCAACATTGGCATCCTCCGGGGGATCATCGTAATCATCCCCGGGAAGGGCCGCGAGGAAAGAGGGGTGCAACAGCTGGGCCTGGATGCGCCCGTCCAGCATCCGGTAGATTAACACACGTCCGCGCTCTCCGGCCGCAACATACCATCGGCTATCCGGAGACATGCGGATCGATTTTACCCGGTTTACCCCAAAGTCGTTTTCATACAGGACCTCCCACTGGCCTGCTCCGGCCCGCGATACTCGCACACCGCCCCGGTCGCTCGCGCTCACGAGGAATTTCGTATCCGGTGACCAATCCACCGAATTGACCTCGGATTCAGGGTGCCCCGGATGCTCCAACTCCCAGACCTTTTCAAAGTCTGACATGCGATACACCACGAGGAGCGCTTGATGGCCCGCAGCCACCCATTGGCCATCGGGGGAAAAGGCCGCCCCGTCGCAATTCATCCCATGCCCCAGGTTGACCACCAGCTCCCCGGTCTCGATATCCCATATTTTACATCCGGTTTCATTCATGCCGGTCAGGAGCAATTGATCATCCGGTGAAAAATGGACCGCATTGGTCTCCCCACCCCGAGTGTGAACGCCTTCCGCCAGGTCGTCTCCCTCCTCCGTGTGCTTAAATCGTTTGAGCTCCTCTCCTGTTTCAAGATCATAGATCATGGTAAAGCCATGGTTGTCACTCGCGGCCACCCACTGGCCATTATTACTGAAGGCACAACCGTCTATCGCCCCCGCCGGCCCCTTGTAGTCCACCTTGATCTTATGCACTAGCGTAAACCGTGAAGATGCATCACCATGGATATGGGCCTGGAGGATCCCGGTAATTAAGGCGGTCAGGAAGAGGACAAGGAGGGAAAGGTGGGTGGTTTTCATGGGTCGGAGGTTCAAAACGTCACCCCAATTTATGCTGGCCTCTCCCCGCGCTTTATAGCCCTTCAGCATTCAACTTGTTGATCCCTCTTCCCCCTTGCTGATTGCCTGGGCTTTGACTCCAGTATCTGCCAAATCAGCCCTGTATTCACCTGCCCTGTTCTCCTGATGAAGCGATTTCTATCCCTGCTGCTCCTCGCCTGCCTTTCCGTGGCTAATTCCCCTGGGGCGGAACCTCCACCCAACATCCTATTCATCCTTATTGATGATATGCGCTGGGATATCACTGGCGTCGAAGGTCATCCCTATGTTCAAACCCCAAACATCGACCGGATCGCCCGTGAAGGCGTGCGCTTTGAGCGAGCCTTTGTCAGCAACCCCGTCTGCTCGCCCAGCCGGGCCACTTTCCTCACCGGGCAATATTCCAGCACCCACGGAATTATTGATAACCAGGACCGGGTCGACGCCTCCATGAAGTTGAATACCTTTGCCTTTCCCCTGCAAGAGGCCGGCTATGAAACCTATTACCTGGGAAAGTGGCATATGGGGGCCAGCAATGCCCCCCGCCCAGGGTGGGATAAATGGGTCGGCGGCGCCGGCAACCGCGTCCGCCATGATGACCCCATCTTAAACTTCGACGGTGTGGAACGACAGGTCCCCGGCTATATGACGGATATTTTGACCGACTTGGTCGTCGACTACATCCTTAGCCCCCGCGACAAACCTTTCCTGATTCACTTGTCCCACAAAGCCGTCCATAGCCCCTATATCCCAGCTGAACGCCATAAACAGCAATTCCAGGACCAGGTAATCGAAGAAAACCCCTCTTTTCTTGATGACCTTCGGGGTAAGCCCATGGTCACCCCGAACCTCAATCCTGAACTGACCGACAATATGGAAGGGGACACCTTTCATCCTCAGGCGAAGAACCAATTGCGCATGTTGTCGTCAATCGATGAAGGCATAGGACGCATCCTGGAGGCTCTTGAAACCGCGGGAGAGTTGGACCAAACGGTCATTGTCTTCACCAGCGACCATGGATACCAATGGGGCGAACACCAGCGCCGCGGCAAACGGCTCCCCTACGAAGCCTCCATCCGCGTCCCCCTCTACATCCGGTATCCCGTTTTGATCGAAGGGGGTTCCGTCCGGTCCCAACTCGTCCTCGCCACAGATTTTGCCGATACGTTTACTGAGCTGGCCGGCGCAAAACCACTGAAAGGGACCCAAGGGCACTCACTAGCCCCCCTGCTCTCATCCGAATTTGTCCCGGCCTGGCGGGACTCCATTTACATCGAATACCTGGCTGAAGCCCATTATACCAGCGTTCCCGCATGGCAGGGCTTGCGGACCGAGCGATGGAAACTCGTCCGCTACTTTGACGAGCCTGACCTACTCGAGCTCTACGACTTGCGCGCCGACCCCTTTGAGCTGACTAACCTGGCGGACCACCCATCGCTCCAGCCAACAATCCGCACTCTGCTCGCCGAGCTGGACGGCTATACCGAGGAGGCAAACGCCAATACATTTGTCTCTTTTAAGGAAATTAAGGCGAAATGAGAATTGTATTCAAATTCCAGATACTTATTTTCACAAGCTCCAGCCTCCTTTACTCCGCCCCGTGGCCCTGGCAGGAGGAGAATACGGATGAGCGCGCCGTCATCCTCTTGATGGGCGACACCAATATCCAGCACCGGACAGACCCGAATGAGGCCTATGCTACGGTGATCGACACCCTGCGCGAGGCCGACCTGCGCATTGTCAACCTGGAGGGGCCCCTGGCCGGGAGCTCCAAGGACCCTCGCGTCCGCGACATCCCTCACAAGTCATGGACTCACTCCGAACCGGACCAGGTCCATACACTGGCTGCCGGCGGTATCGACGTGGTGGGCGTAGCCAATAACGTCACCTGGCCCTGGCAGGCCCTCATGCGGAGCCTTAAGGTCTTGGACCTGGCGGGCATCGAACACGCTGGAGGGGGGGCCAACCGCACCGAAGCCCTGGCCCCGGTGATCCGGGAGGTGGACGGCCTCCACATCGGCTTTCTCTCCCTTGCGGGGACGGTCTTCCCCTTTGAGCACGCCGCGACCGACATCCGGCCCGGAATTGCGGAAATCAAGGCCCACACGGCCTACCAACCTCCCCCCAACCTGGATAAGCCGGGGCAGCCCCCCATCGTCCTGACCTGGTTGGATGAAGATTCCAAGGCAGAGATGGTCGCCGCCGTTAAGGCGCTCAAGGCGAAAATGGATCTTGTCATCTGCTCCTTCCACTGGGGCGTGTCCAATACCCGCAATGTCCTCACCTACCAGCGAGACATCGCTCATGCGGTGATTGAAGCCGGGGCGGACGTAGTATTCGGGCACGGTCCCCACGCCTTTCAGTCGATTGAAGTCTACCGAGAAAAACCCATCTTCTACTCCGCGGGCCAATTCCTTTTTGACGATCCACTCCGCAAAGAGAAACACAGGGAAGGACTCCTTGTCCGTGTGGTGGCGCATGAATCCGGGCTACATTCCGTCAGCTTTGTTCCCACCTGGCGTCCGGGTGACGGGCTAAAGGTCTTTTTGGAGGACCCCAACCATGGACAAGGCCGCGAGCTCCTCGGCTACTTGAAATCGGTCCTCGATGAGCATGGAGCTCCGCTTGAAATCCAGGGACAAGAAGTGTTTATCAAGGGGGTTGGGAGCCGGTAGGGCCACATTTTCGGTCCCACACCCCATGGTGGAAGAGGGTTTACTCCCCGATGGCACACCAGACATCCCATATCGAGCCATAAACCGTCTTGCCAGGGGCTACGCCGAGACAAGAGGCTACTTCTTACACCGAGTACCGGCTTACCGGTTCGTCTTGCCCCGGGCCTCGGTTTCCTCGGCCTGGACTTGTTTGACTCAGTGTGGATCGTCGGTCATGTAGGTCCAGACCCGGACAACACCCCAATCTTTGGTAGAATACACGGTGGCCGGGCCAGGCCCGTCCTCACCGGCTTCCTGTCCGTTTAGTTGGAAGTGATGAGTTCAAGGACCAGGGAGCGACGCGGTTCCAGTTCCAGGTGGATGCGGCCTTGTTTTAAAACCGCCGGTTTATTCCCCCATTTCAGGGCGAGGTCTTTCACAATCCCGTGGTTTGAGTTCAGCCCGATGTCAGCCTTGACGGTATCGAGACTGCCATTGACCACCCAAAGAAAGTGACGGCCATCCTCGTGCCGGTGGAGGCGGGCGACCAGGCCCTCAGCGGAAGTCTTCACGTCCAGGTGTTTCTCTTGGCCGGCCCATTCCAGCAGGGAGGAGAACCACGCGGCCCAGGGCTGCCCGGGGTCATGAAAATAGGCATGACCCGGGTTGGCGCCGATCAGCAATGTCCGTCCCTTACCGTAGCGGTGTTCCACCAGGCCGAGGGCGCCATTGGAAAAGTGGGCCAGGGGCTGCCCGCCCTTAAGCTGATACTCTTGACGGCTCCAGCCCAATGGGACCGCGTGTCCCCAGCTATCCAGGATCAAGCCTTCGCTCAGGTCGGTCCCAAATTCCACGTCGGCCTCCATGACCCCGAACACGGCATCCAGACCAAAGCGCGGCTGCGTTTCGCCCACCCAACCCAAATCAGTCACATAGGCGGGGGCAGCCTCGCTGATGAGCGTGCCACCGTCCACCACCCAACGCTTGAGTGTCTCAACCGTCTTTTCCTTCAACATCATGGGGGCTGGCAGGTAGAGCAGATCGTGCTCATCGATATGATCGATATACACCCAGTCCGCTTGTATCTGCTGATCATAAAAGGCGCGGTATGCTCCTCTTGCTGTTTCCGGATACATGTCCTCCTCCAGGTCGTAGGCATAGAGGTACAATTGCGACTCCGGAACCACCAGAATACCGATTTCCCCCGGCACCGGATCCGCTTCCCACAGTGCCTTGCTTTCAGCAGCCTTGCCCCACTTGGCCATTTTGGATGCGATCTCCGAACGTGGGGTCGGGCTGCCATCGAGAGCATAATAGCCGTAAGCTCCATGAAGGGGTCCAGCCAGGAGGGAACGCCATCGAGGATTGAGAATCCCCTGGGATCCTCCTGCAAAGGCCAACATGTTAATGAGTTCGATATCCCGGGGGAGCATGATTTTCCCGTCGTCGCGATCACGCCCGGAGGTCCACTTATCTCCGCTGGAGGCTTCAGCATACCAGAAGTCCTTCCCCTGGCAGGCAGAGCGAATCAAGTCCACGGCATGCATCTGGTACCAGGCGTCCAAACCCTGGCTCGGAGGAGACCAGGTAAACCCGTAGAGCTCCGTAATGGGTGCTCCCATCCAGGCGTTGTTGACGGAAGTGGCCATGCGGCGCATCGCGTACCCCTTCGCATGCGCGGTAATGGGATGGTCCGGATCCACCTCACGCAAGACATTGGCCCGCCACTGGACCTGCTCATGAAAATCATCCAGCCGAAATTCCAGCCAATCAAGAACGTCCGGGTAAGGTCCATGGTGCCGTGGGGCCTCCACTTGAGACCAAGCGGTATAGCCGAGCCGGTTCCACTTCCGTTTCAGGTGGTCCAAACTTCCATAGCGATGTTTTAACCAGGTACGAAACTTTCGCTGGGTGGCTGGGCCAAAATCATAGTCAGCCTGCTCACCATTGGGGCTTTGAGGAAACTTCATTTCATTGGCGAGATCGTAGCCCCCCAGGGCCGGGTGGTCCTTGTAATACTCCGCCATAGTTTGAAGGAACTTTCCCGCCGCCTCCCGGACTTCCGGATGATTCAGGCTCAACCCGGGAAATCCGCCCGAAATCACGGCCGCATTCATTCCGCTGCGGTCCCGCGTGCCATCCCGATTTTCCAGGCGAGCTTCCGGCCACCTGGCAAAGGCCCACTCCGGAGCCGAGGTCAACATCTCTCCTATGATCACCTTAATTCCATGCTTTGCGGCCAGGTCGAAATGGGGATCGTATTCAGAAAAGTCATACACCCCGGGTTCCTTTTCGATAGCGCCCCAGAGGAACCAGTGGCGAAAGATATTATGACCGTCTTTTTCCGCCTGGGCATAGTCGCGGGCCCAATCCTCCGGTGGAGGGTTGGTCCTCCGGAAATAGACCGCCCCAAACACAAAGTCGTCCAGAATCTGGTTGGGGTCATAGCTGTCTCCCTTCTGGACTACCGACGCTTCCTCCCAGGTGAGCCCCCAGAACGGTGCCTCACCAGCGAGGAGAAGGAAGGGACTGAAAAGGAGATAGGCTAACTTTAATTTCATTTTCACAGGGGATGCTGATCGCCTGACAGTGTCCGCCTGGGTCAACCGGGTAACAAGGGGATTTGCATTCAAAGAGTTGAATGAATCGAACTGAAAAATTATAACATAAGTATCTTATATTCAATAACTTATAATTATAAATAAGAACCGATTAACTTATTCAACAATGTTAACTGATAAAGGATGGGAGATAGAGAAGGTGCAGCGTAATTTTATAGACACCCTATCAATCTCTTTATTCTACAGCCTTTCCTTTCGCATTCCCTCTGCCCCGGGAACGGCACAAGAGGATAACCCCAAACAAACTACTATGAAGAATATGATGATGCTTCAGTATATAAACATACTGGTTCGCAAAGGCTTGCCTTTGCTCGCTTCCTTGTGCCTGGCCATTCCCTTTTCAGCTTTTGGTCAGGAAGCGCTAGAAGTGGATGAAGATGAAATCGAGGAGCTCGAAGCTTTCACCGTCAGGCCCATTGCTGCCGGTGCTCTGGCTGCCCTGGAAGAACAGAAGAATGCGGTTACCATTTCAACCATCGTTTCCGAGGAAACCATGGACAACCTCCCCGATCAGAGTATTGGAGAAGCCCTCTCCCGCTTAGCTGGGGTCGGCATTCAAAAGGACCGGGGTGAAGCTGAGCGGATCTTTATCCGGGGCACCGACGCCCGCCTGAACGCGGTCACCATCAACGGTGACCGCTTGCCCTCGCCCGAGTCCACCGTCGCAGCGGAAGGGATACGTGGCGACCGTTCGGTCCGACTTAACACGATCCCCGCCACCCTCATCAGCGGAATTGAGATTTTCAAATCTGTGCCCCCCAGCATGGACGCCGACTCCATCGGGGGTGCCGTCGAGCTCAGGACCAAGAGCGCCACGGAATTGGACAACCCGATTCTAGATACCCGTGTCCGGGTCGGTTACAATGACCTCTCCCAGAAAGGCCGCTATTCCGGTGAAATTACCTACGGCACCCGATTCGGGAATGAAGGCCAATTCGGCATCATAGCTACCGCCTCCTACGAGGAAAACAATACTGCCGTTAAAAATATCGATATTGATTGGAGCAGCACCGATGAATTACTGGATCTAGCCACCGGTGATGACGTCGATCTCGACAGTGACCACTTCATTATTGGTGACTATAATGTGATGTGGCGCGACCTGAAGCGGACCCGCATGGGAGGGAACATCACCTTGGACTGGAAACCCAACGAAACCTCTCTCTTCAAAGTGGGGGCCTTCGTATCCCAGTTTAACGATGAGGAGCTCCGCCGCAGGGCTCAAATCCGATTTGGGTCGGGTTCGGACTACACCACCGACACCACTTTTGATGATAACAACGTTGTCGTGGAAGGATATGTTGATGGGGGCCGGATCCGCCGTCGCGTCCGCCCTGGGGAAAAGGTGCAGAAAACTTATAACCTGTTCTTCGAAGGTACCCACGACATCAACCAGGGTATTTGGGAACTGGACTACCGCATCTCCCAATCCTGGGCCAACCGCTCCTTGAACCGGACCCGCACCCGCTGGGAAGCCCGTTCACAGGATCTTGGCTTCCGGGGTGACGGCATTGCCGACCTTCGAATCCTCAATGGAAACGAGGACATCGTCTTTTATGAACAGCTTCAGTTCTGGTTGAACGATCCGGATGCACTCCATGTCGGCCGTCGGGGGGATTACCGGATTCGCAATGAAGACCTGTCCGAGGCCAAGGAAAATACCGCCCTCGTCAACTTGGCCAGGACCTTCGAGTTGGATGCCGGCACCCTCAAGGTATCCGCCGGCTACAAAGGTCGATTTGGAGACCGCGACCAGCTCAACGGTAACTTCGATTTTGAGATCGACCAGGACGATGCAATCTTCATGCGCGACTTCCTCGGGGCAGATGAGTTTGCTCCTGCCCGACCGTATGGAGTCGACCATGGTCGCTTTGGAGACCAGGCCCTGGTCGATGCCTACCTGGCGCAAAATTCCAGTATCCTCGAACCAGATGGCGACACCCTGGATGAGGATTACTTTGTAAAAGAAGACATTCATGCTGGTTATCTCCAGGCTGACTGGACTTCTGGTCCATGGGGCGTCATTGCCGGGGTCCGCTACGAGAAAACTACGACCGACATTACAGCCCGTGACGGGCAGAATGAATACTCCTATGACGATTTCTTCCCTGCCCTCATCCTGCGATATGAAGCTTCGCCCAACCTGATATTTCGCGGAGCGGCCACGACCTCCATCGGTCGACCGGATTACTACGATCTCCGCCCCTTCTTCAGCTCCGAATTCGAGTATGAGCAGGAAGACGATACCGATCCTAACAGCCCCTTTATCGGGTCTCTCTTTGCCGAGGGGGGTAACCCTGAGCTGGAGCCCTTTAAGGGGGTCAACTACGACCTAGGGTTTGAATATTATCTCCCACAGGGAGGGGTCATCGCCCTGGGTGCGTTTTATAAGGAGATTGAAAACTTCGAATATACTGAGGAAATCCGTCTCGAAAATGTCGCGATTTCCGATCTCCCCCCATATCTTCAGGACGTAGCCCGTGACGCAATTGCAGATAATCCCAATGCCCCGCCGGACATCGCAACACTTGACCGGTTCAATTACATTCGCCCCGTAAACGGAGATAAGGCGAAGCTCACCGGGCTGGAAGCCAACTATCAGCAGAAGTTCACCTTCCTTCCCGGTTTCCTCAGCGATTTTGGTTTCCTTGGAAATTACACCCGCGTCTGGGGGGATTCCCAAATTGACGAAAACATCAGCCGCGATTACGTCATTGGCCAATTCGACTATGTCGGAAATGCCCAGCTTTTCTGGGAATCCGATACCATGTCGGCTCGCTTGGCCTATAATTTCAACGGGATCAATTATGAAATCCTCGGGTTGAATGTAGACGATGGCCAAACCGTCAGTGACACCCAAAACGATAGTGGACGGGATGAAACCCAGACCCTGGACTTTGCCTATCAATGGCGCCTCCCCTACTTCGGGGATGATCGCCCGGTCACCCTGACCTTTGATATCCAAAATGTCCTCGACAATAACTCGACCCGCCGGATGCAAGGCGGTCCTGATGACGTCCGTCTCTTCAGAGAGTTGGAAGGCATCGGCCGCAGCTACATCCTGGGTATCCGCTGGGAACTTTAACCGATAGGAACCCTTTCTAGTTTATTCTAAGTTAAAAGGCCGGTTGCGATGCGCAGCCGGCCTTTTTTTTGCAGGATCACACGGGAAGAGCCTCCTGTCTCGGTGCAGCCCTGGTCGGAAGCGGATCACGGCTCGATCTGGCCCTTCCTGCAACGGAGAGGCAGGGGAGGACTGCCTCACGAACAACATAGACCATCAGGGCCGTGCTGACTACCCGGCGTCCGTCAACAGGTTGGCAGGATCTTCCGTTGACGCGGAAGAAGGGGGCAAAAACACTCAGGGCATGAGCACTCGTCGTTGCGGTTTGAACACATGGACGCATCTTGCCCTGGCCATCGTATCATTGGCACTGCCTCTTCATCCCGAGGAATTACGTGACCTCCACCACCATATGATCGAGGCCAATAAGGCTCAGATCGTCATGCTGGCGGAGGAAGGGATCCTCCCCCGGGACCAATGTGTCCGGATTGCGGCAGCCCTGGAGAAGGCCATACCTGAATATCAGCGGCCCGGGGCAAATCGGTCCGACAACTACCTCCATCTGGAACGGAAATTAACGGAAATAATCGGTCCCGAGGCCTCCAACCTGCACCTTGGGCGCAGCCGAAATGACCTCGGCGCAGTCATGAACCGGATGCGACTCCGTGAAGAGACCCTCGACCTCTTGGAACGCATCGCCTCGCTCCGGACAGAAATTCTCCGGATTGCCGGAGACCATATCGAGACGGTTGTTCCCGGATATACCCATGCAGTGCAGGCCCAGCCGACGACCCTGGCCCATATATTCCTGGCTTATGACGCCGTCCTCCAACGCGATACAGACCGGATAAGGGAGGCCTATGCCCGCCTGAACACCAGCCCCCTGGGAGCCGCCGCCTTCACCACTTCGGGCTTTCCCCTGAACCGGGATCGCCTGGCCGAACTGCTCGGTTTCAAGGGCCTCGTCGAGAATTCCTATGATGCGATCAGCGGGGCCATTGTGGACAGCAAGGTGGAGCTGGTTTCGGCTTTTGGCCTGTCTGCGCTAAATCTCGGCCGGTTCGTCCAGAGTCTGATTATTCAATATGACGCTCCCATCCCTGGAGTTATGCTCACCTCTGACGTCACGGGCCGCAGCAGCATCATGCCGCAAAAGCGGAGTCCCAGTATTCTGGAACGGCTTCGGTTACGCTGCAGCAATGTGTTGGGAGAAGCCAACACCATGATCCTCTATGGGCATAACACACCCTTTTACGAGATTAAGGATGGACGGGAGGATGCCATGGAGCGCTTATTTCCCGCAATGGCCGCCATCCGGTTAATGTATAATACGGCTATTCAGGTGCTGCGCGCCGTGGTCGTTCATCCCGACGTGTTGGAAGCCCACATCAATCGGGACTACTCCACCATGACGGAACTGGCGGACACCCTGTTCCGTGAAGCGGGAGTGCCTTACCGGGTGGGTTACAAAGCCGCCTCCGAACTGACAACCTACGGGAGAAACCACAGGAAAGCCCCTAATGAATTGGAGTGGGCTGAAGTGCAGGAGGTCTATGCATCCATAGGAGCAGGGCCCATCCCCCTCTCCGAAGAACAATACCGTCAGGTTATTGATCCCCTGGAATTTGTTAAAGTCCGTAAGGGCATCGGCGGTCCACAACCCGAGGAGACAACCCGGATGCTGAAAAAACAGAGCAGACAATTGGATGAGGAAAAGACTTGGACAGCAAATGAAATAGAGCGCTTAACTCAGGCCGAACAACTCCTGAACACCGCTTTCCTACAGCTGGCATCCGGGAATTAAAGAACTCCACGCTCCTGTGGCCCGCAAGCCAGGCTCCACCATTCGATTTTTTCTAAGGGATAAGGAATAGCAGCGACGCTGCTACAGCGCCGAAACCTGTTTCGCGCTCTTGAGATAGTCCGGATCGAATCTCACGCCGATACCCGGCCCGGTTGGAGCCGTCATCACCCCGTTTTTGATTGAAAACGGTTGCCCGGTACTCTCCCAGGGGAAGTGCCGGTTGATTCCCTTGTATTCCTGGAAAGCGCCCGGGTTCGGGCAGCAACAGGCATAGATTCCCATGTAGAGAAAGCCCAAGCCTCCACCAGAAATGTGAGGTGTTGCCGGCAGGCCCTGCTGCTCAGCCCACTTGGCTACCCGCAAGGACCGAATCAGGCCGCCAAAATAAAAGATGTCCGGCTGGGCAACCTGAACGCCACCATTGCGTATCATCCACTGGAAACGCCATTGGCTGCTTTCCTGTTCCCCCCAGGCGATAGGGATATCCAACGCATCGGCCACACGTTTCGTTTCTTCAAGGTAGTCAAAAGGACATGGTTCCTCGTAAAAGGCAAAGCCGTGCTTTTCGAGAAGCTTCCCGATGTGAATGGCATAATCTACATCCACGTAAGATGAGTTGGCGTCGGCATAGAGAGTGCATCGGCTCCCCAGTGCTTCCGCCACCATGGAGATGAGCGCTTTGGTCCGTCCAGGGATTTGATCTACCACCTTCATCCGTCCCCCCAGTTTAAATTTTACCGCCTGGGCATCGATTTTGTCCACTGAGGCCACGATCCGGCGCAAGGAATCTTCCGGGTCATGGTTGCGGTGATTATTGGCAATATAGAGGGGGATTTCCCGGCGCCGAATCCCACCAAGAATATCCCCGGCGGCCTTCCCTGAGATCGCTCCGAGAAGATCAAGAACGGCAAACTCTGCCGACGCCACCGGAACCCAGAAGGGCTGACCCTGCAATTTGTAATTGGCATCCACCAGATACACATCATCGACCAGTTGATCCAGCTCACGGGCATCACGCCCCACAAAATTGGGCGCTATGATATTCGTAAAAATCGGATAATAATTCCGCATATTATTATGGGCGATGGCCCACCCTTCCGCCCCATCTTTGGAACGAGCACGAACAAACCAGGATCCATCGTGGTGAAAGAGATCCATCGATTCGATGATGACCGGCTGTCGAAAATATCTCTGCTGAATAAAGCGCGCCGGCGGGGCGGTGATATCCTCCTCACGCGGATGAGAGGAAGAAGTATTAACGGCCTTTAAAGCAAGGGGGGATAAGGCAGATGCGGTGCCTCCGGCAAGGAATGTTCTTCGGTCCATGTTCAATGAATTGAGCTTTTGCAGGAAGATAAAACCATACATCCCTCCAGCCAATCAGAATCCGCTCACGGGATGGATTGGGATGGTTTTTCTGATACGGGTTTATTCAAGGATGAGGGGTAGCAGCATTTGGGATATCATCACCACCCAAAAACCGGTGAGAATGTTCAAGACAAAGCCAAACTTGGCCATTTGGGGAACGGTCACCTTGCCGCTGGAAAAGATGATCGCATTGGGTGGTGTCGCCACGGGCATCATAAAGGCCATGGAAGCTGCCACGGCGGCCGGAATCAGAACCAGGAATGGATGAATACCCAGGTTGGGAGCGAGAGCCGCCAGCACGGGCAAAGCCATGGCAGCCATTGCGGTGTTGCTGGTAAATTCGGTTAAAAAGGAAAGCGAGAAACAGATTATTAAAATGATCAGAACGGGAGGCAGACCGTTCAGCGCAGTGAAACCGCCTGTAAGGTATTCTGAAAACCCGCTCGATTGAAATCCTCCCGCCAGGGCAAACCCTCCGCAGAACAGAAGGATGATATCCCACGGCATTTTGTTGAACACATCCTTTTCCAGCAGTCGGCTCTTTTCATTCCGGGCAGGGATGACGAACAGCAAGGTCGCCATAAAAATAGCCACCACCCCATCGTCAAGCCGGCTCAGGGGGGGCCAGAAGGATGACCAGCCCGGCAGGGTAAAGTCCCCCACGGTGATCGATTTTCGAAAAACCCAAAGCACACTGGTCAGGCCAAATATGACGGCAATGACCTTTTCCTCATAGGACATAGCCGGGTGCTCCCGGACTTTCTTTAGAAAAAAGGTCCGGTCTAACTCGACCGTTCCAATTTTCCGCAAAAAAACCTGGGTCAACATGGTCCAATTGATCGCGACCAGACCCATGGTCAAGGGCACACCAAAGATCAGCCAACTCCCGAAGGTGATCTCGCGGATGTCAGGAAACAACTCCGATTGAAGCGAAATAAAAACCAGGTTCGTCGGGGTCCCGACAATGGTGCCCACGCCCCCGCTCGAACAGCCGTAGGCAATGGCCAACATGATGGCCAGGTTCAACTTGTCTCGATGAACAGACTGGCACGTCTCATCCAGCTCTTTGACCACGGCCAGCCCGATCGCAACCATCATCATGGCGGTGGCGGTGTTGGAGATCCACATGGAGAGCATGGCCGCCGCGACCATGAATCCTAATACCAGGCTCTTTGGCCCGTAACCCAATTTCGAAATGACATGAAGGGCAATTCGATGGTGTAGGTTCCATCGTTGCATGCCGAGGGCGATAAGAAATCCCCCGATAAACAGCATGATCAGCGGATTCATGAAATTCTGAGCGGTGGCCCTGGTCGACAGAATCCCGAACAGAGGAAAGCAGATCATTGGCATCAGTGAGGTGAGGGCGAGTGGAACCGCCTGAGTGACCCACCACACGGCCATCAAGGCAACGGTCGCGGCCATTCCGGCGATTTTGGGATCACCGGATGTTGATTGAAAGACGAGGTAAGCCACGGCGGCCAGGACGGGACCCAGCAGAATGTAGATGTTTTTCCAGGAGCGGGAGGGGGGCATAACTTGATGAATGATGGAGTCCGTGGACCCCGGAGGGAAAGACGGAAGGACTTTCAACTTGTTGACCCCGCAAACGGGTGACCTTCATGGTGGGATCCCTAAGCAACCTATTCATGAAGAGATCCATTTTAATTCCGGGTAGAGCATGGACTGCCGGGTTCCTGCTCCTTCTTTTACACACCCCCTTAGTCGCCCAGGTCCAGAACCTTCAACGGTGGGACGGGAAGCAACTCATGCTGAACAAGGTCTGGACCCGCCTGGCCGATGTCTTCGGGGAGGAAGGATCTATCGAGTCTGTAGAATTTTCCCCGGACAGTCGTTATCTGGTGAGCGGCAGTAAATTTGATTACACGGTTATTGTCTGGAGAACTTCGGACGGCGCCGAAATTTGGCGTCAAACCCTGCCCCAGGAAATTGAACGGGTGGCCTGGTCCCCCGACGGGAAGATCGTGGTCTCCTGCAGCGAGGACTTTATGTTGCGGTTTTTCGATGCTGAAACCGGGGAACTGCTCAAGGAAATCAAGGAGGCAGCGGGGATTGATGGACTCACCTTCTCCCATGATGGACGCTACCTGGTCTCGGGAGGAGAATGGGTTCCCGGGGAAAATGGTGGACGGGCAGGCTATGCCACTGTTTACGCCATGCCGGAGGGCAGAATGATTACTCAACTCAACCTCGGTGATACCATCAATGAGGTCGATTTCTCTCCGGATGATGCCTACTTGCTGGCTACGGGTCACAACGAGACCGCCATGGTCTGGAAGACCTCAGATTGGTCCCTGGTACATACCCTCAGGGGCCTCGATGCGGATCGATTTCACTTTATTACCGGCCGGTTTAGCCCGGATGGCCAATTTGTCGCGACCGGCAGCCAAAACGGTGAGATCTATCTTTTTGACATGAAAACGGGCAGCCTCGTGCACCACTTTAACCAGAGTGGACGAAAAATTGAGGTTCTCGCCTTTTCCCCGGATGGGCGTTTTATCGCTACCGGTGGAACCGACCCCTTTCTCCGGTTCTTTCGAATGGAGGACATCCTCTCAGGTGAGCGAGTCTATACTGCCCTACAGCTCCATGCCGGAGACCAGGCCGAATACCTGGATTTCAACCAGCGGGGAAATCTCATGGCCTCCGCGCACCAGGATGGCACCATCCACCTCTGGGTCGTCATGACAGACGATCCAAGCGTGAATCGCCGACGGCACCAGATGGTTCGGGAATACCAGGATCAGTCCATGCAATCTCAACCCTGAAGCAAACCTTCCATGCATCCCTTCCGTGTCTTTAAAATTCTGCTTGGGCTGTGCTTCCTTTTCTGCCTCGGCCTGGGAATATCGGCCGAGGAAGCCAAGGAACCGCCCACCCTGTTTCGGAAAGATCGTCCCGAAATCATCCCGCTATGGCGGCGCGTAGCGGATTTTACTCCTACCCTGCGTTCGGTAGAAACCGCCGTGATTTCTCCCAATGGCCGCTTTGTTCTCTCCGGGAGTAAGTTTTCCTACCAACTGATCCTCTGGAGAGTCCTCGATGGGACCGCCGTATGGGATCGTCAACTGGAAGCCGAAGTCGAGGCGGTGGCCTTTTCCCCGGACAGCCGGTTCATTGCAGCCGGGGACGAAGCGTTTAAAGTCACCATCTGGAACCTCAATGGGGAAGCAATCCGGGAACTGGAACATGATGCAGGATTCGACGGGATTACCTGGAGCCCTGATGGCCGGTTTGTTGCGGCGGGATCCGAGAAGGGCGAAGTCGTGATCTGGAATACCCAAACCTGGGAGATCGAGCGTATTCTTAAAGCTGGGAATACCGTGAATAGCCTCCAGTTTTCAAAGGATACGCGATACCTCATTGCCGGAGGAAACCGCATGAACCCCGACCCGGAAAACCGGAATGACCGTCACGGATTTGTCATGGCCTGGGATGTAAGCCAGGACTGGAAAAAAATCCACGACCTCCGCGCCCAGGAGCGGTCTTCAAAAAGCATTCGCTTTCATCCCGACGAACACAGCTTTGCGGTCGCCGGATTTGCCAACCAGGTGAAGGTTTTCCGTTTTCCTGAGGGGGGCGAAATTGCCACGATCAACGTGGATGACCGGCTGGAGGCCATCGCCTATCATCCCGAAGGGAACTTTCTCTTTGTCGGCGGCCATGGCGATACCATGCAGGTGTATGAAACATCCGGATACACCTTGATCCATGAGTTCCCCTGCAGCCGTATTGAGTACATCGATTTCTCGCCTGACGGACGCCTGATGACCACCGGTCACGAAGACAGCGGATTACTGCAACTCTTCCTCTTCATGTCACGGCTGGAGTCCAGGAAAGACTACAACGCCCTATCCAAAGAGATCCTGACAAACCGCGATTTGCGGTAAGGGTAAAAAACGGCAGGGGGTGAGGGAGCCGGATCATCCAACAACACACCCCGTGGTATTGTAGACAGCACCGGATCGAGCCGTAATCCATCTCCGCTCAGGGCTCCACCGAGACAAGAGGCTCTTCCTACAGGTTTAAAAGACCTAATCCAACAACCCAATATTCGACATGCGCTCGATCACGCCGAGCACGGCCGAATTATCGAGCTCGCCTTCACCGGATGCGACCTGGGCATTGAACAACTGGGTCGCAATGCTGGTCATGGGAATGGAGACCTCGAATTCCCTGGCCGTATCGACAACAATACCCAAATCCTTGAGTTGCATATAGGCTTTAAAGCCAGGATTGCGGTTCCCGGCGAACAGGCGTTCCGGTTTATTGTCGAGGGTCCAGCATTGGGCCGCCCCTCCTTTGATAGCCTGGATGACCTTTTCCGGGTCGGCCCCGGCTTTTTTAGCAAGAACCAGTAATTCCCCTTCCGCGACCATTTGAGCCGCGACCATGATCTGGTTGCAGGCTTTGCAAACCTGGCCGGCCCCGGCATCCCCTACATGGGTAATCGACTTCCCCATCGCCTCGAAGGCAGGCATGACGATCTCAACCGCCTCGGCTTCGCCTCCTACCATGATGGTGAGGGTTCCATTTTTTGCCCCCACATCCCCGCCGGAAACCGGGGCATCGAGGGCCATGATTTCCTTGGCAGCAAAGGCCCGGGCAATCGTTCGGGCCGTCGCCGGTTTGATGGTACTGTTATCCACAAAAATGCTTCCGGGCTGGACCCCCTCAATCACGCCGTCCTCCCCCAGGGCTACCTTCTCGACATCAGGTGAATCTGGAAGGTTCGTAAATATGATTTCACTCGCAGCAGCCACCTCCTTGGGGGAGCAAGCCGGTTTGGCTCCCTCCGCCACCAGGGCATCGATCTTGGCCTGGCTGCGGTTATAAACCGTTACCTCAAAACCCGCTTTCAATAAGTTCCGCACCATGGATCCACCCATGATACCCAGCCCGATATATCCTAATTTTTTCACGATTTGGTACTATTGAGATTGATAGATTATAGACGACATCCTGAAGGAACCGGGTGGTCGAGCGCAATATTGAGCCCAAATTCGTCTTCGCCTGGGGCTGCGCCGAGCCACGAGGCTCTTCCCCCGGTCCATAGGCTGTTACAGACGATCGTCACTATCCGTCCCATCCCGGGCCCGGCGCTCCTCTGCCCGTTTTTTCTGATCCTGTTGGAGCCGCCGATGATGCTTGATATGGACATCCGGGTCGCCTGAGCGCCACATCCATAAGCGGACCATGCCATCCTCGTGTCCGCTGGTAAGAAAAGCGCCGTTGGGCGAAAAGTCCAAATACTCGGTGTTGCCCGCGGTCACCCGGAAGATAAATGGAACTCTGACATTATATAGATCAGAAAACCGCACTATGTAGATATAGGGATCAATCCCGGCGTGGACCAGGTAGTGCCCGTCCGGAGACCAATCCACGGCCTCGACTTTTCTTCCGTTTACATTCCAGCAGCGAACCAGCTCACCGGACTCGACCTCCCAGACACCCAACCAGCCCAGCTGCAAACCCGCCGCCACAAATTTGCCGTCCGGTGACAGGCGCACACTGATGACCCCTGCCCCGGGTTCGGGAACCCTATACGTTTTAAGAAGGGACATATCCCGGGTCCGCCAGGCTTTCACGGTGGCCGGCTCATCCGTTCCACCCGTATACACCACCGAGCCGTCCCGGCTGAAGGTCACGGTATTAACCGTATCGCCGTGCTCCACACTCGCCAGGAGTTCCATCTCGGGAAAGCTCCACTTCTGCACCCGCCCGCCTTCCTTTCCAGTGACCAGAATATCCCCCATTGGGGAGAACTCCATTCCGTCTACCGGGGCGTCCAGTTTAACCCGTTTCACAAAGCTTCCGTCTTCTGCGCGCCAAAGGGTCAACGCCTCATCCTCGCCGGTAGAAACAACATATTCGCCGGTCGGGGCGTAGGCCGCCCGCTCCACCTCATCGGAAACTTCCTGAGCCCATAGCCGGTGGCCATCGTCGGTCCTCCACATGACCACCCGGTTGTCATATTTGGAGCCAGACACAATGGTCTTTCCCTCCGGTCCAAACTCGGCACTTTCTACTGCCCCGGCCTCACCATTCAGGTCTCCGGCCCGGGTCCAGAGCAGCAGCAGGGACGGGTTTCCCAGTTCCGTTTCCTGGGATATCAGCGTTGGCGGGGCAAAGAGAATGCCAATCAGGGTGGTGAAGACAAAGAACGTACGGACCATGTTGAATGCGGGAAAGGACCACCAGGCTAGAAAAGAGAGCCGGCATGCCCAAAGCCCTAAAGGGTCACACTGTTGAAGTGCTTTCCCTCACCGGGGACCTGGCTGACGCTCACAGCATCCTGGCCCCGTAGATTTAGAGCACATTGCTCTAGAATCCCATTCAGGACAGACGGCGAACCACCTCAAGGGTGAATGCCTCGGTGCTCAGCGTCCCCCCAACATCGGGGGTCCTGCATCCGTCGGTGTAAGCCTTTTCCACCGCTGAGGCAACCCGCTCCGCCGGTTCAGGATAGCCCAGGAATCGAAGCATATCCGCCGCAGACAGGATCGCCCCGGTCGGATTGGCAATCCCCTTGCCGGCAATATCCGGTGCGGAGCCGTGGACGGGCTCAAACAACGAGGGCACGCTCGCGCCCGGGTTCAAATTGGCGGATGGATTCAGCCCAAGACTCCCGGTAATCGCACCGCTCAAATCGGAAAGGATGTCTCCAAAAAGGTTCGAACCTACAATCACATCAAACCGCCCCGGATCCCGAACCATGTGGAGGGTTGCCGCATCGATGTGTATCCGGTCCACTTCGACCTCGGGATGCTCCTCCGCCATCGCATAAAATAATTCTTCCCACAGGACATAGCCATACCGTTGAGCATTCGACTTTGTGATCAGGGTAATTTTTTTTCGCCGGCCCTTGGCCAGGATGAACCCATATTCCAGAATTCGAGTCACGCCTTTGCGCGTATGCAGAGCCGTTTGCAAGGCGGCTTCCTCCGGAGCACCAGGGTGAAAACACCCCCCTGCGTTCACATATTCGCCTTCCGAGTTTTCCCGCAGGACAATCAGATCCAGGGCTCGGTCATCCTTCAGGGGAGTGGGCACCCCGGGAAAGGTCCGAGCGGGCCGAACACAGGCGTAGAGATCAAAGCTCTGCCGCATCTGGATAAGGGGTTCCAGGGTGACATGGTCGGGTAATTGTTCAGGCCAGCCTACGGCTCCCAGGAACACCGCATCAAATGGCCTTAACTGTTCCAGGAAATCAACGGGGGCGACCCTTCCATGGGATTTATAGTAGTCACATCCCCAATCCAACCAGGTCCCTTCCACAGCTAACCCCTCAGTGTGCGTCTCCACAGCTTGGACCACTTCAAAGGCAGCAGCCGTGACATCTTTTCCTATTCCATCTCCTGGATAGAGCGCGATTGTTAAGGGGGGCTTCATCGATAAACCACTGTAGCCCTATCCCTTTAGGGGCAAAGGGGCCGCCTTTTCAACATGTTGAATTTTGTTGAGCTAGATTGTTGAATGAAGGTATACATAAAGATTCCATTACCCCTAAATCAAGGCAGGTCGCCTTGAAGAATACCCCTGATCAATAGCTTCATATGGAAAGAAGACCTACGATCCGCGACATCGCGGAAAAGGCAGGTTGCCACTACTCCACAGTGTCCCTGGCCCTTCGGAACAATCCAAAAATATCGTCCGATAAACGTAAAAAAATTCAAACAATAGCCGAGACTCTTGGTTACCGACCAGATCCCTTTTTAGCAGCACTAACTGCCTACCGGAGTGAGAAACGTCCCAGCCAGAATATCACCTGCCTCGCCTGGCTGATTACCAGCGAGGACAAGGAGTGGGGAAAAGACTCATCTAACTATCCTGAGTACTACAAAGGCGCCAAAAACCGGGCCGAGGAACGCGGATATCGCATAGAAAAGTTTTGGGTGAATGAAGAGGGAATGACCGATAACCGGATGAGTAATATTCTGTATCACCGGGGGATCGTGGGTCTACTCCTTCCTCATAGTGAGAAGCCCCGTTTGATTAATCTGAATTGGGAACATTTTGCTCCCGTTTGCTTGGGATATTCGGTCCAGAAACCGAAACTTCACATGGTGGCCCCCAATGAATATCGGAACATTTCCGTCGTGCTGCGGGAAACCTTTCTTCGCGGCTACCGGCGGCCGGCCCTGGTCGAGACCCTGCCCAGCGTCGTGCGGTTTGAGAATCACTGGTTGGGAGCGTTCTTAACCGAGCAATTCGGCAATCCCTACATAGAAAAAATTCCTCCCTACCTCTTCAGTGACTTTGAAATCAGCGAATTCGCCACCTGGCTGGAAACCCATAAGCCGGATGTGCTCGTGACCCGGAGCAAACAACCGCGCCTGGCCCTCGAGCAACTCGGGTATTCCGTCCCGGACGATATCGGTTTGGCCAATCACTGCCTCGGGCCTGTGGAAGATGGACTGACCGGCACGACCAAGAATGCGTTTGAACTCGGACAGATGGCGGTAGACTTCGTCGTCGATATGTTGCACCGCAATGAGCGAGGTATCCCCTCAATCGCCAAACGCCACCTGGTAGACGGGTGTTGGGTCGAGGGGAATACCCTGAGGCCAAGGCCATTGGGGGCCGATGCCGATCAATTGGAAGTGGCCGGAATCAAACCCCACTGTGTCCTGTAGACGCGCCCCAAAGCGTGTTTTCAAAATCTGAGCACGGCCCCATTCAACCATTTGACCGACAAAGAAGACGGCTTTGTCTGGGGGCTGCCCTACCCTTGGCTCTACCTTCAACCCTACGACTTCATCCATGAACAGACGTTCCTTTCTAGGTAAATCACTCCTTCCTGCAGGCTTCGGAATTGCCGGGGCCGCCACGGCCCAGTCAGCTCAGGCTGCTCAGCAAGAGACCGACCCGGCTCTCTCCAAAGAGCTTGGCCGGGCAAAAATCAAAGCAGTACGAGCCTACTCTGTTCCAAAAGCCATTTACGCTCAGGTCATCGCAGATGACGGAACCAGTGGATGGGGAGAATGTGGGCACGATGGGGACGAACTGGTTGCCGCCGTGGTCTTCTCATACCTGAAACCATTGCTCGAAGGCATGGACGTGTTTGATGCCGAACCGGCCTGGTCCAGGTGCCTCCATGAAATCGATGAAATTGGTCCCGGAGGCCTGGGCTCCCAAGCATTGGCCGGGGTCGACTGCGCCCTGTGGGACCTTCGGGGGAAATTGCTGGGAGTTCCTGTTTACAAGTTAATCGGCGGGAAGTTTCGCAGCGAAATTCCACTCTATGGATCCTTCAGCCGAAGCAAGGGTGGTGGTCAGTATCGGACTCCGAAAGAATGTGCGGATTACGCCGAAGAACTGGTGGGGGAAGGGTTTAAAGCCATCAAATTGCGCTTGGGAATTCGTGAAGAAAATCAGGATCCCGCAGACGATCCCTGTATTCCCTGCACGCGAGCGGTTCGGGAGGCAATCGGAGACGGCATTCCCCTCTACGTGGACGCCAACAATGGGTATTCTCCGGCTCGTGCTATTTTAAACGGTCGCCGAATGGCGGAAGAATTCAATGTGACCGTCTTCGAGGAACCCGTGGCGGCCTACCATTACGATTCCCTCGCCCAGGTTTCGGATGCCCTCGACATGTTCATCGCCGGGGGGGAACACGAATACACCAAGTGGATGTTTCGCGACCTGATTCTGAAAGGAAAAGCCAATCTGCTCAATCCGGATGTAAGCAAGCTGGCGGGGATTACCGAAGGAAAGAAAGTGGCCGCTCTCGCCGAAACCTTCGACTTGCCCATTTCAGTCCACAATGCCCGGCCTACCTTACTTTGCGCAGCCCACTTCCACTATGTAGTCAGTTGCCGGACGGCTCACCGCCCCCAGGAACACCCTGGAAATCGGCGGCACAGCGAGCTTTGGAAATATTTCCACAATAAGATCACTGTCAAAGACGGGATGGGATACATCTGGGATGGCCCCGGCCTCGGCCTCGAGGTGAATGAAAAGGCCATCCAACAGGATGCTCAGCGCTTCACTATTGGATAACGCCCTTTGCCAAGATTCAGGTCTAGTTCGGCCTGAATTGAATGGAGTGAGTATCCGGCCCCACATAGAGGTAAACCGTGAGGGGCGGCATGAAATCTTCTGCTATGGCAATCCACACCACCGCCTCTGCCAGGCCGCCGGTCTCCAGGTAGCCTTCCTGCAAATACACCCGCTCCAGGCGCTCTGCCTCTCGGGCATAGCGCTGTTGCACTAACGCAATCCCTTGCCGGATGCTGTCTTCGGTTTGGCCAAAGCCAATATTGTCATTCATGGGCCGATTGGTCCGATAGTCGCTGCCAGGACCGGTTCCATGGGTTTCCGGCGAACTCGTCAACATGCCCTGTCGGTCAGAGGAGGCCCGGTTCCTGGATTGCTGGGCGTTGTCGATTAATCCATCCATTTCCTGCTGCATCCGGCGCTCAACAACCTGCCAGCATTCCTCCAGTTCCAGGACGAGAGGAATCGCGGAACCGGCTGCCTCCACTTCAATCTCCGAGGGACCGAATGCAACGGGGTTCGACAACTGGTTTTCCAGCACCAGTTTCAATTCAAAGATCCCCGGTTCGACGGGCCTCAGCTCCACCGCCACCCGGGTTGCGTCCCCCTCCGATACAAGAAAAGGAGAGGTATTCGGATCGATTTGACTGATACGTTGCCCATGCCCTGCTATTGGAGTCCAGGTCGAATCGGTCGTTTGGCATCCCACGAGAAGGAAGCCGGCTACCCCTGACATCCATGCAGGAACCCTTGCAACAAATCCACGGGGGAGGAATCGAGTCATCCCGTAAATCTAATGGTTAGACCAGCCGGATTCAATCGGATTCAAAAGACCCGGATCGGCACCTCGGCTGGCGCTTTCATCAACTGTTCCAATTCATCATCCAGACGGACCAGAGTCAGGGAGAAACCAGCCATCTCCAGCGAAGTACAATACTCTCCGACATAGTTTTGAATGACCTCGAATCCCCGGTCCTGACACAGCAGGGCTGCTTTGCGATAAAGCAGATAGAGTTCGCTGATGGGCGTCCCACCCAGCCCATTGATCATGAGACCTACCCGGTCCCCTTTCTCAAAGGGAATGTCCTGGGACACCGCCTCAAAGAGCTCTTCTACAAAGGCGTCTGCCTGTTTCATCTTGTCCCGGCGGCGCCCGGGTTCCCCATGGATCCCTACACCCATCTCCACCTCATCATCGGCCAGGGTAAAGATCGGCTCTCCTTTCGCCGGAGGGGTACAACCCGTCAAAGCCATTCCCATGGTCCGCACTTGATCATTCACCTTGCTGGCTATACGCACCAGCTCATCCAATCCGGCTCCCTGCTCAGAGGCGGCCCCGGCCGCTTTAATCACAAAAAAGTTTCCGGCCACTCCACGGCGTCCCACCGTATAGGTGCTGTCTTCTACGGCCACATCATCATTAACCACAACCAACTCGGTTCGAATGTCTTCAGCCTCTGCCATTTCGCGGGCCATTTCCCACCCCATACGGTCCCCCTGGTAATTGTTGACCAGGTGTAAAATGCCCTTGGGGGTGTTCATCAGGCGAAAACATTCCACAATATAGTCCATGGGGGGAGCGGCAAACACGTTGCCGGGAACTGCGGCATCCAGCATTCCCTTTCCCACAGCCATGATGTGAGCGGGTTCATGCCCGCTGCCGGACCCTTGTATGATCGACACCTTGTCATCCCTCGGGGCATCGGCGCGATATATGATATTATGTTCTTTTTTCCAGCGAAGGGTATCCGGGTTGGCGAGAACCAGGCCCTCCATCATTTCGGAAACAAAATGTTCAGGATCGTTGACGTATTTTTTCATTGGAGTGGACGGGGTTAACGTTTGAATGAGTAAAAGAATATCAGGAGGAAAAACGACTTGCCACCGCTTCGAGAATGGTGGTGACCGCCACCATCCCGGGATCTAAGGTGTCTTTGCTGCGGTCCCCGGTAAAACTCTGACGGCCTCGCTTCGCCACCCAGGACTTCGCCGTTTCCGTTGCTTCACCGGATGCCCTGGCCGCCGCACCGAAGGCCTGGCTCCAGCTGGCCCCTTGATTGCCTGCAGAAACCAGGGCTTCCGTTGCCGGATGCATCGCATCGAGAAGCGTCTTGTCTCCCAGCTGGGCGCCACCACGGGCCATCATCCCTTCCTGGGCGGCCTGGGAGAGCGCGGCCACATCGTCAAAAGATATACCATCCTTGCCTTTCAAGATGGATCCGGCCCGCATAAAAGCGGTGCCCCATAGCGGACCGGAGCACCCGCCCACCTTGCTGGTTATAATCATCCCGCACTTCATCAGGAACGCCGTGAGGGTGGTGCGGTCGAGGTCCTGCCATTGCTCACGCATGGCCTTGAACCCTCCTGCCAGGGAGGTACCAAAATCTCCATCGCCACACAGGCCATCCAGTTCAGAGAAATATTTCTCATTGTCCAGGGCAACTTGTGCCATGGTATCGACAATGGTTTCTACATCGTTAAGGGTCAGTTCGCTCATCAGGGGCTGGGGTTCGATACAAGGACAAGTCGAAAGCTAGGGTTATGGCATCGCTGGAAGGCGGGTCAGAATATCTTCTAAGGTCAGGGCATGGCCATTAAAATCATCGAGAGAAGGGATGACCAGGTCCGCCTCGCTAAAGTCTTCCCCTCCAGTGTAGGTGCTCAGGGTTACCAGGCATCGCATCCCCGCCCTCACCGCCGCCAGCAAACCATTGCGGCTATCCTCTACGACCATACATTGTCCAGGGTTTAAATTCATCGAGGAAGTGGCCAGATGGTAGATCTCCGGGTCCGGCTTTTTTCGCTTAGCCATATCTCCTGCGAATACCTGGATCTGTTGGCTTCTCACCTCGCCCAACAGGACGTCGACAATGCCCTGGACCGCACGTTCATTTGAAGTGGAACAAACCGCGATGGGAACACCCGCCGTGATCGCTTCATCGATTATTCGTGCTACTCCCGGCCGAAGCGGAAGTCTTCCAGCCTGGATTAAGTCCAGAAACATTGAGGTTTTGCTGGCATGTAATTGTTGGATAAACGCATCCCTGTCCGTCACATGGGTCGGCCAACCTGCCTTACTGAAGTACGAGCGCATGCGTTCCTTTCCACCGCCAACCTGAAGCAACTCGCCGTAGAGCTCTTCGTCCCACTCGACCTCGAGCCCCTGCCGGCTGAATGCCTGATTAAAGGCGACCCGGTGCCCGTCGCGTTCCGTATCTACAAGGACACCATCGCAATCGAATATTAATGCATCCATCCTAGTTTGAAATGGTTTCTCCAATTGAGGTTAAGAGGGCCGCGCCTTTCCCTGCCCCCCCAAATTGGGTAATTTTATCCCGGACCACTTCGCTCATGGATTTCATTTGCCCGCCAATCACCCTGAGTGGCTCATAGTCCTGGGGATGATCCCGGTGGTAATCACAAAACCCGTCCACGAAGGCGATCTTCAACTGGGTGGAGATATTTACCTTGGCACACCCCAACCCGATGCAACGTTGTATAATGTTATCCTCAAGCCCGGTTCCCCCATGCAGGGCAAAAGGACCGGGAATGCGGCCGTAAAGCGTCTCAAGCGTGTCCCACTCAATCTTGGGCTCCCCTTTATAAATCCCGTGTGCGGTTCCAATAGCCGGGGCGAATACGCCTAGATCCATTGCCTCACAGAAAAGGACGGCTTTTTCAGGGTCGACCACAGAGCCATGCCCCTCCTCTACCACAATGTCTTCCTCCACCCCATGAATCTCTCCAATTTCAGCTTCAATACTGACTCCATAAGGCTGAGCCAATTCATAAACCGTTCGGGACCGTTCCAGGTTTTGTTCAAACGGCAGGTCGGAGGCATCAATCATGACATTGGTCCACCCGTGGTCCAGGCAGGCGCGTATCATATCGAGGTCCTTTCCATGATCCAAGTGTAGGGACACGGGGACCGTGGTGTCTTCCGCCAGATGACGCACCCAATCCGCAATCGCTTTATGTCCATAAAAGCTAACGGTTTTGGCTGACGTTTGTAGAATGACCGGTGCATCCAGGGATTCCGCGGTCTCGATGATGACCCGGGTACTGGCGTAATCCACTGGATTAAAGGCGCCGACTCCAAACGCTTCCTTTCGAGCTTGAATGAGTACCTGTTTAAAGTCGATGAGAGGCATAAGTAACAAGGGTTTTGCTAGGGAGATCAAAACACAGTTAAACGGCTCGGCTTATCAAGTTACATAGCCCTTTAGAGTCAAATTGTTGAAAGCCGGGATCTCCCGTTCAGACCTATTCGGAGTCAACTGGTTGACCCCGAACCGAGGTGCCGGGCAGAGCAGAGGCCAGTACACTCATTCACAATGCAATGTTATAGATTTTTTGTCCTGACTATATTAATCCTTGGTTGTGGGGTTCTCTCAGCATTACCGCAGGACCCATGGGCCGAGGCTGAACGGATTGTTGCCGCCATCCGGATCCCCGAATTTCCAGATAGGGAATTTTCCATTATCGATTTTGGAGCCCAACCCGGCGGAGAGATTGACTGCCTCCCCGCTCTCCGAGAGGCGATTTTTCAATGCAATCAGGTCGGTGGAGGAAGGGTACTCATCCCTCCCGGGAGGTGGTTGATCAAGGGGCCTATCCACTTGAAGAGCAATATCAACCTGCACATGGAGGACGGGGCCCATCTGCTATTCAGCAAAGACACCCATGACTTCCTTCCGGTGGTATTAACCCGCTGGGAGGGGACCGACTGCTATAATTACTCCCCATACATTTATGCATTTCAGGCAACCAATATTGCCATTACGGGGAAGGGAATCCTGGATGGGCAGGCCAAGGAGGGATTTGCCACCTGGAAGCCTCGACAAAAGCCGGACCAGCTGCTGTTGCGTCAAATGGGAAATGATGGCTTCCCTGTGCAACGCCGGATCTTCGGCAAGGGCCATTTCCTTCGCCCGCCAATGATTCAGTTCTATGGGTGCAGCAATATCCTGCTCGAAGATTTCAAACTCGTCGACTCCCCCTTCTGGTGCATTCACCCTGTGTTTAGCAATCACGTCACCATCCGCGGAGTTGAGGTCTACAGTTACAATCTGAACAATGACGGGGTAGATCCCGACTCGTCTACCAATGTCCTCATCGAGGATTGCCTCTTCAATACCGGAGATGATGCCGTTGCGATCAAGGCGGGCCGGGACCAGGATGGCTGGCGAGCCGGACAACCCAGCGAGAATATCATCGTGAGGAATTGTGAAATGCCCAAGGTCCACAACGGTCTTGCAATCGGTTCAGAAATGTCTGGCGGGGTCCGCAATGTATTCTTCGAGAATTGCCGCATTGGCGAGGCGCGTTACTGCCTGTTTTTCAAAGCCAACCTGGACCGCGGAGGCTTTGTCGAACACGTCCGTGTACGCGACATCGAGGTGGGCAAAAGCACTGTAGCCTTTATTAGTTTTACAACAGATTACCATAGTTGGCGGAGAAATCACTACCCACCCACTTTTCGCGACTACCTGATTGAAAATGTCACCTGTGGGGTCGCCGAACAATATGGAATCTACGCCGTGGGGAAAGCCGGAGCACCCATAAGCCAAATTCGAATGAAGAACGTGAACATCGATCAGGCCCGGATCCCACAGCTCATTTCAGTAGTTGACGATTTCGTTTTCGAAAACGTATCCATCAACGGAAAACCCGCTCAACCGGAACCGGTTCCACCCGAAATGGTGGGGGAATTGAAACAGTTTTAAACGTCACTTCCCCCATTCCACCCCTACACCCCTATACCCCATGAACCCATTTCCCCTGCTCGTGCTTGCCGGATTGCTCGCCTCGGCTACCTCAGTTTTCGCCGAAACAAACGATCCCATCAAGGGACTCAAACTGCTTGACGACCCAGCTCGCATCTCCCCGGACCCGGATAAACCCAGGCCGATTCCAGCCATCGACACAGTTTTCCTTGAGGATATGACCTGGCTGGAGGTTCGCGATGCCATCCGGGGTGGCGCCACCACGGCCCTGGTCTTGACCGGTGGACTTGAAATGAACGGACCCTACATGGTGACCGGTAAACACAACATCAATTGTCGCCTGCTCGGGGAAGCCATCGCGCGAGAACTGGGCGACACCCTGGTCGCAACCGTGGTCCCCTACGTTCCCGAGGGCGAGTTTTCTCCTCCCTCCGGCCATCTCCGCTATCCCGGAACCATCGGCGTACGTGAGGCAACGTTCCAGGCTCTGCTGACTGATATTGCCGAAAGTCTTCGGCTGAATGGGTTTAATGACATTATTCTCATGGGAGATAGCGGAGGGAATCAGGACGGAATGAAAACCGTTGCGGATTCCCTCTCAGACCTGTGGAGGGGGGATGCGGTCCGTATTCATTACATTGCTGCCTTTTACAACTATCCCGGGTGGATTCAGTGGTGCCTCGACCAGGGGATCGAGGAGATTTCCGAAGGGATCCACGACCTCTACCGCGACACCATCATGCTAATGCTCGTCGACCCCGAGTACATCCGCATGGACACCCGCCGGAAGTGGGGCCTTTTTTCCATCAACGGAGTCCCCCTCGATCCGGCCGAAAAGACCCTGGCCATCGCTGAGCGCCTCAAGGACTACCAAGTGTCCCTAACCGCAGACGCCATCCGGGAGGCCCTTGCTAACCGATAACCTCAACTATCCTCAATCATGCATTCATACCTGGCAGAATTTATTGGCACCCTGATCCTGGTCTTACTCGGAGACGGCGTGGTCGCCAATGTGTTACTGAATAAATCCAAAGGAAAAGACGCTGGATGGATTGTCATCACCGCTGGATGGGGATTTGCAGTGGCGATTGCGGTCTATGCTGTAGCCCGTGTCAGCGGGGCCCACATTAATCCGGCGGTCACACTGGCGCTTGCCAGTACAGGAGATTTTTCATGGGCCCTCGTTCCGGGCTATGTCGGCGCCCAGATGGCCGGCGCGTTTTCGGGGGCTGTGCTGGTCTGGCTGGCATACCACCCCCACTGGGAAGAAACAGAGGATCCTGGATTGAAACTAGCTGTGTTTTCAACCGGCCCTGCGATACGCAAACCGGTTCAAAATTTGATATCCGAGGCGATCGGGGCCGCCGTTCTCGTCTTCGGAGTGATGTCCTTAGTCACTCTCGGATCGAGCCCTGCCTCGCCAGAGACTCTGGATCCTGCGGTGGCTTCTCTCCAGGATCTCATGGTTGCCAACCTGGGGTCCTACATCACTCCAATGCTTGTGGGGATTCTTGTATTTTCCATCGGGTTGAGCTTGGGGGGGCCTACCGGCTATGCCATCAATCCTGCTCGCGACCTGGGACCGCGTATCGCTCATGCCCTGCTTCCTATCAAGGGAAAGGGTAGCAGCGATTGGTCTTACGCCTGGATACCAGTCATCGGTCCGATTGCAGGTGGCGTCCTCGGCGCCTGGCTGTTTAAACTTTGTGGGATTTAGAACAATTTAAGTATTTAAATTGAGGCGCTGGTCCCCTGTTTCAGCCCATCCCTTTGGGACCTTGAGCTGTTGCCGGCCAAAATCGCAAGGCCAGCGCGTCAATTTAAATGCAGATTGCTCTATGGTCGTGTTGATTGCGGCAGCTCTACCTGCGACCCTTATTCCGTCTCAGTTCTTCCTCCACTTTAATTCGCCCATGTAGGAAGAGAGGGGTATCCCTCGATTCCAAACTCCGGGGGATTAAACCGGTGCATCCTTCAAGGTTTTTAAATAATCCGGGTCGATGGTGATACCCAGACCAGGTCCCTGTAATACGGGCAATCGCCCATCGACAGCTTTAAACCGTTGCTCGGTTCCGGTCACTTCGTAGGGAATGGGATCGGCATCGCCCTTATACTCCTGAAAGTCCGTCGTGTTGGACAGGGTGCAGGTAAAATGGTGCATGTAAAGACTCCCCAAACCACGGGATGATATATGGGGCACCACGACGATCCCAGCTTCCTTCGCCATGGCAGCCACTCGCATGGCACGAATCATTCCTCCGAAATAGATAAGGTCCGGTTGAACAATCTGGAGCACATTATTCGCAATTTGCCACTCAAAAGCCCAGAGGCTGGATTCCTGCTCCCCGCCGGCCATGGGAATATCGATGGCGTCGGCCACCGCCTTATTCTCGTCAAGATAATCCCAGGGAACGGGTTCCTCCAGAAATCCATAATCGTATTCCTCCATCATCTTTCCGAAGTGGATTGCGGTGGGCACATCGTAAGAGCCGTTGGCATCGGCATAAATCACATACTCCGGTCCCAAGGCTTCCCGCATCAGCGGAATCAGCTCCGTATCCCGTTTATTGGACTGCTCTGTCATCGCCATCCTTGCTCCAAGCTTGAACTTGACGGCCTTGGCTCCACTTTCTGCAATATTTGCCAGTTGCTTATCCACCACCCACTGGGCCGAGTGGTTACGGTCTCCGTTGGCGTAGTAGATCCCGATACTGTCCCGGACCTGACTCCCGATGAGGGCATGGATCGGCACCCCGAATTTTCGCCCGATCAGGTCGAGAATGGCAATTTCGGAGAAGGCGACATTCACCCACATGGGTAAGCCCTGCCATTTATAGGTGGAATCGTAGATATACAAATCGTCGAGATGCTGTTCATAATCCCGCATGTCCTTGCCCTCGTAAAACTTGGCAATGCGCTTTACCGTGATGGGGTAGGTTTGTCCCAGGCGTTTCGGGTGCCCCATGGCGATACCAACCGCCCCATCGGTGTCCCGCGCTTCAATGAAATACTCCCCGTCCCGGGTGAGCACACGCAGGGACTCCAACTTTACTTTGTCCTTGATCAGGTCCGTGTTCAGAAATCGTTGGAATCGGGCCCGACGCAATCGGGTCGTCTTCGGATTTAGGCCTTCCAGTCCGCCAGCCACTCCATTAGAAGAAAGGGACCCATCAAAAGCGGGGAAAGGTGACGTGTCGGCCCTGGCGGCTTGGGAAAGCGTACCGAGCCCGGCCGCCCCCGCGGCGGAGGTAGTAAAAAATTTTCTGCGGTTCATAGGAAAAATAGGTGTTCTGGGATTACAATATCGGATCGATCTGTCCCTCTCATCAAGCGGGCACTTCATACTTCTTTACCAGGTCCCAATCCGGCTCCAGCCCGATTCCCGGATGATCGGGAATAATGATGTGGCCATCCTTTACTTCGGGAGGGGGAAACACCGGATTGCTCCAGAAGGTGGACTTCGGGTAAACTTCCATGATAAGTCCGTTTGGAAGGGAGGCCATCAGGTGTTGGGCCATCATGGAGTGCCCATGGGGCGCGACCGGAATATGATGAGCATCCGCATAGGCGGCCAACTTGCGGTATTCGGTATATCCTCCGCCCCGAATCGTATCCACGTTCAGGATATCAATTGCCCCAGCCGCAATCATGTCGCGCACCCCCCACTTGGTGTATTCATTTTCTCCTGACACGATCGGAATATCGAGGGCTTTACGGACCACCGCGCTCCCCTCGTAGTCATCCGGGATGACGGGTTCCTCAAACCAGTACGGCCGGTAGGGCTCGAGGGCACGCCCCAGGGTGATGGCCTCGTAGGATCGAAAGGCGTTGTTGGCGTCAATCATGATTTCAATTTCCTCACCCACTGCCTGACGTACGGCGCGAACTCGCTCAACATCCTCCTGTAGAGGGGCCCCACCCACCTTCATCTTGATCACTCGAAATCCCTCTTCGACGAGACCCTCCATTTCTTTAACAAGATCACTGACTGTTTTCCCTTCAGCATAATATCCACCCGCCCCATAGACCGGAATCCGGTCCCTGAACGCCCCCAGGACTTTATAGGTGGGCAGGTTCAGGGCTTTCCCGATAATGTCCCAGATTGCGATGTCGATTGAGCCGATGGCCATGATGTATTCACCCTTGGCCACGGGCTTCCGTTTGTGATGATAGAGTCGGTGCCAGATATGTTCGGGGTTCATTATGTTCTGACCCTTCAACTTGTTATACACCTCACCCTCTATCAAACTCCAGGGCCCCTTATAAAACGAGCGTCCGATGATGCCGGCATCGGTTTCCAGTTCAAACCACTTTGCCGACGGTGTGCTGCCCCCATAAAACTTGGTGGCATTCCAGGTGCGCGGGCTCGGCGGACCCGGCAACTCCACCCGGACCCGCCGGATGCCGGTCACTCGGATGGAGTCCGTTGCCTTTGTAATATAGTAGTCTGATTGGGTGGGGGGTCCCCCCGCGGCGTGGGATTGTAAAGATCCCAGCCCGAGGGCACCGCCGAGGAAGGAAACCTTTTTAACAAAATTTCTACGGGATTCTGGAGTATGGGATGGCATGTGAATAAGGGAATAAATTGGATCAGGAATCAGGTCGGGAGGTTCCAGCGACGGAGGGTGAGATGGATTTATTATCCGAAACCATGTTCCCGTTTAACTTAGAGAATCACTGGCAAAGAGGGTATGCTTTCCAAAAGCAACACTGTTGAATAAGAGGCTAATATCCCCTTTCTGATATCAGACAAATGTTTGAATGCGGTTCGATGTGAGATTGGCACGATTCTCCATAATTCTTGTGGTTATACCCTAGACGCGTATAACCACACGCCTTTTCCTACCATGAGCCAGTTCCCAGTTCTTCACGGTCTCCGTATCCACCCCATGTTCCACCAACTCATCGACGAGGAGATCACTCCCGGTACCTCCATTTCGACCGACTTTTTTTTCCAGACCTTGGCTCACCTGGTAGAGCGATACACCGCGGAACACGTGAAACTTTTACAGTTGCGTGACCAGTATCAGGACCAGATCCACCGTTGGCTTGCCCCTACCCCAAACAATGAGCGTCCTTCCCGCTCCCCGGCGGAAACCGAGGCCTTTTTACGCCAAATCGGATACCTCTTGCCCGAGGTGGAAACTTTCCAAATCGGCACCTCGGGCGTTGACCCGGAAATTGCTTCCGTCGCCGGCCCACAGTTGGTCGTGCCGGTCAATAACGCCCGGTATGCGCTCAATGCCGCCAATGCTAGGTGGAAAAGCCTCTATGACGCCTTTTATGGAACAGATGTAGTGGAGGACACCGGACCCTTAGCGCGCGGCAGCAAATTTAACCAGGCCCGCGCTGAACGTGTCTTCGAGGAGGTCGCTCGCCTCCTGGACCGGTTTTGTCCCTTGCAGCAAGGGTCACACAATGATATTCAGGAGATTCGCTTAGAGTCGGCCTCTACCCCCTCAGCGCGTCTGCTCTTCCTTCTGAAGGATGGACAGACGACCGAACTCATCGATGCAAACCAGTGGAGGGGCCTACAAAAGGAGGGAGACACCAACCGTCCTTCTGCGGTTCTTCTTCGCCAGAACGGGCTCCACTTTGAAATACAGATTGACCCACATCATCCGGTCGGGGCATGCCACCAGGCCGGAATAAAAGATGTGCTCGCCGAAGCTGCCTTGACCACGATTCAAGACTTTGAAGATTCAGTCGCTGCAGTCGACGCCGAGGATAAAGTCCTCGTCTACCGGAATTGGTCTCAGCTGATGAGAGGGAACCTGTCTTGCACCTTCCTGAAAGAGGGGCGTAAAGTAAACCGTTACCTCGCATCGGACCGCGAATACGAAGCCCCGGATGGCGTCCCCTTTTCTCTCCCTGGTCGGAGCCTCCTCCTTGCCCGCAATGTGGGCATCCATATGTTTACCGATACAGTAACCCTGGAAGATGGTTCCGAAATCCCAGAAGGCATCCTCGATCTACTGGTCACTGCCCTGGCGGCCACCCATGATTTAAAGGGCTCTGGTGCTTTGCGTAACAGTCGCACGGGGAGCATCTATGTCGTAAAACCGAAGATGCATGGGCCCGATGAGGTGGCCCTCAACATTCGCCTTTTCACGGAGGTGGAGAACGCTTTGGACCTCCCTCCCAACACGTTGAAAATCGGTATCATGGATGAAGAACGCAGAACCACGGTTAACTTGAAAACATGCATCCAAGCCGCACAGGACCGAATCGTCTTCATCAATACGGGATTTCTCGACCGGACCGGGGACGAAATCCATACCAGTATGGATGCCGGCCCCATGCTACCAAAACCCGAGATCAAGAGGGAACCGTTCATGACCGCCTATGAGGATTGGAATGTTGATGTCGGCCTCGAGTGTGGCTTCCCCCATCGTGCCCAGATTGGCAAAGGCATGTGGGCCATGCCCGATGAGATGAAAGCCATGCTGGAAACCAAGGACGATCATCCCAGGGCCGGAGCCAATTGCGCCTGGGTCCCCTCGCCCACCGGGGCAACCCTGCACGCCCTTCACTACCATGAGGTCGATGTATTTGCCCGCCAAGAGGAGCTGGCCGGGCGTACACGTGCCTCCCTCGCAGATATTTTAACCCCGCCCCTGCTTCCCGCCGGCCGCCAGCTCACCCCCTCGGAAGTTCAGTGCGAGCTCGAAAACAATATCCAAGGCATCCTCGGTTATGTGGTGCGATGGATAGACCAGGGAATCGGCTGCTCCAAAATCCCCGACATCCACAACACCGGCCTCATGGAGGACAGGGCCACTCTACGCATATCCAGCCAGCACGTGGCCAATTGGCTCTATCACGGCATAGTGAAGACCGAACAGGTGGAGGATACCCTTCGCCAAGTCGCCGCGATTGTGGATCAGCAAAATGCAGGCGACCCGCAATACCGTCCCATGGCCCCAAATTTCGATAATAACTGCGCCTTCCAGGCCGCGCGGGAATTAATCTTCAACGGACAATCGGTTGCCAACGGGTATACTGAACCCACCCTCCATAAGTGGCGTAGAGAGGCCAAACGGAGATCACCATCAAAGACCTGATCCTCTCATGGCAATGACGCAAAGACATGTCCTCCCCAGGCAGTGAGCCTGGTTGGGCTTACCTTGTCCAAGGGGTCAGGAGACTTCAGAATCTGGAACCATCCATTTGTTTCTCTTGAGCGAATCCATCGGCAATGGTGACTGATCGACCCAACAGGCAATCGATTTTTCTCCCTGGGCTTGAATCATCTTATCCTCCGTAGTCGACGCTTGCGGAAGCCCAAGACTCATAGCTGGATGAGCTTTATTTTGCGGTGAAAGACCGCGTAAGGCAAAACGGTGGGGAAAGATGAGGACCTTAATACCGATCCCTTGCCAGGGAAGGGAAACGAAACGGGAAATTCAGAATTTCCATTGACACCCTCTATTTGTAGTTCAGGCTACAAAGCATTATCAATTTGTAGCAAGAGCTACAAAATTATCGAAATCTGACAAAACATGAATAATCGAACTCGAATGGAAAGCAGAGCAAGGGCAAGTAGCTTGGGACCAGCCCTGGTCCTTGGACTGGGTCTGGTGTGGAGCCCATTGGAGGCGGCTCCCGAGGAGAACGAGGTGCAGGAGCTGGCGCCAGTCCAGGTGGTCTCGACGGCGACACGAACGGAGCGCTTGCAAACGGAGACCCCGATTCGGACGGAACTGATCGCGAGCAGTCTGTTCGAGGCGGCGAACACGAACAACCTGGCGGCGGCCCTGGAGTATTTTCCCGGGGTGCGGGTGGAGGCGAATTGCCAGAATTGTGGGACGGCTGAGGTCCAGATCCGGGGCTTGGGAACGGGCTACAGCCAGATCCTGTTTGATGAGCAGCCACTCTTCAGCGGTTTGGCGGCCGTGTATGGGCTGGAGCACATCCCCACGGCATTCATCGACCAGATCGAGGTGGTTAAGGGCGGAGGGTCGAGTCTCTATGGTCCGGGAGCGGTCGCCGGCGTGGTCAATATCATCCCACGGGAACCGGTGCGGAGCGGGGTGGACTTTGAAACGACCTACGAAAATTTCGACGGGGCTTCCGACTGGTCCGCAGTCGGTCTCTGGGACTGGGTATCCGCGGATGACCAAATGGCGGGTTCGGTGTTTGGGGACTACCGGACCAATGATGCAATCGATTTAAACGGGGACGGGTTTACCGAGGTGACGGAAAAAGACTTTTACACCCTGGGCACCAATTTCTGGGTTTACCCGGGCGAAAATACCAAGATCAGCGGCAACTACGCCTACACCTGGGAGGAGCGCCGCGGGGGCGATTCCTTTGAACTGCTGCCGCACGAAACCCAGATCGCGGAAGCCCTGGAGCACGGCTGGCACCGCGGCGGTGTGTTCTGGGAACAGGACGTTTCCCCCGACCTGTATTACCAGGCGGGCGCATCCTTCTCCCATATCGAGCGCGACAGTTATTATGGGGGCGTGGGGAATGTTCCCCTCCCCAGCCAAACAGGGTTCGACCCGATCCTATACGCTGCGGCGGTGGAAGACGCCCGTTTGCTCTATGGTTTCACCGAAACCACCCGCTATTACCTGGACTCGCTGGTGACGCAAACCCTGGGACAACACACGCTCTCCTACGGCGTTCAATACAAATACGACGAAGTTTTTGATGAAAAGCGGGATGACCGCGACCGGTCCCTCCGCACCGATGGCACCCTGGCTACCACACCGGGTGAGGATCCCATCGCGGACGGCAGCTTCGACAATCTGGGTTTTTTCGTGCAGGACGAATGGGATCCGAACGCCGCCGTGACTGTGATCGGTGGCCTCCGTCTGGACAAACACTCCGATATTGAGGACTGGATTTTTTCGCCCCGGGCGGCGGTTCGCTACACGATCAACTCGGACTGGACCCTGCGGGCCTCCTTCTCCACCGGATTCCGCGCGCCGGAAATCTTTGACGAGGATTTTCACATAGAAATCCTGGATGACCCCACCCGGACCTTCAACGACCCCGGCCTGAAAGAAGAGCGGTCCAGCTCCTACGCGGGCGGCTTTGTCTGGACTCCCTCGTTTGCGGATAACCGGCTGCAGGTGGACGCGGAGGTTTTCGACACCCGATTGCAGGACAGCTTTTTCGTGTCCGACCAGGTGTTCACGGATCCTTCCGGAAACGCCTTTAAGCTGCGCACCAATACGAGCGGGGCAACCATTCACGGGGCCGAGGCCAACGCGTTGTTCCGCTTCTCCCCCGAAACCAGCCTCGAGGTCGGTGCAACCTATCTGGACGCCCGCTACGACGAAGCCCAGGAGGTGCTTCCCGGCATTTTCGAGGATGAATTCCTGGAAACACCCCGCTGGAGCGGGGTCGCCCGGTTGAACACCACCTTCGCCCGACATTACCGGGCGTTCCTCGCCGTGAATTACACCGGACCCATGAAAGTCCTCAACGAGGAGGATGGCTTTTTGAATCAAAGTACCGACTCCTTCTTCGTGGTCGATCTCTCTGTCACCCGGGAGTTCGAGCTGGGCCGCGATGGTGGGCTTCCCCGCATCGATGTCACTCTGGGCGTGCGCAACCTCTTTGACGAACGCCAGGACGACCTCACCTCCGGACCCAACCGGGACGCGGGATACTTCTACGGGCCGCGCTTCCCGCGGAGCTTCTTCATCAGTGGGCATTATCACTTCTGATGAGTTCCCAGACAAAGATCCCAGGCATTCATCCTCTGAAAAGGAAATGCAGGAGAGGCTTTATGTCTCGACCCATGGTTGATCGAATCAGCATCCGGGAAGCGTTCAGTCCGGCGGCGAGGAAGTGTGTGCCCGGGTTCCTCATCCTCTTTCTTTCCTCCCTTCTTCCTGCCACGGCCGCAAATTCCTCCGCCGACCCTCCGGCATGGTGGACCGACTACGAGGAGGCCCGGACCTACGCGACAGAGCAGGGCTTGCCCCTCCTGCTCTTTTTTCATGGCTCGGATTGGTGCACCTGGTGCCAGAAACTGGAGGTCGAGCTCTTTGACACCTCGGCCTTTCGCGACCGATTAAACCGCGACCTAGTCGCCGTCTCGCTCGACTTCCCCCGGCGGTCCCGCCTGCCCGTCGCCATGGAAAGACAGAATCAAAAAATGAAGTCGGCATATTCCGTAGAGCACTTCCCCACCGTTTTGTGGCTCAACCCAAAGACCCGAGCCGTTTTTTTCCGTCATTCCTACCTCGATGTCTCTCCCGAGGATTACCTTAAAATCTTGAGGAAGGCAGCACCGAAGGGATCAGAATAGACCCTCCACTTCCCGGATCCACCGCTGACCGCTTCGATCCCGCAGTTTTCCAGAAAACCGCTCCAGCTTTGGATGGTACGCCGCCTGTTATGCCGTAGCTTTTGCGTAGGCAGAGAGCCTCGCCGAAAACGGGCGACTCATGTCTCCCTGAATCTTTACTCGAGTTCCACACGGAATTGGAATTCCCCCGGTCCCACGTTCTGGCGCTCTCCATTCGGAAGCTCCACCAGCGCTGACGTATTCGGGGGAATCACCGCTTCCAGTTCAAAGATCCCGTCTTCCAGAGTCCAGTTCGTCGAGATCACGCCATATGGGCTCTCCAGCATTCCCTTGGCCCAGGTCAGGCCACCGCCGGGTTGTGGCCGGATCAGGATCTGCTTAAAGCCGGGTTTCAAGGCATCGATCCCCGCGATCACGGAGTACATCCATTCTCCGACCGCTCCGTAGGCGTAGTGGTTAAATGAATTCATCCCCGCATCGCCAAAACCATCCTCATGGCTATAGCTGTTCCAGCGCTCCCACATCGTCGTCGCTCCCTGGCGGATCGAATACAGCCACCCTGGGTAAGTTTCCTGTAAGAGCACCCGGTAGGCCACATCATTCCGGCCGGCCTTGGATAAAACCGGCATCAACAAACCCGTCCCGACGAATCCGGTAGACAGGTGCCAGCCTCGCGACTCTATGTCTTCCACCAGGATGTCTACCGCGGGTTCCCTCCACTGATCAGGCAGCAAATCAAACCCCAATGCCAGCAGGTATCCGGTCTGCGTTTCCTTTTTCAATCGGCCATCCGCATTCACGAATTCTCTCAGGAAGGCGGCCTTTACTTCCTCACTGAGGGCGCGGTACCGTTTGGCCTCCTCGGGCAGGCCCAGGACCTCCGCCGCTTCCGCCACCAGATGCGCTCCGTGAGCAAAATAAGCGGTACCTATTAAGCGCTTGGGAGTGGGAGCCGCACCCGGTTCGGGGGCATCTACCGCCAGCCAGTCTCCAAATCCAGCCCAGACTCCCTGCTTGGGAAAGATCAGGTCATGGCTATTCTCCCGTTGGTATTCCGTCCACGCCTTCATCGCTTCGAAATTCTCACGAAGGATGCGCTCATTCCCATACCGTTCGTAGATCACAGTGGGGCAGATCGTGATCGCATCACTCCAGGCGGGAGAAGACCCATCCTCTTCCAATCGGGGAATGATGACGGGAACGAGCCCATTGTCCAGTTGAGCGTCCCGCATGTCTGTCATCCATTTCTCAAAAAAGGGCGAGACATTCATATTATAGGTAGCCGTCCTCACGAAGACCTGGGCATCCCCCGTCCACCCCAAACGCTCATCGCGCTGCGGGCAATCCGTTGGAACCTCCAGGTAGTTCCCCTTTTGACCCCAGACAATGTTGCTCTGCAATTGGTTTAACAAGGGGTTTGAGCAGGAAAATTCCCCCGTCATGGGGGCATCGGTATTTAACACGACGGCTTCCACCGTCCCGGGCCCCTTCCCCCCTAGCAAACCACTCACCCCAAGATAACGAAAGCCATGAAAGGTAAACTTGGGCTCCCATTCCACGGGCTCCTCATCCTTAAAAGTGTACCGGTCCGTCACCTCTGCACTCCTCATGTTTTCCACATACAAAGAGCCGTCTGCCTGCAACATTTCTGAATACCTCAAGGTAGCTGTCGTGCGTATATCCCCCTGCATGGTGATTTTGACCCAACCCACCAGGTTTTGGCCAAAATCATAGATCCACTCCCCGTCAGGGGCCTGGTGCATCGATACGGGTTTTAAGATCTCCTGCCTCCGCACAGGCTCCACTACTTTGGCCACCAGCTTGCCGGTTGGGGTGGTCTCCAATCGAGGGGGCAACCAATCCTTTGCATCGAAGCCAGGCTGGTTCCAGCCATCCATTTCCGCCCGGGCATCGTATTTTTCGCCGTTATAAAAATCCGATTCCAGAATAGGCCCTGTTGCTACTTTCCAGGTGCCGTCGGTGCAGATAAAAAGCTGTGCCCCCGCTTCCGTTTGAATTTCCAGTTGGGCGAGGATCGAAGTATCCGTTCCATACCAGTTTTTCATGCCTTGCCACATCAGGTTTCCATTGTGCCAACCATCGGCCAGAATGATTCCCATGGCATTTTCCCCATCCTTCAGCATGGCGGTAACATCATAGCTCATGTACTGGTTACGTTTCGCGTAGTCTGTCCATCCCGGCGCAAAAATGTCTTCCCCCACCCGCTCGCCATTCAGGCTGGCCTCGAATATGCCTCGGGCACTGATATACAACCGTGCCCGTTTCACCCCTCCCTCCAGCTCAAAATCTTTCCGTAGATACACCGGTGGAACACTGCGTAGGGTGGTCCGCTCCGGATGTCCGATCCAATCTGCACGCCATTCGTCCTGCTCCAGTAACCCCATTTCAAACCAGGCGGGTTCACTCCATTCGGAGGCAGCTCCCTTCTCGTTCCAAGTCCGCACCTGCCATTCATAGCGCCGACGTGAGTTCAGGGGCTTCCCCTCATATTCCACCCAGATACTGGCATCACCGTCCACCTTTCCACTTTCCCACACCACATCCCCTTCTGTGGTCACCCTAATCTCATAACCCGCCTGCAGACCTTCATTCACCCACCAGGAAAACCGGGGCTGAATCACATCTATTCCCATCGGGTTGGCTTTGCCCTCACAGAGCAAATTATAGGGGGCATCCGCCCCAAGGGCTTCAGCGGGATGTAGGGAAATAGCCAATACGGCCACGGCAAACAACAGGCTAAGGGTTTTCACAGATCGTAGAATTTAAGGTGCCAGCATGACCCTCGACTCTCACCCATACAAGTAAAGCAGCAAAAATGTCACCCACTATATACGGTCATCGCAACTGTCCCCAATAAAATCGCAAAAATCTACAACGCCGATAAAATATTTAAACTGCTAAACTGTACTGCTTAACAATCAGCACATAGTAACGGTCATTTTATCTATATCCCCTTTACCCTCCTTGCCGATGACCCTAAAAACCCCGTTCCGTCTTCTGGTAGCCGCTCTAGCCGCTATTCTGGCCTTATCGTCTCTGTCCGCCCAGCCGAGCGCGCCCTCAACCCCTCAACGGGTCGAGGCCACCGGCCGCTCCATCACCCTGTCGTGGACCGACAACAGCTCCGATGAAACAGCCTTCCGGGTATACCGGTCCGCCAGCCAGAACGGCATCTTTGTGGAAGTAGCGGAAGTGGGGGCGAACACCACTCAGGCTACGGTCGATTATCTCGCGTCTTCCACCGATTACTGGTTTCAGGTCACAGCCTTAAATAGCGACGGCGAATCTTCCCCGTCCGCAACCCTAGCCGCCTCTACGAATGAGGCCCCACCCTCCGGAACCACCTGGGTCTGGTGGGAGGGGGAATCCTACACCGCTACCACCACCCCTGCCGCATCGAACTGGCTCAACCCAAGCTCTGATGCCGAACGATCCGTAAATTCAAGTGGGAACGGCTTTGGCTACAGCACCACCGAAGACGAGCAAAACAACGGTTTCTCCTACGTGATCGATTACGATCTGGAAATTCCCAGCGCCGGCTACTATCAATTCTACGTCCGCAAGCCCTGGTCCTACTCCTGGTTCGGCTGGAAACTCAAGGGGGAGGAAGAGAGTGCCCTCATCATCGTCGATGGGGACAACAGCAAGTTGGAAGATGTGGAGTATAAACCCAATTTTCCACTAAGCTGGGTTGAGATGGGCTCAAGGGAAATGCCCCGGGGTTCCGTCACCCTGGAGATTCACCTCAACAACACCCTGTTTGAACCTGACGACCGCGGCGGTGCCGGTCTCACCCAGTTTTACTACGATGCCTTCCTGGCCACCAGGACCCCCTTCGCCCCAAACGGTAAACGCAAGCCTGAGGCCTTTTTCGGCCTGGCCGAACCCGGCAAATGGGCCTTTGAACCGGAGGCCGAGGTTTTTTCCAGTCAGTCCCTGCTGGATCTACGTTACCTCAATGAGGACCTTGCCGGTCAGAGCGGGTTCATCACGCGGGAGGGACATCGATTTTACCGCGGCGACGGCCAACATATCCGCTTCGCCGGGGTCAACCTGGGTTTCAATAACTCTTCCTACGAAACGATGCGCCACCACGCGGAATTCCTCGCCAAGCGCGGGGTAAATCTCGTGCGCTACCATACCAGTGTATACGACAACTCGGCTGATACGATGTCCTATGTGGACCCCCTCGCCAGAGATGTGCTCCACCGCACCGTGGCCGCCTACAGAGAATCAGGTATCTATACCAAATCCTCTCACTTTTTTAGCCTCGGCCTCCGTATCCAGCCGGAATGGGGGATCGATGGATACACCGCTTCCTGGACCAGCTCCCACGACCGCGCGCCTTTTGGAAACATCTTTTGGGATGAGGATATGAGCAACGCCTTCAAGGACTGGATGCGTGAACTCTACACCACAACCAACCCTTACACCGGCGTCCCCCTGGTCAATGATCCAGCCCTGGCCATTGTCGAGATCCAGAACGAGGACAATATGTTTTTCTGGACTCTGGACCTCAACCAGATCCCCCCGGAGCAGCTGACCAAGCTGCGCCAGAAATTTTATGCGTTCGTGGTGGAAAAACACGAATCTATGGATAACGCACACTCCGCATGGGGTGGCAGTGCCAGCCGGAACGGGGACGACCTCGGGAACCAGGAGCTCCAGGTGGCCGGGGCCTACGATCTGGGGTATAGCTTTCTCAACCCCGGCCCGAGCCGGGAACGCATGGTCGACCTCGTTGAATTCTACGCCAGGTTACAGCGCAACTGGTATGCGGACATCCGGGCTTTCATGGAGGACGAAATTGGCATTCAGTGCACTTTCACTGCCTCCAACTGGCGCACCTCCAACGATGAACGGCTCCTGGATATTGAGCGCTGGACCTATACCGCCGCCGGTGTGATTGACCTGCACAACTACTTCGATTCCCCTATCGATCTCGTCGACCCGAACCAAAGGTTTACGGTCAGCCTGGGCGACAAATTCAATCCCGTCGCCGGAGTCTATAACCCCCACTTGATATCATCTGCCTACGAACAGGTGACGGGCCACCCGAGCTTCATCTCCGAACTCACCTGGGTGAATCCAAATAATTACGGAGCTGAAGGCCCGATGATGTTTGCCGCAGTGGCATCCATGAACGATGTCGATGGGTTTTCCTGGTTTTCCATGCCTCCCTCCACCTTTTCCTCCACCCTACCCAAATGGCCCCTGGCAACACCGACCATCCTGGGTCAGTTTCCAGGCATCGCCTTACTCTATCGGCGCGGAGACGTGGCGACAGCCCCCGTGGTGGTCAAAGAAGGCCGTTCCCTGCAATCCATGTGGGATCGTGAGCCATCCATCATCACTCAACTCGCCGGGTTTGACCCCACTCGCGACTCCGACACTGGCGCCCCTTCATCCCAGAGCGAAGTAGACCTCTGGTCTTACGTCGTGGGAAAGGTTGAAGTCGACGTCACCTCCGACGATGACACCGATCTCATTCGCCAGGACCTGCTCGACCAATACATAGACCATGGCACCGGCACCGTACAAAGTGCCACCGAAGAACTCTTCTGGGATACCCAGGCCGGTATCTTTACCCTGGACACCGATCGCGCACAAGGCACCGCCGGGTTCCTGGGTAATTACGGGCAGGTTCAATTGAGCGATCTATCCGTAGATTCAAAGAACGAGTTCGCCTCCGTGCTCGCCATCTCCCTCGACGACAAGCCGCTCTCCGAATCCGAACGTATCCTCATCCAGTCCGGCACCGACGATAAACCCTACGGATGGACCACGACCCCAGCCTCCTGGACGGATGAGAGCAACACCACTCACCAGGGCTTTGAAATCACCAACATGGGAACCCCACCCCTCAATGTCACCACCACCGATTGCACCATCCTCCTGCACAACGTAACCAGTGCACAGTCTGCCGAGATCCAGATTCTTGACATCAACGGCATGCCCATCGGTCAACCCCGCCACCAGCTCACTGAAGCGGGCCTGGAAATCGTCCTGCCCCGTCATGCTCTCTATACCCACGTCACGCTTCACCGACCCGATAGTTTTTTTTCAGGATTTTACGAAATGGGTGGCGGCTGGTTCTATGACACCCGACTCGGCCTCCTGAAGGATGTGGGTGAACCAGGGGGCTGGATCTACCACGCCGATCATGGTTACCTCTTCCTCGGTTCTCACAACCCGGCCAACTTCTGGGCCTACCATCCCGACCTGGGGTGGATCTACCACGGCGTCCATTTCTACCCTTGGATGTGGCAGAGCAGCACCGCCGAGTGGATCTACTATTTAGAGGACTCTAACCGGTGGTTCTACTCCCAGTCCCGTGGCTGGTTCAATCTACCCCGACCTTAAGCCCCCGCTCTTCCTTAAACTACCCTATCGATTCGTGATCACGCTACCTTATACAATACAGGCCAGGAGCATCCCAATAATAACAAAAAGGCAATAACGTCCAATAAAGATGTTTTGTCGTCCACTGGGTAAGGGATAAGATTCGGGCCCAACAGCCTTGCCATGAAGATAAAAGAACTGACCCCCTTCATTCTCCACGTTCCCGTTACCCGCGACGAAATCGCAGACAGCACCCATGCCATCACTCACTGGGGCATGCCGGGAGTGATGATCACCGCAGAGGATGGAACCACCGGTTACGGTTATACCGGAACTCATGCTTTCCTGCCACTCGACCGTGTGATCGTGGATTGCATCGAGCATACCTTCGGCCCGCTTTTGATCGGGAAAGATGTCATGCAGGTGGAATCCCTCAACGAGACCATGATCAAATACTCCCCCGCCCTGTGGGTGGGCCGTGGCGGTATCACCCAAATGGCGATCTCCGCCATCGATATAGCACTCTGGGATTTAAAAGCCAAGGTGCTGCAGATGCCGCTCTGGAAGCTGCTGGGAGGGCAGGAGGATACCCATCTGGAAGCATACAATACCGATGCGGGCTGGTTAAACTGGCCTCAAGAACTCCTGGTTGATGATTGCCGTAAGCAGGTAGAAGAAGCCGGGTTTCGCGGGATAAAGATAAAAGTGGGTAAAGCTTCCGCGGTGGAAGACCTTCAGCGAGTAGAGGTTGTCCGCAAGGCGATCGGAGATGACATCAAGCTCATGGTCGATGCAAACGGACGATGGGATCTCAACCATGCCACTCGGGTGGGTGTCCGCCTGCAGGATTTTGACATTATCTGGTTCGAGGAACCTATGTGGCATCACGACATCAACGGACATGCCCAACTGGCTCGCCAGATTTCCACTCCTATCGCCTTGGGCGAATTACTCTATTCGATCGATGACTTCCGCCATTTTATCAATGCCGGGGCCGTTCACTTTGTGCAGGTCGACGCGGTGCGAGTCGGAGGCATTACCCAGTGGTGGAAGGTCGCCGATCTCGCTTATGGACATCGCTTGCCCGTCGTGCCCCATCATGGCGATGGAGGCCAGGCCCAACTCCACCTCGGCATAGCCCACGCGGGATGTCCGAGCCTCGAATATATCCCATGGACCCGACGCTGTTTCGTGGAGCCCATGACCGTGGTGGACGGGATGTATCAGGTGCCCCGGGAAAATGGCGCAGGCACTACCCTCAAGCCAGAGGCCATGGAGCAGTTTGGCGTGAAGTGAAAGAACCTCGATTAATCGGAACAGCAGGGACATCCCCCGGGAAAATGTAACGCATCTTCCTCTATCCGATCATCCAACTGATCCGGGGTCATATAATAAATACTCCGCACCCCGGGATCCACGAATTCACTGAATTCCAGGTCTAAATCAGGACCGCCCAGCACCGCGCTCTTTTTACTCCAGGCCTTCCCTCGTAGCATCACACCGCCCGGGCGCACCTGGTCGTCTGAGATCGGCCCTTCGATAGAACCGGGATCCACTCTCAGAAAATCCAGATCCGGTTCGATATACATGTTCTGGCGGGTCGTATTCAGCCCAAACACCAACGGACCCCGCACCAGAGCCACATGCCGGGCTTGCATCTGGCGTCCACGAACGGCTTTCACCTGCATCGGCAAGGTCAAATTCACCGTATCTCCGTCCTGCCAGGTTCGGTGAATGGTATAATATGTCCCCCCCCGCGTAATCCGGAGGGGAGCTTCCGCGTTTATACGGATTTCGGCTTCATCTACCCAGTGGGGGATACGTAGTTTAAGCTCAAATTCTCTGGCTTCCTCCAGTCCCACCCGAATGTTCACTCTGCCGTCACTTGGGTAATCGGTCTGTTGCTCGAACCTCACCCGGCCGACCCCGGGAACCTCCCCGTCAAAAGCAGACGCATTATATAGGTTTACCAACATACGCTTCTCAGCTGTGTAGTAGACGAATAAAGGTAAGTCTGCCAGAATGCGTCGGAAATTGTTCGGACAACAATAAGTATCCTTGTTGAAGTAGTGCCGTTCACCTTGAAAGGGCGTAAAATACCGCAGCTTTCTTCCGTCCGGGGATTGGGCTGCAAAAAGGGTATTATAGATAATCCGCTCCATCACATCACCGTAATACGAATGGCCTTCCAGCCGCAGTAAGCTGTCCAACAGCCAGAGGGAATAAGCAGTGACACAGGTCTCCGCCAGCGCGTGTTGGCCAAACTGATTATCTGTCCATCGTTCCAGTTGGCTTGCCCCTCCTGTTACAACCATCCCGTCCTTACATAGCAGAAAATCCCGAACCATGTGACTTTGTCTCAGAAGAGCCGGCTCCCCCGTATCACGGAACAATTCCAATTGCTGCAGACAACGGGCCATATAGGTGTAGGCGTGCCCCTCTTTTTTCATCAGGATTGGCCAGTCCCAGCGGTCAAATCCGCTGACCCTTATACAAAGGTTTAGGTATTCCCGGTCACCCGTGACTTTATACATTCCCATACAGGCATGCTCCAGCCCGATGGTGGCGTTCTCAAATGTGACATCCTGCTTCTGCAACGCCTCAGAGAAGTCCGCCTCCAGGCACCCCCGCAGGTATCCCATCAGCCCTTGGGCCGCCTCCAGAACGGCCTCCTCCTGAAAAAGCCGGTAGTCCGTGACCAACCCCACCACCATGTAGGCCATTTCATGCAGGTCCCAGAGCTTCAACCCCCGATCCGCCTCTTCAAAAACCCCGATATACCCATCCGCTTCCTGCGAACCCAAAATCTTGCCCATAAGCTCCCTTCTCAGTTCCAGCACCGCTGGGTCTTCGGTATACCTCGCAAATTTGGACAAGGCATCCACCAGCTTCCCCAGACCAACATATCCTCCGGGAGCTGTTCCATCCTTTTTGAGGAAGTGCGATAAAAAGTCGGCCGCATGATTCAGTTTCAACAGATTCTGATGAACGGTGAGCTCGATTCGGCGGCCGATTTCTCCCCCCATGGAAAGGGAATTCAGCGAAACATGAGAATAGGTATCCGTCATTTCAAACAATAGGGAAGCAGGTCTATGAGTCGGAATGCATTCTACCCCAGAACCTGATAGGTGCTTACTAAATAATTTTATATTTTTTTGCGCATACCCACCGCAATTTCCTCCAATGCGCATCGTTCACAATTCCTCGCCCCGGCTCAACCGGTAAGTTCTGTTTCTTCATCCTTGTATCCCGATTTTCGATACATACTGATTTCAAAAGATGCAAGGCATCGAGGGACCGCCTTTGATCCCACTGACATCAAGAATTCTCCTAACGGAATTACCGGCACTCCCCTGACTCTTCCCCGCGCCCACGAACCATTCCCTCTTTTTGGACAAAAGCATCACCCGCCTCATTAGAAAGCTTAAACCAGCAGGGGGCTGTTATTAAACAGTGCTAATCATCATCAATAAGCAGTTAGCAATAAATCGAAATAAAAGCTCAACTTTGCGCAATTTACCATAAATGCGGGTTTCGATATCATGGAAGGTGCCAGGCAGTCATTTGACCAACCCCAACCATGTCAGACTGCAAACTGTTTAGAACTACACCCTTACCCTTGATCCTACTGTTACCCCCCTCTCTCTTCAGGCGATCAATCCCGTGTATGCCATAGAGGCCACTCGAGGGGCACATATCATATCTTTATGAGACCCAATCGAACCCCTACCGATTATGAATACAACTAGATCTGAAACCCTTACTTTCGGTTTCTTTCGATTCTTGGGGAGCACACCTGTCATCGCCCTAGGCCTTGCCCTTGTGCTTACCTCCGGTGCTATGTTGGCACAACCCGAAGATGACTCCACCCCCGGCGATGATGAGGAAATCGAAACCTTATCTCCCTTTAAAGTGGATGCATCTTCCGACTCGGGATACTACGCATCCAATACCCTTGCGGGCACGCGTATACACACCAACCTGGAAGACATTGGAACGGCCATTCAGGTGCTCACCCCAGAGTTCCTCCAAGACATTGGAGCGGTGGATAATACTGGAGCCCTGGCTTACGCCACAAACACTGAAGTCGGCGGACCTCGGGGAAATTTCTCCGGCGCCCAAGTCGGTTCGGTGGTCAATGAGGCAGACAACTTCCTGAGCCCAAATACCAACACCCGTATCCGTGGTTTGGCCGCCGCCGACAACACCCGGAATTACTTTCGTACGGATGTACCCTGGGATGGTTACGCTGTAGACCGCGTAGACTTGCTCCGGGGGGCCAATGGAATCATGTTTGGATTGGGCAGCCCGGCAGGGGTTGTCAACGCCGGCCTGATTTCTCCTGTCTTTGAAAACATTGGCCGGGCGGAGTTGATGTTCGATTTTTATGGATCCATTCGTGGCTCCCTGGATTATAATCGTGAAGTCATAGAAGACGAACTGGCCGTTCGAGTTGCCGGTCTGGCTGACCGTCAGCGGTACCAGCAGAATCCGGCCTACGAGAACGATGATCGCCTCTATGTTGCGGCAACCTGGGAACCGAAGTTCTTGAACAAAAACCAACTGTATACTTCGTTCAGCGCCAACGTGGAATTTGGTTCGATAACCAGTAACCATCCCCGTTTTGTCACGCCGCACGATCGTTTCACCCCATGGTTTGATCCCGCTCACGAAGGGGGTTGGTTTACCACCAATTCGAATACCGCCAGTCGTGACTCCAACTCCGTCAACGACGATCCTCCCCTGCCTGATAACCTGGCCTTTAAGCCCTTCGTCCAGGGCGACTTTATTTCCATCAATAACGTGGTTTGGGTCTATGATCGTAATGGCCCCATCGACGTTCTTTCGGCAGGCATCGAAACCACGGGCTCCCTTAATCCGGATGGCACGGTCAACGATGCGATCGAACCCAATACCATCATGGCCTCGGACACCTTCCCGGTAGTGATCGCCGACTACCCGACATACGCTCGGTTCATGGGCTTTCCCTTCGGGGATTCCGGCCTCTATGTTCAACGAGGCCTGAGGGATGACAACATATTTAACTTCTACAAAGTCCTCATGGACGGGGATAACAAAGAAGAAAATATGGATTGGACGACCTACGAGCTCGGCTTCTCCCAAACTTACCTGGACGGGAAGTTCGGCCTCAACGCAAACTTCTTCAGCCAAAACTGGGAAGGCGGGGTCAACAGTGTAATCTCGGGCCGGGCGGACCTCGCAGTCGAGATGAACGAAACCGTTTATCCCGAAGATGCTATTTCCTCCGACCCGAATTGGCCACAGGGCCTCGTTCCTTCCGCGGACCTGCTCAACCCCAATCTCGGACGGGCCTACTTCGCCGCCGAAACCGTGGGCAATTCATTTAACTCCACCATCGACCGCAAGGCATGGCGGATCCAGGCTATTGCCTCCCATGATTTTAATGAAAGTCGTGACGGCAATTGGTTGTGGAAATTGCTCGGTAATCACCGGGTGACAGGAGCCGTCATGTATGAGGATGAATTTAGCGACCGCCGCAACTTCTACTCTCATGGTTGGGATGAGGCCTCCCGCGAAGCCCTCACCGGTGACAATCGAATCGATTCTCAGGCGAACCGCACAGCCTTCCGCTATTACCTCACCCCGGACCTGCGGGGAACCCCCTTAAACCAGATTTCCCTTACCGGTATACAACACAAAATCTTTCCGGAAACGGGAGGGCCCATCAGCGTGGAACACTACATCCCCTCCTGGATGCCCCAGACCAATCCCGCCACGGGAATGCCCTACGGACCGGGGGATGTATTCGATAATAACCAGTTCAGGCACCGCCGCGATATTGATATAAACGGGGTAGCAGGACGCTGGGGTTTCCAGTCCATGAACCCCGCCAACTATCTGGGTCGGGTGAGAAGCAACATGAACTTACTGGTGGCGAGTGATGGCCAGGCAAGCCAGGACGCGCTGACGATGGAAGCCCAGCTCTCCTTCTCCGAAATCGATTCCCAGGTATTGGTCTACCAGGGCTATTTCTGGAATGATGCGCTGGTATTCACCTACGGCTATAGAAAAGACGACGCCGTGGCCGGAACTCATACCCCCTCCCGTGTCGACAGCAATGGCAATGAAACCAATCAGATCAACGATGATAATACCATCAACCTGAGCTCGAGCGCTTACAACTTCGATGTCCCCGAACGGCGAGAATTGAAGGCCACCAGCAACAACTACAGTGGCGTGATTCATATCAACCGTCTCTGGGAAGACCGGGAGATCCCCTTCATACCACTCAATGTAGGTTTGTTCTACAATAATGGGACAAACTTCCAGCCAGCCGCTGAGCGGGTGGATGCGTTTGGCGACCCGCTCGCTCCCCCCAAAGGAGAAACCGAAGATTATGGTATCCTGCTCAGTACACCGGACAACAAGTATAGCCTGCGCTTGACCAAGTACGAGACCAAGATCTCCAACGCCACCTCTACCTTCCCGGACCTCGATGCCAATATGTTCTGGTTTGGCTTTACTATCGCCTCACCTTCAGAATCCCGCGGGCTCTTCCTGGACCCGAATTCCGGATGGCTCATCGAGGATCACCCGGACCCCGATCGTTTGCGAGACGTGATCATTCCTGCTTGGGAGCAGTTTGAAACCGACCTGGAAGCCACCTTCCCCAAGTTTGTCCAATCTTGGGTGCGTGGTCCCTGGAACCCAGCCCATACGGATGATTCTCAGATCGGCCCACCCGATGGACACGCCTACACAGAAGACTCGGTCTCCAAAGGTTATGAAGTGGAACTCGTGGCCAATCCTACCCGCAACTGGCGTCTGGCGGTTAACTACTCCCAAACGGAAGCCATTCGCGACAATGTGCCCGGCAATATTTCCGAACTATTTGACTTTGTCCGGCACTACGTAGAAGAAACGCCGGCTGGCGAAATGCCCGTCTGGTGGGTGCAGAGCCCTGGCGTTGCTGTCAATATCTGGCCCAACGTCTCCGGATTCCTCCTCAAGGTCGACGCCCTCAATGGACAGACCCAGCCCGAAATCCGGAAACACCGCCTCAATGCGGTAACCAACTACAACTTCACCGAAGGTAAGTTGAGAGGTTTCGGTGTCGGTGGGGCCTACCGCTATCAAAGCTCCTCTGTCATCGCCTACGAACCGCAGATCGATGACCAAGGCAATACGGTGATCGACATTGATAAGAACTTCAGCGACGACCCACTCAATATCTTCGACCTCTGGTTCAGTTATGACCTTCCCTGGTTTGATGATACGGTCAGCACTTCACTGCAATTCAATGTCTTCAATGCCTTCGGGGAGAATAAACTGGTGCCCCTCAATGCCCAACCCGATGGCAGTTACGGAGCCTTCCGTATCCAGGAAGGCCGGAGTTATCAGTTGACGGCACGGTTTGAGTTTTAGGGCTATCTTAATCCTCACTAGGGGTGATTCGTTGAGACTATTCAATGTGCAACAAAACCCGGACTGGTCCTCCAGTCCGGGTTTTTACTCCTGGTCGTAAATCAAATCCAATTGTCTACCCCCTCTTCGGCAGATATCATTTCAGTATCAGTATGAACTTTCCGGGAATTTCCAAAGGGGGGCAGTTTCACTTTGATTCCTCCTTGTGTTTACTAGCTCATCTCGTGCTGCTTCCACTGCCCGGCATCCTCTATTCCCAGTTTCAGAATCTCTCCCAATCCAATCCCACCTTTGATATTGCGTCGATCACTCAGGACGATCCGCTATTTGACGGAGAGGTTCGTTTTGCAGCCAGAGGGCCGGCCCCGGTTGTCATGGATTACAATGAAGACGGGTGGCTGGATATTTACCTGTTGCGTTGGCAAATGCCTGACATCCTGCTGCTCAACAATGGAAACGGTACTTTCTCACAAGTTGAGAATCCACTGAGCCTGGATCCCCACGATGGAGGAAACATCCCCATCTGGGCAGACTTCGACAACGATGGGCATAAGGACCTTTTCCTCGCTACCTTAAAAACCAATCGCTATCTTTTCTATCACAACAAGGGTGATGGCGGTTTCGTGGAGGAAGCCATAGCGCGGGGGGTAGACCTGCGATCGGAAGATCTGCATTCTGGGGCAGGGGCTGCGACTGGAGACATAAACCGGGACGGTTACCTCGATATCGTAGTCGGGGATTGGGGCGGTCCAGCCCATGAACCTGACCGAAGGCAGCACTTCGCCCTCTTCCTGAATCAGGGCGCATCCAACCCGGGATACTTCACCAACATCACCGACAGCGCAGGTCTGGAGCTGCCTCCAGGAACCATCAGCGTATTCGCCCCCCTCGTTTCAGACCTCGATGCCGACGGATGGCCCGACTTACCCATCGTGTCTGATTTTAAAAAGAGCACCCTCTTTTTTAACAATACAGATAACACCTTCGTCGAAACAACCGAGGCCTCCGGCGTCGGCCTCGACAGCAACGGCATGGGCACCGCTATTGGGGATGTGAATGGAGACGGGCGACTGGATTGGTGGGTCACCTCCATTGGCTACGCACCTACGGAGGATGATCCGACTTTTACCGGGAACCAACTCTACCTGAACCAGGGGGATCGCAAGTTTCTTCCCCTGGCCGTCTCCCGTGGAGTAGCATACGGAGGATGGGCGTGGGGAAGTGTGTTTTTCGATTTCGACAATGATGGAGACCTGGATATCGTCCTGACAAATGAAAATGATTTCGTTCCCGTGGAGGGCACAACCACCTTCACAAAGGAGGAAGGGCACCTCAAGCTTTGGGAAAACTCCGGAGCTGCCTATTTCACTGAGGTTTCCAAAGACCAGAAAGTAAATATCAGCGGAAACGGTGGGACCGTCGTTTCCTTCGATTTTGATAACGACGGCGATCTCGACCTGTTCGCAACCCACCAGTTCACCAATCCGCTGCTATTGCGAAACAATAACCCGGTGGACAACCACTGGATTCGGATTTCTCTCAGGGGAACGCTATCGAACCGCGATGGAATCGGCGCCTGCATTACCCTGCAAACGGAGGAAGGCGGCCCCGAACAAGTGGCCGAATACAACCCGACCAATGCCTACCGGGCTCAACTGGAGCCTGTCGTCCATTTCGGACTGGGGGAGGAAGCTGACCGGGTACACCGTGTTTCCATCAAATGGCCCAGTGGTATTGTCCAGCAAATCTATGATCTCCCTACAGATCAACATATCACGGTGACCGAGGAGGGCGAAATCTCTTCCCTGGGGGAAGCTCCGATCATTACCACGCAGCCGCCACGGCTCGCCCTTCAACCCGGAGACACGCTGGTGTTATCCGTCTCTGCATCCGGTGTTCCCTCACCTACGTATCAGTGGTTCCACAATGGAAATATGATCTCCGGAGCCACCTCCTCTACCTACCGGATCGAGGCAGCTCAACGGGAAGATGCCGGCAAATATTATGTCACCGCCACGAACACAGCCGGTATTGCCTACTCCCATCACGCCCGCGTCAGCGTACGTTCCAGTTACTCCGATAAATCGGTCGCCCGGCAGTGGAACGAAGAAATCCTGGAAGCCATCCGCCTGGATTATCCGGCACCCACCGTCCATTCCCGGAACCTCTTTACCCTGTCCGCTGCCATGTGGGATGCCTGGGCCTCCTACGATTCCTCCGGACTTCACCAGCCATTTCTGTCCATTCAGGCCCCGGCCATCCCCGCAGCCCCGGATTCATTGCAAAAGTTCAGGGAAGAAGCCATCAGCTACGCCGCCTACCGGGTGTTGAGCTCTCGTTACAGATTGTCTCCCCAAGCCCATGTCTCTCTCGATTCCTTCCGCCAACGCATGAGCAGTCTCGGGTATGATCCGGATGAAGACAGCCTGGATGGTAATAGCCCGGCGGCAGTGGGAAACCGTATCGCCCTGCAACACCTTGCTTTCGGCTGGACAGACGGGGCCAACGAGGCCCACGCCTACGCCGATCAAACCGGGTACATTCCTCTTAATGATCCCCTGATCGTTTCGCTTCCCGGCACTGATGCTCAACACCCCAATCTCTGGCAACCGCTTAGCCTGAGTCACCTGGTGCTCCAGAACGGCATCGTCGTCGGAGATTCTGTGCAAGAGTTTCTTGGCCCTAACTGGGGATGGGTGACCCCCTTTGCCCTCACCCGTGAACACAGTAGCGACGTTTATTTGGACCCCGGTCCGCCTCCCCTACTGGGCACCGATACAGAACAGGACTTTAAGGACGCCGTCCTGGAACTGATCGAGTTTCAGGGTTGGTATGATCCCTCGGATGGGGTCACTATCGATGTCTCACCTGGGGCCCGCCACAATAATTCCCTCGGCACCAACGATGGGCAGGGCTATGCGGTGAACCCCGTCACAGGGCAACCCTACTTACCCAACCTGGTGCTTCGGGCAGACTACGGGCGCATCCTTGCCGAATTCTGGGCTGACGGCCCTGACTCGGAAACCCCTCCTGGGCATTGGAATTCTATCGCCAATGCGGTCACGGACCATCCCGATTTTTCACGGCGCTTTGAAGGTTTAGGCGCCGAGCTGCCTCCACTGGAGTGGGATGTGAAGCTATATTTCTGTATCAATGCTGCCCTGTATGACGCTGCGATCGCCTGTTGGGATGCCAAACGCAAATACAACTACGTCCGGCCCATCACCATGATCCGGTACATGGGTGGGAAGGGCCAATCTTCCGACTTAGAGGGTCCCTCCTACCACCAACACGGCCTCCCCCTGAAAGCGGGTCTGGTCGAAGTCATAACAGAGGCGTCCACCGCTGAGGGTGAGCATCATGCCCACCTTGCCGATTACATGGGTGAAATTGCCCTGCTTACATGGAAGGGTATTCCAGAGAACCCCAACACCGAAATCGGCGGGGTCGGCTGGATTCGTGCCGTGGAGTGGATGCCCTACCAACGGCAGACCTTCGTGTCTCCTCCCTTCGGTGCATACACCTCAGGGCATAGCACCTTCAGTCGTGCCGCTGCGGAAGTTCTCGCGGCTATCACCGGGTCGGCTTTCTTTCCCGGAGGAATGAGTTCCTTCTCCGTAAAAGCCAATGAATTCCTGGAGTTTGAGGTGGGGCCTCAAGAGGATGTCACCCTGACCTGGGCCACATACTTTGATGCTGCCGACGAAGCGGGCATTTCCCGGCTTTACGGGGGCATCCATGTTTGGGCCGACGATCTCAGAGGCAGAATCATGGGCTCGGACATCGGAAAATCCGCATTTCAAAAAGCCAGGTCCTACTTCACAGGAGAGAGCCATCCAAGAGATTGGAGGGCCACTTTCGAGGATTGGGTCAACGCCATGATGTCGGATCCTAACCAGGTGTCTGCCCCCGGTCCCTATTTCGAGAATCCTACTGAAACCTTAGCCAGTTTTTTCCTCGGGTTTGATCCTCTCTTTGAAGGTTCTGCCCCTATCCCCCTTCAGATTGGAATGGATTCCACAAACCGGAATCCGCAAATCCGCTTTAAAGCCTCTTACTCGCTCACCGAACCCTACTGGGACCTGCAGATATCGTCTGATCTCATCAACTGGTCTCTGGTTCCGGATAACCAGATATTCATGGAAAGGGTAAACCTGGGTGAAGGGAAAATTGAAATCAACCTCCGCGACCCAGAGCCGCTGAGCTCCTTCGAGGGAGCACGGTTTTACCGGGTCAGGCCCTCTCAAAAATAGCTAGTCAGGCTTTCCGCCAATCCAGGGCCATGGTTAAGACATCACCCTTTCTCGCCTGTAATTGCCTGTATGCCTCAGGGGCTTCCTCGTAGGGGACAAGCTGCGAAATGATGGGCTTTATCGAAATGGCCTGTTCGCCCAGGAACTGCAACACCTTCCGGAGGTCACGAGGCAGGTTATCCCGGGGTAGAATCAACTCCAACTCTTTATAGAAAGCAGTCGGATAATCGATTGAGAAGGCTCCGGGGTAGCTGCCTTGTATCACCAACCGGGTACTCTTGACTTCATGGTCCCCCCACGGAATGGTCCGGGCACTGGCCAAACAGGATGCCAGTACTCTCTCCGAGCCGGTAGAGTCCACCACAATATCGGGACCGCCGGGACAGACTTGCCTGATCGTTGTTTCCAGGCTTTCTTCCGGCACCCTGGCTTCCATATCAAAGGCCTTCTGGACAAACATCACCCGTTCTGGTGACAGATCCAAACCCACCACCCGGCAACCTGCCATCCGGTGAAACACCGCGGATAATACACCGATGGGTCCCAGACCTACCACAAATACCTGCTCACCGGGTTGGGCCCGCGACATCAGGGAACCATGGAATGAAATTGCTGCCAGTTTCGCCAGCGAGGCCTCCAGCGGATCCACCCCCTCCGGAAGCGGAAAGACATGGGTTTCAGGTGATACCGCGTGGCTGATATGTGCCCCCCAAGCCAGAGGAAGGGAGCACTTTTTGGTTCCGCCGGAAAAAACAAGATCACCTTCCTCCAGACTCACCCCTTCTCCGCATTGGATCACCCGGCCCACTTGGGAATACCCAGGCACAAAGGGCCACTCGTCTACACCCCATTGCTTTCCGGCAAGGGTTCTTAAATCCGTCCCCGAACTGATGCAACTGTAGAGGACCTCCAGCAGCACTTCCCCTGCCTCAGGCGCGGAAAGCTCGACCTCACCAAGGGAAACTTTCCCGGGTTCAACAAATAAGACGGCCTTGGCTTTCATGATGATCCTTTTTCTGCCACCGGCACCCAAACCCGGAACCGATCCGCCCCCGGGCTCGCACTGCCGGCATGGACATAATCAATAAAGCGTAGCGGTAACGGCTCCCCGTCCCGGATCCCCTTCGCCTCGAAAACGATCAGGCTATCCTCCCCCTCGTCCTGCATTGGGACAAATTCACCCAAATCGTTAGTTTGGAGCGAAACCTGATCGATCGGTTGATACCGACTATCCAAAGCCAGCAAAAGCGGTCCATAAATCAAGGCGGCACTGTCAATGCCATCCACTTTGGCCGTCTCTAGCTTGAGAGGGAAATGGAGATGGACCCGAAGCAGGTGTCTCCCCTCACTCCACTCCCGGGAAATCCGGAAAAACCCCTCCTCGTTATCCAGACCAAACTCCTGACCATCCACCTGCACAGTCAATCGATCGCACCAGGCGGGCCACCGTATGCGTAATTCAAATGCAGTGGTCTCAGCAACCTGGATCTCCAGCTCCACCTCTCCGGATCTGGGAAAATCCGTCTGCTGGCTCAAAACCACTTTGACCCCTCCAATTCTGAGCTGTGCTTCAGCGGCACAAAAATGATTCCAGTAGAGCACCCCATCCCCCACCATAAACACATACCGGGGCAAGTGAGCCAGCACCCGGAGTCCGCGATACCGGCAGCAGCTGTATTGGCCGGGTTTCTTTTCGTGGACTTTGTAACCGTAGGTTCCCTGGTAGTAAGAAAAATCCCGGCCGTCCTGCGCCTGTGCTCCCAACAGGTGGTTATAGAGAGTCCGCTCGTAGGCATCGAAATACTTCGACTCCCCTGTCAGTTCAAACAACAGCGAGCTGAACATCATCCAACCCACAGCCACGCAGTTCTCATTGGGCCGACAATCACAGGAGACATGCCGGAACTGATTGCCTGCAGGGGTCCATAGCTCGGACAGGGTCCCGTTTCCCGTCAAGCCAATCTGGGTATTCTGGATAAAATCCCAATAGTTCCGGCAGGCATCCAGGAAATGGGTTTCACCCGTCGCGCGATACATCTCTGCGATGCCCTGAAAACAGATGAGCATCTCTATGCCCTTCTGGCAGCTGAGCTCATACATCGAACTGAAACCAGGATCCGCCGTATCCAATAAGCGCAGGTTGGCCTCCTCCCACGTCCTGAAAACCAGGTCGATAAAATCCCGGTAAAGATCTTCCCCCGTTAGCAGGAAAAGCCGAACATATTGGATCAGGATACAGGAATGCTGGATACCATAGTTGATGCACTTCACCAGGTCGCCTCCTCCCGTTTCGATGTAATGCTGGGCAATGTAGTCTGCACACTTCATCGCACCCTCCAATGCAGCCTGGTTTTTCGTCCGCTCGTAATACGAAAGGAGCCCCATAATGGTGAACTGCTGGTTCCAAACCGAAAATGAACGCCCAAACTCTAATCCGGGTTTGTATGTTCCCAAGTAGCCATCCTCCCTCTGGTGTGCCAAAATCGAATCCACCAGTTCTCCGGCTAAGTGCAGGATATCCTCTCGCCCGGTAGTATCGTAAAACTCCATCGCGACGTCCAGGTAGTGCCCACAGAACTCCGGCTCGGCGTACCAATCCTCATGCACCTGAGAGTATACCTCACCAAAGTACTCCCGGGCCGGAATCTCCATGAACAGGCGCTCAAAGTTCAGCCGACAGCGTTTCCCCAGGAAACTCTTACCCAGCTGGATATTCTTATTCGACAGGGGTCGACACACCGACCGTGATGATTTAACGGGTCCGGACTTCATCAACATTCATACTCCCAGCAAAAGTTTCCGCATCATTTTGGAGGCCCGCACCCCATCTTTGTTTTCAAAACAGGCATGGATTTCATCCTTATCCGCACGCGCTACGATATCCTGGAATGCGTTCATCCAATTCACGCTCTCCTGGCAAGCCATCAACCCGTCCTCACGGTAAGGAAATTGATCGATGGTGATATGCCCTTCATACCCGGTTTCCCTCAACCAGTAGAAAAACTCAAGATATTCCAGGGTACGAATGGAACCAGTGATCATATCGTCATCCCAATACCGGTAATTATCGTTAATATGTACATGGAACAGTTTGTCCCCGTACATCTTGCACAGGGCCACTACCTCGGCCGGGTTCTCGTAAGCAAACAGCGCGTGGCCGTAGTCCAACGCCAGTCCCACATTGGCTTTCCCCATTTTTTCCAACATCAGTAATGTAGTGCCGGCATTGCTGATGTAGGAATGCGTCCGGGGTTCTTTTGGTTTATACTCCAAGCATATCCTTATGCCCGGCTTATACTCACTTAACTCCAACACCGCATCTTGAAAGCGCTTCCGGTCCCCCAAGTAATCCGACTGGAAGAGGTAATCGTACCCATCCTGTCCGGGCCATATGGTCAGCAGGTCAGTTCCAAACTCGGGCAGCAGGTCGATCACCTCCTTCGCGTGCGTCATCGCCTTTTGCCGAACGGCTTTATCCGGGCTCGAAAAAGACCCCTGTTTCCACACACCTTCTGTAAAGATATCCAGGGCGATCGATACCACCTTCAACCCATGCTCCTCGGAACATTTCCGGTAATGGAAGGGATCCTTTATGAAGTCGGGAACAGCAACCAAGTCCACCGCATACAGACCGTCAACGGCCGCTGCCCGTTGGAAGAGTTCCTCGGCGGTAAAGGGAGTTGCATACTCCATGCAATAGCGATCGTAAGCGGTGCCAACATTAACCAGAAAAACAGAGTAGGGGTAAGCCATAATAACTGGGGTGTGGGTTCCCTCAGATCATAGGCATTGCCCCTCCTCTTGTAAACTGGAGATATGTGCCTTTCTTCTTAAGATTTATGCCACCTCCCCGGAGCATATGAACCTTGCCTCTTTTCCCTTGTTTTGGACAATTCAGGAATATCGTGGATGCCCCTATAGACGATTTTCTCTTGAGCCTGCCCAAAAAGGTTCTTCCCTTTACCGAATCCGACACCCTGGCGACCAAGGCTAACTACCTGCACCTGGCTTCCTGTATCGCCTTGGAAAAACGCGGCGTGTACAACCGCTTCCACTGGGAAAATGAATCCCGAGAGGACGGACTCTATCTATTAAAATTTACCCTCGAAGGGGTCGGTTACCTCCGGGATCACGAACGGGGCGAAACCCACGAGCTTCCCCCAGGCCATGCCTTTCTCATCCCCAATAAATCCAGGACCTGTTACTTCGCCGAGGAGGGTAAACCCTGGACCTTCATCTGGGTCAACTTTATTGGTAAGGCCGCCAATACCCTCTGCACCGAGCTGACTAAAATCAATGGCTACACTTACAGCCTGATAGACTACCCTATGCTCGTGGATGCCCTCACTCAGCTTTACCAATACCGCCTGGAAAATCAGCAATACGATTCCTACTTCGTGTCGAGCCAGGTCTACCGCATCCTCATGCTGCTGTTCCAACTCCATGACTCGGTCGCACCCAGCATCCCCTCCTCGATCCTTAACGCCTGCGAGCATATGAAGGATTTCATCGGGGATTCATCCCTCGCCATCGAGGATGTGGCTTCTGTGGCCGGTTATTCCAAGTATCACTTTACCCGGAAATTTAAACAATACATGCGGCGAAGCCCACACCAGTACCTCATCAAGATCCGCCTGGAGAAGGCCGTCGAGCTTATCACTACCACCGATTTGCCCATCAAGGTCATCAGCGAGCGCGTTGGCTTCAAAGAAGTGCCACACTTCTACAATGTTTTTAAGAAGAATATGCGTATCACCCCCGGTAGCCTCAACCGGCCCATGCACTGACACGTATCCCGATGCGGCCTTAAACCTGGTCCATCACCGCAATTTTCCCCAATAAATTGTCCAGAATTAAAGTATCTAATAAATGGATACAAATTGACTCTTCCCCGACCCCCGCCCTCTACTCTGACTATAGCCGGATGCTGGAGCGGAAAGACATCGACGCCGTCATCGGCAAATCTCGACTACTCTGGGATGAGCCGACCAACCGCTTCACCCATTCGCCCGCGGACAACCACTTGCTCGCGCCCGAATATCGGGCGTCCTGGAAATTGACCTCCGCCTGGAATCGCAATTTCTTTCAATAAAATGCCTCGATTATATAGTATCCACGATTCGGATACATATTGACTCCCTATCCCGTTCCAAACATCCTGCAAGGATGGTCTTGCTACTCAAATCCTACCCCATTCATTTCCACATTAGCCCACCGACTATCCGGCTTGTTATCTGTTTCCTTCTCTCCATTATGCCCACCTCAGCCGGAGATAGTCGACCTTTCAGGACAATACCACATCCCCTGAGCGGCAACCCGGGCAATATCTTTCTCCGAGGGCAAGCGGTTGAAATAAAACTCCCCGAAACCACTTCCTGGGTCTGTCTGGATTATGAGCGGGAAATCATCAACAAGGGAAATGGTTCCATCGCCATGCTGGGCAAACTGCCGGTCGGCTACTATGAAGTCTGGCCCAGTGGAAAAACCGGAGCAGGTCCTGGCGAGATCCATCCCTGGCCCATCTCAATCGCTGTCCTGGAAGCCCTCAAAGCCCCCACCCCCCTGGACTCGACCATCTGCCTGGACGCTTCCGTAGCGGGGTTTTACGGAAATGAGGCCACCCTGTTTGATTTCAATAAGAAGAAATGGGGCCACAATCCCATGGATATTGCTTCCAACCAAGCCACCCTCGCAGGAGTGAACTGGATTCGCGACCGGCTCAGTTGGCCCGATACCCATACCGGCCCGGGGCAGTATCCGTCCTACACCGTCTTCGACAAGTCCGCCGAGGCTCAGGCCCGGGCCGGCTTACAGGTTTTACAAGTGCCCTTGACCCGGGTCCCCTCCTGGATAGAAACCGACGGGCGCAACCGTTTCCCCTTCGACCTCCGCCTGGCACATGACTACTTTGCCGAGCTGGCAGAGCGCTGGAAGGGAAAAATCACGGCATGGGAACCCTGGAACGAGCCGGAGTGGATTGCCTTCGGAGGCCACACCGGGGCCGAAATCACAGCCATGCAGAAGGCCTCCTACTGGGGGATCCGCAAGGGAAACCCGGACGCCCTGGTGGGATTCATCGCCCTGACCGCCGAGTATATCGAACACACGGAAAACATCATGGAGAACGACCCCTGGCCTTACTTCGACACCATGAATTACCACCAGTATTTCGATCTTTATGACTCCGGTGACATATTCGACCTCATGTGGAGGCTCGGACGCGGCAAACCCGAATGGCTCACCGAATCCGGGATCGAGCTCAGGTGGGCTGGCCCGCGTGGAGTGAGTGCCCTCCCGTGGAACTCCCAGGCCACCCAGGCCCGGCATGTTCCCAAAACCATGACCGTGAATACCTACCTGGGAGTCGATGCGGTATTCTTTTTCCTCCTCGCCCACTTCCCCGAGGGCCGCAACCAGTTTGGCATCACCCGGGCAGACTACTCACCCCGCCCGGCCTACGTCGCCCTTGCCGCGGCAGGCCGGCTTATGGCAGGCGCCAAGGCCCTGGGTCAAATAACGGGTCCTTCTGATCCGGGGTTTAAAGGCTACCATTTCACCGCCTTGCCCGATGGGAAAAAGCGCGAAGTCAGTGTCATCTGGTCGGAGAGTCGACCCTTGGATTATCGTATCCCCGCCAGAAAGAAACTGGAAGCAGCCTACAACTTTTTGGGACAACCCATTGAGGTCACTGGAAGCACAGAATCGATCCGGGTGGATGAAGAGGCCGTCTACCTGATTTATGAGAGAGGCGCCGCCTCTGGCATGGATCTTTCCCCAAGGGCCTTTCCCGCTCTGGAACCCATTCCGGATAACAAGCCCTGCCCCCTGGTCATCCAACCTCTGCCGCATCCCGGCAACCTGCTGCGCGGCAAGTCCCACTACGTGTTTGAGCCCGGGGAGCAGACCCGCTTCCCACTCTACCTCTACAACTTCGGGGATAAGACGATCCGTACCCAACTGGAAATCTCGGCCCCGCACGGCATTTCGGTTACAGGTGATCTATCGGAAGTCGAAGTTCAGCCCATGGACCGGGTGCGTTTCGACCTGAATGTAAAAGCAGGCCAAAACCCGCGGACCCTCCACACCTACCCCGTTCAGATCAAAGCGGATTGCGGAGATGCGGGGGTCAGCATCCTTGGCTTGCGTTTTGCCTACCACCGGAAATCAGTCACCCCGAGGCACTCCATCCCCATTCACTCAGCCCAAAGCCCGGAAGCCTGGGTGGAGGAATCCAGTTCTGGCCCGGTGCAAAAAAGGGCAGCCCGGGGTGGAGGTATTGCCATAAAGGGCCACCCGGAAACCCGCCGCAGTAGCGTGGCCGCCGCCTTAGAGCTGAAACCGGGCGAACATCCCAGCGACAACATACAGGGGATCGCGTTTACGATCACACCTCTGGCCGGGAAACCCCGTTACGATGTGCAAATCATGGAGGAAAGAGGCAACTTCCACTGGGGATTCGCCTTTACCCCCGAGGATCATCAAATGGGGCAACCCGTCCGCTGTGTCATCCTGTTCGATGAGATGGAAGCTACGGTTCACCCCCGTCCCGATGATAACAACCGGGTGGACCCCGGTCAGGTCCGGCTCATCAAGATCGGCTGCAGCACAAACCAACACCCCGTCGAATTTGAAATTCACGACCCCGAATGGGTTGGTTACGAAAGGGTCGCGCGATGAGACTCCTGTGGATCCTCACTATCACAGTTTGGACCTCCATCTTGCCACTGCAGGTCGGCTCAGCGGATGCCCTTATCGTCGATGTGCATGATCTGACGGCATTCACAATCCCTGAAAAACCGGGGATAATCTTACGGTGGGATGGAGTCGATCCCGCCAGTGCCAGGAAGGCGCTCCAGGCCATGGTCAACCGCAAGAGCCAACTCCTCGCAGTACTCGGCCCCGGCAGCGCCTGGCTCGATGTATTGGCGGACCAGGCCCTTAAACCCCAGATCTGGGCTGTCATTGAGGAGGGCCGGGGCGGCCTCCACTACCAGAAGGTCCGCTCCACCGGCACGATCATGCTCAAGTATGCGAAAAAGGCCCGTGAAGCCGGCCTCACCCTGGGCCTCGCCAACCATGGCGTCGGCTGGACCCGCGCCCCCGACACCCTCATCGACGTAGCCAAATGGCTCGCGGAATATGGGGGAGCAAGCAATATCACCATCGCTTATAAACCTGCAGCCGGGTCTACGCCAGAGACATGGCTCAAAACCCTCAGCACCTTGCCGGATTCACCCAAAACCCTGATCCTCCCCCAGGGGACGGACGACCCGGCTACCCGCCTAACCCTCAAGGAAGCAGACTTTACCGGAACTATCGCAATTGAAAAGTAGAGGCGGCGCTTGCGCCGGCCCTCGCCAACTAAAAATTCCCATCAGTTAAATTACTTCTTCTACCCCGGCCCACTTTCCATCTCCCCCGATGAAAACACTCCCCAAAAATCGCCTTGGCAGTATAAACCCTATCCTCGACCACCCCTTTTCAGTGGAGCTGAATTTCACACGTGCCTACCAGGAACATGAACACGCCCACCCGGCCCTGCGCGAGGCCCATTGCCTGGCCACCATGTTTCCGGACGCACTCTCTCCCATCGAACCGGAAACAGACCGATTTGCCGGGCGTTTCATCTCCACCCCCGGTGTGGACAAGATCCTGTATGAATGGGATGCCACCAGGCACAATATCCCCGCGGTGGGCTTCCTACCCCTTACCCCGGGAGCGATTGGCTCGGGCGGTTACTATTGCCACGAGGTCACCCTTCGCAAAAAAATCGAGGACTTAAACCCCGATGCAGAGACTCGCAGGGAGCTGGAGTCCGTCATCGAGTTTTGGAAAACCCGGACCGTGGAGGCCATTTGCCGGGAGGCCTACCCGGAGGAGATGAAACAGGCCCTGCCTTTCGATAAACTAGAAGGCCGACAATTCGCCAACCCCGCCTTTCCCCTCGTCCGCATGACCGGACCTATGTTTGACTGGGACAAACTCGTGCAGGGAGGAATCCCGGGGTTGCGTACCCAGATCGACCACTCCGGGAAAACGATGAAAGGGGATCCGGAATTCTATACCGGCATGCATCTGGGCCTGGATCTGCTGGCAAAGGTCTGCCTCTTCTACGCAGACCAGGCAAACCAACTGGCTGAGGATCCGGATAACTGGAAACAGGCGCAAGACCTCCGCGAACAGTCTGAAATCCTGACCCGCATGACCCGGGGTGCGCCCACCTCCTTTCGTGAAGCCTGCCAGTTGGTGCTCATCTTCGGGGTGGTTTCCGGGGCCTACAGCTGGGGCAGAATGGATGACTACCTGGGAAATTGGTTATGCCAGGATCTCGACACAGGCATCCTGAGTGAGGCCGAGGCCATCAACCTGCTAGCCTCCCTCTGGACCATCATCAATGATAACGGCGCCCCCTATGACAACCGGGTCATCATCGGGGGCAAAGGCCGGTTATCCCCTCAGGAAGCAGATCGTTTTGCCCTGTTGGCGATGCAGGCCACCGATCAGACTCGCCTCCCACTACCGCAGCTTTCACTCCGGTTTTACGACGGACAGAACCCGGAACTGTACGAGAAAGCCCTTGAAGTAATCGGCCGGGGCTGCACCTTCCCCATGCTCTACAACGACGACGTCAACATCCCGGCGGTCGCCCACGCCATGGAAATATCCCTGGAGGAGGCAGAACAATATGTTCCCTATGGCTGTGGGGAGTACGTCCTCTATAAAACAAGCTTTGGCACGCCCAGTGGAATCTTTAATCACACCAAGGTCCTGGAATGCCTGATCCGCAACGGAAAAGAAATCCTCACCGGGCGCAACGTCGGCCCCCAACTGGGCCACCTGCGCGATTTTAAAACCTTTGATGATTTGCTGGAGGCCTACTTCACCGCCCTGACCTTCTGGATCGAGCTGATGGCGGATCAGCAGAAACTGGAGTATGAAATCGTAGCTCAGCAATGCAGCTACCTCTACTGGTCCATGCTCTATGCAAACTGCCTGGAGCGGGGCAGACCGATGTTTAGCGGGGGGGTCCGGCACCTTGCCGGCACCCTGGAATCCTACGGGCAAATCAATGTGTCCGACTCCCTGCTGGGCATTAAAAAAGCCGTTTACGATGAGAAGTGGGTGACTGCCGATGAATTGGTGGAAGCCATGGACAACAATTATAAAGGCTATGAGTGGCTCCGGGAAAAACTGAAACAGGTCCCCAAGTTTGGAAACGATCTGGATGAAGCCGATGATATGGCCAAAACCATCCATGACTTCACCTGCCGGACCACCCGTGCTCAGGCGAGCCGGGTCGGACTTCACTCCTACCTTATTGTCATCATCAACAACCTGGCCAATACCGTCCTGGGTGAACATACGCTGGCCTCCGCCGATGGCAGAGAGGAGGGGCAGCCCCTGGCCAACGCTATCAACCCCTCTCCCGGCATGGATAGATCGGGACTGACCGCCTGCCTCAACTCCCTCGTCAAACTGCCTTGCGACATCCATGCCGGCGCGGTGCAGAACATGAAGTTTGCCCCGGAATTTTTTGACCGCCATTTCGATAAACTGAAAGCCATCCTCAAGGTATACTTCCAGAAAGGCAGCCAGGCCATGATTACCGTGGTCTCACCAGGAGACCTGGAGGATGCTATCATCCATCCCGAAAAATACCCCAACCTGATGGTACGTGTGGGCGGCTTCAGCGCCCGTTTTGTCGAGCTGCCCCCGGGCGTGCAACAAGAGGTCCTTCACCGCACCCTTCAACAGCTATGAATGTTGAACCCGTCTTTCGCCGGCTGGACCGGCTTGAACTGGAAACAGATGGCCCCCTCCAGGAGTATATCCAGGGAATCCTCGATCAATGGCTCCTCATTGCGCCAAAGGCTAACCCCTCCATGCTGGAGATGTTTCGCGACCGCGATGCCAATCCCCTCCGCAACATGCCGCCCTGGGCTGGAGAATTCGCGGGAAAACACCTCACCTCCGCCGTACTCAACCTGCGCGTGACCCGGGATGACCGGCTCAAATCCGTCATCGAGGACATGGTCCGGCAATTGATCACTTACCAGGATGAAACCGGCTATCTGGGCCCCTGGCCCAAGGCATATCGCATGAACGCCATCGCCCCCAACTGTTCCACCGATCCCGAGGATGGATACACCTGGGATACTTGGGGCCACTATAACATCATGTTCGGTCTGCTCCTCTGGCACGAGGAATCCCATGACCAGGCAACCTGGAACTGTGCACGGCGAATCGGCGACCTGATCTGCGACACCTTCCTGGGCGAGAAAACCCCACGGGTGGTCGACACGAAGTGGAATGCCATGACCCTGCCTATCGTTCACGGCATGTGCATCCTCCACCGCAAGTCGGGAGAGCAACGATACCTGGACATGGCTTTGCAATTCGTCGATGAACTCTCCGCCAAGGATGAAGCAGGGAAGCCTCTCGCCGGAAACTATCTCCACCACGCCTTGCAAGGAAAACCCTTCCACCAGACCCTCTACCCGCGGTGGGAAGCCCTCCACATCGTGATGGCCTTTGCTGAACTCCACTGGATTACCGGAAAACCCGAATACCGTCAGGCACTGGAACAGATCTGGTGGAGTATCCTGAAAACGGACCGCCATAATTCCGGTAGTTTTTCTTCCGGCGAATCCGCCCAGGGAAGCCCTTATCATCTGGGGCAGGTAGAAACCTGCTGTAGTATCGCCTGGGGCGCCCTTTCCGTTGAAATGCTCAAAATGACCGGCAACTCGGTCGTGGCCGACGAGTTGGAACTGACCACCCTCAACACCTACACCAGCATATTCTCCTCCACCGGGAGGTGGGCCACCTACAACACCCCCATGTGCGGGGTGCGCCGGGCCAGTGGCCACCATATCGTCTTCCAGGCCCGGGAAGGATCTCCTGAGTTAAATTGCTGCAGTGTCAATGCCCCCCGCGGCTTCGGCATGCTGAGTGATTGGGCGCTCATGCGGGACAATGAAGGATTGGTCCTGAATTACTATGGACCCTCGAAATGCGTGACCCCCCTGGATTCGGGAGAGTCTCTGGATATTATCCAGGAGACGGATTACCCACGGGATGGAAAAATTGCCATTCATTTCGCCCCCACCCGGCCACAGGAATTCACCCTCAAACTCCGCATCCCCTACTGGTCGAGGAATACTCGCGTATCCCTCAAAGGGAAGGAAATCGAGGCCGTCCATTCCGGATCATACCTGTCGCTCACACGCGTGTGGCACACCCATGACCGAATCGACATTGAGTTGGACCTGTCCCCCCATGTATGGAAGGGCGAAGATAAATGCGAAGGTTACGGTTCCCTGTTCCGGGGCCCCATCCTGCTAACCTTCGACCTGCGGTATAATCTGGAACATGCCGTTCCGGGTGAACCGGTCTCCCGGGGCAACAACAAGTGGGAAACCACCGGACCCGACCTCCTCCAACCCCCTGTCCTCGATGCCAAATCCATCGATTTGAACCCTATTCCATGGGAGGACTGGTTACCCCCACAACAACTCTTTCAAGTCACCGCAGCGGATGGCCAATCCATAAACCTGTGCGACTTCGGCAGTGCCGGTGAAGTGGGCACCCCCTACTCTTCCTGGCTGCCCATGAACAACATTCCCATGGCCGACTTCTCTCCGGGCAATCCCTTGCGATCCACTCAAGTCTAATCTGAGTGTTGAATGAAAACTCCACTAACATCCAAGGAGCGCGTCCTCTCTGCGCTGCACTTTGAAAAAACGGGGGATACTCCGTTTTCCTGGGGCTTCGGTCCTAACTACCGTTGCAGGCAGATCCTTAGGGAACAGTTTATCTCCCTCGGACTGGATTGGGATTTACTCCAGAGAAATAGCGAGGACATCAATTGGGTTCGCGCCCCCTACACCGGAGACAAGGTCCGTGAGGGGCAACCGGATTACATGGCTATCTGGGGCATAAAAACCCGAAGCGTTCATTCAGGCGAAGCCCATTATGAAGATGAGATCTGCGGGTCCCCCCTGGCGGAAATGGAATCCCTTTCCGAAATTGAGGCTTACCCCTGGCCCAGGGCTTCGGATTTTGCTTACAAGTCCCTCCCCTCTATCTACACACATATTGATCCGCACCTGGACCATGCGGTCCGTATCGATGGGGGGAATCCCTTCGAAATCTATTGCTGGATGAACGGCATGGAAGAAGCCCTTATCCACCTCTACACCGAACCAGAACGGTTGGAGGCGACCATGGCCATCATCACCCACTTTTTCCAGGAGAGGACCCGATGCATGGCCGAAGCGTTTGAGGGCAATATCGACATCGTGCAGATCGGAGATGACCTGGGCTGCCAAACCAGTTTGCTCATCTCGCCTGAAATCTACCGGAAGCGCATACAGCCCTTTCACCACCAGCTGACCTCCCATATCCGCGAAATCCTCCCACATGCCAAAATCGCCTACCATACCGACGGGACCGTCTTTGACATCATCCCGGACCTAATCGATGCCGGGATCGACCTTCTGGAGGCCGTCCAGACCGAATGCGATGGCATGGACCCGCAGCGTCTCAGCTCCACCTATGGAACCCACCTGCGCTTCCAGGGCGCAATCAGTGTTCAGCAGCTCCTGCCCACCGCAACCCCGGAGACCATAAAAACAGAGATCACCAAACTTATTTACACCCTGGGCGAACATGGCGGTTACATCGCCGCACCCAGTCACGCCATCCAGGCCGGCACCCCACCCGCAAATATTCTGGCCATGCTGGAGGCTGTTTTAGGAGATGAACGCTACGCCCGACTTTTAGAACAATCAAAATTGTAAACATGAATTATTACACACTTGGCAAAACAGGTCTGCGCGTCACCCGACTCTGCCTCGGTACCATGACTTTTGGGAAAGACTGGGGCTGGGGCACCGAGGAATCCGCGTCCGGTGAAATCTTCGATCACTACCTGGAAGCCGGGGGCAATTTCCTCGACACCGCGGACCTCTACACCAACGGCAGCAGTGAACGCATCCTCGGCAAGCTGATGAAAGATCGTAAAGTCCGCGACAAGGTTGTGCTTGCCACCAAGTTCACCTTCAACGCGGAACCGGGAAACCCGAATGCCGGAGGAAACGGCCGCAAAAATATGATGCGGGCTGTAGAGGGATCCTTGAAACGCCTCCGCACCGAATACATCGATCTCTATATCATGCATGCATGGGATCAGCTGACGCCTGCGGAGGAAGTCATGCGCGCCTTTGATGACCTTATCAGCTCAGGAAAAATCCGCTATGTTGGTTTGTCCGATGTCCCCGCGTGGTATGCCGCCCGGGCCCAATCCATAGCCGAACTGCGAGGATACGAAAGGGTTTCCTCCATCCAACTCGAATACTCCCTGCTCGAACGCAACATCGAGCACGAGTTTGTCCCCATGGGGCAGGAAACAGGAACAGGTATCACTGCATGGTCCCCTCTCGCGGGCGGTATCCTCTCCGGTAAATACAGAACCACGCACAGCGGGGTCAAAGGGGAGGGACGGCAGGTGACCATCCAGAACCACGGCGAACCGGTCGCCAATCGCTTTTCCCCAAAGAACCTGGAGATTCTTTCCACCCTCGAAGGCGTAGCCAACGAGCTGGGAAAATCCATGGCCCAGGTCGCCCTCAACTGGGTAGCCAACCGCCCGGGCGTCGCCTCCATCCTCATCGGCGCCACCAAAATGAAACAACTCGAGGACAACCTCGCCGCCCTCAGTTTTGAGATCCCGTCCGAGCTACTCAAAAAGCTCAACACCGTCAGCGCCCCCCCCGTGCCCTTCCCGTACACCTTTTTCCAAAACAAACTCCAACAGACCATAGCCGGCGGCACCTCAGTTGGTCCGAAACCACCCCACTACACTCCAAAACTCCACATCCCAAAAGAGAAATCGGAAAGTTAGGGATCGCCCCCGGGCGATCCTGGCATACCCGCGCATCGAAATACGTTTCCCCAAGCTGGAGCGGATGGGGAAAAACGACTCAATGCGATAGGCTGACCGCCCCGATCCAATTCCCAATACCAACTATAAGGGTGGAACCAATCAATGTGCCCAGGCCCATGAACAATAAGGCCCGTGCCTTTCTGCTGGATCCTTTCCACTCTCCCAGGAACAGCCCCCACAGCGAGCTGAAGATGATGATCGATGCCATATGCAGGGTCCAACTGGAGAACTTGAATGCCCCCATCTTGGACTCTCCGATCTGGTAAAAGAAAAACTGCAAATACCAGACAAGCCCGGCGAGCATACTGAAGAAATAGTTATTCAGCACCGGGATCTTCGAGGCGGACACATCCGCCTGTGGCTCCAACCCCGAAGCGGTTTCTTTACCCTGGGCAATCGTGGGGGTTTCGATGGCGGATAGGGGCTTCCCGTGGGCAGCATGACGCTGGTAACGGGCAAAATACTCATACCCCGTTCGGTTCTTCAAGTTGAGCACGAGGCACCAGATAAAATTGGTGGTCAAACCGCCTGCCAGGATGACGATGAGGGTAACCAGCCCACTCCAGTGTGACGGAGTACCCAATTCCATGGATTTTTCCACAATGGGCGTTCCGGCCTTAAACCCAAACGCAAAAAAGGCGCTCATGATTCCGGAAAACGTGGCAACCAAAAGCCCCTTGGGGAAGTTAAACTCCTGGATCGCCGCCTTTTTGGCAGCTTCTGTCATGCCCTTCTCCTTTTCAATGCCCGCTTTACCCGCAATGGCGATTCCCAACAAACAAACCAGGATTCCCAGGAGCACAATTTTCCCATGAAAAGGAACCCAGACCGAGGGCACAAAAGATCCGTCAACAATCGGGGGAATCAAGGTCCCAAAGGCCGCACAATACCCCAGGGCAATCGCCATGCCGAGCGACATACCCAGATAGCGCATGCTCAAGCCAAAGGTCAGCCCCCCCAAGCCCCAGCATACCCCACAGAAGTAGGTCTTCATAATATCCGAGAAAGCGATTTGCTGTAAGATCTCGACGGGCCCCGTAGTCAAACTGAGGGCGAACACCCAGGGCGACAATAACCAGGCAGCAATTCCACCCACCAGCCAATAGGTCTCCCAGGACCAGTTGCGCACCCTTCGGTAAGGGACATAAAATGAACCGGAGGCAAGACCCCCCAGCCAGTGAAAGAAGACTCCAATTAATGCTGTAATGATATATGCGGATTAACGGGTTACTGTCTCAGGAAAGATCGTCTATGGGCGTGTCCAGCTTCCGGAATACTTAATGTTTTTGGCTCAACAATAGGAATGCCTAATGGAGTATAAACCCATGCGAACCTGAGGAGTCGGCTTGATGGGGCTCATAGGGGTCAATAATTCTCAAACACCTTTTCTACGCAATCGCTTTCCCCTGCAAAGGCTAATGCTCCACCGAACCAAGGCGATGAATAAAATGCGTTGGCAGTCAAAAAAACGGTAAACCTAGTCAAGGGAAGGCAACAGGCTGTCACCTCCGGGGCAACCCCCCTATGAGAAATCTGTCTAGCTATCCCTCTGTATTCTTTTTTGAGAAATTGGAAACGATTCCTTTGGCCCTCAAAAGGTTTATGTGGCACATCAGAAACAGGATGAATATATTTAATCAAATGCCCCGAAACCACTCACTACTCCAACGCTGGCAAAAAATCTCCTTCAGGCTCGTTCTTGCCGGTTTGCTCGTAATGGGACCTGCCCTCTCCGCGGATGACCTCAAACCGGAACACAAAGCCCTGATTGATGCAGCCTTGCCGAAAGAAGCCCCCGCCGAACCGGGGAAACCACGCCGCATCCTCGTGACCAACCTCGCGATGCGCGACGGGATGCCCTGGCAAGGCTCCTCCCATGCGATCATCCCGGTGCATAACTACGCCTTTGACCAGATGGGGAAGCAAACCGGAGCCTACGAGGCCGTCTTCAGCAACGATGTGGAGATGTTTCGCCCGGATACACTCCGGCAATTTGACGCGGTGTGCTTTCTCAACTCTGTCGGCGTGCTGTGGGAGGACGAAGAGCTCAAACAATCCCTACTGGAGTTTGTCGCCAGCGGGAAAGGGCTCATCGGCATCCACGATGCCATTGCCACTTTCGTCCAATACCCCGTCTACGACCAGTGGCCCGCCTTTGGCCAGATGCTGGGCGGCACCGAAAACGGAGGACACCCCTGGAACGGCGAACCCATGATGATTCAGGTGGAGGACAAGGACAGCCCCATTACCGCCGCCTTCGGCGGAAAATCCTTCCAAATCGCCGACCAGGCCTTCCAGCTTCAGGAGCCGGTCTTTCGCGACAAGCTGCGCATTCTCCTCAGTATCGATGTAGCGAATACAGTTTCCCCAAGCCGGGTCCTGCCCGTCCGCCAGGATGACATGGATTTCCCCATAGGCTGGATCCGCAGTTACGGCCAGGGCCGTGTCTTCTACAACGGTTTCGGCCACAACGCTCATGTCTTCTGGGACCCCGCCTTATTGGAATTTACCCTGGCCGGCATCCAATACGCCCTCGGTGATCTCGAAGCCGACGACACACCAAGGCAATAACCGACGGCTCACTCCCTAACTGTTCAAAGTCCATCGATCCGGCAGGGGTCTCCCTTGGGCGATCCCGATATACCCATGGATTGAACTGGGCCACAGGAAGCGATTGAGCATACCTCCCGTTATGTTGATGCAAACGCATTGCCTTCCTTATTGAATACCACTAGTAAGAGTGCATGAACCGCTACCCCACCCGATCCTGCTTACTTGGCCTTCTATTCCTCTTCCCGGTCCTCTGCCTCCAAGCCAACCAGTTCAAGGTTCTGGTGTTTGCCGATGCCTATGATGAATGGCACTACCGGAATGTGCCGGTGGCCAAAGAGTCTTTCGAGAAGCTGGCCGAACTCCACTTTTTCGAGCTCACCTTCGTGGACCGGGCCAAGGATTTCGCCAAACTGACCTTTGCCGACTACGACGTGATTGTTTTCATCAGCGCCAACGCCACTTGGCTCGATGAAAACAAGCGTGCCGAGTTTAAGGAGTTCGTCCACAACGGCGGGGGCATTGTCGGTGTGCATGCCGCCAGCGCCACCCGGAACATGCCTACCCCCTGGCCCTGGTTTGAGAAACTGATCGGCAGCCCCTTCAACGGCCATCCCCCCAAACAGACCGGCGTACTGACCACGGAGGAGCCCGGCTTCCCCGCCTGCCTGCACTTGCCCGCCAAGTGGCTGTGGACCGATGAATGGTATGTCTTTAAACCGCCCTTCCCCGACCACCTGAACGTCGTCCTCACCGTAGACGAGAGCACTTATGTCCCCGACGCTGACAACAACATGGGCGACTGGCATCCCATCGCCTGGCACCATGAATTCGAAGGCGCCCGTGTATTCTACACCGCCATCGGCCACATCCCCGAGGCCTACCGAAACGAGCTCTTCCTCCAACACATCTACGGCGGCATCGCCTGGGCCGCAGGACAGCAGGACTCACTCGAGCTAAAGGGAAAAAAATAAGAGTTATGCAGAGATTCTTCCGGTATCGTCGTTGCCAAAAGGTCACCCCTGATGGAGTGAAGCGGGTTCCGGTGGGCAATTTTTTATAAAGCCCGGCAATTACTTATACAGATAGGATTTTGCCTCCGTTAGCTTCCATCGCTGAACTAGGGATCACCCCATGATGAAAATTACCCTCATTCTTTCTCTTTGTGTGGCCGGCGCAGTCCACTTTGTAACCGCCCGGGAGTGGTCCTTCAACCCGGGTGAGGATAGATTCCTCGATGAGGCTATGTTGGATCTGCGTTACCTCAATGAAGCAGAGGCTGGCCAGCACGGATTTGTCGCTTTGTCCGAGGATGGAGAGTCTTTTGTCCGGGGCGATGGCCGACCCCTGCGATTCTGGTCCGCCTGCACCCGCATCGACCTGCATCCGGTACCGGCTTGGACCCTGGAGGAAATTGAGTCCTTCTATCGGTTTCTGGCCAAACGCGGGGTCAACCTGGTTCGAGTCTTTGGGCAGTTGCCATTGCTGGATCCCGACAAACCCCTGTCCACCATTAACCCGAAACAACTGGATGTTATGCACCGGCATGTGGCTGTGGCGAAGCAGCACGGTATTTACCTCTTCCTCACCCCTTACTGGGGGCATGAGGTCGAATTTCAATCGGATTGGGGACAGAGAGAAGGCGACATGCCATACAGTATGGTCTTCTGGGAAGAGCACCTGCAGCAGGCCTACAAGGATTGGTTCCGGAAAATCTATGGAACGGTTAACCCCTACACCGGGATGGCGATCAAGGATGACCCGTCGGTGGCTGTCATCCAGGTGCACAACGAGGACAGCATTCTGTTTTGGACCTTTAATGCCCTAACCCCCCGGCAGCTCAAAGTGGTCGGCGCCCAGTTTTCCGATTGGGTCACGCAGCGCTATGGCTCCCTCCCAAAGGCCCTTTCCAAATGGGGCGGGGCAATCGAGGGAGACTCCATCGATGAGGGTGTACTGGCCATGCAGGGACTGCATGTACTGATGAATGCCAAAGAGGGGCCGGATGGTCTACGCTTGCGCGATCAAATGGAATACATGGTCGAAATCCAGCGCCGGTTTTATGATGAAATGGCCGGATTCCTCAGGGATGAGGTCGGCTGCCAACAGCTGCTCAATGCCTGTAATTGGAGAACCGCCCACTCCCCTACACTCGATGACCTGGAACGGTATACCTATGCCGGCCTGGAAGTCATGGCCGTGAATCGTTTTGTCACCGGCCCCCATGTAGGGGCCGCACCTGGCTGGAGGATTGAGGCAGGGGATCGCTATGTTCCCCTGTCCACGTTAAAGAATCCGCTCGCATTACCGGTATCAGTAAGAGCACCCAGGGGGTTTCCCTTCCTGTTGACGGAAACCACATGGGTGGCCCCCAACCCGTGGCAGGTCGAGGGCCCCTTTGTCGCTGCTGCCTACATGGGACTCACCGGTTTTGATAGCGCCTTCTTTTTCAGCTCGGACAGCGTGGAATGGAAACGGGATGCCTCGATAAGCAGCTACCCCGGCAGCATCCACAAATGGCATGCCAATGTTCCGCAATTTGCCGGACAGTTTCCCGCCCCGGCTCTTGCCCATCGGCTGGGGTATATCACCGAGGCGGCCACACCGGCGGTCTTGGAAAGGCGAACAAAGGCCGACTTGCTGGACCGTGTTCCCGCCCAGCCCTCAGAGGAACAGGGATTCGATCCTAATCGGGATTCCAGTTACACCCAATCTGACATGGAAAAAGGAGGAGAGATCGACCCGCTGGCCTTCCTCGTTGGACCGGTCAAGGTGGAGTTGGACGCAACCCGATCCCAAACCGAAACCGTGGACCTGAGCCGTTATATCAATCGGGAGTCCGGCACGATTCGCAGCTTAACCGACGAGGTCCTGCTCAATTTTAAACAGGGGGTCTGCATCGTCGATACACCCTGTTTCCAGGGGACCGCGGCTTTTTTCCACGATGTCGGAGGGATCGTCAATACCCGTGATTTAAGAATACACTCCAAAAATGAATATGGCACGGTCATGGCGGTTTCAATGGACGAGCAACCTCTGGTCGATTCGAAAAGAATCCTGCTCCAAACAGGTACTGTAACCCGGCCCAAAGGTTGGAAAGAAAGCCCGGCAACCTTAGAGACGGAAGACACCGGACCAATCGAAGGTTATCAAATTGATCACGTGGGAACCCCTCCCTGGAGCCCCAGGCAAAACCAGACCCGGATTGACTTGAACAATGCCTCAATTTCCAAAGCCACCGTGCTCGATGCTAATGGTTACGCTAGGGAAGCATTGGACTTCCAGCGCGTCGGCGATTGGATCTCCCTCCAGTTCCCGCCGGATGCGTTGTATGTCTTGTTAGAGGAGTAACGGATTAACCCGTTGAGCTTATGCCTCCGCAAAAGCTGCCAGGCGTTCGGCAAAATCTCTCTTAGAAGGATACGATCCAGTGGATGGAAAGCACGCCTATCTCTCGACTTCCTCTATCGGGATTAAAACCAATCCTAAATAAAGGATCAGCAGCATACGGACTAACGATGGCACGGAGCAGGGTTCGGGCCTCATAATATGACCGGCTTCGCGGACAACGCTGCTTTCAGGAATTATAGAGAAAACTACCATAATCCCTGAGTCGGCCAGTATGACAAAATGTGATTTTAGTTGGGGAAACGAAGCTGGTTGGGGAATGGCTTAGTAGGCCTTTTTATCCAATTCACCCTCGTTCCATTTTCTCAGCGTTCCGTCCACAAATATCAACTCCGTCACCCAGTAGGTCTTTACGACCACACTTTCCGTTACCCCGGTCTTCACCGTTCGGCTGGCACCGGTATTCTGGTCCACGTATGTTAACTCATTGAAGTCTACAATCTCAGAGGTGGAATGACTCCGGATCAGCTCGCTGTAAATCCAGACTTCAGCAGCTTGCTCGAGGTAGCGGGTGGAAACACGTTGTTCAGGACTCCCGATCTGTTCGAGCACGGCCTCCTGCTGGAGACCTGCCAGTAAGAGCATATCTTTGACATAACCCGGAGACGCTTCGGCAAAAGGCTCTTCCATTCCTTGTTCGGTCGTTTGGCACGCAGTGAACACCAGGGTGAAAGACAAAAGGCAGGGTAATTGCAGAATTTTCATGGCTAGGGGAGAGAATAAATCGGATGCATAAGACTTCACTAATGACTCGTTGAACCCGGGATTCATCTTAGGACCCTTCCCAGGGCAGGTCGATCTCCTGAACTCCACCCTTCAAGGGAATGGATTGAGCTCCATGGATGAATTCCGCCGGCACCCCTGGGGGAGTGGACACCTGACCCTTCAGCCGCTGATCCTCCCGCCAGAGCTCCACGCTAATCATGCCATCAGGGTGCTTCATCTTGCCCTCAACATGCTCAAGGCCATTCAATTCCGGCTTGATCTGAATGGAAGCAAAACCGGGGGCAAGGGACTCTATTCCACAGATGGTGGAAAGGAATTCAAAAGCCGGGCTCGTGCTCCAGGCATGGCACTCAGAGCGCGGCTCGGTCATCGCTTCACCAAAACTGGTCATCCCCATATCTATGGCCTGACGCCAGGGTTCAATGGTATCGAGGTAATGTCCACCCATGCCGGATTTCCGTAGCGCCCTTCCAAGGTAATATTTAAAATACATGTCTGCCCACAGAAGGGTTTCATCGTTCAGCACCCTATCCAAAAGGGCCGTGGCTTCCCGTCCGGTGCTGGCATCGGCCAGAACCGCCATTACATTCGTGTGTTGGCTGACAAGATCCGTTCCGGGGACATCCACATACAGTGCTTTTTCAGGGTCAAAACAGCGGGATCGAATAGTCTGGATGAGCTGCCGATACCAATCCATGTATCGGTCCGCTTGATACTGCATTCCCGCAGCCCTGAACAGTTCGGACGCCTGCTTCAAGGTGAAGGCCAGGAACAGGGAATGCACGGTGGATTCCGTGTTCTCGCCAAGCTCCCGGATTTGTTCCACCCGCGGGATAAACGCCCAGTCGATGAAACCCAGACTGGGCAACAGCCCATTTTCGGTCAGGTTCCGGGCATGCCATTCCAGAACCTGTTCCGCGCCCGGTAGAAACTGAAATATATATTCTGGATCCTCCCCATACATCCAGTAGTCGTATAGCATAGTGACCCAGGAAAGCGAATAGGAGGGGCCCAACTGCACCAGGTTGCACGGGTAGCGGGACTGAGTCAGCCCGGAGGGCAACCGCGAATCATCGATCTGCTTAAGAGCGAGTTTGTATAACGTATCGTCACCAGTCAGGAACAGGTAACACAAGCCCTGCACATTGGTATCTCCCACGTACTGAATCTGCTCCCAGTAGAGGTCACTGACGAATGTCTCCTGGGCGGACAGGACCTGAGTTCTGATAGAGGCATCCCATATTTTCTCGAGAACCGGGTCGTCGCTGCTGAATGATGCCGTGATGCGGGTCGGGTAGTTCACCGATGCGTAGGCGACATCATTTATGGTGAGGCCTTCGTCTTCTGTCTGAATCTCCAGCTGCAGCCACCTGAAGGTGCGGGTCCAGAGAGGACGAAACTGGCGCTCACTCCCCCCGTCACTCGTGTACTCATCATGAATCCCGATCAGTTTATCCTGGATGACGTCACGATGGCCGGATTCCCGCCCAGGCAGGATGAATTTTTCCGCATAGCGGATTTTCATCTGGCTTCCCTTACCCCCGGAAACCAGGACCTCAGGGTATCCGTGGGCCACCTCACCGTAATCAAAGAGGACTTCCACTTGGGTGTTTGCCGGGATGTGAAGCGGAAGTTTCGGTGCTCGCGATTTGATCCCGGGCAGCGCGGGGCGAATCCGGACGATCTGGTCCACTTTGTGGGACTGCTCTTGCAACAGGGGGACCACCCGTGGAGTCATCCCCCATTTGTGATGGTAACTTCGGCCTGCCGGGTAAGGTCTATCCAGTTGCCGGGGAGTATCCCAATCTCTGTCATCATAGCCCGGGGTTTCCCAATTCCATGGGTATTCGCGGGCATCAATGGCATCCAGGACCCCCGCAACATAATACTCCCAGTGAAGCCTGATGTCATTGTCCAGGTATATGATCGGACTGTAGGCAGGGTTGAGCAGGACCCGCCAGGATTCATCCGTATTGACCACCTGGGCATGATCTGCATTTCCCTGTAAAATGAATGCGGTCTTATCAGAGATCTGAGCCATCGGTTTGTACTCTCCCCCGTTCCATACCAGGGCCGCGATACAGTTTGTCCCGGTTTTCAGGTAGGGCGCCAGGTCGACGGTTTCATAGAACCAGTTCAGGAAATCTCCCCGAGCCGGACCACGGCAGACCCGCTTTCCATTCACAAACAGCTCGTAGCGGTTATCCGCGGAGGCATGGACCCAGAAGGAAGTGGGCAGCTGTTCCAGATCGAAGGTCTTCCGGAAATTCAAGACTTCGTAATTGTACAGACTGGCTTCGGGATGAGTAATCCACCAGGCATCCCATTGCTCGTTCTGATACTTAGGGTCGATGGGGACATTGGGTTGTGCGGCCAGGTTAATGGCAATCGATAGTAAACCACAGACCATGCTGACAGGGAGTGTGATCTTTAGCCATTGCAGGGGTACGATGGGGATGGAGCAGGATTTCATGGGGTTTCCTTTTGTTTAGCCAGTTGACGTGCGCGCCAGTCGAGGTACCAGGCAAATTTCACCGCCTCTTCGTCAGGCTGGAGATAAGTCTCTTTAAAACCGAAGGCGGAATCGGAAGTGGCAGGCTCAATATCCACATGAAAGAGGAAGGTGTGGCCGCTAAACTGCTGCCAGGCATCCAGGTAATATTCGTAGAGACGGACCATCAGCGGGTGCCGGTTGATCGGGGCAACCCAGGGCCCGATCCATTCTTCACCCCCGCTGAACGACTCTACATGCTGACCACCCTCGTAAGCCACGAGCGGTATGCCCGTTCGCAGGCTGAGGGCCCGGTACTTCATATTTTCCGCCCCGCCTTCGTGGACGGGATCAAATCGATTATCGATAGCCCACCGCAGGACATCCTCAATCTCATTCCAAAAGGGATCGTCCAGTTCATAATCCGTCGGAGATTTCCCCTCAATCAATCCCTTGAGTCGCTGCTCCCCCTCATACTTGTTGGGGCCGAAGTAGGGAGCGATGGCCAGCACATCGATTGCATCCACCCCACCCTCGCGTTCAATTTCACCGAAAGCCTGTTCCATGGGCTGGAACCAGCCAGATTGGCCCGCCAGGACAGTAACCAGTCGGTGGCGGTCCCCGGTTATGCTGAATACTTCCCCGAAAATGCGAAACATGTTCAGCGCACGCCGTCCATATATGTGGCCGAGATACACTTGGCGCTGCTCCACTGCCGTGGCCTGCCTGGCTTCCTCAGTCAAGTCATGGTATGCCGGGAACCAGTTATTCCACACCTCGTTGCCCAATTCGATCCAGACCCGGCGCCCAGGCTCCAGTTGATCCCGAAACAGGCGGGCAGCCGTTCGCAGGTAATCATCCGAAACGAGGTGCGGGATGTTTACCCACAGGTCGATGTCCAGTGTATTCACAAGCTCGATCATCACCTCGTAGGGTACACCATAGTCCTCACCCAGCTCAGGGCTCATCCCATAAGTGAAATGAGTGGGCGGGCGGCGATCTTCCCACTCCACGATATGGCTGGCGTTTTCATGGTTGACGGCCGCGCCCCAGGAAAAACGGGCAATGTCAAAGTTTGAATAGAACTCCAGAAAATGATCCGTCCAGGTGTTGGAACCATCATCATAACCCGGCAGATAGAAACGCAGATCTCGCAGGCGATCCGTGGGATCAGTGCTCAAAATGGTCAGTTCTACCGGCCCTTTGGTTCCCTCCGGAAAGGTCAACTTGATCGGACTCTTCGCTTTTTCATCTATCCGGTAAAGGCCCCCTCTATAGGCGATTTCCAGCGTGCCCCGTCCTTCCCATCGCAAGGTGTAGACTGCCTCAGGGCCGGTGGGATATGGATTCTGTCCAAAGAATCGGGTCGTGGCCGCCTCACCAGGATTCAATCGGGTCGGATAACCCCGCGCGTCGCGCTCAAATGAGGCCGCGCTGGACCAGTTGTCAGCAATGCGCAGGACATTTGTCAGGGGCAGGGATGGAGAAGTGGGATGAAACGAGGCCCAATTCATATTACATCCCGTGCGGGGAAGCGTCTCCGGATTGAGTTTACCCGCAAAAACACCGGGGGCGCTCAAGAGCAGGTTTAGTATAGCTACAATGGGGAATAGTTTGATAGCGATCATTGGTTTACAACTTAGATTCATGTTTGTCGGCCAGCCGAGCGGCAGATAGCACTTATTCGCAGGGTCCCTCCTCATCCGAATCCAGATGTCGTTTATCCAGCTCAGCCCGCATGGCCCGAACACGTTTTTCGGTCAACGGGTATTTGAATAGGACAAGGATGGTGGCGATTGACAGGGGCACGGCCCCGAAGGCAAAGATAAACCGCATCCACCAGAGGGTGTGTTCAGTCTGCATTTCCTGCCCCTCCTTGAATCCGATCAACTCCAGAATGATCCCGCTTAAGAGGGGCCCGATCGAAAAGGTGAGTTTTCCAAACAAGCCCCATACCCCGAAGAACATGCCTTCCCGCCGTAAACCCGTTTTCAGTTCATCGTCATCGGCCACATCCGGGATCATGGCGGTATAAATGAGGGTACTCGCATACAGGAGTCCCGTACCAGCGGCGTAGAACAGGTAGAGATAGGGGTGATCCGGGTTAAACAGAAACCACGAGGACATCTGCAAAAACATGACAATGGTGGTCAGCACAATGCGGGCTGCCAGCTTCCCAAAATATTTGCACATCCGGTCGACCAGGATAATGGAGGCAAAGGCCACAAAAACGCTGATCAGCTCGGCGATCGTGTTGATTCGTCCCAGGCTCGATTCAGACCCGCCATGCACATAATAAACATTGACGAAACGGCCCAGGCGGAGCACGGACCAAAAAGCGACGCCACTCACCACAGTGACGATTAGCAGGATCACAAACGGTCCGTTTCTCAGCGTATATCGAATCGCCTCGATGAAATTGATCTTCTCCTGGGTCTGGACGTAGGTCGCTTCACGCGTCGTGGATACGGCCCACAGTGCCCCAGCAATCGTCAGCGCTGAGAAAACGAGGGCCACCGCGGTAAAACCCACCTGCTCGTTACTGAACAGGTCTTTGTTATAAACCAGCTCAAAAACCGGAGCCATGCCCAACCCTGCAATGCGACCAATAAACATACGGACGGAAGCGATATGGGTGCGCTCGTTGTAGTCCGTCGACATTTCTGCCCCCAGTGAAAAATAGGGGACAAAGTAAACGGTATAAAACGTACTATACCCCAGCATGCAGACCACAAACCAGAGGAGGATCCCCACTTCCCCAAGGGACGACGGTACCATCCAAACCATCGTGAAGGGAATGCAGATGAGAACTCCTCCAAGAACAATAAACGGCCGCCGACGTCCCCAACGGGACCGGAAATTGTCCGAAATATTCCCCATCACCGGGTCAGTTACCGTATCCCACAAACGAGGGATCATGACGGCCAGGCCAACCATCATCGGACTGATCCCCATGGTGGTGATGTAGAAATACACCACATACAGTTCGATCGTTTCCTGCATTACGATATCCGCCATGCTCCCCGCCCCGTAGGAGATTTTATTGTACATCGGGACCTTGGTTGGAACCGAGGCTCCAGAGGCGGATGACACGGAATTCATGAATCGTGGGAGTGGGTTAAGGATGAGCGGCCCTCAGGACTCAAATACCTGCCATAAAGCGCCTCCTTGCGGTAACCCCATCCATTCTGACCGAAGGGATCCTCGTGCATGACTCGCAACGGTTCCAGGGGCAGGCCGACGACCTGCACGTCAGCCACCGGGCCAAGTTGCTGAACTAACTCTCCTCCCGGGCCCACCACGAAACTGCCCCCGTTGAACCGTGGTTCCGCGTGGTTCACCACCACGAAATAGACCTCGTTTTCCGCTGCCCGCACTCGGGTAATGATTTCGTTGTCCGCGTAATCGTAATATTGGTCAGCCATGACCGAGGTATCGCAAGCCAGGGGGCATAGGATGACCTCAGCCTCCAGGGCACGCAAACACCGGGCACTCTCGGGCACCTCCCGGTCAAAACAGATCATGATCCCCAATTTCGCATGGATGGAATCATGTCTGAAATCCACCACAAAGAACTCCTCTCCCGCACTGTAGTGTTTCCCATAAGCGGCATCCTCAAATGCCCGGCAGTGGACTTTTTCATAGACCCGCTCCAATCTTCCCGCCGGGCTGATGTAGAGGGCCGAGTTGTAAAGCCGACAACCTGATCGGACCGAGACCCCAAGGACTACAGCCATTTGGTAGTGCTCCGCCAGTGCAACTACCCGGTCAATTTGCGGAGATGGGATCTCGTCCGAAACCCGGATCAATTGCTCCTGTTTCTCACACGAATCAATCCAGGGGTACCCGGTGAACACGCATTCCGGCGTGACCGCGACATGAGCTCCTTTCTCCCCGGCCAGGATCAGGGACTCCAGGGTCCGCTCTACGTTTTGCGATACATTCCATTCCTCGGTCGCCACCTGGCAGAGCGCCACCTTTAACCCATGGGGTTGGCTGAAGTCAATTTCTGGAGTCCGCTTCATCTTAGAAGAGCCCCTTTCCTCCCATTTTAAATTGCGTGGTGACTTGCCCGGCTCGCTCGATTTCCACCCGGTCTTGAACCGCGCTGGCTGCTTCAGGGGAAAGTCGACGAATGTCTCCCTTTATTTCGCCAGGCCACTCGAACTCCTGAAAAGCATGGATAAAACCAACCACTCTTGTATGGGTAATACTCTTTTCTGGGCTCATTTGAGAGCAGGGATCAGGTGAATCCCTTCCCCGATGGATAACAGGGCCAGCATTCATGATTCCGGGATAGCCAACAAACAGGTGGGTTGGGATACTTGAGCCAGTTGCCCTTTTAGGTCATATCCCAGCAGGACAAAGCCCTGTGCAATTCCATCCGCCTCTACGATATGGGATAGGGTGAACTGCTTCGGGTCAACGACCTGCTCAGGGCGGACAGAATCTATTAATTCAGCTCCCCGGAACAGGTCGATCCGGGACCATTCAAACCCCTCGGCCACCTTGCATAGAAAGTCGATGGAGGATCCGGGAGGACGGATCGGGGCGCTCATATTGTGAGCCGGAAAGTCAAAATCGGAAAGGGTGAGGTCCAGTTTCCGGTTCCAGGCGGCCACCCCGCGGAAAAGGTAGGCGAGATCCAGGTCCGGCAGCCAATGAACATCCGCCGGGTCTCCGGTGTAGTCCACAAAAGCCCAGATCCGGGCAGGCCCCGGGCGAACCGAATAATGATCCTCATACACCGTCCCGACCTGGTCCGGTTTGATGGAGGGGAAGAACTCCGCCTCCAAGTCCGACTGCCTCCATGTGTAAGGATCCGGGTATTCACGTTTTTCTACGAGGAAACCCGATTTCAGATCAACGGGGTGCAGACTCACCCGGCCGGTGGAGGGGTCCTCCGTCTCCGGATAACGCGTCGCTATCATTTTTTCCATGAAGGGGAAGAAGATGAAACTGACCAGGGCCGTTTCATGCCCGCGGTCCTGGTGCATAAACCAGGCCCAGGGGGATCCCAACCGGCGGCCCTTCGATATCACCCGATCGTATTCCGGGGGGCCATAGGGAACTAACCCGTCAAACTCTCCCACAGCATAAATGGCCGGCAAGGTGTAGATAGGGTGATCCAGGTTTACCTGGTCAAGTACCCGGGCCGGAGCGGTCACATTGGGGAAAAACGCAATGGTGCGGTCAGGCATCCAGGAGGCGATGCGCAGGGTCCCCCATCCGCCCGCGGAATTACCCGCCACAATAAAAGGGACATTGGGCAGCTCGGGGTGCTTCCCGTCCGAGGCAAACACCCGCAGGGCCAGATCGTAATCCATTTTATTGGAGGGAGAAACTGCCGTGGCGAACCCGAGTGCCGCGGCATAACGGATATAATCCGGATCATCCTCCTGAGGGGAGCCCATCCCATCAGGCTGGATGATGATCCCCCGCACTTTCTGAAGCGAATCGGGAATGCGGATAAGGAAGCTGTCCTGCCCATCCCAGAAATTTTCATCAGACGGGTCGGTGTAACCACGGGAAACATAAAAATACGTGGTTCCCGATTTATAGTAGAGCGGGGTGCCCACTCGGGTTTCAGGAATCCCTTCGTGGAGCACAGGGAGCTCTCCAAAAGCCGGCAGGAGGCTGATGAAGATTAAAAGGCATAAGCCCCTGGAAAAATCCAGAGTGCGTTCCAGGATCCGGTTTGCATACATTGTCGATTGAGGTCTTAAGAGGTTAAAAGGATTTGCCATTCCGGATGGCTTCACCCAGCTCGCCTACTGGTTCTCCCAGAGCCGGTCGAGGGAACACATCACAAGGGGATCAGGGGCAATCCGGACGATGAGGCCCCCATACAGCTTGGCGACCGGGTCGAAGGTGTCGGCGATGAACATATCCATCTTTCCCGCCTTAAACTTCTCGTCGACATCTTCACTGAGTTTCACCCAGTCCGGGTCTTTGCTGTCGGCCAGGAGCCGCAAACCAGCAGTCAAAATGCCCGCCTGGTATTGATCCCAATCCATTTCCGGATCGACCAGATTCCAGTCGAACTTCAGTTGCCTCGACATATGGATAATGGAAACCCCCTCCCAGTGCACACATCGGTTGTGCCAGGCCATATAGCGCCACCCGGTTCCGCCAAAGGTCGGCTTGGTATGGTAGCTGAGAGGGAATACAGGGGACTCCCAGATGTAGGTAAAGGGGAGTTGAGCCCGGAGGAAATGAATGGACCGCTTCTTGTATTTGGGGTCTCCAAACATCTCGTAGCCCAGATAGTAGGCGATGGCGCCCCACCCCGCCGTGTAATAGTTCGGCGCATGCACGGGAATTTCCCACCAGTCGCCACCTTCGGGCCGCTCCAGGGGCATGGCTACCTCCAGTGCCTTTCGACCCGCTTCGATGAACCGTGGCTCATCCAGGGCGTCTCCCAGCGTGAGTAACAGGATGGAGGAAGTCATATAAAAATCCAGAATCTCCACATCCCCGGGTTGCCCGATAGGCCGGTAATTCCGTGCCATGGTGTTGTGTTCCGTTAAGTGGCGCCCATCCGGCTCGTAGGGGAAGTATCCTTCCGGGGTTTGCCAATCCAGGATGGCCTCCCCGTAGGCCCTCAAGGTCTCATCGGGATACCAGTCGAAAAGCTCAGGATAAGCCTTCAATCTGCTCTTTCCCGACGGTTTGCGCTTGGAATAATACCCTTGGGACAGGCACCATTCGGCTTTTTCTTTCAAGCCCGCCACCAGAGAGGGATCCTTTCCGTGCTTTATATAATAATCCACGACCTCCGGCACATAATAGGATGGTTTCTTTTTGATCACTTCTCCTACGGTCAATGCCAGATACCAGGCCACCCCGTGGAAGAATTCATCCGGGTATTCCTTGTGGTAGGTCCAGCCCACGCCTTTCTCCCAGAACTGGGCATTATAGGCCGCCGCCACCCGGTCCAGTAAATCTTCCCTGGAAAACCGCTCCTCACCCGGGTCGGGAAACCCGTTTGTTTTCACCCAATTGGAAATTGCATCCAGGCTGGTCCCGGGAGACACCGTAATGCGTGAATGAAACCGGATCCCCTGCTCCGGAAACATCAGAGGTTTATAGATCCTCAGGTCATTTTCCTCCATACCATACCCGGATGAGGGAAACATCAGACCCATCAGGTTATCGTCCCGTTTATCAATAAAGTTCGGGCAGGCGAAAACAGGTTGGGGATGCCGGTCCCGGCTCAACACACTCAAGGAATTCAGGTGGGGATCCCAGCTCAGGGAAAGGGCCAGACCGTCCAGACCAACGGCCATGACGGGGGCCGTCACTTTTCTCGGGTGAGGGGTTACCCGCAGCGCTTCCTCAGGCGCCAAGTAATCCACGCTGCTGGACCATTCCTTGCCCTGCAACCACTCCAGCCCGCTGAAAATCGCATCTCGTTTTTCCGCCCCGAAATCATAGGCTCCCACCCTCACCCAGGGACCCCTCACGCTGCGAAAATTAACCCGGAATTCCGGTTCCATATGCAAGTCGTACTCTACCCAGTTTCCCTCTTTGGGCACAAAAAACATAGCCTCTCCCCGAACGGAAATGACATTGCCCCAGGTCATGACCCCTTCTTCAGGGATCTGAATTTCCGTGGTAAAGGTAATCCGGGTACCCTCCCGCATTTTCTCAATTTTGTGATCAAGGGCATCCATCCTCAGCGGATGGTTCTGCCCCTCAATATCCACCTCACCGAAGTGTTCAATGACCCCGAGGTAACGGTTTAGGGTCCCGGAATCATCCGGGCCATAAATCTCCGCCCAGCTGAATCCGTCTTTCTGGGCCGGGTGAACCCCGACCTCCCGTTTGAAGAACACGATCTTGATCTCCTCGTTCTGCAAGACAATGGATTCCCCGGCATAAAGGGCATCCACATTCTTCGGCTGAATATCTCCGGCGATGGCTGCGATGCCACCAAAAACGATGCCAAGCGGGATGAGGATATAGAAAATTTTGCTCATGAATTCACCTTTGCTTCCTTTGATATGTTACCTTTTCAAAATTCTCCGACCTCTGTCCCCTAGACTCCGTCTTCTCGCTACCCAGCACTTCCGTCGTCCTGGCGGACGGCGGAATGGGGGAATCACCTCTCACCCCTTAAAGCCATCCAATCCAGGGTCGACCGGCGCTTATGTAATTCTTCCTCAGGCTGGTCGTAGTATTCGCGCAATCCAAACGCTTCGTGGTCGTTGTAGAGCGAACAGGCCTGGAAGAGTACCAGGGTCGAAGCCCCAGGCAGGCTCTCCCATCCCCGGAAAAAGTGTTGATACACTTCGTACATCTCCGGTCGGCGGTTCATAGGCGCAATGATATGACCCGGAGTATTGGTCCACGTCGTGTAGTGCTGGCCAGATTCATAGGCCACCAGCTTCTTGCCATACTTTTCTGCAACTGCCGCGTTGCGATACATGTGCTCACCCACGATGCCTTGGGGGTCGAACATGTCATCGAGGGTGCGGTGCACCGATTTAAAGATGGCATCCCATCCTTTATCCAGGGCTTCCTCGAAATGCGTCTCCTCCTCGTTGGGCCGGAAATACGGTCCGATCCCCATGGCATCCACCAGATCCATCTTACCGAGACGATCGATTTCCTTAGCCAGTTCCTCGAGGAAAGACGCCTCCGCCGCGCAGCCGCAGACCACCCGGATGAGCCGGTCCTCCTGTCCCTTTTCGGCGAAAACTTCGGTAAAGATTTCAAACAACCGGATCGCCTTCTGCGCATACAGGCGATCGACCGTCATGCCGGCCGATTCCGGCATCGCAGCCACCTCCTCCTGCAGATAGTCATTCGGGGCAATTTTGAAAAAATCGATATCCAGCCAATACTCATTGCTGTACTCGATCCAGAAGGTCAGCTCGGGATCCAGGTGATCACGGAAAAACTCAGCCATTTTCCGCATGTATTCCTCATTCGCCCGATGCGGGGCGCACACCCAAAGATCATTCCCTGTCCGGTTGGCCAGGTCCACCATGGCTTCGTAGGGGATGCCCATGGCTTCGTCTCCACCCATCCAGTGATAGTCTTTTACCGACCTGCGCTGTTCCCAATGTTCCACCTCATAAAAGCTCCACGCTCCACTCCCCCACATGAACCGTAACAAGCCGAAGGGTTTGAGATCCTCCACATAGTGCTCCGTCCAGAACCCGGACGACTCATCGTGCCCGGGAAGAAAAAGCCGCAGGTTTCGGATGTGGTTCCCCATTGGCACCCAGCGAATGGAGATCTGAATACCGTAATCCGAGTGCGCTTCGATCGGGATGATCTGCCGGTTCTGGTCCTCGGGAGTAAATTTGAAACGCTTCCCGGCCGTCCTCACTTCGATATGCCCTTTGCCCTCCCAGGCCAGCGTGTAATCGCCCAGAGGGTAATGCCGCGCGTTGTCTCGAAACACACTGATGACCGCTTCATTCATCTCTTCTAACCGGAGCGGGTATCCAAAGGCATCGGCCTCAAAGGGACCCCCCGTCCACCGGGACGCGTTTTTGATAACATTGGGGAAGGCCAGGGCCGTCGTCTCGGGCGAGAAATCCTGCCACCCGGCATTGATTCCCGCGACGGGAAAACGCTTCTCCTGCCCGGCCACCAAGCCCGCACTCATCCATACAACCAACCATCCAATCCGAAATATAGGTATTTGCCACATAATCATATCCTCACGGTTTTTAATTCAGCGCCCGAAGCCCTATTCAGAAAAACAAACCAGCATGTCTTCGGTCACCTTCATCTCCATATCCTTCCCCTTCAGGCAGGCCTCGTAGTCGGCAATCAATGCATGAATGGCCCGTTGCACAGAGGGAATGATTCCTCCCGCCCGGTGAGGGGTGCAGTATACATTTTTGAGCTTTCTGAATGGGCTATCCTTTTCCAGCGGTTCCTGGTCGAATACGTCCAGCAGGAGCGCAATATCGCCCTTCCGGGCACGGGCAAGTAGAGCTTCGGTTTCGAACAACATCGACCGACTCACGTTCACCACGACTGCCCCGCTTTGGATCAGGTTGAGCTCAACGGCCCCGATCATCCCCTCATTTTCCCTGGAATTGGCCGCACAAGTCACAATCACCTCCGACTGGCTCAACACCTCACTCAAACCGGTTTTTTTCGCCCCAAATTCTTCCATCGCCGACTCGCTCACGAATGGGTCATACACCCGCAGGGTGGTTCGAAAGGGGGCCAGGAGTTCTGCAAAGCGGGTTCCAATTCCTCCAAAGCCGATTATGCCCACCTGGGCCCCGGCCAATTCCCGTTCCTGAACGTCGATATCCTCCGGAAACTGCACCACCCACTCCTCCCGGGACTCTCGCATCGCCGCATGAAAATCACTGATCCGGCGGAGCCCATTCAAAACCAGGCCCAACGCCATCTCCGCCACCGCCGGAGACCAGGCATGGCGGGCTTCCGAAAGCGGAATGCCCCGACTCAAACAATTCTCCACGGTTTGACGTCCGGAGTTGATCTGGCCGACAAATTCCAGACCACCCACCTTGTCGAGCAACTCCCCGGAGAACAGGGGCCACGACCACATGATTACAGAATCGGCCCAGGTAAGGTCCTCCTCAATCTCCTCCGGCGAGTTATGCGACCGATAACGCACATCCGCCAGCTCATTGAGCCGGATATATTCATCCTTTAAACTGGGGTGGGTAAAAAAGGTCGGCGGTAAATTTACTAACAGTTTAGGTTGTTGATTCATAAAATAGCTATTCGGCCGCCACCGGCTGGTTCACCGCCTTGGCATCCGCGAGTACACGCTCGATGAGCTGGATCGTCTTTAAGCCCTCCCGCGCGGGCGTAGTTGATTGCTCTTTGGATTTAATGGCCCTGATAAAATCCTCCGTCTCTTCACCGTAGGGATCCCCATCCTCAACCAGTTCTATGCAATCCTGGATCTTCGATCCGTCATGTAGGTAAAGTTTGGATACTTCTTTGTCCCTCCAATCCCCCGTGGAATGCAACTCCAGGACCGCCCTCTCACAGACGATTCGGAAATCGCCGATAAACCGGTCGGGCAAGGCATTGTTACAACCCGTAAAAGAAGCCATTCCCCCATTTTCAAATACGACAATAGCACAGGACGTATCTTCCACCGTATAATCCGGCTCAGCTCCCCGGGTCAGGTTGGCCAGGGCACCATGAACCCGCCGGGGTTCCCCCAGGAAAAATCGGGACAAATCATATAAATGGCACACCTGCTCAAACACCTGCCCTCCGGAGCGGGATACATCTTTCCACCAATCAGGTCCCTGGAAATTCGCCCAGTAGCGCGATGACATCAGGAGTGGCCGACCCACCAATCCTTCCGCCATCTTCTCCCGCAAAAGCTTAACCCCCCTGAAGAAGCGCATATGAAATCCCACCTGGGAAATCACGCTATTATCCTCGATCGCAGACACCATTCGTTCGGCCTTGGCTGAATCCAGGGCAATCGGTTTTTCCAGAAATACATGGATTCCCTTCGCTGCAGCCTCCTCCACCTCCCTCCCATGGGAGAAGGGAGGGATGCAGAAATAGAGTGCGTCCAGGTCTTCCGATTCCAGCATAAGGGAAAAGACCTCATAACCGTTCGCTCCATTCAGATCTCGTTTCTTGATGAATTCAGCTGCCTTTCCCGGTAAAATATCAACCACCGCCGCGACTTCGACGTCATCCCTGTTCTTAAGAATAGCGGCGTGTTTGGAGGCAATCAGTCCCGATCCAATGATTCCGACTTTCAATTTCATAGAGTCACTCGCTCCTTAGTTTCCTCCCGGGCCGGGCAGGGTGATCCGTTCAATATCTTCCCGGGCTTCCTCCAGAGTGGGCAGAGTTGCCGGGTTGGGTGTGTCCCTTAACACCGCTTCAACATACAGGTCGTAAAAAGTGGCACTTTCTTCCAGCAGGGGAAGCGCTTGCCTTTCTCCCGCACGGGAGACCCGGATCACCGGCCGGTCATCCACCACATCCGGTTTCAGCAACCACCCCTTGTCCGTGACCATGAAGAACTGCTCCATGTGCTCGCGATCATTGCCCTCCAGACCATAAACCGCGAGGTCCGCCGCCCAGGTAATAAACAGGTCTGCCACCCCGTTCTCGACAAACCTCACCGTCATCCGCTCCGTATCACAACAAGCGAGGTCGGGGTGGGCCAGATTGAGCGACAACAAGGAACTCTCTTCGATCGGTCGCCCCATCAGGTAGCGGGATATATTCAGGTTATGGATCATGGCATCCATAAAGGGCCCCCCATTTTTTTCGGGGTCCAGAGCCCAGTTATTCCACTGGGGATAGTGATGCAACCAGTCCATCTTCAGCAGAGCTAGCTTGCCATAAGTCTCCGCCTCAAAGATCGACTTCAAGGTATCCATTAGGCGATCTCCTGTCCGACGGTAAATGACACCGACCCTGACCCGAGACCCTACCACCTCGCAGATCTTCCTGGCCTCGGGCACATTCGAGGCCAGAGGTTTAGTGGTGATGATATGTTTTCCGGCGGAAACCGCTTTTTCTACCGATTCCAGGCGTACCATCGGGGGAACGAACAGGGCCACCATATCGATAGCTGCATCCGAGAGGAGCGACTCATAACTGCTAAACCTCCGAGCGCCAAGTTGCGTGGCCGCTCTCCCGGCCTTTTCCTCCACCGGATCGTACACCCCGGTCACGTTCAGGTGGGCCGAAGCCCGGATTCCCGGGAGCTGCCAACGGAGAAAATCCCCGCATCCCACAACACCCAGATTCATTTTACCATCTACCACAATGTTACCGCTTCCTATAACGTGTTATAAACCGATTCATATTTCGCGATGATGCCATCCATCATCTCATTGGTGTAGTCATCGACCCGCATGCGCTCCGGTTTGGATTCAAACCAGGCCAGGGTCTTCCGGACTCCTACATGGAACGGTATGGTAGCTTTGAAATCGGGCACAAAGCGCTTGATTTTACTGTTATCAAATATGGTACTTTGGGCTTTATCTCCCAACAGATTGCCCTCCATCCAATCCACCATTTTCGCAATAAAGGCCGAGGGAATGTGAACCATATCTGCCTCCACTCCCACAGCGTCGGCGATGATCTCATAGATCTGATTCCAGCTTAGCACCTCATCTGAGGTGATGTGAAAGGAATCCCCCAAGGTCGTATAATTCCCGAGCAAGCCCACGAACCCTTTTGCAAAATCGATGGAATGGGTCACCGTCCAAAGCGAGGTTCCATCCCCATGCACGATGATTTTTTGCCCCTTTCTCAATCGGTCGATTAAGGTGTAATCCTCCCAGGCCCCGATCGCCACCGGCCACACCGTATCATAAGTCAGTGACGGGCGCACAATGACGGCAGGAAAATCTCCTTTACGATAAGCTTCCACCAGCAATTCCTCGCAGGCAATTTTATCCCGGCTATACGCCCAGTAAGGATTTTTCAGGGGTGTGGATTCCGTCACAAAGGGGTGCAACAGGGGTTTCTGGTATACGCTGGCTGAACTGATAAAGATGTACTGCCTGGTCTTTCCCTTGAACAAACGAATATCCCGCTCCACATCAGCCGGAGTAAACGCGATGAAGTTGGCCACCACATCAAACGCCATCCCCTTCAGTCTTTCCTCTGCCTCGGCCTCATCCGATATGTCACAAACAATCGACTGCGCGCCATCCAATTCCAGCGGACGTTTCCCCCTGTTTAAGATATAGAGATCGATCCCGCGTTGAAGGGCCAGTCGGCTGCAGGACGCGCTGATATTGCCGGTTCCACCGATAAACAGTACTTTCATAAGTAATACAACAAGGAGGTAATTTTCTGGGGATCAGAGTGGCTCCTAGGATATCCCCAACCCCTCTTGCTGTAAACTTAACAAACGTGCCTTTATTCTGTAAATTCATGCTAGATCAGCCCGATTTTGAAAAATGTTCTCGCCAACAATTAGCAGCTGTCTAAGGGATGCCGCATGGCTAAAGTAAAAGCGGTTTTGGACACTGAAAAAGGTCACGCAGCACACGTGAAGGCGGCGGCTGAACCGGGGCTTCCCGGCGCCATGGACCGGCCAATTAAAATCACTATGTTGGGGGCCGGCAGCATGTTCACCCCGAGACTGGTCAACGATGTGATTTCCATCCCCGGAAACCTGGGAGGGGAGATCGCCTTGGTCGATATCGCGGAAGATCGCCTGGAGCGCATGACCATGCTCATTAAGAAACGCCTGCGCCAGCTGGGAAAGAAAAGCTGGAAAGTACTGGCCAGTACAAACCGCAAACAGGTCCTCAGGGGCACGGATTACATTGTCAACTGCATCGAAGTCAGTGGCCTGGAATGCGTCCGGTTCGACAATGACATTCCCGCCAAATACGGGGTGGATCAATGCATCGGAGATACCATCGGCCCCGGCGGCTTGTTCAAGGCCTTGCGAACCATTCCTGTCTGGCTCGAAATCTTAAAGGATGTGGAGCGTTACTGCCCACGGGCCTTGGTCCTCAACTATACCAACCCGATGAACATGTTGTGCCTGGCCGCCTTCCGCACCTCAGATATCCCCGTCGTCGGCCTCTGCCACTCGGTCCAGGGCACGAGCCAACTCCTCGCCAACCGGGTGGGAATCCCGCTTTCAGAAATCGAATGGGAGTGCGCGGGCATCAATCACCTTGCATGGTTTACCAAATTTCAGCACCAGGGAAAGGATCTCTATCCCCAACTGAAAAAGCGGACCCGCGAAGACTTACGCAAGGCCTTCAAAGAAGGCTGGCAGGACCCCGAGGGCAATATTGACCCCCTCAGTATCGAGCGACCCGAGCACCACCGTGACCTCGTGCGCAAAGATATGATGCTACATTTCGGGGCTTTTATTACCGAATCCAGTGGCCACCTTTCCGAATACCTGCCCTATTATCGCAAACGCCGGGACCTGCTCCAGAAATACATGCGCCCTGCCTATGACGGCACCTCCAGCTTCTACGCCGATCACTGGCCCAACTGGAGAACCCAAATGGACAAGGAGCGTGAGGACATGATCAAGGGCAGGACCCCCATCCGCTGGGACCGCAGCTGGGAATATGCTTCCTGGATCATCGAGGCCCGAGAGAAGGACCACCCCTTCCGCATCCATGGTAATGTTTACAACAAACAGGGCGACGGCGGCTCTCTCATCAGCAACCTGCCCTCAGACGGCTGCGTCGAGGTGGCCACCATGATTGATCGCAATGGCTACAACCCCACCCGCTACGGGGCCCTCCCCCGGCAGATGGCCGCCCTCTGCCGAAGCAACATGAACGTATTCGACCTGGGGGCCCAGGCCGCCATTGAAAAGAGCAAAGAAATGGCCATCTATGCCCTCACCCTCGACCCGCTGACCAGTGCGGTATGTTCACCAGGGGAAATAAAAAAAATGACCCTCGAGTTGTTTAAAGCAGAGGCCCAATGGCTGCCCGGTTACCAATAAGGGATTGCTTCCGGAACACCTTGCCCGGAAGCCCACTCGGGAAATAAAGGAATATCCCAACGGTGGATGCCTGGGACTTAGAGCCTTTCAATAATTATTTAAAACGCTCTAGTCAGGCGAATTCTCCCCTCGCCGCTTGTCCAGCTCCGTACGCATTTCACGAACCCGCTTCTCAGTCAGGGGATATTTAAACAAAATGCCAAGCATGATCAGGTATATGGGCATTCCCCCAAAAGCGAAAATGAAGCGCATCCACCACAGGGTGTGTTCCGACTGGATCTTCACCCCTTCCTCGAACCCAATCCAGGTCAGCACCAACCCACTGATCAAGGGGCCCACCGAGAAGGAAGTCTTTTGCACCAGACCCCAGACACCGAAAAACATACCTTCGCGGCGGCAACCCGTCTGGAGCTCATCGTAGTCGGCTACATCCGCCATCATCGAGAGCGCCACGATGTAGCTGGCATAAAAGACACCTAACCCGCCCTGAAACACAATAAACAGATAAGGGCGCTCGGGATCAAAGAGGAACCACGACGAACACTGGATGAGCATCGTACTGACTGAAATGATGATCCGGGTAGTCAACTTACCCCAATGCCGGGACATCCAGTTGATGACAACGATTGAAACAAAGGATACAGCGATTCCGATATACTCTGAAATCGTATTGATCCGCCCCAGGCTTTCTTCGCTGCCTCCATGGACATAATAGACCGCCACGAACCGCCCCAGACGGACCACGGACCAGAAAGCAAACCCACCCAACACCGTGATGACAAGCAGCATCACAAAAGCCGGATTCTTGAAGGTATACTTGACCGATTCAACCAGGTTGATTTTTTCCTGCGTCTGAACCTGGGTCTCTTCTTTCGTATCTAGAAAGAGCCAGATATAGCCGAGAGTCGATAACGCGGCAAAGACCAGGGCAACCACCGTGTATCCCGTTTGCTCGCTGGCAAATAACTCCTTGTTGTAAACGACCTCAAACAGGGGCGCCATCAGGAGGCCACCAATGCGGGCCACCAACAAGCGGATGGTCGAGACATTCGTCCGCTCGTTATAGTCCGTCGAGAGTTCCGCCCCCAATGAATTATAGGGGATGTAGTAGACCGTGTAAAAGGTGCTGTAGATCAGCATGCTGACCACCAACCAGGCGAACTGGCCCATCTCGCCCCAGGATTCGGGCACCATCCAGACCAGGACAAACGGCACGCAGGCAAGAATCCCCCCAATCAAAATGAAAGGTCGGCGACGACCATATTTGGATCGGAAATTGTCTGAGAAATTCCCCATAAATGGGTCGGTAACCATATCCCACAGCCTGGGAATCATGACCCCGATCCCCACCAGGACGGGATTGATCCCGAGATTCGCGATAAAGAAGTAGGATAGATACCCTTCCAGAATATCGCTCATGAAGGTATCACCCAAGCCTCCAATACCATAAGAAAACTTCCGGTGAACTGGCACCTTCGCTGAAAGGGGTACTTTTCTAAATCTCATAACCACTCAGGTCTGATTTCAACATCCGGTCCTGATTCGAGCCCGGCTTCCTTGGGGTTGGGGCTTCCCTAGACCAAACAGCTTCCCCTCAAACATCAAGTCTGCCGCCTTATACAATCTTGCGGAAAAATGCGGTTCCCAGGGCAAGAATCTATAATTCCAAAATCTGCTGAAAAGCAAATTCCGACCAGTATGCTCACTGATACACCGGAAGCCGCTGGGCTGACTGCTGACTTGGTAAAGTTCACCAGCAGATTTTATAGCAGGGGCTTGAATTGCCGCGTTCTATTCGAACCGCTCGTTTGCTTTACTCTGTTTTAATTGAGGAAGTCAGCTGCGTTTGCCACAACATCCCCTGTTTGTTGCCTTTACCGGATTATCTGCCCCTGGCGGCGAGAACTGAAGAAAACCTTAATTCTTCAGGCTTTCTTCAGCTTTGTCTGGTATAATGCCACCACATGAAAGTCCTGGTCATCGAAGACAATCGTTGGATGCGGGAGCAATTGGAATTGCTGCTGCGCCGGGATAGCTATGTCGTCGACCTCGCGAAAAACGCCGAGGATGGCATCGCTAAGGCCCAGATCCACGATTACGACGCTATCATTCTCGATATCGGGTTGCCGGACCGCCAGGACTTTGAGACCCTAGTGGAACTCCGCGCGACTTACCGCGGCCCGGTTTTGATCGTCACGGGACGTAAAGCGCTCTCCGCGCGCGTCCGGGGTCTCGATGGTGGGGCGGATGATTATCTCACCAAGCCCTTTGAAGGTGAGGAGTTACTCGCACGCTTACGGGCCATCCTGAGAAGAAGGCGGGAGGCAACCTTGACGCGGATCCAGATTCAGACGGTGGCAATCGATCTGGGGGCTCGCCGCGTTTTCCGGGACGACAAAGAGGTTCATCTCACGCATCGTCAATTCGCTATTTTACGGCTCTTGGTCCTGCGGCGAGGCCAGGTGGTGCCCCTGACCGTTTTGCTGGAATCCCTCCTCGATGAACACCGCGATGCGACCACCAATCTCATTCACGTCTATATTTCGCATCTGCGCAAAAAGCTGGGCAGGGAACTGATCGCAACCGTGCATGGCCAGGGCTACCTTATCCGATAACTACAATCCGGTCGCCGGGAAGTGATTTCACGCACCGACCCCAAACCAATGCCAAGCGGGTCAGCCGGGCAAGGCATCCCCACCTTGATAAGCATCGGGATCACCTGCCAGGCGATAGGTAAATCGGAACACGCCAGTTGTTGTTTCCATAAAGGCATTGCGCTATCAAAGCGCTTTGTGGAAGCGGCTCCCTCCTCCGCGAGACCGACCTGCCCGCGGACAGGTCGGTTGTCTCGCTTATTCTCTCTCTATTCTCTAGAGAAAAAATGTTGGGGAAAGGATCCTGGAGTCGAGCTCTTCAAGGTTCTTTAAGGCGGTTCATCAGCTGGGAGAGGAGACTTCAAGGGCGTTAAAAACCCGATAAAGGGATGGACCTGTCGAAGGGTTGATGCGGGTGATCGCTTAACGCGGTGCACCGCATCAGTAATCTCATGGTGAAGGAAGTAGCAGGTGCTGTTGAGGTAGTTTAGCCAGAGACCCTAAAGGGCAGGTCGTGGAGTTATTGCCGGGAAATTGCGAAATTTTGATCTGGTTGAGCGAAACCAATTGGTGCTCTTGATATTCAAAGCGCAATACGCTGCGCAATTCGGACAAAAACCCTGAAGTATTTATCGCGATTGGCTACAGCCTCTCCCGGCGTAAGGCATGGCATCCATGCGATTTGCCCGGCTTGATAGCCTTCGTCACGGCAATGGGAGGGGCGTGGGGACTTTACAGCCGTCGTGCAACAGTCTCTCTATCTCGCCGACTTTGCTGACGATACGAGGGCATTGTCCCCCACGGCGGGCCCGATGATAAGCGCGTTTTGCCGAACGATTTTCCATCGACGCCCGAATCGTTTCGAATCCGCCCGTTCAAATCAAGAGAACGGGGACGCGAGGAGAGGTAACTTCGTGCGGAAAAGAAGTCTAAAAGGCCGACCGGCCCTCGTGGACCGGTCGGTTCTCTCGCTTACTCTCGCGCTATGTCTACTCTACGGAGTAAAATGTTGGAGAAGGCAGGATGAAAAGGAACGGAGCAGGGGTGAAAGCAGGATCAGCCACGCGAGCCACGGGCTTGACCCCCCATTCTGTCTGATGACCGATGAAGGCATTTCGACGCCGGGCGAAACAGACGGCGACACGCGATGATCAACCCCATCACAATCCCCAGTGCCAGGGGGGCAAACCCGGGCTCAGGGATGGCAGTGGCGGTGATCGGAACGTTGCTGAAGCTGAAGCGACCGTTTCCCGAACTACTGCTTGCCAGGAAACTATCGCGCAAAACCGCAGTGCTGACCCGCACGCCATCAAAGTCACTTGGTCTCACCGCAGAATCGTTTGCGGGCGTGGAACTCAGGTTGGGTTCCGAGCCGAGCGGAGCGAAATCGGTGATTGTGATCCCGGCAAATGAGAAGGTATTCGGTCCGGTATTTGCGAGACCAAACAAGACGAAGCCAGCGAAGTAAGGTTGGAAACTGAAAGCGGGAAAACCCGTATCATTACTGGTAATGCTATACGTGCCATCCACACCACTGGAACCCGCCACCTCAAGGGTGCCTTGCGATGCCGATACGCCGGGAGTTATGCGACCATCATATGTATCCGGAACTTCGAAGGACATCGTCCAGGTCGAGGCGGCAAGGCCGTGGGGATCTGCCCCGCTTACAAAAGTAGGGCTAAACGTTATCGAAAGGTTGAGCTGCGCCTGCGCAAGGGAGCTGGTCAGCACCAGGAGGCATCCGGTGAACCATAAAGTGAATGTGTGTGGCATAGGACAAAAAAGGAAGAAATTTGCAGTCGGTGGGGCTGTGCGTGATGTAAGCGATTATCAGGGTTTGCTCATGAACTGATTCAAATCGCCCACCCGCCTGTCAGGCCAAGCCTCAGACCACAACGGTGGCGCAGGCCCACAAGACCGGCGATGCGGACGCCTGGCAGAAAGGCCATGCATCCGGGCTCCGGAGCGGTGGTAGCGGCCATTGCATTCCGGGGGGCGGAGTCTACCGCATGAATCCCGAAGTCAGGCTGATCCACAGGGGGTTGCCCAAAGCGATCGCCCACCGGGGACCCAGAAGCTTCGAACCCCGTTTGAAAAACGGGGCCCATGCCATGGGCCGTCCGTGCCAGGCACAGCCCGGCAAGGCAGAGAAGCAAGACATTTATCATGACAATCGGAACGATTTGTGAGAATCGAACGCTATTTTGTAAAAAACCTGATTATATTGAAGGCGTGCCGGATTGTCATTGCCCCCCTGTTCCAAATCTGGCTCAGATTTGTTTCATTTCAGTACAACTTTTCAGGGTTTTTTAAGGGCGTGAGATAGTTTGTAAAAATATGATTGAAGAGCCACCAGGCCTCTACAAAAAATCCCCCCACATGCATTGGGAGGCCCTAAATCGGGCAGACGCCATCGCGACGCTCAAGGCGTGGTGGAAACCATGGGGCACGATAAGCCCCATCGATGGGAACGGGGATTGGACGGCAAAACTCGAGGCCACCCGGATGCAATCTGCCGTCTTCCTCTCCCTGGGGCACGGCGCGCTGCGTTTTTCTGCCCCCCTTACACGCCGTGGCGGAACCCATTCCCGTTGGCTGGCCCTGGAACAACTCACGACTGGCGTAGAACACGGACAAACCACCGGGATACCCTATGATGGGGAATCCCATGACGTCGTATTGCGGGATTGGTCGCGCCATGGTGAATGGGTGCGGCCCGGCACCACGTCCTGTCGCAGCTTATGGCTCCCAGCACACACCTTACCGATCCATTTGTTTGCGCGTGGGCAACCGGGCCGGTGGGCATGGCCCGTTCAATCACCGACGGGCCATCTCCTTGCTGCCGCGTTGCAAGCAGCCGAAACCGCCAGGACGGCCGACGCTGAAACACAGGAGCAGTATTTATCTGCCGTGCGTGGTTTAGTTGCAGCTGTGGTGCCGCCAGTCGAGAACGAGGAGGAAGTGGAGCGCGATGACTTGCCCCCAGTGGCCGGTTTGATGAGGGACTATCTCCGCTCTCACTTGCGCGACGAGGATTTGGGGGTCACCTCTCTCGAACGGGCCTTTCAATGCTCCCGCTCGACCGTCTACCGCTGCTTTGCGGATGTGGGTGGCGTGCGGGCGTTTGTCCAATATGAGCGCCTCTTGGCCAGCCGCGTCATGTTACGCGAGACGAAAGGTGAAATCGACGCACCGACCTTCGCCGTTGTGGCGGAAAGGTGTGGGTTTAAGGAGCCCGCGCATTTCGCCCGGGCATTTCGGAAAGCATTCGGAGAAACTCCAGGCACGTGGTTATCCCGTGAACGCGCGAAAAGCAGTCAGCAATCCAATGCCCCGGAGAAGCAGCATCAGCCACCCGCCTCTATCCAAATGCTCCACGACTGGCTTGAACTGCGAAGCGATGCGTTTGCTCCGATTCGTTCATGAACCGGTGGGGCGTCGTCTGCAATTCTCCTGATTTGATGCCTCGCCTAGAGTTTTCCGTAATCGGTTACCGCTTGATGCTTATCCCTTGCGGACCCGGTCACCAGAAAAGGTTTGTTGGCTGTCGCGACATGGTGGTGGTTGTCAGAGATGTAGACAAAGAGGCGATAGGCTCCCGGTTTGTGAGGAGCCCTGAAGGTGAGGGACTCGGCCTCGCCTTCGGCTACCGCACGCGGCCGGGTTTGTTGGATTAAACCTGGGAGAGCCGGAGGCTGCTTTTCACCTTGTCCGGCGTAATCGGCATAAATCGCCTCCGGGCGGATTTCCCAATGGAATGTCAGCGGGTCACCATCGGGATCGCGTCCCTGAACGGAGGCCTCCAGGAGGGCTTCCGGTTCCGTGGTGATATCTTCAAGGTAAACTTTCCCTTCCAGAACAATATCCTCGATGGAAGGGGCGCGGTTTTCCGGAGGGTGTCCGGTCCACAGCTCATGCATGACATCCACGCCTTCCGTCTCTCTTCCCTGATCATCAAACAGCCCGAACCAGGTATGCGTGGTCTCCTGCTTCCACCCCCATAAGAACACATATTCGCCCAGACAGTTCTGAGCATGACCCAGGACGACGGTTTCATACTTCCGGCGGTATGCTGCAGCCTTTTTCGAGGTGTTCTCTTCGTAAGGTGCCCCCCAGGCGGTTTTGGGCACTTGCCAATATCCACTGACGCCCCACTCGGTAAAAACGAAAGGCTTGGTCCAACCGTATTGGGACAGCCTTGCCGGTATCGCCTCCATATCGGCGTAGGTGTTGACCCCCAGGAGGTCGAGGGCGGGAACCCGTTCCCGAACATCCAGGATCTTATGAAAGCGTCCCGAGCCCACGACCGTCATCACCGGGTGGTTTGGGTCTGTCGCCTGAATGGCCTCGACCAGATCATTCACCGCATCCCACATGGATTTTTTATAGGTCTCTGATCCCGGAACGAAATCCAGCTCATTCCCTACTGCCCACATCAGCAGGGCCGGATGCTGCTTCAGGGACTCCACCAGGGCCATGATTTCATGAAACTGAGCCTCGACGGCTATCGGATCATCGTAGTCCATCCCGCGTCGCTCTGCTCTGATGGGTAGACTCACCAGCGCCGTCATACCATGGCGATGCGCTTCATCCAATCCGGCCTGGTGATTGCTCCAGAGCCGTACAGAATTGGCGCCGTGGGCTTTCAGCTCGGCCATCCGTGTCCGACCGACCGCACCTTTGATAAAATAGGGTGCTCCGTTTACATGTAACGCGTAGCTATCACCTGCTTCGACAATACGCACCTCCAGGGGCCCCTGGGCAACCAATCCGGAAAGGGGAATAAGGAAGAGGATTAACCAGTGTATCCAATAAACACATACAGAGTACTTTTTCATGGAGTTCATCTCAAAAGGGGTGACTTCATTTTAAGCTCCACCTCACACATGTCAGCCCGCACCCGCACGACGTTGATAGCTGACCAATCGACACCTCGCTCAAGGGTAGTCGCCTTGAACCCCTTTAAAGAAATCCTCCCCGCCATGGATGAATTTGGGATCGTCCGCGGCAAAGCACCTCCCTTGGGAAATCATCAGTTCTTGGAGTGCTCAATAAGTTCCTCCGCTATGCGGTTACCAATGGACCTCATGATTTAGCTGCCCACCCCATGAACCGCCGCCAGCAGTTGCACTCCGGGCAAAGCGGGTACACATAGTAGCGTTATGCATCGACGTGATCTTTTTAAATCGGTGGGGGCGGCCTCGCTCCTGGGTGGACTATCAGGTGGGTTGTATGCCGGGGCGTATGAAGACGAAGCAGCACCTGCGGCCACCGGCCTACAGGGCGGGTATTTTTATCGCTATCCCGTGGGCAAGCTCGAAATCGTGGTGCTGACCGATGGGTATCTACGCTTCCGGGCGCATCCAACCTTCGGGAAGACGGACGTCTCTGCCGAGGCTGTGCAGGCTGTGCTCACCGCTCACCACCTGGATCCGGAATTCATCAATGCCCAACTCAACCTGAGCCTCATCGATACCGGCAAGGAACGCATCCTGATCGACACCGGCTATGGCGTGCGCGCCGGCGAGACCGCCGGCTGGCTGCCCAAGAGCCTGGCCGCGGCGGGCTACCAGCCCAAGGACATCGACAAAATCGTGATCACCCATGCCCACCCGGATCACCTTTTTGGCCTGACCACCGCCGACGGCGCTCCCATGTATCCCAATGCCGAGGTCCTGATCGCTAGCGAGGAACATGCCTTCTGGAGCAAGACTAAGGACGAACTGGCCAAAATGAAAGCCGAAGAAAATCCTATGGTCGGCATGCTCGAAGGCATCAACGGCATCTTTACCGGCGTCGCCGATCGCCTCACGAAAATCGATCCCGAGACCTCCCTCACCCCCGGAGTCGACACCATCGACCTCCATGGTCACACCCCCGGTCACATCGGCCTGAAAGTGGAATCCGAGAGCGAGCGTCTCCTCATCCTGGCCGACGCCGCCAATCACGAAATCCTCATGACGGTGGAACCCGATTGGCCCTTTGGCTTTGACAACGACCCCGTCCAGACGGCCAAGACCCGGCGTAAGATTTTCGAAAAAGCCGCCGACCAGAACATCCCCTGCCTCGGCTATCACTGGTCCTTTCCCGGCATCGGCCACATCGGCCGCGACGGCGACGCCTTCCGTTACTACACCGCCCCCTGGTCCTGGGGTTAATCCCCGCTCCCCGATCTAAATCCGAATCGGGATCGAACTTGAAAAAGAAATAGATAAAGAAAAGGAAAAAGAGGAGACGGAAGAGGTAGGACCCCAGGGTCGGCGACCAACGCTGGCCTTACCTTAATCCCACTGTAGGGTCTCCGCTTGCGGAGGACCGGTGAAGCTTTCGGTAAACTCGGTTCCGGATTGAGTTGATGGGAGGAGCTGGCCCAAGCTCGAGCCATGAATCGGCGTCTGTGGCTATCCTTAATTCTGGCCTCCACCTCTTCCACCTTGTTGACGCCCCGCGCCCTGCGCGGCAAAGTACCGCAGAGCCTGCTATGGGACCAGGGCTGTTTTTCGATCCAGCCCACCTGGAACGTATTCGGGAAAACTACCTGAATCACCCCGAATTCGCGGAACTGCGGCAGGCGCATGGCGAGTTTGATTATGCCACTAAGGCCGCGTGGATGGACGGAATCCGCTACAACGATCAGGTGATGGTACTGCGCCCGCTGCGTGTCCTGGCAGAGGAGCTGGCCTTCATGGCCCTGATGACCCAGGACTCGAAGGCAGAGGAAATGGCTAAGCGCGCTGTGTGGGAGATCATGAAGTTCGAGCGGTGGGATTTTTACATGGACGATGGCGAATCGATTGCGGTGCAGCGGGCTTCCCATTCCACCGTCGCCGTTGCGCTGGTGATCGACTTGCTTGGGGACCGCATCGATCTGGCAAGGGGAATGAAGAAGGGGATGAATCGACATATCAAACGAACACAAACAAGATATTTATTCATGAAAGCAAGGTAAAGGGACTGGCTCTATTTAAAGCTTAACCTTACGCATGTCAGCCTGCACCCGCACGAGGTTGATGTTGCTCCTCTACTAAAGGCCCCCCTCTGATCTTTCCGTCTTCAACAGTTCGGGCCCTCACGAGATGACCAGAGAACAAAGCCTTTCGTCCTCCGGTTATTGGCTATCCGCACATCGAGAATCGTACCCATTACCCCGGGAAGTGAACGGTGAGCAGAATTACAATCGAGAACCCCGAACGGCGCGGTTCCAATAAGATCCGTTTTTTATAACCACCCGAACCCCACCTGCTTTGGTCGCCCCCAGAACCCAAACCTCTGATTTCCTTTTTCGGTCCCTGCACCCGAAGGACTAGTAGCCATGAACCCCAGTCATCCCATTACCCTTTGCATCTTGTTCCTCTGCCCAATCTGGCTCCATGCAACGCGCCTGGTGAGCCTGCAGCCTCTGGACAACCAGAATCTGGTCCTGCACTTCCAGGATGGGATGGTAGAATATAACTGGGATAAAACGGAAGGTTCCTGCAATGGATGGGATCCATATCACACAGAAAAATGGAGCCTCTGCGAGGACAAGGACCAATACATTCCTTTCGGGAACCCCCTCGACACGGAGGCCGCACAACAGGAAAGCCGTTATCGGCTGCGTTCGTATCGAGATCGTCAATACAACGGAGATGGCACTTTTACCCGAAGCATATCGCGCAAATCCAAAGTGTGGGAGGCCGCCTTCGACGAGATGATGCCGGTTATGCACCATTGGATCTACCTCGAGCTGAAAAGTCCGATGGTGCGCGGGGCCACCTACATGCTTGAAATAGATGACGCGCTCCAATCCGACCGGCAGCAGGTCGTCTTCACCTTTGAAGAGAAACAACTCATTTCGCCGGCTATAAAAATCTCCAACATCGGCTATGAAGCCAGCGCACCGCATAAATGTGCAGACGTCTATGCCTGGAAAGGCGACGGCGGAGAACACGATTTCAGCCGACTGACCGGCGCTCCTTTTCATCTGGTTGATACCGACTCCGGGGCGATCGCATACACGGGCGAACTCAAGTTTCACATGGAGAACAAGCCCGAGCCCTACTATGAAGTAGATCTTACCGGGGCAGATGTCTGGGACTGCGATTTTTCCGATTTTTCTGAGCCCGGAACCTATCGACTGGTGATCGAGGGAATCGGTAGCAGCCATCCATTCATCATTGGACACAACCGGTTTCAGGAAGCCTTTAAAACATCCATGCAAGGGATGTTCTACCAGCGTATGGGTTGTGATGAAGCCCCGGCCGGAGGGTTTCCCATGGCTCGCAGGCCTCTGTTCAAACAAGGCGTGGAGCCTGAAAACTTCGTCGTTTATATTTCCGAACACGACATGGTCACCGGGCCAAACCCGGATAACCGCGGGCACTACAGCTCGGCCCTGACTGGTGAAATTGCCCAACAGACCTGGGGAGGGTGGAGCGATGCTTATGACAATGACCAACGTCCGGTTAATTTTATTTGTGTGTTTGACTTGCTCCTCACCTACTACCTCAACCCTGAAGCCTTTACCGATAATCAGCTTTATGTACCGGAAACCGACAACGGCATACCGGACATTATCGATGAAGCCCTCTGGCAAATCGACTGGTGGCTTCGGATGCGAGATGCGGCTGGAGGCTATCTGACTGGACTGACCAACATTACGGACCACAAGGAGAATTATGCCGGAGCTCCCGTAGCCTGGCAGGGTTGGTGCGTCGCAGCCGCCACCGCCATGGTCGCCGACTGTTTCCGCATCGCGGGAAATTTTGAGATGCAACAACAGTATTTGGCCGAATCTCTGGAAGCCTGGGGATGGGCAGAAAGCCAGGAAGACCACATGTTGGATACCGCCGTACAGGGTCTGCGGGGACGCGATCTGAAAATGACAGCTGCCGCCTTCCTGTTCAATCTGACCGGAGACTACGCCTATGAAGAGATCCTTGCCCAGGAAAGCATCGCCACTACGAACACGTCTTCCCTTCTTCAACTGGATGAGAAGGATCAACGATTCGCCAGCGTGGGCTACCTGCTGTCTGAGCGGAAAATAAACTACGGCGAGCTCCATGAACGGATGAAAGCCTCTTTTATTCATCAGGCGAAAACGGATTATCTCGCGAAAACGCCGCACAGTCCGACTAAAGCCGTTCGGCACACGGGAAAATGGGAAGGCATGCTGCAGACTTCCAATGAAATGTCCGTGGTCGCAATTGCGCATAGACTTACCGATAATCCGGTGGAAGCGCGGACCTTCGCGAAGGCCCTCTACACCGAGGCCGAATGGACCCTGGGGCGCAATCCCCTGGGGCTGGTTCAAATGACCGGACTGACGGAGCGTTCTTTCACCCAGACCTTTGCCCCGGGTCGGCGCGACGGTGCACCCGGCCTGACACCCGGCTGGACCCCCTATATGTGTCGCGATGGTTGGATGGACGGTGACCACATCGTGAAATGTGGCTGGTACACCAGCAGGGCTTATCCAAGGGACAAAGAGGCCTGGGCTTGGGGCGAACAATTCTGGAACACGCGCTACAACGTCCCGAGTGGAGAGGCAACCCCTCAACAGACTTTCAGGCAGAAAATTGTCCTCTATGGATACCTCTATGCGCTAAACCATGAAAGCTGAACTCAAGGCATGCCCTTCTCGACCCCCTGCTAATTGAGTAATTGGCAAAAACGAATTACCCTCCCAAGATTCCCGCCGGTCCTTCGATCCCGGCGACGTTGACCGCGGTTACCCGGTATGGGGCATCCCCGCTGTCTACCGGATCGTTCAGACCAAAGCGCAACCCGTGGGCCCGGCCAAGAAAATCATCACCCTGGTAGACGTTATAGTAGGCGATCCAATTTCCAGGGGTATCCTCGAGGGCGGGGGTCCAGGTCAGTTCTTTGCCGGCGTGGCCGGAGCCTAGCCTGAGGTCTCCCGGCGCAGTCGGAGCGGTCAAATCGCGGTCCATCACCGGGGACATCATCAAGGTTTCGATAACTTCGGCCAGTGCGGCATCCGATGCTTTTTTAGCGACATAACCCTGGATGCCCCCCGGCGTCGGTTTCCAGCACACCTCACCGGTCGGCGACAGCGTGATTTTCCCGTCCACAAAAGCATGGTAATAATACCGCGCCCCCCGCGCCCCATAGAGCAGCGCACACTGATCGTTGCTATGGCGGTCAATCTTGTGAGACCCCCCGCGGGTGGCGAAATGCTTTTCATAAGCGACGCGTACAATGTGGCCCTCAGAGAGTTTCTTGAGTCCCTGTCCGGTGCGCACGTCCCCCTGCTCCGCTCCGTTGAACTGCCCGTTTCCATTCTCCCAACCCGAGGCCACGAAAGGGGCCGGACAGTGCTCGAGGACATAGCGGCTGACGGCATTCTGTTCTTCCACCAGGCAGGCCCAGGTGCGGTCATCCCGGCAAAGGGCATCGGCCCCACCCCAGTTCGTCCTGTCATACCCCTTTCCATCAATGAAATTGCCCCCCATGGAGGCGACCAGCTTGACGGAGCGTTCCACGAGGTCGATGCCTGACAACGGGCTGTGCGCGTCGGGTCCGGACTTCAGCAGCTGTTCCAGGTTGTGCATCGTGCCCACTACCAGAATGGTCACGCTTTTCGGCTCGGCGGAAGCCAGAATCTCCCGATAAAGGGAGGTCGCATCAGGGGCATCATCGCTGGTCGCCAGCGTCCTGGGATAGTGATGCGCCAGAAACCAATCATAATTCGTTTCCGGAGCCGGCTCCTTCGGCAACACTTTGTAATCCCCCACGGGAATGGCCGCGCGATTGTAGAATGCATTCGTCGCACTGATCGCCAGAGGCGACTCTTCATGGTGAAAGACATTCATCACGGCAAGGATCTCCAGCTCCCCCGCATTGGCCATCCCATGAAGCATGGCCATGCAGCCCATATCATCGGGATCATAACTCGGGTCCGTATCGAGGATGACTTGCTCCATAGCGAACAGGGAAGCGGTCCAACCAAGAAACAGGGAATAAACCAAAATAATCCGGAAGGGGCTCAGAGTCTTCATGAGGGAGATATAACACACCCCCCGCGTTTCTAGAATGATTTTAAGCACCCCTGCCTTGAGAGCAATTCCGCTGATTCCTCTACCGCTACGGCGGCGGTCTATTGATTCTCCAAGTAGCGGAGCTCTTTTACCAAAGGCATCAAAGGGTGAAGGCAGGCGTGGAAAACCCACCAAAACGGCCAACTTAAACATTTAATTAAATTTGGTTTCCAGAGGCCACCATAACCTCCTACGATGGTTTCATGCGTTGTCCGGTTATCTTTCTCATTTTGGGTAGTTTGCTCGCCTTGTGCATGTCAGCGGAGACTCCCAAGCCAAATGTCCTCTTCATCGCCATCGATGACCTTCGCCCTGAGCTGAATTGCTACGGTAAGGAAAAGGTGGTTTCCCCCAATATCGATCAGCTGGCGGCAGAGGGGAGTCTGTTTACACGAGCCTATTGCAACATTCCGGTTTGCGGTGCATCCCGGGCCAGCTTGTTGAGTGGAATTCGGGGCGGGTTTGACCGCTTCCTGCACTACTACACCTGGCTCGAGCGGGAGGTCCCGGACGCCATTCCGCTCAACAAATTTTATCAGCAAAACGGCTACCGGACCGCAGCCTACGGCAAGATCTTTCACCACGACCGAGATCACCTCGACGGATGGGATCGCTTCGACAATGAGATCCTTTCTCCCAGCGGGTGGAGAGACTATGTAGTCGAAGCAAACATTGCCCGGGAGATGGCCAGCGATGACAAGGGTCCACCCGTAGAACGGACCGATGTAAGGGATAACGCTTACCGGGATGGACGGATAGCCGACCTGGCCATTGAGGAACTCGAAACGTTAGCAGACTCAGACCAGCCCTTCTTCCTCGCCGTCGGTTTCCTTAAACCCCACCTCCCCTTCAATGCTCCTGAAAAGTATTGGGCTCTCTACGATGATGTGTCCTTCGATATTCCTCCTGCTGGCCATCGTCCGGAAAATGCGCCCAGGGCCGCCTTCCATCATTCTGGAGAACTCCGAGGTTACGGTGATATCCCGCCCACCGGCCCGGTCTCCGATGCGATGGCCAAAACCTTAATCCAAGGCTATTACGCCTGCGTGAGTTACACCGACGCTCAAATCGGCCGAGTCCTGGACGCCCTGAAAGGCAACGGTCTGGCCGACAATACCATCGTAGTCCTCTGGGGAGATCACGGATGGAATCTTCGCGACCATGGATTGTGGTGCAAGCATTGCCTCTTCAATTCCTCGCTCCAGGTCCCGCTCATCATCAAAGTGCCCGGTCAGCAGCCCAATCACGTTCCCGGCATCACCGAGTTTGTCGATATCTACCCTACCCTATGCGAACTTACGGGTTTAACCCCGCCCCCCAACCAGCTGGATGGCCAGAGTCTGGTCCCCATGATGAAGGACCCCACCAATCTCGGAGATGGCATTGCCGTAAGTCGATGGTTCAAGGGGACGACACTCATTAAAGGGGACTATTTTTACACCGAATGGCGGGATCGAGACGACAAACTGGAGGCCCGCATGCTCTATGATCACTCTGTTGACCCGGGGGAACTGAACAACCTCGCCAGGGACCCGGCCAACGCCGAACTCGTGGAAAACTTGTCCAATATCCTGATCCGGGAACGCGGAAAAGACTTCTTCAAACCCGTCGCCGAAGTATCGAAAAACAAATAGGAAACAAAAGGGCCCCATCCTGATCGGCATGCTGTTGGAAGGCGGGGCACTCCACTCCGGAGAAATTTCCTCCGTTGGAACGGCGCTAGCGCCGGAAATGTTAGCCTTCCTTCAATGGCTGCTATGCCAGAATCCTTAAAACCGTCCCCGTAGATCTTGTATCGACTCGTTACTTAAAGCCTGCGCCCCCGCCGTGGACCGCCGTCCTCAAAAAATGAAATCCTCAAGGGGACCAGACTCCGGTACGGCCAATGATGAATGCTGATCGGAGTTAGACCCTTCCGGTCTTGGGGTCGGGGTCACGTGGTCGCCATAGAGTTCAAAACTACCCCGCACGGAGAAATCGAGTCGGCGGAAGGGAAACCTCACACCGGTTCACCCCCAAAAAAAAACGGCGCCCCCGAAAGGACGCCGTGTTGGGTAGATTTATTTTTTTGAAACGGTTAGAATTCCAGTCCGGCAGACAGGAGGAACTGGCGACCGTCCACACGCAGGTAGTTGGTCGTCTCCCCGGTGTTGGCATCTACCAGCTCAGGCTCGTAGGGTCCTTCACCGAAGATATTCCGGACGGTCAAGCCGATATTGTAGCGATACCCATCAGGCAAGAATCCGAAGAGGTCGCCCCGGCTGCGGTAATCAAAGGACAGGTCGACAAAGGTGGAATCGGGGCCTTTGATGATGACGTCCGTATCGGGCACTTCTTCACCATTGATGATCTGGGTACCCACGCCAATGCCGGCTCCTTTGCGCCAACGAAGAGCACCACCGAGGCGGAGACCGTTCAGGCGCCCTTCGGTGAACCGATACTGGGCATTGATATTCATCCGGTTATTCCGCAGGAAGTCATTCGGTTGCCCATCGAAGGCCTTAAGGATCGTGGTTCCATTATTAGAGTTCACCACCCGCTCAAAGTGGCGTTCTTTCATCGTGGAACGGGTCCAGCCACCAGCCACGGCGTCGTCATTTTGACCCCAGGGCTGGCTGACCATTTGCCGACCATTGTTATTTCCGCCATAGGGGATCTGGTCCCAGGTGAAGTAGTCGATACCAGGGGCCAAACCGTCATTGGGATCGAGATCGAGGCCGTCCAGGTCGGTTCCGTTTGGATCATCAAAACCGCTCAGGCCAGTGATTCCAGGAACATACCCCTCAACAAACTGAGTCCGGTCCATGATGGCTTGATACTCTTCCGTAAACTGGAACCAATCCGCACCCAGGTCCGATTGGGTAACCTGCTGATCGTTCCAGGTCGCCCGCAGGCTCAAATTGCGAGTCGGTTCCCAGGAAATCGAGACTTCGTGGCCCTCGGCCTCACTGGTCGCGGTGAAGGTATAGGGATCGCCATAGTTGTCGAAATCTCCCGTTTCGAATCCACCATCCCGTGCGTCGAAGGGATACATGTTGGTCGCATCCACACCCGGCCAGGTCCCCCGAAGAGGCCAGTCTTCCGGATTCGGGAAGATGCTGTCGAAGATCTGTTTGTCTGCCCCAGCTAACATCACGATGGTATCGCGCATGGAGCCTCCTTCCCGCCAGCGGAAACGCCAGCGACGGAAGGGCAGGAACAACTTGGTCGGACCGGCAATCGTTTCATAGTAATTATATCGCAGGTTAAACCGGCGGTCGAACATGGAAATCCGAACACCATAGTCTTCCCCTTCCCCTTCTTCCCCGGGGATCAGATTTCCGTCTGCTGAGCGCTCATTCGTGTTCGGCTGGAAGGTATCCGACTTGTTATAGCTGAAAGAAATGTCCGAGTTGAACGGGAGGCTGAAGCCATCCCAGTTGCGGAAGGGGTGAACGACAAACCCGGTCAGTTTGGTGCGTCCGGTCGCTTCAAGGCTATCGTCGTAGGCTTCAAACGGAACATTGTCATAGTGGTCGCGCAGGCGAACGTCACTGGCCGCGGAAACCACACCGGTTTCCGGATGCATCCACTCAGTGGTCAAAAACCCGGTATCTTCTTCGGCACTATTCAGCGTATCTTCACGCCAACCAAAGGTCGTCACGATCCGGTCGTTCCACCAGAAGCCTTGCCAGGAGAATTGCAGGGTCTTGAGGAAGTTCTTTGTCCCATTAGCCGCATTACCAATGCTGAGTTGTTCCCCGTTCGTGCCCAAGTAGGCATTTTCAGGGTCGAGGACGAACACATTTCCATCCCGGTCGGTCATCGAGAATGCCTCGCCGGGAACAAAATTGAGCGGAAGTTCAGGGTAGGTGATACTGCCCGGTGCCCCGAGGTAAGACCGGATAGTCAAGGAACGTCCGTCCGCCCGATAGGCTTCGCTCTGCGTGTCTCCCTGAACTCCGGGGACACCCAGGCCACCTACGGCAAATCGGGTGTCGAGGTCATTGTAGGGATACCCCTCCCAGTTGCCGTCACGAAACTCCCCATTAATCATTTGGGGCTGCATGTGATACTTGAATAACTGACTCATGGTTTCCTGGCGGCGATCCAAGTACATCCCGGCTAAGCGGTGACGTCCCAACCAGCCGATCATTCGGTTATCCGTCCAATCGCGGACATCAAACTCGTAGGACAGGGCAGCCCGCCATTCGCTGTTCTCTGAGTAACCGCGCAAGAACTCTGGGGACCCGTCCACATAGAGCTGACCGGCGAGCGGATTCAACTCCGTTCCACCTACCCCGCCAGGGAGATAGCGATTGCTGTCTACCTCGACGATATAACCTTGAGTAAACTGCAGGGATGCCGGGTTGAAGTCGTCGTTCTTCTCGTAGTAATACCCGAAATCGAAGAATAAGTTGTCTACGATTTCCTGATTGATAAATAAATTCAACAGGGTGGCATCATCGTTTTGAGCTACCAGGTTATTGATCGTGTGAAAATCCCGATCCAGGTAATCATCATTTAACAGGGTCGTTCCGTTGGAATCCCGGTTCACGCCTTCAAACAAGGTGAAGTCCCCATTCGGTGCCAGGACCGGGGAATGGACCGAGCCCCACCAGCTGCGGGGTGTGTTTAAACGCCCGCCCTGGTTACCGCCGAGGATGGTTACGTTGTTTCCTCCCGTATCCCAGATGGCATTCTGATTGCCGGGTAAGGAGCGGCCATTGTCCTGCCACGCCAGGCTGTTATCAAAAATTGACCCATTAGGTATCGTGGGATTGTCCGCATCCACACTTCCAGATGCCGTCAGGATGTCATCGGACAAGAACCAGGAAGAAATGTGATCATACGGGGCCGTCCGGGTGGGACGCCGGTTCTCAATATCAATCAGCTCAGCGTGAGCCGAAATCGTAGTCCGTTTGAACGGTTTCCACGTTCCGGTCACATAAAAGCGATCATTCTGAATGAAAGCCTCGTCTTCATCAAAAGCACGCTTATGCGTCAGCGCAGCCGCCCGCACCGCAAACTGGTCATTGATCGCCAGGTTGTAATCAATCTGGGCACGGTATCCCCCCCAGTCATCGATCTGCAGCCGGGCTTCCCCAAAGGTGTCATTGGTCAAAGCACGAAGCAGGGTAGAGTCAATTGCGCCTGCCGGGCTTCCCGTGCCAAACAGAATTGCGTTCGGCCCTGATGAAATACTCACCCGAGACAGATTATAATTATCCGTCGGGATGCTCGTCGCAAAAAACTCACGGGAACGTGTAGCATTACTGATACCACGCACCCGGAGTTGTTCGTTTCCTGCTCCGGAAATGCCATCACCCGTGTTTTCCTGCGGGCTTTCCACATTCAGCGAGTAGATAGCGGCTTCTTCGATGGAGTTCAGTTGGAAGGCTTCCATGAAATCCATGGTCATCACCTCCACTTGCGAGGCTACATCCGTCAGGTCGGTTTTGAGACGACTTCCAGCCAAGGTCTGAGTCGCACTCCAGGTGCCTTCCTCTTCTTCAATGACAAACGGATTCAGCGTCGCGATATCACTTTCTTCTTCCTCAGTTGCAGGTTCTTCCTGCGAGAATGCCGTGCTTGTACCAATGAGGGCCACGGCAAGTCCCAGACCGGCCCAATGACGAAGCAGCGGCCAGCTAGGGATGAGATCTTGTAGACTTTTCACGTTTCTTGTGTGGTTGTGGGTTCTAGTTAAGCAGAATAGCTCAGTTTGTTGATCATTCCCTGAATTCAGGCACAGTCCACCTAGGGCCTATTACAGTAATGTAAGGTCGATGGGTAGGAATCGAGGGTGGGTAGGTTTCGAATTTAGGGATTTAACAGAAGGGTATATTTTTCAGGGTTAATTCCTAGGCCGCCCGGCATCCGCTGTCTAAACCCCTGTTAGATTACAGTAATGAAGCAGATGGCGAAATACGTCGTTTATCAGGACCGCTCGATCTCCTGGATCGTCTCCCGGATCCCTGGATCCTCGGTCCCCTGCAGCTGCTCAAGGGCCTGGGCCAGCCTGCTGTCGTTATGGACAAACATGGCAATCAACGCATTGCGTTGGAGCCCCACTTTCTTTGCGCGCGTCATCGGGGTTCCTCCAAACAGGGTCACGTAAGTCTCCTGGTCCATTGTGGCGACCTGGTAAAGGTCTACCGTTTTGCCCAGCCGAACCTGCTCGGTGGACACTGCCGGAATCGCCTCGTTGTAAGGGCAGACCAACTGACAAATATCGCACCCGAAGATATACTTCCCTACCCCATGCCAGAACGATTTTGGGATAGGTCCACGATGCTCAATCGTCCAATAAGACAGGCATTTTCGGGCATCCAGTCGGTAGGCGGTATCCAGGGCCCCGGTTGGACAGGCCTCCTGGCAAAGTTTGCAGGATCCGCATCCACCCAGCGTCTTCGATCGGCGCGACGGAGTGACCGTTTCTTTCGTGTCAGGCGGGATATCCAAGTTCGAAAGGATTTCACCCAACAAGTAAAAACTCCCCAGGGTAGGATGAATAAACAGCGTGTTCTTTCCGATAAATCCGAGCGTTCCCCTTGCGGCCAGAGCTCGTTCAAGCAGGGGCAGCGTATCCACCGCCACACGGCAAGCAATCTCCGGATTCCGGTCCTCCAGTGCGTGTTGAATCGCCTTCAACTTACGTTTGAGATGCTTATGGTAATCGGGCAGCCGGGCATATTGCGCAATCAGCGGCCCCGCCTCGCGATCGTCCGGGGTATCCCCCAGGTAGTACGGCATCCCAAAAATCAGGGCCCGCGTCGCCCCGGGAAGGAGTCGGGTTGGATGCTCTCGCTTATCCTGATTATGGGCCATGTATTCCATTCCTGCATGCATGCTGGCATCCAGCCATTCGGTATAGCGTTCAAAGTCGGGCTCCCTTCCCAATTCCACCACACCAAACAAGGCTAATCCCTCAGCTTCAGCGAGGGACTGGAGAAATTCTCGGGTGATGGACGAAGCCATGAATAAGGGGGGACATTCTCCTTCCGGGAGGGGACAGTTCCAAGAGATACAGGGGCCTCAGACGAGCGCCTGCTCTAAATTCCGCCGCCCATGTCGGTGGGCAGTTACGGCATCAAGGGTATCAGGTGACCCGGCTTCCACAGCTTGCTCCAGCACCAGGAGCGGTTTGATCTTCCATTCATCCAGCATGTGAAACAACCGATGGTAGGCGATATCGCCTTCCATCTCAAACACCTCTGTCCAAACCCCGGCCTTGGACTGCCGTAAGTGCAGTTCAACGATTCGCTCGCGGTAATGCTGAACCGCATCGAATAGGGCAACCTCGGAATCCCCGCAGCCTCGAAAGACCCAATGCGAGTCCAGGCAGAATTTAACCACCTCTGGATCAGTCGCCGTTAACATATGATGAAACTCGCGCCCTCCTTCCCGAAGCTCAGCATCATGATTGTGATAGGCCAATGTAAGTCCCATACGCTTCAAACTTTTTCCCAGCTGATCCAGATTGCTGGCCTGCTCCATCAATTCATCATCATTTTTATTTTCTGGGCCACCCCACCGGATTGGGCTGGGGTTCGTCACGACGACCTGGACTCCGAGCGGTTTAGCGGCCTCAGCAATGGCCAACGCTTCATCTATGGATTGCGCGGCTCGCCCGGCATCATGCAGCACACTATTCACGTAGATGGATCGCATCTCCAGCTGATTCAGTTCCAGCAGGGGCCCGAGAGACCGAACCTGTTCGGGCGAGTTTCCCATCGCCTCAAAGCCATCCACGCCGGTCTGGGCCACTTCCTTCAAACCAGCGGAGACGTCTGCATTCCAATCCCGATTCCTTCTTTGGTAAAAAGTAAACCAGGGATATACGTTGGTTGCGATATGGGGGATGCTTTTTTTCATAGCAGCAGTCAGGGGATATGCCCCGGCGGCCAGGGCAGTGGTCGTGACAAAGGTTCGACGATTCATGGAGCAGACAACGGTGAGATGGTTAGACGTTGTATAGGGGGGAAGCTTATTCATGAAAGTGAGTCCATGTCTATCCGATACCCCATCCGATGCCCTACCGCGCTTGGCATCGATGCCGAGGGACAGGCCCATGAAATGCCGGACAATGAATTTACCTGGTGGGGTCACTGGTCCGATGAAGAACGCCCCGGATGGAATACGGTTCGCCTGGAGGTACGTGGAGACGCTGCACGATATGATGTCAATGGCGTCCAGGTTAATGCGATTTCAAATGCCCGATTTGGTGGACTACTCTGAACCAATGGCTTTATCGGCTTTCAACTCGAGCATGCGGAGATCATTTATCGCAATCCTAAGATCCGAACGATGTTGAGGTAGCTACACAATTAGACTACGGATGCTTCATGATCCTTCGTTTTTTCCTCCTCATCCTCCTGACCGGTTTCGCCTCATCTCACCTATATGCAAAAGGAGAGCACCTGTTTGATAAAGAGAATCTGGTTGCCTGGTGCATCGTCCCCTTCGATTCGGAAAAACGAAATTCGGAAGAGCGCGCGGCCATGTTAAAGGAGCTCGGCCTCTCCCGGTTTGCCTGGGACTGGCGTGCCGAACATGTTCCTCAACTCCCCCATGAAATTGAGGTGATGCGAGCCCATGGAATCTCCATGGACGCCGTATGGATCTGGTTGGATGGCGATGACTTTTCCTCATCCTTTGGCAACGCCAACGATACCATCATTCAAACCGTCGGAAAAACCGGTCTCCAGACCGACTATTGGGTCAGCTTCCCTGGACGCTACCTCGACTCCCTGCCAGAAGATGAACGGTTAGCGTTTGCGGTCGAATCGATTGGCAGGTTGGCCAACGTCGCGGCTGAACAAGGCTGCCGAGTGTCCCTTTACAACCATGGGAGCTGGTTTGGTGACCCAAGAAATCAGGTCCGAATTATTGAAGCCCTGCAAATGGACAATGTCGGAATCGTCTACAACTTCCACCATGCCCATCCCCAGCTGGATGAATTTCCCTTGTTGCTGGAAATCATGTTACCCCACTTATACACCGTGAATTTGAATGGCATGCATGCGGACGGCCCCAAAATCCTCACCATCGGTCAGGGCGAATCCGAGCAATGGATGTTGCAACTCTTGAAAGAATCCGGTTTCGAGGGGACCATTGGAATCCTGTCACATCGTGATGACGCGGACGCCAGAGTCATCCTTCAGGCGAATCTTGAAGGTCTGGCTGATATCACCCAGGTATTAAAGTAGCCGGCAATTTCCCGAATCAGCGACTCTATCGCATCGCCAGCTCGATCCGGTGAAACTCTTCACCCGTCTTGATCTCGAGAACGATCCCGTCAACAGGATCTTCCGGGAGCCGGGCTCGCACAACCCCCTGATAAAACTCTCCAGGGCCGATATATCCCTCTTCGAGCCAGGATTCCTCCAAAGCTTTCATCCGCTCTGTATACACGGCCTGTAAATGCTCCAGCTTGGATTTCAGGCGATTTTCCGTCTTTCCCCCGCTCCAGGTATGGATATCGTTTGAACTCAGGGAATGGTTGCCGGTTGCTTGCTTCCGCATGCGCTCACTTGGACTGACATTCGCCCCATTGAGGGGCACCCAGGCCCCGCTCGATATCCGGTCGGCCCGAACCAGCCGCTCAGCTTCGGCCTCCGCTTCGGCTCGCAACTCTGTTTGTAGCAAAACGAGTTCCGGCATTTCCAGGGGCTCTCCCTTGCGATTGAGGATCTGGATGTCTTTCCGGCCAAAGTAAACGGGGGCTCCGTGGTGGTTTTCGGCAACTACCAGCAGATCCATGGCCCCATCCTGCTGACGGGTGGGGTAGATGGATACATTCTTGGACGGCCCAAAGGATTTTACCCCCTCATACTCACCCATGACGGTAAATTCCTGATTTAACGCGAGCTGTGGCTGCACCGCAACGTCATCATGAACACAGCCCATACCAAATAAGGCAAACGGCACCAACACCCCCCAACGCATAATCTCTCCGCAACCCCCTCGCGCAGAATTTTTGATCAGTCCCATAACAACTATATACAGCTAAAGCCATGCACAGTTCGGGAATTGTCCAAATTTTATTGGAATTTTCTTAGATTGGTTAGCGTTACGGTAAATTACTCACCCGTTTCTTTCTTCAGAAGCTCGGAAAATCCAAGTTTCCGCTCGTGGTGGATCCCCCAAGAGACAGGGACCGACTGGAATTCCGCTTCAAAGGGGTCATCCCCTCGACGAAAATCAAAAAAGCCCAGGAGGCGTAGACACTGGTAGCCGCCACGATGGTGGAGAAAGATCGAAGGAGAGGGAAGTCGGTCGTTGGCAAAGGGCGCAGGGACTACAGGACAAAGGACGTCAAAAGGAGCTGCAAACGACACGCCCTATTCTAACATTGAACCAAATAGGTTAACTCAAATGTCATGGAGCTGTCATGGCGCTGTTAGGATGTCGTCACAGCTTACCTGAATAGCTTAACCCAACCAAATAAGACCGATAGGTCATCTATGAAAACTGATTACCTTTTTATTAAACTCCTCCTTTTTACGTTAATTGGCTTTGGCCAAACCACATCCCTCCTGGCTACCCCACCTATTGATGGAACTTGGGTCCTCTACACCTTTAATGGCGAACGGTTCACCCAGGGAGAAACGGCCCCGAAACATCCCATCCTTATGGTAGACACGACTACAGGCCGGATTGCCGGCAATGATGGGTGCAACAACTTCAATGGGGCAGTTGAAGTCAACGAGGATACCATCGAAATCGGTTTGCTAGCCTCAACTATGATGGCGTGCCAGAGTGAGTTTCCCGATCGGTTCGCCAAAGCTCTAGGGGCCGTGATGAGTTACCGGATTGAAGGGGAACACCTTATTGTAAAAACCAGGGAGGGGTCGATGCGCTTTACTCGGGAGGCCAGCTTCCTCGCCAGCACCCTGGCTCGACCCCATGGCTATTGGATTCTTCAATCCGCAATGGGCGAATCCTGGGAAAGCGATCGGGCCAACACTCCTTTCATAAGATTTGAGTTAGACACTCAGACTCTCACCGGTTTTTCGGGATGCAACACGTTTGAGGCCACCATCAACAAGATCTCCGCCTTTTCCATAGATCTTGAGCGACCGCTTGCGTTGACCCGGAAAGCCTGTCCGGACACCAGGGAAGTCGATCTGTTTGATGCCATCGAAAAGGCGCGTAGTTTTTCCATCAACGGCAACACGCTGACACTTTTCCTACAGGGTGGTGGCACCCTTGACTTCCGGGATGAATCCGCCCAGGTCGGTGGCGATAGTCCCCGTCCAGCCAACATGCCCTACCCGGAAGATGCCGATCTCCGTCTCAACGATATATGGGCCTTAGTTGCTGTCTTTGGAAATCCGTTCGAGCCCTCCCGGGAAAACCACCAACACCCCATGATCGAATTTCACCTGCGCGATATGCGGGCAATGGGAAATACGGGCTGCAACCAGTTCAGCGCTTCCTTTCTAACCAGTGAGAATCAGCTCAAAATTGATCCCGGGGCCATGACACGCCGGATGTGCCCCGGTGATCTCGAAACCAATTTCCTGAGGGCCCTCAGAGAAACGACTTCATTCACCATTGCAAACCTCCGACTCAACCTGATGAACGCAGAGGGAGAAACTGTCATGGTCTTCAGGAAAGTGGACTAGGGGCCTCGTGGTTTTCCACATTCATCCTGTAATGTCATCAACTTTCCCCCAACATACCCGGTCGTCCCCTTACCTTCAACTCCCACCCCTGTCCGACTGAATTTAGAATTACTTTTGGCCCAAAGGCCTCTCGCATAATTTGAGGCGTCATCAAGTCTGCCTTCGGACCGGTCGCCACACACTGCCCCTGCCGCAATAACAAACCATATTTAAAGCGAGGCAGAATCTCTTCTACGTGGTGAGTTACCAGGACGGCTGACAACTCTCCCGGGGCTCCCAGGGTTTTCTGCAGGAATTTGAGGAACGACTCACGGGCCACCGGATCCAGGCCAGCGCACGGTTCATCCAGAAAGAGTAATTTCGGATCGGCAATCAGGGCCCGCCCGATCAGGAGCCGTTGCCGTTCCCCCTGGGATAGCACCGCCCAGGGCCTGCCCTTCAAGGCAGCCACCCCGAGACGCTCCATCATCGCGGTGACAGCGCTTGCCTCCCTGGCTTGAACTCGACCCCAGAAATTAACCATACCACGCAACCCACTGAGAAGGACTTCCTCGGTCAGTTGGTAGGGTTCTACCCGGCGCCCCAAACTGTTGCTGACCAATCCAACCTGCCCTCGAATTTTGTCCCAATTGGATTCACCATAGGTTTTCCCCAGCATCGAGACCTGTCCGGAGGTGGGCACCAGATTCCCCAGCAGGGCATTCAATAAAGTGGTTTTCCCTGAACCGTTGGGACCGAGAATAAACCAATGCTCTCCCGCATGCACACACCAATCCAGCTCGTCAAGCAAGGTGATCCCGTCGCGGCGAATAGTCAGCCCGATGGCTTCAATGATTCTTGAATCTGGTGATTTCCCTACCAATGTCCACTCACCGCAATTTCCGTGCGATGGTTTTTGTATGAAGACTGATGAGCCGGTGGCTAGATATGGATCGCTTCTCCCACCGAATCGGCTGCTGCTTCCATGAGGGCCTCCGACAAAGTCGGGTGCGCGTGGATCGTGGCGTGGATGTCGTCGGCCGTAATTTCATTCCGCATGGCGAGTGCATACTCCGCGATAAGCTCGGTCGCATCATGGCCGATGATGTGAGCCCCCAGAATTTCGCCATAAGGTTCCTCGGTCAGAATTTTGACAAAACCTTCGGAATGCCCCGAGGCCACCGCCTTACCCGAAGCCGTGAAGGGAAACTTACCGACCTTGTAGTTCAGGCCCTTTTCTTTTGCTTCGCGCTCGGTCATGCCCACACTGGCAATTTGCGGAACGCAGTAGGTGCATCCCGGGAATTCTTTCACCCGGCGCGGTACGCCATGACCAAACATGCCATTCACCGCCTGGAGGGATTCCCAAGTCGCCACGTGGGCCAACCAGGGCGGGCCGATGATATCCCCAGCCGCATAAACGCCTTTGGCCGAGGTTTCATAGCGATCATTGACCTCCAGGTAACCGCGCTTGTCCAAATTAACTTTAACCTTGTTGCTGAATAGGCCATCTGTGTTGGGCACCACGCCGATGGAAAGCAACAGGCTGTCCGTTGTAATCTTCTCGCGCTTATCCCCGGCCACCAACTCTGCCTTCACCTGGGTTTTCTGAACTTCGATGTTTTCGACTCGGGTTCCCGTATGCACTTTCATGCCGCCCTTCTTGAAGGAGCGGGCTAAAACCTTGGACACATCCGTGTCTTCGACCGGGACAATGTCATCGAGCATTTCTACCAGGGTCACTTCGGACCCGAAACTTTGCAGGAAATAGGCAAATTCCACTCCGATCGCACCAGCCCCTACAATCAGGACTGACTTCGGTTTCTTCTTCATCACCAGGGCCTCTCGGGAGGTCATGACCCGCTCCCCATCCACTTTCAGATCCGGAAGCGTCCGCGCGCGGCAACCTGTGGCGATGAGAATATTCTCCGTCATCAACACCTTGCCTTTATCTTTGCCCTCAATCACTTCCACCATTCCCGGCACCGTGACCTGAGCCTTCCCCTCAAAGTGGTCGACCTTGTTTTTCTTAAAGAGAAACTCTACCCCACTCGCCATCCGGTCGGCCACGCCCCGTGACCGCTGGATCACCTTTTCCCAATCGACAGTCGGCTCGCCCACAGAAAAACCAAACGCATCGGTATCCGCAAGGGTCTTAAACAACTCAGCACTTTTCAAGAGGGCCTTAGTCGGAATACACCCCCAGTTTAAGCAAGTCCCGCCAGGGCGTTCCATCTCGATACAGGCCACTTTCTTTCCAAGCTGACCTGCTCGTATCGCACCGGCGTAGCCCGCTGGGCCACCGCCAATTACGACTAAATCATATTTTGTATTCTCAGCCATATCCAAAAATGTTGAGGGGTTTCCGTGTCGTCAAAGAGAGCAAAATCAACAGGTTTTCTGCGCCGCGTCAATGGGGAGAATGAAGGAAGTGGAACCGCGTAACGGTAAGACATAAGTCCTAACGCCATTCCACTCACTCTCACTCCGGTAAGATGAATGCCTGTCGGTCACACATCAATTACATCATCATCGGCCTTCACCTCTCGACGCGGCCCACGGCCGATGCGTCGCGATCCGCCTTCGCCCGACGACTCGCTTTGATTCCCGTAGGAGCGAACACGCCCATCTGGCCCCCGAACAGTGGCTGACCAACGAAAGTTCTTCCCCTTCGGACGCGGTTTGGTCCCCAGTAGCGGGTTCAACAACATATTCACAATGCTGACGAGAACCGCCGCCCAGAGTGCACTCCAAAAGGAAGTCACCTCAAAACCCGGCACCATGCTGCTGACCAACAAAACCAACAGAGCATTAATGACAAAAATTCCCAAACCCAGGGTGAATATGACAAAGGGCAGTGCCATCAGGATCATCAGCGGCCGCAGGATGGCATTAAAGATACCCATAAAGAAACAAACCCAGAACAAGGTTCCCTTCGTGTCATAGGAGATTCCCGAGCTGGTGGCCGCGGCTGCCGCCACGCCAAGCCCGATGGCTACCATGTTAACTAAAAATACTAGGGCTGGATGTCGCAAATCACGTAGCAGGTAAGGCAGGGATACCAGTCATCACACATATCCGGTCAGGACTCCGGTTCCTCTCCCGGAGTGATCCGATCCTGTCGAAACATGAAGGAGAAAGCAGAGTTTGGTTCTTCCTCGCTCTCCCCACCGTCCCGAACAACCAGGTTTACCCGAAACAGGAAGGGGGGGCGCAAAAATTGAGGAGATCCCAAATACTTTCCCTGGGGTTGCATCCGGATGAACTGGTTACGGTCCCCCCGAATCGTGAGCCGCGCTGTGGCCAAATCAACCGGGCTCTCGATGACCCTGCGGTCTTTGTCCATAAAATAGAGGCGTATCCGGTTGTTCCATACCCGAAAATTGAGATAGCCCTCATTATATGCAGCATAATGCCCCAGCTCAGGAATAAAGCCAAACTCGTCTACCGAGCCGTTCCATTCTTCAACGGGAACGGTCGCCGCCGTGGGGGCTTCCGCCTCCTGGGCCTGCACCGAGGCAACCCCGACTAAGCTCAACAGGAAAAAAAGAGAGAATATGGTTTTCATAAAAGGAGGGCCTGAGCTTAGGGGAAGCCCATGCAGGAGGCAATAGTTTGTATTCCTCAGGAATCCTCCCGGTTGCGCTCTACTTTTAGTTGTTTCCATCGTTCCAGCCGCTCACGAATAGCCGCCTCCGAACCCGCGGATTTCGGCTGGTAAAAGATCTTCGGGGTCAGCATGTATTCTTGACCGCTGATCGCTTCGGGAAACTCATGGCTATACTGATAATCCTTGGCGTGACCTGCCTGGCGATTGGCCGCCCCATGTCCATCTCGAATCCACAACGGGACAGATTGAAGGGGATTCTGCTTCAGTTCACGCTTGGCTCGACTGAGCGCCTCCGTCGACGAATTACTCTTCGGGGAAGTGGCCAGGAAAATGCAGGCATGCGCAAGGTTGAGTTCACACTCCGGCAACCCGATTCGCTCACACGCATCAAAGGCCGCATTGGCTACCAGGAGAGCTCGAGAATCGGCCAACCCGATATCTTCGCTTGCCAGGATGACCATTCGGCGGGCAATGAAACGGGGGTCCTCCCCGCCCGCCAGCATTTTCACCATCCAGTAGAGGGCTGCGTCAGGGTCGCCCCCGCGCATGCTTTTGATAAACGCACTCGCTGTATCATAGTGTTCATCTTCATTCGCATCGTAGCGAATTCGGCGCTCGCGCGCAAAAGCCTCCAGGCTCTCTTCTGACACTGCAGCCCCTACCCCATGACTGAGGACCAGGGTCTCCAGCGCATTGAGCGCGCGCCGCAAGTCCCCATCGCACAGCCGGGCCAAGCCAGCCAGGACAGATTCCGGAACCTGCGCATCATGGCTTTTCAAGCCTACCGTATCATCCTCCAGGGCACGCCGCAAAACCGTGACCACCGCCTCTTCAGTGAGAGGCTCCAGGCGAAAGAGATGACTCCGGCTGACCAGCGGAGGGATGACGTAGAACCCGGGATTGTGGGTCGTCGCACCGATCAACCGGACATTACCCGCTTCCACATCCGGGAGAAGCAGGTCCTGCTGTGCCTTGTTGAAACGGTGAATTTCATCAATGAATAAAATCGTTCGGCGCTCAGGCTCATAGCGCGCCAGCCGCAGAATGTCTCGAAGCTCTGCCACATTGGATAGCACTGCATTCACCTGAACAAAATGACTGCCTGTCTCCCCGGCGATGACCTGGGCCATGCTGGTCTTTCCGCACCCCGGAGGTCCATAAAAGAGTAAACTACCAAAAGTATCCGCTTCGATGAGACGCGGAAGCAAAGCATCGGAATCAGTCAAGTGGTCCTGGCCCACAATGTCGGCCAGGGTCTTCGGGCGCATCCGGACCGCGAGGGGCTTACGGCTTCGGTCCCCCGACGGGAGAGCATCCGTTTCCTGAGCACTCGCGGCTCGAAATAATTCATCCTGGTGACCCTTCGCCATTTCGAGAATCTTTCAGCGTTGATTCCTCCCCACCCCTATTCAACGATTTAATTTTTATATGTCCAAATCCTTGCATCCTTCCAGCCAAGACCTTCCCGTCGCCGTATCCATTGCAACCTCCGACTCCGGCTGTGGAGCCGGTATCCAGGCCGACCTCCTCACCTTCGCCGCCCGAGGGGTCTTCGGGAACACCGTTTTCTGCTGCCTCACGGCGCAAAACCCAGATGGCGTCACCGGTATAGAACAACTACCCCTCGACTTCATTCAGGACCAATGGAACCAGACGCAAGCCTACTTTCAGGTCGGGGCCATCAAGACTGGCATGCTCTTTTCATCCCCCATCATCAAGCTGGTCGCCCAAATCCTCAGGGATAGCCCGGCTCCGGCCGTGGTCGACCCCGTCATGGTCGCAACCAGCGGGGCTGTTCTCCTCCAACCCGAAGCCATCGTTGCCCTCAAACAGGACCTCTTGCCCGTGGCCGCCCTCGTCACTCCAAATCTGGATGAAGTGCAAGTCCTCCTGGGCACCATGCCGACGAATCTGGAGGAGATGATGAAAGCCGCCAGAACATTGACCGATACCTACCAGACCGCCTTTCTCATCAAGGGAGGCCACCTTAAAAAGGAGCAGATCCAGGATGTTTTCCTCTGGCCCGGAGGGCAACCCATGATCCTGGAAACCGATTGTAAAAAGGAGGTCGACACCCACGGCAGTGGATGTACCTTATCCTCAGCTATTGCGGCAGAGTTAGCAAAGGGAAAACCAATGGAGGAAGCGGTAACAACGGGTCACAGCTATTTGCAGGATGCCATGACAAACCCGCTTCAAGTATCGGGGAAGCGGTTCATCAGTCATGGAGTTCAGGGAGAATTCTGATCAGCAGGAAAAGGCCCACCGGGTCCCCTCAGCCTGGTTATGCTTACCCCTCGTCCTGGGGATCTGGTTGGGATTTGGCAACCTATCCCTGAGCCCCACACTACTCTGGGCATGTGGTCTGTTCAGCCTCGCTGGAGCCACTTGGCTAGCCTGGAAACGCAGCCCCTTCAGACCATGGGTATGGGCATTTGTCTTTTCAGCAGGCATGATCGCACTCTTTACCCTCTACACTCAGGGGCATCGGCACCCCCTCGAAACCAATCCACATCCCTGGGACCGACTACCGCCGCGTGAAGTCACCGCGCTGTTGACCCTCGAAAAACAGATCGGAGATCCGGCCGACACCTCCCTTGCTCTCGGCCTGGCCTGGCTAACGCCCAAACCCGGAGAACCCGCCCGCTTTCCTGAGTCCCGGGTGCTGGTTCAGGCCTTCCCTTCGGAACAACACCCGTGGATTCGGGGCTCCCGGCTCGAAGTGACTGGAATCCTCATTCCGCTTCACAATCCCGACTATCTCGAATACAGCCAGCTATCTCCGTCCTTCCTCAACTTCCTTCGGCAAAAGGGGTGTCAGTTCTACCTCGATCGCGCCTGGATTATTAAAGAAACCCATCCTCCTTCCCTTTTCCAACAGGCCTTTCACCAACAAAATCAACGGGCTAAAATGATTCTCGAAACCACTCCATGGGGGCCGCGCCCCAACCAGCTCCAAGTCCAGATTTTTAAGGCAATGATGCTCGGAGAAGCCGGGAATATCCAGGACCAGTACGCCGATATGTTCCGTCGCTCGGGGACCATGCACCTCTTTGCTATCAGCGGGCTTCATATTGGCATCATTGCCTTGTGGCTCCATCTCTTCATGCGGCTCATGCCCCTTCCCTTCTCCGCAAAATCCCTCCTTCTGCTCATCCTTCTGGGCAGTTTTATCGGCGCCACGGGTTTCAGCCAATCCGCTCTCCGTGCCTTCACCATGATCTTCCTCTACATCCTCGCCCGCTGGCTCCAACGCAAACCCCAGGGACTCTCCATCCTCATCGCGTCCGCCTTCATCCATCTGTTAATCAACCCGCGACTGCTCTTTGATACCGGTTTTCAGCTCAGTTACGTGGTTGTCCTGGCCATCCTCCTGATTGGTATTCCCCTGGCCCAACGTTGGAGACGTGCGCTGTCTCCACCTGCCCATATCCCGGGTCAACCCCCGGATATCGTGACCCGCTCCGTTTACCGGGGAAAGTTGGGCATCGTGGAGAGCGCCGCCATCAGCTTTGCCGCCTTTGTCGGTAGCCAGCCAATTACCGCCTCCACTTTTGGCCTCGTCTCCCCCTTTAGCTTCTTGCTCAACATTCCCCTCGTCTTCCTTGCCATGGTCATCATCGGGTCAGGCGCAGTCAGCCTCGCCTTCGGCTTCATTGGCCTGGCCCCTCTGGTGCCGCTCCTCAACACCGTCGCCCTCACAAACATTCAAATGATGGTCATGCTCACCGAGACCGTTTATCGCCTTCCCGGATCCTGGATTCCCACGCCAGGCATTCCCTTTCCTGCCTGGCTCGCCCTCGGCCTCGGTATCGGGGCATTCCTCTTTCTGCCCCGCTCGAAAAGCCCGCCTAATTTGGCTCCCTGGTTACAGGAACTTTTTCTCCCCTTCGGAGTTGCTGTCTTTCTCTTCAATGTGTTTATCCATTCCCTATGAAATCCGCATATGAACTCGCCATGGAGCGTCTGACCAAAGAAGACCCGGATGCTGGCACCCCTCTGTCTCCAGAACAGAAACAAACCCTGGCCGACATCGACCAAAAATATAAGGCCAAAATTGCCGAGCGGGAGGTCTTCCTGTCTGATAAACTGATCAAGGCCCGCCAGGAAGGAAACTCACAGGATATCGAACAGCTGGAGCGCCAGCTCCGCGATGAACGCACCCGCCTCCAGGACGAACTGGAAGCTGCCAAAGAAAAAGTAAGGAAGGGCTAATCTTTCGTCTCGCCTGCCAGGCCCGAACCTCCCCGATTACCCGAACGGTCGCGGCTAGAATCGCCTCGTTGAGCCCGGGATGAATATGAACCCTTTCCGGGATGACCCGGACATCATCCTTCAAGTGCATCACCGTCATCACCTGGTGCGGCAATGTCGAGGCTTCCGGACCTACCAGATGACAACCCGGCATTTCCTGCGTCACTGGGAGACCAGCAACTTGGTCATCGGGGAATCGATTCGCCAGGACATGGCGCGAGCGCTGGCCATCCAGTTTTCACTACCGTTACATAGGATTCCGGCTCCATCGTCATGTATGATTCCTATTTAGATCCAGAAGTCCGCTACCATATTCCACGCCCCTCCACAATCCCGCCGTCTTCCCCACTCCAGGTGTATATACACAGCGTATTGACACCCCTTGGGGTCCGGGCATAAAAAAACCCTTCCGGGGGACCGGAAGGGCTGGAAAGTCTGGCGCAGTTAGCGGCGGCGACGGAATTTGTTTTGAAACTTCTCCACGCGACCTGCGGTGTCCACGAAGCGCTTTTCACCGGTGAAGGCCGGGTGGGAGTCAGACGTGATGTCGCGCACGATCACGAAGTAGTCTTCACCGTCGATATTTTCGGTGCGTTGCGACTTCATGGTGGACTTGGTCAGGAATTTCTTTCCGGAAGACACGTCTACGAAGCAGACGTTGTTCAACTGCGGATGGATGGCGGCTTTCATGGATGAAACGAAATTTGAATTAACCTTGCCGAGCCTTGAAGCGCGGGTTGGTTTTGTTAATCACATAAATACGTCCCTTCCGGCGAACCACCTGGCAGTCGGGATGACGATTTTTGAGAGTTTTAATGGACGATACGACTTTCATCGGTCTAGAAATTTGGGAAAACGGACAGAAAAGTAAGGATTTCGATCCTTGTCAATGGGTTTCCGACGGATTTTGCCTCCTCCTCAACATATTTTACAAGGACGGGAACCGTTTTCACGCGATCCTACTCAAACTGAAACGTCAGCAGAGGTAGGCGGCGGCCCGCCGGGACTCCCGGGACCCACCATACATGGGTTCCGCCCATGCGTTCGTAGAAGCCCTGTGCGTTGGGATCTGACACGACCCTGAGTTGAGTCCGGTTGAATGATTTCAGGCGGCCCGCCATGGCCTCCCACATCCCAGCCCCTAAGCCCTGACCAATGCGGCTTGGGGACAGCCAGAAATGCTCCAGCTCCCACTGGGGTTCGTCGGGTTTGAGGGCAAAGAAACCAACCACTTCGCCGTTCTGGCAAAACCAGTAGGCATGGATGGTCTGTAGCTCGGATTCTGTCACAGTCAGATCATCCTTCCACAGCTTCATCCACGATTCCGGATAATCCCAATGTGCTTTGGACCGCGTGATGAATTTGGAAATCGCTTTGGCTTCTCCGGGCCGAGCCTCCTGGAGATGGCTCCTCATGATCAGGCCACTTCAGTTCAGGGAAGGGTCTTCCGGGAGATCCGCCAGGAATCCAAGCTCGGGACTCACGCCGCTAATGACCTTTTTCCAAAACCACTCCCCTTCCGAAGAATCCATCACGGAATGCCCGATATGAGCCATCACCCAGGCATCCTGGGAGAGCTCATCCTCCAGTTGTCCACCATCCCATCCGGCATAGCCGAGAAAGGCGCGAAATTCCGCCTCTGGGTTCATCATCTTGATTTCCAAGGCTTTCGATTCATCGATCCCGAAATACAGACGAAACACCTGGGAGTCTTCTTCCCAGAACCAGGCCGTGAGGATAATTTCCTCATCCCGGACTGGGCCCCCGGTAAAGATAGGGACATCAGAAAGTGGACTGTAGGTATACTCCGCGTTTAATTCACCCAGGGTTTTCCCGATCGGCCGGTTCAATATCACTCCAAGGGTGCCCTCTTCTTCGGTATGGGCACTAATAAGCACAACAGTCTTATTGAAGTTTGGATCGTGAAGAGAGGGATGTGCAATGAGCAGTTGTCCTGATAAATTTTGAGTATCCGCCTGTTGAATATCTCGCATAATTCTTATCCTGAGTTCCACTGATGGTTTTGGCAATGGGTTCTTATTCCCATTTTATTGGCCCTTGCCGCAAGTTGCGTTCCACTTTGGACCCTGTTAAATTTTTACAGTTCCCTGGCCCGATCGCCGGATCTACCCTGTCTTTGCCGTTTTGAATAAGGCAGAGATACTTTGGCGGAAATTGGACCGCGTGGCTTTGACCACCTTCGTCTCGAAGGCGGTTTTGCTATCCTTCACGTCCTCGGATGCTTCGGAGCCTGGACTTTCGACATGCATGCGGATGTCCCCAATGTAACAGTCCCGGGTCATCTTAGAAATCGTGCTGCGCAGGGCCTGAGCTTTCCATTCTCCCAACATTTCCGTCAGCGTTCCATACTCCGCTCCATGATCGCCAATTATCTTTTTAGGGGAACCATCCTTAAACTCCTGCGGAGTAAGCTGGAAATAATCCCGGGCCATCACGATGTGATTGACCAGCTCCAGCGCATCAAATTCGGAGATCTGACCGTTGCCCGCCTCCATATAGAGACGGACCATGCCAACCACCTCCTGTTCAATGGCCATGGATTGGACAAGGCACCGATCCTCCAGACGATCCCGAACCATCGAATAGTCCGTATACCCCAGTTCAAAGGCTACCCGGTCCAGTTCCTCCATCATATCTTCCCACAAATACCCTTCGATGCTCACGGCGAGGAGAGGGTCTTCGAAGGGGGCGAGAGAGAGACTGATACCAATGCCCATTTCATGAATATAGGGTGTTTACCTTATTTTAACAGTCATAAATAGGGTAAATACCCTAATAACTTCAGGGCACTGAATTAGTTGTTGTTGTGACCCTACTTTGCCCAGACCCTGCGTTCTTTGACCATCAGGTGAGCGGTATTGTATCCACTAGCACCCCACACACCTCCCCCGGGGTGAGTGCTGGAACCTGTTAAATATAAACCTTTTAGAGAAGGTATCTTATAACCCGACAGCTCCGGCATCGGCCTGAAAAGGAACATCTGGTCGAAGCTCATTTCCAGGTGCATGACGTTACCCCGATACATCCCGTGGAGCTGCTCAATGCCGAGCGGGGTCTGGATATACCAGTCTTCCACCATATCCCGGGTTCCGGGAGCATATTGATCGACGACAGAAATTAGCTTTTCAGCCTCCCGCTCTTCGATGTCTTCCCAGCGTTCCCCGTTCTTCAGCTCGTAGGGGTGATACTGCCCCCAGACAAACATTACATGTTTCCCTTCAGGAGCGAGGGATTCATCTAGGGCAGAAAACGTCATGACTAGAGGAACCGGGTGCTCGGGGGGGCGGCCGCGCAGGAAATCAGCGTAAGCCATATCTAAATATTCCCGGCTGGGACAGAGCAACTGCAGGCCCTGATGGCAATCGCCAACCCCGGCTGCATTAAGTTCCGCTCCATGATAACGGGGCAATCCTTTCATGGCACAGCGCACAATCATACCAAAGCCGTTTCCGATCCGCAGGTGCCTGCACCGGTCACGGATATCCCGGCTCAAAGGAGCATTCACCAGAAGCTGCTCGATGGTCGTTTTTATATGGCAGGCCGCCACCACAGCTTTTCCTTCGACCTTCTCTCCGTCAGCCAGTTCCACTCCACGCACCCGGTAACCGGAGTGGTCAGTCAGGATCTGCTGGATTGGCCGCCCGGCAAATACCTCCCCACCCGCAGCTTCAATGTAAGACTTCAGGGCCTGGGTCAGCATACCACTCCCCCCCTTGGCCCGTTTCATTCCGCTCTGGTGATACATGGCGTGCCAACCGGCGAAATCGCCGCTCGCCATCTCCATGGGTGGCGGTCCGCTTTGCGCAGCCAGCCACAGGATCCCGTTGCGAACCTGTTCACTTTCAAAAGCCTCCAATACCAACTGCCCATAGGGCCCCATCAGCTTGCGAACCATATCCACCCGGTTCTCTCCTCCGAGCTGGCGCCCGGCCATGGTTCGCACCAGGTTGAAGGGGGTGGGCGGTTTTAAAAAGGCTTCAAACACCCCCTCATTCAGGTCTCCCCATTGTTTGACAAACTTCCGGTAGGCCTCCGCATCTCCCGGATGAATCCGCGCAATACTTTCACAGGTGCGATCCAGGTCTTTGAAAAACATCAAAAAGCGACCCGTCGGGTCAAAGTCAGCCCCCCTCTGAACCGCCCCGTGGATATGGCTTGTCGTCTCCGGGACAATACCCCAGGGGTCCATGTCCAGATATTCTAATCCGTGCTCACCCAGGCGCAGGTCATCCAGGACTGGGGTGGAATGGATCATGACATGGGCGGAACTGCCGACATCGATCCGGTAACCGGGAATCAAATCGGCCTGAGTGCAAACCGCCCCGCCAATATGCTCGCGCCGCTCAAAGACAGCCACTTTGTAACCCGCGCGTGCGAGGTAGGCCGCCGCAATCATACCGTTGTGACCCGATCCAATGACGATGACATCATACATAGATCCCGCCAATCTGATCCATTTTCACCTGTATGGAAAGGACAACCCTAAGAAAACACGCCGACCGGCATTGATATATGAGCAGCTATCCTAATACTTTGAGGTCACACATGATCCCCCGTATCGTCCAACCCGAGATTCTGGACTCCCTTCCAGAAAATCATCCGGATGCCCTTCACAATCGCCGGGATCTGCGGTGGATCAACCGACTCATGGGAAATCCGGCCTGGATCGAGAAACATATTCGGCGATATGGCCAGGCGGAGGATTCCATCCTCGAGATCGGTGCGGGCTCCGGCGAACTCGGCCTTCGTCTACATCAAAGCTGTACCGGATGTTTTGATACAATCACCGGATTAGATTTCTGGAGCCGTCCACCCACCTGGCCTGACGCCTGGCCATGGCACCAGGAAGATGCCCTCCACTATTCCGGTTATGCCAACTATTCGGTCATCCTGGCCAATCTCATCCTTCACCAGTTCAGCGACAAGGAATTGAGAGAGCTGGGGCCGCGGCTCCTCACCACTGCCAGACTCCTTATCATCTCCGAACCCGCCCGCCGATTGGTCCATTTGCTGCAAGCTAAAATCGGACTCATCCTGAAGTTCAATGCCGTCACTCAACATGATTCTGCCGTTTCCATCCGCGCAGGATTCCTAGGCACTGAGCTGGCGGACCTACTGGGCCTGGATTCCTCCACCTGGGAATGGTCCGTCCACACCACCTGGGCGGGAGCTTATCGGCTGATCGCATGGAGGAAGGACTCATGAAACCCATCACCATAGTCGGCGGTGGCATCTGTGGGCTGGCCCTTGGCATAGCCCTGCGTCATCACGATGTCCCCACCAAGCTGTATGACTCCGGGACCTACCCGCGCCACCGGGTATGTGGAGAATTCATTTGTGGCGCCACGGATGAAGTCTACCGAGACCTCCATATCGAGGATATCTTCTCCGATGCCCACCGTCACTCCTCTACGTCGTGGCACTATCAGGGTAAGCCGGTATTTCAGGCAGACCTGCCCGTTCCAGCCCTGGGCATGTCACGCTACTTGCTGGATCAACGCCTGGCCCGCCGCTTCACCAAACTTGGAGGAACGCTGCATGATGATACCCCTTTTGAATGGCGAAACGAGTCCTCGGGCACTCCGGGTCTCGTTTGGGCAAACGGTCGAGTTGTAGAATCGAGCCCTTGGATCGGATTGAAAATCCACCTGACCGACCTCGCTCCCCTCAACGATCTGGAGCTCCACCTGGGCAACCATGCATACGCCGGCCTCTCAGCTGTAGAGTCAAACCGCATGAATGCCTGCGGGCTGTTTCGAAAGCGGCCCGGTATTCGGGCCCGCAAAGAAACCCTCTTCTTTGAATATTTAAAAGCCTCTGGCTTAAGCTACCTCGCTGAGCGTCTGCAAGCCGCCAAGCCGGACCCGGCCAGTGCTATCGGAGTCAGCTCCATTCGGTTCGGGCCGCAGCACCTTCCCGATGGCAAGTGTCACCTGGGGGACCATTACACCGCGATTCCTCCCTTTACCGGAAACGGTATGTCCATGGCCCTGGAGTGCGCATGGCTGGCGTGGGATCCTTTAGTGAAATGGTCCCGGGACCACCTATCCTGGGAACAGTGCCTCCAGATCATTCATCGACAGATCCGCCAGAGGTTCACTACCCGATTGCAGGTTGCACAGTGGGTACATCCCCTGCTCTACACCCCGGGGTTCCAGCCCCTGCTGGCCACCATGGCTCGTTTCAGAATCCTTCCGTTCCAATCCATCTATTCATTAACGCACTAGGAACTTATGTATTTACACGCTATCGCCACAGCAGTCCCGCCCGATGCTTTTACACAGCAACAGTGCTGGGATATCTATTCCCGATCGGAAAAGCGCGCTCACTTGAAAGATCGAAGCAACACGCTGATAAAGAAGATTGTGCTCGGGCCCAATGGTATCGATAAGCGACACTTCGCCATCAATGATGTGAATGCAGTCTTCGACCTTTCCGCTGAACACTTGAACCACGCCTTTGAAGCGGAGGCCCCCAAGCTGGCCAGTCAGGCGTTGGAGAACGCGCTCAAGTCGGCTAAGCTAAACCCTAAAGACCTGGATGGCTTATTCATCTGCACCTGCACCGGATATATCTGCCCGGGAATCTCCAGCCATGTTTCCGAACAACTGGGCATTCCGTCGGATCGCTTTTTGCAGGATATCGTCGGCCTGGGGTGCGGAGCCGCCATCCCCACTCTGCGCAGCGTCTCCCACATGCTGGCTGCCTTACATGATAAACCAGGTACACGCGTAGCCATGGTTGCCGTCGAAATCTGTTCGGCCGCTTTTTACCTCGATGACGATGTGGGGGTCATCATCAGTGCCTGTATTTTTGGAGATGGAGCGGCCGCCACCATCTGGGGCAACGAACCCGGACCCATCGGCCTGCGGGCCAGCGGATTCGATACCTTACACGTTCCCGAGAACCGCGGCTACCTGCGGTTTGAAAACAAAGACGGCAAGCTGCGTAATCGCCTGCACCGTTCGGTTCCCATTCACGCCCGGGACGCCGTTCACCAGCTCTGGTCCAGACGAAACATGCCCTCCCACCAGGATATCATGATCTCCCATGGGGGCGGCAAAGATGTCCTCCAGGAACTCGAATCTCATTTCCCGGACCAGGATTTTTCCCCCAGTCTCAAAACCTTGAGAGACTATGGCAACATGAGTAGCCCTTCGGTCTTATTCGCCCTCGAGGATTATTTATCGCAGCGTGACGGCGATCCTCTCCCCCCGCTTTGGCTCGTATCCTTCGGAGCCGGCTTTTCCGCCCACTCCTGCTTCCTCCGCCACGGGGCATAGTTTTCCATTTTCAATTTTGGATTTTCATTTTTGAATCCCAGTATGGCCTCTCTGAAAGATATCGTAGCCTTCTGCGACGAGCGTACCCGGCAAAAGGAATTCAAAGACTTCAATGGAGCCTTTAATGGCCTCCAGGTGGAAAACGATGGCACAGTATCCAAAATCGGTGCTTCCGTGGACGCCGGTATCGAACCCTTCCGCCTCGCGCGTGAAGCGGGTATCGATTTCCTCATCTGCCACCACGGGCTATTCTGGAATCCTCCCACCCCTTTGACTGGCTCAAACTTCCAGAAAGTAAAGCTCGCCATGGATTCCAACCTGGCAGTCTACGGCTCCCACCTCCCCCTCGATGCTCATCCCGAAATCGGTAACAGCGCTATCTTGGCCGAACAGATTGACCTCGACCCCATCGACAGCTTTCTCCCCTACGAGGGAATTAACATCGGTCTCATCACACGCCCAAAGACATCCTGGAACCATAGCCGGGAAAAATTGAAAGCACTCTTCCCCGACACCTACACCGCGATGGAGTATGGGTCCGTCGAGCCGGAAGCCGTTGCCATCTGCACCGGGAGTGGTGCCAGCGCAGTCGGCAACCTACCCTCGGGGATCAACACGCTCATCACAGGAGAGCTGCGGCAGCACCACTTCAATATGGCCCAGGAACTCGCCCTCAACCTCTACCCCTGTGGCCACTACGCCACCGAGGTCTTTGGCGTAAAAGCCCTTGCTGCAGAGCTTGCAAAGGCTTTTAATCTGGATTGGGTATTTGTGGATACCCCCTGTCCACTTTAATCCTATCCTCGTGCAAAAGATTGGCATCATCAATGGACCCAACCTGGACCGGCTCGGAAAACGGGAACCGGAAATCTACGGGCATGGCACCCTCGATGGCCTGGTGGAAGAATTAAACCGCCTGGCCGACCACCTCGGCCTGTCCGTCCAGCACCTGCAATCCAATCACGAAGGAGCCATCATTGACCAGTTGGCAGCATGGACCGATGCCGGCATGCACGCCTTTATCATCAACCCGGGCGGTCTCACCCACACGAGCGTGGCCCTCCGAGACGCGATTACCGCCACCGGCAAGCCCACCGTGGAAGTTCACATTTCCAATATTCACGCCCGGGAAGCGTTTCGCCAGAAATCCATCACCGCTGGCGCCTGTCGTGCCCTGATCAGCGGCATGGGATTCCATGGCTACTACCTGGCCCTGCATTACCTCAGTCAGCTGGAGGCCTAGATTCGCTCTACGGAGCTCCGTTGGATCGCCGGGGAAGCCCGGACGAGTCCAAAGTCGGTTTTAGATTCTCTTTTTGGCCGATATTCCGATATCATTTCTATCCCACCAAGGATGAATCATGAATATCGAAATCCTCAAACAGTTCTTCATGTGGGCCACTGTTCTAAATTTTGGCCTGCTTGCCATATGGACCCTCGTGCTCGGCCTCATGCCCGAGTTCGCTTATCGGGCGCACATCCGTTTCGTCAAGCTGAGCCGGGAAAGCTGGAACAATCAGATGTTTGCCCTGCTGGCATTTTACAAACTCATGGTTATGCTCTTTTTTGCCACTCCGTGGGTGGTTCTATTAGTGATCACTTGAGGGAAGCAATGAGTGGACCGCCGGGTGCTCAGCCTGCTGTGGTCCCGCTTCTTCTCTACAGGATCATACCATCCCTGTGAGAATCACCCCAAGATGGAGGATTCCACAGGTGACCGCCGCCGCGGCTATGTCGTCGAGCATGACGCCCAGACCGCCGGGAATCTTCTGTAAAGGTTCAATCGGCCAGGGTTTCCATATATCAAACAATCGGAACAGGAGAAAGCCTGCTAACAGCAACGGCCACCCACCCATGGCGTCAATCGCCGGCTGAAGAAAGAGGAAGCAGATCGGCATCGCGGCAAATTCATCAATCACCACTTTGCCCGGATCGCGTTGCTGCAGGCGGATCTCTGCCTCATCGCATACAGCCGTCCCAATATAGACCAAAAGCCCGGTAGTAATCACGTAGAGCGGGATTGGTTGAAAGTGATAGACAACCGCATAAAACAGGAGCCCGGCTAGACTGCCCCAGGTACCTGGAGCCTTTTTAATTAAACCGATCGGTCCAAGCGTAGCGGCATACACTACCCAGGCGGTGGGCAGAAACCGCATAAACCAGAAACTTCGTTTCATGCCTCGTCTTGGTCCCCTTCTTCCTCCTGTGTGCGAGCCTGTACAAAGAGGGCTCCATACTTAATCATATAGAGCGAACCCGAATAAATAGTGAGAGCCGCGGATACCGTAAACATCCCGATCCCGAGATATTCATAGACGAAGGAAAAATAGGGCTCAGGCAAATGGCCCTGGAAGTCCATCAACATCATGTTGGAAAGTAACAAGGCGATAATACTCACCATCTGAAAGACGGTCTTGATTTTTCCCGACTTTTCGGCCGCCAGGACAATTCCCTCACGAACGGCTACCAGGCGGAGGCCAGTTATCAGAAACTCCCGTGTGAGTATAAACAACACCAACAACAGGGTCCATGCGGGCAGGATCCCCATAGAGAGAAAGGTCACAAACAGCCCAATGGTCAGCACCTTATCCGTCAGTGCATCCATAAACTTCCCCAGGTCCGTCACCATCTTGTATTTCCGCGCCACATACCCGTCCAAGTAGTCCGTTAATGCCGCGATGATGAACAGCACAAAGGCCAGCGTAGCTCCCATCGTTTGCGGACGGGTATGTAGCAGAATCACGATCACAAACAGAAAGGGAACGCGGGAAAAGGATAGCAGGTTGGCAAGGTTCACCAGGACAGGGATTTAATTCCGAATTGATTTGCCCCGACGATTGGGGGCATAACATGCTTCCAGAACGCAAATCAACCAGCCGAAAGTCAACCTTGGGTTAGGCTCCACCCAAATTTGTTGTCATGAAAACTGCCTTATACCCTGGCACCTTTGACCCGGTGACCAATGGCCATATAGATATTATGGAACGCGCCACGCATCTCTTCGATAAAGTCATCGTGGCTACCCCTAAAGCCCCTTACAAAAAAACCTTGTTTTCTGCCGATGAACGGATGGAGCTGATCAAAGAAAATGTAAAGGACCATCCCGCCATTTCTATCATATCCTTCGAAGGCTTGATTGTCGATATCGCCAAAGAAATTGGAGCCGTTGCCCTCATCCGGGGACTGCGGGCTTTAGGTGATTTTGAATACGAGTTCGAAATGGCTCAAATGAACCGCCACCTCAATTCGTCGATTGAAACGGTTTTCCTCATGACGAATGAAAAGTTCTTCTTCACCTCCTCTACCATGGTGAAGCAAGTATCCCGCTACTCCGTTCGCGATACGAAATTTGTCCCGGCCAACGTCCTCGCCGCCCTCCGGCATAAATTCGAAAATGGCGAAAAGGAATAGCGCCTTCCGACCCCGACCGCTTCCCGGGAATCGGAAATTCCCAATCGTTCCCTTGACCTCGGTCCCATTTTACACGATGGAAACCGGATGCCCGATCCGGAAACTCAGGTGGCCCCTCCAGGAGATCATCCCAAGCGGAAATCAATCCTTGGGATCATTTTCCTCACCCTCTTCATCGACTTAGTCGGGTTTTCCATCATCTTTCCCCTCTTTCCAGCCATGCTGGACTTTTATCTGGCTCGGGAAACCAGTTCCGGGGGAGGTTGGGCCTCCCGGCTCATCGAGTGGCTTTATCAGGTTACCGGGGATTCCGGGAATCTCTTCCTCGTCACCGTCCTGTTCGGCGGAATTCTCGGCTCACTCTATAGCGTGCTGCAATATATTTTCAGTCCCCTGTGGGGTGCGTTTTCCGACCGGCACGGCCGCCGAAACACCCTCCTCATAACCACCGCCGGGATCTGTGTGAGTTACCTTATCTGGGCCGTGAGTGCTTCCTTCGAGTGGCTCATCCTGTCGCGTCTTCTGGGTGGGATGATGGCTGGCAACATCAGTGTAGCCAGCGCGGCGGTCGCCGATATCTCGGACCGGAAAAAACGCTCAAGTGGATTGGCTATCGTGGGCGTTGCCTTTGGCCTGGGCTTCATCCTTGGCCCCGCCATTGGAGGCATCGCCAGCAACTGGGTGCCGCCCAACCTCGCCCCCCCTGAGCAAACCTTCGGGCTCCATCCGTTTTCGATTCCTGCCCTCCTGGCCGGCGGCCTCGCCCTTTTGAACTGTATATGGGTCGCCCTCCGTTTTCCTGAAACCCTGTCAGAAAAAAGGCGTGCCATCGCCAAGGCCTCGCCCCGGCCGCGTTATTCACCCCTATCCCTCCTGGAAAGATCCATCATTGGGCAGACGAACCGCATCTACTTTCTTCTCATTCTCGCCTTCAGTGGGATGGAATTTACGCTCACCTTCTTTGCCGTAGAACGTTTCCAATACACCCCCATGAACAATGGGCTGATGTTTGTCTTCATTGGCGTGTCCCTGGCGCTCATCCAGGGCGGTTTGGTTCGCCGATTGGCACCCAAACTGGGAGAACTGCCCCTCATCAAATTTGGCCTGATTTCCGGAATCTTTGCGTTTTGTCTGATCGGATTCACCGGGAACCACCAGTTTCTGTTTTACCTCGGCTTGTTGGCCATGGCCTGTTGCATCGGGTTTACCTCCCCCACTCTCCAGGGACTCGTCTCGCTTTACTCCTCCGACGAAGAACAGGGGCAGAACCTGGGATTGCAACGCTCGGCCGGTGCCCTCGCGCGTGCTTTCGGTCCCTTTCTCGGAGCCTTAATCTATTTCAATCTGGGAGCCTCCGTCGCCTATCTCGTGTGCGCCGTTGTCTTGCTGATTCCGACCGCCCTGGCCTTACGCCTGCCGAAACCCGAACGGTCTTAGGAAATCTGAGGAATAGTGAGTCCGTGCCGCAGACGTCTTAATCGCTGCGGGATAAACGCTCCAATAGGAACGCGCCGGCTCCGTCGTGCCCATCCCTCCAGGGGAATCCATGGCGGTGGTCCACCAACCGGAACACTCCTCCCGTCGGGCTCTCCAGAAAGCGATGCACCACCCCGGCATTTTCCTCCTCCTCCAAACTACAGGTCGAATACACCAACCGCCCCCCCGGCCCGACCAGGCTCGCGGCAACGACTAGCAGTCGCCCCTGGAGAGATGTCAGCCTGGACACATCCTCCGGCTGCAAACGCCAGCGGATATCCGGATGCTTTCGGATGACGCCGGTGTTCGAACAGGGAACATCGATAAAGACCAGACTGAAGGCTTGATCCTCGTTAACCGCCAGGATTCGGGATGGTGCATCCGAGTGCAGAAGATCGACCTGGAGGCGGATCACCCCTTCACCCAGTCGGCTTAAATTCTCAGACCATTTCTTGAATCGCGGCGATCCCTCGTTCACTTTATCCGCCGATACAAGTCGCTTCGGTTTACCCTGCATGAGAGCCCAGGATTTTCCGCCGGGGGCGGAACACAAATCCAACACCGTGTCCTCCGGTTGAACATTTGCCAACTCGATCGCCAGACGCGTTGCCGGGTCCTGAATATACGCCGTCCCCGCTTTCACTTGTTGGATGGCTACTTCCCACCCGATATCATCCACCCGCATAAATCCAGGCCATCGACTCTCCGCTTGGAATGCCGACTTATGGATGTGGAGATAGGCCTCCGGGAGGCGCTGGTTCCACTGCAACAACGCTTGCGTGATTTCCATACCGAAGTGATCCACCCAGCGGGCCACGAGCCATTCGGGATGCCCGAGGGCCAGGGCCAGGTCTGACCCGCGACTCGGGTCCAATGCCTGCCTGGCTTCCAGCCAGGCATGAGGGAATTTACGCAAAACAGCGTTCACCAACCCGGCTTCCCGTGGACTCGTCATGTGTTTGGCTTTTTCTACCGCAAAATCGACCACCTTCGGATGACGTTCCTTTTCCTGCAGATTATCCAGAATTTCAAACCCACCCACGAGGAGAATGGCCTTCAGGAGGGGCCGCGGCGGTCTCTTCATCAAATTCCCTAAAACCCGGTCCATCAGGGGGTAATTCCGCAGCACACCAAAAAAAAGGTATTGGCAACGCCGGAAATCTCCGGCTATCAAAGACTGGTCCAAGTCTTGCAATACCTTACCAGCCTCTTCAGGGTTCGTTAAGAAGCCTAAAACTAGGGCTATAGAGGGGTCTTTGTCGAATATTTTATTCAAATGGCAAATATTTAAGGTCTGGACGGCAGCGGAGAGAGGTGGATCACAGGGAATCTGACACCGAAGGAGAGTGAAGGACGCTGGGTGTCTTTTATGTAGAGCTTATAGAAAATAATATATTAATTTCATTGATACCGAGAACATATCACTATAAGATAAATTTATGTCAGGAAAGTTAATTATTGGGGTCCTGATCTGTGCGGGGCTGCCCTCTTTATTAATCGCAGAATCAGAAGTTTTTGAGTGGGAACTTCTAGAAAGCCGTAAGAGTAAAGTCACTTCAGAAACTTCCAATCTGATAGAGGTGATTGATCGCCCCCTTGGGGGACAATCTCAACTAAAGTTTTTGGAAAAGGGGACAGTAAGTTTTATCCTCCCCCAATACCCAGACGATCTTGGGACATACTTGGTTAGGATGCCCATCAAACTGCAGGCAGCCGGGTCAACCCGCCTTTACATTAATAACCTTGTGGTGGGCCTAAGCCTAACTGGCATAGATCAAAAGGATGCGGAATTAATCTTCAACACTCCTGAAAGAATCCAAGGCGGAGAGCAGTGGATTCACTCCGGTAGCTATTACTCTGTTGACACTGAAACAGCACAGGTGGCCTCGTTTGTCTTTTTGGACTATATATTCGAAGTAAAGCAAGAGGGCGAATCTCAACTACTAGAAGTATATTTAGATCTCTTGGACATCACCGGCAATTTAGACATTAAAAACCAAGATTTATCTATCAGTGTATCTTGCGACCAAGACGCCTTCATTCAAGTGCTTGAAAGCAAAATATATAAACAGGTAGCCGTAGAGAAAGAGGAGGGATAAAAATGAAATTGGTATCAATTCTAATATCAACATTAATCATAAGCTCCTTATTTTTAAGCGGTTCCGTAACCCTAGATGTCGATGGCGATTCCATCAACGATACAATATATAGCTATACAGACCCTGGCTTCACAATTAGTGGGGAATTCTGTGACGGGATGCCTCCCGAATTTCTGTCTACAATAATTTGGACTGGGATTGGCGGCGAGATTTACCGAGTCTATGAGTTATACTATGGATCATATATTGCCCTATCCTACTACATATATGGCACCGGTTCTCAGCTATCGTATACGGTTTCTAGGTCGATTTATATAGGCCCTAATATGCGAGTTGCGAAAATGGGAGGCAGAGAAATTGATACTGAGACCTTCGCCTCGTATCCCACTGATAAAACTAGAAAGAAAATTGGAGTTGGTGAGGAAGTAGAGCTGACTTTAAATCCTGGGGCGTCATCTCCTTCCAACGTATCCTGGGTTGTTTCTGGAAGTGGAAGTCTATCAGCGCCCACAGGGAATCAGGTAGTTTTTACCGCCCATGAACGAGCATCAGACCCAACAATTTATGCCACCTATGATGGGCGCCAATATAGCGTTTCCTTTGATGTCGTCGAGCCTGCTGGGGCTTATGTTATAAACCAGCCCGGCGAGGGGATTTACCATATTCAAGGAAAAGCAAGCGCAGGGTTCCTCGCCAAATACTATTTCACACCCGAAGATGTATCCTTCTATAATGTGCAATTTAAAGAGGGCGGCGGAACTGCGGTTGGTTTTGACTTTTATAGCAACTACAACGGGATTACTCACACCCCGACATCTCAATGGATCGACATAAAAGCCGGCACTTCGCAGAGACCGAATGAATTGGACGGCACAGACGAAGTCACAGTTAAGCCCCAAGGCCCCCCCTATTACGGATTGGGAACCTGGAACTGGGACATAGAGTTGTTGTTCAGAGTGGGAACAGGAAACTCCAAGCAGTTTGGAACAATAAACTCAGGAGCGAACTGCTCAACCACTGGAACAACGGATCGCTTCAAAACTGGCTCCTTTATGTCAGTAGAACTTAATTCGCCAACAAGTATCCCGGGGTGGTTCACTCCATAATTTAATTCGATGAACTTACTATTTATTGCAATTTGTTCTTTTTCGATAGGCGCCACCATACCATCTATCGATGAAATATCTCAAACAATAACTGAGGTAGAGGAACCAGATCTCGCTAAATTAGAGTCTCTTTACAGTGATCTATCAAATCTATCAAGGAACACCCCACGTTCTGAGACTCTGATAAGTCTAAAATCGTTAGTCCTCTCATATTCAAAGCTGTCCAATCTCATTAGCGCTGAATTGGACGAATTAAATTATAATGAGGATGAGCTAATCATAATAACACCACCTGCCCCCCCGGGCTATCCATCAGGAGTCAGCATTGAATCCATCAAAGATGAAAAGCTCAGGAAGGAGTATGAGGTTATTTATGAAAAGCACAGCGAGAAGCTGAGCCAGCAACTCCAAACAAAGAGAGAATATAGGGCATTAGTCAAAGTGAGAGATCGCTGTGAAAACTCAGTAATTGACTTCCTAAATTATCTAAACATCGAGGAAGTTTATCTATACGCTATGCAGTGTGGGTTCTCTGAGGGTGTGATATCTGAGATAAAACAAGAAATTGAGCTGCGGTTTTCCAACCTCTAATTCACACCCAGTTCCCGCCAACGTGTACTGCCTCTCAACGTTCTCCCTGATTCTAATCTTCATCGTTTTAGCTGGATTTATTCCCCTGCATACATTACCTCCAGATAATGCATTCCTGCTTAGGCAAGCCATAATGTAAAGGAGGAAACATGAAAAGAGTTAAAGCACTGTCCCTTTGTCTTGGGCTTCTAATTGGGATTTCGAGTATTTTACTACCTCACGGAGGCAGGACCGACTCAAACGGGGGACACTACAACCGGAAGACTGGGGAATATCACTACCACGGGGCACCCAAGAAGAGTTCCACTAGCTCTAGTAAACCTCGGTCCTCCTCCTATTCATCAACTACAAACCCCAGCACCTCTCAACCAACTTCATACACCGAGAATCACTGGCAGACTGCCTTCAATAACAAGGTAACAAAAGGTAAACTCGAAGTAACAGTAACTGGAGGTACGGTTGATATCGTGACTGACACCCACGCCATTGAGGTAGACAAGGTGTCCAAATACCAGGAGGGAATTGCCCAGGTCTTGAAGTATGCGTCAGCCACAGAGAAGAGAGCAGGACTGGCCCTTTATATAGACGGAGAGTCGAACGGCTACGAACTTTTCAGAGCAGCCCAAGAGATCTGCTTTAAAAGGGACATTGATATTTGGCTGATAAACAATCACGTCAGTATAAATGACTTGGTGAACCTTCGGGGAACTTCTTCTACCTCAGCGGCCTCGGCGGGAGCATCCAAAGCCAGCTCTACAGTTTATTGGATTAATACTGGAACGAACGTCAGGCACAACCGCTCATGTCGCTGGTTCAACAACACTAGCAAGGGTATACTGACGACCAACAAGACAGGGAAAGCCTGTGGAATCTGTGGAGGATAGGCGACTTATGGCGGAAAAGAAATCTGCTAGGGTAACCCTCACAAAGAAACAAGCTTCCGGGGGCGTTGGGAAGTCATTGCTAGAGATCTGTGTTGAGTGGCTAGAGGACGGAAAGTTTGAAGAGCACGAGCTAGAAGAGTTAGAGAACTGGTTGGAATCTGTCCCTACGGGAGCACTCCCAGCTACTGACTTTTTAAAGGAGGAGGTCGAAGACGTGATTGAGTTGTCAGATAAATGGCCTACTGACTATGGCCGAATCCACCGCGCCCTACTCAGAGTTGTCCCAAAGGAGGAACGAGACGTAGCAAAGGCCGCGAGGCGAGAAGCCATAGCTGACGAAATCGAAAAGGACGCCCCCCAAAGAGAAGCCAGACGGAGGCAGAAGATGAGAGAGTCAGCTGAGCTTAGGAGAAGGTATGCCGAGGAGTGGAGGGAAGAGCCCGCCTCAGAGGCCCAGCGGGAATTTATATCAGAGTTGGGGGGCTCCCTGTCAGACAGGGCGTCTATGCTGGACGCTTCCTACCTTATCGAAGAGCTTCTGTATGGAGACTTGGTAGAGCAAAAAGATAAGCAACTTAGCTTGGCTTGGTTCATAATGGTAGCGATAGTTATTGGGATAGTGGTTTGGTGGGTAGCGAAGGCGCAGTAACGGGATTTAGCAAATGGACTATCCTTGGTTACACTTAAAGCTGTCAGACCTGAAAGAGGACCTTACGATTGAGTTTTTTGAAGAACTGGAATCAATCCGAAGGCGGGACATAATTCGGTCTGCCTATGTGACTGTATTAGATGGCCTCCAAATGTATCTGTCTGATGGAATAATGGGCGGAAAAAAGGTGAGCATAAACAAGCGCGAGGTTGACCGGATATCACCAGTGGGAGAGCGACCCATTTTGAATTGGCAGCTTCGGAAAGTTCCTCACGACTCAGAGCTTTTCAACATTTTGACAGACTTAAACGATAGGAAAGGAGAAATATGGGATTATGTGGAAGGAAAGAGGGTCTATGTCTTCCTTAATACTTTCGTGATCCTTAGGAAGAGGTGGTAGGATGAACAGGTATACGCCTTGGTTCAGCCTTCAATTTGCATAAAATAGCCGGTCATACGCGCATAAGTGGAATTCTTTCGAATGCTCACTTAGGAATGCACAACCGGCTAAGTTTGGTATATTTGCCAATAGATTGAGGGATTTTTGACAAATCCCCACCCTGAGGCCCTATAAAATCCAACCATTTTAACGAAAATAAAAATGAAATTAATAAGGAGGAGGAAAGTAATGAAAACTAATTTGTTTATAATTATGATCACTCTCTTCGGCCATGCTAGTCTATCGGGGGTCACATATCAAGATATCAATGGAGATGGGTATACTGATTCTATTTACTCGGCAAATGAAGGGGGATACGTTGTAACATGGGAATTGTGTGACACATTACCGCCCACTTGGCTCACGACAGTTTGTTTCATAGGTGAATCTGGCATACAATACCGAGCCTACGATAATTCTCCATTCTTACCGGTAAGTGGAATCCTAACAGGCTTAGGACTACAAATTTGCCATACAGTGGGGAGTGACGACAATATGTTAATGAAGGTGGTTAAATTTGCCATACCAAATCCAAACTTTTCAACAGGAACTATTTCACATAAGAGAAATTCATCTCCCGCAGAGGCTTCATTTTTCAACTTGAGCCCCAACAACGATGAAATTGTCGAAACGGGGTCCACTTTTGAGTTCAAAATTACCCCCGCTGGGGGTGGGTCCGTCCCAGCTAATACTAAAATGATAGTATATGATATGCCCCCCCCTGCTACCGTAATTTCGGGGTCATATGACGCAAGCTCTCCTTATACCCATAATTTTAGTAGTTCGAATTCTGGCCCTGTGGCGGTGATGTTTTGGGTGGACAGCAATTCCAATACATATGTTGACCTTGGAGAGGCTATTAATGTTTCTCCCTCCTTTTTCGCATATCCAAAGGTAAATTGGGCTCTCTCAACCCAAGTTTCAGATCACATTTTTGAAAGAGTTCCTACTCTTACTTGGACAACACCACAAGTTGACTCTACGATGAGTGATGCAAATACGAATTTATTGAAGAAAGATGCCAGTGTAGACTTTCGGAGCACGGCTCAATTTTCACGTAGCGGGCCGGTAGTTTTTTACGGCGATACATCCATCCCCTCTAGACCTGATCCAGTAACTCCGGCAAATTATGCAAGTACATATAATACAGCTGATGTCTCGTTTGTCGGCGACCTATCAGCTTTCGGCACGGATGTAAGAGGGGTAAATGTGAATTTTAGTTATAAGAAAAACATTGTTGAAGTTGGCCAATCATCAAACCCAGTTTGGCTTACATTCGCCCATGAACTAATCCATGGGATTGCCAATGTTGGTCACTCATCAGATCCAAATGAGTTAATGTTTGGATACTCCGGCGGTGAATATATTTCCGAATCTCAAGCCTTTAAATTATACAATGAGGACAACAGCTCCGATTTTTAAAACAACCCTCATTGCAGCCATTTTCTTGGCCACCACTGCAGCGTTAGTTAGCCACAACCCCAAGAGCGTTGAAGATTCAATTATTAATGTGGGGCTGATTTTCAGCCCCCACTACTCAGCATTAGCATACGAAACACATAGCGATTCTCATGAAGCAGATTTCTACTTTAACATTCTTAAGGAGGAAAATTTTTCACGTGTACACGAAGAAGTTCTAGTTCATTTGAGTCGTATGATTGACAGTGTCGAAATGGCTGATAAGGCCCAAGAAATTTTAATCCCCGACATTAGTTCAGAAATCTCCACCCCAGAGTTCAGAAGGATAATTCAGTTTATAAATCTCATCTGTGCCTTGTGCAAAAGAAAGGTGATTACTGAGGATGAATTAATATCATTCATGGAAGCTGATTTTTGGTCAAAACAGGGGCTCTCCAAGAATACTATTCCAAAATTTACTACTGAGAGAGTATATAGATCGATACTATTAAATTTCTTCAAATCAATCGGGGACAATTATATTCTTTTACAAATGGATTGGAGCCAATTTCTTTCCAACCAGTTTAAAGATGAAATTCATATCGAGTTCCTTCAGAAACATCTACCAAGTTATAGTATTTCAAATACGCCACTCGCAAAGCTTACTGCTGGGGACCGTGAATATTTATACGGTCTAGGCATGTTATACGCCACTCACAGCGTGGAGTCTGGATTTCATTTGATTCCAGACAATGATCCAGAAAACCCGATTTACTCTAGAGGATTTTCCTATCTTGAAGACAACATCAAGGAGGCTCAAATAAGATTTAATTCCTGGAGCAATATGAATCAAATTTCCAAGGATAACCCAATCTGGGGACATGCTAATTCTTTCTTTATTGGGGTCCTCAAATCTTATAACACCAAAAAGACCTTCCCTTTTGACGAAATATTCAATTACGGCCAAGAAATATCTAAGGCAGATTTCTTAAGAAAAGAAGAACTATTGACTGAGAGCATGGGGTTATTTTTAACCTACCTATCAAAGGGAAATACGGGTATTAGACCCCTAATTGCGCGGCGAAAACTAGACTTTGTAAGTGTCCCTCCCGCCGAATTAAACTCTGCCCCTGAAGAACTGTTTTCACGTTATGGGGAATTTATATTAGTTTTTGAGCTACTGGAAAGCGATGAACTAGCAGAATCCCTAATTGGATGGACCAATTCAGAGCTTTTCAATGCGAGAAGGATTTACCCTTTTACTAATAACTTTATAAATATAGTTCATTTTGATCATTCTACAAATTCCTTCCGGTGGGATCCATATTCCTTTTTTTATGATTTTTTAGTTTGGTAGAGAATACCACAAAGTCATTATTGCCCGATTTTTGTTTAAAATGCGAAAATCCGCTAACACTTCACACTCACAACCTTAATGAAATAAGTTTCCGGTTGAACTATGTGCCAGTTAATGCTCATTATTTATTCTTTCGACTATTGGTGAAGGTAAAACCAAACTTCTTAGGCAACCTCTAACTACTTGATTTCCCCCGTCCCTGTTATCACATAAAACAGGGAAAACTTCTTAGCCTCATTAGGATCAATTGGGGCTATATAGTTTCTGCGCAGGACAGCCTCTGAAGTCCCCATTATGTTAGCGAGGTAGGTAATGTTCACGTGAACAGCGTGGTGCATTGAAGCAAAAGTGTGACACATCACATCATTTACCCAGGTCTCAGGATCAACAACACCAGCATTAGTCCGAATGTTGGTGAAGTCCTGATAGTTGTATTCGCTGGGGGAAAGGTCTCTGTCTTTACAAGCTTTCAAGATGATCCTCAGGTTGTCTGGGATGTGGGCTAAATGTCTTTTGGTCTTCGATGCCCGGTCAGGAACGACGATGTAAGCCTGCTCCCCTTCGAGGGAGAAGTGCTCCCATGTATTAAGCCTCTTCACTCCATCCGGTCTAATGCCCGATAACAGCCCAACAGCGAAGTAAGGCAGCATAAACCCCTTCCTTATACTTTGCAGCCTCTTGAAGGAGCTTCTGACACTGTTCAAATGTCAATGTACCCGGCTCCTCTGCCGTGATCTTTGGTGCTGCTTCATCCTTAAGAGGATTGAAAGAATGGAACTTCCTCTTCACCAGCCAGTTCATCCAGAGGTGAAGTCGAGTGTAGCGATCCTTCCTTGTTGTATCGCTGGGTTTAGTGACCGAGTCCTTTTTCTAGACTAGTTCGTTGATAGTCTGGTTGAGATGGGCAAGAGTGATACCTGTGGTGAGCTTGTCGGGGCCACCAAAATATCCAAAGAGCTTGTTTTAACTATGGACTTATCCATCGCGAGCTTACCGGGGCTGATCTCGTCCCTGACCTACTCAGCATAATTTTCCCACGCCTCCTCCAATTTTATGCCGATAACCGGCTTGTTGTGCTTGATATAAGAAGTCGAAAACCTGGGATAGTGTTTCCCTCTCCCCCTCTCAAGGAGGGCCGCATAAATGTATTCGGATTCTGCCAGGCGAAGCGGAGGGAGGGTCGTCATACAGGCCCTACGGTTGTCCTGATCCATCCCAGCATATTTGCCCCTCATCTCTTCAAGATATGCTTCTGCTTCAGCGTATGTCTGGAAGTTCTTCCTGACCCGCTTATAACCGGCCTGACCAGTCCCCCTGTGAACCTCTTCTCCAGACGGATTCTTGAAAGGGATGACCTTGAGAGTGAAGTAACTTTTTGGCTTGGACATTTGCAACGGGAGCTTACGCTGAGAAATATAGAACCCTGAAATTATTTGTCAGATGATGGTGAAAAGGCCTCTAACTTGATCATCAAACCAAACCAGAGATTCATCTGATAATTCTTAAAATTATAATAAACAATAACTTAAAAAACTAAAGATTAACCCTTTGGAACCTCTTCAGGGTTAATAAGAAACCCTTCGATAATCGTGACTGCCTGTTCCCAGGTAGTCTGAAGATTTATCTTTGCCTCATTGCCTGTAGCCATCAAATTGAAGGCGGTGGAGCCTTTAAAAGGTTAAATAACAACCGATACCCATACATATATGAACCCTGAGGTTATCAACTCCTTAGTTGAAAAGTCGCCTAAACTGAAAGCGGCTCGACAAATCTTGGAACAAATGAACCCCGGAACCTTCTGCGTGCACCGCACCTTTGGCTTCGGGGAGATTAAAGACTACGACGAAGCGACCAACCGACTGATCATCGATTTCGAAGAAGGCAAAACCGGCCATGCGATGGATCCGGCTTTTTGCGTCGACAAATTGGAGCTCCTCGCTGCGGACCATGTGCTCGTCCGGAAACATAAGGATCCGGAGTCGATCACGACGGCTATGAAAAAACAGCCCGTCGAGTTGATCATGGATATTTTGAAGAACTATCCGGATCAATCCGCCACCACCATGGAGCTCGAGCGTATCCTCGCCCGACTCATCGGGCCGCAAAAGTATAAGAAGTGGTGGACCAACACCAAAAAACTGCTCGTCAAAGATCCTCGCGTGGGAGCCCCCATGAAAAAGACGGATCCTTACGTCTTGCGGGAGGAGCCGGTTAAGCCCGAGGAAGAAATCCTGGAATTTTACCTCGCGACCAAAAACCCCAAGGAGAAGATCCTCCTCGCCGAGAAGCTGTTCGACCTGTCCGACGGTAAACCCGAGTTGAAGGATGAATTGCCGCTCATTCTGGAAACCCTGACCGACTGCATCAAAGAATCCAAGTCCCTCACCATGGCGGACCGCCTGCACGGGGTATGGGTTCGCAACAACCTGGCCCGCGATCTTCACGAGGACGTCGAAACCCTGCAACCTACCTCAGCCTCCATCCTGGATGCGACTGACGATCTGTCTCAACTCGCCTCAGATCTTCCATCCAATTACTATAAACGATACCTCGACCTCATCACCCGGACCTATCCGGACAAGTGGGAAAACATCATCGAAGACCTGCTCCGCAAAAGTGAGGGCAAGTTTACTAACGAGTGTATCAACTTTCTCCTCGAACGGGAGCAGGATGAGCGCATTAACTCCAGCCTGCGGAAATGGCTCGACGAACAAACTATCCGCGGCCCTATCCTGTATTGGATCATCAAAAACCGGAGCTCCAAAAAGTTTCGCAAATTGACCGACCCTCTGATGGAGCCGCGCCTCCTCTCCGCCGCCTTCTTTGCCATCGACAGTGAAGCCCTCCACAGCACCGGCACCCGCCGGATCCCCCTGGCCGATCTTATCAGTGAAGACCACACCCTCATCTCCGATCTCCTGGCCGATGCCTCAACCGAGACCGCTCAGGATCTGGCCCAGATGCTGTTGATGAACCAGGGATTTGAAGACCTTACCAAAAAGTCGGTCCTTGCCCGCTTCATCAAGCTCTATCCCAGCATTCAGAACCTCCTGGTTTCCCGTGAATCCGAAACGAAGAAGGACGAGGATAGCCTCATTGTCTCGCAGGACAGCTTCGACAAGGCCAAAGCCGAGTATGATGAGATCGTGACCAAGAAGATTCCCGAAAATAAGGAAGCGATCGCCACAGCCCGCGAACACGGTGACCTGAAAGAAAACTCCGAATATAAAATGGCCCGCCAGGATCAGGATACCCTCTTGGCCCGCCGTTCTCAGTTGGAACTCGATTTGGGCCGGGCCCAGGTTACCGACTTTACTGACGCCCCTTCCGACAATGTCGGGATCGGTTCCGTCGTCGAATTAAAGCAAGCTTCCAATGGATCGGTGAGCACCTTTGCCATTCTTGGGGCATGGGATAGTGACCCTGAACAGAATGTTCTCTCCTATAAAACACCCCTCGGCCAGGAACTCATTTCCAAAAAGGTTGGCGACAAGGCCTTTACCGAGATCGACGGGGTCAAACAGGAATGGACCATTCAGGCGATCAATCGCTGGGTCGATGTGAAATAACCAATCTCCTTCCAATCGGGCCCGACTAACCGGGCCCTTTTTTTGCCATGTCGGACCCCTGGGATACACTCAAGCTGTTGTCAGATCCAACACGCCTCCGAATCATTAACCTCCTCACCATCGAGGAGCTCTCGGTGGCCGAGCTCCAGGATATTCTCAATATGGGGCAATCCAGAATCTCCTCTCACCTCGCCTTGCTCCGTCAGGGCGGCCTGGTCCTGGACCGCAAAGACGGCAAGCGTTCCTACTATACCCTGAACCCTGCCCCGGGAACCCAGTTATCAAAATTAATTTCTGCCGCCTGCGACTCCATTCGGGGAACCCGGGAGGCCGAGGCGGACCGCAACCATCTCAAGCGAATCGTCCAGAAACGGCGTCAGATTCAGGAGCAGTATTTTAACTCCGTCGCCGGTCGCCTCGGGAAAAACTATTGCCCCGGGCGATCGTGGGAGGCCATCGGCCACTTTCTTCTCCACATGGTTCCGTCGATCAAAGTCGCGGATCTTGGCGCAGGCGAAGGCCTCATTGGTCAGCTATTGGCCCGCCATGCCGAGCAGGTGGTCGCCATTGATAGCTCTCCCAAGATGATCGAGATCGGGTCGGAGTTGGCCGAGAAAAACGGGATTCAGAATCTGGAGTATAAGCTGGGGGATATCGAAGACATCCCCCTCGAGAACCAATCCGTCGACCTCGCCCTCCTCAGCCAGGCGCTTCACCACGCCCAAAAGCCCGCCCAGTGCCTCGCGGAAGCCTTTCGTATCCTTAAACCCGGCGGGCAACTCTGCGTCATCGACCTACTCCAACACGACTTTGAAAAAGCCCGGGAGCTCTACGCCGATATCTGGCTGGGTTTCTCCGAAAATGATCTCTACCAGTTGATTCAGGCTGCCGGCTTTACCCAGGTCGAGGTCACTCCCGTGGCCCGGGAAGAAGTCGAACCCAACTTTGTAACTTTGTTGGCCACGGGGCTTAAGCCCTCTAACTGAAAACCGTCAGGATTTGAAAAAAAAGCCTCCGGGTCTCTCTCCCCCGGAGGCTTTATTTACTTACTCGCTTAGTGGCACCACCAAGGTACCAAATCAAAAAAGTGGGACGGTGACCTCAGGCGATTGCGGCCTCAGTCTTGCTATCTCGAACGTGGATGTTCAAGATAGCGATCGAATTCAGGCCATCGAAAGAAGTTGCCCGAACCGCTAGCCGGGTCATGGCGGGAAAAACCAGATCCTTACCGGTCTCCAAAGTCAGCAGCCCGGATTGGCTCAAGTGGGTAACTTCAACCACGTTTCCACACTCCGGAGTCACGATAAAGACAAGATCCTGAACACCAAAAATAGACGTGAGATCGATATGCGAGCTGCCCTCAGGCACGCTGACATCAAACAATATCGGCTCATCAACCGGTGGATTCTGGACCAGGACTTGATCGTTCTTAAAGAGTATCGTGTTTCTGGTTTTCATGTGGAGGTCTGAAAAATCGAGTGATTTTCCCTTACCATATCATTTTCAACCTGAACGGGAGATGAATGAGTGAGAAAAAGATAATTTAATTCCAAAATGGAATCTTGGCTTCACTTCTTATCGGTGGAACTGTCAGATTCATCTTCTGTTCATAAGCAATATGGTAATTTTTTAAAGTGGTCCTGAGTTTCCCGCTAAACCCGTCCCCTGTCTTTAGAAAATCTAAACTATGAGAGCCCTTGTCATTGAAGATGAAGCCCACCTCAGAAAAACCATAGTCGCTACCCTGCGTGAAGAGGGGTTTGCCGCAGACCACTGTGAAGACGGAGAAGAGGGCCTCTACAAAGCCTTAAATTGGGATTACGACGTCATCCTCCTCGATGTCATGCTGCCCAAAATGAGTGGATGGCAGGTGCTCGAAGCTATCCGGGCAGAAAAAGAAACCCCCATCCTCATGCTCACTGCCCGCGATGGGATTCAGGACCGGGTAAGGGGCCTGAATCAGGGTGCAGATGATTATCTCCCCAAACCCTTCGATCTCTTAGAGATGGTGGCCAGGGCCCGCGCCATTGCCCGGCGCAGTTTTGGTCGTGGAAATCCGGTCCTCACCCTCAATAATATTGAGGTCAATACCGCCTCACGCACGATTACGAAGGATGGCGAGCTCATTGAACTGACCGCCCGAGAATATGCTATTGTTGAATTATTCGCCTTGAAAAAGGACGAAGTCGTTACCCGAGAATATCTCTACGAACATCTCTTTGACGAAAACGAAGACAGTCTTTCCAATATGCTGGACGTCTATATCTACAAGCTCCGCCAGAAGTTTGGGAAGAATTTCATCACTACCCTGCGTGGGCAAGGTTACGTGGTTCGGAGCAACACCAGCGCATGATCCCTAAATCAATCCGGGGCCGGATTCAAATCTGGCACACGACACTGCTGACCGTCATCGTGGCGGTCCTCCTCACTGCTTTCTACTTAAACCAGGGTGAAATCCTGGAGCGGGAACTGGATGCCCGGCTCGCGGCCCCGATCGCTAACATGATCCCCCAGTTCATGCCTCCCCCGCCCCCTGAAGTGTTTTACGGGGGCACCCCTCCCCTGACCTATGACCGCTACCCCATGCACCGGGTAAGCGAGACCCCACAGGAACGCCGGCAACGCTTCGAAATCCAGGTGCTCACCCATTTGGATCCCCGCCTCTATCTCGCGGTTCTGGATGGAGAGGGAACCATCAACTACGCGTCGCAGAATGCACCCTCCGTCATACCAGCAGTTGACGACCGACCCTTTCGCCCCAATGAGCATGCCTTGATTCTCCGGGAAAATGGAAATAACCGGGAGGCCATCCATGTCGGTCCCAGGGGCTACAACTTGGTCATCGGCGGATCAAAATCGATCATCTATCGGGAACTTGCCCGGTTGCGTTGGATTCTCTCGATCGTAGGACTCCTTATTGTCGTGTCCGGTCACTGGATTGGATGGTGGCTCGCCGGAATATCTCTGAGACCCATCGGCGATATCACAGAGACCGCACAAAAAATATCTACCGGTGACCTTTCCCACCGTATCAATACAGCAGATACCGAATCTGAGCTTGGAGCCATGGCTGAAGTCCTCAATGAAACCTTTGATCAGCTGGAGGATGCCATTAATCAGCAAATTCGTTTCACGTCCGATGCCTCTCACGAACTTCGAACCCCCATCTCCGTTATCCTGGCCAGCTGTCAATACACCCTGCTGCGCGAACGGGATTCCGAAACCTATCGCGACGCCCTTCAAACCTGCGAACACTCTGCCCAGCATATCCGGAGACTGGTTGACGCCCTATTGGAGTTGGCCCGGGTTGATTCAGGAGAGTTCGAACTGATTAAAACGCAGGCGGACATTGCGGACGCGGTAAATCCTTCCGTTCGAATGCTGAAAAAACTGGCGGATGAAAAATCCATCACACTCTACGTGGGGGCGGTCACCTGTACGGGAATGTTTGATATCTATCGGATTCAACAGGTACTCATCAATTTATTGAGCAATGCCATTAAGTTTACCCCGGAGGGAGGCAAGATCAGCATTAACGTAGGCACCCAACTGGACAACTGCCTCATCATGGTAAAGGATTCGGGCATGGGCATCTACCCGGAAATTATCCCCCGCCTCTTTGATCGCTTTTACCGGACCTCGAAGAACAAGCGAATAGCGGATAAAACCAATACCGGCCTGGGTCTGGCTATCACCAAGGCTATCGTTGATGCCCACGGCGGAAGCATTCAAGTGGAAAGCGAAGTAGGTGTGGGTACACTCTTCACCGTCACTCTGCCCCGTAGTGAACCGGCATCCCTGCAAGACCTCTCCACTTAATCCCGGCTGACCGGGTCACTCGCTTATTGTGATGACTACGGTCCTATTGAACCAAACCGGGTCAATAAATCCCCAACCTCCTTAACCAATATCGGCCAAAAGGGAGTTATGGAACGAACTAATGAGCTCCGTGATCTCCAACGGGTCATGCATATCGAGGGCCTCATCGGCTAGCATCCTGGCAGCTTTACCATCGATCATGCGCACCAGGAAATTGATTTCAGGCAATGTCGGGGCCGCCACACTCAACTCATGCGCCCCCATACCGAGGAGTAGTGCGGTATAGCGCGGGTCGCCGGCCATTTCCCCACAAACGCTGACGGGAATGCCCTTCGCCACCCCAGCATCGATCACGCGTTTGATCGCGCGGAGCACCGCAGGATTACTGGCATCAAAGAGATGGGCCACCCGCTCATTCATCCGGTCGGCTGCCATCATATATTGGATCAAATCATTGCTCCCGATACTGAAGAAGCTACAGTGTTCGGCCAGGATGTCAGCGACCAGGGCAGCACTGGGGATTTCGATCATGCTGCCCACTTCAATATCCGGGTCAAACGGAAGATCCCGTTCATTCAATTCATCGCGAGCTTCCTCGTAAATTCGCTTGGCTTCCAGAAATTCTCCCGCTCCACTGATCATGGGGAACATGATTTTTACTTTCCCATATGCGCTGGCCCGCAGGATGGCGCGCAACTGGTCCTTAAAGATATCCGGGTGCTGCAGGCAAAAACGAATGGCTCGGAATCCCATAAACGGATTGCCCTCATCGAGCTCAAACATGCCCTTCAAGTTCTTATCACCCCCCAGGTCCAGAGTACGAATCACCACCGGACTCGGGGCCAAGGATTCAACCACTTCCCGATACAGCTCAAACTGCTTATCCTCGTCCGGAAAATCATTCTCGCGAAGGTAGATCCCTTCCGTTCGAAAGAGCCCTACTCCTGCAGCCTGCACAGTACGGACACTGTCCACATCAGCTACATTATCAATGTTGGCCCGAAGAGTGATTTCCTGTCGGTCGATTGTGATCGATCGCTTCCCAATACTGGTATTGTAGCGCTCCTGCAGCGTGCGACGATGCCGCTCGATCTTTCCATATCGATAGAGGGTCTGCTCACTCGGATTGATGTAAACTAACCCATCATACCCATCGACCAAGAGGTCATCATTACTGGAAATTTCATCAGTCGCTCCGTGGGCTCCGACCACGGCCGGGATTTGTAGAGAGCGGGCCATGATGACGGAATGGGACGTAGTTCCTCCGGACTCAGTAATGAAGCCAAGTAGCTTATCGCGCTCCATACTCGCGGTATCCGAAGGCGTCAGATCCTGCGACACCACAATTCGCCCCTCGCTTAATTTCTGAATCCCATGCTCCTGTTGACCCATCAGATTCTGGAGTAAACGCCGGGCCACATCACGAATATCGGCTACGCGCTCTTTCAGGTATTCATCATCAATCGTATCAAAGAAGTCGATGTAGCGCTGAGCTACCCGGTGGAAACAGAATTCTATGTTGTAATGGCTCGTGCGCTGTTCGTGGATCACCTCGTCGATTAAGGCCTTGTCTTCCAATACAAGTTGGTGCGCATCAAAGATTTGCGCTTCGGCCTCTCCCAGCTTCCGTGCGATCTCGTGCCGGATCTTGGAGATCTGCTGACGGGTCTGCAACAGAGCCTCTTCCAGTCGGGCGATTTCCCCGTCGGAATCCTCCGGCTTGAGTTCGTATGCAGGAATATCCAGCTCACTCTGTAAAAAGACGAAAGCTGGGCCATGGGCAACTCCGGGTGATCCTGCTATCCCACGAAGGACAATCTCACCACGGTTTTGAGAATCCAATGCCATGCCAAACGAACAAAAAAGTATACAATTTCCTAGTGGCTCCGCGAGGAGGGAGCCTGAGTAATTGCGATTTATGGTCAGAGGAGGGAAGTTTCAATGATAAAAGTTTCCGTCCCTAACGCCTCCTTTATGATCTTCCGGATTTTTACTATATCCGACCTCTCATCCAGAAGCACAAAACTCGCGCTACCGCTTCCGCTCATGCACAAATGACTTCCCGTCTCCACCTTAAGCGCCTTGCGCAAGCTGGGAAGAGCAAGGAATTTTTGATCTACCACTCTTTCCATATTATTCATAACCAAGGTTTTATGGTTTATTTCGCCACGTTGCCATCGCCCGAGATGCGCCTCTGCCTCCACTTCCGTAATATAGTCGGTTCCACGCTGACGCATTTCGCGGTAAGCCCAACCGGTTTCCACCCCAAAGGCGGGTTTGAAGAGTAAAATGCGCTGGCCAGACAAAGCCTGGCGTTGACCGGGGACCACAGGCTGGAGGAATTCCCCCCGCCCTCGCATCACGCTGGGACCGGGATTGAGGAACACCGGGCAATCCGACCCCAGCTCGGCCGCCATCTCGATCAGCCGCTCCCAGGTGAAGGGCCGACCCAACCATTGCCAGAGCGCACGCAAGGTCACACTGGCGTTGGAACTCCCCCCACCCAGGCCCGCCTCCGCCGGAATCCGTTTGCGCAGGCGGATCCGCACCGGACCCAGCAGGTGCGGACAGACCTCTCGCATCCTCCGGACAGCCCTCAGGATCAGATTACGCTCATCGGTGGGGATACCCGTATCGGCAGGAACCACCTCGAGCATGTCATTTCCTTCACCGGGGGTTAGCGGAAAGATCCATAGTTGATCTCCAAACCGTAGCGGGGTCACGACGGACACCAGGTTGTGAAACCCATCATCCCGAGGCCCGGTGATAGCCAGGAACAAATTTACCTTGGCCGGAGAGAAAACCGTTATGCCATAGCCTTGATTCATACTCGTTCTCCCAACATGTTTAGGGAGACTGTTAAAAAGGCTAGATGAATATGATTTCTACATGCGAATTGATCCTTGCCCTGGATGTCCCTTCTCGGGACGAGGGACTCACATTTTTAGATAAAGTCGAAGGCCATCTGGACTGGGTAAAAATTGGACTCCAACTCTTCACTAAAGAGGGTCCGGGATTTATCGAGGAAGTCGCCCAACGACATATCAATATTTTCCTCGATCTTAAACTCTACGATATTCCCAATACGGTGGGCAGCACCGTCAGGAGTCTGGGCCACCTCCCCATCCAGATGCTGACCCTGCACGCTTCGGGCGGGTCAGAGATGCTCGCCTTTGCCCGGGAAGCCCGGGATGAGGTCCGGCCCGAGCTACAGCTCCTGGGGGTCACGGTTTTAACCTCTTTTAATGAAGAAGGAATGGTCGCCACCGGCATCGCCGACTCCCTTGAGGTTCAGGTCCTGCGACTAGCCAGGTTGGCCGTGCGGGCAGGCATAGACGGACTGGTCTGCTCTCCCCTGGAGCTCACCCTCCTCCGCGGAGAGATCGGAGTGGCTCCCCTCCTTGTCACCCCTGGTATCCGCCCCGCCGGCGTAGACGCCAATGAGCAGAAACGAACCCAGACTCCGGAGTCCGCCGCCAAAATGGGCGCCTCCCACATCGTCGTCGGCCGACCCATCCTGAAGGCGGAAAATCCGGTAAAAACCATCACCGACATAAAAACCAGCCTACAGCCCCAAGCTACGGATTCATGAATGGACTGATTCTCCTATGTGCCGGCAGTGGGCAGCGCATGGCCGGAGTCGTCGCCGATAAGGTCCTCGCCGAAATCGCAGGCATGCCCGTCTGGCAGCACTCCCTCGAAGCCTTTCGCGAAGCGGGGTTCCTCCACCATGTCGTCTGGGTGGTTCGAGATGTAGAGCAGCGCGAACACGTCCTCGAAGCCCTCGAGGCCATGCCTCAGGTGCCCTGGCAAAATCATTGGACTTTTGGTGGCTCCAAGCGGCAGGACTCCGTTATGGCCGGCTTAACTGCGATACCTGCGGGAGTGGAGGTCGTCTTTATTCACGATTCGGCCCGTCCCCTCATCCAGGCTTCGATGTTGGAGCAACTCCTGGAAACCGTTAGCAGAACGGGTAATGCAACCCTGGCTCACCGGGTAACCGACACCATCAAAATGGCCTCCGTGGGCGGGTCGACTGCGCCGGTCCAGGAAACCCTGGAGGACCTGCAACGCGACCGACTCTGGGCGATGGAAACGCCCCAGGTCTTCCGCCTCGACCTCATCCTGCGTGCCTACCAGGAAGTTATCCACCAGGGTGCAACAATTACCGACGATACTGCAGCCCTGGCCTTCATCGGGGAACCCGTCACCCTGCTGGAGAATCCCTGTCCCAACCCCAAACTCACCAGGCCTCAAGATATCCCTTACCTCGAATACCTCCTCGCCACCCTGAAATAAGGCCCGAAATCCTGAAAGTGGAAATCGGAAGGCCAAAACTCAATCCCTCGAGCTCTCTTTCTTTTATTCATCTTACTCCCTCCTCCAAATTCACAGCTCACATCCCCCATGACCTCCGCCTTCAAAGTAGGATTCGGATACGATATCCATCGTATCAGCGAAACCCGGAAACTTATCTTGGGGGGCATCCATGTCCCCTTTCAGTTCGGCCTGGAAGGACATTCAGATGCGGATGTCCTCAGCCACGCCATTGCCGATGCCATCTTCGGCGCCTTGGGCTTACCCGATATCGGGCACTTTTTTCCCCCGGGAGACGAAAAATGGCGCGACATGGACTCCCAGGTCATTCTTCGTAAAGCTCATTTCGAAGCAGAACGGCTCGGCTATGCAATCAGCAACATTGATTCCACTCTGGTGGCCGAAGCTCCCAAAATCGGCCCCTATATTCCCAGGATGAAGGGGGCCATTGGCACCTCCCTGGGAATCGCCCCCGCACAGATCGGCATCAAAGCCACGACCAATGAAGGTCTCGGCCCCCTGGGCAAAGGCGAAGGCATGGCCGCCTACGCGACAGCGCTGGTATACAGGCTGTAGGCGATAAGCCGGAGGTTGGAGTAGCGGGATACTGGTTTATCTGTTCGAAATCGATCACAACCACGATAACGATTACGAAAATGATTAACGCCGGGCCGCTTCGCCCGCCGGGCAGCTCAAATCCCGTATCACGTATCTCGCATCCCGAAGCACCACCCCAACTCTCAAGCAGTCAACCGAACCTCACCCAAAGAAGCGGGCGATTTCTACCTTAGCCGTCTCCGGCCCATCCGAGGCGTGGACGACATTGACCATCTTATCGGTACCCAGGTCTCCCCGGATCGTCCCTGCCGGGGCGGCCATGGAATCCGTGGGGCCCAGGAGGTCACGCACGCGGTTGATCACGTCATCCCCTTCGAGGATCATCACCATCACCGGGCGTGAGCTCATGAAGGCTTCAATTTCAGGATAGAACGGTCTGTCGGCCACGTGGGCATAATGCTCACGCAAGACGTCAGCCGAAAGCTGTATAACCTTAGCGGCCTTCAGCTCGAATCCGGCTTTCTCGAAGCGGCCAATCACCTCACCGGCGATTTTCTTTTCCATGCAGTCGGGCTTTAAAATGATAAGCGTTTGTTCAGTCATTGGTTTAAACAGATAAAACGACCTGTCTACCACAGTTCGGCCCTCCACTGACAAGCCAAATCGACGCAGGGCCCAAGTCTAGGCACTGACCGGTATTAGGCCTTCAGAAGATCATGAGCCCCCACCCGCTACTCAACACTCCCCTTTGCCCGTTGGGCGACTTTCTCCGCCATGAGGGCCTGTTTACGCTTCAAGCGCAGGATCAGATAGGCGGGGAGCAACGTGTAAATGACGATGCATAACAGCACCGCATTCTGTATAGAACCCAAATATTCCGTGTCCTCTAGACCCTCAAAAGCCGTCACAATGGTGAAAACCATACAGCCGAGCGGAGAAATAGACCCCAGGTAAATCGCCGGTTTGGCAAAGGAATTACTGGTGGCGATCAAGATGATGGCAGCAAAGAAGGGAACTCCCCATCCGAGAAGGACGAACAACATGAGGCGAATATTCCCCCAATACTCCACCATGCCAAACACGGTCAGTGTCAATAGACCCAGAATGATGGGGAAGCGAATAATTCCAGCCCAACTGACTTCCACCCCATTGCTTACCATCAATCCAGCCTCAAATAAATAGTGAAGAACCAGGAGCGAGGACAAGAGGGTCAGGACAGCCAGAATCACTGCGTGAAACAGGCTGCTCGAAGCATCCCATGACAGAGGGATTCGGGGAAGCCGGAGTTTCAGGACCCGTCGGAGCCCGGTCATATATTCAAACTGATTCGGAGTGATGACCGAAATGACCAACCAAGAAAAACTGAAACATAGCATTCCCATCGTCAGCATGACTGCGATAGGGATCGCTTCCCTGGGCAAGACGCCAAACCGCATGCTTCCTTCTGCCTGAGCCTCAATCAAAGGAAGAAGATTTCCCAGGATCAGCACCAGAACCACCGAGTAAAACACCAATCCGAACCACTTCCCCATACTGTGTCGAACCGGATTTTCCCATTTGCGATAAACCACCACGAAGAAGGTGGAGAGCAAGAGCAACTGAATGAGGAGGGAGAAAACAAACGGAGAAAGCTGAAAAGCAAAGAAGGGAACATCGTTCACCCCCAGCATAACACTATCGCGCAATCCCGATGGCAGGTCCTGGGGAAGCAGAGGTAAAATCTGGTTTACAAGGACCGGGCGAACCGTGAGATACTCGAAGAAATAAAACCCGAGGTTCGAGAAATTGGGCAAAATGAGATAAAATACGATCACCATGCCCTGAGAAAACCGGGCCGCAAACTTCCGCCGGTTCATGACCATGCCTGCGACCATTCCCGTCATATGGTAAAGTAATACGCACGAGAAAAAAATCAGATAGATTGAGATCGAGGCGGACAGTGGGATCTGTCCACGAATGAGGGCAAAGATCATTAAGGGTGAGATCAGCCCTACCAGCAGATATTCACGAATCGGCAACCCGAATAAGTAGCCCAGGATTTTGGCCATCGGATGCATCGGGGTCAGGCGCTGATAATCCAGGGTTCCTTCCTCTTTTTCCTGAATGATCCCGGAGGCCACCGCACCGGTTCCAAACAACATTAATAACACCCCCTGAAGGATAAAAAGGGGAATAATGGTAGTTCGCGCAGCCTCGACCGGATTCAGCATTTCGCGCTGTGTCGCGGGCAAATAGATGACAGTGAAGATGAAGGTCGCCAGCAACCCAATGGCGATGGCCCAGATGGCTGTTGGCCTCGGGCGCAAGCGGAGCCGACGATACTTGAGGAAGATGGGGTTCGCCCAGATCTTCCACCAGGCTGGCATCCAGGATGCCTGAGTGGGACTCAACTCACCCATTGGCCTTTTCCTTTTGTTCAATATCAAGGAGGACGTCTTCGATCCCTGCCTTTTTCGGGGCAAACCGGACCAGGGGCAGACCGGCCTCCACCAACTCCCTGAGGAAGGTATTCAGGTTTCCGTCCTCCCCGTAAAACTGGAAGGAGGCTCCGCCGCTTTGCATGGAGAGGTCCATTACTTGGTCACGTTGCAGAAGTCCGGGCACATCCAAGTCGGCCGGCACCGCGTCTGTTATCCAGGTGAGCTCTACTTCGCGGTGAGGTTTGGCCACGCTCTCAGCCACCTCATCGATATCTCCGCTAAAAAGGAGACTCCCCTTACTCATGATGCCCACCGAGGTGCACATATCCGCGAGCTCGGTCAGGATGTGGGAAGAAATCAATACCGTCACCTGTTGTTCTCGGACAAGCTCCTGCAGAATATTCCTTAAACTGATCCGGGCCATCGGGTCCATCCCGCTGGCGGGTTCGTCAAGCAGCAAAACAGACGGATGGGGGATCAAGGTCTTGGCTAAAATCAAGCGCTGGGTCATTCCGCGGGACAAGGATCCGCAAAGGACATCTCGACTCTCGGTCAATTGCACCAGTTCAAGGCATTCCTCCCAGCGTTTGCGCCCGGGCCCCGGGGCCAACCCATATGCGCCCGCAAACATATCGAGAAATTCCCATACTCTCATCTCCGGAGTGGTGGGCGCAAGATCCGGCATATACCCGAGTAGGCGGTGAACCGCCTGCCGCTTCTCCTCTATGTCCAGGCCTTCAATAAACACATCCCCGTACGTCGGTTCCATCAAGGTGGCCACCACCTTAATGGTCGAGGTCTTCCCAGCCCCGTTCGGCCCCACCAACCCATAGATTTCGCCTTTCGGAATTTTCAAGGAGATATCACGGACCGCGGTAAAATCTCCATAATCCACACGCAAATCACGCGTCTCCAGAGCATACTCCGTTTGGCCAGCTGCGGTCACCATATATCCCGGTAATCATTGGGCTACCCCCTCCCCGCTGTCACGATTTTTTTCATCCCCCCCAATCCTCCCATATCCTTACTCTCCCCCTGATCCAGGACCGAAACACCGGATACAGACGGATGGCCCGCGCTTGCTTGCCCCGCCATAGCCTTGGCAAAGGTGGGCACGTGGCTCAACATCCCCCCCAAAAAGGGCGCCGTCACCGGCGCCCCTGATTTCAAATCTGAGAGCTTCCTGAACCTTATTCCACTTCCTCTCCGCCGGGGGACACTTCCTCCGGGGTATCTGTGTGGGTGAAATCCAATCCCTTGCCGTCTTCCGCAAGGATTACCTTGACTGGTTCGCCAGCCTTCACGTCACCACGAAGGATGGACTCCGCCAGGCTATCCTCGAGGAATTTCTCCACCGCACGGCGGAGCGGACGGGCGCCAAACTTATCGTCATACCCGTTATCGATGAGGAATTCCTTAGCTTCGTCGGTGATCTGCAGGGTGAACTTCTGCTCCTTCATGCGTTTTTCGACTTTGGCTAGTTCGATATCTACAATCTGGTGCATATGCTCGCGGGACAGCTTCTGGAAGATGACGATTTCGGTCAGTCGATTTAAGAATTCCGGCTTAAAGACACGCTTGGTTTCATCCAGAATCTTTCCTTTGATCATTTCAAAATCCGAGAAGCCGGTCGGATCGATAGCAAAGCCCATCGTGTTGTCCCGTTGCAGGATCTCAGCTCCTACATTTGAGGTCATGATGAGGATGGTATTGCGGAAATCGACGCGGCGGCCCAGGGAATCGGTCAACCGACCATCCTCAAGGACCTGGAGCAACAGTTGCACCACATCCGGGTGGGCTTTTTCGATCTCATCGAAAAGGATGACAGAGTACGGCTTCCGACGCACCGCCTCGGTCAGTTGTCCCCCTTCCTCATAACCAACATAGCCGGGGGGCGATCCGATAAGCCGGGAAACGGAGAATTTCTCCATATATTCCGACATATCGATTTGAATGAGGGCGTCCTGCTCTCCAAACATCCGTTCGGCCAGAATCTTGGCCAAATGCGTTTTACCCACCCCGGTGGGCCCGAGGAACATAAACGACCCGATTGGCCGGCGAGGATCTTTCAGATCTGCCCGACTACGACGCAGTGCCTTGGAAATGACCTCGGTGGCGAAGTCCTGGCCAACCACCTCGCGCTGCAGGTCCTTTTCGAGTTCCAGCAGTTTGATGTTGTCTTTCTCCTCCATGCGGTTGAGGGGAATGCCGGTCCAATCGGACACCACGCGCATCATCTCGTCATCACCTACCGTGATCTGCTGCTCTTCGCGGTTGCGCTTCCAATCCTCAAGGGTCTGCTCGCGTTTCGCGCGGAGCTGTTTCTCGTTGTCACGAAAACGGGCAGCTTCTTCGAAGTTCTGTTGGGAAATAGCCTCTTCTTTTTTGGAGCAAATCGAATCGATTTCCGCGCTCAGCTCCTCGATTTCAGGAGGGCGTTTCAAGGACTCGATACGAGCCCGGGAGCCAGCTTCGTCCAGAACATCGATCGCCTTATCCGGCAGAAAGCGCCCATTCACATAGCGATCGGACAACTTTACCGCTGATTCAAGAGCCTTGTCCGTATACACCACTTTGTGGTGTTCCTCGTATTTATGGCGTATCCCTTTCAGGATGGTGAAAGAGTCGTCGACGCTGGGCGGCTCCACTTTGACCGACTGAAAGCGGCGATCCAACGCACTATCCTTTTCAATATACTTGCGGTATTCGGCCAGCGTGGTGGCGCCAATGCACTGGAGCTCACCCCGGCTCAACGCCGGTTTGAAAATATTCGACGCATCCATCGCGCCTTCGGCTGCGCCCGCTCCTACGATCGTGTGGAGCTCGTCGATAAAGATAATCACGTTTTTGGAGCGACGGATTTCATCCATGACAGCTTTGATCCGTTCCTCAAATTGGCCGCGATACTTCGTCCCGGCGACCATAAGGGCCAGGTCTAAGGTGACGACCCGCTTGTCCGCGATGATTTCAGGAACTACGCCGCTGGCAATTTCCAGGGCCAAGCCCTCGACGATGGCTGTTTTACCCACGCCGGCTTCCCCGATCAGCACCGGGTTGTTTTTCGTCCGACGGCAAAGAATTTGAATCACCCGACGAATCTCCTGTTTTCGGCCAATCACCGGGTCCAACTCGCCCTTGCGGGCCAACTCGGTCAGATCCCGCCCAAAGGCTTTGAGGGCGGGGGTTTTTACATCCTTCTTTTCGCCCAGTTCCGCGCTGACTCCACCGGAACCAACACCCGATTCTTCAGGTTCGCCAGAGAAATTCGGATCCAGTTCGGAAAGAATCTCGTTGCGGCAACGCTCGATATCCACGTCGAGACTTTTCAATACGCGGGCGGCCACGCCTTCCCCTTCCCGCAGCAAACCAAGGAGGATATGCTCGGTACCCACATAGCTGTGGTTGAGGGCTTTAGCTTCCTTGCCGGCCAAAGCCAACACCTTTTTCACCCGGGGTGTGTAAGGAATATTTCCCGAAGGTTTCGTTTCAGGACCAGTGCCCACCTGCTTCTCCACAGCACTACGCACCGTTTCCAGGTCGAGCCCCATTTTCTGCAATACGTTTACTGCTACACCTTGCCCAAGGTTGATTAATCCAAGCAGTAAGTGCTCCGTCCCCACGTAGTTGTGGTGAAACCGGTCGGCCTCCTTGCGGGCAAGCGCCAGCACCTGCTGGGCCCGGGGGGTAAAGTTGTTCATGGGTTCCATCTGATGTGTCCTTTGAAAGGGGTTATGTTTCTAAATTTACGTTGTCAAAATTAAGCGCCGGTAGTTTACCGAACTCTTCGCGTACAATAAAAGCCCGCTGCACATCTCGTTGTTTCGATTCAACAACATCGCGTGCGGCGAATTGAATATGCCCAGGTTGAGCTTCGATAAAATACCGATCCACCAAAGATCTTACCGTTTCCGGTAGAATGCTGAAATCCACCGCGAGGCGAATCAGCGATAATAGATTCATGGCTTCCGAGGAACTTAACATATGCGCATTTCGCAAAATGCCATATGCACGGCCGATTTTATCGAATAATTTCGATTCATCCGACTCGCGAATCCGCAGTCGCGCATTTGTCTCCTGTTCGATCACCGTTTTCAGTACATTGGACAGACGTCGGATGATGTCGTCTTCCGTCTCTCCTAACGTCTGTTGATTGGAAATTTGAAAAATACTCCCGCTGGCATCCGATCCCTCGCCAAAGAGACCCCGCACCGCAATGCCAAGCTGGTTCACGGCCCGGATGACTTTTTCCATCTGGCCGGCCATAACCAAGCCCGGCAAGTGCATCATCATGCTGCCTCGCAACCCCGTACCCACGTTGGTGGGACACGCGGTCAAATAACCAAGATTCGAGTTGAACGCAAAATCCAGGTGGGATTCCAAGGCGGAATCGAGGGTATTGATGGTCTTCCAAACGCGATTCAGGCTGAACCCGTTGCGCAGAACTTGAATCCTCAGATGGTCCTCTTCATTCACCATCACGGCCACCGATTGGTCGCCATTGATGATAACACCAGCCCCTTCCTCCTCCTGAGTGAGCTCCCGGCTAATCAAATGGCGCTCAACTAATACCTGCTTCTCCAGATCGGAAAGTTCAGAAATTGGCACCGTCGTACTCGATTTCATCGTATCGAGTGACTCAATCGCCTCCTGGCATAGTGCCAAAACTTCCCGCCGCTGAGCCGATTTGGCCCACCCGGGAAAGCTATAATCGCGCAAATTCCGAGCTAATCTCACCCGAGAGGTCAATACCACCGGGTAGGAAGTGGTCCCCTGGATCAGCTCCGAACGCGCTTCAATTAAGGGATCTATGATCATTTATGGTTTAAATATCGTCCGAATCCGTGGCCTCCCGACTCAAATCTGCAATATGATCCCGGATTTTCGCGGCTTCTTCGTAGTTCTCAGATTTAACTGCATCATGCAGGTCTAGTTCCAATTTACTCAAAATTTCCATACGCTCCTGTCTTTTTATGCTTAAGACAGGCACCTTTCCAATATGATCGGTTCCCGTGTGCATTTTTTTTAACAAGGGTCCCAACACATCTGAGAACGCCTCATAGCAATGTGAGCATCCAAAACGCCCGGTCTTTTTGAATTGCGCTTTCGTACAGCCGCAATGCTCGCACACCACAGCCTCCCCTGCCTTGCCCTCCGCGTCGACCAGGTCCTTCGTCAACAAATCCGCCACGGAAAACCCGTTGGGATCCGTTACCCCCAGATTTTGAGCACACTCCTCACATAAATCCACTTTATGTACCTTACCATTAATGATTTGTGTAAGATGTACTGTGGCGTTCTTCTTGCAGACGTCGCACTCAATTTCTTTGGACATTGGCAGCTATGAATGTTCTCAAACCCAATACATGAAGCAAGTGGGTTTTTGATCATACTACCGCCAAATCTGGAATAATCAATCGTTCAGATAGGCAAGCCCCGATGACGAGCTGGATCTCTGATACATTGGAGCAGACTTGCAAGGTGCGCTACGCTCTCTGATGAGAACCGTAGATCAAGAGCAGCAGCTTACAAACCGGAACCGTCCACCTTGGGGTTCTGGCTTTAGATAAAGGTGCCTTCCCGTGTGGCCTTTTCACGAAAGCGTTGAAGGAACTGCGCCGTGACCGGCCCGGGCTTTCCATCTCCCACTACTCGAGCGTCGACCTCGACCACCGGAATGATTTCAGCCGCGGTCCCGGTGAGGAAACACTCGTCGGCATTCCAGATATCGTAGCGAGTCAGGTTTTCCTCGACCAGGGGTAAGCCGAGGTCATCGGCAATCTCTACAGCCACCTGGCGGGTAATTCCCTTGAGGGCTCCCGAGCTTGTTTTCGGGGTAATGACTTTTCCTTTGTGCAGGATAAAAATGTTATCACCGGTGCACTCGGCCACATAGCCCTGATCATTCAGCATAATGGCTTCCTGGTAGCCCACATGCTGGGCCTCGATCTTAGCCAGAATGTTGTTCACATAGTTCAGGGATTTGATCATGGGCGGCAGGGTGGCTGGATTCATCCGCCGCGTGGGGACCGTGATAATTTTCAACCCCTCCTCATAAAACGAGTCCGGATACAGTTGGATCTTGTCTGCTATAATAATGAGCTGAGGTTCCTTGCAGGTATTGGGTGATAGCCCAAGAGTGCCGACCCCCCGGGTAACCAGAAGGCGGATATACCCATCGGTGAGGCCATTAATCCGACAGGATTCACACGTCGCCTCGCTAATAGTCTCCCGGCTCCAAGGCATGTCGAGCAGCAGGGCTTTGGCAGAATACTCCAGCCGCTCCAAGTGTTCATCCAGCTTGAAGACACAACGATCGTAAAGGCGAATGCCCTCGAAAATCCCGTCACCGTACAACAGGCCGTGATCAAAAACTGAGATCTTTGCCTCAGCCTCATCGACGAACCCACCATTGAGATATACCTTCATCCGGCCTAACGTGGACAGAATTTTTCCACCTTTCAATGGTTTTTCATAGCTTAGCCAATTTAGTGAAAAGCGTCTCAGGACTAAGGTCTGGGGTTGCATTCCAATCCCATTAAGCACTAGCCACTAAACAATAGACACGAGACACTTTATGTCCCCATGAACCTGTCCGATCTCGATTATCCCCTTCCCCGCGAGCTGATTGCCCAGCATCCCACACCCAATCGTGAAAAGTCCCGCCTGCTGGTCGTGGATCGGGACTCAGGCGAACTTCAACACCAACACTTTTTTGACCTGCCTGACTTACTGCCGCCTGGATCCTGCCTCTTTAGGAACAATGCTTCCGTTTTCAAAGCCCGGCTAAAAGCATCCCGCCCTACCGGTGGACAACTGGAATGCCTGCTCCTTCGCCAACTGGATTCAACCCCGGAAAAAGGAGAAACGTGGGAATGTCTGCTTAAGCCGGGCAAAAAGAGCCCGGTCGGGTCGACTTTTGCCCTGAAGCCTGCCTTCACCGCTGAAGTCCTAGCGAAAACTGCCGACGGAAGAGTCCAGGTTCATTTCAAAGAGCTGGCCTCCTATCATTCGGTTGTCGAAATGGCCAACGCCGTCGGGGAAGTCCCCCTCCCCCCCTACATCCACAGAGATGAGACTCATCCGGGCCCCGAAGATGAAGGTCGATACCAGACTGTCTACGCAGATCCTGCAAAGATGGTAGCCGCCGCCGCCCCCACAGCCGGGCTTCACTTTACGCCTGACATCATCCAAAGAGGACTCTGCCGAGGGTTTCAATATTTCGACCTCACGCTTCATGTGGGCCTTGGCACCTTCTTGCCTGTTCAAACTGAAAAGCTGGAGGATCACCCGATCCACGCAGAGTTGTATGAGCTCCCTGTAGAGACTCGGCAGGCCCTCCATGACCCTCACTCCAACAAGGTTGCCATTGGCACCACCACGGTAAGAGCGACTCAGGATTACTTCAACCAGCCAGAAAGCCAAGCCGCGGCCAAAGACCGGCCATTCGTGCGGGAAGCCGACTTATTCATCATCCCCCCCTTTGAATTTCTGCAGTTGGATGCGCTGGTGACTAATTTCCACTTACCCAAGTCTACCCTCCTCAGCCTGGTCGGCGCATACCTGACCCCGGGATCCACGGACGGAATAGAGTGGATAAAGGAAATTTACGCAGTTGCCGTAGAAAAAAAATACCGCTTTTTCAGTTACGGTGATGCAATGTTAATTCTTTAACTTTCTGATTTTAGAGTTATTTACGTTATTTTATCCATCTTACCTCACCTGCTTTGAACTTTCAGGAAATAGTCGATACCTATTACACCGGGCTTTATCGGTTCGCCTACAGCTTAGCCAAAAATGAGCATGAAGCTGGAGACTTAACCCAGCAAACCTTCTACATTTACGCCGAGAAAGGTTCTTCCTTAAAGGATAAGTCCAAAATCAAGTCCTGGCTCTTTACCACGCTGTACCGCGAGTTTCTTCGCCTGAGGAAACGGGGAAGCCGCATGGATTCCTATGAGCATGAACTCCTCGAGGTCGAATCTGCGCCCGTCGAACCCGAGGTAGCCCAATCCATGGATAGCGGGATGGCTGTGGAGGCCCTACAAGAAGTGGATGAGGTCTACCGCACCCCGTTGACCCTCTTTTACCTGCAAAATCACTCCTACAAGGAAATTGCCGCGATCCTGGATGTCCCCATCGGCACCGTCATGTCTCGACTCTCTCGGGGGAAAAACCAATTAAAACAAATATTTTTAGAAAAAGAAAAAGTGAAATCATGGGAATAAGCCCGCTTTCAGCACCTCTCAACCTATGCAGTTAAGTCCAGATTTCCCCTTATGACTCGCGAAGAAGCACAGATTATTCTCCAATCGTATCGTCCTGATGACCAGGACGCGGCGGATCCCGTATTCGCCGAAGCCATGGAGTTGCTGGCTCAAGATGCCGACTTACAGGCATGGTTTGAGCAGGAAAAAGCCTTTGACCGGGCCATGCAGCAGCATGTCGGTTCCATTCAGCCTCCCGCCGGCTTGAAAGACCAGATCCTGGCTGGAATGAGAGCCACCGCCGCCGCAGACCCTCGCGAGGACAATATCGTTGATTTCCAAACCCAAGCTGAAGGGTCCACTCCAAGAAAATCCATCTTTTCGCAATGGATTCCTATGGCCGCCGCAGCTGCCGTGTTGATCGCAATCGGTGCCAGCCTGCCCACCTTTTTGGGCGACAATGAGACCAACATCGATCGAGGGGATGTCCCCCAATTGATTGCCTACCTCTCAGACAATTACTCCAGCGGAATCAGCCTTGACCGGAAGAGCCGCGACGTCGGTGAACTTCAGGCTTTCCTCGCCAGACAGAATGTTGCGGTCGCCCGGGAAATCCCTCCGGGCTTGATTGAAATGAGTCCCATCGGCTGTAAAGCAATTCAGTTTGAAGATGCTCTCATCGGCATGATGTGTTTCAAGGAAGGCAGCGTGGTCTACCACCTCTTCACCACCAACTTGGAAGGACTCGCCGACATCCTGCCGAATGTCACCATCGAGGAGATGCCGGTCTACTACGCTGACGGGAAAAATGCATACAAGGTGTGGACAGATAACGAAAATGTGAATATTCTGTCCCGCAAGGGAGACGTCGAACAGCTTAAGAGCTTTTATTAGTCCGAGGTCTCGCTACCCGCAATACACCGAATCGCACGACCACATGAAACATCTATCTAAATTCATTCGCATTGGACTTCTCGCCACCCTCATTACCGCTCCTGCCTTTGGAGCAAAATGGGCGATCGACGGAGCCCATTCTAATCTGAACTTTTCCATTCGCCACCTTGGCATAGCCAATGTGACCGGCAGTTTTGGCTCCTTCAACGGAACCATCAACTTCGACCCGGAAATGCCGGAGAAGGCCATGACGGAAGCGACCATTCAAGTCTCCTCCATCAACACAAATAACGCCGACCGCGACAACCATCTGAATCAGCCCGATTACTTCAACACAAGCGAATTTCCGGTGGCGACCTTCAAGTCCACGAAGTGGAAAAAGGCCGGCGATATGATGTATACTGTTACCGGAAACCTTACCCTTATGGGAGTCACCAAGGAAGTGGTGCTGGATGTCGAATTCTACGGCGCCCAGGAAATGACCATGCGAGGTCGAACAGTCACCAAGGCCGGGTTTTCCGCAACGACCGAGATCGACCGCTATGCCTTTGGACTGGGCGGCGAAGGTAACGCCCCTCTCGGTCGAAAGGTGAAACTCACGATTAACATTGAAGCCGACAAACAATAACTCGGCCCTTTTCAGTTTAGCTTTTAAGGCCTCCCCGTCGGGAGGCTTTTTTTATAGAAGCTTTCCCCTCGGTCCCGTAGTTTCCTGAACAATATACAGGTGAAAGTCAGCATCATCATTCCGACCCTCAACGAGGAAGCTGCTTTGCCCGCTACCCTGACTGCCATCGCATGCTGTGTTCCTGCTCCATATGAGGTGATTGTCGTAGATGGCGGAAGTACAGACCGGACGACCGTCCTCGCCCGCAGCATGCAGGCCAGGGTCCTATCATCAGCGCATCGGGGACGAGGAGCTCAAATGAATCTTGGCGCGAAAGCCGCGACCGGTGATGTGTTGTATTTTGTTCACGCCGACACGATCATTCCTCCCTCAGCCATCGCCAGGATTGCATCGGCGGTCCAAGCTGGCTATGACGGTGGCGGCTTTCTCCGTCGATTCGACAGTCGATCCACCTGGCTCAGGATTACTTGTTGGTTTTCCGATTTCCGGAGCCGTTGGTGGGGATACTTCCTCGGGGACCAGACCCTTTTTGCGACTCAAGCGGCTTTTAACTCGGTCGGAGGCTATCGGGAATGGCAGGCCTTTGAGGATCCACAATTCGCAAGAGATCTCAGGCGTATCGGAAAAACCACTACACTCCACCCCCCAGTCCTGTCTTCCGCCCGCAGGTTTAATCGGCTGGGTCCCTGGAAACAGACCTGGGTCGATTTCCAAATGACCTGTCAATATTTCCGGCGCAAGGGCTGGGAATAAGCAGGACACCCATTCCTCTAATCCTAAACCAGCAATTATTCTCGGGTATCCAAGATCGGAGACTCACTTACATCTGACTCCATGAAAGAAGAAAAGGGAAAAGGGATCTATAACGTCATCGCCATCGGGGCGGGCACTGCCGGCTTGGTCACCACGGCTGCCATTGCCGGCCTGGGTGGACGCGCAGCCTTGATCGAAAGAAACAAAATGGGGGGAGATTGCCTCAACTTTGGCTGTGTCCCCAGTAAAGGCCTCATTGCCTCGGCCAAACTCCTTCAAAATATGCGCGATGCCGAAAAATGGGGCATCGATCGTCAGGACCCGAGTTTTGATTTTGGCAGGGTGTTTGCCTCCATGCGGAATCAGCGGGCCGTGATTGAACCGAATGACTCCAAAGACCGTTTTGAAGGTCTCGGGGTGGACGTGTTTGAGGCTGCCGCCAGATTCATCTCTCCTTACGAAATTGAGCTGTCCACCGGGGAGGTCCTCCGGGCGAAACACTTCGTAATCTCAGCCGGTAGTCGAGCCGCAGTCCCAGCGATCCCAGGTATAGAAGACATCCCCTACTTCACCAATGAAACGATTTTCGATCACCTGAATGACAAACCAAAATCCATGATCGTTATCGGTGGCGGCCCTATCGGGACGGAATTGTCCCAGGTCTTCAATCGACTGGGAGTAGAGGTCCACCAGGTGCAGCGCGGTCCCCAGATATTAGAGCGAGAGGATCAGGACGTCATTGAACTCCTCCAAGAAGTTTTGGAGCAGGAAGGGGTCCATCTCCACTGCAACACGATTTCTCAAAAGATCTACCAGACAGGCGGCAGGATCCATCTGGAGATCGAGGAGGATGGGGAGCCTCACACCATCGTCGGCGATACCCTTTTACTGGCCGCCGGGCGCGTCCCCAACCTGAAAAGCCTCAATCTGGAAGCCGCCGGGGTGAAGACCAACCAACGCGGCATCATCGTCAACAAAAAGCTCCAGTCATCCCAGCCCCACATCTGGGCTGCAGGGGATATCGCCGGTGGCCTGCAATTCACCCATGTGGCCGATTTCATGGCTCGCACCGTCGTGGGCAACATCACGAAGCCCTTCAGTTTTCTACATTCCGAATTTGATGACTCCGTGGTACCTTGGTCCACTTACACCGCCCCTGAGGTGGCCCGTGTGGGCCATAACGAAAAGACAGCCCGGAAAGCGGGGGTTGAGTACGATCTATTCCAATCTGAATTCGCAGACCTGGACCGGGCCATCACCGACCGAAAAACGGATGGCTTTATCAAAGTCCTGACCGCCAAAGGAACTGACAAAATCATCGGGGTCACCATTGTGGGGGAAAATGGAGGAGATATCTTGCACGAATTTGTCCTCGCCATGAAGCATGGAATTGGCCTGAGCAAGGTAGCCGCTACCATTCATGCCTACCCGACCTATGCTGAAGTCGCCCGTAAAATCGGCGATACCTACAACCGCACCCGCCTCACTCCGCGTGCCAAAAATATCCTGACTTGGCTATTCAAACAACGCCGCAGCAAATAAAACCTCCTGTGGGAGCAACCGCTTGACACGCCATAGAACCCGCAGGCGGTCACATCGTAAACACGAAAATGAATACCTCCTCCCCGATTCCCGAAAGCCAGGCCAACCCTCCTGCCAAGTCCAGCTCCAGCCTGCCCAAAATCATCGGGAGCCTTCTGCTTCTCGGTGGCCTTGTCGCCGCCGTACGGTTTCTCCCGATCCCCCAGTACCTCGAGTCCTTCAATATATGGGTCGGAAACTTGGGACTCCTGGGCTACGTCCTCTTCGTTGGCGTCTATGTCTTGGCCGCGGTCCTCTTTATCCCCGGATCCGTATTGACCCTTGGGGCAGGATTCACCTTCGGTCTAGTCGGAGGAAGTATCGCCGTTTCCCTGGCTGCCACCACTGCCGCCGCCCTGGCTTTTCTCATTTCCCGTTACCTGCTGCGCGACAAATTTGAGGCCAAAATAGAGGGCAACGCCAAGTTCAAGGCGGTGGATAAAGCAATCGGAAAGGAGGGAGGCAAAATTGTGTTTCTTCTCCGCCTGACCCCGGTCATGCCCTTTAGTCTCGGAAATTACCTGTTTGGACTCACCGCTGTTAAATTTCTTCCCTATACCCTAGCCAGCTGGATCGGGATGATCCCCGGCACCATCCTCTACGTCTATCTGGGCTCTCTCGGAAAAGCGGGTCTGGAAACCGCCTCCGGCTCAGCCGACACCGGGAAACTCATTGTTCAAGTGATTGCTCTCATCGCTATCGTTGCGGTAACCATAGTAATCACCCGAATCGCCCGGAAAGCCCTGAAAGAGGTGGAAGACTCCCAAAAGTCGGAAATCGGTCCCGAGCAAGGCGACATTACCAATCAGCAGTCAAACTCCTGACCTCCCCCTCCTCTTACTCCTGCCCTCAATCTTAGACACCAGAGACCAGACATCAGTTTTCAGTTTTCAGGAACCCCAAACAACAGCCGACCTCTGACCTCCAGACACTAGACACCAGACACTAAACACTTCCCCCATGAACACCCTCCTCCCCACCTTCTTGCTCACCCTGGCCATTCCCTTTGTCGCCGTGGCGGACCCCGTCGAACTCCCTTCCGGCATTGATCACAGTGCCTTGGACACCCTGCTTCGTAAATACGTCGATGACCGCGGCTTCGTCGATTACGCAGCCTGGAAGACCAACGCGGGGGATCTCACAGCACTCGACAACTACCTCAAGCAGTTTGATCGACCGCATGACCCATCCATAGATGCGGATGAAAACATAGCGGGTCTGGTCAACGCCTACAACGCCTTCACGATCCAGTGGATGCTGCAGAACTATCCGGTGGTAAGTATTTTAAAAACGGACAACCCGTGGAGAGCCAAACGACATCAGGTGGGAGGGCGCCTGGTCACACTGGATGAAATTGAAAAAGACACCTTGATTCCTCTCATCGGATGGAAAGTCCACTCCATTGTGGTCTGTGCCGCCCGCAGCTGCCCACCGCTCCGGCAAGTGGCCTTCACGGCGGAAAACTGGCAGACGCTCATGGAAGAAGCCTACCGGGATTGGTTTGCCCGCGAAGATCTCACTCGCTATGAACCCGAAAAAAACCGGGTCCACCTCTCCAGGATTTTCCAGTGGTATAAAAAAGATTACCGCAAGGACCCCACCCTTCAGGAAGTCCTTCAACGCTACGGACCCCCGGAACATGCCGAGCTCTTCGCCGCCAAGCGCCTCTCCATCAAATACCTCCCCTATAACTGGGGCATCAACGACCAGTCCGACCTCGGCATCGACTTCAAGGCCAGCCCCCTCGACTTTCTCTAACGCGCGTTGGATGCTCTCATAGAGACACAGAGCTCACGAGGTAAGATTTTTCATGTTCATCTGATTCCATTTGTGCTTATCTCCCCATTCATGAGATACCGCGTTTCTCCTAGTTAAGCGAAGATTCCTACTTCGGGTTTTCGATTGGTAATGTCGCCTTGCTCGGTACCGATTTCCGACCTACCTTGAGCGATTCATGATTGCCGAAAATCAGTCCTACCGGATGAGCTTTACCTTCGTGTTCTTTTGGCTCGCCGCAGTCAGTTTTCCTATCTTTCTGGGAGGATTTTTGCTCTTTCATCCTGCACCCTCGGGACAGGCCTATTTGAGCGCGTATCAACCGGTCCTGTGGGCTATTCTGGCCTTGTCGACCCTCGCTAAATTTGGATGGAAGTTCGAGTTGCATCCACAAGGCTTAACCGGTGCTTCAGTGAAGCTACGCAAACACTACCTCCCCTACTCGGCCATCGAATCGGTGCGAATCCGCCACCTCCTGTTCCTCCCTTTTATCTGTCTCAAGGGAAAATCGGAAGCACATCTCTACATACCTGCCTTCCTCAGTAAACAAAATGAGTTTGCTGTTCTCCTGCAGGCCTTACTCCAGGAATATCATCCGCGGCTCAGTCAATTCGAATAGCCCGGAACCGCTATCAGGCATCCACGAACCTATTCCAGCACTTGGGGATTAGCAAATTGACCGGATGAGATACTATGTAAATTCCAACCCAAGCAAAAAGGTAGGATCAGGACTATTTTGTAGGTAAAGCTCGACCTGCTATTTCCAACAAATAGAATCGCTTACCTTTCAAAGCTAAGCTTATTCATGTCTGGCAGTTCGCAGTATTTCCTAGTCATCTCTACCGTACGCGGTTCACAGCAGGCCGTCGCGGTGTTTTCGTCCCAGGGAGCAGCAGACACGTTTGTCCAGCAAAGCGAGTTGAGTGATTTGTCGGTTCAAGCCTTCACTTTGGCGAGCGAAGATCCAGTCCCCAAATTGCACTGTACGCATAAACCCATTAGCGGGGGAGCCTTTCGCATCGTCAACCTGTTTGAACAGAAGTTCAAAGCTCAGCTCTCCCTCGAAGGAGAAGGCTTTTCTCGAGAACTGGTCGTGGATTGCCCGGATCCCGAGGTGCTACAAGACGTGATCCGGAAAGCAGAGGCCACAGTTGAGATCGATACCAAGAACACGACCCCGATGATAGAACCCGGCAAGCGTCGGGAGAGTGGGCTACGCAGCCGGCACAACCGGAAATTGATGCTCTTAACCATTACCGTGCTGCTTGGTGCCTTCTCCATATGGCACAACTACCGCTACTTCTCTACGCCTCAGCCACAAATCACCGAGGAGAATGTAGAGTTTCCTGAAATGATCGCCGGGGTACAAAGACTCGGCCCACTTCCTCAATCCGCTCGAGGCATTTCCTTCTTCTTTGATGGGCGGGTCCGTGCTTTCGAGTTGGAAATGGACCGGGATGAATTTGCCCTCTGGACCAGCTTGAAAGGCGTTGCTGCCAATCCAATAGAGCATGAGCCGGTATCGGTTACCCGCTATTGTCATTATACCTCTTTCCCCATTGGCCCGGACGGCGTACCGAATACCGGCCAAACCGTAGGCCCGCTTCAATATGCTCCCGAAGCTAAAATTGCATCAGGATTCTACTTTAAATCGGGCGGCAGTCCTGATGAAATTGAAATTGAAGGGGCCTTCGATGAATCTTTAAACCGACTCTATTTCCACGCTGTCCTTAACACGAATACTACCGGCTAAATGCCCCTAACACATTTCCCCCGCTGTGAGCGACCCATGGGCTTCACCTTGGTCGAAATCATGGTGGTCGTAGTCATTACGGGTATCCTCGTTTCCCTCACGATCCCGAGTATCCACTCGATTCGTCAGAAGACCCAGGCAACCATTACTGCACGCGACCTGCAAACCCTGGCCAATACCCTTGAACAGGTGTCATTAGATAACGGGGCCTGGCCCGCCATGTCCACGACAACCATGCCTCCAGAACTTGCTGGGGCAATCCAGATAAGGGTCTGGAACGACGGACCCGTCACCGGCGGTCAATATTACTGGTACTACTTCGATGGAGTCGGTGCCATTCTGGCCGTCATTAACTCTACAGCTACCGCCGAACAAATGCAGATTATTGATGGGACCCTCGATGATGGTTTCGCGGGTTTCGGTGATTTCACTTACTCTCCCAGTGGCGTAATGGTCTGGTGGCTGGAAAGGCCTTGATGTCTATTTTTTGAGATGGTTCATGGCAGACTGGACAAAGTCCATGAGTCAGTCGAAGGCTGCGCCCAAATACTTTTACTCCCGATATGTGAGGATATGGCATAACGCCACGGCGGAGGCATCGCTCTCATCAAAGGTCTCTAGCTCATTCACACGTAAAAGTTGGGCAATCGTACGGGAAACCTGCTCTTTACTGGCCCGACCAAATCCAACAACTGCCTGTTTGATTCGCAGAGGTGGATATTCAAACACGGCCTTTCCCTTGACTGCTGCGGGTGCAATGGCTGCCCCGCGGGCGGCCCCCAGGATCTGGGCCGTTTGGAAATTCTGAACATAAATCGTCTGCTCTAGAGCGACATGCTCCACCGGGAAGGCCCCAATCAGGCTATTCACCGCCTTGGAGATCTCACCGAGGCATTCAGGAAACCCCAGGCTTTTCTTCAGCTTCAAAGTCCGTGCTTCCAGCAGCTTCGGGGGCGCAGATGGGGCGGTTACCTCCACTACCGCAAGGCCCGTTCCCCGTAAACTCGGATCAATCCCCAAAACGACTCCCGAGAACTTGTTCCCCATCAGGCCGGAGGGTATCGAAGCGACCTTCCTTGACTTACCATGCTTGACAAACTCGGTCCATTCGGCCCTGGAACTTTTTCGCGCCATAGTGAAATCCAAAAGCGAAGCAGGCCCCGCGGCAAGCCAGACCAACCATATGGATCGATTTCGATGTACGGCAACCAGCCTCTAAACAAACAGTGACAACAGCAGGCGCGGCCAATCCGGCTTGATGAGAAGCCCAACCCCGGCCACTACGATAAAGAACCAGACTAACCCACCAAACCATTTCTGGTTGATGTGCTTCACCATTTTCGGGGCGGCCAGCCCGCCCAATATAGCCATAACGCCAAGAGAAAGACTCAACCAGATACTCGTCCCCGTGATGACCTCCTGCTCAATCATGAAGGGTATTTTGAACAGGTTGACGAGGAAGAAGAACCAGGCCGACGTCCCGATGAACGCGTATTTCGGAAGCCCCATGGCCATGAGGTAAAGGGCTGCCACAGGACCCGCAGCATTTGCCATCATAGTGGAGAAACCGACAAGGATACCGGCTGCAATCGCAAAAGGAAGGGAGTGGACAAAGTCCGACTCCTGGGATTCTCCACCCTTCTGAAGATAACGGATTCGCCAGAAATGGACTACGGTCATCCCCACCAGGATCACACCAATGATCACTTGTATTTGCCGGTCGGATACGGCCCCAAAGAGCAACCAGCCAATGATGACTCCAATGGCAGTCCAGGGAGCCAGCTTAGCGATATAAGGCCAGAGGGCATGACGCCGATAGACCAAAACGGCCACGATATCGCCGCAAATCAAAACAGGAAGCAGGATGCCCACTGAGGCTTTGGCCGGAAAGATGGTAGCATAAATGCCGGCCGTCAGATTGCCAATTCCCGGTATTCCCCCCTTACTCAATCCAATGAGAAAGGCACCAATCAGGCCAAGAGCCCACTGTTCTGGGGTAAGGTCGATCATAAAGCGCGTTCTTTTCCACCTTTCGCGGTGAATTGCCCGTCCGCCACCTCAATCACCTGCCATGACTTAAACCGATCATCGGGGAGATCCGTTCCCGTGGCGATTACCTGCCAATCCTGATCCATACTTTCCCACAACCCTCGGCGGCGGTTCGGATCCAACTCGCCTACAATATCATCCGCCAGCAAAACCGGCTGAAGTCCGGTTTGGTCCTGAATCATGCGGCATTCGGCCAACTTAATCGCAGTGACCAGACCTCGCTTTTGTCCTTCTGAGGCATGGACCTTGGCCCGGCGTCCCAGGATCTGGATCATAAAATCATCACGCTGAGGACCTATCCGGGTCGATCCCATGACCACGTCTCGCTCAAACCCCTCTTTCCAGGCCGCTAAAAAGCCGTCCGCTGTGTCAGGTGCTAAGTTCGGTCTATAATCCACCACCGGGCGTTCCTCCACTTGACTGATCTGCTTATAAATGGGCTCTACCCCTTGGAACAGGGTGTGTAAAACGGATCGTCGCCGCTGCACCAGAAAGGCGGCTGGATGGGCCATCTGCTGTTCAAACGCCCTGGCTTGCGCACGGAGACCAGCACCGGCTTCGCCTTTCAGCAATAAGTTTCTGGATTTTAAGCCCAGGTTGTAGGCTTTCAATTGGCGGAGATACTCGGCATCTACCGAGGAACAGAGCAGGTCCAGAAACTCCCGGCGTCGCCCCGGGTTTCCACGCAACAGTTCCAAATCCTCTGCGGACAACACTACGGTGGGAAATTGACCGATAATTGAAGATAGGGCTGAAACTCGTTCACCATCCAGGACCACCTGTTTGCCTCCACGTCTCAAACGCACCTCGAAAGGAACCCCTCCCATATGTTCGTGTTCCAGTTCAACGAGGATGACCGCCTCCTTTTGCCCTTCCTCAATTAAAGCGCTGGTCTCATTCACCCGGAATGAGCGCAGAGCGGTAATATAGCCCAGGGCTTCCAATAAATTGGATTTCCCTTGGCCATTTTTCCCGGTCAGGAAAAGACGGTTACCGGGCAAATCCAAGCGGAGAGCTTTGATATTTCGAAAAGACTGGAGCGCTACACGCTGAATACGCATACAGCTTCTATTAGCAGTGGCAGATCCTCAGAAAACAAGATGATTCCGAATAGCTCGACCTGGCCCTCCTTCCTCCCTACAGACCATGTATGCCAATTATCCGGGATTCCAGCTACCGGCCACCTTATGGCTTTAAGGGTCCCCACCGACAGACCATCTTTCCCGCAATATGCCGGCGCGTGAAGCCAATCACGTTGCGGCGTGAACGTATTGATACTCCGGACCGTGACTTCCTTGACCTCGATTGGGCTGACCAGGGATCCCAAGCCCCGCTGATCGTCATATCTCACGGGTTGGAAGGAAATTCGCGACAGGCCTACATCCAGGGCCTGGCCCGTACTTTCTTCCAGGCGGGATGGAACGTCCTGGCCTGGAATTTTCGCGGGTGCAGTGGTGAAGTGAATCGATCCCTTCAAACCTACCACTCCGGAGCCTCGGCTGATCTCGATGTGGTCATAAAACATGTCGACCAATCCAGGAAATACCCTCTCGTGGTCTTGGCAGGGTTCAGCTTGGGAGGGAACCTGACTTTGAAATACCTGGGTGAGCAGGGCGCCCACCTGTCACCGTCCGTTAAAGCCTGCACGGTGATCTCCGTTCCCTGTGATCTGCAAAACAGCGCCGAGCGCTTGGAGCATCCTGTTAACCGCATTTACATGCTTCGTTTTATGAAAACCCTGCGGCAAAAAATCCGGGCGAAACAGAAACAATACCCGGACCAGCTCGACATTATTGGACTCGAAGCCATGCGGAGCTTCCGCGAGTTTGATAACGCCTACACCGCTCCCATCCATGGATTTTCCAGTGCAATCGATTACTGGAACCGCTGCAGTTCCAAGCAGTTTATACCGGATGTTTCTGTCCCCACACTTATAATAAACGCCCTCGATGACCCCTTTCTTGGGCAGAGCTGCTATCCGGCAGCAGAGGCTGAACAAAGTGAGCACGTATTTCTCGAAACGCCCAAGCACGGGGGACATGCCGGCTTCGTGCAATTTGAAAAAAAAGGAAGTTACTGGTCCGAACTGCGGGCGCTAGACTTTCTTACGAATTCACTTCCGTTAAACGTGTAAAACCATCAGGGGATTCGAAGAACCTGGCCAGGACGCAAGGCGTTCGGACTGTCGAGCGTGTCGCGGTTCGCTTGAAAAATATCCATCCATCGTCCCTGGGTATCGTACACTTTCTGACTGATCCGAACGAGGGTGTCTCCCGATACCACCGTATAGGTACGTCCGGCTGCAGGCGCTGCATCCGCGCTGCCTCCATCCGGGGTATCCGCAGGACGCCGGGGGCTTTGCAACTGGGGGCCTCCAGCCACCGTAGTGGCCTCGCTCGGAGCGACACCCAGGCGGACTTCCAGGGAACGGATACGCTCCTGGGAAGCGATCAGTTGCCGTTTCAAATTCGTATTTTCCTCACGGACGCTATCCAGGAGTTCCATCAGGTCCAGGCGATCCAATGCCCCCTGGAATGGCTCCGCCGGAAGCTGCTTAGCAAAATCTTTCTGTGCCGAGTCGATACGCTGTCGTACCACAGCCGCTTCGGGGGAATCGGGCAGGAACTCGAGGTATCGACGATAGTGGTAAATGGCAGAAATCGGATCCTTCAGATACTCCAGGTAGATCTCCGCCACCTCAAAGTGCGATTCAGGGGCAGTCTTTCTCCGATCTATCACATTTAAAAAGGAAGTTAATGCCTCTTCGTAACGCCCCTGGGACAAACGAAGCTTTCCACGCTGGTACATTTTTTCATCCGTTTCGGGAATGATCTGAACCTGATCCCCTCCACATCCCAGGAAGAAGGAAAAGAGAATCAAAAGGGAGGCGAAACTGATGAATACCTTAATCTGAACCATATAACTTCAAAACAATTAGCATGAGGAGCGGCCGAAAGGAAAGCGAGTGAGAATTAAAAATCCAAACATGGCACGGCGGCTGAACGCCATCCTCGAAAGCCATTACCATCGGGTGGGGTAATCCGACTCCGGAATAGCTTAAATCCCGACCCATACCCGAGCAATTTCCCACCCGTCAATCGCCCAGAATAGAAACCACCAGACGTCGGCTATGCGGATGAGCCCGGTGTTCCCACAAAAACACCCCTTGCCAGGTTCCCAAACACAACCGGCCCTTTGAAAACGGGATGACCTCCGAGGTCCGCGTCAACGCCATCTTGATATGGCTGGGCATATCGTCTGGCCCTTCAAGGGTATGCGTAAAATGAGAATCTTGTTCGGGCACCAGCCGCTCAAAAAAACCCTCCAGGTCAACTCGCGCACTCGGATCCGCATTTTCCATAATAACGAGGCTGCAACTGGTGTGACAGCAGAAGACCGTAACCTGCCCCTGGTTGAATCCACTGGTTTCGAGCACCCTCACGACTTCGCGGGTAATTTCGTAGGTCCCTTTTCCTCGGGTATGCACGAGCAGTTCTTCCTGATACATAGACATCGTTGCGGTCGGCCCTCCTACACCGATAAGAAGTGGGCTTATCCTCTACCCTCAGGAGCCGGAGGGCCTACCGGATCCGGGTCAACCGGGGCTGGAGTTGCCTTGGGAAGCCGGGGAGAAGGATCCGGCATCTGTTGAATCTCCACCCCATCCGGTGGGCTCAGAGGAGGCGTATTGGGTTCTCCCGGATCGTTAGTCACAATAAGAGGTTCATCCTTGGGTCGGTCTTCCACACGCAGGGTGTAGGCGAGTTGTTCTCCTGATCGTTCGATTCGTACGGTGATGAACTGCCCGGGACGGGTAAAAAATGATGCGTTGGGATAGTCCTCGATCCGATGTATCGGGAACTCACCCACCTGCAGTAAAACATCCCCCGCTTTTATTCCCGCCTCCGCCGCGGGGGTACCTTCAAACACCCGGGCAATCTTTACCCGGCCTGTCTCCCAATCCCGCTCTGGATCAATTTCAATCCCGATCCAACTGTATTTCACTTCTCCTTCAAACAGCAGATCGTCCCGAATGCGCATCACCGCCCGCGAGGGTAAGGCAAAAGATGCCCCGATATCGGGCAAGGCGGCAATCTTCATCCCAATCAACCGGCCGTTAAGATCAAGAATGGGTGCGCCGTTTTCCCCAAGATCGTTGGATATACTGACCCGCAGGAAGGTGGTCGGAAAGATTCGATTCCCATAGCGACGGGCGTAGTTCTGGACGTAACCTATCGAGGGCGCGACATCAAAGTCCAGGTAGTAGGCGAGGGAAACGGCCATGGTGCCGATCTCTGGTAAATCCGGAGTTTCTCCCATGCGAATGACAGAGAAGTCCGGCGGAAGGGTTACCAACCGGAGCAAAGCCAGATTATTCACGTTATCGCTGCCCAGTAATTCTGCAGAGTAATCCACTCCCCGATGCTCAACCCAGATACGAATCGCTCCGTAAGTGCGGGTCGCACTCGCGAGAATATGCCCCTCTCTGCTGATAAAGAACCCCGTGCCAATTTTGAGGACCACCTCCTCCTCACCGGATTCGTTCTCTTCCTCGAAGGCCCCCTTAACCCGAACGATGGCATCTTCGTTTTCATCGAAGACTTCGATTAGCCGTTCCTGAAGTGAGAGGAAATCACCAGCACCCTGGCCCAGTGCCAGAGTCAGATTAAAAAAAAACACACAGCCAGAAGGCTGCTATGGAGGCGTATGCTCATTGACCCTTAGAACAACGGCGAATTCATCTCCACTAAATCTCCGGATTTCGCAGAGAAGGTATCCGGAAGATAAACCACAGAACTGTCGCTCGATGCTCGAAATACCTTGGGTGACATGTCCGTAGTATAACGATTGAAACGGTAGGATTGTGGCTGGGGAGCAATTACATCGACTCCAAAATCGGACCGCGATACGTCCAGCGGCGTCACCAGGGCAGGAGACTCCACCGCGATGAGCAACGCATCCTGAATCCCCCCCTCCGCGGTCGGCTCAACTGGATTCTGACTGGCAAAGCCAGAGTCATCAGCCAAGGGATTTCCCGTAGAAGTGGGCTGAAAATACAAGGCAAGGGTCAAGACTGCGGCAGCGGCACCTCCCAAGGCCAAAACCGGAAATGCACGATGAACGGTCCAATGCACGAAACGAACCGCCCACGATTCCTTGGCAACGAGGGTTTTGAGGCGTTTTCTTTCTAAATCACGGTCGAACTTGTCCCAGAATTCTGGGCCAGGCTCCTCCATTCGCTTCAGGCGAAGGAGGTCTTCTAAGCTGACCTTGTCTTGATGATCTTGATCTGGATGAGGATCCATATATGAAAGATTAGCGGATGTAATCCTGCAAAATACTTTGGAGCTGTTGCTTGGCGTAATGTAGGCGGGACCGCACAGTTCCTTCCGAAATGTTCATGATTTTGGCGATCTCAGCATGGCTCAGACCTTCAATTTCGAAAAGAATAACAACGGTTCTATGTTTAAAAGACAGAGTTTGCAGCGCATCGTTCAATTTTTCCTGAAGTTCGTTCATTAGGGCGGGTTTTTCTGCCCCGGTTTTGGTGCTGAGCAACTCCAGGATTTCGCTCGATGAGGCCTCTTCGTTGATATTCTCAAAGCTGAAGAAACGCCGCATCCGGTTCTTTTTCAGATGGCTGAGGGTCGTATTTACTGCAATGCGGTAAAGCCAGGTAAAAAAGGATGACTTCCCCCTGAATCGGGAAATACTCGTAAATGCTTTAATGAAAGTATCTTGCGTAAGATCAGCAGCATCTTCCCTGTTAGAGGTCAGGTTATAAATGACTGAATAAACCCGCTGGCGATATTTTCGAGTCAAATGGTCGAAAGCAGCCACATCCCCATGTTGAACGCGGTCTACCCAGAGCCGGTCCAGATCTGCGCTGGACAGGCCTTCGGCGGCCTCGCTGGCCTCAGAAACCTGAGGTGGCAGGACCTCGGCGTGCTGGCGAGATTTTATCATAGTTCAGTCAGGGAATAACTAGTGTAAGATGATAGATTCGGCAACAGAATTCCCCGTTTCTTTCGATAAAAATCGGGACAATTGCCCGTCACCTAAGAAATAACGAGAAAAACCGGGGTTTTTCACCGATACATGAGGACAAACGGTGATATTTTAGGTTCCGACCTGAAAAGGGGCCATCAACTTATCCATCTGCTGACTGACGAATGTGTTGATCTGCAACAATTTAGTGACCCCAGATCGATCTTCATGAGGCAGGAGCACCGCCTCCGCCTCACTGATATGTTGAAAGAAAATGTTGAGAACCTCCTGAAGGATGTTTCCGGACTCGAGCATGAGCAACAGATCCTGGTGGATCGCCGGATCCCCTTCTTTAAGACGTTGGACAACAGACATCTTCTGCTCTCCATCGAGTTGTTTAAACAGCAGGAGCAAGGGTAAGGTATACTTGCCATTGGCCAGATCAGTTCCCAGGGTTTTGCCGATTTTGGCCTCAGCCCCAAAGAGGTCGGCCACATCATCAAAGATCTGGTAGGCAATTCCAAGGTGCCGGGCATAGGTTTCCAGGGCTTTGCCGAGATCCTGGGGGTGATCGGATAACAGGGATCCCAAGCGACAGGCGAGCCAAAACAATTCAGCGGTCTTCAACTCAATAATGCGGAAATACTGGTTCAGCTCGAGGTCAGTCGTGCCTTTCTGCAAAGTCTGCTCAATTTCCCCGGCACACACCCGCCGGGTAGCCAGCGATACATTTCTACAAATTTCAGCAGTCGGAAATTCCGCTGCTAATTTCAATGAATGGGCAAAAAGGGCATCTCCAAAGAGGACCGCAACCGCAGGCCCGTATCGCTGGCTGATGGTTTGCTGCTTATGGCGAACCGAAGCGTCATCCAGAATATCGTCATGAACCAGGGTGGCCAAATGAACCAGTTCCAGAACCGCTGCAGCTTTGATGATATCGGCCCCCAGGGCTTCGCCATCGGTCCATGCACTGTAGTATAACAAAATGGGCCGTATCCGTTTGCCGCTATTTTCCAGGGTATACTTGACCAGCTCGCGAATTCCGGGTTCAAAATCATTCACCTGGCCCGACAGGAAGGTATTCAACTCATTTAAATAGGGTTGGACGGGTAAATAGATCGACTCAAACCCGACAACTGGGCTTTGGGAGGGATCTGTATTTGCGGGGATAGGCATAGCTTCACGCTACGGTTTCTCCTTTGATTTGCAAGTACCCGTCGATTCTGGTCCCATCCCGCTATTCTCCAACAATGAACGAAAACCCTTTAGTCGTGCTTCTCTATGCCGGTGCAGCCGGATATCTCCTTCATATCTGGCTGCAGGATTACAAACTTAAACAAACGGATACCCCTCCCCCTGCCCCGCTACCAGGGGCGACCCCCGTGTCCACAGGCTGGCTCTGGATCGCAGGAATTGGCGCAGCCATCCTCGTAGCCCTCGAAACAGCGGGAGAAGGGCTTCTTGGGATCCACGATGAACAAACGACCATTCAGTGGTGGTTCCTCATCGCTATGCTTGCCGCCGGGATCATTGAGGAAGTGGTTTTCCGGGGTTATCTCATTTCGTTGAAACGGGGCCCGTTCATGATGTGGGCCAGCGTGGTTGGATTTTCGCTACTCTTTGCCGTGCTCCACCCATACTTATGGCAATTCGAATCCCCCGAGGACGGCTCCTGGCTGGAGGGTCGCCTCATCTTCGATTTCGGGGTCAAAGCCTGGTTCACAACGACCTTCCTTTTTCTCAACTCCCTTTTCTTTTATTGCCTTCGCGTGGCTCCCGGAAACCCTCACCGCTCGCTTCTTCCCTGCTTTGTTGCCCATACAATGAGCAACCTGCTGGTCTATCTTGTGAAAGCCTTCCAGGGATTTGTCGTGATATAGCGCAAATTGCTTTCATGATTTCGGGCGCAGATCTGCTGCGCCTACATGGCAATTTAAACCTCGCATCGATTGCTTCCCCCTCTGTCCTTCCAAAAAAAAGGTCACCCCGGAGGGGTGACCCATAAAGATTCATCATCAACCAGAACTAGTTGTTGATATCGAAACCAGACTTGTAGGTTTCCATACCAGTCCGGGTGTTGTAATTGCCCTGATTGAGGTTATCCAACAGGTTCTGGAGATCGTCCAATGCGTTGGAGTTCAGAAAATCGCTCCGCTCAGCCTGGATGCGCTGGAGTAGCTCCAGCTCTTCGGGGGGAAGATCGAATCCCGGAAGGTCACGATCCACAATGCCCATTTCGGCTATCATACGAGGATCGATGATATCCTTGTAGGTTGACCCGTCGGGGTTGAGCGTTTGAGCCGTAATAAAGATGATGAGATTCCGTTGATTGACTGAATCACTCTTGGAGCGGAACAGGCGTCCCAGACCGGGAACATCACCGATCCATGGCACCTTAGTCCAATCCTTTTGGATGTTGTTCTCAATCAAACCACCGATCGCGAGCGTAAACCCATCCTTAATCGTGATCTGAGTTTCAGTCCGGCGGGAACCGATAATCGGAATAGACGCGCCTGAAGCCCCCCCGAACCCAACCGTTCCCTGACGGGTGGATACCTCCGGACGGATGTCGAGATTGATGAAGCCAGCGGAATTCACCTGCGGAGTCACGTTCAGGTTAATACCGATGTCCTGGTATTCAAATCCACTCACTTCGAACGTGCCCCGCTCATCGTTGTAGGTGTACTGGGGAACCGGAAAGCGTTCGCCAATGGAGATCAGCGCTTCGGTATTGTTCAGCGTGACAACCGTTGGGTTCGACACCAGTTTCACATCATCTAGACTTTCCAAAGCACTGATGACCACATTAAAGGCATCGACATCAAGGACGGTCGTGGTCTGGGCGCTGGATTGCGTAATGGCATTACCGAAGTTAAAAAGCTGGCTACGAATATCCGAATTCCGGGTCGGGCCCACCGGAGGTACATTCCCTACTCCGGTAAAATCATCGGATACGGTCCGGGTGCTCGTGAAATCTTCAGTATCTACCCGGCTACGGGATACGGAGTTGGTGTGAGGGCCGGTGGAAACTTCATAGCCATCCAGTGAAGACCAGCGAACCCCCAGATTCTTTGTATCCGTATTGGACACTTCCACAAACTTGGACTCAATCATCACCTGCTCCGTGGGGCGGTCCAGCCGCTCGATAATCTCCTGAATACTATTCATCCGGGAGGGGCGCTCCGTAATAACCAGGGCGTTGGTCCGGGCATCCACCTGGATGCGTCCACCAATGGCCTGATCCACCAAAATCCCAACGGACTCCTGTAAGACGGCGGCGTCTGCATAGTTTACCAGAAACACCCGGGTATCGACCGGTTCAAGTGCAAGTTCTTCCTGGCTCTTCACCTTGATGATATTCCGATCCTCCACATACGTGTACTGAATCGGCTCCAGGATCACATCAAACACTTCACGCCAGGTAACATTGCGAAGCTTAATCGAGGTGTTGCCTTCCAAGGTGTCCGGAATAACCAGGTTCAAGTCGTAGAGATCAGCCACATTCCGAAGGATGGTGCGAATCTCTTCATCCGGGAAATCGACAGAAATAGTTTCGTCGGAGCCGAATGAAGCAGAGCCGGCATCGCCTCCCTCATCGGGAAAATCGAATTCGATGGAATCACCGTTAGGCATTCCCATATCATCATCAAAAGACAGGTCAACGTCGTCGCCTGCGGGGGCGGACATAGTTCCCGTGGATAGGTTATCCAACGGTTGCCCAATTAAGCCAAGGTAAGGAAAAACCAGGAGGATAAGCAGTTTGGTGAGGTTGCGGTTCATGATGGGTCTCCTGTTATATGAGTTGGAAAGCGTAATGCTGGTCGGTTGTAGATTGTTGGAATGTATTGATTTGGATATGCTGTAACGAGAAAAAGGCTTACTGCCCAGGGGTAATGGAGGAACCGCCTAGCGGCTCGCCAATAGGCACCACCACTTCGGTGTCATTCAGGGCAATTGAAAAAGTTTTCTGCTGGATACCCGTGATCCGGATGGTGTAAGTGGTAGGGTCGTCAGAAGATACCCGGGTCCCAAAGGAGTCCCCGATTCTCAAGGGTTTACCATTACTGCGGAGGAGAATGCGGCGATCTCCCATAATCATCGTTCCAGTAATCTGGCGTTGTAAGCCACTGGCAACCAAGCCCAGGATTTCTTGCTCAGAATAACGGATAGCCTCGGGGGTATCTTCCACCGATTCCCCCGTATCTTCTAAGACCTCCTCGACGACTTCTTCTACTTTAAATTTGAAAGGGGTAATCGAAGCTTCGCGGCGCTCATCAAAATCCTCCCCACCAGGTGCCAGCAGATAAGCTCCCGTATTCAGAGTGATCTCCCGATTGGTTTTCAATAGAACCGAACCAGGAGCGGTCGTGATCCGAATTTCGAGAGGAAGGGCTTCTTCTTCGGGAGCGGCCTCTCCCTCACCAGCAGCAGCACCCTGGGCCAACGCAAGCCCCGACCCTAAAAGCGACATAGAGCCAGCAAGGAGAATTTGGAAAATCTTTGCCATGATGAGTCTTAGTTGGCGTCCGGCAACCGGCCTACCGCCTCAATTCTTAAATCAACGATTAAAATGTCAGCGTCGGGGCCCACGGTTCCCTTCGGAGTCATCGAAAAGCTCGAGATTCTCATGATCTTATCCCCATTGCGTAGGCGATAGAGAAGCTGCAAAACCTCGTCCCAGGTACCCTGAGCCTGAGCAGAAAATGTAATGAGTTCATAATTGGTCGGTGCACCCGGTTGGCCCGGAGCCCCCCGTCCAGGTCCTCCGCCCTGAACCGCCATTTGATTGACAGATATGATATCGACCAGGCCTTCTTCCAGGTCGAAGTTATAAAAATACTGCACATTGATCGCGCGCTCTTCGCGCACCATGAGGCGATCGTCGATTTGGCCAACCAGTTCTTGCAAAGCGGTCAGATCATCCTCTAGGCCAGTTGCCTGGTCCGCATTGGCCCGGATTAAGCGTACTTCCTTTTCCAGCTCCTCCATGGTGGCCTGCATTTCAGGCAGCCCTCTTCCACGGACATACCAGCCCACCAACAACAGAATGGCCAGAACCACCGAGCCCACCGCTACCGGGAACTGCTTTATCTTGGATAGTATAAATTGTACGTCCATCGGGTTAGCCGGTAGGTTGGAGTATCACATCGATGCTGTAGGGGAAGATCCCCATCCGTTCATCGCGCTGGAAAATGGTTTCATCGACGGTCCCGCCAGACTTCTCGATGACCGGCATGCTGTTTAGCGCTGCTTTGAAATTATCGAGAGTGGTCAGGTCCTTGGTGTCACCCGAGATCCTGAGTGTGTAAGTCGTCACCGGCCGGCGTCGCTCAATCGTAGTGCTTTCCGTAAAGGTTAAATTATCAAAGATGAGCCCCTCGGGACGGATGCCGGCCAGTTGGATCAGAAAGTCATATCCGGTAACCGGGCCCCCGTAAAAACTCATGAGGTCCTGAAGCTTCTTGGCATTATTGATAAATTCGTTGCTCTTCGCCAGATTGGCTGTGTTGAGCGCACCACTCGCCTGTTTCACTGTTTCGAGCTCCTTCAACTTCCCTCCGAGGGAGAGCCGAGTCATCTCCTGCTGTCCAAACATGTAAATCAAGCCAAGGCAAATAGAGACTGCCGCTACGTTAATGAGGAACCCTGTCCGGATCGGTTTGATATCCGGCAGTGAGTCGGCGACCCGAAAGTTCGGATGCCAGTTAGGAGTTACTTCCTTCTTTGACCGCTTCACCTTGCGCTTCCTCTTTTGAATAATTGCCCATTAAACCAAAAAGCCCAAGCCACCGGTTATCGAGGCTCGCGACGTCGACATCATCAGCCAGAGTAATCCCCTGACTCTTTACCCATGCGGGAAAATCTACTTCCAACACATCCACTCCCAGTGATCTCGCCAGGGCCTGCCCCACCCAATTCAGATTCTTCGGTAGCAGGCTTAAAAAGATCTGCCCGATCGTTTGGCCGGTCTGTACTTCATAAAAACCGGTCGAGGCCTGGAGCTCTTTCAACATCTTCCGGAGGAGCTTCGGCCCCATCTCCGTAAAGTCGAAGGTATTGGAATAGAAAATTTTCTTGGCGGATCCCTCATCCTTTAAGCCGAGCTCAGCCTGGATTATCGGGAACATGCTGTTTAACCCGAATGAAATGGGACGGGAAACATCCAGCATATCATCACGGAAAATAAAGACATTCGAAGATTCCCCCGTGATCTCGAGCAACAGAGTCGGGGAGAGCAAGCCCTTTACCTTACTATACTGCATTAACCCTCCGATGGAAGACAGGGTTCCCATTTCCAGGGTTGTGGGATACAAGGCTCGCTGGAGTACCGCTGCTTGGGACTCACTGAACTCCTTCAAAGGCGCACCCACATACATGAGTTCTTTATCCATGCCTTTCTCCATATCAAACTCCGCCCCGGTCGCCGCATTCAGGATAGTCACCCCGTTTTGTTCCGGGTCGATGCGGAACTGGGTGTTCAGGGTGTCCATGAAGTAGTTGGGGTTCTTCGCTTTGGCTTGAAGGTCCAGGGTAAATCGACGGACAAAGCGCTGGTTGGGATATACCCCGATATGCGATTGTACATAAGTCCCTCCTGCCAACTCGGCGAACTCACGGAAGAACTCAGCCGTTTCTTCCGGATCATCCGTCATCGAGCGTTCCGTCAATTTCTCTACATGGATAGGCGCTTTGAACCCTGTGGTGCGTGCCGCAAGGATGCCATACTCGGAGAAGTCGACATATAGGCCCTTTCCTTTGGTCTTTAACATGGGCGAGAGAGGTGAGACTAAGTAAGTGGTGGTGTGGCTAGGCTAGGTATATAGCACCAATGAAATTCGAATACTCCTTGGTGACAAAGATTTAACGTTATGCGTATCCGTGAAATCATTACAAGGAAAAAAACCGAAACCAATCCCATTAGTCATTGGCTTTTCGGGTTTTAAGAACTTTTTACCAAACTATGGGTAAAACCCCCTAGTGGAACAGGCTTAGCCTGTAGAACAGCGAAAACGCTCGACTTGGTCATCCATTCCTCCCCAAAAAAAGTGCTTCGACCCGGAGATCGAAGCACTTTGAAATTGGTAGAATAAACCCTCCCGAAGCTATCGCTTAACCCCAGGTCCGCTTCTTGTGGCGATTGCTACGAGCGCGCTTGCGACGCTTGTGCTTATTCATTTTCAGCCGACGTTTCTTCTTAAGGTTACCCATAAAATTGAAAAGGTGTTTGATTTGATGGAAAAGGAGGAAAAAGACAGAATTCTTCCACCCTGTAAAGTATTTTTAAGTTTTTTCTCCAATCCTCAGCTCCCTTCGCCTGTCCGCCGTTTGAGCATGGCCTCAAATTGTTGCCGTTCAGGGCTGGGAGTCACCTCCACCACCCCAAGCGCCCCCGGGCCCTCCATTCGACTGAGCTCTATATGAGGATGCCTCCACCACACGCGCGGAGCCCGGGAGTTCCCCCCTCGCCGGGGGCTGCGCGCCGGCGGCGGAAAATAGGGCTGAGTCCCGACCACCTCAGCATCGCCGAAAACGGGAACCCCCGTTTCCATGGCATGCACCATAATCTGGTTCGGTCGCAGATAGGAGGTTTCGGCTTCCCAACAGCTAATGCCCAGGGCTTCGAAATCGCGAATTTTCAGAAAACGGGTCTCACATTTTTTTCCGTGGCGGTGCGAAACCTGCATCTTTCCTCCATCAGCCCGACGCCAGATAAGGGGAAGATCACAGGTGGCGGACTCCACACCACTCAATTTTGTATAGAAACGGAAGGTGAGTCGAATCAAGGAAGAGCCCCAAGCATTGCGCCAGAACGTTTTGGCCTCCTCAGTCAGGGTAATCAGCGAAGCTCCAAATATCCCCGATTCGAGAAAAAAAACCGATCGCGCCCGCTGACCGGATTGCAAGCCCATTCTGAGCAGCTCAGGCTTTTGGTTAAGCAATTGAACATCAATAGCTTCATCCAATATGGGAAGTCCTGGAAAGTCGGGATGCCGGCGACTTACTACTCCCACGGGCTTCTCTACCACGAGAAAATCATCAGCCTGTAGCAGAACCTTGAGTCTGAGCGGTTTATCCCCCAACAGCGGGGGAGCAAATCCAATCAAGGTCGAGGCAGATGGGTCGCTCTCCATTCCTGTAATGCTAGCTGTCCGGGCACAAAAAAGCCCCACCTATCCAGACGGGGCTAAAAGAATTAGATGTATTGAGCGAGAGACGCCTTTTTCCGGGAAGCCTTATTCGGGTGAATAATCCCCTTTTGCGCGGCACGATCGAAAGCCGACACCACTTCGCGGGCAGTTTCCTGTCGAACGGCCTCATCCTGTTCATCAGAAAGCGCTAAAGCCTTCTTATTGAGGGTTTTCAAATAGCTGCGAGCCGAGCGGTTCTGCTCCATCCGCTTCTCGGTTTTCCGAATATATTTCAGTGCCTGTTTTTTATTAGCCATGGAAAGTCTGATTAGGGAAATTGGGCAAACTGGGCTACCTCTCCTCTCCTGTCAAGGAGGAAAGATTCTACGAGAGTCTTTTTGAAGGAAGCTACAGGGGCTGCGGAATCCCGGAAACAGGACGGCCCTGCTCTCGCTTAGAAAGCAGGGCCGGTCATAGGATAATTTGGGCGGATTCTGTCAGGCGATAAGCCGGATTCTGTCGTGGACATTCATTTATCTAACCTCAGCCGGAGCTGAGATTCCCTTCCTGCCCAAGGACAGGACAGGTGCGGCATACCCGGAATCATGAGGTGGGCCACCTGATTCCCTACATTGCCTTGCACCGCAATGGGTTTACCGTGCCCGCAGGCGTTGCCGCTGCGGCGGTGGGCTCTTACCCCACCCTTTCACCCTTACCCCTCTACAAGATCGGGGCGGTATACTTTCTGTGGCACTGGCCGTCGCCCAGGGTGTATGGCCCTGAGCGCCCTTACTTTCATAAGGAATGCTGCCCGATGGTGTCCGGACTTTCCTCTACTGGTCAAAGAACTAGCAGCGAATGCCTGCCTTTCAAAATCCTAGCCAGCACTATCAGTCATTTTCCCATCAGTTCAAGATCCTTTTGGGGTCCCCTGCCACCTAGGGAATATACACCAGGCACCCTGTATCGGAGTCAAAATGGGGCGACCCGTGCTCCCGGGCCTCTGTCAACAGGTCATTGGCGACCCGTAAATTACTCCGTTTGCAGATACCATTCTCGATAGGAGCGACAAAGGGGGGTCTAAATCTCAAATTCTTTTTGGCGGTGTCGTAAGCACGAATGAAGGGAGCACTCACCTCCCCGCGCAGCCGCTCCACGTCATTCTCAAGGTCCCCTCGCTTCGCTTCCAGGTCGCGTTGGCGATCATTCTTCTTTTCGACATCGCTCCGGAGAGACTCAATCTGCTTTTTATACTTCTCTGAAGCCAATTTAAATTTTTCGGCCTCCTCATCAATTTGCAGCATGAGACCAATTTCCTCTTCCTCCAGCTCGCCAATGCGGGTGGTGGCATTCTCAATTTCATGCGTCAGGGCCTGGTATTCATCATTCTTTTTCACATAGATCTGCTGGTTCTTATACTTGGTCACAAGGTCTTCCTGAAGGCCGACCTCATTTTCAAGATCCTTGCGGCGGACTTCCAATTGCATGAGTTCCTGGCGCTCCTCTTCCATCTTAGCTTCTGCCATCTCAATCTCCACCTTGATTTTGTGGCGTTCAATAGGAAGGTTTTCGAGCTCCTTTTCCAGACGGATGAGTTCCGCATCCCGCTCCTGGAGAGATAAGAGTTTTTGAATTTCAGGATCTATCATATGCGATCAAGCCCAGCTTGCTATGAAATCAAACACTTCCCCCACTCAATCCAACAAAAAAATCGAATGTTGGGAGGATTTACCCTTTTACTATAACCATGTCCGAATTATCCGCCCAAACCCTCGTTGAGGAGGCCACCTTGGATTATGCACTAGGCGAGGAAGCGTCTGCTCTGGATAAACTCAAGCAAGCGCTCTCTCTCGACCCCGGCTCCTTCGCCGCACTTCACGCGCAGGCAGAAATCCTGTTTTCCTGCCGGCGGTTTGACGAAGCGCTCGAGGCCGCGGAAAAGGCGTGCTCAATCCAACCCGATGACATCCATATCCACACGACCCTTTCCCGTATCTGGATGGAAAAAGGTGACAAAGAGTCTGCCGAGCGCCACGGGGCCGAGGCTCGCCGACTCAGCTGGAAAGAAGAGTTGAAAGAACCGCCATCCAGTCCGGGCGGCCTTTCCTGAGCCTTGTATTTTCTGCTTTTCCTCCTTCCTGGTTTCCAATACTAACTGCCATTCATCAATTATGGAGAAACCGCAGTATACCTTAGATTTTGAAAAACCGCTTCGCGACCTGGAGAGTAAACTTCTCCAATTGGAGGAGATGTCCAACGAATCCAATATAGACGTCGAAACGGAGATTGCCGCTATTGAAACGAAAATCGAGGCCACCAAGCGCACCATTTATTCCAACCTGACCCCCTGGCAAAAGGTGCAACTTGCCCGGCATCCCCAACGTCCCTACGCCCTGGACTATATCGGTAAAATTTTTAACGATTTCCAGGAACTCCATGGTGACCGGCTCTATCGGGAAGACGCTGCTATCGTCGGCGGGCCCGCCACCTTCGAGGGCCGACCGGTCATGGTCATCGGCCAGCAAAAAGGCCGGAATACGAAAGAAAACCTTCTGCGCAATTTTGGATGCCCGCATCCGGAGGGCTACCGCAAGGCCATGCGTCTCATGCGAATGGCAGAGAAATTCAACATGCCCATCGTCGCCATAATCGACACGCCCGGGGCATACCCGGGAATCGGGGCAGAAGAACGCCACGTAGCAGAGGCGATCGCCGTTAACATTCGCGAAATGAGTGCCCTCAAGACTCCGATCGTTTCGGTGGTTATCGGCGAGGGCGGTTCAGGCGGTGCACTTGGCATAGGAGTAGCCGATGCGGTGCTCATTTTTGAAAACGCCTACTACTCCGTTATCTCCCCGGAGGGCTGCGCCGCAATTTTGTGGAAAGATCGTAAATATGCGTCCGATGCGGCGGAGGCTTTAAAGCTGAACAGCTCTGAGCTCGTTAAATTCGGGGTAGCTGAAGAGGTGCTGGAAGAACCCTTAGGGGGAGCCCATCGAGATCTCGACCTGGCGGCCAATTCGCTCAAAGACGCGCTTTCCCGATACCTGAAAAAACTGGGACGTCTCAGCACCTCCAAGTTGCTGGAGCAACGCTACGAAAAATACCGTAAGATCGGTATCTTTGCGGAGAATAATTAGAGCGTATCGGTACTATTCTTGCATCGTCACGTAGCGCAGGATTTCGATGACCTGGCTCGCGTTTTGAGCAACGGCCATTGCGGCGGCGGCGACCTCCTTGAGGGCATGGGTAAATTCATCCGGGTGCAGGACGATGAGGGATTTTCCCATGGCTGCAGCATAGCCAGCGTCAAAGGCGGCATTCCACTGCCGATACTGCTCCCCAAACTTGACGATCACCACGTCTGCTGCTGCGATTCCGGCTCGAATACGGATGGCATTTACCTTAGCGGATTTATGGTCCCTCCAGAAAGCTTTCGCTTCCGGCCCCAGTCCATCGCCCGCCGCATCGCTGGCCGTATGCGCGGTTACGGGAGATAAGATTCGGACAGGCAACCCCTCCGATTCTATAGCCTGACGGATTTCTTCCCGCCAGTTTGAGTGAACCTCTCCTGAGAGAAAAACAGTAAGTTCGATTTGGGGTTTCATAAGATACTGGCAATAAAGTTTAATGGAGATTCAATCGTAAGCCGTCGTAAGCAAGAGCAATCCCCTCGGGTAAACTGGCATTTACCGGGTCATGATCCACCATGAAGGTCAGGTGGGTCAAATAGGTCTGTGGGGCGCCAATCTCCAAGGCGACTTCGACCGCCTTTTCGATATGCATGTGGGTCGAATGCGGTTCATGCCGCAAGGCATCCAGTACCACCACATCCGCGCCCCGGGCCAACTCGAGCGCCTCCTCGGGAACATCTTCACAATCCGTGTAGTAGACAAACTTCTTGCCTGCCTGTTCGTCCACAAAGATCAATCCCAGGACATCCATAGAGCCGTGGGGCAAAGTGGTCGATAGTATGCGTCCTCCATGGCAATCTAACTTCCCCGGCATTTCCGACACCCGGAAGGCCGGATAGCCCCGCACCACCGGTTTGTCGCCTATGGCATAGGGAAAAATGACCTTGATCCGTTCTATTCCATTAGGATTCGAAAACACCGGAAGGGCCGAAAACCCCCGCAAGTCACAAAAGCGCCGCATGTCATCCATACCGAGAATGTGATCGGCGTGAGAATGGGTCAGGATAAACAGGTCCACCTCATCGATCCCATTGCTGATACACTGAGAACGAAAATCCGGTCCGGCATCTACCTGTATATGGTAGCCGTCCATCACCACGTGAACCGAGGCGCGGGTGCGCCAGTTCCTGGGATTATTCAGATCACAAGCCCCGGGTAGATCCGGTTGAGCAATCATCGGAACCCCTTGGGACGTTCCCGTTCCTAAAAATACAACTTCCATTCGAGCGTACAATTCTGGCTAAGGCAGGACACCCGTCCGACCACCCCGGTCAAGGTCGCTAAGCTTAACCCATTCGTCTTAAACTGCCAACCGCTAAAGGGCTTCTTCTCCCCGTTCGTCGGTGCGAATACGGATGACCTCGTCCAGTGGAGAAACGAACACCTTGCCGTCCCCGATCTTTCCGGTCTTGGCGCTGTTGACAATGGCATCGACCACCGCATTACACACTTCATCGGTCACCGCAATTTCGACTTTCACCTTGGGTAGAAAATCGACCGTGTACTCACTTCCGCGATAAATCTCCGTATGGCCTTTCTGGCGACCGAAGCCTTTCACCTCCGTCACAGTCATGCCCTCTATACCGATTTCAGCGAGAGCGTCTTTTACCTCTTCCAGCTTAAAGGGCTTAATGACGGCAGTAATTAATTTCATAGTGCTTAAAGGTTAACAACACCAGCCCCAAGGAAAAGTAAAAAAAGCCCCGGGCCGTGCAGGCCCGGGACTGTATGAGATTTATTATCGGTCTGACGCCAAGCCTAGAGCGCTTCGTCGCCAGATTCTCCGGTCCGGATGCGAATAGCATCTTCGAGCGGAAGAACGAAGACTTTTCCGTCTCCAATCTTTCCGGTTTTGGCGCTGTTCACAATGGCTTCCACCGCAGCGTCGACCCGGTCATCCGGGATAGCGATTTCAACCAGGATCTTGGGGAGGAAATCCACCGTGTACTCACTTCCACGATAGATCTCGGTATGGCCCTTTTGGCGACCGAAGCCTTTGACTTCGGAAACCGTCATCCCTTCTACACCGATCTCGGAGAGGGCTTCTTTAAGCTCCTCGAGCTTGAAAGGCTTAATGACTGCTTTAACTAACTTCATGTTATAGTTCCTTTCTCAAACTTGAGTTAACGGACTGCATTGGCGAAGTCCGGGTAGGCCTCTTGGCCGTGCTCCCCGACATCCAAACCACCGACTTCTTCCTCTTCGCTCACACGGATACCCATGGTAACCTTGATGACACCGAAGATGATCAGTCCAGAGATGAAGGCAAAAGCCGAAATAGAGAGGGTGCCAATGATTTGCCACACCAGGTTGCCACCGCCGAAAATACCGACAGCGACAGTACCCCAGATTCCGCACACTCCGTGAACAGAGATAGCGCCAACCGGATCGTCGATCTTCAACTTGTCAAAGAACAGGACGGAGAATACGACAATGATACCGGCAATAAGACCAACCAGGATCGCCTGGAACGGCGGAATCACATCAGCACCCGCGGTGATCCCCACCAGACCGGCCAGGATACCATTCAGCCCCATGGACAGGTCGGGCTTTTTCAGGAAAATCCAGGAGGTAAAAGCGGCTCCCAATCCTCCGGCACAGCCCGCCAGGGCGGTCGTCACGAAAACGAGCGAGACCAGGGCCGGATCTGCGCTGAGCACCGAACCGCCGTTAAATCCGAACCACCCAAGGAACAGGAGGAACACCCCGATGGCAACCAGCGGCATGCTGTGACCCAGGATCGGCTTTACCTTGCCATCTACATATTTGCCGCGGCGGGGCCCGAGAACGACAACAGCTGCCAGGGCGGCAAAGCCCCCGAAGGCATGCACGAGGGAGGATCCGGCAAAGTCATAGAAACCGCCAGCAGACAACCATCCCCCACCCCACTGCCAGGAGCCGGTGATCGGGTAGATAAACATGACAAGGAGAGTAGCTCCTACCATGAAGGAGGTCAGCTTAATGCGCTCGGCAACTGCACCGGAAACAATGGTGGCCGCCGTTGCCGCAAACATGGCCTGGAAGATAAAATCAGTCCAGTAGGTATAATCCGCATACTCGCTGGTCAGGTTTGCCACTGCGTCGGCTCCTTCGAACCCGTTAGCAATGGGAGTCCCCACAGCGAAAAAGCCATTGAAGTCGCCAGGATACATGGCGTTGAAGCCATAGATTGCGTAGGTCAGCACCCCCATGCAGATGATAAACATATTCTTAAAGAGAATGTTTACCGTGTTCTTGGACTGGGTCAGGCCGGTTTCTACGCAGGAGAAGCCGAGGTGCATAATGAAAACGAGCCCCGCAGCGATCAGGAGCCAGAGATTGCTTACGGTGAAGTAGGCAAATCCCCCGGTTTCAGCGAAGGCTTCGTAGGACTCAAAAGCGGCGGCTGCTTCTTCTACAGCCTCAGCTGCGGCCTCTTCCTGTCCGAGCAGTCCGCTGCTGGGAACAAGAAACGCCGCCGCTACCAGCAGAAGAATACGGATCAGAGCAGCTCCGCCTTGGAATGGTAGGATGGTATTACATTTTATCATGATAGGAACGGTTGAGGAAACAGGTTCAAAATTCTTGGGCATCAGGTGCCCCTGCTCCCCTTGAACTGGTTGTGCTTAGCCCCAGAGGGATTCTTAATTTTGGGTTTGAGAGGAAGAAAAGGGGGCTCCGGTCGCAGCTGCGACCGGAACATGCCCCAATAAAGCAACGACTAAAAAATGGATACTAGGTACACAGATCCATTAGAAGCTAACGGAGATGCTTCCACCGAAGTAGAAGTGGTTATCCGCATCTTCCAGGTCAGACCAGCGGACACCAATGCCACCAGAGGCATACTCATTGAAAGAGTAATTGATATCAGCCGTAGTCATAATGTAGTAGGCAGAGTCTCCACCATCGGGATCGATATACCCAAGACCGGCACCGATATCGAATGTGGTGTCGGTGGCAATCTCCCAGCCATAACCAAAGGAGCCTTCGTAGGTCCAGGCTTCCAGGTCGAAGTCATAATAGATGTATACGGCGGGGGAAAATGCATAGTCACCAGCAATACCAACAAAGACTTCCGTCGTAGAAGCGTCGGTAGTAGTCGGATAATAATAATGGGTAACCCCGACATCCAGGGCCCACTTTTCACTGATCCCGAAGCCGTAACCGGCGTAGAAATCGATTTCGTTATCCCACGCGACATCGTCGGTGATGGGATTGGCCGCCCATACGCCAGCGTAGAAATCCCCGTAGGTAATGTCTACCGAGCCGAAGAGGGTTTCATCACCGAGCTGAGTGCCCCGGAATACATACTTCGATTCGAAACCGACCATGGTGGCATACTCCACCTGGGAGAAAGCCAGAGAAGGCAACAGGGCCAGACCGGCGGATAAGGAGATGAGATATTTTTTCATTTTGTTGGTTTTTCAGTCAGATTGCTGGATACCCTGAACGGGGAATCCACATCGTTCTAGTTGGTTAGGGTCGGAGATTTCCAACCTCACCCCAGACTAGATCACGAATCATGCCAAAACTGACCAAGAAACCCAAAATTCCGTATTTTGAACACAAACCTTCCCAGAATGAGGTCAATCTGGGGGAGCGATTCGATCTGCCAGGATCATGGAAAGCCCGTGAACAACTGCTCAAAACCAGTCGGCCAGAAAACTCCTATTCCTCACTAAGTGCTTCAATATGAAGTTCTTTCAGATGCTTTCCGGCAACCGGAGAAGGCGCATTCGCCATCAAATCCTGCCCTTTCTGCGTCTTGGGGAAGGCAATAATATCTCGAATATAGTTTTTACCGGCCAGGATGGCGACCATCCGGTCAAACCCAAGGGCAATTCCTCCGTGAGGCGGTGCCCCAAATTGGAAAGCTCGCAAAAAGTAACCAAAGCGGGATTCAACCACATCCTTTGGAATTTGAAGGACGTCCTCGAATACCTTCTGTTGCAACTCGGGTTGATGGATCCGGATAGATCCACCCCCCAGTTCAACCCCATTCAAAACAATGTCATAGTGCTGTCCGCGAACGGCCTTGGGATCACTATCCAGGAGGGGGATATCTTCAGGAACCGGGGAGGTAAATGGATGGTGAGCAGCGGCGAACCGACCTTGCTCCTCATCAAAGAGCATGAGCGGAAACTCAATGACCCAGAGAAAATTATAGGCCTTGGGATCAATGTTCAGAGCTCCCCGTTTTTCGAGATATTTGGCGGCCTCCAGACGTAACCGCCCCAAGATCGCACAGGCTTTTTCCCACTCGGCAGCAGCAAAGAACACAATGTCGCCGGTCTCGATATTCAGCGTTTCTTTTAAGCCGGCCTGCTCTTTCTCGCTCATGAATTTGAGGATGGGGCTGCGCCAGCCGTTTTCACGCGCCTGGATATAAGCCAGTCCTTTCGCTCCAAGGGATTTCGCGGTATCCTCGAGAAACTTGAGCTCGCCCTGGGTAATATCGGCCAAGCCCTTCATGTTGATCGCCTTGACCACTCCACCCTGTTTTATAGTGCCACTGAAGACCTTGAATTCAGACTCCTTGAACACCTCCCTCAGGTCGACCAGCTCGAAGCCATACCGGGTATCGGGTTTATCGACCCCGTACCGATTCATCGCTTCCTCGTATGACATTCGGGGAAATGGGGTCGGGATGTCCACTCCCAGGATGTCCTTCCATACCTCCGTTAACAGCCCCTCGATCAGGGCATACATCCCCTCGCGATCAATAAAGGAGACCTCCAGGTCAATCTGGGTGAATTCCGGCTGGCGGTCGGCCCGCAAATCTTCATCCCGGTAACAGCGGGCGATCTGGTAATATTTTTCGACTCCGGCCACCATCAGCATCTGTTTGAATTGCTGTGGAGATTGAGGAAGGGCATAGAAACTACCAGCATTCAGTCGGCTCGGCACGAGGAATTCCCGCGCCCCCTCCGGTGTGCTTTTAAACAAGGTGGGCGTTTCCACTTCCAGGAAGCCTTGCCCATTGAAATAGTTCCGGACGGATTGGGCTGCCTCGTGACGTAAGCGTAAATTCTTCAGATTGCGCGGACGGCGCAAATCCAGATAGCGATAAGTGAGGCGAAGATCCTCATTTACCTTATCTCCGGTTTCATCATCCATAGGAAACGGTGGGGTTTCCGAAACATTATGAACCACCATGGTTGCGGCCATGACCTCGACTGCTCCCGTTTTCAACTTGGGATTCTGGGTATCCTCCGGTCGTGGGCTCACTTCCCCTGTCACTTCGATCACACTTTCCGGCTTCAGCGCATTAAAATGGGGGGCCAGGGCTTCCACTGTGGGGTGAAACACCACTTGGGTCAGGCCCTCGCGATCGCGCAGATCCACAAAGAGAATGCCCCCGTGGTCCCGAACAGAGTCGACCCAACCGGCCAACGTTACCGTTTGGCCGGTATTTTTAGCAGTCAGTTCATAGCAATGGTGCGTCCTACTCATTCTTTCTTCGTTGGGAATGAAAGAGACGCAACGTGAAGCAGAAGCACCAACGGCGCAATGCCTTTTTTCGAAGGAGGGAATCTCCCGGATCGACCGTTATTCGATGGAAAAGACGACCTGATGCCGGCCCACATTATTGCCTTCATCCACCACCTCAAAAACGAGGCTGTGGGATCCCGCACCCAGCCCGCTCAGGTCAAGGACAAAGGCTTCCGAAGTAGAGTCGTGGAGTCCATCTTCAGGAAACACCCGGGTCAACTCACCCCCGTTTAGGGTATACCCGGCAGCCGCAACGATCCCAAACTCATCCGCGGTAGCTACTCGGATGATCGTCCGGTCCCCCGCGACTTCCTCCAGATTCAAGTCAATGGATGGGGGCGTTAAATCAACCAGAAAGGGATCGCTCTCCTTCTGAAAGGTGCGTCCTTCACCCGGCAGGTTTCCGAGTTGGTCGTCCGCTGTGACCCGAATCCGGTAATACCCTTCCTCCAGGCCGTTCAGGTTCATGGAGTAAACCGGGTCCCGGAGGTCATCCGCCACCACCAGCCAATCAGAGGACCCTGGACTGAGAAGCTCCACCCGAAAGGTTAAGGGATCCTTGTTCGCGTCAAAGGCTTTCCACCCGGCGGTCATCGCAGCCTCCTCTCGTTCCAACACTAGCTGCTGGCGGGCCGGCGGCTCGGCCAGAAGGGCCCGTGCATCTTTGGCATCAGTCAGTTTGCTAATGTCCAGGTTTATCCGCGGGCGCGGCCCGGTCACCAGGCTGAAGCCGGCCGAAACAATATTTATATTCTGTATAAAGGGAGGAACATTTTTCATCCGATAAAACATGCGAATGGCTCGGAGCTCTGCGGCTTCCATACCGTCCCACTCAATCCGGTATTGCATGTAACGGGCATTGGGACTCACCACCAGGTCTCCATCCAGGGCTTCAAAATCACTCCAGGTCATGTCAGGACGGGGTGTGTTTCCCGTCCGGGTCTCAATTTGAACCCGGCCAACGGCGGATCCTCCTTCGACTGATCGCGGGTCCATTCGACCCCAATCAGCAATCTGTTTCGCATCCACAATCTCACTGGTAAACCGGCTTGATTCGGTACGGATACCGCTGAGCCGATACACCCGGGAGGGGTTGCTGCAAAACAGGTAAACATCTCCCCGGGTATTTCCGGGGACCGGCAGAATGGCAGAGACATCCCCACCGGAGGGGAGCGTCGTCAGGAGCTCCCAATCCGTGCGCGAGTCCGACCGGAAAATATGACCATCTTTTCCACTCCCGATCAGGATACCGCCCTCCGGGTCAGCGTACAGGGAATAGACCTGGACATCCGGAATCTCCCAGAACAGCTCCACAAAACCGTCTTCATCAATTTCATAGACCTCACTGCCACTCCCCGAAAAAGCGGTTACGGTCCATACATCAGCGGAGCTACTCCCCCCGGACCCGGAATCCCGATCCCCTTCTTCGTCACTGCTCCGGCTGGAGGCGGATGAGCTCGAAGATCCGGAAGCAGATGATGCACTGCTTGTCCGCGTGCGGCGAGAACTGCCCGTATCAAAAGTGGCGAAAAGAATACGTCCATCCTCTAAGGGCAAGATTTCACGGATTTCGGGAACATCCGCGTTGTAGAGGGCAAACCCTTCCCCTCGTCCAGTTACCCGGTAAATGTACCCGCTCGGCCCGGACCCCACCAGGAGATGCCCTTCACCGGTCAGACTCATGGCGCTGAAATGGGTCTCGAGAGCACGAAAATACTCGACCGCCTTATCCCGGCCGGCCTGGAAGCCAGGAGGCAGTTGATAAATCACCGCCGATTGCCCGGTGGCGATATAGAGATTCCCTTCGGGATCAAACTTCAGTTCCCAGATGTAGGATTCCTCGGGATCGAAATAAATCTCTGCATTGTTCCAGCTGCCATCCGCACGCTGGGTTAACCGGTATACTCGCCCGCTCGGCGAGGTTCCTACATATAAGGCCCCATCCGGCCCGAACGCCAGAGCTCGAGTCAGGATCTCTTCGGGGTCAAAGACCTCCGTCACGTCGCCATTCGCTGCGACTTCGACCACTTTCCCGTCGTTTCCCGTCCCCATGAAGAGTCGCCCGTCTTCGGTCGCAATCGCTTTCCAGACAATCGGGTCCCCATATTCAGCCACCTCGATAAACTTGGGGGCCGGTCTTAGGATCCCGGACTGATCAAGAGACAGATTCTCAAGGTCACCCTTGGAAAAATCATTAAAATTGGTATGGACCTGCTGCAGGGTCTGGGCGCCCTGAAGCACCATAGGTACGAGCAGTGCCAGTTGTGTGAAAAATTTGAATACACGCATGAAGGTTGAAAGTTAATCTCTTACCTGAACCCGGAAGGTGTAACGTCCGCGGAACTCACCTTCCGTGGCAAACGACCCGCCCCACCGTTCCGACTTACTGGTCCGCTGCATGACCTCGGCCGTCTTCGGCGAAGCAATACTCGCCACCACACTCGGGGGCAGGTTATCCATGTCGATTCCTCGCATCCGCACCCCGTCTCCCGGTTGGAACACCTTGACATACAGTGCCTGGTAGCCCTGCCGGTCTTCCAGGGAGCGCACGATATCCGTCAGGCTGCGTGAATCAGGACGAGGCAGGAACATACTGGAATTCTGATTCACGGACCAACTCTGGTTGGCCGTGCTGGCATCACCAATCTGGATTTCCAATATTTCGCCCTCTGTCCCATGGGGAATCGGTATCTGAATCTCTTGCGATAGCGAAGTTCCCATGTAATCCCGCATGAGGATGCGGACCTGGATCGTCTCGCCAGCTATCGCTTCTCCACTTTCCACAATCACCTGTTCGAGCAGCTGCTGGTTCCATTGGTCCTCAAGCTTGAGATTAAAATCGATGGATTCCACCCGAGGAAACTCAAAGGGATTATTCGCCAAGCCAAAATAAATGGAGTAAAAATCCATCACCATCCGCATGGGCCCGTTCGTCCCGCTAGCCACGTCTTTTAGTACGATGGGATCATGTCCTTCCAACTCGATAGTAATTTCAGAATAGATCGTCTGCTCACTTTCAGACTCCATGGTCGAAAAGAGAGATTGCATCATTGCCATCGCGGATAGCATCGGACTCAGTTGGCGGTGCTCAAACAAGTCCCCTTCATAGGTTCGGCGAATCTCTCCCGGGGCTTCCACTGCTATATTCATTTTCGTGGTCGGAGCCATCCGCCCGAGTTCACCGGCAATCCCGGTCAATCGATCCTGGTAGATCGATCCGACGACCGGCCCAATGTTACTCAGCTTAAACGACTGCGCCAGACTTTGCACAATCGTAATGATTTCCGCCGAGGCCATCGGCATTTCCGTCGGTCCGTTCTGGAAAAAAGGATGCCCGAAGGCGAGGATGCGATCCTCATCCCGATAGGTCACCGTTCCCACTCCAGCTGCATTAAAATCGCCCGACATGAGTACGCCTGCAACGGCCGATCCCGGTTCGAGGTATGCAGGCAGAGCTTCCTGGTTACCCCCAACCGGAGATTGCATGACTCCCAGTCCCATGTGGTCAAAATAGGGTTGGAAGGTGGCCACTACCTCGGGACTGAACCCTCCAAGGGCAACCGGCACGGGGAGTTGGCTGAATTGAAGGGCGCTTTGAGCAGGGAAATCCTTCCCGCCTTTCACCCACTCAAAAGAGAGCTCAGGCTGCTTGGCCAAACCATCCGAGCTTAGGACCGCGGCATCTTCCATGCGATCCATTGGGGCGGGGCGAGGAGTGCCCATCCCCGGGAGCTCCGGGGGATGAAATTCCGTGATTTCAAACATATGCTCAATCGGCTGGATTCCGATCAGGGTTTGCTCCTTCGGAAAATTATAACTATACGCGTAGGCGCCGATGAGTTTTCCATCAATGTAAACCGGACTACCGCTCATTCCCGATACCCCACCAAACAGTAAATTCGTGGAATCCAGGGCCTCAGCGAAAATAACTGCCCGTTCCGGGCCAATAAAATTCTGGGCGACACCGACAATCCGAATGGGAAAGGACTGCACATCCGTCCCCTCAATCACAGTTTTAAATTCCCCTTCCATCCCCGGCTCAATAGCATCAAGCGGGAGAATTTCCGCAGCGGTAAGAGGAGCAGAAAACAAAAGAAAAGCGAAGACCCAATCCGGTTTTAGAGCTACTCGCTGAATAAGGCTGTGGATCATACAATTATGGAGATCAAGGTGAGAAAAGGGTCAACTTCCTAAATCGATTTCCTGATCAGGACAAACTTCTTTTCATTCCTCTGATCCCCCTCAGTGGGTTTTGTTCCCGCTTACTCTGTGGACTCGGATCCCTTGGTCGGACCATTGGTATTGCCTATGTCCACCAACACCTTCCAAGCCCCGCTCGCATCCCGCCTCCAAACATTTAGGTATTTTCCGGACACGAGCGCCTCTCCTTGGCCTGCCTTGCCTTTCGGCCACAGCTCCCAATACCCCCATGTGTATCCCATATCATCCGATCGCGCGATTTCCCCATCCTGCGGAACCCAGGCTAAATCAAAGTCATCCGCCCCGCTGCGCAATCCGTCCAACGCAGCGGACAATCCAAAAGTCGGGAGCTTACCATCGCTGAGCATGATTACATCCGGGTGCAGATAAGCCGCAAAAGCGACCAGGTATCCTTTTTCTAAAGATAAATCGGCAAAGGCCTTGTCATGAGCAAGTAATTCTTCTTTAGCTTCCAGCGAACTCATAACTATCAGTATCGTGATGACCCCGAGGGGAATGCGAGATTTCATACAACAAGACTACTCAAGGCATGGGGAAGAACAAACCGAAAACCCGTAAACGAAAACCGGTTTGGTTTTCTGAGGAAGACTTCGAAGTAAAGCCCTCCACCATTGCTGGCATCGGGCTGGGCCTCTTCGCCCTGAAGCGCCTGCGCAAAGGTGATATCATTGGCCATTACACGGGGAAACGCCTCACCGAGGAGCAGGCCAATAATGAGCCCTATGTCAATTCGCGCTACCTCGTGTGGATTTGCACTGACTGGTACTTGGACGCACAAGGACACGACGGCAACTACACCAAGTATATCAATCACAGCAACACCCCCAACGCCGAACTGGTAACCAGCACCCGTTGGAAATCTGCCAAGATCCGAGCCCTGAAGCGAATCGAACCCGAGGAAGAATTATTCTTCGACTACGGCGATGAATACTGGGATGTCCTCGGTGAGGATGTAAAATAGACCGTAAACGGTCTATTTAAGTGCTAAATGACGGGTGTCTAGTGTCTAGCTAGCTCATCTGTCTAATCTGAGAAAATCCTCCTATTCACCAAGCCCTAGACATCAGACACTAGGCACATCCCCAGAGGGAAACACGTTTACCCTCACGTTCACTCTCGCTCCTGATTTTGAAAGCCTAAGATTTCGAAATCAGACTCTTCCCGGTCATCTCAGCCGGAATCGGGAGCTCCATCAACTCAAGAAGGGTGGGCGCAATGTCCGCGAGACGGTTGTCCGATTGGGCCAGCTTCAGGTCTTTACAGTCGCGCCCGTAGATCACCAGTTCCACCGGATTGAGCGTGTGGGCCGTATGCGGGCCGCCGGTGGTCGGATCAAACAGTTGGTCACTATTTCCGTGATCGGCCGTGACGATCGCACGACCATCCATCTCATCAATGGCATCCAGGAGTTGCTGCAGACCATGATCGGTCGCCTCGCAGGCTTTGACCGCGGCTTCAAATACCCCCGTATGGCCAACCATGTCAGGATTTGCAAAATTCACCACGATCAACCCATACTTCCCGGAACGAATCGCCTCCACGGAGGTAGCCCATACGCCCGGGGCCGACATTTCCGGTTGCAGGTCATAGGTCGGAACCTTGGGACTGGGCACCAAGCCGCGGTCTTCCCCCGGAAAGGGCTCCTCGCGGTAATCGTTAAAAAAGAAAGTCACGTGGGGAAACTTCTCCGTCTCGGCGCTACGGAACTGGGCAATCCCTAGATCCGCAAGATAAGCTCCCAGGATATTGACCATCTTTGGCGGTTTGGGAAAGAGGACATTGGGGCAAAGTCCTTTCTCATATTCCGTCATCGTGACAAAAAAGACGTCAGGGCGAACCAGGCGTTCAAACCCATCGAAATCATCGTGCAGAAAGGCATAGGAGATCTCCCGCGGACGATCCCCACGGTAATTATAAAAAATAACCGAATCCCCATCCTCCATCGTAGCCAAGGGATCACCCGCCCCGTCGACAATCCAGGTCGGAGTCACAAATTCATCTCCTCTGCGAGAGTTATCCAGTGGGTGATCATAATAATGCTGCACCGCGGCTTCGGCCGAAGCCGCCTTGGCTGCATCTTGACCAGTGAGCAGTTTGTAGGCTTTTTCCACCCGCTCCCAACGCTTGTCTCGGTCCATGATCCAGAATCGTCCACAAACCGAAGCAATTTTCCCCAGTCCGATGGCTTCGCATTTCGCTTCAATCTGTTGGATGTAGCCCAAACCACTTTTGGGTGGGGTATCCCGTCCATCGGTGATGGCGTGGATAAAGACCTGCTCCACCCCGGCCTGCTTCGCCAGGGTAATGAGGTGATACAGGTGCTCGAGCATGCCATGGACACCGGCATCAGATACCAGGCCCATCAGGTGAAGCTTACTCCCCTTGGCTTTCACTCGATCGAAGGTGGATTTCAAGACTGGGTTCTCCCCCATCTTCCCACTTTCAAATCCCTTATCGATGCGAACCAGCTCCTGGTCTACGATCCGTCCAGCCCCGATATTCTGGTGCCCCACCTCGCTGTTTCCCATAATCCCGTCCGGCAGTCCAACATCACGCCCACAGGCGGCCAAAGCCGTGCTGGGCCAGTTGGCCGACAGGTCATCACTACAGGGAGTCGTTGCCCGTTTTACGGCATTCCAGTCCTGTTGCTCAGGGTTATCATTGATGCCCCAGCCATCGCGGATGACCAGCAGCACAGGTTTACGGTCGGGATCAGCCATATCGTCAATCAGTTGATGAAAGAGGTGAGAATAGAGAGGTAATAAGTGAGGGACAGAAAAAAGTAATCAGAACCGACAGGTTATCGGAATTCAGAGGCCAAAATCCAGAATTCAGAGGACAGTTTTCAGACCGACACCGTCAGGGCTTATGGCCGGCCGCGACAAACCGGAACTCGGGATCCCGAACCTCACACCTCTCTCCGCTCCTCACTTAATGAATATCCACGCCAAGGAAATAACTCAGCACCGTCACCCCGGCATAAATGGCGAGCATAATGACGCCAAAGGGACGCGTCAGGTGTGTCTTCGACACAAAAATTCCGATCCGGAAGACAATCAGCAGCAGTAGCATGGCGGGAAACAGAAAGCGGAAGAAATAGGCTGTGGCTTCCAGCCCGACCGGGGTGACCGACGCAGCTATCCCAGCTACAAACAGGACATTGAGGATATCCGCCCCGATAACATTGCCCACAGCCAACTCCCCGTGTCCACGGCGAACCGAGGTAATGGCGGTTACTAACTCGGGAAGCGAGGTCCCCAGGGCCACCAGGGTCGCCGCAATAATCGCATCGGGCACCTTGAGCCGATAGGCCGTTTCCTCCACTGAGGGGATCAGGATTTGGGAAGACACCAGGATCAGAGCCAGGCCAAAGAGCAGTTTGAAAAACACCACCCAGGTATTGGAGTTTTTATCGCTATTCTCCAGGACTCCGGCCTCCTCGGGAGCCTGCCCGTTTCGGGACCAGCGGATCGAAAAATAAATATAGGCCACCAGCAGGCCAACAAAAACAAACCCCATCCATTGCGGGAGGTTGCCCCCCACGGTGAAAACTTGCCCGGGGTTCCCCCAGGGGAAGCAGGCCAGGACGAGGAGAATCCCAGATGCCACCTGGATCCAGCCCTGCCGATTGACAATTTCCTTTCTCAACGGCAGGGGCTTCATTATAGCCGCCAGCCCAAGGATTAACCCGGTGTCCGCAATAATCGATCCCACTGCATTCCCCAGTGCCAACCCCGGGTTTCCCCGAATCGCGCTCATGACCGAAACGGCCATTTCGGGAAACGTCGTCCCCAAGCTAACGATGGTTGCCCCGATCAAGACCGTTGGCACGCCCCAGCGCACAGAAAGCGCGACCGCTTCTTCTACCAGAATATCCGCACCCTTCCCCAATACATAGAGAAACACGCAAATGATGATGAAAAGGACGTAGAGGGGAAGCCCTGCTAAAAAGGACGTGAGGAATGAATCCATAAATTTGGCCGTTTATGACTAAAAGCCGTCTTATGTGCAGAGAAATCCCTCTCACGTCAATCGAAGTGTAGCAAATTCAACCAGAATCCGGCACTTATCGCCCCATTTGCTTCTCCTCAAGGCCCACTCACCCCTGCTGATTCGCCCTTGACTAACCGGACCTTTAGGGCATGCTTTCCGGCTTCCATTTGAACATCTGATCGTAGGCCTCCATGCCACCTGAACTGAAAGATACCCTGAATCTCCCCGTCACGGATTTTCCGATGCGAGCCAATCTGGTGAAACGTGAACCAGAACGTCTCCAGATGTGGGAGTCAGACAATTTATACCACCGTATCCTTGAAAAAAATCGCTCCGCTAAGGGGAATGGCAAGGTGTTTGTCCTTCATGACGGTCCTCCGTTTACCAGCGGAGATGTCCATATCGGGACGGCCCTCAATAAGGTGATCAAAGACGCAATTGTCCGTTACAAGAGCCTCCGGGGATACGAAAGCCCTTACGTTCCCGGGTACGACTCCCACGGTCTCCCCATCGAGCAAAAAGTCATGCAGGAAATGCAAAAGGAGGGGAAGGATTATACGCCGCTGGAGATTCGCAAACGCTGTGCCGAGTTTGCCGCTGAGTACAAAGTCCGTCAGGACCAGCAATTTATCCGTCTCGGAGTTCTGGGAGACTGGGAAAACCCATATTGGACGATTCATCCTGCCTATGAGGCAGTCGAGCTGGAGACCCTCGCCAAGATTGTCGAGAAAGACCTGATCTATCGCAGCAAGAAACCGGTGTATTGGTCAATCCCCTACGCCACCGCCCTGGCCGAAGCTGAAATCGAATACAAGGACCACAAAAGCCCTTCGATTTATGTAAAGTTTGAGCTGCCTGCTGAAGAGTCCGTCAAAATCGGACTGGAAGGCCCCCTCAACGTGGTTATCTGGACGACCACTCCCTGGACGCTTCCGGCCAACCTGGCCATCGCCTTGCACCCCGAGGTGCGTTACGAGGTCGTGACCTACGAGAATGAGCAATACCTGCTCGCCGAACCCCTCGTGGAAGACTTCCTGAAAAAGACGGGGTGGTCCGGTGCGGACTCCGGAAAAATCCTTCTTGGAAAGGAATTCGAAGGACTCAAAGCACGTCACCCCTTTATCGACCGCGACAGCCTCCTCGTCCTGGCCGACTATGTGACGACCGAATCCGGCACCGGCTGTGTCCACACCGCCCCCGGCCATGGACTCGACGACTACGTGACCGGCCTGAAATACGGCTTGGAGATCTATGCCCCCGTGGACGACGAGGGGAAATTCGTAGACGATGGCCAACTCCCCGAATCCCTTGTCGGGCTCTCTCTCCTCGAGGTGAAAGGCCGCTCTCCTGCCAATAAGGGCGTCCTGCAAATCATCGAGAACAATGGTTCCCTCCTGCATTTTGAAGTGTATCACCATCAGTACCCGCACTGCTGGCGCTCCAAAACACCGGTCATTTTCAGAGCCATGGACCAGTGGTTTATCGAACTCGACAAAGATGGTCTGCGTAGCGACGCCCTTTCCGAGATTGATAAGTTGGCTGCCAACCACGGCTTCATCCCCGCCTGGGGGGAAAACCGGATCCGCGGGGCCGTAGAGAACCGCCCGGATTGGTGTATCAGCCGCCAGCGTAGCTGGGGTGTGCCCATCCCGGCCTTCTACGACGAAAATGGAGAAGCCTATCTCAGCGGGCCGGTTATCCGCGGGATTGCCGCCAAAGTTCGGGATCATGGCACAGATATCTGGTTTGACTGGTCGGCCGAGCAGCTGCTTAAGGGTATTGATTTACCCGAGGGCTGGCCTGCCCCGTCTCAATTGAAATGCGGACGCGACACCCTGGACGTCTGGATCGACTCGGCCAATAGCCAGAACTCCGTCCTCCTGGAGCATCCGGAGTTGTACCGGCCCTGTGACCTCTATTTCGAGGGAAGTGACCAGCATCGCGGCTGGTTCCAGTCTTCCCTTTGGGTGGGAATCATGACCCACGGCGATGCACCCTTTAATAAAGTCATCACGCATGGTTTCATGGTGAACGAGGACGGGACCAAGATCTCCAAGTCTGACGGTTCCAAGAAAAAGCCCCAAACCAGCGACGCCTATATCTCGCAGTTTGGAGCTGATGTCGTACGCCTCTGGCTGTGCTCTCAGGACTATCGCGGCGACGTCCCGGTCTCGGAGAAAATCATTAAAAACATTTCCAATTCCTACCGTAGTCTCCGGAACACCCTCCGCTACCAGATTGGCAATCTTCATGATTTTGACCCGGCCACCCAGGCCATCCCCTATGGGGAGATGGACGCCATCGACCAGTGGGCCCTCCACCAGACGGCCACCCTGGTCCAAACGGTGGAAAGCAATTTTGATCATTACGAATTCCACCGCGGCTACCAGGCGATCATCAACTTCGTCACCGTCACCCTGTCGTCCAGTTATCATGATATCCTGAAAGACCGTCTCTATACCCTGGCGCATGATCATCCCTTGAGACGTAGCTCTCAGACGGCCCTGGATCATATCTTTAGAGCTCTGGTCACGATTCTAAATCCTATTTGCCCCTTCACCACGGAAGAGGCCTGGGCCTATTATCAGTCCAATTCCGATTTTGCCGATTCTTACGTGGCCGAGCAGCCTTGGCCAGTCCTGCCCCAGACCTGGCTCAATGTGGAGCTGAACACAGCCTTTGATGGCCTCCTTGGGGTAAAGGAGCTGGTCAATGAGCAGTTGGAAACCTTGCGCCAGGACAAGAAAATCGGGCAGGGGCTCGACTCCGTGGTCAGCCTCACCGTTGGCCCGGCGCACCCGGCCCGCGCCCCCCTGGAACATTTTTCAGAGAAACTGGCCGAACTTTTTCAGGTCAGTGAGGTCCGACTATCCCTTGCTGATACCGATGATACCGATGCGTCTATCCACCTTGAAGCGGTTCCGGCCGAATCCCTGGGATATCAAAAGTGCCCGCGCAGTTGGCGCTGGGTTCCGGAATTAACCGACACCGCCTGGGGACCGGTCTCCCCCAGAGACGCCCAGGCCCTTGAATCCCTCAACCTTTCAAATCCCTAACCATAACCCTTTCCGGTGGTTCTTCAGAACCGCCCTGTTCTTGTATTTAGTAACACTCAATATCATGCCGGCTAAGAAAAAAACATCCCCTAAGACAGCTGCAAAGAAGGCCCCCGCGAAGAAAAAGGTCGCCGCAAAAAAGACCGCGGCCAAAAAGAAGGCTCCCGCAAAGAAAGCCGCCGCGAAAAAGACATCTGCCCCGAAGAAGTCGGCCGTCGTCTCCAATAAGAAGAAAAATACCCCGGCTATCTTTAAGGTATCCACTCCCAAAAAGGCCGCACCGACCGGCTTTACGCTCGACGATGTGCAGGCTGTTCTAAAAACCAAGAAACCTGCCCCGGCAGAGAAAGAAAAAAAGGCCGCGGCTAAGGCCGCGACCAAAAAGCAGGTCGAGCCCACCCCGGAGATCAAGGTAGAAAAACGCAATTTGGGCGCAGCCTCCATCAATGACATTCTCGGTCTCACCGGAGGCAATGGCAGCTCCTCTGCCAATAACCACGACGAGCAAAAGGTGCCCAAAAAGCTTTCTAAATACTACAAGGCCCTTATCGAGCTGAGGAATCACTTCACCGACGAGCTGCAACTCCACACGAATGAGACCCTCAAACGCTCCAGTCGTGAAGACTCTGGAGACCTCTCCGGTTATGGTCAACACCAGGCCGATGCCGGCACCGATACCTTCGACCGCGATCTCGCCATCAGCATGGTTTCCAACGAGCAGGAAATCCTTTCCGAGATCGAGAAAGCCATTCAGCGCATTTTTGATGGGACTTATGGGGTGTGCGAAATCACCGGACAGCCCATTTCCCGGGAGCGCCTCATGGCCGTGCCCTTCACCCGCTACTCCGTGGAAGGCCAATCGCAATATGAGCGCATGAACCGGCGTAAGGTCGAGCGTGGCGGAGTCTTTTCGGATGTGGATGACGGACCGACCCTCGCCTCCGACGACGACGATGAATAGCCCTGCTCCGCCCCACCCCGCAGGGGGTCTGGCGGCGAAAGCTATGCGAGCCTGGCGGCTGCATGCCACCGCTGTCGTCATCCTCACGCTCGATCTAGCCACCAAACAATGGGTGCTGAACACCATTCCCGAGGGGACATATAATCCTCCCTGGAAAACAATTATCGATGGTACTTTTTACCTGGTCCACATTGGCAACAAGGGAGCTGCTTTTGGTGCCTTTGCCGGTTATGGTTGGCTCCTCGCCATCCTCGCCATCGTGGCTATTGCCGCCATATATCTGTTTCGTAAAGATCTGGAACTCCATCGCCCCTCCCTTCAGATCGTGTTTGGGCTTATTATTGGGGGAATCCTCGGTAATTTCATCGACCGCGTCTGGCATGGTCATGTCATCGATTTCCTCGATGTCCACTTTCCCTTCGACGTGCCCTTCATCGGCCCTCGATTCCCCGCCTTCAACATTGCCGACAGCGGGATTACCACGGGCGTCTTCCTCTACTTCATCCTTGCGTTTTTTGTGCTACCCAAGAGCGATAGCGACGCGAAAAAGATAAAAAAGATCCCACCAGAAAGCCCAGGAAACTCATCCCAATAAGCGTGGGTAAGATATAGCCTTTCATCAGCGCGGAAAGGCAGAAGGTGAGGATAACCACCGCGAGCACACCGCAACTGAAGGTCGCCGGAATATGCGTGGTCGTTTCCGTATTCACCGATCTCTCCACCTTTAACAAGCCCAGGCAAATGATAAAGGCTGTCCCAAACCAACCCGCGAAATTCTGGGAGGGCACCCCGAAGTATCGACCCGGTCCTTCCCAGATCCAATACCCCCGCACGAGCCAGGCGACGGGCTCTAGCAAGAGATCGACCCACACCGCTGCCGTGCTCACCAGAAAGGGGATTAGGATATAGCGCTCCATCCGCATCCCACGAAACCTCAGGTCCGCCAACTGATACATCGGCTGTACCACGATCCACCAGGCCAGAGGAACCGTAAGGGGGAGGATCCCGAAGACTTTCAGGCCAAAGGCATCGGTATAGTGGTATACCCCAAAAGGAAATCCGGTCACCGCCCCCATGATTTCTACAGCTCCGGAAAATACCGCCACCCAGACAAAACTGAGCCAGGCTGTCCGCCACCCCCGCATCTTGGCCGTTTCCATCAAGATCAGGCTGGCGGCCAGGCCCATAAAGATCATATCCGCCGTCGCTCCTCCGGGAATGTCAAGATTGAGGCCCACTACAAAAAACCCGACCAGGCTCCATACGGCAAACCACACGAGCAGGATGGTCCAAAGCCGGGCGAATCCCGGTGTATCAAAAATTTGGAAACGCTTCACAAAAATGTCTAAATGCTAATCTCTAAATGCTAAACAATACAAATATCTCAAATTTCAAAAAATAAGGGCAATTCCCAGCTCAGGTCTTCGCATTCACGTTTTTTCCAGAATCTGGAAACTCGTGCTCAGCATTATCTCAATGCTGCTTCCGCCGCCATCTTTCCACTCAGGAGGACCAGGGGAATGCCACCCCCCGGGTGTGCACTCCCCCCCGCGAAGAAAAGATTCTCCACCCGTGGAAAATCATTCCGCACCCGGAAAAAGGCATCGCTCACCGTATTACTGCTCAAGCCGTAAAGCGCTCCCTGCCAGGCACCGTAAGTGTCACGAAAGTAGGTGGGATTCCGTGTGTGAGTCCAGGAGACTTCAAGGGAGTCTAGGTCCAACTCATGCCGCTGCATCTGACTCCACAAATGGTCCTGAATAAAGGGACCATAAAACTCATTCCACTTGGAAAAACGGTCGAGACTGGGAGCATTAGCCAGGAGGAACCAACTGGCTCCCCCCTCTGGAGCCAGGCTGGAATCAATATGGGATGGATTATGCAGGTAGAGCGTAGGGTCCTCCAGGGCATTGGCCTCGGTAAAGACCTGTTTAAATTCCCGGTCGTAGTCCTCACAGAAGAAAATATTGTGACAATCCAATCCGGGCACTGCTCCCTTTACTGCCAACAGGGAGACAAACCCACTGACTGAGGCCTCCCGATCCTTGTATCGATTTCCCCAATACGCATGAAGCGGGTGATTAGAAAACAAGTCACCGGCCAAGGCCGTAATCGCATCCAGGTTCACCACCACTTGCTTGGCCCCGAGCCGTTCGCCCCCGACGAGGTTCAGGGCGCTCACCTGTTTACCATTCGCCGAAAAGCTTAAGGTTTCCACTCCCGTCCCCACTTGGATTTCCACACCCAGGTCCAGGGCAAGTTGCTCCAGCGCCGACACCAGGGCATACATCCCTCCCTTACAGTGCCAGGACCCGAAAGCGAGTTCTACATATGGAATCACGTTAAAGGTTGCCGGGGTCCGACTGGGGTCGGAACCATTGTAGGTTGCATACCGGCGAAAGAGCTGAATGAGTCGTGGATCTGAAAAATGCTCCTGGATCGCTTGATCCATGGGTTTGGGCCGCAGTTTCCCCAGGTTGGCCAGGGCCTGAAATACGTTCACCCGGAACGGCACCTTCCAGTCCAATGGGTGGAAGAGAAAGGCTGGCCCGCTAATATCCCACAACTGCTTCCCGTACTGGATAAACCGGTCCCAACCGTCCAGCTGATCGGGAAAGTGCTCCCGAATGCCCTCCCGGCTGGCTTCCAGATTCCCCATCATATCGAATCGCGTTCCATCCGGGAAAAAATACCGGCACGCAGGCTCCAGGCGGTCCCATTCCAGATAATCAGTCCGCTCCCGGTCAGCCGACTCAAATAGGGCTTCCACCACAAAGGGCATAGTCAGGAGCGATGGTCCGGTATCAAATGTATAGGCCTCCCATTCCAGACGATTACACTTACCCCCCAGGTGGGGTCCCTGCTCCAACAGCAACACCTGTTCCCCGGCAGCCTGCAGCCGGATCGCAGCAGCCAGGCCACCCAGACCGCCACCGACCACTGCTACAGGCTCACTCATGAGACCACGGTTGAAGATTCCGAAATCCGAGTGGTTTGGTTCATTCCTGTTTTCGCCATTCGGATTCTTTTAGGATTTGGATATTAGAATTTAGGATTTCTCTATTACAGGCAAAAGCTCATTCAACATTCGCTGCCTGTTCCCGGAGGCGTTCCCAATTGTTTTTGCAATCGATTACCAGCCGGCTGATGTCGATATTGTTCGACTTACTTCCAATCGTATTCAGCTCACGGTAAACCTCCTGCAGGATAAAGTCCATTTTTCGTCCGACCGAACCTTGCTCTGCCATCGCGGCACTCAATTGATCGAGGTGGCTGTTCAACCGGGTGATCTCTTCGGAGATGTCACAGCGGTCAGCAAAAAGGGCGATCTCTTTTAAGACCCGGTCATCCTCAGGATCCAACTCGAGGTCGGCAGACCGAAGCCGGTCCATCAACTTCTCGCGATACTCCTTTACGGTGTTGCCGGAAAACCCTTCGATACGATCCACATCCGCTCTCAACTCGGTCAGCCGCTGGTCCAGGTCAACTTTGAGGGCCTCTCCCTCCGTCGCTCGCATCGTTACCCATTCGTCCAGGGCAAGCTGATTGGCGGCCAGAATCTCTTCCTCCAACTCTACCCAGTCCGGTATCTGGCCATTCGATTGCAAGCCGGTTGCCAGCTGTAACAGAAGCTCAGCATTCACCTCGAAGGGTACCCCTTCGCTTTCCGCAAGAGTTCTGAGCCGCTTTAGTCCCTCTCGGATCAGGGACTCATCCCATTGCAGGGAAGCCCCTTCCCCAAATTCCTGAATCTTCAGTTGGAGGTATACTTTTCCCCGGCTGGCTTGCTCCCGAATTTTGTCGTTCAGGATGCGGTCCAACCCAATCCACTCCTTCGGTGTAGACACCTGGGCTTCCAGGTTTTTCCGGTTCACGGAGGACACCTCGACCACCAGCTCCCACTTCTCCGTCGCGGCAGAACCACGACCGTATCCGGTCATGCTATTCATGATGCTTTATGCAGAATCCGTCTCCATGGATTCCAACACCCGTCGGGCCTCGGCCACATCCTTATCACCACGCCCGCTAAGATTGCAAACGACGACCTTATCCGGGGACAGGGCCTTCGCCCGCACAATCGTGTGAGCGACTCCGTGACTCGTCTCCAGGGCCGGAATGATCCCTTCCACTCGAGATAAAGTCTGAAACGCATCCAACGCTTCTTCGTCCGTTGCGTAGGCATATTCAATGCGCCCCATCTGCTCGTAGAACGCATGCTCCGGGCCAATCGCCGCGTAGTCCAATCCTGCAGAAACGGAGTGGGTCAACTCGATCTGTCCATCTCCTGTCTGAAGGATCCAGGTCTTGCACCCCTGCAGCACCCCGATTTTGCCTCCGGCAAAACGGGCGGCGTGTTCACCTTGACGAATCCCACGCCCACCAGCCTCTACCCCGATGAGCCGGATGTCCGGTTCTTCCAAAAACTCAAAAAACAGTCCGATGGCATTACTGCCACCCCCTACGCAGGCAATCATCTCATCCGGCAGGCGACCCGCCTTCTCCAGAATCTGTTGGCGGGTCTCTTCACCAATCACCCGGTGGAAATCGCGAACCATCATCGGGAAGGGATGGCAACCCAGGGCCGATCCCAGAATATAGTGGGTATGGCGGACGTGAGTGACCCAGTCGCGCATCGCTTCGTTAACCGCTTCCTTCAGGGTTTTCTGCCCGGCTTCGACCCCACGCACCTCTGCCCCACATAACCGCATCCGGTAGACATTCAAGGCCTGGCGCCGCATATCCTCTGCACCCATATAGATGACGCATTCGAGGCCGAGCTTGGCGCAGATGGAGGCGGTCGCGATCCCGTGCTGGCCGGCACCGGTTTCGGCAATAATACGCTGCTTCCCCATGCGCTTTGCGAGTAAGGCCTGCCCCAGAGCATTATTAATCTTGTGCGCCCCGGTATGCAGCAGGTCTTCCCGTTTAAAATAGATCTGTGCCCCACCCAGAGCTTCCGTCAATCGATCCGCAAAATAAAGCGTGGTCGGACGCCCGGCAAATTCACGCAGATACATGTCGAGCTCCTCCCGAAAGGCGGGATCTTCCTTGGCTTCCAGATAGGCATCTGTCAGGTCCTGCAGCGGAGTCATTAACGTCTCAGGCACATACATGCCGCCAAATTCGCCGAAATGCCCCCGGGCATCGGGGTAGGCTTCCCGGTCGATCACGGCTTTGCTTGCTGTGGGTGTGGATGGTAAGGCCATAAAATTACAGTCGTTATAGACAAATGGATGTCAAAGGCCATCCCATTTAATATCAAGGATCAGGGGCACCAATCAATGGGCGGGACAAATTCCGTAGCCTTGCGCTCGCCAAATATTCGGTTTTCCAGGGATCCCGGTCGAAAAACAACCATTAACATGGAATAATCCATCTCCGCGTATTCTGACGTTAAGCCCCCGTTATCACGGTCCGCCAAGGATCCCCTTCTCTCTTAAAAACCGTTGTATGTCCGTTTGGAACCGATCCCAGTCGGTCGGTAGGTCATGATTTGCATCGTACTCGATATATTGCGTATCCGCTCCCAGGGAGCCCAGCTCCCGGCCATGACCAACAGGAACGATATTGTCCCGATTGCCATGGATCACGAGGACCGGAAAGGAGAAGGTCTCCATCAAAGATTCGGTTCGGTATTTGTCCGACGCCATAAACCCGGGAATCCCAAAGCGCCAGAACATGACCTCCATCGACGTAAACGTGGAGACCAGGATGAGCGCGGCCGGGGCCACTTCTCCCGCCAAGTCAGCTGCCACCGCTCCTCCCAGGGACCGCCCCTGAAAGACGATTCGGTCCGCATCCACTTCTGGCTGATCCACAAGCCAGTTATAAAATTGAATCATGTCGGACCGAACCCCTTCTCGGCTCGGCTTTCCCCCGGAACGCCCATAGCCCCGATACTCGACTAACATCACAGAAAGGCCCCACTTCGGGTAGACCTCGGCAAACTCCAGGCAGTGGTCAATCAACTCGTTATTTCCGTGGAAAAACACCAAGGCCGGTCCCGGGCGCTCGACGCTTACCCCCTCACCCAAAAACAACCAACCCTCTACCAGGTCGCCCTCTTCTGTCGTCGCCCAGGTCAGCCGGGCTCCCGGAGGCACCGGGCGATCCACCTCCTCCTCCATGCTCATCGGCCAAACCACGGACCGCTGACTCACACAGCCAAGGACGCAAACCAGGGCGTATAAACACCCAAATGCGATCACCCCATAGCGGAGCAGTTTCTTCCGAAATATCTCCCGACATCTCACCGCTATCCACTTTCCTCCGAACTCCCGGTCCTCACCACGGTCACCAGGGTCAGGTCGTCTTCGTAGGAATCCCGGGCAGAAAACTCCACCACAGCATCCATAATACCGTTATTGACCACTCTGGAGGGTTGATCCGTGAGCAGGCTTACCCGGTCGGCCAAACGTGAAAAGGCAAACTCAGTTCCCTCCTCATTAACCGCCTCCGTGACCCCATCGGTATAGAGGACAAAGACCTCTCCGGGATGAAACGGGATCACCTTATCCTCAACTATTTCGTCAAAGATATCCGAGGGGACCATACCCAGAGCCATCCCTTCCGACTGGACCGATATCACTTCGGATCGCCGGTGAGGACCAACCCGCTGCAGATAAAGCGGTGGCTCGTGGCCTCCACGGGCCAGCACAATTTCATTCTTCCGGGTATCGATGATGCCATAGACCATGGTCACAAACTTATCTTTACGCATCCCGGCGTTCATCATCTCACCATTGATGGCGGATAGTACCCGGGCCGGACTGTCATGCCGGCGGGCAAAGTGTCTCAGGTTGGTTTGGCAGATCGCCATCAGGAGCGAACCGGGCACCCCTTTTCCGGATACATCAGCAATGGCAATTCCCACACGATGGGCATCGAGCACAAAGATATCGTAAAGATCGCCCCCGACTTTCTGGGCCGGAATGTAGGTGGCATGCACATCGAGTTCATCGGTTTTCGGGAACGCTTTAGGAAGGAGGAGGCCTTGAATATTACTCGCCAGTTCCAATTCCATATCCAGACGGTTCTTCTCCATCTGAATGTGCATGATGTCGGCATTGTGGATGGCCAGACCCGCTTGTTCAGCCAGGTTCTCCACCAGGGAAAAGTCTGTTTTATTGAATTCCAGACCGTCAGCAGGATTCACCACAGCAAGCACACCAAGGAGTTGATTCTGAAACAAGATAGGACAAACGATGATCGAACGCACCAGCAGGGCTGGATCATCGTGTTGGTTGATGCGGGTATCCTCGGTGGCATCCGGCACCAGTTCCCCTTTTTTTGTCTTGGCCACCGACCCGACGATTCCTTCTCCAACGACAAAAGTTTCCGACTTCAAGATCTGCTCGATATACTTCGCCCGGGTCGTCAGCTTCATGCGCGAACTCTCCGGCAGGTGCCGGTGCGGGGGAAACAGCCCTTCGACCGCTACCCCCTTCAACTGGCTCCCATTCTGTAATTCAAACACGGCCGCGCTCAGCGCTCCGGTCGCCTGGATACTGGCATGTACAATCTGTTCCCAGAGGGCACTCCGATCCGCACCTCCACCCAGGGCTTCAACCATGTTGTGCATGAAGCGAATAACCAGTTCCCGTTCCTGTTCCAATAGCTGGTTCTGTTCATCCAAGTCTACGATGGTCCGCGTCTTAACCTTGAAGGTTTCCCAAAAAACGATGGACAATAGAACCAGGACAACGAGGAGGACAAAACTCATAGCGGCAACTCCTCAAACCATCTTATTCTTCTTCGATCTGCCGCCGTAGGAAACTGACAACATCCTGGAATTTCTGAATATTGGACTGATCTACCTCACAGAGGGCTTCATGGGCCTTTAGGACGAGCCTGGCATTGGCCGCGACCTGGTCGGCCGATCCCGCATCCTGGGTCAGGGCAGTGCCATCCGGCTGCACCCTTGGCTCGACCCCGGAGCTCACGGTCAGGATCCGGTGCAAACCAACGTTGCGCACCAGTTCCAGGTTTCGCTCGTTCAGGCGACACAGTACCAGACTCCCGGGCGACTCCATGCGACGCAGATCCATCGAAGTGGCCGCCAATATCCCGAGAAATGTGCTGTCCATCCCGGTGCAATCCTGGAAGTCCACCACAAAAGCAGACCTCCCCTGGTCGATCATCTCTTCAAAAAACTCACTAACCGGGGCCGAGTTGAGGTAGGAAGCCTTACCGATTATTTTGAGGAGAACCGGGTCTTGTTGGGCGTTTACAAGAAATGCCGACTGGGCATGGTTCGGCATTAGTCAGCAGATAAATAAAGTTCAGCTATTGGCTTGAATGATGTTTCTCAAGACATAGGGAAGGATCCCCCCATGTCGATAATATTCAGCCTCGATCCCGGTATCAATCCGCACCACCAGTTGAACCGAATCAACCTGTCCATCTGGACGGCGGATCTCCAGCGTCACATCTTGTCGAGGCTCAAAGCTCGCGTCGTCCAGGCCCTTGAGCGAGAAGGTTTCCTCTCCGGTCAGTCCAAGGGAATCGGCATCGTCCCCGTCTTTAAAACAGAGTGGCAAGACCCCCATACCGATCAGATTACTGCGGTGGATCCGCTCAAAGCTTTTCGTCACTACGGCCTTAACGCCGAGCAGACTCGTTCCTTTAGCAGCCCAGTCCCGGGAGGACCCCATCCCGTAGTCAACACCACCAAAGACAATACGGGGTTCCTTGCGCTCGTCGTAATGCTTGGCCGCCTCGAAAACCGACATCAATTCGCCCTCGGGCATCAGTTTGGTGTAACCGCCCTCTTTCCCATCCGCCAGGCGATTCTTGATGCGGACGTTGGCAAAGGTTCCGCGGGTCATGATCCGGTCATTTCCACGCCGGGATCCAAAGCTGTTAAACTCGCGCTTCCCCACTCCCTTCTCGATAAGGAACTGACCCGCGGGTCCATCTTCGGGGATGGCCCCAGCCGGAGAAATATGGTCGGTCGTAACGGAATCTCCATAGATGCCGAGCGGTCGCATGTTTGCAATCGCTTCGATCTTCCCCGGCTTCATCGTAAAGCCCTCAAAGAAAGGAGGCAGCTGAATATAGGTGCTATCGCCCTTCCACTGGTAGACCTCCCCTTCAGCAGATGAGATACTCATCCATTTGGGATTCGCATCCATGATATTGCTGTATTGGGAAATGAACATATCAGGCTTAAGCCCCTTGGCCACCTCGGCGGATATTTCGTCGTGGGTCGGCCAGAGGTCTTTCAGGTATACCGGATTTCCATCCCGGTCATTTCCAATCGGATCAGTCTCCATATTGATGCCGACCCGTCCAGCCAGGGCAAAGGCCACCACGAGCGGGGGACTCATCAGGAAGTTGGCTTTGATCGCCGAGTGGATCCGGGCTTCAAAATTCCGATTTCCGCTCAATACACTGGCAGCCACCAGGTCTCCGGCTTTGATCGCCTGCTCGATCGCGGGATCCAGCGGGCCGGAATTCCCGATACAGGTCGTGCACCCATACCCTACCAGGTTGAAACCCAGTTGGTCGAGATAGGGTTGGAGCCCGGTTTCATTTAAGTAGTCCGTCACCACCCGGGATCCCGGTGCCAGGCTGGTTTTTACCGCCGGGTCCACGGTCATCCCCTTTTCCACCGCCTTTTTCGCCAATAGACCCGCGGCAACCATCACCGAAGGATTGGAAGTATTCGTACAGGAAGTGATGGCTGCAATCACGACAGAACCGTTCCCGATCTCAGTCTCCGCAACAGCGACTCCCGCCTCACGCGCTTCCATCCCGTTCACAGGCACTCGGGTGCCACGAGCCTCTGAAGCTAGGCCAAAACCGCCCTCTGCCTTTGGCATATCCATCAGGCTATCGAAGGTCGACTTCAGATCAGGCAGGTTAATGCGATCCTGTGGACGCTTCGGTCCGGCCACCGCAGGGACAATGCTAACCAGGTCCAGTTCAACCACTTTGGTATAGTCCACCTCTCCCTGATCGGGCATCCCAAACATTCCCTGGGCCTGGTAGTAATCACGGATCAGATTGATTTGCTCTTCCGAACGACCGGTCATCCGCATGTAATCGAGGGTCTTCTCATCCACGGGGAAAAATCCGATTGTTGCCCCGTATTCCGGAGCCATGTTGCCGATGGTCGCCCGGTCGGCCAGGGAGAGGCTGGCTGCTCCGGGCCCAAAGAACTCCACAAACTTTCCAACGACCTTTTCTTCACGCAGCATCTGGGTTACCCGGAGGACGAGATCCGTAGCAGTTACGCCTTCGGTCATTTCCCCCGTCAGGTATACCCCGATCACCTCTGGTGTGCGGAAGGCTACCGGTTGGCCAAGCATGCCGGCCTCAGCCTCAATACCGCCAACCCCCCAACCGACGATGCCCAAACCATTGATCATCGTGGTGTGGGAATCGGTACCCACCAGTGTGTCCGGATAAAAGACCGTCTTTCCCTCTATTTCCTTGGCAAAGACGAGACGGGCGAGGTACTCCAGGTTGACCTGGTGCACAATCCCGACCGCAGGGGGAACCACCGAAAACGTATCAAAGGCCTGCTGGCCCCATTTCAGGAACTCATACCGCTCCCGATTGCGCTCAAATTCGATGTCGAGGTTTTGGGTAAACGCCGCGGCCGATCCCGACCGATCCACCTGTACCGAGTGGTCCACGACCAGGTCAACCGGGACGAGGGGCTCAATCATTTTAGGATCATGCCCCTGATCTTTCACCGCATCCCGCATCGCTGCGAGATCCACCAGTAGCGGCACGCCGGTAAAGTCCTGCAGGACAATCCGGCTCACCACAAACGGCACCTCTTTCGGCGAGGGATTCTCCGCGTTGTAGCCGGCCAATTCCCGCACATCGGCTTCTTCGACGCGCACACCATCACAATTCCGCAGCACAGCTTCCAGCAGGACGCGGATACTGACTGGCTGCCTGGAAATCTTTCCAAGGCCCTGCGCTTCCAGCTTCGGGAGCGAGTACATGTAGCCGGACTGCCCAGTGCTTTCGCTGGTAAATGGAACTAAGGTGTCAAACGGGTTTGGAATGAAGGACATGGGGACTTGGTGTTTGATGGTAAGTCGAAAGGATTCACGTGATGGACGACTGCTAGCTAGTGGCCAGGGGCGGATACACTGAAAACCGGCTCCGGACCTCTGACCTTTGGCATCTGATTTCTGACCCTACCCTTTCAGAGCAGTCTTGATGGCTTCAAAATCAGGCAGATCGTGCGGATCATCACTGGAGCTGCTGAAGGTGATGCTGCCTTCCTTGTTGATCACAAATGCACTCCGTTTGGAGACCCCGCGCATGCCAAGAAGTTCATCATAAGCGACATCATAGGCTGCGGCCACTTCGTGGTTATAGTCACTCAACAATGGAACCGTGATTTGATGATTTTGGGCAAAGACCTCTTGGGAAAAGGGGCTGTCTCCACTGATCCCAAAAACTTTGGCGTCCAGGGCATCGTATTCGCCAAGCCCCTCACTCACACTGCAAAGCTCATCGGTGCAGACACCGGTAAAGGCGAAGGGGAAAAAAAGGAGAACAGTCGCGCTTTCTCCGAAATTGTCGCTCAGCTTAACATCCTGTAAGCCATCAGCGGTTTTTGTTTTAAGAATAAAATCTGGAGCCTGAGTCCCAACGGTAAGTGCCATTTGAAGTCCTATGGTTGAATTGCTTGTTGAATCGGAATGAAAACCTTAAATTTACCATCCCCCTTTCCCCATGCAACAGGTAATTGTCGAATGTGGTCGAGAGATCCCAGAATCCTGAGCCCAGACGCTCGAAGCGGGGCAGATAACGAGACACCAGACTTCAGTTTTCAGAGAAAACCTCCTCTCGTTCTGGATCCCGGAACCGACCCCGGCCCTCCACCACCCAGCACCATGTCCTCCGCAGCCTTGGAAGCGGGATCCAGCATCCATCTCCAGCCCCTAGCGGTGAAGCCGGGTAGACACTAGACACTAGACACCATGCCCCTCCCCCCTTTACCTTCCACCGAATGAACCCATTCCTACAAGGTATTGATACCATCATCGGGGAAGACGCCCTCAAAGAGCGCTTGGCCGCCGGAAAACGGCTCAAGGTCAAACTCGGGGTAGATCCCACGCGACCCGACCTCACTTTCGGGCATATGGTGGTGTTCAATAAGCTGCGCCAATTCCAGGACGCCGGCCACGAGGCAATCCTCATTATTGGTGACTATACCACACGGGTGGGCGACCCCAGTGGACGGAGCGACACCCGCCCCGTCCTGACCGGGGAGGAAATCGAGGAGAATTCCCAAACCTACCTCGACCAGGCTTTTAAAATCCTCAACCCCGAGCTCACCACCGTCCGTCGCAACAGCGAATGGTTCGGCCCCATGGCGTTCATGGACTGCCTTCGGCTCTCTCGCCAGATGACGGTGGCCCGGATGCTCGAGCGGGATGACTTTGCCAAGCGCTACCAATCCGGGAATCCCATTTCCATCATCGAATTCCTCTACCCCCTTCTCCAGGGGCATGACTCGGTTCAAATTGAAGCGGATGTCGAATTGGGAGGAACCGACCAGCTCTTCAATCTACTGGTGGGCCGGCAACTCCAGAAAGACGCCGGACAACCCGAGCAGGCCTGCATCACCCTTCCCCTGCTGGTCGGGCTAGACGGCGTCAAGAAAATGTCCAAGAGTGCGGACAATTTCATCGCTTTTAACGATGTGCCCAAAGATATGTTCGGAAAAATCATGTCGATCACCGATGAGGTCATGTGGGATTATTACCGCCTGCTCCTGCTCAAGACCGACGAGGAAATCGAGGACTTGCAGCAAGCTCACCCCATGGACATGAAAAAGGCTCTCGCAGTCGAGTTGGTGAGCCGCTTTCACGGCGAGGATCAGGGCGTCCATCAACGCCAGCAGTTCGAGCAGGTCTTCTCAAAAAATAAACTACCGGATGACATGCCGGAATTCTCCTGGAAGCGCCTGGCCGGAGAGGCTGAAACGCTCACCCTCATCGATGCCATGGCGGGGTCAATGCTCTTCGAGTCCAAGGGAGAAATCCGTCGACTATTTAAGGGCGGTGCCGTAAAAGTAAACCAGGAGCGAGCCGAAGACCCCAACACCGCCCTGGAGCCACCGGCTGAAGATCCCGTCATCATCCAGGCCGGCAAACGTAAATTTCTCAAAGTCCTTCCCTAGCCTTTCAGCCATGAATCCTCAGGTCGCTGTAATCGGGAGTTCCAATGTGGACCTCCTCATGAAAATGGAAAAGCTCCCGGAAAAAGGGGAAACGGTAACCGGGGCTGAATTCTTCCAGGTATTTGGCGGCAAGGGCGCCAACCAGGCCGTAGCCGCCTCCCGGGCCGGCGCCCGTACTCTGTTCTTCAACGCCGTCGGCAATGATCCCTATGCCGACCGCATGGTGGAATCCTTCCGGGCCGACAAGCTTGACCTGAGCTGTCTCGACCAGGTGGAGGATCTGCCCTCTGGCCACGCCCTCATCATGGTGGGAACTGACGGGATGAACTACATCTCGGTCGCCCCGGGAGCCAACGCGCGCATGACTCCGGACTGGGTAACCGCCCGGGCCCAGCAGATTCAATCCGTCCCCTTTTGGATCCTGCAATGCGAAATCCCCGAGGACACCATCCGCACCCTTCTGGAAGAAATCAAAACACCAGCCAACCAGGTGCTCTGGAACTTTGCCCCCGCGATCGCATTTCCCAATCCCCCCCTGCACGCTTGTGATGTTCTGGTCGTCAATGAAGTGGAAGCGGAGCAGTTGTCGGGCATACCTGTCGTCGACCAGGCTTCTGCGGAAAAAGCCGGACAACAGCTAAAAGCCCTGGGAGCACAAACGATCATCATCACGCTCGGGGTCGACGGATCCCTTATCCTGGAGGAGGGCTCGCCCTGGAAAGTTCAGGCCTTCCCTGTCGATGCGGTCGATACCACCGCCGCCGGAGATTGTTATTGCGGGGCCCTCGCGGCCGCTCTGGTGGCTGGGCAGTCGATGCCCGAGGCTGTCCAATTTGCTTCGGCAGCGGCGGCCCTCTCCGTGCAGAAACTGGGAGCCCAACCCTCCCTGCCCCGGAAGCAGGATATCCTGGACTTTCTCGGGTAAACCGAGCGTAGGGGCCTCCCCCGTGCGCCCTGGACAGTGCAGCCATGTTGTAAGCAACGGACCCTACCTTAAGTTGTTATCGCAAGTCCAATCGCAGGGTGGCGAAAAAAACTGGAAGCTCCTCCTACCCCGCCTTCGGCCGCCCAAACAACTTCCGAACCAGCAGCTTGAAGCCCGCCGTGCCCTCATTGCGCACCGCATCCAAGGTCGCGGCCCCGACAATGACGCCACCCGTCACCACCCGTTTCACCGGCTCCGATGCCCCCATCTGCGCCAACCCGGTCTCCAGGGTCGCAATAATAAGCACCCCGAAGAAGGTATTGATGACGGACCCCTTTCCCCCCATCAAACTGGTTCCCCCAATGACCACGGCGGCAATGGCCGATAGTTCCAACCCTACTCCCGCGTTCGGATCAGCCGACCCCAAACGGGCGGTGTAAAACAGGGCTCCCAGGCCGGCGAGGAATCCACAGATGACAAACACCATAACTTGTGGGGTCCTGGTGTTGATGCCGGAGAGACGGACCGCCTCTTCATTGGTCCCGATGGCAATCAGGCGCCGACCGAACACAGTCCGCGACAGGATGAGTTGCAGGACGATGACAACCCCAACGGCGAGAAAGAACGAAATGGGCAGGCCCACCCCGGGAAGGGGCCGGGATAATCCCTGCAACGCCCCCCCCAGATACATGGTTTGCGAATCGGTCACCAGATAACTGCCCCCCCTCGCCATTTCCAACATTCCCAGGGTGACGATGAACGAAGGAACCCGGAAAGCGACACTGATCGACCCGTTGATCCAACCCGCCACGGCCGCCGTCGCCAGCGCCGCCGGAATGGCCAAAAACGGCGGCCAATTCCATTGGATCAGGACCGCACCAAATATGGCCCCGGCCAGACCCATGATCGAACCGACCGATAAATCAATCCCCGCCACGATGATGACCAGGGTCATCCCCGCCGCGATCACGGTCAAGGTGGGGATCTGGGATGCCAGCGTGGAAAAAGTAGCTGCGGTTAGAAATCGATCGCTGGTCAGACCAAACAGGATGACCAGTCCGATCCAGAGACCGAACATACCAGAGTAGGTTTTAAGCAGGCGTTTCCAGTCCATATGAATTATTGATAATGTTTAAAGGCAGACTCCGTGATAGCATGTTCGTCAAAGGCGTCTTTTTCATACACATCCGACTGTTGCCCATCCGAAAGCACAAGGATTCGGTCACACAACTCCATCAGCTCCGGCATCTCGCTGGATACCACCAGGATGGCTTTCCCTTCTCTTGCCAGTTGGCGCATGACTTCATAGATGACAGCCTTAGCCCCGATATCGATTCCCCGGGTGGGCTCGTCCAGAAGAAAGATCCGGGCTTCCGTCATCAACCAGCGAATCATCAGGACTTTCTGCTGATTTCCTCCTGACAAACTCCCGATCGCCTGATCCACGTCATGGTATTGCACCTCCAGACGTTCACACAGGGCCCGGGTTTCCGCCTCTGCCGCGTCCCCCTGGACCCATCCCCGTTTCGAAAAGTGTCCGTGGCTGGCCAGGATCGCATTCTCCGTAATCCCCAGGGGCAAGAGTAGCCCCTCCGCCTTCCGGTCCTCGGTCAACAGTGCCAGACCCGTCTTTAAGGCGGCTTCCGGGCTGCCCAATTCTACACGCTTACCATCGATACGAATCTCCCCGACCAGGAGCGGATCCGCCCCAAACAAGGTACGCAGGGTTTCGGTTCGCCCGGAACCCACGAGCCCCGCCAACCCCACAATCTCTCCATATCGGACACTGAAATTCAATCCCGTGACCCGATGGTTGCCAAAGTCCCGGAGTTCCAGGGCCGGGGGCCCCTGACTGCTCTCCCCCCTGGAAGCCGTGGAGGAAACTTGCCGTTTCCCTGACATATCGAAAACCAGGCGATCCATATCCAGGGCATCTCGCGTGTAGGTAGAGATAGACCGGCCATCCCGAAGCACGGTCACCCGGTCACTCAGGGCTTCGATCTCCTCCATTCGATGACTGACGTATAGGATACCGACCCCAGCAGCTGTTAACTGGTGGATCTGCTCAAACAATTCCTTCGCTTCGGTGTCGGTGAGGGCCGCGGTAGGCTCATCCAGGATCAGGAGCTGACATTTTCGAGCCAGCGCAGAGGCAATCTCGATCATCTGCTGATGCCCTACCCCCAGGGTTCCAGCCAATGCATGGGGATCGATGTTTCCCAGTCCGACCCGATCAAGCGCCGCCTTCGATTGTTCGACCAACGTGTCCTGTGCAATCCAGCCCCACCGGTTCGGCAGGGAATCGAAAAAGAGATTTTCCGCCACCGACAGGGTCCCCACGACATTGAGCTCCTGCATGACCATGACCACCCCATGCTCTCGAGCATCCTTCAAGCTCCTGGGTTGGTAAGCCTCGCCTTCCAGGACCATATCCCCCGAGTTCGGCGGAGTTAATCCACAAAGAATTTTGGCAAAGGTCGACTTCCCGGCACCATTGCTGCCTACCAGGGCATGCAATTCGCCCGGCCTCAGGTCGAAATGAAAATCGGATAATACGGGGGCGTTGTAGGCCTTGTTTAATCCCGTAACCGTTAAAAGGGGGGAGTCCACGAATCGCCTAACGGGTAACCACGTCGACGGCCGTGGTCCGGTCCTCAGGAGCTGCCGATCCGGACAGGATATTGATGGCGGCTTCAATTCCATACACCGCCAGCTGGTCTCCATGCTGGTCCGCCGTGGCCAACATGCGTCCCGCCTCCAGCATCGGTTCTACCGCCGATATATTATCAAATCCAACGACCAGGACGTCCGTGCGGTTCACCGCTTCGATCGCAGCCACCGCCCCCAGGGCCATGCTGTCATTCGCGCACAGGATCGCTTTTAAATCGGGATGGCTCGTCAGGATGGCGCTGGCCACGGTGTTGGCTTTCATCATCTCCCAGTTTCCCGCCTGGGTGGTCACGATATTGGCCTGGACCGCTTTCATCGCATCTTCAAATCCCATTCTCCGCTGCTGGCCATTGAAGGCCGTGGGCACCCCTTCTATGATCGCCACAGGATCCCCCGGGCTCAGCTTCTCGGCCAGAACGGCTCCTACTGCTTTGGCGCCCGCCCGGTTATCCGGGCCGACAAAGGGTGCGGTCAAACCGGCCTGCTTCACCGTCTCCGCATCTAATCGGTTATCGATATTGATTACTAAGATTCCTGCATCGCTGGCTCGTTTCAGAACGGGCACCAGGGCCTTCGAATCGGCTGGAGCGATGACAATCGCGTCGACCCCGCGGGCAATCATTTGCTCCACCAGGTTTACCTGTTGCCCCAGGTCGGTTTCATTTTTGATCCCGTTAACAATGAGGTCATAAGACTCGGCGTTGACCTGGTGATGCTGTTCTGCCCCTTCGGCCATCGTTTTAAAAAACTCATTGGCCAACGATTTCATAATCAAGGCGATCTCCGGCTTAGCGGCTTCGGATGAGGAGTCCGACGGCTTGCCACACGCGCTAAATAGAAGGAACAGGGGTAACAGGAGAATGGGAGAATAACGGGGGTTCATAGTTCCGCAGATAATAGGGAAGGTTGCGGCAGCCTGACTATGAAAATTATCATTCATCTTTTGAGAACCTGTTGAACGTTCGGTCGATCAGCATGGTAAACCCCCGCCCCACCTCTACCTTCGAACCTATGCGACACCCCTTGGTTATCCCACTCCTGGTTTTGGGAATACTCCTGTCAGCCGGTAGTTCCCTTCTTCCGGCAAAGTCCGAATCACCAGCCAAACCCCGCCTGCTCGTCCTCACCGATATCGGGCAGGACCCGGATGACACCCAATCCCTGATCCGCCTTCTGCTCTACACCGATATCGTCGATATTGTCGGCCTCGTCGCCACCGCCGATAACAATTACGCCCATGAGGCCGCCGAGGTCCGGCCGGACATCCTTCATGACCTTATCCAGGCCTACGCCGAGGTATATCCCAATCTGGTGCGGCACAGCCCGCAGATGACCCCGCCCGCTGCGCTCTCGGCCACCATATTCGCCGGCAGCAATGTGGCGGGGCGGGATGTCCCTGCCGAATCTGCTATTGGGGAAGACATGGATACCCCGGGCTCCCAACATATCTACAACGAGATACTTCGCCCGGATGCGGGCATCCTCAACATCGCGGTCTGGGGGGGCGCAGTCGACCTGGCTCAAGCCCTGTATCGGATCAAGCAGGAGGGAAAAACCGGCCGGCTGGATCACCTGAGGGTCTATTTCATCGGGCATCAGGATTCCACCAACCTGTGGATCATGCAGCACATCCCGGATTTGTTGCTTATCCACGCCCGCCACCCCGGGGGCGCATCGCTCAAATCCGTCTACCGGGGCATGTTCGTGGGCGGCGACCTGTCCACCCTGTCACGGGAGTGGATCCATGAACATATCCATGGCCATGGTCCTCTCGGAGACTTATACCCCACCAAAACCTGGACCGGTGGGGAGGAGAACAATCCGCACGGAGCTATCAAAGAGGGCGATACCCCCTCCTTCTTCTATTTCCTGCCGCTCGGACTTCAAGATCCCGCCTTTCCCGATTACGGAGGCTGGGGCGGACGCTTCCAGAAGTCCGGCAAGCTCTGGACCGACGCCCAGGATACCGTGGGAGAAATCACCTCGGGGCGCGCCACAGTGTTCCGCTGGAGAAATGCCTTCCAGGCGGATTTCCAGGCGCGGCTGGACTGGTGTATCCTCTCTCCTGAAGAAGCCAATCATCCTCCCCGTATACACAACAAAGGCCAACCGGCATCAGGCCCCATAGAGGTCTGGGTCAAAGCCGGAGAATCCATGCATTTGAACGCATGGGAAGTCGAGGACCCGGATGGCGATGCCCTCATCCTCCGGTGGTGGAAATACGAAGAGCCGTCTACCTTTACGGGGGCCGTACCGATCGCAGACCCATCGTCCCCCCACCCGACCGTGACGATCCCCAAGGAAGCCCGGGGGCATTCCATTCACCTCATCCTCGAGGTCACCGATACCGGTGAACCCGCCCTCACGAGCTACCAGCGCGTCATTCTCCGGGTCCTGTAACTTTGCGCTACGGGCCGGGAACATAGTCTCGCGGAACAGAACGCTGCGTCTCGAACGAAGCGGGCGAGAGATAAATTTAAATCGCTCCGGGTGGGACCCCGAATAGCTTACACCTCGACGACCTGTTTACGGCGATACCAGACCAATCCCACAGAAAGCAGGCCGAAGATGGCTGCATAAGTCCCCGGCTCCGGAATCGGAGTCCCCACGGTCAAGGTAACCGAATCTGCAGTACCCCCTGAGCCCCAGGTCCAGGTGTAGATGCCGGGAACTAAGTTGAGCGAGCTCAGGGACTGGCCCGCAATCGTGCCGGAACCGGAGAGCGCACTATTGGTATATCCTACCGGAACATAGAGCCCTGGAGTGGTGAGTCCGTTTCCGGCAATGATCCCAAAAATGTCACCCGTCCCACTCAGGACATCGACAAAGGATGCACTGGAGGCGCTGAAGAAGGTGGTAGGCCCGGTGATCCCCAAGTAGGGATCCACATTGGTCAGGGAAGGACCCCCAAAAATGGCGGATGAGAGAATTTCAAAGACACCGCCATTCGTCGAAGCTGAGCTGGTGAGCGTAAGATCCGTCAGATCCAAGGTGCCGGAGTAGCTCAGGAACACATCAGAGCCACTCTCCACGATGAAGGCCGAAATGGCGGCCTGCGTTACGTTAACATTCAGGATCAGGAAGGTGAGGAGGAGAAGCGAGCGCATGGAGGAAAAGTAGCCACGGGTCTGTCCTCGTCAATTTCAAGTTTGTGGAGATCAAAGAAAAGGGGCAGCCCCTGCTCCATCCTTTCAGGGATCGGGAAGGACAATAGACTAAACGTAACGATTAAATTTTCCCGGGTTTGCCATTCCATGGGGCATTTGACCTGATCCTGGAGAAACCACATAAATTCTACACACTCCCCCGGGTTATTCACTGAAAAGGTATAGGTTCTTGTTATCATGATTAATCGAAATTCACTTAAACTTGGCGTGCTCGCTATGGCTGCGTACGCGCTGCTTTCAACCTCCGCCAGGGCAGAATCGGTTTCTGCAGATGACTTAGACACCACTTGGAATTTCCATGGTATGGGCCTCAAGAAAGCCGAACGCGGGATGCTTTACATGGAAGAGGCCCCCGGAAGCCAGGGCGTCATGATCGTAAGCCCGGAGCCCTACCCGGCCAATATCCAGGTAACCTATGAGGTCATGCCGATGACTGCGGCCAGTGTCTGTGTCCTGGTTCTATCCGCGTCTGACTCCGGCGACGGAACCTCGCTCACCCTTCCTGCCGATTATGACGGCTCTATGGGGCATTGGATCCAGAATATCAAAAACTACTTTTTTGCGTTCCACAACGCATCCCACAACCGGCCCCCCTTTGCGAGACGCTTTCCGGAAAAAACGCTCATCGGTGAACATCCCAAAAATGTCATGATGAGTGGAAAATTCCACACCATCGAGGCGGGTCGGCAAAATGGGAAACTATGGCTGAAAATTGACGGCAAACTGGTTATCGAAGGGCGCGATCCCGATCCTCTCGGTCCGGGTCACTTGGCTTTCCGCATTCGGGGTCTCAGTGAGGCCCCGGCTTCCTGTCTGATTCGGAATGTAGTCATTAAAGACTAGAAGAAAAAGTCGGCCGAGGCAGTAGGCCGGAATCAACAGGGCGCAACGTGGCGTTCGGACCCTCTTCGCCACGCTTACAGCAAAAGGGGTTCAGGCAGGGTGGAAGGCGCAAGCTTCACCCCGCCCTTCCACCGGCTAACATGGGCCCCCATCTCTTAACCGCTTTAAGAATAGGCATGGACATCTCATCCCCATTCCCTTAAAGTGACCACGAATTCAACAAGGAGGAAATGATGGTGTTGCGCGAAACCCTATACCCCACCCCAATCCCACACTGGCGGTAGCCTGCCCGATATCTGCTTACGCTTATTCCCCATCTAACACTTCCAGGACGCCATGTCTGACTCCCTCGACACCAGTCACTAGACACCCCATATCAGACTCTCTCCCAAGTTCCTTACGGTACTGACCCTGCTCCATAGACTAGACCAAAATCCAAACCACTCATTTATAGCTACTTACAAAATTCGTCCCCCTCAAAACGCACCCGGAAACATACTACTTCGTTCGATGACAAAACGATGAAACGGTTCAGGGAAAATGTATAGCGGTCGGCCACAGGAAGCCCAAAGAATCAAAGCCTACACCAAGCTCGATGCCACTTGGACATTCTTCAGGCTTCAGAAGGCTCGAAATCCAATTTCTGTTACTGGCGGATTTTTAAATGAAGCAGTCTTCTCATGAAAAGGCTTCACAGAGAAAGATCCATTCATAGATGGTGAATCCCTCCCAATATTGTCTCCCATTACCACAACAGGTAAACCCATGGGATTTTGGGGTTGGTTACTCAATTACCTCATGAAGGGCCAATACAGAACGTGGAATTGGACTGATAATAGAGGGCAAATCTAGTTTTTATGAAACCAATAAAAATGTTAGGAATCAGCTCAATTTTCATCCTCTTGGGAGGGTGTGTCACGGTTGAGCCTTTGAGTTACTATGATGGGGAAAACCAATCCGCTAAAGTTGAGCCTGGCTCTAGTTTCATGGTTCGGTCTTTTGCTCCGCTTGTTGGATACGAAGAACGAGAATACACCATAAGAAACAAGGGGGACGCTGCGGTTGCAGGACGAAGCGATTCGAAAGGTGCATCTCGATTGGAAAGCAACCTGATAGAGTCGATTACACTTAGCTTGCGGGAAAAAGGCCTTACTTATGACGGAGTGGGACCAGATTACACGGTTGTATTCTCCGTGAGTGAGCAATTCAGAAGCCCGGATGGATTCGAGAAGAACAACCTGGTTGTCTTAAGAATCCTTGTATTTGATACCGAATCCGAGAAAGAGATTTTCGATAGGACAGGACGGTTCTCACTTAATGACAAATTTACCGGTGGCACCGTCAAAACTGCATCAGATTTTGTATTGGAGACTTTTCAATTAAACTAAAACATCCAACGACCTAGTTGAGCCGACGGTGCCGGGCGGCGTTAGCTCATTTTCGCGTTATCAAAATAAACCATGCCTGTCATAACCACACTCAACCTGTCGGGGCGCACTGAAGAGGCTCTCAATTTCTACACTGAAGCATTGAATGCCGAAACCGTGTTCCTTATGCGTTTCCGTGAGAGCCCGGACCGGACTCACACAGGACAATCCCTCAGCCGCGCGAAAGGGAGGAAACGGTAAGGATGAGTGCCTCCTAAAGCAAGGCGGTGGCTGCGTCGTCCGCCAGAATGGTCACCTTATCTTTGACTTGAGCCAACAACTGGACCGGCCGTTGTTCCGGTGACACTTTGTTTTTGAGGACCCGCCGAAGGGCTTCCTGCTTCCCCTCCCCCAACACCACAAGAAGGATGCGCTCGCAGCAGGTGAGCCCGAGGGGGGTCAGCGAATACCGCCAGCCTTTATCGGGCACATTGACGGCGGCAAAGAGGGTTCTTTTTTTCCGCTCGAACAGGTCGCTCCCAGGAAAAATGGAAACGGTATGGCAGTCATCGCCCATGCCAAGCATACAGATATCAAAGGCCTTGTCGGGCCCGAATCGGGTAGTCCACTGACTTTCAAATGCAATGGAAGCCGCCTCGGGCTCAAATTCCACGGGCCAGGGGAAATATTTATCCTCACTAAAATCAAGGGGATCCAGGAGATAGCGTAACGCGTTGCCGAAATTACTCTCGGGGCTGGCCAGGTGCACATGGCGCTCATCGCTCGTGGACCAAATGATGTTCCGCATCGCCTTTTGCGAAAAGGCGCGGTTCCGGGTGGCCCATTGATACCAGGCCACCGGGGTAGACCCTCCGGATAGACCGACTGAAATCGTTTTGGGAGTTTGGTTCGCCATCTCCTTGATGGCTTCTGCCAAGTATTCAAATATTTCTTCCTTCGACGTAACCAGGAGTTCGCCGAGTTGGGTAGCTGAGGTTTTCATGGGAGAGGTGGTCAGACCGTATATTGACATACCCCTGGCTCTTTTCCAACCCCTAATCCAGAGACACGACGTGAGCTGACAGGAGAAGATTCCAAATCATCAGTTTTGGAAGAAAAGCGATTCAGATAACTCGCTTTCCATCGACAGAGGGTTCACCACCTGGTGGTAATCCAGTTCGCCTCGCCCGAGATTAGCCCGTATACAGGATCGGTTATTGGCCAGGTCAAACACCCATTCAAAATGATAGGCATGATCATAGTCCCACAACATTTTGAGCGTTTCACCGGCTTCCTTATCCTTGGCCGTGATGGAGACATCCAACTCCTTGAACCGGTCGGACTGATCCTTGGGATAACACGCCTCCACACAACCGATGACCCATTGTTGAAAGCGGAAGGCCTCCGAGGCACGATCGGGCTCGTGGTAGATCCTGATGGCCTTGAGTCCTCTGACTAACTCGTCCGGGGAAAACCCGCTGAGAAAGGGCCCGAGCGATTGCTTGATCGGGAGGAGGCGGGCCACGGCAATATCGACAACCCGATTCGGGTATGGCCAATCCAGCTGGGCGTAACCGTCCCCTTCGACTCCGCTATCATAGAGGACACGTCGAAAATTACTGATGAAATCCAGGTATTGTGCCTCGATTCGGGTTGCCGGTACCCGGTGAAACCAGTGGAAGGTCGGCAAGTCGGCTTCCAGCCAGACCGTGACCTGGTTTCTCAAGTGATAAAAGGCGCTGCTCGGGTAGCTCAGAATCAAGGCTTCACAGCAACACATCTCTCGCATGGATTCACCAATATAACACTGGGTAAACAACTTGGCCGACAGTTTGGCTTCTGCCTCGTCCGAGGGGTACTCCGGGCACAGGACAATAATCCGGCAGGGGTAGCGTTGGCCAAATCGAATCGCCCCATCAAAACGATCCCGTGCCTCCTCCGGAGTCGTATCTATTCCGAAGTGCAGGATAAGGTTCATCTGGGAAGCTCGAAATTCAGAGGCTGGCGATTGCTCCGCTTCACCGCTCTGTTCCACCTGCCACATGGTAGAAAGCGAACGGTTCACTTCCGCGATTGGCAACTCCAGCCCAGGTAATATGGATATTAATGACATCGTTTTGCCTTCTGCCTCAGGAACCAGACCGGCGCCACTCATGTTGATGTTCCCACAGCATCCGGTCAGCGGCTACCGGTCCCCAGGAGCCGGCGACATAGTCTTCCAGGCCGGTATCCTGACAAGCCTCCCAGTGTTTCAGGATCGGTGTGATCAGCCTCCACGACGCTTCAGTCTCATCACCACGGATGAACAGAGTACTATCCCCAATCATTGAATCCAGGATCAACCGTTCGTAGGCCTCCGGGGTATTGGACCCGAAAGTCGTTTTATACCCGAAATCCATTTTCACCGGCTGCGTCCGTGTTTCCAATCCCGGGATTTTGGAATTGATGACCACCGTCACTCCCTCGTCCGGTTGGATGCGAAGCACCATGGAGTTGGGCGCCACATTGAACCGGTCCCCCTCGCTAAAAAGAATTCCGGGAGGACGCTTGAATTGAACGACAATTTCACTCACCCGCCGGGCAAGTCGCTTCCCGGAACGCATATAAAAGGGCACCCCCTTCCATCGCCAGTTATTAATAAACAGCCGTAGGGCAGCATAGGTCTCTGTGGTGGAATCTTCAGGAATACCTTGCTCTTGCATGTAGCCCGGGACCCCCTCCCCATTGATCAGCCCTTCCCCATAGCGGGCCCGAATCACATCTCCGTACTCCGCCTTAAGATTAAGCGGTTGAATCGCCTTCAGTACCTTAACCTTTTCATCACGGATCGATTCAGGGTCCAGGGAGACCGGAGGTTCCATTGCCGTCAAAGCCAATAGCTGCATCGTGTGATTCTGGATCATATCACGAAGCGCCCCGCTCTCGTCATAATACCCGCCACGGCTTCCCACCCCCAGACTTTCCGCCACGGTGATTTGCACGTGGTCGACATATTCCCTATTCCAGATTGGCTCAAATATGGCATTGGCAAAGCGCTGAACCAACAGGTCCTGAACCGTCTCTTTTCCAAGGTAATGGTCAATCCGGTAAACCTGCTGCTCCGTGAACTGCCCCGCAATCACCCGGTTCAACTCCTGAGCAGATTCAAGGTCCCGGCCAAAGGGTTTTTCGATGACAACCTTTGACAGAAGCGAACCCTTATCGCGGTTATGGTGAGCCATTCCACTCTCTCCCAAGGCATGAATAATGTCTCCAAACACGGTCGGTGGCGTGGATATGTAAAAGATTAATTGAACATCCCGACCCAGTCCCTGCTCCACTGCTTTAATTCGCTCATAAAGCCGCTTGAAGGCGTCGACCGATCCATAACCTCCGGAAAAATAAAAGGCCTGGTCTTTTATTCGCCAGATTTCAGGGTCCAGGGGCCGACGAGAAAACTCCTCGATGGCATCCACCGTCAGTTGCTGAAAGGCACGGTCTTCCATCGGGGATCGCCCATAACCGATTAAATGAAAATCCGCCGGGAGGAGATTATCGAGGGCCAGATTGTAGATCGCAGGGACCAGTTTCCGTTTCGTTAAATCGCCAGAGGCCCCGAAGATGACCATGACGGTGGGGGGAACGCCCCGATGTTTGCTGAGACCCGCAAGGAAGGGATGGCGGTTTGTGTCAGAAGTAATCATGAGCAGGATTCCTTTCTAGAAAGGTTTATCCTGAAAACAAGGGTATGTTTTCATAATGGTGAATATCTATGAGACCCGCATCCGGATCATATTCCACTTCCACAACATCCCATTGAACATGTTGCGGGCGATTCCGGCAGAGATGCAGGTAGGAGCGACCGGCTCGCCGTAAGGATTTGCGCTTGCCCGGACCAATCGAGGCATACCCTCCAATTAAGCTGCCACGGCGGCGCGTCCGCACCTCCACAAAGACCGTAACTTCACCCTTTCGGCAGACCAGATCTATCTCCTCCCGACGGTTCTGTGGGTTTTCCCAATTCCGGCAAAGCACCCGGTAATTCTTTTGAACCCGGAGGTAATCCGCCGCCTTCTTTTCTCCCCAGTCTCCCCGTCTCCGGCGCACTGTTTTCCGCTTCCTATTGCCTATCAATAGCTTAAATAGATCATAAAGTGACATTTTACCCTCCATATCTCCGGGGGATCTCCCCTGTTTTTCATTTTATTTTTAGATAGATTTCCATATATTGTCGAAACATAGCATTAATAGTCTTTCTAAACTCGCACGCTTATGCCCTCTGCCTCCGCCATGTCTGGTTCCCTTCGGCGCATGCTATTGCTGAAGGTGATTTCTAAACCCTCCCCCAGCCGAGAAGACGTTCAGTCTGTTATCGAACTCACCTCCAGCAAAGTCGTGGAAGCTCTACAGGCCCAGGCCATGACCCTCTACCTTCTTGAGGGAGATAATATCGCGTTTAAACATGTTTACTTTTCACCCACCCTCTGGGCTGAAGATCCCAGCCTGCAGGAAGAATTTAAAGAGAAACAAAAAAAGCTGTTAGAACTTCGCCTGCCCAAGGGAACCGGGGTGGTTGGCAAGGTAATCGAGAATTCGGAAAGTATCTTCTTTTCGGCTTCTACCAACGCCGACCAGATGCACAACATCGCTCAAAACACGGGCTTCGAAGTCAGCTCGATGATCACCGTCCCCCTCGTGGCAGCCAAAACCATCGGGGCCATTCAAGTGCTCAACAAAGAGCCCTCCAGTGGGATGATCGAATTCAGTCCGGAAGATCTCGATGTGTTAAAGGAAGTGGCCGAATACTCCGCTCCCCTCCTCGGGCGGATGATGGACGCCAAATTCGAACTGAGTGATAAGGATACCGCGAAATTTATTTCTAAATTCACCGGCAATGAACTGATCGACAACAAGGAACGCCTGAACGATATCGATGAAAAACTCTTGGAGGTCGTTGGCGATGCCGTCGTTCGCCGGGAGGGTATTTTCCCTATCAAACGCTTATCCCCTACAGCCTGTTCGGCCCTCATGGCCAACCCCCTGGATTACCCACGTCGCGAAAGCTTTGCGACCGCGACGGAAATGCAGGTGGAGGAAGTCTTTGTGGCCCCGGCCAGTCTCATTGAAGAACTCATCAAAACCTACTTCAAAGACTCCGGAGCCCAGAACGACCTGAAACAAGATGATGGCGATGTTGGTGAACTGGTCGATGCCCTCGGCGCAGAATACGTCGAACAGATGGATAACGACGGGGGCGATGGCGGACTCGATGATGAGGAGAGCGCCCCCATCATTCAGCTTGCGAACCGCATTGTGGAAGACGCCTACATCACCGGCGCGTCGGACATCCACATTGAACCTCAGGAAAACGAACTCCTCGTCCGCTATCGAATTGATGGGGTATGCCAGGAAAAGCTTCGCCTGCCCCGCACGGCAACCGGAGCCCTCGTCGCTCGCTACAAAGTGATGAGCGAGCTCGATATTGCGGAAAAGCGACTTCCCCAAGACGGACGGATTGTCTTTAAGAAATACACTAAAAAAAATATTGATATCGACCTCCGGGTAGCCACCGGACCCATGAACTTTGGGGAAAAGGTCGTCATGCGGATTCTGGATAAGTCAAAAAGTGCCTTGCCCATCACGGCGCTGGGATTCTCCGAAGAAAACCTGGTACGATACCGGGCCTGTATTGAACAGCCCTACGGGATGTTGTTGCACTGCGGTCCGACCGGTTCGGGTAAATCCATGACCCTGTTCTCCGCCCTCCGCGAAATTGCCGATCCAACAATCAATATTCAAACCGCGGAGGACCCGATCGAATACACCATCCCCGGTATTAACCAGATGCAGATGCATAAGACCATCGGCCTGGACTTCTCCCGTGCGCTTCGGGCTTACCTGCGGATGGACCCCGACATCATTCTCGTAGGGGAAATCCGGGACCAGGAAACGGCCGAAATCGCGGTGGAAGCCGCCCTCACCGGTCACTTGTTGCTATCCACCCTTCACACCAATGACGCACCCTCCACCGTAGCACGTTTTACGGATATGGGGATTGAGCCCTTCATGATTTCCACCTCACTCCTCGTGGTCTGCGCTCAGCGCCTCATGCGGCGCGTCAACAAAAAGACCGCCGTGGCCTATACTCCAGAGGGAAATGAAGCCGAAATTCTCCAGAACGCCCTCGGGTGGGTCGGTGAAATTTACAAAGCGGCCGATAACGATATCGGAGGACCTCCCATGAAAGGTCGTGTCGGTATTCATGAATTGATGACTAACAGTGAGGAGCTCACCAAGGCCATTAACGCTGGGTCCGAAACCGCCACCCTCAAGCGGGTCGCTATGCGGAACGGTATGAAAACCCTTCACCAGGACAGCATGCTCAAGGTGAAAGAAGGAACCTCCACCATGGTCGAAGCGCTCTCCAATGTCCCACCGGACATGATCAAGGGCGAGGACGGCGTGACCGAAGAAATGCTCGAAGCCGCCGCCTCTTAACTGTCCCAGACTTCGGGGAAACCAGCAGGAAGGAGCGGCTTTGTGGCTCGACCCTCATGATGAGGGTGCGTCTACCTCCATAGGCATTCAGAACCTCGCCGCAAGCCGATGCCTGACATTCAGGCCATGCCTTCCGTTACGAGACCTGACGAGTAATCAAGTTCAGGGTGTGATTTGCAGGGCTTTCAAAACCAGGTCGGGATGGTCGGCAAAAACCCCATCTACCTGGAGATCGCTGGCGTAAAACCGTATCATCTCCGCAAAGCTTTCAAAATACTGATGGGGGTAATCGTCTGCTCGAAATGTGTAGGGATGAAGCAGCAACCCGGTGTCTCGAGCCCCCCGCACCCATTCCGCTGCTTTGAGCTGATACCCTCCATCGGAATCTTTAAGAACCAACTGGGAGTAGTGGGGGCCAACTCCATCTGCATACCTTCCAACGACCCGCATCCCGACAGGCGTCAACATCGCTTCGTAATCCGCCGTGCTCTCGTTCCATTCGTTGAATCCAATAAGCTGCACCAGTTTTAAATCAGTTTTCAGGTCGTTTCTCAGACGAACCAATGCATCAGGATCAAAGCATTGGACATAGCAGGCGTCCGCTCGAGTGGTGTATCCGTAGTGGCCCAGTTCCACCAGGAGGGCCTTTCCCAGATCTTTTCCCTCCTCCATATGCCAGGCCGGGGCTTTGAACTCTACGTAAATCAGAACCTCACGGTTACTGGAACGATTGAGCCCCTGAATCATCTCAATCTCCTCACCTAAAGTTGGTATTCGAAAGTGACCTTTCCCAACCGGAAATCGGGTCCCGTAAACAGCGGTCCCCGTATCCCGGCTGAAACGCTCAGTTGCCCGTAGAGTCTGGATCTCCTCCAAATCAAAATCGATGGCGTAGAAGCGGCCATCATCACGTGCACGGTCCGGATACCGTCCCCCTACATCCGTCACCGTGTCCAAATGGATATCATGCAAGACGATTAAGTGATCATCCCGGGTCATTACCACGTCTTGCTCAATCGCTCCTGCTCCCATGCCGTAAGCGAGGGTTTTCGCTTCTAAGGTATGTTCCGGCAGATACCCACTGGCTCCCCGGTGAGCGATGACAAGGAATGGAGCAGGAGAGGACATAAACTCATTTCACCAGGGCCACGCAACACGCATAAATCCAAACCACCGGTTGCATCTGCCCCCGATCAGGCCTGACGTTTCCACCACCAGATTACACCAGAGGTCAGGAATCCTCCGAACAGGGGGGTGGCAGGAGGTTCAGGTTTGATGGACAGGGAAACCGTCTCGCTATTCAGAGGTATTAAACCTGTAAGGCAGCGCATGAGTGAAATAAAGCGATCATTTCATAAAAGATCAAGGGTCGGGGCAGTCCGAGGCATATCCTGACAAAGTGCGAGGAGGCCCGGACCTGCCGTGCAGGCCGCCGCCGCAGTAATAGCCAAGCCCGGGCCCACGCCCTTGATTCGGCATCGCCGCAGGCGACGACGGTTGCGCGCGGCTGAAAACAATGCCACCTTTAATCCGAACCCGCCAGCTTCCGGATACCCTCCCTGGTCAGGCGATACGTGGTCCACTCCTCCATGGCCTGAGCCCCGATATTGAGGTAAAAGTCGATAGCCAAACGGTTCCAATCGAGCGCGGCCCATTCCATTCGTCCGCAATCGGCCTCTACCGCGATCTGGGCCAGGCGCCTCAACAGGGCTTTCCCCACCCCGTGTTTCCGCATTTCCGGTTTCACAAACAGGTCTTCCAGATAGAGCCCCGGTTTTCCCAACCAAGTAGAGAAATTGAAAAAATAGAGGGCAAACCCGGCCGGCACCCCATTGAGGAAAGCCAGGATACAATAGGCCTTGGGGTGGTCTCCGAAAAGGTGCTCCTCGATCAAGGTGGAGGTCGCCACCGCAGATTCCGGCTCCTTCTCATAGGTCGCCAAATCCATGATAAATTGTAGGATCAAAGGGATATCTCCCCGGGTCGACTCGCGTATTAATAATTCAGCCACAGTATGAAAGTAATCTTAGAAACGGCATCGCAGTAATTCCAGTTTCAGATGTTCATCTAACCCCTTAATTGGATCCTCTGCAGGGAAGTGGAAATTGCGCTCCATCGGCATTCATCAATGCATCCGCCTTTGAGTCTTGCGGGGCGACAAATAAACCTGCTTCCTGCATCTCCTTTTCCATAAGTACTGACCATTTAGCATGAGGGATTATGAACTAACCACTGCTTCCTGAACTTCCTCCGCCTTCCCTTTCTCGTGGTCAAAGCGCATGGAAATAAGCCGGGATACTCCCTTTTCCGGCATAGTCACCCCAAAGATGGAATTGGCTGCGGCAATGGTCCGCTTGTTGTGGGTAATGATGAGGAACTGCGAGTACTCCGTGAATCGCTTTAACATCTCAGTGAACCGGCCAATATTGGCATCATCCAGCGGGGCATCCAATTCATCCAGCACACAGAAAGGACTCGGCTTCACCATGTAAATCGCAAAGAGCAGGGCCACTGCAGTCATGGTTTTCTGCCCCCCGGACAGGAGGGAGATCGATTTCAACTTCGTGCCCGGAGGCCTCGCCACGATTTCGATTCCGCTGTCCAGGACATCCTCATTGTCCACCAGGTTGAGGTCGGCAAACCCACCTCCGGTGAGCTGATCATAGGTATATTTAAAGTTGTTGGTGACTTGCTCAAAGGTATCGCGGAACAACTCCTGAGAGATCTGGTTGATCTCATCGATCGCTGCAATCAACTTGTTCTTCGAGTTCCACAAATCATCGCTTTGTTCCTTAAGAAACTGATAGCGTTGGGAGAGGTCGGCATATTCCTCGATCGCCACAAGGTTAACCGGACCCATCGACTGAATCCGATCCTTCAAGGAGCGCACCTCCTGGTCGATCGCTTCCCAATCGGTCTGACCTAAGGCCGCCAGGTCTTCCTCGGTCGGTTCACCCCGCGGCTTTTTCGGCTTTGCCTGGAGTTCTTCGCCTTCTTCCAGCGCATCCAGGTCCACGCGCTTCTCAAACTCCTCATCTGCCCTCCACAGCTCTTGTTTCCAATCAATTGACTCAATCTCTACGTGGTACTCCTCATCGATCCGACTCAGGAGGAACCCCTGTTGCGAACGTAACTCGGTCAGCTTCACTTCGAAGCGGTTGACCGCCGTTTCCTGTTGCCGTTCGGATTCACGGGTCGCGGCCAGATCTTTTTCCAGGTTTTTGACTTCGGATTCTACTTTCTCAAAGGCCAATCGATCCTTTTCCAGGGCCTCCATGGTCGATGTTAAGGTCACTGCAACCTGCTCGGCACGAACTCGCTCTTCGGCCTCTTCCGCCTGACGTTCTTCCACCTGGTCTCGAAGCCCTACGATTTCCTGTTGGCGGCGTACAACCAGGTCATGAATCTCGCTACTCTTTTCTTCCAGGGCCGCCAGGTTGCGGTCGATGGCTTCAAGGCGTTGTTTCTTTTCGGCTAACTGGAAACGCACGTCGGCCAGGCCTTCACGCCGGGCATCCCGTTCTTCTCGTAATTTCTGGAGCTGGGTTTCCCCATCCTGGATGGATTGTTCTATCGACTCGATACCGGCCTCAGCTCGCTCCAAATCTTCGCGTGCGGCTTCCAGGCGTTTCTCACTCATCGCGTGCGAGGCCTCCAGGGCCTCAATTTGCTGCTGGGTGGAGGATTGCTGGGCCTCGTTCTGAAATAGATTTTCCTGAACTCCCTTTTCCTGGGCTTCCAGGGTTGATAATTCGCGGCCGATTTCCACCTGACGCTGGCGGGCCTGCTCGAGAGCAGCCTCCCCATCATTCATTTCGTTCTGGAGCCCCTCCGCCTGTTCGCGAAGCTTTCCCATCGCTTCCTGATCGGCTTCCAGTTCTTCTTTCAAGGTACGGATTTCATTCTGGCGTTGGAGGAAACTATCCTGACGTCCAGCAGTGTACCCACCGAAAACAAGCCCGTTAAAGTCAACCAGGGTACCCTCCTGCGTCGCTACCCGGTAAAATGAAAACGATGGATTCACCTTCCAGAACTGGAAAAAGGACTCCAGGGAGTCCACCACATAGCAGGCATGAAAGAGATGGCTGGCCGCCGCTTCGAGCGATTTGGATTTGACCTGAATCAGGTCACTGGCCCGATGAAACCCTTCCGGCAGGGAGATTCCCGAATTATCCGATGCCTGCTTCTCCTGGTGTCCTTCTGGCAGAGGGATGCGCAGGCAGGCACGCCCCACTTTCCCGCCACTCAATGCATCGAGCACAGCCTCCGCCGAGTCCATATCCTGAACCACGATAGCATCTTTAGCTGCGCCCAGGAGGCCTTCGATCGCCCCGGTGTAGGCCTCATCCACCTCCAGTGTTTCCGTAAACAACTCCCGCTTATCCTCCGGCAGCACATCCCCGAGCTTATTCTGAAGAATAGCCCGGGTCCCCTCGCCAAACCCCTCGAAGTTGGCATTCAAATTTTCCAGCACTTGGAGGTGAGCGGATTTGCGTGCAATCTGCCGGTCCCAATCCTGGATCTCGACCTGGGCCCCACGAAATGCTTCCTGCAGAGACTCGGCCGCTTCCCGACACTTCACCATCATCGAATCCTGGGCGTCATGATCCCCTTTCCGCTGGCCATAAGTGGTCTGGATGTCGGTCAGTTGTTTTTCCAGCTCAGCCCGTTTGTTTAACAACTCCTGGAAAAAATCCTTCAGTCCTCCGTGTTTTACCTGGTAAGTCTTCAGGTCCACTTCAAGCGACGTCAGACTGGAGCGCAACCGGGTCAGGTTGCTGTCTTCCTGCACCCGTTGCTGTTTGCGGTCCTGCAACGTATTTTCCGCCCGATTCAGACGTTCCTGGGCTTCGAATAGCTCCTGGTTCTTCTCCTGAAATATTTCATCGCCGGAACCGACCAGATCCAATTGCATCTGCTTGACCTGGGTGTCATCCGCGGCCTGCTTCGCGAGGTTTTGTCGCTGAGACTCCAAGGTCGCCAGCTCCTCCTCAATTTCGACAATCCTCGCCTCCAGGTCGTCACGCCGGAGCACCGCGAACTCCATCTTATTTTCGGCGTTCTCTTTTTCCGAGCGCAGGTTGTAGACCTTCTGCTGCGCGGCCTGCATACGTTCGTAGAGGACTTGCCGGGAAGTCCGAACCGACTCCAGCTTCGCCTCTCCTTCCAAAGTCTCGCTCCGGAACTTTTCCAGGGCCTTGCTGAGTCCCGACTGTTTTCTGGTCAATGTATCAATCTCCTCCTGGAAAGCGCTGTTTTTGTGAGAAAGTAGAGCCAGTTCCAGATGAGTTAAGCGATGTTTAATACGTTTATAGCGAATCGCTTTGCTCGCCTGTCGTTTCAGTGAACCAATTTGCCGGGCTACTTCTTCGATCACATCGGTAACCCGTGCCAGGTTGGTTTCCACCAGCGCCAGCTTATTCATCGTCTCCCGCCGCTGGGCTTTGTAGCGGGTAATGCCGGCGGCCTCCTCAAATATTACCCGACGATCCGCCGGATTGGTCGATAATATCTGATCGATCTGCCCCTGGACAAGGAATGAGTAGCTCACTCGACCTACTCCGGTATCCATAAATAGGCGCTGAATGTCCTTTAGCCGGCATACCTTGCCGTTCAACAGATAGTCACTCTGCCCATCCCGCGACACCCGCCGCCCAATTTCCACTTCATTATAGGCAGTCCCCAACTGTTCCTCGCAGTCTGTAAACTTCAAGGTCACCTGACAAAGATTGAGCGGCTTCCGGTTGTCCGCTCCTTCAAAAATCACATCCTGCATCTTTCCTCCGCGCAACGCCTTGGCGCTCTGTTCCCCCAATACCCATCGGATCGCATCGGCGATGTTACTTTTTCCACACCCATTCGGACCGACGATTGCGATCACTCCAGGCTGTAAATCTAAGCGGGTACGGTCAGCGAAGCTTTTGAAACCGTTAATGACAACTTCTGCGAGGTACATAGGACTGTGGGAAGGTCCAGGCGGTTGATGGTTGCATAAACCTCGATAGGCCTCCCGGGGAGTTCTTCCTGGAAAAACGAAAAACTACAAATGCACGCCCACCCTTGAGCAATGATAAAGTCCGCCTTGCGAGTATTTTGTGAATAAGTCCGAAATCCTCCTCAGCGCCCAACCTCCCTGTCCCACACCCCGGGGGATATTAGCACCGCTTCACACGACCTTTAAGAATTGTGGAGCCTGTCTATTTTCCCATAAAAGCGGCTTGAAACATGCTTAAGATTTCCTGTTATTAACTTCTTAAAATTTTAACGCAGCTAATTATGTTAGACCCTAAACCACTCCTCATCCTTTACGGCACCGAAACCGGGAATGCCGAAGATTTGGCCGAACGCACCCACGCCCGCGCCCAAGAGCTGGGAATCGAATCGCGTGTGGAAAACGTGTTCAACTTCCCCGCCGAAAACCTGAAAGATGCAGAGCGGGTCGCCATCGTCATTTCCACCTGGGGTGAAGGAGACCCCCCCGACGAAGCTACTGACTTTTGCGAATCGCTCTGGAACGACGAAGTAACCGGTCTCGACAACCTCGAATACACCATTTGCGCCCTGGGAGACACAGGCTACGATGATTTTTGCGGTTGTGGCCGTAAGATTGACGAAGCCCTGGCGCGCAACGGGGCTAAAAATATCCTCACTCGCAAAGAATGTGACGTCGACTTTGACGAAGCATACGAAGAGTGGGCCGATGAGCTATTCAAGCTGCTCGCTCCCGCCCAGTAAGTAGTTTCAGTTTTTCCAAAGCCGGTCCATGGAGAACCGGCTTCTCTTCCGTCCGTTTACGATCACGCGTGGTCGTCGTGAACTGCGACTGTGCCGATTCAAGAGCGCGGGCCCTCCGCAAATCCACATTCAAAAACTCACCGATGATCATTTGCCCGGGAAAGCATGAAGAGTCCCATGGATTGAAAAATCAGGTTGGGAATCCATACCAAAAGGTCAGGGCGCAAGTGCGGTTTGCCTTCCAGCCAAGAGACAATAATCATCATAAAGTAATACGTCAGGGCCAGAATCAGGGCCAAAACAAAGTTGGCATAGGTTTCTTTTCGTCCCACCTGGATTGCCAGAGGTAGCGCCACTAAAGAAAGCGATAGAACTGCCATCCCCATCGCCGTGTTGCTTTGAATTTGTATCTTGGTCCGCAAGAGTTGGGTTTGTTGCTGCGGATCCGGATCTGGAATCGTCCGCAATCGATTCCACTCTCCCATCAACTGGTTAATATTCATCTGGCTCAATTTAATCCGAGGCGTGGATCGACCCAGGATCTTCTCCAATGACAGACGAATGGGAAGCTCCCTGAAAAACAGGGTCGGGTTACTCGGGTCAGATAAGTTTTCCGGATCCTCTGGATCTCGGCGCTCGCCGGTCCCGTTCAGAAGGCGTAGAACCATCGCTGCCTCCGCCTCCAGATACTCCAAACGCCCCTCCTCGGCTCGAACGAACATGCGCACGCGATTCTCGTCGTCCAGTTCCCAGATCCAGAAGTCTTTCAGGCTCGTTCCATCTCGCTCGCTCGCATAAAGCACAAATCCGGGAAAGTCTTTAATAAAGGTTTTAGGTTGAAGAAAAGTCAGCGGGTTGTTCTGAACAACTTTGGCCTTCAGGGCTTTATATTGGGTGCGGGTAACCGGAGTATAATAATAGTTAAAAGCCAGCGAAAGTATCACTCCCAATCCGGCCAGGAAGAACACGGGAGCGGCCAGATAATAGAGGCTCAGGCCAGACGACCGCATCGCAGTCAATTCCTGGCTGGAGGTCAATCGCCCAAAAGCGATCATGATTCCGGACAACATACCCAAGGGCAAAGCGTAGGCCGCAACAAAAGGGATGAGCAGTAGAATCAGCTGTGAAAAAATGCCAAAGGACAGTCGACCGGAGGCCAGAAGCCCCGCCAGGTCGCTCAACACATTCGCCGCCAGCAAAATAAAAACAAACAACACCACTGCCATGGAGCAGGCCATGAAAACCTCCTTAAACAGGTAGCGTTGCAGACGTGTCATACCCCGTGATTCCCTAACAAATCACCGGGAGTGACAAGTGTCTAATGACAAGTGGCTGGTGAACCGACAAAACACTAGACACCGGACCCCGGACACCAGACACTCTTCCCATGGAAGACGAAGCCATTTCTATATTCAAGGAAAGCCAAGCTCTCCTGACCGGCCACTTTGTATTGAGAAGCGGACTACACAGCGGGCACTTTTTCCAGTGCGCGCAGGTCTGCCAATACATGGACAAGGTCACCCGACTGGCAGAACTCCTGATCGAGAAACTACCCGAAAAAAGTAAACACTGCACGACCGTCCTGGCCCCCGCCATGGGAGGACTCGTCATCGGGCAAGAAGTCGCCCGGCAGTTGGGCAAACGGTTTATCTTTGTCGAAAAAGTGGAGGACCGGCTCACTTTGCGACGCGGCTTCAAGATGGCCCCCGAGGAACCCATCCTTATTGTGGAAGATGTCATCACCCGGGGCGGTCGGGTCCGCGAAGCACTTCAGATTGTGAAAGACAAGCAGGCCAATACCGTAGGAGTCGCCGTCCTGGTCGACCGTAGTGAAGGAAAGACTACCTTTGACGTTCCCCTGACGACCCTGGTCCAAATGAGTTTTCCAACCTATGCCCCCGACGATCTTCCCGAGGCGCTGGCCGCCCTTCCGGTCGAGAAACCCGGGAGTTGATGACCCGCCAGGCCATCAATTATTTAAAATTTTAAATCTGAGATTTGAGTTCGGGAACACGCTTAAGCGCTGACGGGAAGCGTTTAACCAGGCCTGAATATCGGGATCGGCGAAGGAAAACTTCGCATATGGACTCAAGGTCGAGATTGATTAAAGGCCTAGCACAAAGCTCTCAATCCCACCGTCCAATCGGTTTCCCTATTCTTCGACGGTGAGGGCGATGTAGCCATACACCCCGCGATCCCAGGTATACACCCGGTTCACGCGGCGATCTAAGGCATCGTTCAATGCGCTCATGCTGGTAACCGGTTGCCCGTTTACCTCGACCAGGATCATCCCAGCAACCAGCACATCGTTGTAGGGCGACCGGCCGGTTACGTCCGATACCACCAGGCCATTCACCTCAGCTGGAATATCAAATTCTTCACGGAGCGCATCTGACACCGTTTCGAATGTCACGCCTTCCAGAGGGGAATCAGGAAGCAGGGTTGCCATACCGGTTTCCAGATTACCCAGGACAACGGGGATGGTTATCATATCGCCATCGCGGACCACCTCCAGATCAACAGGGGTACCCGGAGGCGTCTGGGAAATCCGAAGGCGCAAATCCGCGGCAGAGCGGATGGTTCGTCCATCTACCTTGGTAATGACGTCACCATGTTGAATGCCTGCACGATCCGCGGGCATGCCCTCGCTCACCTGATTCACAATCGCTCCTTCGGCGTTTTCCATGCCAAAGGACTCGGCCAGATCCGGAGTGAGATTACCCGGCAGAACACCAAGAAATCCGCGCTCCACGGTTCCATTTTCGATGAGGTTATCCATCACGTTCCGGGCGAGGTTAGAGGGAATAGCAAAACCCAAACCGATGTTACCCCCGGTCCGGGAAATGATGGCCGTGTTGATCCCAATCAAACGTCCGTCAGCGTCGACCAACGCTCCGCCGGAATTGCCCAGGTTGATGGACGCATCGGTTTGAATGAAATTCTCATACCCTCCCAATCCGAGGATACCCAGATCCGTGCGGCCCGTAGCGGACACGAT
>JANQKZ010000054.1 GCA_028280845.1 Opitutales bacterium | reverse complement strand
TGGCCCTCGGTTCGCCGCCATGGACCCCGCCTACCTCAATGCCGACGGCCGCATCGACTTCGAGCTCGTCCTGCCCTTCGTCATCAATGAGTTTGTCCCCATCGGCCTGACCGGCCTCCTCCTCTCCGGCCTCCTTGCCGCCTTCATGTCGACCTTTTCCTCCACCCTCAACGCCGGCGGAGCCTACCTGGTGAACGACTTGTGGAAACGCTACTTTCAGCCCAAGGCCTCCGCCCGTCATCTCATCATCGCCAGTTACATCACCCAGATCCTGGTCCTCCTCATTGGTTTCATCATCGGGTTCAATCTGTCTTCCGTCGACCAGATCACCAAGTGGATCGTGAACGGGCTCTTCGGCGGATACACCGCCGCCAATATCCTGAAGTGGCTCTGGTACCGTCAAAACGGCCTCGGCTATTTCTTCGGCATGTTGGTCGGCATCGCCACCGCCATCCTCATCCCCCTCGTCGTCTTCCCCGGGTCGGGCAGCCTGGAGGAACTTATCCGCAACTTCCCCCTCATCTTTGGCCTCTCCCTCTCCGCCAGCATCGTTGGCAGTCTCCTGACTCCACCCGAGAGCGAGGAAACCCTCCTGAAGTTTTACACCACCGTCCGCCCCTGGGGCTTCTGGGGCCCCATTAAGGAAAAAGCGATCCAACAGAACCCCGACTTTCGACCCTCCAGCTTCCAGCGTGATGCCATCAACACCTTCGTTGGCGTCATCTGGCAAATCCCCCTCTGGACCATCCCCGTCTTTATCGTTTTCCGCGACCTGCAGGGCCTCTGGATCTCCCTCGCCGTCCTCATCGCCTGCACCCTCTTCCTCAAATTCTCCTGGCTTGACCCCATGCTGAAGGAAGAGGAACCAGAGGAAATGCCTCATCCTCAATAATCCGGAATCACACACCTTATTTCAGATATCCCGCATCTACAATCTAGTATCCCCCAACCTTTCCTATGACTGAAAAAGAACCACACCCCCATTCCAGCTCCGACGTCAAAATCGGCTGGTTAGAGAAAATTGGCTACGCCGGTGGCGATTTCGGATCCTGTCTTTACTTCGGGATCTTCATGAGTTTCCTCGCCTACTTCTACACGGATGTTTTTGGCATCTCTGCCGCCGCCGTCGGAACCATGATTTTTGTGACGCGAACCTGGGACTGGATTAACGACCCCATCATGGGGATGCTGGCCGACCGCACCAAAAGTAAACACGGGAAGTTTCGCCCCTGGTTGTTATGGGTCCTCCCCTTCTGGATGATCCTGGGCGTCCTCACCTTCACCACTTTCGATCTCAGCACGAATGGGAAGATCATTTACGCCTACGTCACCTACACCCTGCTGACCATGGCCTATACAGCCATTAATGTGCCCTACTCCGCCCTCATGGGTGTCATGACCTCCCGTTCGGACCAGCGCACCGTCCTCGCCTCGGTTCGGTTTGTGGGTGCTTTTGCCGGAACCTCCGTCGTCAATGCCACCATGCTGGGCCTGGTCGCCTTCCTCGGTCAGGGCAATGAGCAGCGGGGCTTCATGTTAACGGTCATAGTTTACGCCTTCTTATCCGCCTCAGCCTTTGTCTTCACCTTCCTCACGGCCAAGGAACGGGTAGTGGCTCTTTCAAGCCAGAAAACGTCAGTCCTCAAAGATCTCGGCGCGGCCGCTCGCAATATCCCCTGGATTGTCCTCATGTTCATCAGCATCATGACCATTATGTGGATTGCCATTCGGGGCGGGGCTACCATCCACTACTTCAAATATGTCGTCGGGAGTGAGCACTGGGGCAGCCTCTATCTCACCATTGGCACCTTCGTCCAGATCTTCGGGGTCATGATGACCAAGAAAATCTCTGAATGGCTGGGAGGAAAAAAGCGGGCCTACATTATCCTCAACCTGGCGAATGCCGCCTTCCTTGCCGCCTTCTATTTCATCCCTATTGATAACATCACCCTCATCATGATTCATACCGGGGTCAGCGCCTTCACCACCGCTCCCCTCATGGCCTTGTTCTGGTCCATGATCGCGGATACCGCCGACTATGGGCAATGGAAGTTCGGGCAGCGCACCACCGGCCTCATCTTCTCGACCGGCACCTTTTCCATGAAGATCGGCTGGTCCATTGGCCCCGCCATCTCGCTCTGGCTGCTCAGCTACTTCGGCTTCGTGGCCAACCAGGACCAGACTCCGGAAACCATCCAGGGCCTCCGTTACATCATGAGCTTCATCCCCGCAGCCGTGGCCGTTCTTGCCGCGGGAGTCGTCCTCCTTTACGGGATCAATAACAAGACGGAGCAGGCCATGCACGATGCCCTCGCCCTCGAGGAGGAATCCGAAGACGATCCGTCCACCGAACCGCCCTGCCCGAAAGACAATCCACCTTCGGCTTGATCGGCCAAAAACGAATTTCAACTGTTGGATCGTAGGGGTCGCGCTCTTGTCCCGCCGAAGCCTGGGCGAAGGAGGATGTGCGAGCCCCGTCGGTCCTTCAGGTCCAAAACCAGGCTCCCGCCAACAACCAGAGGTTCACTTCCCTACATCGCCAAGCCATAATCCCTTCGTTTCCGGCTCGGTCTGAAACCGCCGATTCAATTCCATCGAGGGCGCGTGTTCCTCAATGATGACCTCCACCCCCTGCTCCCGCAGGTAATCCACGTTGGTTTTAAAGTCCGTCACGTTCGTATTATCCAGAATCACCACCCGAGGGATGCCAAACAGCAAAATCGCGTTCGCACACATCTGGCAGGGAGACAGCGTCGTGAACATCGTAGATTGGGTAAGATCAAAAGCATGCCCGGCGTTCTCCAGGCAGTCCATCTCCCCATGCAGAATGTTACTGCCCTTTTGAAACCGTTGGTTATGACCTAAAGCCACAACAGCACCATCCACCATGAGCGAGCTGCCCACCGGAACCCCGCCCTCATTGAAGCTTTTGAGGGCCTGCATGTAGGCAGATTGAATGCCGACTTCCAATTCAGAATCGTTCATAAGCCCAAGTACCCTGAAAGAGGTGCGAAACGAGGTCAACCATCCGGAGTCCTATTCCCTTACCATTGGTTTTCACAGCATAAGTATCCGTGTGGTCTGTGGGCTAAATAAAAGCGCTTTTCACTCAATGACCCGCAGGGTCACGTTTCCGACCCAAGCTGTATTGGCCAGGGCCCGCGGCTGTAATGTAATTGCGAGGGAACCCGAACCCGCTTCAGGGGGAATCCAGTAAACCGCAGATACCGTCCGATACTCCCCCGTGGGGGCGGACAGTCCAAAGGGGAGCCAATGTGGCATGGGATCCGGCTTCAGTTTCACCTGGTCGGTCCCTTTCGTTTGAACCGAAAGTTCCAGCAAGACCCCGCTCCAGGAAAACTCCGGCTCGTGATTGGTCTCGAAAGCGACATCCGCACTCAGTAAAATCTTACGGTTGACCACAGCGCCCAAATTCACGGGAAGGCTCACCTCCCGGTTTTCCCGAAAGAGCCGAATGGGCAAGGCCGAAAGGGACAGCGCTGGAAAATCAGGATCCGTTTCCGGCGAAACCACTGGGCTCCCTTCGGTAGGCCCCACCTCCTGGATCGCAACGTCGTCAATGAACGCGGGAAACTCCCCGCCATGATAGACCGTTAACAAGATCTCTAACAACTCCGGCCCCGGAAATGGGCGATCCGACGAAAACTCCAATGTATACTCACGCCAGTCCGACCCCGGGATGAGATCGATCGGATGGATAATCTCATAATATGGTTTCTCCAGATCTGCGGGCTTCGCATATCGCTCGATGATTTTCACCTGCAGGGTCAGCGGAGACTCCGTCTTGGCCATAAAAGTTAGTCGTTGCGGAGTATAACCCTTTACCACCAGCTCCAAGTGCTGATAGCCCGGTTGGATGGCCCAGGACTGGTTGCCCCCCGGTGTATGGTTCTCCGCCTGGGAGAGCATCACCCCCCTCGCCTTGCTGAAACACCCACCTGCCACGTGATGTTCAAAATCGCCCGGCCAATAGACATTCCGTTTCGGGTAGGTGTTCGTTAAATCCCCCGAAAAGCCGGCCAACGCACAAGATAGATTCAGAAAACTGCCAAAACCCAGGAATAGGGCCCGGGACGTTCCGAAAGGTTGAAGCATGGGTTCAAAACAATGGGAGAGGAGTCTCAGCGGACTTAGATAGCTCATGGATTGGTAGTTATGGTTTGAGGATCTGTAACCCCTTTAAAGGTCATCACCACGGGAAGGATGTCACCGGATGCATTAAAATCCATGCGGTCGATACACACCACACGGTGGTCTCGATCCAGGTTGGGAATGGGTCGCCGGTGATAGATGATGTACCAATGATCCGTACCCGGTATGTTTAATACGGAGTGATGGCCTGCACCCGTAGCCACGGAGGGATCTGCCTGGAGAATAGTTCCTTTGCGTTCAAAAGGACCCAGTGGGGACGCTCCGGTAGCATAGACCACCCGATAGTTATCCTGTGTCCAATTCCCCTCAGACCACATGAAATAATACGTCTCCCCACGACGAAACAAAACGGGGCCCTCCACATAGCCCTCTGGCGTGATTTCCTTCACCAACTCCCCGTCGGTAAAGGGAACCAGCCCCGTGAAGTCATCCTTTAACATCCCGACATTACAATGCCCCCACCCCCCATAGAGAATATACCAGGTGCCGTCCACATCCTGGTAAACCGCCTGGTCAATAGGTTGAGCCCGGTTAATTACCTCTCCAATTAATGGAGAGCCCAAATAATCGCGATACGGACCTTCCGGTTGATCCGCTACGGCCACCCCAATTCCTCCCACTTCCCCTTCATGGTGGATCTCCGGGTTCCACCAGGGACTGACCGGGGATTGAATATCATTGGCTGCAAAAAATAAAAAGTACTGCTCCTTATTTTGAACCACGCAGGGCGCCCACAGCGCTTTCCGTAGCCAGGACACATCCTCCCGGACCAGAATGTTGGAGTGTAAAGTCCAATCTACCAGGTCCTTCGAGGAGAAGGCATCAAAGTGCAACTGATTCTCAAATCTTCCCGAGGTCGTTGGAAAAATCCAGTACGTATCTTCGAAAATAGCGATCTCCGGGTCCGCATACCATCCTTCGGAATGGATGGGATTGTTCCCGATTGTAGTCTTCGAGGATAGTGGACAAAATAATACGGCTAATGCTAGCCAAAACAACGAAAAGGTAGCAAGGACCTGCATAAAGGAGCGGGGAAAATGATAGGGTGTTCGAAGGATATTCAATCCACCTTTACCTCCGTAAGAATTCAAGAATGGATCAAACGTATGTTGAGAACAACCATTCTGGCTATCGGGCTTTCGCTGTTTTCTTGCTTCGTCGATATGCGAGTTGAGGACCAACACCCACACCGATCCACAGGCCCCCAGCAGCTTATCTCTGAGTCGCTTTTTGCTTTCAACCACTGGGACACCTTAAGACCCACCTCCGACGGCTACCCGGATGTCAGCACCTGCCACGTCCTTCAATTTTACCTCGAGGCGACATCCAGGTCCCAGCGATCAAGGCAGCAGATCCGAATTACATTGAACCCCAAGACGGATATAGGAAAATTCCATTAATACAATGATACCACGCGAAACCTTTTTCCTCCGCTGCGCTGTGGCGTTAATGATTGCCCTTAATTTATCTGAGGCCCAACAGGTACCAGTCGATAACAGCAAGGTGGGAAGCAGGCAGGTTCATCTGGACTTTCACACTTCCGAACTCATCGAGGACATCGGCGCAAATTTTTCCAAGGAACAGTTCCAGGAAGCACTCCGGGTAGGGCGTGTAAACTGGATCAATATTTTCGGAAAATGCCACCATGGCCTGACCTACTATCCCACTCTTGTCGGAGAACCACACCCACATTTGGATTTCGACCTGTTGGGAGCTCAGATTGAAGCCTGTCATGAAATTGGAGTGAAATGCCCTATCTATTTTACCGTGGGATTATCTGAGGTTGAGGCGCTAAAGCATCCAGAATGGCGACGGGTGAATAAAGATGGTTCCTATGGTTTGAAAGGAAGTAACCATCCCGATCCCGTCACCGCCAACCCGGCAACCCCTAAGCCACTCGGCCAATGGTACCAAATGTGCGTGAACACGGGGTATCACCAGAGAATTAAAGCCCAAGTGATCGAACTTTGCGAAGCCTACGATGTCGATGGGTTCTGGTTTGATATCTATAATGCCAACCTTCCCTGTTATTGTCAGACTTGCAGAGCGGAAATGATGGCGGAAGGAGTCAATATCGAGGATGACACATCCGTTTTGACTTTCAGGTCTAAGGTCTTGAGAGAGCACATGAATGACTTGGTTCAAACCATTGCAGCCCATGAACCCAACGCCCTGACTTTCTTTAACGGGACAACTGCTATCTACACGCCGCAAAACTTTAAGTACAAGCTTTATGAGTTCAATTCCTACCAGGATTTAGAAGACCTCCCCACGACCAGCTGGTGCGATTACGACCGCTTACCCGTGCTTTCTAAGCACTACCTGGCAACCGGGTATACGGTGACCGGGATGAGTGGAAAGTTCCATACCGGCTGGGGTGAATTTGGAGGGTTTAAACATAAAAACGCCATCCTTTATGAGGCAGCCGCTATGATTGCCTTCGGGGCTAACTGCAACTTTGGGGACCAACTCCATCCCTTGGGAAAAATGAACATGAGCACCTATAAAAATATAGGCTATGCTTACGAATACATTGAAAAAATTGAGGACTATGGCATCGGGGGCTTACCGGAGGCACGATTAGGCCTGTGGCGAAGTCTTTCCAATAATCACGACGAGGCCTTGGCCAAGATGTTATTACAATCCCATTTCGACTTTGAAATTGCCAACCATGTCGAGGACCTCAGCAAATTTAAGGTTATCGTAATTCCTGATATTCCCTTTTTATCCCAGGAAGACGCTGACCGGATCAATACCTATGTCCAACACGGAGGTGGCCTTCTTGTCATGGGGGATGGTGCCCTCGATGAAACCCGGAGTCGTTTTCTCCTCGACATAGGCGCCACCTATCTGGGCCCGTCCGAACGTGATATCGATTACCTTGTCCTCGGCGACCCCATACGCGGTGACCTCATAGAAGACCCTTTCCTCAACTACATGCCAGCTCTGAGGATTCAACCTGAAACCGGAACCGAGGTTTTAGCTACTATCAGGGAGCCCTACTTCAATCGCACACTCAGTGCCTTCAGTGGCCATAAAAATACACCTTACCTTCCAGAACCTGCGGATTACCCGGGGGTCATACAAAAGGGGAAGGTCATCTACTTCGCCCACAATCTGGGAACCATGTACAACCGTTACGGAATGGTCCTCCACCGGGAGGCCTTTGCTAATGCCCTCAGACGGATCCACCCCAACCCGATCGTGGAAGTCGATATGCCGAGTGAAGGCCGCATCAGCCTCCTGCATCAGAAAGAAAAGAACCGATACGTGCTTCACCTGCTCTATGCCCCCAAGACCTTACGCGGGGATTATGAGATTATTGAAGACTTACCTGCCCTCACCAATACCCTAGTCAAACTCGACTTGCCCAAATCGATTAACAACGCGTATCTCATCCCCTCAGGCGAACGCATTCCTGTGGAGCAAACACCCGGCGAGATGGAATTCGTTATCGATTCCTTTTCCTGCCACACTGCAATCGTTTTGGAGTATTAAGGGCTGGCGCCAATACCGCCCTGCAAATTTCTTGCCGCTAAAATACCTCTACCGATTCACCGCCAGCGGCAACCAAGGCTTCCCGGTATCGGACTTTCGTAACTTCCTCAACACTATCGGCCGGCAACTCAGCTGGAACCGGTTTCCCCAATCGTTTGAACTTCGCCAGGCCCATCGTATGCCAGGTGAGAAGGTGGACCCGTTCGATTGCTGGGTACTTCTGTTGTAACTTGGCGATCGCCTGAAAGTGCGATTCCGCATCATTCAGCCCGGGAATGATGGGGCAGCGCAACCAGATGCGAGCTCCGCTGGTAGCCAGCAGGTCCAGGTTACCCAGGATCCGTTCCAGCCCCACACCGGTGAGTTCCTGATGAACGGGTTCCTCACTCGCCTTGAAGTCGTATAAGTACAAATCAGTCACCTCCAGGGTGGAGGCACACAGGCCACGATCCATATACCCCGTCGTATCCAGAACCGTATGAATACCCTCGGCTTTGGATGCCCCCATCACCTCCAGGGTGAATTCAGGCTGGATCATGGGCTCCCCTCCCGAAAGGGTCACCCCACCTCCGCTGTTTACATAGTAATCCCGATCTTTCCGGACTTCCTCCATGACCGCATCCACGGTCACCTCGCGGCCATAAACCGTCAGCGCCCCAGAGGACAACTGGCCCTGACAAACATCAAGCCCGCGTGCCTGAATAACTTCCAGCATCGCCCGCGTGCCCTCCGCAGTTTCCGGAAACCCATCCAGTCCCAGGGCCTCTGCCTCGGAGGGTGTCAATACACCTCGGTCGATTGCCGGTTCGATCCGCCCTTTCTGGGTCTCTGGATTGTGGCACCAGACACAACGCAAGGAGCAGCCCTTCACGAAAACGGTAGTCCGCAAGCCCGGGCCATCCACCACCGACGCACGGTGGATATCTGTAATCAACCCGCGCGTCATCCGTGCTCGGTTCGGCTGAGGATTTCACGCTGGGTATCGGGATCCAAATCAATAAACCGGGCCGAAAAGCCACCCACCCGCACCAGCAGGTTGCTATAGCGCTCGGGGTATTCGAGGGCATCGAGTAAGTCTTCACGACTGGTCACGGTGACCATCGCCTGCGTCCCCCCACGGTCAAAATAGGTCTGGAACAAGGTGGCGAACAACTCCGGATGTTGCCGGGGAAAGCTGGCCGATATCCGGACATTTTGCACTGCACCCGCATGGATGGTCGGGTCCGGCTTAGCCTGTGAATTCAAAACTGCGGTCAACCCGGATTGGTCACATCCTGCGCCGGGCGCATTCCCCGGGGCGAGTGGATCTCCGTCGCGTCGCCCGTTGGGCGAGGCGGAGGTTTCCAGCCCCCATATGGTGTTATAGTTGTTATTGATCACCACGACGAGGAAGTGATGCAGGGAGGTCTGCGCTCCTGCATCCCGGGTGGCATGACAGATATGATCATGCACCCGCATGACCATGGCATCGGCTGGATCGTCATCATTCCCAAACTTGGGCTCGGCCTTAAACCTGGCTCTCAACGCATCATGCCCACCCCAATTGGATCTCAGGGCTTCCAACAGATCAGCCCTGGAACAGCCCTGACTGTCATATACCAGCGCTTGAATGGCCGTGAGGCTATCCGCTGCGTCAACATTGCCATAGGTCTCATTGGATCCTCCCAGATACCGGGCGCCTCCCGCGCACAGAGACTTCCCCCGCTTTAGGCAATCATCATAAAGCAGACTGGCCAGGCTGAACGGACATTCCGATCCCGCTATCTGATAAAAACGTGTCTGCCCTTCCGCCAGGGGTTCGAGGTAATAGTCCACTGTCCCCGTATACGCCTCCCAGAGGGCATCAAAGTGCTCATACGTTTCGAGCCCTCCCAGGTCCGGGCCTATCGCTATCCCGGTACTCAGGCAACGCCCGTGGTTCATGGCCGACTCCAGGCAACGCATCAGGTTGATGATCGCATTGGGCGAACCCACGCTCTGGTGATGGATCATGGTTTCCCCACACCCGAAGGGCAGGTATTGTTGCGCTGTCGCTTCGTCCACCCCGAAGGCCTGTTCCACCGCAGGCACATTCACCTCGTCATTATACAACATCGGAAAGGTCTTCCCCTTCCCGATTACGGCGTATGCCTTCGCCAACAGGTCCGGATTTTGTGCTCGATGGAACCGCAATGTCAGCTGAGGCAAGGGCAGGCTCAAGCGCTCGGTCGTTTCCATGGCCAACAAAGCAAAGCGGTCCGCCTCCGTGGCATCCCCACGCCCTTTTCCGCCGACTATGATCCGCGCATCGGTATGAAAATATTCCTCCTCCAAAAGCGTGTAGAACTGCTCCATTAACCGGAGCGCCATCTCCCAGGTCAGACGGCCTGCATCCAGGTCACGGCAGAGCAAGGGCCCCAGGGTCATGTCCAGGCGGCCGTAATTGTTGGTCGCGGTCAGAGCCATGGCCAGCTGGATAAGTTGGAGCCCTTCATGAAAAGTTTCCGGCCGGTGATCCAGAATGCCTTCGAGGGCCCGTACCAGGGAGAGCGATTCCATGGTCTCCAGGGATCTGGCCGTGTCCAGATAATACCTGGCGGCTCCTTCCAACCGGTCTACCGCCGCCTGGCATGCCCCCAGGAACGCTCGCTTCTCCTCATCGGCAACCTGCCCGCTCCGTTCACTCACCGCTTCACGGAGACCGGATATCCCCAACTCAACCAGTTTGGATAAATCCAGCTGAAGACCCGCCACCCGTGGAATGGGATAGCCGCCCCGTGTCAGGACCGGAGCCGTCATGAAAGTCTCGGGCATGCGCCGTTTCGCCTCGTCGGAGAGCGCATCATACGCTTTCTGGCTCGTGTTCTCCCTTTCCCAGAATTGGCGGAGCTGTTCCCACTCTTTCCGGTCTTCGGCGGACAATTGCTCAGGACATCGTTCCAGATCCCAATCCCTGAAGGCAGCATAATAGCCCAGACCTCCGTACTGCAGCGAATACCCGACCTCCGCAAAAATGCGCTTCCCCGCCAGGAAATCCCCGGGGCGCGGCGGCACCAGCACGGCCGGGAACTGAACCGCTTCGCATGCGGCCTCCCGCTTGTAGATATCATCAGAATGGGCCCGGTAAGCGTCGGTAAACCGGCGGACATAATCAAGACCCAGGGGATGGATATGGATGGCAGTGGCCATAAATAAGGAAATGGGAACAAGTATAGAAAGCACTACCGTGTTGGAAAATCCGCTCGGACACAAAAAAGAAAGTACTCCATGTTCAGGACGGCAGGGAAACAATACCCGGCACGCACAGGCCACCCTTTCACTGGATAAATCCGTAGATCCCCAAAACAACTGGGAACACTGGAAGCCAGTCGGATGGAAAGCTTCAACCGGCGCCGACGGGGTTCCGGATTAACTTCGTGGAGAGTGTGGCGATATACAACGGACTGAGACGATTGAGAGGAGTCGCCTCGTCATTCCAGGTATCTTCAAATAAATCGATCAGGACAAATCCTGCCTTAAGCTGGCCCCCGATTTGATCAGACAAGGAATGGCCGAATTCGAAGGCGATGTTTTCTTGCTTAAGTTGCTCGATCCGCTCCGCTGGAAGCGACTCCATGTCGGAATAGGGTAAAGCGAACTTCGCTTCAAACCGTCCGCCCTTTTCTAATTCCTCATGATCAAAAAGAAAAAAGAGGGGGTTCATAAACCCGGTCATCAGCCTTCCCCCCGGTTTGAGCACCCGAAAACACTCACGCCAGATTGGCTGCAGATCGGGAGCGAATACATTCGAAACCGGATTAAAGATCAGGTCGAACTGGTCATCCGGAAAACAACTGAGATCCGCCATATCCCCCTGAACCGGATCGATCTTCAAACCGTCGCGTTCCGCCACCATTTGGTCCTTCTCCAACTGAACATCCGAATTATCAAAACTGGTGACCCGTGCTCCCGCCGCGGCGAGGATGGGGGCTTGCTGCCCGCCGCCCGATGCCAGGCAAAGGATGCTCCTGTTGGCTATATCTCCAAACCAATTTTTGGGGACTGGCTGGTTTGGGGTTAAGATCACATCCCATTGCCCATTTTGGGCTTGGCGTATAACCTGGGAAGATACGGGATCACACCATTCGCTACCTTCCCGGGATTGTTGGTTCCAGGCTTTCCTATTGTGCGTGACAATGTCCATTGAATTATCCTTTAGCGTCTTAGGTCAGGCATGGCGCGCTAGCGACCTTGCCCGCATCGATTGGTTATGCCTTTGTGATGAGGTAGGTTCCGGCACCCAGCATCGCACAACCTGCCGCAGATCGCGCCAGCCTCTGAGCCTTCCGGTTCTGGAAACGCTTCACAATGCTTTCAGCGGCTAGTGCATAAAACACCTTCACTCCTCCAACAGCTGCAATGGTCACCAGCATGATCACAGCCATATCAGTTAACCCCAAACTGGCCATGTCGACAAAAGCCGGAAAGAGACTGGCATAAAATAAAATCGCCTTCACATCCCCTAAAGTGAGAACGAAACCCGCGACGCAACTCGAAAGCAGAGAAAGGCGAGGGGAATCCGTCGATTTCAGTTCCACCTCTCGTTTTGCTCGAAGCAGGCTGAAACCTAGCCAGATCAGGTAGGCTCCTCCACAGATCTTCAGCACGACAAAAAACGATCCCATGGTTTCCGCAAGAAAGCTCATCCCGAGAATGGCCAGGGAGGCAAAGAGCAGATCGCCCACGACGATTCCTATCGCAACGGCAACGCCGTTGGCAAAACCAAGCATGGCAGACCTGGTAACGACCAAGGCCACACTGGCACTGGGTATCGCCGCTAAGACGAGCATGATCCCCAGTAGAGATATCATAGTGAAGAGGTTCATTTTTGCTGCATAACGCCTTGGCTACAACTGCTGGTTAAAGCATCTTAATTCTATCTTTGATAATCTGTTGAAAAACTTCCCTGTCGATTTGGCCATCAGCCAATTTCAGGAAAAGACTTTCGTCACCAACATCTGGTTGAAGCTCGAAACCATTCTTCCCGAGGAAGGCTTCAATCGCTGCATGACCAACTCTCTTGTTTCCATCTACGAATGGATGATTCATGACTAGGGTATAACCTAAGGCCGCGGCTTTTGAATCCAGGGTAGGAAAAAGGTCGTTTCCCTCAAAGGTGGCTTTGGGCTGGGCTAATGCGGATTCCAAGAGTCCAATGTCCCGAATGCCCTGGGACCCGCCCGTGGCCTTTATGATTTCACTGTGTAAATAGAGTATCTCTATGATGGACAGATACTTAATCACGCCAGCTTCTTATACAGATCTTTGTTTTTCTCGATGATTGACTGAGTAAGGTATTGGAAATCCTCACTTGGCCCGGACACCAGATCCCGGATGCTGGCCTTCAGAAGATCTTCTTTCCGCATACCCGTGCTTTCCGCAATTTGGTCCATGCGGGTCGATTCTTCATCGGTAATCTGTATTGTGATCGTGGTCATTTCATTGTGTAATATGCTTTCATTTTCCCCCTCCCGCAAGGGGGATTTTTCGATCTGACGCCATAGGGGATACCCACAGTGACCGAAGGTCACAGAGTTGTATCCACCGATTGGGTCTGCTTACGTTTTTCTTTTGTGAATGGTGATCAGATTTCCATCAGGGTCAGAAATTACTCTCAGACAGCAAACCGGCGTGTCGATTCTATCCGTCACAAAACGGACACCTGCATCTTTTAAAGCGGCTATGGCTTCCTCGTAATCTTCAACTTCAAACGCGACTCCATTCTGCTGCGATAATTCCAGATTATTGGATATCGCGAATATCGAACCATTTACCTCATATTCGATCCAATATGTTCCTGCAGGGCCTCCCTCTTGTTCATAGTCGACCTCCTCGTAAACTCCCAAGCCCAGCGTCTCCTCATAGAATTCACGCGCGCGTGTTATATCCGACACCGGATATACCGTAAAAGCGATCTCTGTGATTTTCATTTTTATTTATAATCCAAGATCAAGGTAAGTGGATACGGCGAACGGGGCGAACTGCCTTGGCTCAACCGCCTGCTTAGCCTCCTGACTCAATAGCAGTTATCCTTGCATCACATTCCTCAATGCCAGCGGTAACCGCCGTTTTCAAATACAATCCGCGGGCCTCTTTCCAGATCCCCATCGCCTCCTCCTTCTTCGACTCGAATTCCAAATTCAGGGCGTATCCACGCAGTGCGTTCGCATAATCCAGATCAACGCGAGCAGGATTTGATCTGTAAAGCGAAACGGTCTCCTCGTATTTGCCTGCCGCCGCTTCAATTTGTCCCATACCCCTGAGTATGTCAGCCTGATGCCGCACAGCATGAGCCAGCTTGAGTGGATCCGATTCCAACCGGCGCAGCTCAACAACCTCATTGTATATTTGAAGCGCGGCCCCATCATGCCCCAAATCCCGTTCAAACTGCGCCAGCATGCTCAGTGAGCGAAGAAGCAATTCGCTATCTCCACGCACTCTGGATGCTTCCACAATTTCAGCAACGCCATCACGGGTTTCGGCTGACACATGCCCCTCACGGCGCTTTTTCCAGAATTCATCAAGTAATGTGTCTTTCATAATCTTGCTTAATGACCAGTGGAGGCGCGACACCGGCAGCCTTACCTCCCACGCCTTGTTCCAAGTTACCGGGCTCGACCATAGGTTCAGATCCCCCCGAATGCGATGCATTATCTCACGCCCTTCCGCGCCTGCGAGATCCAGACACAACGACACCCAAATCCCCAATCTATTGCTTTGCGGGCTTCGCGGCTCGGCGTGAGTCAAAATCATTCTCTTTCACATGCTTGTCGCGAGCACGGCTTTGTCAGCCAAGAGGTTACAGTTGAAATATAGAGCCAATGCGTTTGCAACCGAGCTTCAGGTAATACGGGTCCTCATCAGAAAGCACGTAAACATCTTGATCCGGATTTGCCTGCTTTATCTTTTCCAGAAGCTTTTTCCCATAGCCATTGTTTCTGTATTCCGGAGCGACATACAGCTCGCTTACATAGATCCCAAATCCATCTACCAGGGCACGGAGATAGCCATGAATTCCGCCCTGGCTCTCGCAAATATAGGTTTCACTATCGAGTAATGCTTTCTTGAACCTGTCAATCGACGCTTCACTGACAAACACGCTCCAGTCAGGCTCTGCTTTCAGGAGCGTGAGCAACTCAGCCTCGTGCCCCTTTTCATATCTTAAGATATTGCTCATATGGGTTATGTACGCTGGCTAACGTCAAGGCGAGGGAACCCGAAGGGCTCCCTGCAGCTATTTGTTCGGCAGTTCGCCGGCACTGCGGCCAGGATTCCCGCTTGAATCCAGGCTGATGAGGCGGAAGAAGTATGAAATCGACGCTCCCAGGGTCTGCAGGTCGAGCGAGAAGGAAACCACGCCGTCATCCGTCGAAGTCCGCTCGGTAAAGATCACCCATGTCACGAGGTCATTGGAGACTTCCACCCCGTAGAGCTGTCCGGGGCTTGCATTAACGTACTCGAAGGTCGCTTCAGTCCCCTCGATGGTGACGTCTCGAATTTGCGGTTGAGCCTGCGCGGGCTGAGAGAGCAGCCAGAGACAAACCCCTAAAGCCGCCGCCAAACGAATCAAATACGAACGGTACCCGGCTCCCTGCCTCCCCGCGATGCGTGCGGACAGGCTCCTGAAGAACCGTAAAGCCCCTGTGTTTCCTTGGATTTCCATGTCATTGTCTTTCTGCCAAACGACAAGTGGAGGCGCGATGTTAGGCAGCGTTACCTCCCAGCCCTTGTCCGAAGTTACCGGGCTCAACTATAGGTTCAGATCCCCCCGATGCGATTCAATTCTATCTCATGCCCTCCCGCGCCTGCTCAATATAGACCCAGCACCCAGTTCGAATCCTCTGAAAGCTTGGATATGAGAGGGGTAGGGATGTTTTCAAAGGCATATCAAGGGGGGGCGGGCACGGTTGATGGTTTCCTATCATTGGATCCAACCTCGCTGATCATAAGTTACGAAGAAGTCGATATACAGTCGGGATCGTTTATTAGAGTAGACTCCGGCACCATTGTAACCGATTCCATGTCCCTGGACTATACCACCGCTGGACCGGTCACCGGGGATATGTATGTCGTGATACACAGTCCGGTAATGTGGTTTCTGACATATTGACCTACCATGCCAACGTCGGTGTCATCCCCGAGCCTTCCACCTATGCGGTCCTCGCCGGCATCGCGGCCCTGGCTATGTGTCTGATCACTCGCCGCCTTAGAGGAAAACACAGGGGAACCGTATGTGTTAAATCACCTTTTCCGCGTTGATGAAGCTGGGCGTTCTTGGCCTCAGGATCCCGCTTAGCCGGAGGGCTTTCTTATCGAACGACGAAGGATAGTAAAACGGGATGCGGAGCGCCTCGGAATTACCATACCTACCACGTTAGAGACTTATATTTTAATTTCTCAGTTCTTTGAGCAAAAATTCCGCAATAGTATTTCTTAAAATGGTTGGATTCGCTGAGCTTGAATTGGACAAGACAATTATCTCAAGGTCATTTTCGGGAAATACGGCTATGGCGGTTCGAAACCCAACCCAACTTCCACTGTGGTGAATGGCCCGGTGCCCTTTGATTTCGGAAAGCTCCCAACCAAATCCATAATTGGAAATTGAACCATCTGATAGTTCAACGGGGGTGAATGCTTGCATCGACATTTCATTGCTAATTAATGATCGATTTCGAATGGCCTCAGTCCATTTTCGGAGGTCATCTAGTGAAGCATAAACCCCGCCTGCCCCAAGAATGCCATTGGCCCAATGCTCATCATTAATAATCCATTGCTCTTCCCTACCGTTACTTTTCCTGTAGCCAAGGGCTGAATGTTGCACAAAAACGTCGGGATTTTCCCTAACCTCTGAATTAATCATTCCAAGTGGCTCGAATATTCGGCAATTCAAGAAATCTCCATATTTTTTTTCAGACACTCTTTCTATTACAAGGGCTAACACTTCGTAGCCTGGGTTGCTGTATTGAAATCGACTTCCAGGTATAAATTCCAGTTCTCCCCAAGTTTGATAAAGCGCAATTAAATCCTGATTATGCAGTTTACGTTTCTTATCGTAGTTATCATCTAGCACTATTTCAGATTTGTAGTAATCGGGGATTCCGGAAGTATGGTTCAGTAAGTGCCGAATAGTTACGTTTTTAAAACGCCTTAACTCCGGAATAATCGTGTGAACTGGGGAATCGACAGAAAGCTTCTTTTCTTCGGCTAATATCATGATTGCCATTGCGGTGAATGCTTTGCTCAAAGACGCTAACCTAATTGCTGTCGAGGGGATGAGTTGTGTTCCGTTTTCAATGTCAGCAAGCCCATAGTGATGAGAATAAATAACTTCATCTTTCCATATGGCCTGGAACACTATCCCGGGCGATGTTTCGGGATCCATGCTCTCCTCTACGTTTGTGGTGATTGGGGCCAAAAGATCTTCGATTCTAGAGTAGTCTGTAGCAAGGCATAGACTATCCATGCTTACGATTAGCCAGAAGAATAGGAACGATCGTTTGATCAAAAGTTTGAAACCCATTTTTTTAATTTCCTTCTTCCTACAGTGTAGTGGACGTGCGTCGCGCAGGTGTATTGGGGAACAGTAACCATGGGCAGTTGAAGGCACAATTCGAAAGGCTGGTCCGTATCGCCTTCTCTTATCTTTTCAAAATGAACGGCTTAGCAAATAGATGAAAACCGGATACAAGGATCTGAGGGCCGGAAAAACGGGGATTGCACCGGGTTGCCAAACACGGACTTCGTGACCAAGGAAAATATATGGATCAAACGGAGATGAGGTTTTGCCGAGCAGAGGTCAGGGTAAGATTTGAACCTGCACCCTGAACTTCACCGGGGCAACCGGCACCCGGTAGGGTTGCATGACCAGCGCGGAGGTGTCGCCTACGCCGGAAACGGCGAAGTCCGTATTCAGGGTAAAAACATCCCGGGCTTTCAACTGGTGGGGCCAGAGGGCACGGTCCAGATTATCCCTGCAGTAGCGGTGGGCGGAGAAATGAAAGGGATCATCCGACGATAACCGGAACCCGGTTCCGGACGGATTGCTGACCTCGACCCACCGGGTATCCGTCCGGTTGCCGTGATCTTGGGGAATCAGGTAGGGGACATAAAAGTCCTTCACCGGCAGGGAGTATACCGAGACCCTGGCTCCGGTTTTCCGGTCCGGATAGGTCTCGAAGGGTCCACGTCCATACCAGGTTACCGTTCCCAGGGATTGCGGGATGGTCCAGCTCAGGCCCACCCGGGGCAGCCATCCTGCCACCAGCCGCTCGGGCGTAGCAGTGCCTGATAAACTAAACGACCCATCCCCATAAATGTCGTAAACATAATGAAGATTAAACCCAGCCGAACTGTTCTTTACATTGTGGCCCGTTCCCTCTTCAGCATAGGCCGTCTCCCGGATTTCGACCCGAATGTGCCCCGCACCCAGGGTTTCCACAAACAATGCATCTGGCTGCAATGTGAGCTTATCGATCCCTGATGTCCGCAAATGCCCATCCATGCCGCGGCCCAGCCCTTCCTCACGCACCAGGTGGGCATACCGGTAGGTCGACCACGGGTCTTGGTCATTGGCCAGGGGGGCTCGCCATACCCCGAATTCCGGTCCGGTTTCCAGGAGGACCTGGCTTCGTGTTTCCAGGCGGACTAAGCCGCCTGGCACCGATCCAAAGGTGTAACGAAAACCGGTTCCCGAAATGATCCATTCCCCGCCCTGCTGAACCACAGTCAGGGAGCCTTCCCGGTTCGGCTCTCGATTCGAGGGGGCCCTATCCACTAAAAACTGCTCCCAGGCCACCTCATGACCCGCAGCCGCCCAGATCGTAGCTTCCCTCGTAGTAAACTGAAATTCCAACCACCGGTCCTGTTCCGTGACCTGTTGAAAGTCGTTCGGGTCTACCCGGATCCGGATGGTTTCCCCAGCTGCGGCCTCCATGGACAGGGCAATGGTCTTTTGCAGGACCCCTCCCTCCATATAACGCGCCGTCGCATCCAGGGTATCCAGGTTTCGAAAATGATGATGGTTCGTGATCTCAAAGACGCCCGCCTCCAGATCAATCGCTTCGATGGAAACTGGCTGTGGGGATTTCTTTACCTGCCAGAGTTCGGGTTGAACCGAACGATCCGCCCAGACCAACCCATAGGTCCGCCCCCCGCCTGTCGATTGGAGGATCTCTCCGGTGTCCTCGACCCTTTCAAAGTCGAGATCCAACACGGGAGTCGCGGAGGGCTTGGCCTTCCCCAATGCAGATACAGGGACCGCCCGATCATACACCCGTACATTATCGAGAACTCCAACCGCTGTCTGCCCCGTGTAGGCCTCCATCATCACCTCGGTGTCGTAGCCAAGGGCCAGGCTGAAGGGCGTATTCCGGATCTGCCCCGCAAAGGGGGTTTCCCCGACAAGCTCCCCGTTCAGATATAACTTCAAGGCAGTCTCATCGTAGACCCCGGCCAGGTGGTGCCACTGGCCCACCCAGTTATCCGGGACCGGATGATCCACAGATACCCGTTGGTCTCCCTCATCATCATAGACAAAAAAGGAGAGGGTCTCCGCATCCGCCTGGATCAGCCCGTACTGGTGACGAGACTTAAGGAGAAAATCCCCCGAGTGGATGAACGCTCCGGGTCTCACCCAATACTCCAGAGTGAGCGGACCCGTGAGGTCAAGCTGGGGTGACCGGTAGCACTCAATGTATTCATCATTCCCTGACAGCGAGAGGCCTCGCCCAAATTTGCCACTCACGACTTCCGCCCGTCCCAGGACCAGGCCGTCCAGACCATTCCCCGAGGCATCCCGGGCCAGGATCAAGGCTTGGTCTATGCTGGGGCTGACCCAATCCCAGATCGCTCCTCCGGTATGGCGGGGATACCGCCGGATTAACTCCCAGTTCTCATCCATCCCCCCCAGGGCATTACCCGCGACCGAGAGGTACTCATCCATAAAAACTGGCCGCGCATCCGCTTTGATCGGCTGGTTCAGCATCACCTTCAGATCGATCGGATCCCAATAGCGTGGCCCGGCAATATCTTCGTAAACCAGGCTGTATTCGTTTTCTCCACACATCCAGAAGGGACGCGAAGGGTCCAAAGCCTTACCCCGCTCAATGACTGCCCCCATATTGGGCCCCCGGCCGGTTTCGTTTCCCGCACTCCAGAACACAATACAGGTCTGGTTGCGGTCCCGCATCACCATCTTCTCCGCGCGATCCACAAATTGAGCCCTCCAGGCCGGATCGCTGGACAGGTAAATGTTCTGGTGGCACTCATCATTCGTCTCGTTCACCACATAGAGGCCATATTCATTCGCCAGCTCCAGGTATTCCACCGTGGGTGGGTAGTGCGCCGTCCGCACCAGATTAATGTTGAACTGTTTCATCAACTCGAAATCTCTTCGCGTCGTGGCCTCGTCCACCAGTCGCCCCATCCGGGGATGATGTTGATGGCTGTTGACCCCATTGAATTTGATGACCTGTCCGTTGACCAGGATGGCCCCATCCGCACCGACCTCCGTCTCCCGGAAACCGATCCGCTTCGCCAGGGCCTGCTCCACCCGACCAGTTTCATCGAGGAGTTCCAGCGTAAGGGTGTAGAGGTTCGGGAACTCTGCGGACCATTGGCGCGGGCAGTCCACCAGCTTGGCGAAATTCAGGGTTCCCTCTTCCCCCGCTGCTAAAATCAGCGGCTTCCGGAACGCGGATTCCCAGACCGGTTTACCTGCTTCATCCAGGAGCTGAATCTGCAACGTCATGTTTTGAGACACCTTCGATGTATTCCGAACCATTGCTTCCAGGTGCAAGGTGGCATCGCGATACGCTGCATCGAAGTCGGTATAGACAAAGTAATCCCTCAGATAGACGGACGGAACAGTGTAGAGGGTCACATCGCGGTAGATCCCGGAGAGCCGCCACATATCCTGGTTTTCCAGGTAGGTTCCGTCCGAGAACCGGCGCACTCGCACTGCAATTTCGTTTCGCCCGGGCGTTATGTATTCAGAAATCGAATACTCAGCCGGTTCCATCCCTCCCTGGTTATAGCCAACCTCCCTGCCATTGATCCAAACCGTGGAGGCCGATTTGATCCCCTCAAAGCGAAGGAACACGGGTTGACCGGCCCAGGACCCGGGCACCTCGAAGGTGCGCCGATAGAGCCCGATCGGATTGTAGTATTCCGGTACAAAGGGGGGATCGCTGGGAAAGGTGAGCGGGATGTTCCGGAATTTGGCATGACCGAAGCCCTCCATCTGCCAGTTCGAGGGAACACGAATGGAATTCCAAGAGGAGGTATCCGCACCCGCTTCATGAAAATCCCTCGGAGCTTCTTCCGGAGTCGATGCCCAATAAAACGACCAGTCCCCATTCAGACTCACCACGCGGGCGCTGGCCCCAGGATCACCAGCCAGGGCTAGTTGCAGATCCTCGTAGGGTGTAATGGGAGCATGGGGCTCCGTTTGGTCTCTGGAAAACACTTCCGGGTTTTCCCAGTCGGGTTGAATTTTCCCGGACACTACGAAGGGAAGCAGGGCACAGGCAAAGAGTGGGGGGATGCGGAACATGACGAAACTCGGTAACAGGTGAAGAATTGGGCAGCCTGGGATCGGGGACGGACCACCGGAACCCCTTGGCATCGAACCTAACTTTAGCGGGAATTCAGCATCAAGAGCATTGTATTCCAGAATACCGTATGTTGATATGCCGGCCAAGCGCACTCCGATCTATATCGATGAATCCCCACCCTGAATCACCCGTTGCCCAAGCCTTAAATGAGGCCCTGGAAAGGCATATCTTTCAGGTCTGGTATCCCCGGTGCGTCGATACGGAATATGGCGGGTATCTGTCCAATTTTGCCTTCGACTGGGCCCCCCTGCCCCACCAGGAAAAGATGGTGGTCTCCCAGGCGCGCCACCTCTGGACCTTGTCCAGGGCTTACGCCTTCGATCCATCGCGTCCCGAGTTTCTCCAGTGGGCCGCGCACGGATTTCGCTTCCTGCAGGATACCCTGCCGGACCGGGAATACGGAGGGTACCAGTTTATGGTATCCCGGGAGGGCAAGCCTGTCGTGGTCGAAGACGAGTTTACCACCAAGACCGCTTACGGGCATGCCTTCCTCATCTACGCCTTATCTGCCTTCTACCGCGTATCCCGCAACGAGGAAGCCCTGCAGGCGGCAAAAGCCTGCTTCCACTGGCTCGAAACCCATGCCCACGATCCGCAGCACGGCGGCTACTTTCAATTCCTCGATATCGACGGGACCCCATTTCGGGATGGCCACAACGGGGCCCCGCCCAAGGACCAGAATTCCATGATCCATACGCTCGAGGCCTTCACCGAACTCTACCAGGTCTGGCCCGACCCCCTGGTCCGCACCCGCCTGGAAGAATGCCTTACCCTGATCCGCGATACCATCGTCCATCCCGAGGGCTCGCTTCAATTGTGCTTTGAGCAGGACTGGACTCCCATTTCCCATCGGTCCAAGGGGCGGGATTTTGTTTTAGCGCACATCCATACCGACCATGTCACTCTGGGCCATGATGTGGAGACGGCCTTCCTCCTCCACGAGGCCCTGGAGGCTCTGGGAATGCCGGACGACTCCGGGACCTGGTCCGTGGCCAAGCGCCTGGTCGACCATGCCCTGACCAAAGGATGGAATCCCGACAGCCCGGGCTTTCCCGACCAGGCCTATTACTTTGCCGGGGAGGACGCGCTCACCACGGTCCTGCCATCCAAGAACTGGTGGACCCAGGTGGAGGCCATGAACACCTTCCTCCTCATGGCCAAGCGCTTCCCGGATGACCCCCTGCACTATGGGGACCGCTTCCTTGAAATGTGGCAGTTTATTCAGGACCATCTCATCGACCATGAGCATGGCGGACTCTTCGAATGGGCGACCGATATCGATCAAGGAAAGGCCGGCGCTCCCAAGGGCCATATCTGGAAGGCAGCCTATCACGACGGCCGCGCCTTCATGAACTGCGTCACCATGCTGCAACCCTCCGGTTATTCGTCCTCCTGATCCGGAACGCCCCAACCCATGAGACCAAAGATCCCGTTCCGCTTCCTGCTCTGCCTGTTTATTCCCTCCATCCTGACCGGGGATACCCAGCTGCCTCAAATTCCCGGTATCGGGCCGTTAAGTATAGAAAAAGTGGCTACCAGCGGAGGCTTCACCGAAGGGCCGGCGGTGTTGCCGGACGGATCTCCCCTCTTCAGTGATTTGCGTACCGAAAAAGTCTATCATGTGCCCAAGGGGGGCGATCTGACTGAATTCCTCAGCGCTACCCGAAGAATCAACGGCCTTATGACCAGTGCACGGGGACAGCTCTTCGCCTGTGAATCCAGACGGGGTGAAGCCGCCGTGGTCGTGTTCGACCTCAGCACCAGGCAGAAGCAAATCCTGGCGGCGGGCTATGCGGGAAAGCCCTTCAACCGTGCCAATGACCTCGTCATCGACCGGGAAGGTGGCGTGTATTTTTCCGACATCCTGGGCGGAGGCGAAGGCCTGCCGCAACCGACTGCGGGGGTCTACTATGTCTCTCGAGAAGGAAAGGTGGCGCGATTGATCCACAACCTGAAAGGTCCCAACGGCGTGCTCCTCTCACGCGATGAAACCCAACTTTATGTCGCCGCCATGGCCGAAGCTCGAATCGTAAGGTATCCCATCCTGAACCCCGGCCGGTTGGGGAAGGAAACCACATTCTACGAATTTACTCAAGGGAAGGAACCCCGGCATGGTGGGGATGGCATGGCCATCGATGTGAATGGGAACCTCTATATTGCGAACTTTCAAGGAAGGGCCCTTCATGTCATCAATTCCAGGGGAACCCTGTTGGGCACAATCCCCTTCGAAGAAAAAGTGACAAACTGTACCTTCGGCGGACCGGATGGACGTACCCTTTATGTGACCTCAGGCCCCTCCCTCTTTGCCTTGCAAATGGTCGTCCCCGGGCGCAACTAGCTGGTCGCCAATCACCAGAGGGGCTCCCATAGCCCACTCGATTCCACATAAACCGCGTTGAAGTGGAAGGATGCCGTCCACATCCACCCCTTGGTCTGAGAGTAGATCCACAGCCCTTCGGAAACATCGGGAATCACATAGATCCATCCGACACGCTCATGGTAAACCCAGGCGGTCTCGGTGGTCATGAAGGCACCAAACCAGGGGCTCAAATACCAATCACTCCAGAGATGGATCGCATCTTTAAACGGTCCGGTCTGGACCGGTGCAAGAGGCGCAGCCATGGACTTTGCCTCAAGCTCTCCCGAGTCCGCACGATAAATCCAGCCTTCCTGCCGATGGGTCGTCCAGCGCCAGCCCTCAGCTTCACTCCAGAACCACACCCCGTCGTTTGTCCCCCCGCTGGCTACATACAGCCATCCCATATCGGGGGAATACATCCATGGAGCCGGCCCCTGCTTGAGCAGACCAAGACCATCCGACTGCACCCATCCCCCTCCCAGATAAGTCCCCTCGACAGAGGCGCCGGCCAGGGGAACGGTGACCTCGATAGAAGGTCCCGCAAGATTCACGGTCACCGAGTGCTGCTCGTCCCCGGATACCAAGCTCAATCGATAGGTTCCCTTATGGCCGCGTAAGGTCACCCTTCCGTCTGCATCCGTAACGCCGGATTCATTAGACCACCATTCACCCAGCACCCAGTTTACATATTCCTCCCCATGGGGACGGAGATTCCAATTTTCATCAAACAGGGCGGCCTCGGCCTTCCAGGCCGCCGCATCCGCGTAAGCCCACTGGATAATTCCCGTTACCGAAGGCCAACTGTAGAGCGTGATCAAAAAGTCCCTGAAATAGTCGGCCTGAAATTCCCGGTCCGTTGCGTCCACATCAAATTCCGTAACCCGGATCGGAAGCCCAAAACGGTCAAATCGATTGAGGATCTTGAGCAGGGTTTCGGGAGCCGTCACCGTATCCCCAAAGTGTCCCTGCATCCCGATCATGGTCAAGGGAGCTCCCCCCTCCAGGAGATAGGCGATATTCGATTCAAAATCCTGCTTATGTTCGCTGTCTTCAGTGCCGCCCGACAGGATGCCATACTCATTCATGAGCAGGTCCCCCCGGGGAAAAAGCTCCCGGGTCTGGTTAAACCAATCCACCATGAGCCCATCCCCGAACACGTCCATGATATCGTGATTATCCCAGGGTTCATTCAAGACATCCCACTCATCAACTAAACCCTCCGTTGCTCCCAGGACTTCCGCGATGTGATCGGTCACCATTTGAGGCACGGCAGAGCGGTTCGACTCCCAAGCGGTTTCCACGCTGTTCGGCAGGTTTTTCAGGCCCGGCCAGACCAGGACATGCCCATGCACGAAAAAGCCCTGGGACTTCAGCCATTGCAAGGCGGGGAGGGTGACGGTCTCAAAATCAAAGCGAGATCCCCAGTTCCCTTCAAAGGGAGGCCATTTCAGGCCGTTTTCGATCGTGATCGTATTAAACAGCATGAGTAGATTGTCCCGATATACATCACGTTCTGCTCCATGCATCAGCTCGTAGCCGGATATGGCCATCCCCCACTTAAATTGCTGCCGGGTCATGTCGACCGATACCGATACCCCTTCCACCGGATCGCCTGCCGCATCGACCACGGTCACCTGGATGTCCCCCTTCCGGACCTGCTCAATCCGTGCCAGGGCTTCCGCCCGCCAGGCGGCATCCGGTTCGCGACCTGCATAGGTCAGGCCGGTCTTGGGTAATTCCTCTTCGGTATAAGCGGTCCCGTAATGAATCACTTCAACCCCCCCGATAAGGAGCTTTTGGGCGCCAGCGCTGCCTAACCAGATGAAAAAGGTTGTCCCACCGGCTGCATAGCTCGCATCAAAAGTAAATGGCAAAATGATCTCACGCCAGGCCGCCCCGCCCGTCACCTGCTGTGTGAGACTCTTCGACCAGGGGCTGACGGATTCTTGAATGATGGCAGAAGCATAGACCTGGCCGGTCTCATCCGCCTCCTCTACCGCTTTAATAAAAAACCGAACCAACCCCACGTCGCCTTCCGAAACCGCCAGGCTGAGGGACGCCCCCCATTGGGTGTTCCAGGGATCCGCCGCCCCTTCCGGAACCGTCAACAAGGCTGCCTCCGATAAATCCTCCGTATCGCTGAAATAATCGGGATGTGTCTCCGCCGAGACGATTTCCACCGTAGCCGAGACACTACTCGACTGCGTGAAATCGGCCAGACCGGCGGTCAACATGGAGTCGCCAACCGGGATATCCGTGGCCGCGAACCCAAGCGACGCGCTCAAGCCACTCAAAATAATCAATTTCCAGTTCACGGGGGTGAAGGGGATGAATAAGGGGTAAGTCATATTTTAAAGCATGGGGCGTCCGGTCGTCTAGAGAGACCCGAAAATAAAATCTGAGATCCTTTATCCAACACCCCCCTTTAAACGCACCCGCTCCCAATCAACATTGAGGCTTCAATTCCGTGCATCCCGTCCCCTCGTTGGACTATGAATTTCTCGCCCTGTTACCCATACTCCTACACTTCCACAGGCCTTTCCTTGCTCCGTTATCCAAATTCCCTTTGGATCGAAGCCCACAAACACCCAACCCCCGACTTATGCACCGCCTCTTCGCACTCTTGGCCTTCACCCTAACCCCCTTGGTCGTCATGGCCTCCTCCTGGTCCGTTCTCTCCCCTGATGGAAACCTTCGATTCGAGGTAAAAAACTCCGCTCCCCAGGGCCTGCAATATCGCGTCTTGCTGATGGACGAAACGGTGGTGGGCTGGTCAGCGCTGGGGATGATCCGCTCAGATTGGGACAAAGACGCCCCGGAGGCGAAAATCCTGACCGACTTTTCTTCCGGGCTCAGCCTGCAGGAGGAAACCGCCCGGTCCGGCTCGGATCGCTACACCCTGGTAACGGGCAAACAACGGGACAACCAGGTAACCTGGAACGAACTCTGGCTTGAATTTAAAAATACAGACGGCCACCCCATACGCCTGGAAGCCCGCGCCTATGATACCGGCGCCGCCTTCCGCTACGTCTTTCCCGATACCGACCCCGTTTTCCAGACTATCGAGGAAGAGTTGACCGGCTTCAATATGGGCACCGAGGGAAAGGTGTGGCTGCAGCCCTACCAGTTCTCTACCTATTGGACTCCTGCCTATGAGAACTTTTTCAAGAATGGCATTCAGGCCGGCACCTCCGTCGATCCGGACGAGGGAGTCGGCTGGGCCTTTCCCGCGCTGTTCCACATCGGGGATACCTGGATCTTGTTGCACGAATCAGGACTGGATGCCAACTACCATGGGACCCACCTCCAGCCGGAGGTAAACCAGGGCGTCTACACGATCGCTCCCCCGGACCAGGAGGACGGCATCGGCGTGGGCATCAACCAGGCCTCATCCACCCTGCCCTGGTCCCTGCCCTGGCGGTTTTTTGTCATTTCGAAATACCTGGGAGAAATCGTCGCCAGCAACCGGGTGTTCGACCTGGCGGCCCCCCAGGCCGTCGCGGATACGAGCTGGATTCGGCCCGGCCCATCTTCCTGGAGCTGGTGGTCCGATCACGACAGCAGCCAGAACATGAAGGCCCTGAAGCACTTCATCGACTTTGCCAAGGACATGGACTGGCCCTATTCCCTGATCGACGCCAACTGGGACCGGATCAGCGAGACCTCCATGGAAGAGCTTGTCGACTATGCAGAGAGTAAGGGAGTCGACCTCTTGTTCTGGTATAATTCGGGCGGCATCAACAGCGCCGTGACTGAAGGCCCGCGTAACCGGCTGAGCGATGTAGATACCCGCCGCGCAGAGTTTAAGAAGATCTCTGATCTCGGGGTCAAAGGGGTCAAAATCGATTTTTTCCAATCCGACAAGCAGTTCATGATCCAGCAGTATCTGGGCATCCTCGAAGACGCTGCCACCTATCAGCTGGTGGTCAATTTCCACGGTTGCACCATTCCGCGCGGCTGGGAGCGCACCTACCCGAACCTCGTCACCAGCGAAGCCGTCCGCGGGGCGGAGACCTACTCGTTCGGCGCCAACTATGCCGAGTTTGCCCCCTGGCATAACACCATCCTTCCCTTCACCCGCAATGTAATCGGCAGCATGGACTACACGCCCGTGACCTGGACGGAACGCCAGAACCGCCCGCGCTTCACCTCCGATGTGCACGAAATCGCCCTCGCCACTCTGTTCGAATCCGGAATTCAACACTACGCCGATTCCGTTGAAGCCTATCAACGACTGCCCAAAATCTACAAACAGTTCCTCACCCAAGCGCCCACCATCTGGGATGAAACCCGATATCTGGCCGGATATCCCGGTAAGGATGTCGTGCTCGCCCGCCGCCATGGGAAGCGGTGGTTCATTTCCGGGATCAATGGAGAAGCTACGGACAAATCCTTTGAGCTGGACCTGGCTTTTATCGGAAAGCCCGCCCGAAAGGCCACCCTCCTCTACGACGGGGATACCAACCAACCCTTCGCCTCGAAAACCATCGATTTGAATGCAAACACCACCCTGCCCGTGCAACTGAAGCCTTACGGCGGCTTCGTCCTCTGGATCGATTAGGAAGTCCGGTTCTTATCCCCGCTCCCGGGCACTCCGATACGCTTGGGGACTTATCCCATACTGCTTGCGGAACCGCGTGGCAAAATACTGGCTCGTGTTATAACCCACTTTAAACGCCACCTCGGTTACCGTAAGGTTAGGCTCCCTTTCCAAAAGCCGGGAGGCATGGTGCAACCGGATCCGGTTTAACTGCTCCACCGGCGTGCAATTGAAACGCTCTCGACAACTCCGGGTCAAATAGGTCACCCCCACCCTGCAGGCATGGGCGATCTGGGATATAGTCCACGGTTCCGCTGCCGTCTCCACACTGTGTTCCAAGTCCTGATAAAAATGGGTTATGGTTTGGTTCAGCCCCTGCGGATCCGAGTGTGGCGATTCCATGTCCTCCGAAAGCATCTGCGCCACCGCGAGCAGGAGATGGTTGATCCCGGCCGCGATTTGGGCATGCACCAGCGGTCCTTCCGCTTTCATCTGGCCAACCAAGTCGTTCAGAAAAGGCTTCAGGGTTTGCTCATAATCCCGGGTCTGGCAGCGCTGGTTTTTTCGAAAAGTCCTTAAAATCTCACGCCGAGAGCCTGCATCCGGGGCAATCCAACCTGGAAAGTCCCATCGATTCTGGCTTCCATGGTCCTCCACATCGAGGATAACCCAAAATAATCGGCTCGGCCGAACCATGGGATCCCCCAATTGATGCCGTTGCCACGGTCGCGTGATCGTGATGTCTCCTGGACAAAGCAAGTGACGCTCGGTATCGGTCAGGAATACGAGTTCTCCATGCAGCACCTGGCAGATTTCAATGCCCTCGTTTCGATGCATCGGCAGTCCCCAACTCTGAGGACCCACCGCATCCCAACAGCCCATGGATCGCAATCCCGGCAACACATCCGAAGCGAGACGGGTCCCCGGATACTGACCCCGTCCGTAGGCAATCAACTCCAGCTCCCCGCGATCAGCCGCTCGTTTCAAGGGAGTGCAATCATCAGCGAGAGGAATGGTGGGTCGGGCCATCGATGTTCAAAATATTTCACGAGCTAAATTGAACGTCAAGACGCGCTCCGGGTGCTAAAATGAGGCCATGATCAAAATCGGTTGCTTTGCCCTCGTTCACCCCTTCTCCACCCTCGCCACTCAGTTTCAAGCCATCCGCGGCATGGGCTTCGATTTCGCCGATCTGACCGACAGTCACGACGGAGCCATCCTCGGCAACGAATTTGGATTCACCGCTGCTGCCAGTCTCGATGCACACCCCGCCCGAGTCCGTCAAATGGTCGAGGCCAACCGGCTGCAGCTCACCGCGGTCTGCGCCCATGCCAACCTCCTCGACCCCAGCTCCCCCGACACCTATGGCACCTCCCAGATCATTAAAGCGATTCGCTTGGCTCGAGATCTGGGCGTTCAGCAGGTCATCACGACCGAAGGAGACCCAAAGACTCCATTCGGCGAAGAACTCTCCCCGGAAGAACGCATCTTCACGATTTGCGAAAAGTTGTATTGGCCAGTCCGTTGGGCCGAAGAGTTGGGCATCGATCTTCTCCTCGAACCCCATGGCATGGTGACAGACGACCTCGATGCCACCGCAGCCGTCCTCGACCGCCTGGGCCGCCCCGACACTGTTGGCCTGAACCTGGACACTGGTAATCTCTGGCTGGGTGGAGGCGACAATTTTGCCTACATTGAGCGCTTCGGGCCCCGTATAAAACACGTCCACTGGAAGGATCTCGGGAGCGAGTGGGAAACCAAACGGGGCCAGCAGTTCGGCTGTGGCATGGGGGATATCACCTTGGGTGACGGGGTTATTGGAATTGCCGAAATCGCCGCAGAGCTCAAACGCATCGGCTTCGATGGACCGACCACCCTTGAAATCGCCGGAGATGAAGCAGTAACAAAATCAGCCGAACGCCTGAGGTCCTGGTTTTGATACCCCCCAACGCGTTGGCCTTCACCAAGAAGTTTTCAGAACCCCACCCATGAACAAAGATTCTACCTCTACCCCGACACGCCGGTCCTTTCTTAAGTCTACTTTGGGCGCAGGCGCTATCCTCGGCTTTCCTACCGTCATCCCTTCCAGCGCGATGGGAAAGGCTGGCCACACCGCCCCCAGCAATCGGATCAATATCGGGGTGCTGGCCTGCGGCAGCCGCTCAGGGGTAGCCGCCGACTATCAGAGCTACGATAAGTCGCAAATCGTCGCTGTATGCGATCCCATTTATGAACGCCGCGTTGTCCGTGCTTTCGAGTGGGGAGTCCAGGATCATTACAGCGATTTTCGTGAAGTGCTGGCACGAGAAGATGTGGATGCGGTTCACATTTCCACCGCGGACCATTGGCATGTCCCCATGTCCCTCGCCGCCGCTCGTGCAGGAAAAGACATCTACTGCGAGAAACCCCTCGGCATCAGCATTGAGCAGGATCTCGCCGCCCGGGAAATCGTTTCCAAGCATAAAAGGGTCTTCCAATATGGCACCCAACAACGTTCTTCCCAAGTCTGCCGCATGGGCATCGAGCTTATTCTCAATGGTCATATTGGGGAGATTCAAGATATTGTCGTATGGTGCCCCGGCGGGTTTCAAGGAGGCTCTCCTACCCCGGTGCTCCCTGTCCCCCAGGGCTTCGACTATGACCTCTGGTTGGGCCCCGCGCCTGAAGCACCTTTTTCCTATGATCGTTGCCTCAATCCGGAGTACAATTCCAAGGCTATCTGGTATGTTTATGATTACGCCATCGGCTTCCTTGGCGGCTGGGGCGCCCACCCTCTTGACCAACTCCAATGGTGGGCCGATCATGAGGAACGGGGCATTCCGCTCACCTACCAAGGCCGCGGTCAAATCCCCCCTCAAGGCCTCTTCAACACCGTCTTTCGCTGGGATATGGAGTGCACCTACCCCGATGGCTTAACCGTGCGCTTTCTCGATACCGAATCCGCCCATGCCCGCGTTGCCGAACTGCCTGCTAAGATCACAACCGACCAACTCTCTGGTCAGGGTACCCTCTTCGTTGGCTCCGAGGGGTGGGTCTCTGTTTCGCGCACCGTGTTCCACACTTCCTCCGGGGAATTGAGGCGGAAGGCCAGGAACCCCGGACCCATTCGGCTGCCCGTCAGCTCAAATCACGGTCACAATTTCGTGGATGCCTGCCTCGCCCGCAAGCAGCCCCTATCTACCCTGGACTCAGCGATCAGTTCCGACCTCATCAGCCACATGTGTGACCTCAGCATCCGCACCGGGGAAACCCTCAAATGGGATCCTATCCGACAAACGGTAATCGGAAGTGCCGAGGCCGTCAGTCGCATGCACCGACCCATGCGGCAACCCTGGACCCTGTAGCCCACTGACCAATGAAGCCCCGCTCCTCCATCATCATCTTATGGCTTCTGACCGTGCCCTTGCTTGGCAGGGATGAGGTGTTCGAGACCGTCCACGTCCTCATCCTTAGCGGGCAAAATAACCACAACTGGGAGGAGACCACTCCCTACCTCGCCGGGCTCCTCGAAGAGACCGGATTCATCGAGGTCAGCACCCTACTCAACCCTCAATCCCTGACCGCCCAGCACCTGACCGGCGTTGATGTTATCCTTTCAGAATGGAATGCATATCCATCCAATGGACAACTCCCACCCGTGACCAGCTGGTCTCCAGAAGCCCGCCAGGCCTACACCGATTTTGTACGTCAAGGCGGAGGCCATATCAGCATCCATGCAGGAGGATCGTCTTTTCCAAATTGGGAGGATTATCACGCGATCAACCTCATGCGTTGGGAAGACGGTGTCACCCACCATGGACCCATCCACGACTTTGTCGTCCACCCGGCAGGAACCCATCATCCTGTCATGACCGGCATACCCTATTTTAATCATGTGGACGAACTCTGGGAATCGCCCAAGGTTCATCCCGAAGCTGAAATCCTGGCTCACTCCCCATCACCCGCTGGAACCATGGAACCTGCCATGGTTGCTGGACACTTTGGAAACGGCCGGTGCTTCGCCACCACGCTGGGCCACGACCTCGTGGCCCTCTCCAACCCGACCCTCCAGGAAATCCTCATTCAAGCCGTCATCTGGACGTCTCGCTACCCACACATCGAAAAGGACAGGGATTACCTTTCTCTCACGGTGGGCAACCAGCCGCTCTGGACCCTTCACCATGATCCCGCCGAGGGAAAACCATACTTCCATCCGCTCACCGCCATGGATGGGACGACGTTTACCGATCTGCGACCCCAAGACCATCCCTGGCACCGCGCCCTCTGGTTTTCCTGGAAACGCATCAACGGCATCAACTATTGGGAGGAAGATCGGGATACCGGAAAACCCCGCGGGGGCTACACCCGTTTAGTTTCCACCAGGCACCAGACCTTGCCATCTGGGGAGCTCCGCATCATCCAACACCTTGAATACGCTCCCGGCCCAACCGCCGATCCAATTCTGCTGGAAACCAGGACCATAGTCCTCCGCGCACCCCAACCTTCCGAACTCTATACCATCGACTGGTCGGCCACCTTTACTGCCATGGAATCCGAAGTCGTCCTCGACCGCACGCCCATTGTTGGCCAGGAGCACGGGACCATTTGGGGGGGATACGCTGGTTTATCCATCCGCCTGAATCAAGAGATGGTGAAGGGCACCTTCCTCGGCAGCGAAGGGATGGAGGGCACGCAGGGCCACGGCAAACCCGCCGCCTGGGTTTGCTTCCAGGCTCCAGCAGGCCCAAGCCTCCTCTTCATGGACCACCCCTCAAATCCCCGCTTCCCCTCAAAGTGGTATATCAATCAGGAAATGCCCTACTTCAGCCCTGCAGTGATCTTTGATGGTCCCCTTACCCTATTGCGTGGCGAATTCCTCAAGCTGCGTTATCGGGTCATAGTCAGTTCGGAAAAACTAGACGCAGAATCGGCCGCCCAACTCTGGCAAGTATGGCAAAGCGGCCCATAAAATCCCCCTAGAGGAAAACCATGCCTTCGCCGCAGGGGCGTAGACTAGCTGTGCCTGAGTAGAACCAACGCCCCATTCCGGAGAACAGCCTACCGCAAGCGCATCAACAGGTCCTTAGAATCCACCTGGTCGCCCGCCTGGACCTCCAGGCTCTCGACCGTCCCGTCAGCCATGGCATAAACCGTGGTCTGCATCTTCATCGCCTCCAGCACGCAGAGTTTGTCTTTCTTTTTGACCTTATGACCAACAGTAACTGAGACACTGCTGACCATAGCCGGGAGAGGGGCTCCTACCTGCATGGGATCCGCCGCATCGGCCTTCGGGCGCTTCTTGGAGTCGCTCTTGATCGACTTGTCGAGAATCCGGGCTTCGCGTGCGCGCCCATTGAGCTCAAAGGTAAGGGTACGTTTTCCATCAGCGTCCGGCTCCGATACATAAATCAGTTTCACAATCAGGGTTTTGCCCTCCTGGATTTCAACCGTGACCTCTTCGCCTACCTGGAGGCCATAGAAGAAGGTCGGGGTCGGCAGGACCCGCGCATGCCCGTAGGTATCGACAAATTTGACCATGTCAGCGTGCACCTGCGGATACATAAGGTGCGCATAAAGATCATCATCCGTGATTTCGCGTTTAAATCTTTCCGACAGTTCCTGGCGCCGGACTTCGATATCGATCTTCTCCGCCCGGGTTCCCGGACGCCCTTTAAATGGCTTCCGGTCCCCCAGCACCACTTTTTGCACAGCCTTGGGCCACCCTCCTTTGGGCTGTCCCAACCCACCCGAAAGCATGTCGACGACCGACTCGGGGAAGGCGGATCCCGGCTCGAGGTTGACCAGATCCTCGGGCTCAATGCCCTTCGTCAGGAGGAACATGGACAGATCGCCCACCACCTTGGAAGACGGCGTCACCTTAACGATATCCCCCAGCACCTGGTTGACCTCATGGTAATACCGGACCACCTCGGGCCAGCGGGCACCCAGCCCAAGGGCACGGGCCTGCTCACGCAGGTTGGTGTACTGGCCGCCCGGCATCTCGTGATTGTATACCTCAGCCGAGCCAAATTTCGGGCTGGTATCGAAGGGTCCGTAATACTGGCGAATAGCTTCCCAGTAGATGGAGAGCTCGTTGAGGAATTGAAGGTCGAGCCCGGTGTCGCGCTTATCGCCACGGAGGGCATGGACCACCGAATTCAGGTTGGGCTGCGAGGTGAGCCCGGAAAGAGAAGATACGGCAAGATCAACGACATCGGCGCCAGCTTCGGCCGCCTTGATCACGGAGGCGCCGGCAATACCGGAGGAATCGTGGGTGTGGAAATGCACCGGAATCCCCACTTCGTTGCGGAGGGCTTTGATCAATTTATAGGCCGCATGGGGAGTGCAGAGTCCGGACATATCCTTCAGGGCAAGGATATGTGCGCCCATTTGCTCCAACTCCTTCGCCATATCGACATAGTATTGGAGAGAGTACTTATCACGCTTCGGATCGAGGATGTCCCCCGTGTAGCAAATCGTTCCCTCGCAGACAGAGTTGGTATCCTTGCGGACGGACTCCATCGCCACCTTGAGATTAGGCAGGTAGTTCAGGGAGTCGAAGATGCGAAAGATATCCATGCCGCACTCGGCGGAATGCTTGATGAATCCGCGGATCACGTTATCCGGGTAGTTGGAATAGCCCACCCCGTTGGCCCCACGCAGGAGCATCTGGAAGCAGACATTGGGAATGCGCTCTCTCAGCCGGCGAAGGCGCTTAAACGGATTCTCATGGAGAAACCGCATGGTCGTATCAAAGGTTGCCCCACCCCAACACTCGAGAGAGTAGAGATTACTGGCCCGGTGGGCTATCGCATCGGCCACCTTGAGCTGGTCATAACTCCGCATACGGGCCGCGAGGAGCGATTGGTGGGCGTCCCGCATGGTGGTATCCGTTACCAGTAGCTTCCGCTGCTTGCGCGTCCACTCGGCAAATTTCTCCGGACCATGCTGGGTCAGAAAATCCTTCGTCCCTTTCGGCAGTTTGGAACGGTGATCGAATTCAGGGATGATCACGGGCAAATCCATCACCGGAACCCCACGACCTTTGACCTGGGCGTTGCCATTCACCACGGTCTCCCCGATCAGGTTGAGCAGCTTGGTTGCGCGGTCGCGTCGACGAGCAAAATTGAACAGCTCCTTTGAGGTGTCAATCAGCGTCGTGGTCGCCTTGCCGGAAGTAAATATCGGATGGTTGATGACATTTTCCAGGAAGGGAATATTGGTCTTTACCCCACGAATACGCATTTCAAGAAGCGCTCGGTCCATCCGCTGGATAGCCTGCTCAAAGTTGCGGGCGGAAGCCGTTAACTTGACCAGCAGGGAATCATAAAACGGAGTGATGACGGATCCCGTATCCCCCATCGCCCCATCCAGACGAATCCCAAACCCGGCCGCAGAGCGATACTCGACGATCTTGCCATAATCGGGCGCAAAATTCTTTTCCGGATCCTCGGTCGTAATGCGCGCCTGGATCGCCACCCCATTCCGCGGGATGTCGGCCTGCTGCGGAATACCAACCGCATCGCCGTGCAAGCTGTGTCCCTGGGCAATCAGCACCTGGCTCCGTACGATGTCGATTCCGGTAATGACTTCCGTCACCGTGTGTTCCACCTGGATGCGAGGATTCATCTCGATAAAGAACCACTCGTCCGTATCCATATCGTAGAGGAACTCCACGGTACCGGCGCTGTAGTAACCGATAGACTTGGCAATGGAGACGGCCGCATCGCATAGTGCGGTCCGCACCGCATCGGGCAGGCCAATTGAGGGCGCAATTTCGATCACTTTCTGGTGACGGCGCTGGATGGAGCAGTCACGCTCGTGCAGATGAACCACGTTGCCCTGCTTATCGCCCAGAATCTGCACCTCGATGTGCTTCGCGTGCTCTATATAGCGCTCCAGAAATACCGCCGAATTCCCGAACGCGCGTTGCGCCTCACCCTGGGCCTCCTCCAGCGAGGATTTTAAATCCTTCGGGTCTTTGACCACGCGCATTCCGCGGCCACCTCCCCCGAACGCTGCCTTGATGATGAGGGGAAAACCAATCTTCTTCGCAGTTTTTAAGGCCTCCTTGGGGTCCGCGATCGGGTTCTGCGTTCCCGGGAGGGTTGGCACTTTAGCCTGATCAGCGATTTTTCGGGCCTCAATCTTGTCTCCCATGCGAGCCAGCAGATCGGAACTCGGCCCCACAAAAGTGATTCCGTTTTTTTCGCATGCGTCAGCAAAGCGGGCATTCTCAGAAAGGAAACCGTAGCCCGGGTGGATGAGGTCGACATGCTTGTCCTTGGCAAGGTCGATAATGCTGTCGATATCGAGGTAGGCTGCCACCGGACCTTTACCCTCACCAACCAGGTAAGACTCATCCGCTTTGAAACGATGCACCCCATAGCGGTCTTCTTTTGCGCAGATGGCAACCGTTCGAAATCCCAACTCATTCGCGGAACGGAATATTCTTACGGCGATTTCACTTCGGTTGGCGGCGAGGAGTTTCTTCATAGGTGGATCGAGGCTAACATGATTGGCGCCCATAAGAAAGGGTCAAAGCAAATGCTGTCAACGGCAACAGCCTAACCTCGGCTATAAATCCACTCCGATTCACTCACCAGCTTATCCACCTTCAAACCAGGAAACGCTCACCCGGAAATACCCGCATATTCCCTGGATTTCCTAATCCCATTGACGAAGAATAATTCATGATTTCTAATTCGTGCATTAACTCGACATTGGACTCAGTCATGCTCATGCCCACCAACGATCCCGAACTCAAAGATCAACTCAAAGCCAAGGGGATTCAGAAAATTCGCGATGACCTCAGCTTTTTCTTCAGTTGCTACAACGACGTGCTGGGAGAGCTGGGAGAATCGGACTTAGCATCTTCCCTGCCGTGGAACAGCCAGGCTGAGGCGGAAACAGAGCGACAAGTGCCGGCATCCCAGGAAAAGCTCATTCAGGCCCTCAGCATGGCATTCCAGAGCTTGAATATGGTGGAGGAAAATGCCGCCGCCCAGTTTCGACGCCAGGTGGAAAGCCAGTGTGGGCCCGAAGCTCTACGCGGGTCGTGGGGAGAAACCCTGGCGGCCTGGCGGGAACAGGGGCTTGGCGAGGAGTCGATGGCCGCCCTGCTACCCGAGCTCGAGGTGATCCCGGTCCTCACCGCTCATCCAACCGAAGCCAAGCGTTTCACCATCCTCGATTTGCACCGGGAGCTCTACCTGCTGCTGGTGAAAAATGAAAACACCATGTGGTCTGTGACCGAAAAGGATGCCATCCGGGAGGAGCTGAAAACCCTCCTCGAACGCTGGTGGCGAACGGGGGAACACTTCCTGGAAAAGCCCTCCCTCGCGGCGGAGCGCAACAACGTCATGTATTACTTCCAGCGCGTCTTTCCACTCGCCCTTCGCCAGAGTGATAAGCGCCTTCGGCAAACGTGGCTGGCATTCGGCTTCGATCCCGCTCACCTGCGCCAACCGGAGCATTACCCTCGCCTGCGATTTGGGAGTTGGGTGGGTGGAGATCGGGATGGTCACCCCCTGGTCACCGCCGATATCACCAGGGAGACGCTTCGAAGCCACCGACGGGCCGCCCTACGGCTTTTGGGCAATCAGTTACGTGACCTCGGCGCCAGCCTGAGTCTCTCCGACATCCTGGTTGAGGTACCGGCGAATTTGCACCACGCCATCGAGCGCCAGGCCAAACACCTCGGCGACCAGGCGGATGCGGCCCTTTCCAGAAACCCCCACGAGCCCTGGCGTCAGTTTGTCAATCTTCTCCTGACCCGACTCGAACAGACCCAGGCAGAAAGTCCCGGGGGCTTTGACTCCGCGGATGAGCTTGCTTCTGAGTTAAGCGTGCTCCGGGATACCCTGGAGGCTGTCGGGGCCGAGCGAATTGCCCTGGAGGTGTTGTTTCCCCTCGAACGCCAGGTGCAGTGCTTCGGCTTCTTTCTGGCTCAGCTTGACGTGCGGCAAAACAGCGCATTCCACGACAAGGCCCTGTCTCAGCTATTGGTTAGCGCCGGTTATGACGCAGCCGATTTTGAATCATGGGACGAAGCCCGACGCCTTGAGCTAATTGAGGCCGAGCTCAAGCAGGACCGCCCCTTCGTGGTCGCAGATACTCCCTGCGGGCCCGAGGCAGATGCGGTCCTGGCATGTTTCCGCGTTCTCAAGCGACACATCGACCAGTATGGGGAGGCGGGCATCGGGTCCCTCATTGTAAGTATGACTCGAAACCTCAGCGACCTTCTCGTCGTCTACCTGTTTCTGCGCGAAGTGGGCCTCCTACGCTGCAGCTTGCAGGTCGTCCCCCTTTTCGAAACCATTGATGACCTGGTGGCGGCTCCCCGTATCCTTGATGCCTTCTTAAGCCACCCGGTGACTCGGGAACGCCGCGAAGCGTCCGAGTCCAAATTACAGGAAGTCATGTTGGGTTACAGCGACAGCAACAAAGATGGGGGCGTTCTGGCCAGCCGCTGGCGCATTTTCCGAGCTGAAAAAGAACTGACTGAAGTGGGAGACCGCCACGGCATCAGCATACGCTTTTTCCACGGACGAGGGGGCACCATCAGCCGCGGTGGCGGCAAGTACCATCGCTTTCTCGAAAGTCTGCCCCCCTCCAGCATGAGCGGGTCGATGAAGATGACGGTGCAGGGCGAAACGATCGCTCAACAATTCGCCAACCTCGTCACCGCGACCTACAACCTGGAGATGATGTTGGCCGGGACCGCACTCCAGACCATGGCCCGTCACCACCCGCCTGCTCCCTACCCCTATCCAGCAGAGGCCCTGGATCAATTGACCGAACATGCATACGCCCATTACCGCCGTTTGGTGGACCATCCCCACTTCCTTGCCTTTTATGGTGGAGCCACTCCGATTGATACAATCGAACATGCCAAAATCGGCTCTCGCCCGGCGCGCAGAAGTGGCCGGCGCACGCTGAATGACTTAAGAGCCATCCCCTGGGTCTTCAGCTGGAGCCAGTCACGATTCGGACTTACCGGTTGGTTCGGATTTGGCACCGCCTTGCAGACCTTGCGCACGCAGTCTCCCGAGTCCCATCAGCAGCTTCGGGATGCCGTTGAACATTGGCCCTTTCTGCGCTACCTCTTGATCCAGACGGAAACGAACCTCCTCAATGCCGATACCCAAATTATGCGACGCTTTGCCGAGCTCGTGCCAGACCCCAAAGAAACAGAGACCCTGCTCACCATCATTCTTCATGATCATGCCGCCGGGCTAGAGGAGATTGATTTATTTTTCGATGAACCCCGCGATCAACGGCGCTTGAATCAATTGGAAAACATTCAGCGGCGCCAAAGCGCTCTCAATGTCCTGCATGAACTGCAGATCGACACCTTGCGCCGCTGGAGAGACAGCCCGGATACCTCCCCGGAGTTGCTGGATAAGCTATTGCTCCTCACCAACGCCATCGCAGGCGGCCTGAAGAATACCGGGTAATCGGAGTTGCTGCGCATGCATGTGGAATCCATACCCAATCGACGCAACGGTCTGATCAGTGTCGGTTCCGGCTTTACCCTCATGTTCCTGTGCGGGGTCGCCTATTCCTATGGCGTCGCCATGCCGGCCATCCGGGATACATTTGACTTGAGCCAGGCCCAGGCCTCCCTGCCCTTCTCCGCTATTCTCGTCTCCTATACCCTGGGGATGTGGATGGGCGGCATCTTCCAGGATAAAATTGGTCCGACCCTGGCTTGTCTCGGGGGTGCCATTCTCTTCGGCGCAGGATTTGCCCTGGCCAGTTTCATGCCCGGCCTCTGGTCGCTCATGGTGGCTTACGGCTTATTCTGCGGGTTCGGCATCGGGGTGAGCTACATCGCCGCCACAGCCACCGCCGTCCGCTGGTTTCCCGATCGTCGGGGCCTCGCCGCCGGTTGTGTCATTCTCGGATTTGGCCTCGGCGCGCTCATCCTGGCACCGCTCAAGCACTGGCTCATTTCCATGATGGGGTGGCGCCAAGCTTTTCTCATCATGGGGTCGTTCTTCCTTTTCGCCGGCTGTGGGCTCGCCCTGCTGGTGCGTCCGCCCAGGGATGAGATCCGCCTGCCGGGAATCCCCGATGCGGCCACCGCAGTTCAACTCACGACCCGGGAAATGATCAGAACCCCCAGCTTTATTCGAGTCTGGCTGGCTTGGAGCCTGAGCCTCTGTGCCGGTATCGGCTGGATGGGGCACCTGGCCCCCATGGCTGAACTGTCCGGCTTGTCCGCCACCGCCGCCGCCTGGACCTTGAGCGCGGTCGCCCTTGCCAATGGACTCAGCCGACCGATCGTTGGCGCCTTAGCAGATAAAATCGGGCGCCTGCCGACCCTCGCCGGAGCCTGCGCAATTTTCAGCCTGCTTTGCCTCTTCATGCTGCTCCCATTAGAAGGCGGGTGGCGCTACTTCATCATGGGGATTCTCTTTGGGGCCTGCTTTGGCACCCTCCTCGTCAACTACAGTCCGCTCGCCGCCGAATTCTACGGAAACCGGAATCTCGGGTCCAACCTTGGTCTGCTCTATACCAGCTATGGAATGGGGGCACTGACCGGCCCCGCCCTCTTCGGCGCCCTTTTCGACCAGACCGGTTCGTATACCCCTGCCCTCTATCTCTCCCTGATCCTCACATTCATCGCCATCATCCTCTTCTGGAGCGCTCGACCTACTCCTCCTCAGGATAGTGCATGACTGACTCGGTTGCTTAAAGTCCCCGTTTTAGAGCAGGAGACCAAAAGGCTAATCCAAAGACGATTTCTGGACAAACATGGACGATCCATGGCACAAGTTTGCACGAGCAGAGCGTTTTCTAGAAAATGGCCTTTTCCAACCCTCTCACAATGCACTCCCTGTTCACCAGACATCCGCCCACTCCAATGATCTGGTGTCTCCTTCTGGGGGCATTAAACGGGCAAGCGGAATATCGGTCTATTTTCGAATCCATTAGGGAAGGCGATCCCGCCTCCGTCCGCCAATTGCTTGAGGAAGACCCGACGTTGTTGGAAGCGACCGACGGTGAATCCTACGAAACTCCCGCCTGGGTGGCACTATATGAAGGGAAGCTGGAACCCTTTAAAGTTCTCGTGGAATTCGGATATCCTTTAAACCCCAATAGTTACTTTGAGCACCCCATCTCAAAGCTATCCCCCTTCCTGTCTGAAGCAGGTCCGGACCACATGGAACTCATGCAGTGGATACTGGATCAGGTTACGGTCCCACCCGGTATTCTAGACCGGGTACTCCATGAATTTGTGAAATCGGACCACACCGTAGGAGCAGAGATCCTCCTGGTGGCGGGAGCCAACCCAAACGGTGCCATCAAAAATGGCAGAAGTTGTTTAGACCAGGCGGAGTCTCCAGAAATGAAAGCCCTGCTGAAACAATATGGGGCGAAGCGAAACTATCCCTATCAATGGCTCACCGAGGCCGCCATCTTCAGTCTTTGCTTTCTGGGAATCGGCTACGCCATCCACTGGATCTTGCTCAAACTGCAATACAGTCGGAGTCGCCTCCTCATCAGCCTCAGTCTGCTCATCTTTGTCTCAGGCTCCCTCGTTCTTTTCCTCTTCACCCGCCAGCTCGCCGGAGAGATCGTGGATGAATTTACGGACTGGGGCTGGGCTATCGCCCTCGGCTTCTTCAAACTGTTGCCCCTCTTCACCATCATCCGGTGCGGACCCCTTGCTCTCCGCCTCAGGCAATTGTCCGCCCGATCGGGACCCTCCACTTAGACCCCCAGGACTCCTGGATCCTGGAGCACTTTTAATCCGGAAGATTAAAAAGATTACGGGGGTATCCAGGCCCGGATGGTTCAGCAGGACAGGATTTCTGTCAAGTAAGGTCGATCAATCGAAAGGGAACTAATTAGAATAACGTTACTCTAAACCTCTGAACCGACCTCAGCCCAATCTTCACACTCCCTCTACGACTATGCTTGCACACCTGCGCCTCAGCCTTCGGATCCTGCAAAAGAATTGGTCCACCTCCACATTGGCTATCCTTGTAATGGGCATCGGTCTGGCCTTAACCATCACCATGCTAACCCAGCTCAATGGGATCCTGTGGAGTCAGCCTACGGCAATTGTCGGCAAAGATCTGCAGGTCCTGAGGTTGAACGACTTGGAGCAAGGACCCCGCTCCCAAGTCGCCTACAGACTGGTTGAAGCCCAGGCCGTGGCGGAGGAAGCCTCGAGTTTCGAATACCTGACTTTGTCTCAAAACTGGTTTCCGGGTTTTAGCAACCCAGATGGATCCGAATTGGCGCAACGGGTGATAGCTGCCAGGGTAGAGCCCGAGTTTTTTTCCATCACAGGAGTCATGCCATTCTTAGGCGCTCCGTTTTCGCCGGAGGACCTGAGCCTGGAAGCAGCGCCGAAGGCAATTATCTCATACAGGATGTGGGAACGCCATTATGGAAGAAGCCAAAGTGTAATCGGGGAATCCGTCATTTTAAATGGAAACGCTTTCACCATCTCCGGAATCATGCCAGAAGGTTTCCATTTCCCGTCAACCCATGACCTGTGGTTACCTGCCCAATGGGATCAATGGATGGGAAGACCCTGGAGTGCCCAACCCCAAGTCAATGTGATGGGCATTCTCGCCACCGGTGTGGATAAAGAAACAGCTCAAACGGAGGTCGACGGAATTCTAGCCCGCTTTGCAGAGCGGCATCCCGAAATTGGCGAGCGTCGGGTGAGCTCCGATTTTCAGAGCTTTAATGAAGCCTTTGTCAGTGAGCAGCAGAACCGCCTCCTCTGGATTATGTTGGCGTTTGCCGTGATGGTGCTAACCATTTCATGCGCGAATGTCTCCAACCTCGTCATGGCCCAGACCGCTAAGCGGTCCCGAGAACTCGCTCTGCGAACAGCTTTGGGAGCCGATCGCAGCGCCCTGATCCGCCAGGTGATGACGGACGGTTTCATGATATGCTTTTTCGGAGTCTGGGTGGGGTTTGCGCTGGCAAAGATTGGGATTCATCTCATATGGCGATTTTATGAAATAAATCCTTTTCAACCGTACTGGTGGCATATGCGTATAGAATGGCCTATTTGGCTGGGAACGGCAGGTTTTATGATTTTGGCGACCATAGGCTCCAGCCTGCTGCCTGCTTTGCGTGCTTCCAGTGTCGATTGTATGCATGTCCTAAAGGACGACAGCCGGACTTCATCTGGGCTTTATCTTGGCCGTTTGGCAAATCTCCTGACTACTTTTCAAATTGGACTATCGGCTTCGCTCCTCTTGACCGCTGTTGTCATGATCATGGCCCTGATCACCCTACGGGAAAGTCGTCGGCCCTTTGATGAGGACGCAGTCCTAACCGTGCATATGCGAACCAACACGTCTTTCGGCTACGCGACTAAAGTAGAGGTCGATCAGTTTGCACGGCGATTCAAAGAGAGGGCAGAAACCATTGATGGAATCGACCTGGTTGGCACCACCAATTCCTTTAACGTCATCAATCCTCCTTTTCGAGTTCTCAACATAGGAGACCAACCCACCGAGGCCGACCAACAACCCCAGCGAGCCCTGACTCACATCATTTCGCCGGACTATCTCCCTGTATTGGGTATTCAGATGATTGAAGGCAGAAATTTCCGTGATACCGACGTGGAGGACGGGCTGGCCGTATGCCTGGTGAGTCGAAGTTTAGCTGAGCGGTTCTGGCCAGGGGAATCTGCCTTGGGCAAGCAAATCCAGTCGCCCGATCCCCAAGCGGTACCCCAGCGATGGAGAGGGGTCTTCTCCCCCAATGATACCTGGATGACCGTCATTGGGGTTGTGCCGGATCTTGAACCCGAACCAGTTCTTGGAGAGACACCTTTGGAAGGGGAGCTGTTTATTCCTTCTACCCAGATCCTGGATCGGAACCAGCAATTTGTCATGCGGGGTCACGGAGATATGCATCGCCACATACCGGCAATTGAGGCGATACTCCGTGAACTGGACCCCAACAACTCACCCAAGACTCCTGTTCAAACGATAGGGGACGTCGTGGCCCTTCAGCAGAGTGGCTTCTCTCTGCTGACCAATATCTTTTCTGTTTTTGGAGGGGTTTCCCTCTTCCTTGCCTTTGCCGGTTTGTACTCCGTAGTGAATTTTGGAGCGAACTTGCGCACGCGGGAATTTGGAGTTCGCATGGCCCTGGGGGCTCAACTCAGGCACATCCTTGGTCACGTGATTAAGCCCGTCTTTTGGCAAATTATTCCAGGGGCCCTCTTAGGTATACTCACTGGCTATTTGATCCTTACCCAGTTTCTACAACAAGCCCTTCGCGTCAATGAACTGCCAATGGGTTGGGTCTCCTACGGGGTCGTGATCGGGACGATTCTCGCGGCATGCCTGTTGGCTTCTGGCATTCCCGCCTTCAGGGCTGCAAAGGTAGATCCCATGGTCGCCCTTCGCGAAGATTAAAGCCCGGAAATCAGGCCCCGGAGACAGGACTCCGCAGTCAGACTATTGATTACCAGTTTCCGCCTTCCGACCTCCGACCTCCGCCTTCCGACCTCCGCCTTCCGACCTCCGCCTTCCGACCTCCGACTTCCGACTTCCGATCTCC
>JANQKZ010000003.1 GCA_028280845.1 Opitutales bacterium | reverse complement strand
AGTACTTTTTCTATTTTTTGAGCAGAGCGAGCCTGGGGGTCCCGCCAACCCCGTTTCCAGTGTCTGGATTAAACCCGGTAGCGGTGGTCGGCACAAATCCATTCGCCCAGCTGGCATAGAAGGAAGCTTCAGGGGAGAGGGTATAGACCAGGCCGACCCGCGGGGAAAAATTGTCCGAGGTGACATCAGCCTGCCGGTTGTCAAAACTGGTAAATTGTCCGCCCAGTAGGATATGCCATTGCTCATCGATCGAGATCAGGTCCTGAACGGAGAATCCATACTGGTGCGTATCCGTCTGGGAGCCGGGCCGAGACCCCGTGAAATCAACGTCTGTAGGAAAACCCGGCGGGGTCGTGTAGGTCCGGGATTCCACATTATAAATGAAGAAGGGCGTGTTGACGTTGTAAACGAGGTTTTCGTTTTTGATCCGCTCGAATCCCGCTGTGGCCAGGAATTGATGCTTCACGCGGTCGTTTTGCTCCCAGGTGAATTCCTGGCGGGCAAGCACGGTGTCGGAGAACCCGTCCCCACCCTGACCGCGGAAACTGATCACAACATCCCCGCTTGGGCTGATGACAAAGGAAACAGGGCTAGGCGGCAGGCCGAGAAAGGGGTAAAAGTCACTGGGCAGCGGGCTGGTGTCGTAAAGCGTCTTTTCTACCCGAGTGCTGGACGCGCTGAGGGAAAACTTGGCCTGACTGGAAAAACGATGTTCGAACTGGAGTCCCAATCGGTGGAAATCGGATTCCGTCCGTTCGTTATAGCCGGGGTATCCAAAAAACTGCTCATTAGATTGCCGGTCAGAGAAGAAAAACCCGGTTGTGGCATTCCCGTCGAGGACCTGTCCCCGATCCTGGGTATATTTGTCCGTGATGTATTCGTATTGCAGCGTGGCCGAGGTGTTTTGGGTCATCTGCCAGGTGAGTGAAGGGGCGATCAGGAGTCGCTCGCGGAAAGTAAAGTCGCGGTTGGCCTCGCTGTCCTGGTAAGAGGCGATGAGCCGGTAAGCAAAATCGCTTTCGGAACCGCCGATGGGCCCGGTAATGTCCAGCTCCCCTCGGTAGTAATTGTAGGAGCCGACCATTCCCTCAAAAGAGTAGTAGGGATCGAAGCGCGGTTTTTTCGTTACGTAATTGATGACCCCGCCCGGTTCACCTTGCCCGTAAAGGATGGTGGCCGGTCCTTTCAGCACGTCGTAGCGCTCAATATTGGCCGTCTCCGTGGTGGCTATATTGGTGGCGTTAAAACTGTTGTTTATTTTTGCGCCATCTTTGAAGAGGGATTGGGAAGCATCGAATCCCCGGATGGAGAACTTTTCCTCTCCCCCGTTCCCCTGTTTGAATTTGGTGACTCCCGAGACATTGCGCAGGGCATCTTCCACATTGTTGACCTGTTGGTCATCCAGGATGTCCATCGGAATCGTGACCGTGGTGAGGGGTACCCTCTGGGGATCGACGGAAAAGCCGATCGCCGTCTCCGTCGTGGCCTGCTGGTATTCTCGCTGGAACCCAGTGACAACAACGGTTTCCAGTTCGGCGATCTCCTCCGATTCGGGATCAGCAGAAGGCGTTAGCTGGCCGGATAAGGTATACGTTATGGCGAAGAAAGTGCACAGGGTGAAAGCTACTTTTTTCGGGTTGAGGGCCCATGGGGTTGAACCCGTGTGAGTTTGTTTTGCGGAGTTAGCTAGTTGCATAGCGCACCTAAAACAGACCCTTGGATGTAAAAACACAAGCTCTTATTAAGAATAAGTCTCATTTTCATTTGGACTTTGGGAGAAACCGATGAAGCTCACCTCAACATCCCGGACCTGATGAGGCTAAGGGCCTTGCGTTTTTCTATAGAAGGAATCTTGCTTGCTTGCCCAAACGGGCTCTGCAGCCCCGATAACCCAGTCTTTCCTCAACCCCAGGCCGAACTCGGAGAAGTCATCGCCGGAACCAAAAAGGGAAGGGAATCGGATTCCGAACGGATTATCGGCTTCAACTACGGACTGGCTCTGGGGGACATTGCCCTGGCCAGCGAAATTCTGACCCGAGCCCAGGCCGCTAGCCTCGGGACACCCCGGTTTCACCGGCAAGTATTGGAACGCCTTGTCCGAGTGGGCTACTTATCTGCGCGCCGAGGGCATGGACCCGAAAAACCAGTTATCAACCGATGATTTCATGGGCCACATGGCCCGTAACACCAACCTGTCGCTCAAAGCCATCCTCACTCTGGGGTGCTACGCCAGCCTCGCACGGCAATTGGGACATTCCGGGTTGGCGTCCGATTATCGCGAGGAAGCGGAATCCATGGCCGCCCGCTGGATGGTGATGGCGGACGGCGGTGACCGCTACCGCCTGCCGTTCGACCGTCCCGGGACCTGGAGTCAGAAATACAATCTGGTCTGGGATCGCATTCTCGGCCTCGACCTGTTCCCGTCCGAAGTGGCCCAAACCGAGTTGACCTGGTATCTGTCGGTCCAAGATGAGTTTGGTTTGCCTTTGGACAACCGATCCAAGATCGCCAAACTGGACTGGAGCGTGTGGACCGCCACCTTGGCGCATGACCGGGAGACCTTCGACCAATTCATCGAGCCCATCTATCACTTCGTAAACACGACTCCAGACCGCATTGCCCTGACCGACGCTTACTTTTCCGATACGGGTAAGGCTCGCAAATTCACCGCCCGGTCAGTGGTGGGCGGCGTCTTCATCCCGATGCTGGCGGAGCCCGAACTCTGGCAAAGCTGGGTTTCGCGCGCCGGAGAACTCCGTCCCTGACCCGGCCTCAGCAAGAGGGAGCGGAGAAGGGGTCAAACGCGAATGGCCTTAAGTTACTCTTTCAGGGGTTGGCGGCCATCCTGCAAGCAGGAGGCCCTGCGAACTAAGCCCAATTATAGGACCCGTTGCTGGTCAACGTGGCCAGAATATTTGGATACTTGCCTTAACTTAGTGCCATTCGGGTCAAACGCAAAAAGTAAACATCGGGACCCCTCCCCTCTCTTATCTTTTTGGTCCACGGCTGACCCTTTGTGTTTCCCCGGTATAGGATTCGAATATTTAGTCCCGGGGTAACGAAGCCATGGCAGTTTTGAGGGTGGCCACGCCTTCTTTCCCGATCAATTTCACCAGGTCCTCTTCTGATATGTCTGAAATATTGGTGCTTTCACCTTTATGGCTGTCCAGGTATTCGGATTGGGTGTCCGATACCAGGGTGGATTGTGGAATGGATTCGGGGTAGGAGTGGGACAGGAGATCCTTTTTTGCGGCAAGATAGAATTCTAAATTCTGAACGGGGTGCAAGGGGTGACGCCCCTCAAGGAGTTCCTTTCCGTATCGTTCCAAGTCCTGGAAGATCAACCGGCGCACGTACTGGGCGAAGTTGAGACGCAGCTTGCCTGCCACCTCCTTTGCCATGTGATAAACTTCCAAATCCTCGTCGGGAAAATTAACAGATTGGACGTTTTTTGGATTCTTTTTCTTCGGTTTTGACCGCTTGGCGGCCGCTTTTTTTTGTGGAGGCATGGCGGATAAAACAAAATTACTAATCGTTAATAATGGGTCACCTGTGATTTTTTTCAATTTCAGTCTTGCCTTTACAGAATAGTTAGTAACAGAAACTAACACATGGTGGTGAAATTTGCTGAAGCGGGACCGGAGTTTCACCTGGATGACCGTTTGGGGAAAGTGATTGGATTATTGGCGGAGATCGATAACAAGCCGGTTGACAGGTATTTACAAAAACTGATTCAGGAAGATTATTCACAAGTATTGCTCAACCAAGCTAAGGTGAAACAAAAGTAAATCTCAGTTTGCTTTACGATTTGGCCCAGTGACCCGAACCTCAACCTTGGAAAATGAGTGCAACAAAAATTGGCTCAGGCCGGGTGCGATATCAAAAGGCAGTTGCTCCAGATCAACGGAATTTACTCCAGTTGCCGAAGGCTGCGAAGCTCTCCTCTGCTTACAGTGATGTGTTGAGTGTCCAACAACTCCAGCAAGGGTAAAAGGATACGCCGGTAGTAGCTGCAGCCTCCCGGAGTTTACCCAGACGTGCGGTGCTAGGATTCTTTTTCGGTTAGTCGCCCTTTAGAAGCTGTTTGCTTCAACGGCTGTGAAGAAAATGCTCTATAACCCGGGGTGAGCCGCCTTCTCCTGCGACTGAGAGCTCTTTAGGATTTCGTCTCGAAAACCAAACCAAGTCATGATTGGATAATGGCCTTTTAACTAAATGTGAACCAAGCAAAACTGGATAATGTTCTCATTCTCTTCCTCCGACTGGGAGCCTTCCTCTGTTTTGCTGGTTGGACCTGGGTGCACTTCTATTGGGAAGGCCCCTACGGAATCTTTCTCTGGCAGGAAAAAACCTATGCATTCGTTAGCGGTTTCGGGATCAGTTGGGACCAATTTGTAGGCACGGGAGCCAATGATGGGCTTGTTCAGAAATGGATTGCCAGAATGGCTTGGCTATACCTTGCCTGTACGGTTCTGACCCTCACGGTCCGAAATAAATCATGGCTCCAGATGGCAGCGCTCCTGGGTGGAAGTGTCCTGCTCACGATTCTGAGCTATGCCAAGTATCTCGCCTCCCAACGTGAACTGCCGATGTTCATTGAGCATGGAGGACAAATGCTTATCCCGGTGCTATTGGTCATGGCAATGGTTTTAGGAGTTCGGCACCGTGTTACGGTAGTGACGGCTATGATCGCCTTTATCATGACCTTTGCGGGGCACGGTAGCTATGCGGTCGGCTTATGGCCTACTCCCTCAAATTTTTATGGTATGATCACGGTCATTCTCCAGGTCGAATACGGAACGGCCCAAGCCATCCTCTACACGGTTGGCCTTCTGGATTTTCTTGTCTGCATCGGTATTTTTATTCCACGCTTTCGCTGCGCATCTGCTCTCTATGCAGCTATCTGGGGTTTACTCACTGCTATCGCCCGGCCAGTTGCGGGCATGTCATGGAGTCTCCATTATTGGGGAGCGGATCAATTCCTGCACGAGGCGTTAATCCGCGCTCCCCACTTTCTTATACCCCTTTACCTCTATTTCCTATGGCGGGTTCCGCGACAGGCCGAATCTGTTGTCAAGAACCCCGAATCTTTAATGAAATCCCCTGACATGGCTAACCCGCCACCCTTGGCTCCATCCGTTTTGACTGACAAACAACTAAAGCATAACGAAACCCTATGAATTTTCTGAAATATCTCACCTTTTGCATCGGCGCCTTTGCTATAGTCAATACGGCCTTCGCCCAATCAGGGAATCAAGGACGATCTCGCGACGCGATTTTAACCATTCCGGAAGTAGAGGAAAAGGATATCATCTGTTTTGCCCTCTACACCGTTCATGATCAGACCCTCAAGTTAACGGCCCAACTCTACCCGATTGCCGAAGGGGAGACCAAAACGGTACGCCTCGAAATCGAGAAGGATGATACCTGGGTGGAGGTGGCTCAAACCACAGCTATCGAACCCGGTTGGACAGCCCCCTTCCGGGTAGAAAACTGGGACGATACCCAAGCGCACAAATACCGGGTCAGGCATGGGAAAGAAGCTACCTACAAAGGCGTGATTCGGAAGAACCCTGTAGATAAGGACGAAATTATTGTGGCTGGCTTCACGGGAAATTCCATCCGACCGGGCCATGGTGGAGATATCTCCCGGCAGGACATCATCGACAATATTAAACGGGTCGATGCCGACGTGCTTTTTTTCTCCGGCGACCAGGTTTACGACCACTTCAAGCATTACGCCGCATGGCTCAAGTTTGGCCGTGATTTTGGAGAAATCATCAAAGACCGCCCCACCCTCTGCCTCCCGGACGACCACGACGTTGGCCAACCCAACCTCTGGGGGGAAAGCGGCAAGGTTTCAACCCTCAGTGGGGCTTCAGATGGGGGCTATGCCCGACCCGGAGTTTACGTCCAGGAAGTCGAACGCGCCCAGACCAGCCACTTTCCCGATCCAGTTGATCCCCGCAAGATTGGCCAGGGAATCGGGGTCTATTTTACAAACCTCAATTGGGGCAATATTGACTTTGCCATTCTCGAAGACCGCAAGTTCAAAACCGGGCCGGCTGGCCGGGTTCCCAAACAGGGACCGCGCCCGGACCACATACGGAATCCCGACTATGATCCAACCAGCGTCGATGTTGAAGGTGCAGTCCTACTTGGTGAAAGGCAGCTCGAGTTTCTTGATCAGTGGGCTCAGGACTGGCGCAACGCAGACATGAAAGTGGCCCTGTCCCAAACTATTTTTTGTGGGGGTGCTCACATCCATGGCAACGCCAACGGACGCCTGCACGCCGACATGGATTCGAATGGCTGGCCGCAATCCGGCCGTAATCGTGCACTCCGCGCACTTCGCAAAGGCTTCGCTTTTCACTACGCGGGAGACCAGCACCTCGCGACCATCTTTCACCATGGTATAGAGGAACACCGCGACGCCATCTGGTCTTTTTGCGTTCCATCGATCGCCAACCTATATCTGCGTTGGTGGGAACCGCTTGAGCCGGGCCTGAACCGTGAACCCGGTGCCCCCGGATACACCGGCGACCACCTCGACGGGTTCCACAACAAGGTTACCAATTTCGCTGCCGCGAATCCGGAAAAAAATCCCGCGGGTAAGCTCCTCAACACGCGTTCGGCAGGATTTGGTATTGTTCGCCTGAACACCAGAACGCGTCATATTACCATGGAGTGCTGGCCGCGCAATGTCGACATCACCGACCCAACTACTCAACAGTATACCGGTTGGCCACGCACGATTTCTCAGTTCGACAATTACAATCCTCCTTCATGGGGCAAACTGGGTGAGTTGACTTTTAATGTGGAGGACCCCGTTGTCCAACTTATCGACGCCAAGACAAATGAAATCCTCTACACCGTGCGGGCCAACGGAAGAACCTTCAATCCAGGTGCGCCCCAGGGCAAACGTTTCATCATAAAAGCCGGAAGGGATGCTCCCGACCAGATCATCGTCGAACAGGCCGAAGCGGGGGACCAGGCACGAACCATCAGGCTATAGTGCAGCTCCTAAGATCTGATTCGTCAAAAATGGTTCCCCCTGCTCGGATCGCGGGACCCGATCCCGGAGGCGAGCCTGAAGCCCGACGTTTAAAGGATGAGGAGCTCCGTTACCTGGAGGATCAGCTGAAGCAAGCCCTGAAGACCACACCAGGTTTTTGATGAGGCCAACTGCAATGGGATGGGCCTGCGGCAAACGGGCTAGATCGTATTCACGATTTCCGACACATCGAGTAGCCAGAGCTGGCGTCCGTTTCCTCCGTGGGGAGAGTCGATGCAGATGAGCTGGCCATCATTGCTCGAACGCGGGTGGGTGTCGCATCTCCACTCTCCCTTATAAGTCAGGGGCGTATGGAAGTGCCCGAGGTCGTGACGCGTGTCGCTCGGGACATGGTAGAGATAGGGTGTCTGCTGGCGGTGCACTCCTGTCGGATAGGTGTCATTGAGGATCCAGTCCATCCCATTTCCGATGGGCAGGTAAGTGTTGTGTCCGTTCTTTGGCATCTTCTCTTGGCCGACCACTTCCACTTCGTCGGTCTGGTCCCGGAACAGATAAAAGGCGGCCTCCATCCCGGTCGGCTGCGTCCAGGCGCAGATGTATTGGGGATCTCTCCAGATGAAGTGCGAGGTGAACCCCGACGGGTCGAGCACGTAGAGATTGCTTCCGTCCAGGTTTGCGGTGAACATGCGAGTGACAAAGCTATTGTTGACCGCGAACCCGGGATCGTCCGGTCCTTTTTCCCGCCACCGGTGGAGAAAGATGAAACGTTCACTGTCAGGGCTCACGAGGAGGTGGTTCACGTAGTTCCAATGATCGGTAAGAGAGGCACCTTCGAATGGAATCTCTGCGAGTTGGGCCAGGGTGATGATGAGGCGAGACTCCCCGGTCTCGAGGTTGACCCGCCAGATCCCCGATTCCTCCGGCGCTTTCTCGCCGCGAACGGGATCCTCGACTCCCTGGTAGCCATAGCCAGGACGCAGGTTCTGGATGCGCGCGAAGTCGGCGGTGACGGCCCATTTCCCGTCGGGACTCAAGGCATAAATCGGTCGCGGCAGGGTCCGGGTTTCGCCCGACTCGATGTCGTGCAGGCGGGCAACGAAACGATCCTGGTCACGGTCGTTCCAGACCACCTGGCGCGTGGACCCGGGCAGCCACTGGAGCATACAGCCCTGTTGCCAGCCCCACGCATGGCTGGTTCCGAATTCAGTCCACCGGTCCTCATCTTCGAGGTCAATGAGACCCACTCGGATGCGATCGTCGGCGGAGGGTGTGCGGCCTTCGAAGTCCACCTGATTGGTAAGGACGAAGCGGTTCGTGGGATCGAACTGGAGCTTGTCGTAGTAGCCAAACCAGTGGAAGGCCGGGCCGCTCGTGATGGCACGGGTTGGGACGAAGCTTTCGCTAAGAGAGAGCATGTCGGTATGCCCCGCGGAGACCCGACCGCGGGGAACCAGGATTCCGGCCCCAAAGACCGCCGATGCCTGGAGGAAAGACCTGCGGTTCATCATCCCCGCCATGGTGAAGAGGGGATGAGGGGACGACAAGCGCGATTTAGAGCTGCTAACCTCCCTTGGGCCCCACACCTATTGGTCAAGCGGGTTTCATTTCAGGCAACGCCCGATGTTCGAGTCTCTGAGAATTCCTTTCCATGAACGAGTACTGGCTGCGGTTTTTATCGAATGCCCGGAACTGTTTGAGGTCGGGCGAACCCTCAAACCGAGTAAACACCGGAACCGCTGGAGCGCTGCCTGGGTTCGGCAGGTACATTTGTAAGGATGGTCAACCCATACCAGCTGCCAAAAAGGACTCTGCTCCTCCTTTTCACTCGATCCGCCAGCAATCCCTCCTTTACGTTTACCGCACGATTTTCCCGGCCAGGACTCGTCCTGGCCTGAAGCCACCTTCCAATCTATACTGAGATATGCAGACCCGAATTGAACGCGATACGATGGGAACGGTTGAAGTTCCAGCCGGTAAATACTGGGGCGCCCAGACACAGCGCTCTATCCTTAACTTTCCGATTGGTCCTTCCGGATCCATGCCGATCGAAGTTGTCCATGCTTTTGGATATTTGAAAAAGGCGGCCGCCCTGACCAACCTGGAAAAAGGGGTGCTGCCGGAGGAAAAAGCCCAGATCATCGCCCAAGCCTGCGATGAAATTATCGCCGGAGACCTAGACGACCAGTTTCCCCTCGTGGTCTGGCAGACCGGATCGGGCACCCAGTCCAATATGAACTGCAATGAGGTGGTGGCCAATCGCTGCCATGTACTCCTGGGGAATGCCTTGGGTGAAGGGGAGCGGCTCATTCACCCCAATGACGATGTCAATAAATCGCAATCCTCCAACGATACCTTCCCCACCGCCATGCACATTGCGGCTTACACCATGCTGGTGGAGGTCACGATTCCGAAGGTCCAAACGCTTCGAGACACACTGGACGCCAAAACCAAAGCGATGGAAGGAGTGGTCAAGATCGGACGCACCCATTGGATGGACGCGACGCCCCTCACCCTCGGCCAGGAGTTTTCCGGCTATGTCTCCCAGTTGGACCACGGGTTGAAAGCGCTGCAGAACACCCTGCCCCACCTGCAGGAGCTGGCCCTGGGTGGAACCGCAGTCGGCACCGGATTGAATGCGCCCAAAAATTACGCAGAAGCCGTGGCGGCCAAGATCGCGGAATTGACGGGCTATCCCTTTGTCTCGGCGGAGAACAAATTTGAATCCCTGGCTGCCCATGATGCGATTGTGGAATCCCACGGAGCCCTCAAGCAGCTGGCCGTCAGTTTGAACAAGATCGCCAACGATATCCGCCTCCTGGCTTCCGGACCGCGGTCAGGTATCGGTGAAATCCTCATTCCGGCGAATGAACCGGGTTCCTCCATCATGCCGGGCAAGGTGAACCCCACCCAGGTAGAGGCCCTGACCATGGTGTGCACCCAGGTCATGGGCAATGACACCACGGTGACAATCGGAGGCGCCAATGGCCATTTTGAGCTCAATGTCTACAAGCCGGTCATGATCCACGCCTTTCTGCAATCCGCCCGCCTGCTGGGCGACGCCTGCCTGGCCTTCAATGACCACTGTGCCGTGGGCATCGAGCCGAACCACTCGCGGATCCAGGAACATTTGAACAATTCGCTCATGCTGGTGACCGCGCTCAACCCGCACATCGGGTATGAAAACGCGGCCAGGATTGCGAAAAAAGCTCACACCGAGAACACGACCCTGAAGGAAGCCGCCCTGGCTTTGGGATTATTGACCGAGGAGCAGTTTAGCGCCTGGGTTGTACCGGAGAATATGACCGGGAATCTCTAAAACATTTTTATGAATCAGAAATCTTAGGGTCCCCTGCTCCCTGACTCGGTGTAGCTGAAGGGAAGGACGGTTGCAAAGTGGCCGGGATAAGGAAATAGGCGAGGCTCAGTCACTAAACAGAAATAGAAATGCCATTGGCCCCCTTGCGAGCCAGGGGCCCTACAGGAGAGCAGATTGGGTTATCCTGGCGCCTTAGATTTGCGCGTGATCGAACCCGACCTCGCGGAGTTACTCTTTGAGGCAAGGGCCTCGAGTGTCGAACGCGGCGAGTCCTTCTGGTTCCTTGATGATCATGACCCCGTTGAATTGATTCCGGTCATGGAAAAGCTGGGATTCACGGTGCAGAGCTTTGTGTACTCCGCAACCGAGTTCCGGGTGTTTGCCGGGAGGTTGTAGGCAGATTAGGGGTAGACAACGTTTTGACCCTAATTCGCGGCTGGCCCAAAGGGACCCCACCATTTTCAGAATAAGCGATCCGATTCCCCCCAGTCTGCGTTGCGAACGGAGTTCAAGTATGAGATATTAGGTGGATGATGAAAAACCTTCCTCTGCTTGGTGTTATTTTTGGAGTGCTTCTCGTGCTCCTCGGGGCTTTGGGGTATTTTGGGGGTGAAGGGGTCAGCGTGACCGCATGGATTCCGGCATTCTTTGGTTTACCGCTCCTGGTATCCTCGGCCTTAGGTTTAAAAGCGGCTTGGCAAAAACATGCCATGCATGGAGCTTCCATCTTTGCCCTGTTGGGTTTTTTTGCCCCCCTGGGGCGCATGCTTCCCCAGGCGGCCAAAGGCGAGTTTTCCATGAACCTTGCGGGATTCAGTATGGTTTTGATGGTATTGCTTTGTGGCCTCTTTTTTGTGCTATGCTTCAAATTTTTTATCGAGGCGAGGAAGGCCCGTACGGCTGTGGAAAATGGTGGGGAAGGAACCTAGGCAGCAAAATGGGATAGGGAGGGCTGCATGGTATGCAGCCGGAATCAGCTTTGGCATTAGTCATCCCATAAAGTCTAGTCCAGCCCTGGGCAAACCCGGCGGGATACCATCCCGCCCTCCCTGGGTCAGCTTACCGCAGCAGGCGTTCCGCTTTTCGCATGCGGGCCTCACGCAGGTAGGAGAAAACGGTTTGGCCGTAAATGGCTTTATAGCCCTGCTTCAGCTTGAATTCGCAGATAAATTTTGGATCCCATTCCTTGGGCCCATTGCTCCCTGACTCGGCTTAGCCGAAGGGGCGATGGTTTCCCTTTTCAACGCGCCGAGGATTCCTCCGCGTGCGTGGAAATGAAAAACTTGGTATTGAGACGCATTTTCATCTGGACACCGAATTACATAATGCGCATTTATATTGCTCCAACCTGAAATAAGATATGCTTACAAAGAAACTAATGACTGGTATGCTGGCGTTGGCCCTGGCCACGCCGGGCATGATGCAAACCGGCGGGGTCTACGAGGATGAGGAAGTCCAGCAGTTGGACCCCTTTGTCACGACAGGGACCCGCTCTGAACACCTGATCCGGGAGGTCCCGGTGCGGACTGAAGTCATCGGCCAGGAGTTAATTGAAACCCTGGGGGCGAAGGACCTGGCCTGCGCCCTCGAGTGGAACACGGGGATTCGGGTCGAGGCGAACTGCCAGAACTGTAATTTCTCCCAGGTCCGCATGCTGGGCATGCAGGGGGAGTATACCGGTTTTCTGACCAATGGGCGGCCGGTTATGTCGTCCCTGGCTCGGGTCTACGGGATTGAGCAAATACCGGCCTCAGCGGTAGAGCAGATTGAAGTGGTCAAAGGCGGAGGGTCCGCCCTCTACGGTCCACGGATTGTGGCTGGGGTGGTCAATATCGTCCCGAAAAAGCCGACCGAAATCGGGGGCAATCTGAGCTACGAGCTGGAGAGCTATGGCGATGGCCCCATGCACAACGCCTCTGGCTCGGGCTACTGGGTAGGGACCGAAGCCGTATGGTCCGGATCCGTCACCGGGCTCTACCAGACCCGGCCCGGTTATGATCGGGATGGAGATGGATTCACGGAAGTGACCGAACGCACCATAAGCGGCATAACCGGACGCGTCTTTTTCAATCCCAACGCCAAGAGCGAATGGTATTTGGATCTTGGATACACAGCGGAAGAACGCCGGGGCGGTGACAACCTGGATCGTCCGGTGACGGACGCCGAAGTGGCCGAGTGGATCGACAGTGAATTGTTTTCCGCAGCCCTGAACTGGAAGCGCCAGATCGGGGATAAGACCTTGCTGGAAACCACAGCCAGCTATCTCAACACGGAGCGCGACACTTATTATGGCGGAGGCGGCGATCCCAATGCTTTTGGGTTCAGTAAAAATCCGGCTTACTTCCTGGATGCGCTGCTCACGCATCAGTTCACGGACTCCATCTCCGCCTCGGGGGGGCTGCAATACAGCAACGAGGAGCTGACCGATGAACAACCGGCTTACGACCGCCTCCTGGAAGAGAATTATGAAAACATGGGCTACCTGGCCCAGGTCGAGTGGAACCCCAACAGCCGGTGGAGTGGCGTGGCCGGGTTCCGGGTCGACGATGTCTCCAGCATCGACGGGCTTATCTTTTCCCCGCGGGCATCCATCCGTTTCAGCCCTTCGGCCACGGTGGATTACCGCTTTTCCGTGTCTACCGGTTTCCGCCCCCCGGAAGTCTTTGATGAGGATCTGCACATCGGGTCATCCGGCGGGGAGTCCAACGTGATTCGCAACAGTGCGGATCTCAAAGAAGAGTCCTCCCTCAGCCTGATGGCCGGGGCCTACTGGCAGCCCGAGTGGACCATCATGGGGGTGAGTGAGCCCTTCTTTCTCGAGGGTAATCTCTTCTGGACGCAGCTCCAGGATGCCTTCGACGTGGTCGAGATCGATAATCCCGGCACCCCGGAAACCGAATTTTTCCGGATCAACGCCGGTGAGGCCTACGTCTATGGCGTGGAACTCAATGCGGGCTACGGTTTCCGGCCGGACCTTGTGCTGGAAGGCGGCATCGTGCTCCAACAGGCCCGCTACGACGAACCGGCCGGGGATTTTGGAAGTAAGAACTTTGAGCGCACGCCGGACGCCTATGGGCAGCTCCGACTGACCTACACCCCGGACTGGGGCGGAATCTTCTTTGGTGGGCGTTATACCGGTTCCATGGAAGTGCCGCACTACGCCGGATGGATTCCGGAAGACCGCCTGGAAACCAGCGAGTCCTTCCTCGAGTTGACCTTGGGGATGACCTACAACCTGCGCCTGTCGGAAAATACCCTCTGGGTGCTCAAAGCCGGCGTTCGCAACCTGACCGACGCCTATCAGGACGATTTGGATTCCGGTCCCGACAGGGATTCCGCCTACGTCTATGGTCCCCGCTTCCCCCGCTCCCTCTACCTGGGGGCCGAGTGGGTCTTCTAAGCTAAGCTTTTTGCTGCACAGGGTCCGCGCATGGCAACCGGTTTCTACGCTGTGCGCGGGCCTTCTATTGGTGGGAAGCTAGACCCCAAATTAAGGATCGAAGGAGGCGGCGCGCTTCCCCCGCGAGGGAAAGTCGAGCGCGTGGGATATCGCGGGCAAGCCCACTCCTACAGGAAGCTGTAACTGGGGTAGCGGGCCCTCCGAATCAAGGAGATGACAATGGCCTAAAGGGTTGACCGGGTTGAGCGCTTTGTTGCTATTTAACCGCGTGAACAGACTCGAACTGGGACGACAGAGGAAACAGCGGATTTGGAGGCAGCTCTGGTTTCCATTGGGGTTGGCGTTCGCAAGCCTGGGTCTTCTTGGGGGGTGCGACTCGGTGAGTCACGCATCGCCCCCGACGAAGATTTACCACGACTCCTTTGATTCGGAAGCGTCGCTGGAGGACTGGGTGATGGAAGGGCCGGGTGTGGCTCAAATCGACAAGGGTCGGCTCCTGCTTTACTCGAAGTGGTTACCGGAGCTGGAGGCCTTGGGCGAGGGGGTCAACTTGTTGGAGCCGGGGGGGAACCATTACTATCGCTACCTCGAGCAATGGGTGAAGGAGCGCGAGCCCGAAAACCTGGAGAAGTATCTGATGAACCCGGCGAATCCGTCCTCGTTTAAAGGGGGGCATCTGCAGCTCTGGAACAAGGAACTGCACCCGGAAAATTTTTTGATTCGGATCACGTTTCAAGCGGCGAATCCCAATCCGCTCCATATGGTGAGCTTTTCTGCGCGAGGGGTGGGTGGCGAAAGTATCTTTGATCCGGATCTTGCGCCCCGTTTTGGCCTGGGGGGGCAATACATGTCGGGCGACATCGCGAACTACCGCATCAGTTATTGGTCAGGTCCGCGGGGCAGTTCGCATATGCGCCGGGCTCCGGGGCGGCAGCTCATGTCGCAGCAGTTGGGCGATATTCCCCGTGAGGCCCTGGATCGCGAGGTGCAGCTAGAGATCTATGGTTGGCAGGGGCGAATTGTCTTTAAATGCGATGGAGAACCCCTGATTGACTGGACCGATGATGAACCCCTGGCTGATGGATATTTCTCCATCCGGCTGATGGCGACGGCCAAGGGGTGGTACGACGATTATGAGGTGTACCGGTTGAACGCGAATCCATTTGAGGATTAGGCGTGGAACCGGTCTTTGGTGGGGAATCTTAAAGGGCGCAACCAATCGACATGGTCAATGACGAGTCTGCGCCCCTACCGGTATGCGGAATTTATTGTAGGGTCGCGACGCAAGGTCGCTCCTACAAGTTGAGAGGTTTATTATAGGTTTAAGATTGAGAGTAAGTATAAGACTAAGATTTGGAGAGGGGCATCCCGGTTGCAGGGGTTGGCTACCGCTTTTGAACGAGGACGGCCCAGTCCTGGTCCGTCTGGTGGGGAGGAGAGCCGAGGTTGACGACCGAACCGCCCTGGACCTGGTCGATCTCTCCGATTTGCAGGGCCCCGCCGGTTCTGGGATCGTACCAGCGCACATCAAAGGTGCCTTGCAGGTTGGCGAGGTTGAGGCGAGGGGCGCCGCCGTTTTTCAAATACACGGCGTAGGTGAATTGGAAATCAGTCAGGACATAGGCCTCTTCCTCGTCATCATCCTGTGCCGCTTCGACCAAGTGGTTCGCGGCCTGCATGCGGGCAAAGGGGAGATGGCGGGTAAAGAAGGCATGGGCTACCCGGGTCTGTTGCCACATGCGTTCGCGGACGCGGAGGTCTTCGCTGCTCAGGTCGCTGGTGGGAGCATTGTTCTGCCAACCAAAATACCAGGAGACGCCCGATCCCCCCGCCATGAGGGTGCCCCAGAGGACATCTTTGCGGGCGTGGTCCCGGGTGGGGTCGTCGGCATCGGGGCGGAGGCCGAACTCCCATCCCAGCGGTTCGTCCATGCTGACGAGCCAGGGGCGGCCGGTCTCGCGAGACAGCTCGAGGTGTTCGCGCACCACCTGATTGTAGTGGAGATGGCGTTGCAGGGTGGGCCCTTCAAAGGCGGGGTGGCCGGCCAGCTGGGGGTAGATTTCGACGATGGAAATTTCATGCACCTTGATCGGATGGTCGTAGGGGTCCAGGTCTCGAATATATTGAGAGAAGGCGAGGCGCTGCTCATGGCTGTTCCCAAGCCCGACTTCTTCCCCTTTTTCATCGTCCCATCCGTTTTCTTCGCCCAAGTCCCAGGTGAGGGCCAGCAGGTGGCCAAAGCGGGCAATCATTTCCCGATAGTAGAGTTTCCGGGTATCGGCAAAGGGGGCGTCGCCATCTCTCAACTCGAAGAGGTTCTCATTCTCCGTTTCGGTGAGCAACATGAGGATATGCAGCCCCCTAGCTTGCATGTGTTGGAAGGTCCACTCCCACTGGTCCAGCTTGCTGACATCGAAGGTGGTGCGCTCCGCAGGATCGATCCAGGGCCAGATATCCCAACCATCACCCTCGTAGGTGAAGGGCATGAGGTAGACCGAATTCAAGCCCTGGTTGGCCGCGTAGTTGATCAGGCCAATGAGGCCTTTGGCATCGTCTCCGTCCTCGTCGGTCCAATCCGGGTCGCCCGGTTGCCAGTCCTGACGGTGAGGTCCGAAATGATGCAGCTGATCTTCCCCGAGGGAGGGAAACTCCGGTTCCCTGGCGGCATCGTAGGTGCCATCGAAGCCATCGAAGGCGAGCATGTTCTCCGGGCTGCCTAGGCCTGCATGGATGAAAAAGGCCCCTGAGCCCTCGAACTGCAGGTAATGCCGGCCGACATAGCGCAGGCGCCCGTGACCCCGAAAGTCCTGGCCCTCGGGAGAGACCTGGCTGGGCTGGATCTGGATCTGACCCGAGCTTTGGGCGACGAGGGTGGCCCCCGTGGTTTCCTCGGAAATCGCGATGCGCGGCCCGGTTAACAGCTCTGCCGTGTAGTGCCACTCACCGGCCCGATTGGGGGTGAAGCGGGCTTGCCATTGGTTGCCTGCGGCGGCGTGGGACGATCCGGCCTGACCATCGGCGGCAAAAAAGCCGGGAACCACAAACTGGGTGTCTCCCTGGGTGAAGGTCACGGTGAATCGGTAGTCGAGGAAGGTGGACGGGTCGGTCTCTTCTACTTCCGGGCCGTCGATGGAAACGGTAAGGGTGTGCCAGGTTTGTGGGGTGCCCGTGATGGTGGCGAAACCTGCCAGCGGACCAAGCAGGAAGGCAAGTAAAGCGAAAGGGGTGAGCTTCATATTCCAGATTAAGGATTGGGGGTGGGTGGAGTTTGGGGAAAGTCGGGGAGAACCCCTACCTAAACCATTTCAAACCAATGCAGGGGGGAAGCGGAAATCAAGCCCTGGCTTGGTTGAAGGCAAATGGTTTCGTCCTTTGGGATAGGGAAAAAGAAAAAGAAGAGGAAGATGAGGAGGAAGAGGAAGATATTTTTGGGGGATTTACAGGAAATCAAGGGTTGGCTTTTGGGGTGGGCGGTCTGCGTTAGGCTGTGGGATTATGTGGAAATCGCTTTTCTGTTTTTTGATGGGGGCGACGGGGCTCCTCGCAGGTCAACCCCAGCCGACGCATGCCCCGCCGATCTGGCACAGCCCGCAGCCGGCTTTTGAATATCACGATTTTGCTTCCAAGTATTGGGACCTTTACCCGCGGGGGGATGCGGTCCTTATTGGTGGGATTTACCCGCTGGAGGATGGGACCGGGTTTACTCTGCAACTGGCTTCGGACGATCCTGAGATTGAATCGTATGCCTACACGATTAACGGGGGGGCGGAGCAAGTCACGGAGACGGGACGAATTCGAGTGGAGTTTGAGGACAACCATACGCTGGAGGATTTTTCCAATGAGCGCCGGGAGCTGGAGATTTTTGGACTGAAGCAAGATGAGTCGCGCTCCCGGGCCTACCACCTGGCGACGATGTTCTTTCCGAAAGAGAACTACCTGTCGCGTGGTCGGATCAAAGATGGGCATAGCCGGATTCACATCCGAGAGACGGACTTGAATTTTGCCCGGTCGCGCCTGAGTGACTGGGTGCTGGAGCAGCCCGACGAAGCCGACATGGCTTTTGCTCACGAAACCTGGGGAGGGTTGTTCACGTCGGAGATGGACGATTATGAGCAGGCCCGGGTCTTGGCGAGCCGGCTGGTGACCGAGTTGACTCCGCACCGAGGCACGCCTTCCAATGCGTTGGACGCCCTGGGGCCGTTTGATCAATACCGTCGGCTCATGGCGGGGGAGGACAAGTGCTGGTGTGCGAACATGGCGATGGTCTTTGCCCATGCCAATAATGTCTTTGGCAGCCCCACCCGCTTCATTCTGATGCGGCACCAGCTGTTCCCCGGGCCGCCGACCGGCGAGGAGGGCTATGAAATCCTGTTGGCCGCCGGCCATACGACGAATGAGGTCTTCAGCCATGACCGAAAGCGTTGGATCTGGATGGACCTCTCCTTCAACATCTGGGGAGCTTATCTCGGTGAGGAGGGTCCGCTCAACATGATGGAGGTGCACCGCGCGGTGAACAGCCCGGAGCGGTTCGAGCGTTTATATGCCGATATTTTCGATCCGGAGACCCAGACCCTGTCCCGGGTGCGGATTCTGGATCACCCCATCCACATCAAGCTGCGCAATGTGTTTAAACAGGATCAGCTCTTTCGCTATATGCGGCATCCCGAGGCGACCTCGCCCGCGTTTACGCAGATGACCTGGTGAGGGTGGTCCTACGGTTTTTTATCTCAGGCGTTTCCAGAGGTAGGCGTAGGTCAGGGCGCGGATGTAGGCGCTTTGCTTGAGGTTGGTGGCACCACCGTGGCCACCCTCGGTGTTTTCATAGTAATACACCGGTTTTCCATATTCCTGAAGGCGGGCGACCATCTTGCGGGCGTGCGCCGGGTGGACCCGGTCGTCGCGGGTGTTGGTCCAAAAGAAAACGGGGGGATACTCGGCCTCGGGGCTGAGGTTGTGGTAGGGAGACCAATGCTTGATGTACTCCCAATCCTCGGTGTCCGGGTTGCCGTACTCCGCCATCCAGCTGGCACCCGCGAGGAGTTTGTTGTATCGTTTCATGTCGGCCAGGGGAACCGCGCTGACGACGGCATTGAAGAGATCGGGGCGTTGGGTGAAGGCTCCACTGACGAGGAGACCCCCTTGGGACCCTCCTTCGATGCCGAGGTGAGCCGGAGTGGTGACCCCGCGCTTGACCAGATCTTCGGCCACGGCGATGAGGTCGTCGAAATTTTTCTGTCGATTTTCCCGGAGGGCGGCCTGGTGCCATTGGGGGCCAAACTCGCCCCCGCCCCGAATATTGGCCAGGGCATAGACTCCCCCGCGTTCGACCCAGGAGGATCCTAGGGTGCCGGAGTAGTAAGGGCGCATCGACACCTCAAATCCGCCGTAGGCGTAGAGTAAGGTGGGGTTGGCGCCATTGGCCTCGTAGCCGCGAGGTTTCAGCAAAAAGTAGGGGATGTGGGTGCCATCTTTAGACAGGGCTTCATGCTGTTCGATGGTCACGCCCTCGGTGTCGAACCAGGCCGGAGAGGATTTGAAGTTTATCGGGGGTGCACCCTCCTGAACAAGGAACAAGCTGGTTGGAGTCACGAAATCGGTGTAGGTAAAGAAGTAGAGGTTCTGGGTCTCGGAGTAGGACCTGAGTTGAACTGCGCCCAGGCCGGGTAAGTCCACCTCGGTCTTCTTCCAGGTGCCGTCGGCCAGCTCGAGCTGGTAGAGGCGGCTGACGACGTTATCGAGGGTGGTGAATACGATGTGGTCGCGGGTAAAGAGCAGTTCATCGAAGGCGACGCGATCAGTGGGTTGGAAGAGGGGCTCAAACTCCCGGTTACCTTGAAGGAAGGTATCTAAATCCAAGGCCAGGAGGGCGTCTGCCGGATAGGTCTGGTCGCCCGGAGTCCAGGGGGAGCGTAGATGCACGACCAGCTTATCTTTAAAGAAGCCTTTGAGTTCGGCGTCGGCCGGGATGTCCAAATGAACGAGGCGATCCTCCAGGAACAGGAAGAAGGTGGAACGGAAAAACTCGTGGAAGGCACGGACCACGACATAGCGATCATGAGGCCGGTGATAAACCCAGGTCGACACGGAGACATCCTCCACCGCGCCCTCGTGGATCATAGTGGATTCCTCTACGGGCTGACCTCGCTTCCACCGCTGGGTCCGCCGTGGGTAGCCGGAGTCGGTCATGGACCCTTCACCGAAATCGGTCCCGATGAACAGGGTGTCCTGGTCGAGCCAGGAGACCCGTACTTTGGACTCGGGCAGAACAAAGCCATCGTCTACGAATGCTCTGGCCACAGTGTCGAATTCGCGAAGGACCACGGCATCGGCGCCCCCCCGGGACAGGCGGACGAGGGCGAGTCGCTCGTCGGGAGCGAGGAAGGTGGCCCCTTTCCAGACCCAGTTTTCTCCCTCGACCTCAGCGAGGGCGTCCAGGTCCAGGACGGGCTCCCATTCCGGCTTGTCTTCCTGGTAGCTGGCCAGCGTGGTGCGTCGCCAGAGGCCGCGAACATGGTCAGCATCGCGCCAGAAATTATAGACCCAATCGCCGTGAAGAGCCGGCATCGGGATGCGGTCCTGTGAATTATAGATCTCGAGGAGTTGCTCGTGGATAGGGCCAAATTCGGCCACCGCTTCCAGCTCTGTGGTGGTGTGGTCGCTGATAGCTTTCGCCCAGGCGAGAGCCTCCTCATTGTCGACCTCTTCCATCCACAGGTAAGGGTCGTCGGTGTCCGCATGGCTCGTGTCTGAGCCTATAATGGTGAGGATAAAGCAAAAGTGGAGCAGGAAAGTCAGGTTGAGCCGCATATCCAGCAGTTTGAGAAGCAATAGCGCAAGCGGAAGACAAAAGGGAGAAAATGGTGGGGCATATTTTGCGAGATTCCCGCTTCGCTAATATTTGAAATCGTTATGACCCGGGTTCCGATGAATCGGTGCTTTACGGTCGCCTTCCGGTGGCTTGGAATGAACAGCATATCGTTATAGCGTGTCGACTTCCTTCACTTTCCTTCATCTGCTTCTCTAGAGGACAGGACAATCATGAACCCCTTGAACCCGACTATTCTCAATCCCGAAGGATCCCTCCGCGTGGTGGTCACGAAGGAGCTCCCCGGAGATCACTGGAAACAGATCCTGATACAGGCTGGTTGCCGGATCGAAATTGCTCCAGGAACGAAGATCCTCGACCAGGCGACGATTATCGACCTGATGGGGGAGCGGTGCGACGGGGTGATCGGCCAACTGACAGAGGCTTGGGATGCTACCCTCTTGGGCGCCCTCAAAGCTGCAGGAGGGCGAGCCTACAGCAACTATGCGGTCGGGTTTAATAATGTCGACGTCGATGCCGCCACCCGTCTGGCGATCCCGGTAGGGAACACGCCAGGGGTGCTTACGGAAACCACAGCCGAGTTGGCCGTGGCCCTGACGTTTTCCGCATCCCGACGGGTAGTGGAGGCCGATCGCTATATGCGTGGTGGGCAATTTACGGGATGGCTCCCTACCCTTTTCATGGGGCAGCTCTTTCATGGCAAGACAGTCGGAGTGATCGGGGCCGGGCGCATTGGCGCGGCCTACGCGCGCATGATGGTGGAAGGGCATAAGATGAACATGGTTTACTATGACCTGTATCCCAATGAAGCCCTCGAGGCCACTATCGCGGATTACGGGGACTTTTTGGAAAAGCAAGGGGAGCCCCGGGTCACCTGCCACCGGGCGGCCACGGTTGAGGAGGTTCTGGAAGCGGCCGACGTTGTCAGCCTGCATACGGTTCTCGATCCCAGCACGACTCACCTGATTAATGGAGATCGGCTGAAATTGATGAAGCCCAATGCGATCCTGGTGAACAGCAGCCGGGGCCCGATCATTGATGAACAAGCCCTGGTGGCCCACTGCCGGCAGCACCCGGATTTCCGGGTAGGCCTGGATGTGTTTGAAAAAGAACCGGAGATGGCTCCCGGTCTGGCCGAGCTGGACAACGTCGTCATCGTGCCCCACATCGCCTCAGCCACGGTGTGGACCCGCGAAGGGATGGCGTCTCTCGCTGCCGCCAATGTAGCCGGCGTGCTGCAGGGTTATCCGGTTTGGGATCAAGGGGGCGTGTTGCCCTTCCTCGAGGGAGCTACCCCGGAGGCTGCTCCCAGTATCGTCAATGCGGAAGCCCTTGGACTTCGTTAACCTCAACCTTTTCCTTTCCATTCGACTCCCATGAAAATTGCTGAACACATTCAACGCCTGGGCACGGAAACCGCGTTTGCCGTCTCAGGTGAGGCTGCGGCTTTTGCTGCACAGGGTAATCACGTCTATCCGTTTCACTTGGGAGATGTGAACTTATCCACGCCGATGACGGTACAGGAAGGCGCCATTAAGGCCATGCGCGAGGGCAAGACCGGGTATTGCCCCAATGCGGGAATCCCTCAGCTCCGGGAAGTGCTGGCGGCGGATATCAGCGCCAGCCACGGGGTAAACTACGAGATGGCTAACGTGTCCATACAGCCGGGCGGCAAGCCGGTGATCGGTAAATTCCTCCATGCAGTCCTGAATCCCGGGGATGGTGTGCTCTACCCCAACCCGGGGTTTCCCATCTACGAATCGCAAATCGAATTCCAGGGCGGGGTTGCCCTGCCCTATGGTTACCAGGAGACCGAAAGCGGTTTCGTCATCGATATTGCGGGTATTGAGCGCCAACTGACTCCAAGCACCCGCATCCTGATTCTGAACGATCTACAGAACCCGATCGGGGCGGAGGCCGGGCCAGATGAATTTGAAAAACTCGCCGAGCTGGTGCGCGAGCATGACCTTTATGTCCTGGTCGATGAGGCCTACTTCGATGTGCGTTATTCGGGTAAGAGCCGCTCTTTCGTCAGCATACCGGGTATGCAGGAGCGATCGGTAATTCTCTATACCTTTTCTAAAAAGTTTGCCATGACCGGCTGGCGGCTGGGGGCGGCCATCGGGCCGGAGGATGTCATTGCAGTCATTACCCGGCAAAATGTGAACCTGGAGTCCTGCCCCAACCATTTCATCCAGTATGGAGCTATCGACGGGCTGACCGGGGACCAGTCTGAAGTCCATCAGATCCTGGCCACGCTGCAGGAGCGCAGAAATGTCGCCGTGGATGCGCTGAATTCGATCGAGGGCATCACCTGCGCTCGACCGGAAACCACGTTTTATCTCTTCCCCAACGTGACCGGGGCCATGCGGAATAAGGGACTCACTGACTATGAAGGCTTTCGCCGGGCCGTCCTGAAAGCAACCGGTGTGTCCTTCTGCACGCGGCTCCACTTTGGCCGGCCCCTCCCGGGGGAAACCCAGTGCTATGTCCGGTTCGCCTATTCCGGGATTGATGCGGAACAGATTGAAGAGGGGATCGGGAAGATGAAGGCTTTTCTCGACAGTTGAGCCCATCGCCCGCCTGATATCCGAGGAGACAGAAAGAGGCTCTCTTGCCGGAGGGCCGCCAGGAGGGGTTCACTTCTTTTTGGCGGTCGTTTTCTTTTTGGCGACGGCTTTTTTCTTCGCCACGGCCTTCTTTTTCGGGGCTGTTTTCTTCTTGGCTGCCGCTTTTTTCTTAGCTGCGGTTTTCGTTTTGGCGACGGCCGTCTTCTTTTTGGGAACCGTCTTTTTCTTCGCGATGGTTTTCTTTTTTGGAGCAGGTTTTGGCTCCATCGCCGGCGTGGGTTCCGGCTGCCGGGTTACCTGGATGGGAGCCTCTTCTGTTTTTACGACCGGTTCGACTTTTGGCTTAGCAGGCTGTCCGCGGTTCCGGGAACGGTTGTCCCGCTTTTTCTCCGGCTTATCTCCTGCGGGAGCTTCCTTGTCCTTTGGGTCTGGCCGTGGGGAGTGTTTGGGTTGGAGCTCCCGATTTTCCGGTTTATCCGGAGTGAGGTCCTGATCCTGGCGCTGACGATTGCGATTTCGACGGCGGCGCCGTGACCGGCTTTTATTGTTGTCTGGCCGCTCAGTCTCCTTGCGTTCGAAAGGAGGCGGTTGAGGGATGATCAAGGGTACGGGCTCGGGAGGAAAATGCTGGGGCGGGGGCAGCTGAATTTCGCTGTAGGCATCCAGCTTGATATGCGTATCGGGAATCTGGTTCTTTGAGTCGCTCGTTTGTGGGCGGACGACCAGCTCGGTGATGACGTTGCCGAAGTTGGCTTCCCGGAGGACGTGCTCGGCGGCCTGGGCGAATTGGTCCGGGTCGAGGACATCGGATCGTTTGAGGACTGACTTTCGTCGTTGGAGGAAGCGGGGATCGTTGGGGCGGGGGTACAAGGTGGTCAATTTTATCCCCTCTTCGCGAACTTCATCAAAAAACGACTCTCCAAACTGCTGGAGCCCGGCCGCAGCTGCAGCCAGGGCCGGGTGCGCGGCGAGGGTGGCGGGCGGATGAGGGGCCACAATGATGAGGTGGCCCTTGGTTACCCGGAGTGAGGGGAGCAACTGGCGACTGATCTGGACCGGGCAAAGCAAATGGATGCGGAACGCGGCATCAATTGCTCCCGGGGAGGAGGATTCAAAGGATTGGTCCTCTTTGTCAACCGGTGTGTAGACAGCGGCGTGGACGAACACGGAAATTAAATTGCGCTGGCTCGTGATCCCCTCCAGGGCATCGGAAACGTTTTGGGGCTGGGTGAGATCGCACCCCACGGGGTGAAATTGTCGATGCTCCCATTCCGGTGCTTTGGTAAATTGACCGAGTCCGTATACCCGGTACCCCATGTTGACGAGCTTCCTGGCAATCGCCTCTCCCGCCGTGTTGTCGGCTCCTGTTACTACAGCACAATCCATTGGATCATTCGCTGACAGGTTTTGCAGTTAATTGCAAAAACGAACTGTTCGCGGGAAAAAGAAAGACGTACCCCGGAGAGCACTGAGAACAAAGAGCTGGAAAATCTTCCTGACCTCCGTGAACTCCAGCGCAGCGGGTGGTCAAAAAGAAGGAAGGATAACGAATGAGATCCACTACGGAATGCACAGAAGGACATGGAATTGGGATTCTGTGTCTTTCCGCGTTTTCCGTAGTTTAAAAGAAAGAAAGTTCGGATTGCCTCTGGCCTTGGTTTCGGTGCCTGGACGAACTACAGAGATACGAACCAGTCGGCATAGGCAACGGGACCAATCGCTCGGGCCTGCCATGAATCTTCTGTGCAATCTTTACCTTTTAGGCCCCGTCGCCTAGCCTCGACGGAAGTAAGTTAGAAATGGAGAGCCGAGGATGGGTTTTGGGTATTCCATGAGGTCGCGACCAGGGTCGGGCCCTACGGGCTTACCGGGTCTTCTTCTTTGTCCTTCTGTGGGAGCGGGCTTTTTTTTAGAGTCATTCTGAAAATGGCATTCGAGTTGTATCTACGTATGAGAGTAAGATAAAGAGGGAGAGAGGGGGTCATAGCCAGATATCGATGCGGTCTTTGGGGAGGTGGGCTTTGCAGAGGGAATAAACGGTGTCGACGAGGGCCTGCTGGTCTGGATCTTTGTAGCGCACGAGGCCATCCTGGTGGGAGTAGTCGTCGAAGAACAGGTCTGAATCGGCGCGTTGTCGCTTAATGGTTTTGAAATAGGAGGCCGACATACGGAAGGCGCCGATGGTGATATCGGTTACTTGGCTGGCTGGTATGGCGGTGAAGACCTGGTTTATAAACTCCGGATAAACGGATTCCCAATTTGGGATTTTCAGTACCGGGTCGAAGCACAGACGGAGTTTCCATCCCGCCTGGGCGGCTTTTGCGGCGGCGTTCAGGCGAGCGCTGAGCGGGGGTGTTCCTTTCTCGTATGGGCGAATGACCTCCTGAGGGGAGAGGGTCCAGGCCAGGATGGTGTTGGAGCTGGGTTCCAGGTCGGCCAGGACCCGGAAATTGGCGCTTTTGGTCCGGATTTCCATGAGGAACCGGGGGATGTCCCGGGTCGCGTCGATCCACGAACTGGCGAGTGGGGCCACCTTTTCAAAGGCGAGGAGGTCTGTGTTATAGGAGACTGCCAGGAGGAGGGGTTGCTTGGGGTCTGGCGGGTGTCGGGCTACCTGTTTAACCGCCTCCTGAAGGTCCTCCTGATTTACATAAAGCACCAGGTTTGCCGAGGGATACATGCCCTGAAGAAAGCAATAATCACAATTGTAGATGCAATTGATGAGCGGGGTGGTGTAATAAAAATTGGATACGCCGAAATCCTGGGCGTTTTCACTGCCGTCATAAATATAGCCATCCTTTTTGACTGCCAGGACTAACTTCATGCTATGTTTCTGGACCTGGAAGCGTTGGCCAGGGCGGTTGAAGAAATGGCGGTAGTCTTTGACCCAAACGATGGTCGCTTCAGGAAAGCGCTTTCGCACCATGTCTGTGAGGGGATATTCCCGGGCCCCCTCTTCAATATACAGGTGGGAAAAGTCAGGATTCCAGGAGGAGGGACCGGAGGCGAGTGAGCCAGGCTTTTCGATCGCGGGCATGCTGAGGAGCGGGGTTGGCAAGGGTTTGAGTGAGCAGGGGCGGGAGCTCCAGCCCTCTGAGGCTAGCTCTCACCATGGTGGTTTTCAACTGGTTGGCCTGGGTGGTGGTGAGTCGAGCATATTCAATCAGTTCCTTAAGGAGATGATCCTCATCCGGGCTGAGAGTTGAGGTGGCGGGCTCCTCGAGGAGGGCCAGTTGTTCAACCAGGGATTCCAGGACAGAAAGATGGGGTTGCAGGAGGGACTCAACCCATTCCGCCATCCACTTGGGGCCACCGGATAGTCCATAGTCTGAGACCACTTTCAGACAATGGAAATGGTCGGCTGGTCCAAGTTGACGCGCCGCTTGCAGCACGGCCGAGGCCTCCATGTCGCAGAGGGTTTCATCCTCCATGGTGGTATCCGGCCAGACATCCACGGGCTGGTCGGCCGTGATACAGCCGGTTTCGGGTAACGACCCCCTGGTCAGCATATCGAGGAAAAAGGTGCGGCCGGTGTTGAGCTCATGAATTTTATTCACACGAAAGATCGACCCGATGGGGGTATCTGCGTCCCGGCATCCGGCCAGCCCGAGGTTGATGACCTGAACCGATCCGGTGAGGGTTTGCAGGGCGTAAGTGGTGGCCACTGCAGCGGGGATCCGTCCCACCCCGGTTTGAACGAGGGCCAGGCCCTTAGCATTGGAAAAAGAGACAAATTTGCCCGTTTGGGTTTGCCGCTTCAGCCCAAAGTGCTGGACCAGGGGTTTTGTCTCCGCGGGCAAGGCGGTGACGAACAATATCTGGGATGCGCCGGTGGGCATGGAGGACAGGGGACTCACGTGGGGTTTGAAATCTTTTAGTTTCTCACCTTTGTAAAGAAAGGCGCATGCGGTGCTTTTACCATCCTGAATATTATTTTCCCCTCCCTCCGGAGCACCCCTTTCCCATGTACAAGTTCCCGGAGGCGGCGGCCCTGGTGGAGGCGGAGCTGGTCCAGACGGGGCGGGCAGAGATCGTGCCGACGATCCCAGTTTCTGAGGCGATGCTGGACCGGGTCCACGCCCGCCAATACCAGGAGCAGGTTCGGAGCCATGGTTTATCCAGGTATGCGCGTAACCGATTGGGCTTACCGGCGCATCCTCGATTGTATGATCGATCCCGATACGGCGCGGGAGGAACGGTCCAGGCGCTGGAGGCTGCGCTTGACGATGGAATTGCCTGTAATCTGGCAGGGGGCACCCACCATGCCTTTCCCGACCGAGGCCAGGGGTTTTGTGTATTCAATGATGGTCCTATAGCGATCCGGCACCTTCAGGCGAGGTACCCTGAACTCACCTTTATGGTTGTTGATACGGATGCGCACCAGGGTAACGCTACCCATGCCTTTTTTCGCGGAGATCCCATGGTGTTCACCTACTCGATTCATGTGGCGAAGAACTTTCCCTCGAAAAAAGAGCCTGGGGATGTCGATGTGGGCCTGCCGCGTTATGCCAGCGAGGACGCTTACCTGGAGGCCCTGGAGCAGACCCTCGAACCAGCGGTGCTCCAGGCCGAGCCGGATGTTGTCATCTGGATCAGCGGGGCCGACGTGCATAAGGATGACCGTTTTGGCCAGCTTCAGCTGACCCTTGGGGGGATTCGGGAGCGCGATGACCTGGTGTTGGGTATTCTGGCGCGGCACCAGATCCCGACGGCGGTGGTTTACGGAGGTGGGTATAACCGGGAACGCCATATGACGGCAAGGATCCATGCGAACTCGGTTCTGGCCGCCGCGGATTGGGCGGAGCGGTTTAAGGTTTAGAGTTCGCTTGGGAATGTAATGAAGCCCCGGCGGGTCGGGGCGCCCCACCCTACCTTTTTTGCTGGTGGGGCCGGACGATTCGTCCAGCCGCCAAACGGCGTTTTTCATCTAGAAGCTTACAGCCAAAAAGAACTGGGGCGGTGGGTCCCCCCTTCACTGGAAGCTTCGGGGCAAGCTGCCCCACTCTACTCCTTTTGAGCAATCGCGAAGTAAGCTCGTCCCAGCAATGGGGGGTCGATGGGCGAGGCAAAACAATGGCTGCCGGAACCGGCGACCTGAATCGAGGAAAAATCGATATCGATCAACGATCCGGCGCTACGTCGAGGCCGAGCTTCTTCAGCTTGGGTTTTATAACGTAGGTGCAGTAGCCCTGCCGGGAGTTATTCTCATAGTAATCCTGGTGGTAGCCCTCCGCCATGTAGAACGCCCTAAGCGGGACAATTTCCGTCACGATGGGATCGTCGAAGTTGGCCGCCGCATTGACTTTGGAAGTTTCAGCGATCTGTTTTTGCGCGTCGTTTTCGTAAAGGATAATGGAGCGGTATTGAGGGCCCACATCTGCACCCTGCCGGTTGAGGGTGGTTGGGTCATGAGCTTCCCAAAACAAACCAATCACCTGATCGTAAGTGATTTTGTCCGGGTCATAAGTGATCTTCACGACCTCAGCATGTCCGGTTTTTCCGGTGATCACCTGCTTGTAGGTAGGATTTTTAACATGACCGCCGGCATAGCCTGATTCGACAGAGACGACACCATCGATTCGATGATAGACGGCCTCCACGCACCAGAAGCACCCGCCGCCGAGGACTGCGGTTTCCGTTTTGCTGGGAGTTTCTGCATTCATATTTGAAAGGGCGATGGAGTTTAAAAGCAGCGCCGGGAGGAGTGCGGCCCTTCGCCAAAAGATTAGAGTCTTCATGGTAAGAATGGATCTGATTATCCAAGCCATGTTCCTGTTAACTTAGGTTGGGCTGAGGATATTATGGATTTGTTCGAAATGAGAGAACACTGGAATATCGCATTGATGGAGCTTCTTTTCCGCATGGTGTCCATGACTCAAGAGCACGCAATGCATGCCAATATTCCCGGCCACTTCGAAATCGTGAACAGTGTCCCCGATGAGCAGGATTTCTTCCGGAGCCCAATCCAGATGTGAAACCCATTCTTGTCCCCGTTCCAGTTTCCCGTGGGCGTAGTTGTCGTCCTGGCCAATCAAGCCGAGGAAAAAGCCATTCAGGCGGAAGTGGGTGATGGCTTCGTCCAGGGCATCCTGATGGCTGGCGGAAAGGACGCTTTGGGAGATGCCGAGATTGCTTATGGTCTCCAGATTCTCCCGGGCATCGGGCTGTAGTTTGCAGTCCTTCCAGCGGGATACATACCCCGAAATGAACTCCTTGCTTACTTCTTCGAAGGGTTCCTCTTTACTGTGAAGGCCGAGACGTTCGTAGTAATTGATGACCGGAAAATCAAAGGTATCCCGATAATGCTCCATGGATAGAGTGGGTAGATTTCGTCGAGCGAGGATACCATTTATGAGTTCAACGCAAAGCCACGCATCGTCGAGAAGCGTTCCATTCCAATCCCAGATCACGTGTTTGATGTCAGGCAAATCCATAGCCACAAGAAGGTGAAGGATATCTTTCTAACTTCAATTCCCGGAGTGATTAATTTTGGATTTAGTCGATGGCGAGTGTTTGGGGAGCGGCGGTGACTCCTCATGAGTCAGGACGACCAGGGCGGCCCCGATCACCACTAACATCGCCGCGGGATAAAACGTCATGATCGGAACTTCCCCCAGAAATATGAATGCCAGGGCGGCCGCGGATATGAACTGGCCCAGGTTGAGCAAGCCGATCAGCTGACCTCGGAAAACCTTCATGCCATAATTCATGATGGAATGCCCCAGGACGGTGGGAACGATGGCTAAGCCCAGAATCCACACCAATTCCGGAAAATCGACAAGGACTGGGATTTCACCTATAATCAGCGCGATGAATAAGCCGATTGCGCCAGAAATCAGGTAGACGGGCACGACATAGAGCCAGATGGATGGGAAATCCCGGTTTTGCCGGCCCTGCGTGAGGTAGATCGCGTAGAGTAGCATCGCCAGGAAACAGATGGCGTCTCCCAGAAGATAGTGGGGGCGAAATTCATAATCTCCGACCCCCAGGATAAGTACCCCAACTGTGGCTATCCCGGTTCCCAGGATTTCCTTCCCGTTAATCCGTTCCCGGACCAGAAGATAGAGAAAAAATGGCAGGGCGATCGGGACAAAATTGACAATCAGGGTCGCATTGGCGGAATCCGTGCGGCGCGCTCCATAGATCCAGGCTATAAAGTGGAGGGATAAGACCAGCCCGGGCCAGAACGCCCGTTTCCAATGCTCCCAGTGAAAGGCCTCCCCTGCCCTGCCCTTTTCTTTCAAGAACACAGGAAGGAGGATCAAACCGGCCAGGATGCACCGGTACGCTGAAAGCAGAATCGGCGAGGTCTGGCTGAGCTTGATGAAAATGACGGATGTGGAAGTAGCCACAACCCCCATGAGGAGGAGCAACAGGCGGAAGTTCATGCTTTCCGCCTAATCGATTAAATCCGGCTTACGGAGAAAGAGATGGACGGGTATCTGCATAAGCCCAAAGAAGATAATGGTTCCCTCCTTTCCAGGAACCCCCAGTCGTTCGTCTCGCTCTGCGGCGGCCATGTAATCGAAAATGACCGAAACGATGAGCACAAACACCAGGGCCACGGTCATCATGACGAAGCCCGCAAAGACGGCCGTCCAGGCGCGATCACTTGGGATTCTATTCAGGGGGAGTAATAGCAGGATCCCGTAAGCCATATAAAAAAGGGCCCTCAAGAGGTGGGCCAGCCCGGCGGCTGAACCCGCCTGCTGGTAGAGGTACGGGCCGTACCCAATAAGGAAGAGGCCGAGCAGCATGCCAGCCCAGCGGGCATACCGGAGGCCGTTTTGCGTCTCTCGGGATTGAACTTCGACTGGAGCGGTGGTCATCGGGTTTGGAAAACTGGCAAATATGTTATAGTGAACAAATTTTCATTATTTTTTCTTGATTATGGCAATGCTATAATTCAATCTCCTTTAAAGATCTACCCATCAATCAATCCGACGCAATGGCAACCAAATCCCCTTCCAAAAAGAGTGACGACGCAACGAAGACCCTTGATCTCGCAGTTTCCGCGATCAACAAACAGTTTGGTGAGGGGGCTCTCATGCGACTGGGCGACTCGACCAAGCTGGCAGTAGACGTCATTTCCACGGGATCCGTCGCGATCGACCTGGCGCTGGGAGCGGGTGGACTCCCGCGCGGGCGTATCTGTGAAATTTATGGTCCGGAGAGCTCGGGTAAAACCACCTTCTGTCTCAGTGTAATTGCACATGCTCAGCGGATAGGGGGTAATGCAGTATTTATTGATGTGGAGCACGCGCTGGACCCCCGGTATGCCCGCGTAGTGGGGGTAGACGTGGACAATTTGATGGTGTCCCAACCGGAAAGCGGGGAGGATGCCCTGAATATCGCCGAAACCCTGATCCGTTCCGGCGCAATTGATGTTATTGTGGTGGATTCCGTCGCGGCCCTGGTCTCCCGGACGGAGCTGGATGGCCAGATGGGAGATACCACAGTGGGCCTGCAGGCCCGCATGATGAGCCAGGCGATGCGCCGGCTCACGGGCGCCATCAGCAAGACGAAGTGTGTCTGCCTGTTTACCAATCAGATCCGGGAAAAAATCGGGGTGATGTTTGGGAACCCTGAAACGCAACCAGGCGGTCGTGCGCTCAAATTTTTCTCCAGTGTTCGCATGGATATTCGGCGGATCGGGATGATTAAGGATACCTCGGGTAAAGTCACGGGAAACCGAACCCGTTTGAAGGTGGTTAAAAATAAGATCGCCCCACCCTTCACGGAATGTGAATTCGACATCATGTATAATGAAGGAATCTCTCAAACGGGATCTATCCTCGACCTTGGGATTGAACAAAAGATTCTGGATAAGAAAGGCGCGTGGATTAGCTATAAGGGAGATCTGATTGGGCAGGGGCGCGAAGCCGCTAAAGCTACGCTGGCGGAGAAACCCGAGCTCTTAGAGGAGATTAAAAATATCATTCTGGAAAAGGTCCAGGTACAGGTAGGGGCCACGCTGGCCAAGGGGGACGCAGAGGAGGAAAAAGGCTGATCCAGGCGGGGTCTTCGTATTCACGGAAGCTTCTGTGGGATGGGTCGATTGTCGGAGCGGGCTTGCCCCGCGATTGCATGCCTTGACGTAGGGGGTCGCAACGCAACCGCCTCCTCTCTCAGTGCCGGAATCCGGCGAGTCAAGCGGTCGCTCCTACAGAAGCGATTTGCGGTGTGACCGGGTCTGCCCTGTCACGATCGGACCTTTAAGTTGCTTACTCCCGTCTCCCGGGACTTTGTTTCTGATTTGCACAGCAGGGGCTTTTTCTTTTCTGTGGCGGGCTGCATTTATAGCATGCATCCATTCTTATGCCATCAGGAGACACCATTGTAGCCCTTAGTACGCCGACTGGAGAATCTGCCATTGCGGTGATTCGTCTAAGCGGTCCGGCATGTCCGGATTTAGGAATGGCGGTCCTGCAACGGAAGCATCCTCTTGAGTTTCGACGGGCTACTTTTGGTCAATATTTTGCCTTGGACGGAGAGCTTCTGGATGAGGTTGTGGTGACCTCATTTAGGGAGAACAAGAGCTTTACCGGAGAGGCCATGCTTGAATTGTCGTGTCATGGTAACCCATTGATATCCAATAAGATAATTGAAGATCTTGTTCGGCGGGGATGCCGAATTGCCGAACCGGGAGAGTTTTCCCGAACCGCTTTCCTGAATGGACGAATCGACCTGTCCCAAGCCGAAGCGATCAGTGATCTTATCCAGGCGCGTAGTGACCTTGCTTTGCGCTTTGCGCAAAAACAATTGAGCGGATCGGTGGGCAAGATTGTGGCTGCATTTACGGATCGATTACTTCGGATAGTTGCTCAACTGGAAGCGTATATTGATTTTCCTGAGGAAGATCTTCCGGCCGAGGATCAGTCTGGCCCAGTGGCTGATTTGAGGGCACTCATTCGGGACCTGGAGGATAATATTCAAAACAGTCGCTACAAACCTTTCCTTGATGAGGGCATTCGAACGGTCATCATTGGACCTCCCAATGCAGGCAAAAGTAGTTTGATCAATGCCCTTACAGGTGAGGATCGAGCCATTGTGAGTGAAGAGCCGGGAACCACTCGGGATTATATCAAGGAACGCATCGCGCTTGAGGAATTTGGTATTCAAATCCTGGATACAGCTGGACTGCACGAACCCGACTCAAAGATCGAGGAACTTGGAATCCGTAAAACCATGGAGCTCGTCGAGCAAGCCGACTTCTTCCTCGTGGTTTTGGACGCAGCCGCTCCCCTCCCCGCTTTCCCGGCTGATCTGGTAAATCATTTGCTTCCAGAAAATAGCTTGGTGCTGGCCAACAAATCGGACCTTGATGGGGCGCATCCACTTACAGATTTTCTCCCTCAAGTGCCCCATGTCCAGTTGAGTTTAAAAACAAAGGAAGGTTATCCGGAATTTATGCAGACCTGGCTGGCTCACTTAAGAAAACATCAGTTTTCGCCTCCCTCTGATGTGGTGGTCTGGAATGCACGACACGCGCAGGCCCTAGCCATGGCCAGGGATCGTCTCGGTGATGCCTTCGGGCGCCTGAAAACAGGCAAGGAGTCCATCCTGGTGGTGAGCGATCTTCGGGATGCATTGACTGCATTTGGAGAAGTCATTGGCAAGGTGGATAATGAATCTATGCTGGATATCCTCTTTAAGGAGTTCTGTATTGGTAAATAATGAATCCGCTCCCTCCCATACGCTCAGATGCCCAAAACCCCTATGATGTTGTCGTGTGTGGAGCGGGCCATGCGGGTTGTGAGGCAGCTCTGGCCGCGGCTCGTATGGGAGCGGATGTGCTTATGCTCACCGGGAATTTGGATACGGTGGCGCAAATGAGCTGTAACCCTGCAATCGGTGGGCAGGCCAAGGGCCATATGGTTCGCGAGATTGATGCCATGGGAGGTGAGATGGCGATCAACACGGATACCACTGCCATTCAATTCCGCTTATTGAATGCTTCCAAGGGCCCCGCGACCCAAGCCCCTCGAGCCCAATCTGACAAAAAGGCTTACCAATATCGAATGAAGCATGTGTTGGAGCTGCAGGAGAATCTGAATCTGTTTCAGGCTATGGTGACCGGTTTGATCTTTGAAGGAGATCAAGTGGTTGGGGTGCATACCAATCTGGATGTCGATTTTTTTGGAAAAACGGTGGTGGTGACCACGGGGACGTTTTTACGGGCTCAGTTGCATGTCGGGCAAAATACAAATCGGGGGGGGCGTATGGGGGATTTCTCCGCCATGGGGCTTTCCGCGAGCTTTGAGGAAGCGGGTATTGCCCTGGAGCGCTTGAAGACGGGAACACCACCTCGAATCCTGGGTTCATCCATTGATTTTTCGGTCTTGGAGGAGCAGGAAGCGGATGCAAGCCCGGTTAAATTTGCTTTTTATGATACCCGGGACGAAGAAGCGTTGTTCCACGTGGAACAATCCTTCCAGGAGAAATTGGGTTGGACGCCGGGAAGTGTGCGTATTTCATGCTGGATTACTTACACCAATGCGACGACCGAGGCCATTGTACGGGATAATCTGCATCGATCTGCCATGTATAGTGGACAGATTGAAGGGGTTGGGCCTCGCTATTGTCCGAGTATTGAAGATAAAATTGTCCGCTTTGCAGATAAGCCTCGCCACATGCTCTTTCTGGAGCCGGAAGGGCGCAACACGGACGAGTGGTATGTCAACGGGATTTCCACCAGTTTGCCCTTTGATGTGCAACTCGACATGTTGCGCTCCATTGAAGGCCTGGAGCAGGTCGCACTCCTGCGACCCGCCTATGCGGTTGAGTATGACTTTGCGCCACCGACCCAGCTCCAGCCATCTTTAGAATCCAAGAAGGTGGAGAATTTGTTTTTTGCAGGACAGATCAATGGAACTTCTGGCTATGAGGAAGCTGCCGGCCAGGGACTGGTGGCCGGAGTGAACGCGGTTCAGAAAGTGAGCGGGAAAGCTCCCCTGGTCATTCCCCGTCATGAGGCCTACATTGGTGTGCTTATTGATGACCTGATTACGAAGGGTACCCAAGAGCCCTATCGCATGTTTACCAGTCGGGCTGAGCACCGATTGCTATTCAATCATCACTCTGCGGAGCTCCGTTTGTTTGAGCGCGTAAAGGACCTGGGTCTATTGAGTGAATCCAGGCGCAGATTGATAGAAGAAAAAATAAGAACAATTCACCAGTGGGTGGCTCGCTTGGAGACCGAAAAAGGGAAGGGGGGCACTTACGCCGAGGCCGTGCGAAGAGACGAGCCCTTAGACGGGCTGCCTGAATCCTTTTTGGCTTTGCCCCATGAAAAACGGGATGAGGTGATGTATCGAATTAAATATCGAGGCTATCTCGAGCGTGAGCTGAAACATATCGAGAAGCTGAAGCACATTGAAAAAATAAAAATACCTGCCAATCTAAACTTTCTGAAGGTAAAGGGGTTGCGAAATGAGTCAGCCCAGAAGCTGGGGGAGATCCAGCCGGTGACGCTTGGGCAGGCGAGCCGAATCAGTGGAATCAACCCGGCGGATATCAGTGTCTTGATGGTGGTGATTGAGGCGATGCGTCGTCGTGAGAACCGCTGACGCCCCTTATGTTAAAATTGTGTTACAATGAAGAAGGGATTGTTACAATTGATTTAAGGTGTTTATATATAGCAACTTATGTTATTTAAAAATGTCTTGTGTCAGGGAGATTTATGGGAAATGGATAGAAGACTGCTGTAACATTATCTTTCTTTGAAATGAATGCTACTAACCCTCACCTTGGGAAAAAAATACTCGTTGTTGACGATGAGCCCGATGTAACTGAGCTGCTGAGTTACAAATTGAAGCAAGAGGGCTACTCTGTAGAGGCAATCAATGACCCTCTAATGATTATGGGGAAGGCCCGAGATTTTCGTCCCGATCTCTTTGTTTTGGATATTATGATGCCGGAGTTGAATGGACTCCAGATCTGCCGCATGATTCGGGCGGACCCGACCTTGAAGAATGTTCCGATCATTTTCCTGACGGCGAAGGGGGAGACCGAAGACCGAATAAAGGGCTTGGAAACCGGGGCGGACGACTACCTTTCCAAACCATTTAACAGCAAGGAGTTACAGCTCCGGGTTCGCTCCATTTTCAAACGGGTGAGCAAGGACAGTGCGACAGCTGGAACCCGGATTCAGGTCGGAGCTGTGGTCATTGATGAGGATCAGCACAAGTTGACGGTGGATGCCAAGGAAGTGGATTTAACGGCGACGGAGTTTCGCCTGTTGAAGCTCTTGATGGAGCGGAAGGGCCGGGTCCAGACCCGCGAGAATCTTTTGATCAATGTCTGGAATTACGATTCGGAGATTGAGACCCGGACGGTGGATACTCATGTTCGGCGCCTGCGGGAGAAGCTGGGAGATAATATGAATATCATCGAAACTGTGCGTGGAGTCGGATATCGAGTTGTCGACGCCTGATTTGTCCCTCTTAATAGAGGACTAACTCCCTATGCTCATTGCCCTGGTCATTATTTTGGGGCTGCTGCTGGCAGTTCTGGCCTACCGCTATTCCAAGTTGAACCGACTGATATCGGACTTGAATCACTCCATAGCGCAGAAGAAGCCATTTCTATTGGAAAAACCGTTTGGGATCCGGGGACTCGGGCCGATTGATGAGCTCTGCCGGTCGATCCGGCAGTTGATTGAAGTCGATTCACACTTCAGTAAGCTGTCGGGAGATACCCTTCCGCAGTTGGAAGCGGCCCTGGAGAATATGCAGGAGTCGGTCCTGATCGTCGATACCGCTAACTTTGTGGTAATGGCGAATGAAGCGGCTCGCCAGTTGTTGAGCGAAGGGAAGGGGCTGCAGGGGAAGCGCCTGGAGCAGGTCTTGCGGAGCGCAAAGTTTTTAGACTATGTGAACTCAGTCAAGTCTGGTGCGATAATGGGTCGCCAGGAAATTGAGGTAAACCGGGGAACCGAACTCACCTGGTTTGAGGTCTCCGGTTCTCCCATTGCCGGCCTGGGAGATCAGAACGACGAGCTCACAATTTTCGTCCTCCATGATATATCCCGATTAAAGCATCTGGAAAAGCTGCGGAAGGAGTTTGTGGCGAATGTATCCCACGAGCTAAAGACACCGCTCACGGTCATTAAAGGGTATTCGGAGACCCTGGTGGAAGATCACCATGAGTTACCTGTGAAGGCGCGCCAGCGATTCCTGGTGAAAATCCTGAAGAGTGTCCAACGCCTGCACCTCTTGATCGAAGATTTACTGACTCTCTCCCGGTTGGAGTCCGGGCCGGATAAGCTCAAACGCATGCCTCACTTGCTGCCGAACCTGGTGGGGGACCTGGCGGAGAATTTTGAATCGCGGTTGGAACCAGGGCTTCAATCCATCGAGTTGGAGTTCGATCCCCGCATCACCTACGTCCATGTGGACGGGGTGCGCATATCTCAGGCATTTGAGAACCTGATCGACAATGCATTTCGTTACGCGGGGGATTTTACCCTGGTTCGGGTGGGGATGCAGTTGCTGGATGACCAGAAGCGCATCCTGTGTTTCGTTGAGGATGATGGTCTGGGAATTCCGGCAAAGGACTTGCCTCACATTTTTGAACGATTTTATCGTGTTGACAAAGGTCGCTCCCGAGAGCGCGGCGGCACCGGGTTGGGCCTGAGTATAGTCAAACACATCATTCTTCTGCACGGCGGCGAAATTATGGCGCAGAGTGAGGCAGGGCAGGGCACCCGTATTGAATTTACCCTGCCGGCGGAACTCCCGGACGGGGTCGAGCTCCCGAGCACTCCCCCCAAAGTAAATGTTCAACGGCGCATTTCGCCTTCCCCGGCGAGAATCGGACCTGCTGAAGACTTGCCCGCGACCGGTGATTGATATTCCGCTGCGCTGTATTTCGTTCCAGGTGATGCCCCTTGCCGATGGAAGAGAAGCCTAACCATAATAGTTATGAGATGATGAAGTACCTGCGGGACCAGCGGGTGGCTCATCTCAAAGCAGCCCTGGCGGATTTATATTCAGAAGCGGGCCTGGCGGGAGCTGAACGACTGCTGCTGGAGATTGGCTGTGGGCATGGGCATTGGCTCACGGCCTTCGCGGAGGCCCATCCAAGCACACACTGCGTCGGGATTGACTTGAGGACGCACCGCATCCATCGCGGACAAATGAAACGGGATAAGCGGGCCCTGTCTCACCTTCACTTTATAAAAGCAGAAGGCCGGGAGTTTCTGGATTCGCTGCCGGAGGGGATCCGATATGATCAGGTCTTTCTGCTCTTCCCGGATCCCTGGCCAAAAAAGCGACATCATAAGAAACGACTGGTTCAGCCAGGGTTCCTCAGCCAGCTGGCTGAGCGCGTGACCCCCGGAGGGCGGCTTTATTACCGGACAGACCATGAGGGATATTTTGCGTGGACGGTAGACCATGTGCGCGATCATCCGGATTGGGAAATTGAACCGAAGGCTGAATGGCCCTTTGAGGAGTCCAGCTATTTTCAGGAGTTTATGGAGTCCTGGAGTTCACTGATCGCCGTGCGAGGGTGGAGTGCGGCAGATCCAGGTAATGGAGACCGATCGTCTCAGTCGACAGGGATAGATTAAGAGCAGGAGTCAGGGAGCTTAGAGTCGACCGGGCTCACCTTAAAGCAGGTCCAGCATCGCCAGGAGGAAGAGCTGGCCGATGAGTGCGGCAAACAGAGCGCCATAGACAAAGGGGACCAAGGGACTCAGGGCGATGGGGCGCTCCACATGCGGAACTGGAGTCGGGGCAGGCCGCTCTGCCTTGGCCTTTATCTCGGCAGGCGGCTTTTCCTTCTTGCGAAGGGGGCGGGGAGCCTTGGGCGCTTTCTGTTGGGGGGACTTGAGGCTCTTGGCATGCTTGTATTCCCGCAGTTCGGCGATGCGGTCGGTTAAGTTGGGAATTTCAGGCATGGATACGGTAAGAGGGGAGGAAAGTTTAAACTAGGCAGTCCCTGCTTAGGATCGCAATTTTAATCCTCCCGCACGTCGAATAAGTATTCCTTATGAAGGGTGTGCGAAAAGGAAATATTTCTGATTTAATATCGATTTCTAATGTTGACGTAGAATAGCATCTGTTTCACTAAGAAAATCTTTTTCAGTTCCACAAATCCCAGCGGATAGCCACCACTTGTCGCAACCATGTTCCTTAGACGGATAGGACTCTTATCCCCTCTCATCTTTTTCACCATCCAGCCCCTGAGTGCAGCGGGTAAGGAGGGAGTCAGCCCCAGCCCTTACAACCTATTTGAGCTGGCGGGACTTCCGGTCACCAACGCGATGGTCACCAGTTGGATCATATCCCTCCTCATTATTCTGGTGGTACAGATGATGGTAGGAAAACCCAAGCTGGTGCCGACCAAGGGGCAGGCCGTCATCGAGGGTCTGGTAGTAGGCGTCAAAGACTTGGTCGAACCCATTGTGGGCAAGAAAATGGTGGGGCCTACCTTCTGGTTGTTAGGCGGCCTCTTTACCTTTATTCTCATCCATAATTGGAGTGGACTGCTACCCGGGGTAGGAACTTTCGGAATCTATGATGAATCGGGGAAATTGATTTACTGGCAACGTCCCGGCAATGCAGACCTGAACATGACCCTGGCCCTGGCTATCGTGGTGCAGATATGCTGGCTGTATTTTGTGCTCCGTTACGCGGGGATCAAGGCGCTCATCTACGACTGGTTTGGAAACAAGGCCGATAAAAAAGAGGTGGGGCTATTCATGTTTATCCTGCTCACTCCGATCTTCATTGGGGTTGGACTCATTGAAGTGATCTCGGCGGCGTTCCGGACCGTTTCGCTGTCCTTTCGTCTTTATGGAAACGTATTCGGTGGGGAAAATCTCCTCGATGGGATGACGAACCTGATCCCGGTGTTGCCCTACCTCATTCCAGTACCCTTCTATTTTTTGGAAATCTTAATCGGTCTCGTCCAGGCCTTGGTGTTCACCCTGCTGACCGCAGTTTACATCGGCCTGATTTGCAACCATGAAGGAGGAGACCACGCCCACTAAGTCCCTGACCCTTTTTGGCCGGGACCTTGCGTTGGAAAGTTAGCTTGGACGGCCAGAATCCTAATTCAAAACACCTAAAGATAAATCCCATGTTCGACATCATTCTCTTAGCACTGGAAGGCAATATTGCCCGTGGTATTACTGCTGGTCTCGGCTGTACAGCCGCTGCTATCGGGGTAGGCCTGATTGGCACGAAGGCGGTGGAAGCCGTGGGCCGGAATCCCGGCGCATCGGGCAAGATCCTCGTCCAGTCCATCATCGGGATGGCTCTGGCCGAAGCTGTCGCTTTCTATGCGCTCTTCCTTGGAACCATGTAATTTGGTGAGCCGGCGTCCTGCTCAAGCAGGCGCCGGCTGCCCATCGTCCTTTTCTGCCAGCAATCCCACCTAAATATGTTAGACTCCACCCTTTTCCTTGCCGCTGCTGCGACCGCCGAAGAAAGCGCCGGTCTCGTGGGCCAATTTGGGATCAATGGTAAAATCCTGGTGGCCCAGATCATCAATTTTGTGATTGTGGCCGCCCTCCTTTACCGATTCGCCTTCAAGCCCATTCTGACCACGATTGAGGAGCGCCAGCAGAAGATATCCGACGGCCTCCAATACGCCGAAGAAATGAAGAGTCAGCTGGCCGAAAGCGAACGCCAGCAAGCCGAGGCCCTTAAGGCCGCCAACCAGGAAGCGCAGAAAATTATTTCGGACTCCAAGGAGCAAGCGAGAATCTTTTACGAAAAACAGACCCAGGAAACGGCCCAGAGGACGGAGGACATGTTGAAGCGCGCGGAAGATACAATCGAACGTGAGCGCAACAAAATGATTTCGGATGTCCGCAAAGAGGTCGCCCAGCTGGTTGTTCAAACCTCAGGGAAAGTGCTGAAGAAGGAACTCGATGAAACGGAGAAGGGCCGCCTGACGGAGGCCGCAGCCAAGGAGCTGTATACCAGTTAGTTGAATCCATGACCGGCGAGCATAAATACAAAGCAATGGCCAAAGCCTTGGTAGGCGTATCCAAGGAGAACGGGCTGGTTTCCGAAGCCCGGGTGCGGGCAACCCTGGACACCCTGGTTCAGCAGAAACCGGACGGCTTACGCCAGATTCTCCATGCCTATCTCTTTTATATTAAAAGGGAGATTCAGAATTCCCGCGTGTTGGTGGAGCATACCGGGGGGATCTCAACTGAATCGCTGGAAGCGATCCGCAGCCAGTTGACGACTGAATATGGGCGCCCGCTGCAAGTCGCTGAATCGGTCAACCCCGATTTGATCGGCGGGGTAAAGATCCATGTCGGCGACGACGTGATCGATAACTCCGTTGCGGGCCGCCTGAAAGCCCTCGAATCCTCTATTCTCTAACTTTTTTTAAAACCGACACTTTAGTAAGATACCCATGAGCAGTATTGTTGAACAAATTGAACAGGAAATCGCCAAGCTCGATGCTCAGGCAACGAAGGAAAATGTAGGCGAGATTATCTCAATTGCCGACGGGGTCGCCCGCATCTCCGGTTTATCTAAAGCCATGTCCAACGAGATGTTGGAGTTTCCCGGAGGTATTTTCGGCATGGCCCTCAACCTCGAAGAAGACGAGGTCGGTTGCGTGGTCATGGGTGATGTTTCCCACTTGAAAGCAGGCGACGAGGTCAAGACGACCGGTCGGCTACTCTCTGTTCCCGTGGGGAAGGCCCTGTTGGGGCGTGTGGTCAATGCTCTGGGTGAACCTCTCGACGGCAAAGGCCCGGTAAACACTGAGGACAACTATCCCGTTGAAAAGATCGCTCCGGGGATCATTCCGAGAAAGTCGGTGGATCAACCGGTTCAAACGGGGATTATTTCTATCGACTCCATGATTCCGATCGGCCGTGGGCAACGTGAGCTCATTATTGGAGACCGGACGACTGGCAAAACGGCCATCGCACTTGATACGATTCTGAACCAGGCCCGGATTAATAAACAAGGACTTGCCAGCGGAGACCCGGACTTCCGCCCGCTGTACTCCATCTATGTAGCGGTGGGACAGAAGCAATCCAACATCGCCCGGATCATTAAGACCCTGGAAGAAAACGATGCCCTGGAACATGCCATCGTGATCGCAGCCCCCGCGGCGGACAACCCGGCCAATTTGTATGTCGCTCCGTTTGCTGGAGCATCCATGGGGGAGTGGTTCATGGAAAACGGAATGGATGCCCTGATCGTTTACGATGACCTCTCTAAACACGCAGCCGCTTACCGCCAGATTTCGCTCGTCTTGAAACGCCCGGCGGGACGTGAAGCTTATCCTGGGGATGTGTTCTACCTGCACAGCCGCTTGCTGGAGCGTTCCGCTCGACTCAATGAGGAGCACGGTGGCGGATCGTTGACGGCGCTCCCCATTATTGAGACTCAGGCCGGTGACGTGTCGGCCTACATTCCGACGAATGTGATTTCCATCACGGACGGCCAGATATTCCTCGAGACGGACCTGTTTAACCAGGGGATTCGCCCTGCGGTATCGGTGGGTCTCTCCGTGAGCCGGGTGGGGTCCTCCGCCCAGATCAAGGCTATTCGAAAGGTGGCTGGACGGATTAAAGGCCAGTTGGCCAATTACCGGGAGTTGGAAGCTTTCGCTCAATTCGGTTCAGACCTGGATGCTAAAACCAAAGCCATCCTCGACCGGGGCGGTCGCATCGTTGAGCTGTTCAAGCAGAACGAATTGAACCCCATCTCCGTCGAAGTGCAGGTTGGCCTGATCTGGGCGATCCAAAACGATTACTTTGATGATATCTCGGTTGATGGGATTTCTCCGGCCGCGGCCTCTCTTCGGGAAAACCTGGAATCGGTGGCTACCGGAGTGATGGATAAGATTCGCTCGGAAAAGCAATTGACCGACGAGATTACCGCCGAATTGAAAACGGCAGTTGAAGCCTGGAAAAGCACCTATTCAGCAGGTTAGAAATCAGAATTCGAACAGCAGAAGGTCTCCTGAAGAATAAAACCTCATCATGCAGATTCTGAAATCTTACTTTTAATTCATGGCTAACCTAAAAGAGATTAAACGGCGGATTAAGTCGGTTAAGAATACCCGGCAAATCACCAAAGCCATGCAACTGGTCGCTTCATCAAAGATGAAGCGGGCCCAGGATGCTGCCATTGCCGGAGTCCCCTATGCCTTATTCATTGCTGACCTGCTGAGCAGCCTGGAGCACTATCACGAGAGTTTTGAACACCCCTTGTTTGAGGCGCGGGAGGTTAAGAAGCATGGGGTGCTCGTCCTGGCGACAGATCGAGGGCTTTGCGGGCCTTTGAATTCCAATTTGTTCCGGTATCTTTCGAAGAATCACGACAAGGCCACTACCCGGTACGTGGCGGTCGGTCGAAAGGCAGTACAGTATTTGAGCCGTAGCCAGCGCGATCTGATGGCTGATTTCGAAGTGGATGAGCAAGTGAATTTCCGCCAGATCCGGGTTATTGGCGAATTTCTGGTTGACCAGTTCCTGAAAAAAGAAATCGACAGCGTCTCGGTGGTGTATCCGCGCTTTGTCAATACACTCATTCAAGAACCCGCCGAGGTTCCCATTCTTCCCTTTGCCGGCCTGGGTGACTTCCTCGCCCGAATGGAAGAGCTGAGGAAAAAGGATTCCAACATTCCGGAAGCGCCCCCCAGTGATGACCGGGAAATGAAATTTGAGCCAAGCATTCAGGAAATTCTAGCCGAGCTGCCCGAGCTCTTCCTCAAGCAGGAATTGTATCAGATGATGTTATCGACCCGGGCCTCCGAAAACAGTGCCCGGATGGTGGCGATGAAGAGCGCGACCGATAATGCCTCCAATCTGATAGATGATTTGACCCTCGATTATAACAAAGCCCGCCAGGCTGCGATCACTCAGGAAGTGCTGGAAATTGCGGCATCCGCGGCATCGGTGCAAAACTAACTCTTAATTTTTACTTCATAATTTAGATCCAATGAATAAAGGAAAAATCCGCCAGATCATGGGTGCCGTGGTAGACGTTGCCTTCGACCCCGAAAGCATCCCCGAAATTTTAGAAGCCCTTGAAGTTCACTATGAGGTGGGCGGCCAAGCGAACAAGCTGGTCCTCGAAGTGCAGCAGCACTTGGGCGATGGGCAGGTGCGCGCTGTTGCCATGAGCACGACTGAAGGATTGGTCCGTGGTATGGATGTGATAGCCACTGGACAGGCCATTGCGGTGCCGGTCGGTGAAAAAGTCCTGGGGCGGATTTTTAATGTGTCCGGCGATCTCGTCGATGAGGGCGAGGCGATCGAATTTGAAAACCGCTGGCCGATCCACCGGAATCCTCCGGCTTTGATTGAGCAATCCACCGAAGCGGAAATTCTCGGGACCGGCATCAAGGTCATTGATTTGATCTGCCCCTTCATTAAGGGCGGCAAGGTTGGCGCCTTTGGTGGTGCCGGTGTGGGTAAGACCGTGGTCATCATGGAGCTCATCAACAACATCGCGAAGGCCTACGGGGGATACTCGGTGTTTGCCGGGGTGGGGGAGCGGTCTCGCGAAGGGAATGACCTTTATTGGGAAATGTCGGAGTCGGGCGTCATCGATCAGGATGACATCTCCAAGTCTAAAGTAGCGCTCTGCTATGGTCAGATGAACGAACCTCCCGGAGCTCGTATGCGCGTCGGCCTGAGTGGATTGACTATGGCTGAGTATTTCCGCGATGAGAAGGGCCTGGATGTGCTGCTCTTCGTGGACAATATTTTCCGCTTCTCACAGGCCGGTTCTGAGGTATCAGCCTTGCTGGGACGCTCCCCGTCGGCCGTGGGATACCAACCGACCCTCGCCCAGGAAATGGGCATTCTCCAGGAACGCATTACATCGACGAAGAAAGGATCCATCACCTCCTTCCAGGCGGTTTATGTGCCGGCGGACGACCTGACCGATCCGGCCCCGGCGAACACCTTTGCTCATTTGGATTCCACCATCGTGTTGGAGCGTTCCATTGCGGAGCTTGGGATTTATCCGGCGGTGGATCCGCTTGCCTCTAATTCCAACGCCTTGGATCCCAAGATTGTGGGAGAGGAGCACTATTTTGTGGCTCGTGAAGTCCAGCGTGTCCTTCAGCGTTACAAAGATCTGCAGGATATCATCGCGATTCTGGGTCTGGACGAATTATCCCCCGAAGATAAGCAAACGGTGGCCCGGGCCCGCCGCCTGCAAAAATTCCTTTCTCAACCCTTCCACGTGGCGGAGCAGTTTACCGGTGTAGCCGGGGCCTATGTTACTGTTGAAGACACGATCAAAGGATTCAAGATGATCCTCGAAGGGGAGCTCGACAACGTAAACGAGAATGACTTCCTCTACAAAGGGGGCATTGACGAGGTACTGGAAGCCTCCGACGCCAACTAATTTCTGTCATGGCTATCACGCTAAAAATCGTCACCCCGGTCGCCAAGGTCTACAATGAGACTGTGGCGTCCGTGGTGCTTCCCACGACCCAGGGGGAAGTCGGGATTCTCCCCGGGCACATCCCGCTGTTGACGATGCTGGAAGCCGGAGAGTTACAAGTGACGACCCAGGGTGGAAGTTTGGAGTTTCTCGCCGTCGACAAAGGGTTTGCCGAGGTCAAAAGCGACCAGGTGACTGTTGTGACCGAGGCGGCTATCCAAGTGGAAGAAATCGACATGAGTGAAGTGGAGGATGCTCGGGCCCGGGCGGAAAAGGCCCTCGAACAAGCAAAGGAAGAGGACCTGGACCCCGATGCCATTGAGCAGCTTGAAGCGCAGATGCGATTCGCCATGGCCCAACAAATGGCCAAAGCCCGCAAAAAGAACTAAATCAGCAGGATGAAACGTAGGAGTTTAGTCAAAGGTTCCCTCGCTACCGTGTCGGCTATGGTCGTGGGAGGAGCTTCAGCCCAGGCCGCTGCTCATAAAGGTACCGGACCCGCCGTGATTCAAGGCCCCTTTTGCCATCACGTCTACTTCTGGTTGGCCAACCCGGATAGCCAGACCGACCGCGACCGCTTTTTAAAAAACCTGATTTCCTTTCTCGAGGAGGTTGAGGTGATTCAATCCGTCCAGGTAGGAGAACCTGCGGGCACTCCACGCGGGGTTGTCGATAATTCCTATACCTATGACCTGATTGTGACCTTTAAGGACGCGGCAGCCCAGGATGTGTATCAAGCCCATCCAGCCCATGTCCGTTTTGTTGAAGCATCCAAGGATCTCTGGACGAAAGTGATCGTCTACGATTCCATCCGGATCTGGCCGGAGAGCTGAGACCACCGGTTCAGGTTCCCCTTGGTGGCCCAGGGTTACGGTTTGGTAGTCCCACCAATCATTAGATAGTAACAGTTAGTAAACCGAAATAGGTTTACCGATTGTTACTAGGGTAGATTGCTCTAATTCAGGGGTGCCTTCATTCGTCCCTTGCAAAAGGCGGTTAATTTGGTAAACCTGTTTCTGTTTACCAAAGTTTACTTTTGTACAAGACCCGATCATGTTGAATCAAAACCTATGGGAGCGCTATGGATTTCGAGGGGATCCGTTTGAAACCATGGCACTTCCGGCAAATTTCGGAGGAGGCTTATCGGTGGGAAATGCCTATGTGGAACGGGAGGGGTTGCTAAATCCCGGAACCGTTTTACAGAATTTCCTTCGCAATCCAGGGGGAGGGCGCATTGTGATCGAAGGGGATCCGGGGGTGGGCAAAACGACATTTGTCAATTACTACCGCTATATGTGGACTACCAAGGCTGCGCCTCCCTTGCTCTCTCCGGTGAGCGAGATTTCGGTGAAACATGGCTGGGGGGAACATGATTTCCTGATCAGCCTGTTGGCGGCACTTTCCGGTCGTCTTCGCCTGGATATGAAAAAGGCGGACATTGCCAAGGATACCTTGCTCCAGGAAGTATCGGCCATTACCGGAGTTCACCTGGAAAAAGAGGGAAGTCTTGGGGTGAGTTTCAGTGTGGTCGGCACGGGAGGTGGGCTTTCCAAGTCCGGGAAAACTAAATTTGTGGCAGAAAATGTGACTGCAGATGATTTACGCGGCTATCTCCGGCAGTTGGTGCAAAAGGCGAAAACCGTCTTAAACTGCTCCGGGGTGATCTTTCACCTGGACAATCTGGAACTCCTGAAGCGCCGGGAAGAATCGGTGCTGCGAGATTTTTTCGACGATATTCGAGACAGCATTCAGGAGCCGAATGTGTACTTTATTTTCGTGGGATATCCCGGGATGTTCCAAAATGTGATCGCACCCAACAGCCGGGTCCGGAGTATCTTTTTCGATAAGCCCCTCTACCTGAAGCCGCTTTCTAAACAACAGGTTTATACCATTATCGAGCGACGGTACGAGTTGCTGGCCGCTCCGGGGAAGACCTACATCTCCCCGGTCGAAAAAGCGGTCATCGATTACCTCTACGATACGTTTGAAGCGAGGCTTCGGCCCATCATGAATGCAGTGACCTCCCTGGTCAGTCATTTACCGGATAGTGTGGCGGAGACCTTGTCGCTCGCCGAAGCGACGGAGCTGCTTCAGGCCATCCAGCTGAATGAAATTGAAACCCACCTCAGCCCGGCCGACCGTGAGGTGTTTCTCGTCGCGACCCGGCTGAAGCGCTTCACTCCATCGGCCCTGGGGAAGGAGACTGGACGCTACAAACAGCAGATCACCAAGCATATTAACAAGCTCCTCGAGCTCAAATACATCCGTTTGGCCGATAAAATAGGCCGCAGCCAATACTATCAGGTTCAAGCCCGCTTCCATGTCCTGGCCGACCTGGGAGGTCCAAGTTAACTTACGTCAGGCGGAACCCCAGGCCATCCCGATAAGCCGGCAAAACCCTTACGGGTGCATACGGCGAATCCACGCGGCAAAGAACTGGTCATCGAAAAATAGGCCGTCTTCGTCCCGGGAAAGAATAGCATCGCTGAGCAATCGCTTAATTGCCTTTTGAGATACCTGGGAGGACACTGCGGCTTTCTTGAGAAATTCGCTGGAATGGGGACTCTTCGTTCCCAGCTTGGCAAGGGCGATGAGGACCTGTCTCTGTTTCACCGTATAGCGATAAAATATGTTATTGTAGGTCGAGCTATGGCTCTCCAAGACGTAGTCCTTCGCGAGGGGGAGATGTTCAGCAGCATTAATTGGTTTTCCTGGTAACGACACATCCCAGAGGGCCGCGCAGAAACGCTGAATGTCCCCCGGAATACCTTCAAATTCTTCCACAATAGATGCTGCGGTTTCCTTATGGATTGTCCGGGTCTGGAAGCGCTTAACGATCCAGTTGGTGAATTTCTTTGTAGGGATAGGCCCAATTTCAAGTTTCTCCGCGGCTTGGAAGAAGGGTTGTGTCGAATTTTCAAAAAGAGCGGTCATCATTTTACGGCTGCTCCCGGAGAAGACATACAGGGAGTCCAATTGCTGTTGAATGACACTCCGCATCCTGGCTAGAACCCCCTCCCCGGTTTTCATGATCGCCACATCCTGGAATTCATCGAAGGCAATAACCGTATTTCGCATTTTCCCCAATTGAATTAACAGATCCTCCAGGGTCTGTTCGTCTAAAACCGCCTCAGAACCTATTCCAATCGATGGGGTGCCCGTGGTGGGATCCAACTCCAGTTTCGGCCGTAAACGGGTCAAACCCCTTGCGAAATCCCTCAACCAGTCGAAGGTTTGAGAGGGAAGGGCCCTGAGCATCCGCTGAACCATGTCATCCACACCTCTAACCTGGTAGAAATCAAAATAAACCAGCGTGTGACGGGGGCGCATAGCGGATACCACATTATGAATAGATGAAGACTTTCCCACTCTCCGGCGACCGATCAAGGCCACATTCCGCCCCCCGGAAAACGCATTCTTTAACCGAATGTCCTCCGGACGAGGACAGTAGAACTCCCCGGTTACGATTTTTCCGTATCGAAAAGGATTCATGATAAATTATACCAAATGGTTGTATGCTAAACGGTATAAAATGCAATGCGAATCCGTTGGAGCGGCCTTTTTTTCCTTTTAATTAAGCTGGCATTTCCCGTTCTGTCAGATGAAATGACAGTTTCCACCCATCGTTGTAAAACGATTCCTTTTATCTGAGCGGGCCCTTAGCTCAGCGGTTAGAGCAGAGGACTCATAATCCTTTGGTCCAGGGTTCGAATCCCTGAGGGCCCACCAAGCTGCATTGCAGCTTGGTGGCACGAAGGGATGAGAACGGAGTTCGACGGAAGGCGCCAAGCGACTGGAGATGGGGGCTCGCCAAGCGAGCAGTCCGCAGGACCAAGCCATCGGCGCAGCCAATCCCTGAGGGCCCTTCCATCGCTTCTGCGATGCCTGAAATCAAGAGGGTCGCGCCGAAGTCTTGCGGTGCGAGTCAAGGCGGGCAGAGTCCGCCTCCGAAGGATTCCACCTGAGGTGTTCTGCTTCCGCTATCGCTGTCCAGGCTTCTCGCTGCGCTCTTTCGTCAGGTCGAAGCCCCGGTTGTTCTTGGGGTCAGGGAAGTTCGGGACACCGCAGTAGCTCCTGTGCGGGGGGTGCTCATCGTATGCCCGAAAGCATCAAGAATAAATAAACCTAACAGCTTAGAAGAAACCAAATAGGGGTTGGGAGGCTTCAGTTTACCTAAATTTAGGTAGTTAAAAGCATTTAAATCAGGATTTCTAATATTAAGCTTATTCCTATGAAGAGGTTCTTATTAGGGTGGTGTCTGGTGTTCACATTTTTATCTTTTGCCCCTGGGGCCTATGCTGTCCAAGAGGGCGAAACCGTCGCAGAGTTGGAGGATCCCGTCCAGATTGAAGAAGAAATTGCGACTTCGCTTCGGGAAGCGGTACTGTCCCAAAAATGGGGAGAGGTGAAGCGGCTATTACGGGCGAAAAACCGGTTGGAGCCCGGAAACCTGGAAAGTGCGGCCATCGCCAGGCGGGCGGTGGTCCTGTGCAGTTGGTTCATGAATGAGGATGACTATGCCGCAGCGGAAGGTCTGGCCGAATTTACCTTAAAACTTCTATCCCGGATTGAAGACGAGGCCAATGCTCAAAAATCGGAGCGGCCATATTGGGAGGCCTGGTTGGAGTCCCGGGTATTGGGCCATCATTACCGGGCATTCGGCTTAATTGAGGAGGGATTGAAATACGCACCAGAGGATGAGCGCCTGCAATCTGAGCTTGATCATGTCTCGGGCAAACTAACTTTTTCCAAAAAATAGAACTATAGGAGGAGCAAAATGAAACGTAACCTTGGGATTTATTTTCTTATCATAGTTGCGGCTACACACGGTTATGCCGACAGCCAGCTGGACAATCCAACGACGCTGCCTGTTTCCTATTTCGGGGAGGCTATCGCCACCAACCCGTTCTTTTCGTCATTTTCTTTTGGATCATCCCTGGGAAGTGCAAGTACGGGGACGGTATCAAATCCGGTGCCGGGTTCCATCTTTTATTCATCGATGAAAACAACGGATGTCATCCCGGGAAAAGAGTACAATGTTACTGTAACGAGCAGCGGGGTGGGCTTTGTGAGGGTCATTTTCCCCAGAGTCCCGGGTTACACTGTTTATCTGGATGGCCGGCCTCATACAACTTTTGTCAAAGGCACCGCTTATAGTTTTACTTTCCGCCTTGAGGCAGAATACGATCCGGTAAGCGAAGTCATCGGTCTACGCGGGGGTGAATCCTCATCCTTTCCGGAAGATAAGCCGATATGGTTCCTCAGCCTTGGTAATTTGAGCAATGGTGATTCTGCAAGTGGGATTGGTTTCCGTGAGGATGCATTAACAGCGGGCCTGTTCGAAACCTCAATTCTCCAATACAACTCCGTTGACTCCAATGAAGTGGAAGTCATCCGGCAATCCGGTGCGATCAAACAGGTATTGAGCCCTGAAATATTAGTCCACGTGGATACCTACTCCTCCGGTTCAACAGAATTTGATATCGAAGTTTACCCACGGTCGGCGGTCGGCAGCAAATCCGGGGGCCTTTGGACAACAACCGGAAGTCCGATCATCGTCTACACGATAAAAAAATACGGGACGAATAATATTATGATTATTCGGGAAGAGGATAGCGAATATTGGACGACCAAACTGGAAAAGTCCGGATCGAGCTGGACCCTGTACGATTGGCGCGAATCCAATGCCAGCGGGGCCATGACAGATACCGACCAGCGCATCGTTTCCGTTGAGAGCGGCAACACAACCACAGTTTACTATGGCGGTTCCAATGCCACCACGGCCCCGGTTCGGGTAAAACAGAAGGATTATACCAGCTACAGCTGGGGAAAGGAAATTACCAAAGTAACCGAAGGACCAACCACGACCAACCCGCCTGAGACCTCGTACGAATATTATACATCCACTTCGGGGTATGGATGGCCCCGGGCCATCAAACACCAGATCAATCCAAACGGAGGGTGGGTCAAATACGAGTATTACAACAATCTGACACTCTACAATGCCGGGCAGATCTACAGGATATACCGACCGTGGAAAAGCGAGGTGACATCCCCCAACAGCGCAAATACGACCAATTGCCACTTGGAAACCTACACCTACACGTCCAATTGGGATGGGTCGAGTACGGCGCCTGCCAGCAAAACAGTATCGGTGAAAGGCACGCAGGTGGCGAAAACGACGTGGAGCTACAATTGGAATTCGGCCACGGTTAATTCGCATACCATCGCACAAATCACGAAAAACGAATTTTCGAGTACGAGTAACTCCCTCACTACAATAACCAAAGCCTATCGCTTAGATAATTCGACGTCTTTTTTCCACCGGAAAAACCATTCCGTGACCTACCCGGATGGGAAAAAAGAGTCGTATGCCTATTTCAAGGGAAACTGGAATCCCGCCACCCGCGCCTTTTCGGAGAGTTCCAGTGGTGATGATTGGTTTATCGTTAAATTGAACGGGCAAACCAGCCAGCAAACCTTTGGTTCAGCAACGGGCGGGACGAACGTCAGTAGCTGGACCAAAGGATCCCAGTCCTGGACGGTGGATTCCCTCTTCATGGTCAATCAGCTGTCGACCTTTGAAGTGACGGTCATCGACTCCCATGGCCGTCAGGTATTGGAGCAGACCCACGTCTATACGACGACAAGCACCGAAAACCCAATTTCGAGCCTGGCATATGAATATGACTCCCATGGTCGATTAATTGAGGTGTTTGACACCATCAGGAGTGTCGCCTCCCGTGACCACAAAAAGACCTATTCCTATACGGCAGGCCTCAAGACGCAGCTGGTGGATTGGGATGGAACCATTACCAAGTATGCCCACAATAGCCTGCTCAACAGAAACCAGGTTACCTATGGTTTCGGTGGAACATCAAAATATCCCGCAAGAGTACAGACCAGGGTATATGACAAGGCGAACCAGCTGAAGGAGTCGTATTATAACTCTAACGGAAAAACGATCCTTACCTATGATAAAGCCGGCCGGGTGACTCAGAAAAGCGAACCCTCTCCGGAAGGGGGAAGTCTTACCACCACCTTCACCTTTAATACTGACAGGAGGACAACCGTCACCCACCCCAATGGGGCGACCACCGTCGAAGAGCTGCTTTACGATGGAAACACACTATCCGTCACCGGAACAGCCCAGGCCCCCAAGTATTACGATTATTCCTATAATAGTACTGGCTTGAAAACCACGACTAAAAACGCCTCATCGACGGCGAATGGCTGGGTCGAGGAGCAGAAGGACTGGTTGGGGCGCGTGGTCAAGGAGACCACGCCGGCAAACGGGTGGGCAGGGGCTTCCTCAAAAAAGATCGAAACGGAATACTCCTATGATTCCACACACGGGTTCCTGAATTCCAGAAAAACCAAGTATGCGGCAACCTCTACCTATCTGACCGCGGATACGCTGTATGTATACGACGAGGGCGGTCGACTGGCTTTTGAAGGGAATGACCTGAATGCGAATGGGGCCTTAGACCTGAACTCCAATGATCGTATCGAGGAATACATGCACTCATATTATGAGTTTCAGAGTGCCTGGTTTTTACAGGAACAGGTTTTCGGATATAAAACGCTCAACAATCAAACCGCCACCCAGATCAGCAAAACGATAACCCGCCTGACCAATTATGCAGGCCATGATTTTGGTACGAATGGACACGGCCTTGTCGTCAAAGACCAGGGCGTGTGGGACCACACGGGTCGTCATACCATTGAGTGGATATTTGTGGACTCGGTAGACAAGACACGGGTCAGGAAGTTCTCAACCGTTCCGACGGACGGCGCATGGCAATACACGACCACCACTAACGGTTATTTCAAAGAAGATGTCTCTCAGACGGGAGTGAAGACCGTTGTGGAATACGATAGCTTAGGGCGAAAGCAATATGAGCGTGGCCGCTATGACGGAAGCACTTCGTACAGCACGAAAACATGGGCCTATAACGCGAATAACTATTCCTCCACGCCCAATTCCATTAATGATAATGGAAAAACGACTACCTATTCCTATTCGTGGAGCGGCACGGGGAGTAATCCTTCCCGGATTCTGGTGACCGACCCCGGGGGAAAACAAACTTATACCATTTATGATTATATGGGGCTTCCCTGGAAAGTCTGGGGAAACGGGACCAAACCCGTGCTCTATGGATATGATTCTCTGGGACGCATGACTTCGATGAAAACCTGGAAGACCAGCGGGTCCAACTTTAACGGGTCATCCTGGCCCAACCCCTCCGGTGGCCACACCACGCAGTGGGACTTTGAGGAAGCCACCGGGCTGCTATTGAAGAAAATCAACCCGGACTCGACGGATGTCGAATACACCTACAATGAATTGGGACAGGTAAAGTCAAGGACGTGGGCCAGGAGCAGCTCGCTGAAGTCAAACTACCAGTATTATGATTCTACGGCGGGGACCAGCCATGTCAGCCATCGCACCTATGAGCTGAAAAGAATCACCTACGACGGTGACGGCGGGGTGACTCCCGACGTGGAATTCTCCTATAATCGTGACGGCACCTTGAGTTCGGTTACCGATGCCACCGGCACACGGAGTTTCTCCTACTATGGTGACTCTCAACGGAATACCGAATCGCTCCCTGCCTTCTTCGGGTCACGAAACCTGGTCTACACCTATGAGGGCACGTCGCCCTTCATGAAAAGGTCCACCGGATTTCAGCTAAAATTAAGCAGTACGGTAGAGGTGAACGCTATCATTGATTACGCCAGCAACGGGCGTGTCGATTCCATTGAAGCGACCAGCGGGCCGGTCAATAAATTCAACCTGGGTTACGAAACGGGAACGGATTGGGTAGAGTCGGTAACCAGTGCCAATAGCAATACATACGTCCGAACCAACTACCTGGACACTAACCGGATGGTCCTGGATCGCGTGTTGACCCAGTGGAACACGACGGTCCGGGGAGACTACAACAGCACTTTTGACAGTCGCGGGTTTCGCTACAGGATGACCCGGTCGGGGACCAGTGCTATCACCGCGGACACCCGGGAGTACAGCTATTCTGATGCCGGTGAGCTGAGCGGAGACACCAAACATTCCGGAGCCGGTTCCCACTACATCACCCTGGATTACGACCTGATCGGTAATCGTACCCATACCGAGGTGAGTGGCTCGAGTAATGATACCTATTATTCAACCTACACGAACACGAATAGCTATAATTCGATTACCGGCTATCACAGTGAGTCCACGGTCACCTATGATTCTGATGGGAACCTGACCCGGGACGGGACCTGGTATTACCGCTATGACGCCGAGAACCGGCTCTATGAGATGGAGCAGGTCCTCAGTCCACGGACGACCCTCCAGTTTACCTACGACTACGCGGGTCGCCGCGTGCGGAAAACCGTCCGGACGGGCGGCCCGAGCGGGACCGTCACCGGTTCAACGAAATTCGTCTGGAATGGGTGGACCCTGATTGCGGAGCTCAACGCGGGAACCGGCCAAACGGGGTCGACCTTATTGAAAACATTCTTGTGGGGACCTGACTTTGCCGGATTTAACGGACGGTCCGGTGGGCCCGGGGGATTGCTCGCGGTCAAGCAAAGTGGTACCACCTACTATCCCGTCTATGATGCCATGGGCAACATTACGGCCTATTTGAACAGCAGCGGGGCGGAAACCGCCCGCTATGAGTACCTGGCCACCGGATATATCACCGGCCAGAACGGGTCTTACAGCAGTTTCAATTTCGGGTTTTCCTCGCAATATACCGACCGAGAAACCGGTTTGGTCTATTATGGCAGGCGCTTTTACGACCCCAAACACGGACGCTTTATCAATCGCGACCCCATCGGGGAAGCCGGCGGGATCAACCTGTATTCCATGGCGAGCAATAATATGCCCAACCGCTGGGACTATCTCGGTTTATCGGATGATAATCGGCAGTGGGGCTCCATATGGGACCGGATGCTCAATGACCGCA
>JANQKZ010000047.1 GCA_028280845.1 Opitutales bacterium | reverse complement strand
CCGTAGCGGACACGATGCCCTGCGTCACGGTAAGACCCACTTCAAGCGGATTCCCGACGGCAAACACGATATCACCGACTCGGAGCTGTTCGCTGTCGGTCATGGTGATCGCTTTGAGCTCTTCACGCGGTTCAATTTTAAGGAGGGCTACATCCGTGTTCGGATCCCGACCGATGATCGCGGCATCATACTCCGATCCGTTGGTTAATTGCACCGTAACCTCGTCGACTTCCTCGCCGCTATCCGTCACCACATGGTTGTTGGTCAATATGTAGCCATTCGGGCTGACAATCACTCCGGAACCTACCCCCGCGGGCACACTGCGCTCTTCATCATCCTGTCCTTGAGCAGGTTGCTCGGGTGCCGGCAGCCCGTAGTAACGACGAAGGAATTCTTCCATCGGGTTGCGGGCCGACTGGTTCACGCTGACAATTCTGGAAGTGTAGACACCCACCACTGCCGGGGTCACTTTGTCCAAGGTGTCCGCATAGCTAGTGAACCGGTGTGTGTTGCTCCTATCAAGGGCGGTGTTGTCGATTTGAAATACCGGCGACTCATCCTCAGGGATCTCTCGGTCGACACGTTCTATTGCCCCATAAACAACAGAACCTGTTAATAACAAAGGAATTAACGAAAATAGGGTTTTACTCATATATCAAAAAGAAAGGACACAAAAGTGCCTGCGAGGTTCCGATGGCGAACTTTAACTTACTTAAAATCCCTTGATTTTAAATAGACCGGTTACACTTTTATTCCCATGGATTCGGGCAATACCCTCACCCAATAGGGGAGCGATGTTCAGGACGGTAATGGGCAAGTCCTCCGGATTGACCACCGTTGTATTGGTCGTAACCAGCTCGGTCAGGGGCATTCCTTCTTTGCTCAGGCGTTCATAACCCACCTCGTTGAGCACCCCGTGGGTCACGGCAGCAGTCACCGACTTGGCCCCTTTCTGGCGTAACAGATCAGCCGCTGCACATAAAGTACCTGCCGTTTCGGTCATATCATCCACAAGCAGAACATCCCGGCCGTCCACGTCGCCAACAATGTTAAAGGCTTCCACCGTGGAAGCGCTGGTCCGGCGTTTAGCCACAAAGCCCAGAGGGGCATCGAGCAATTCGGCATAAGCGGCGGCCATCTTCATGCCACCCACATCGGGGGAAAAAAGGGACAGGTTCTCGAAGTGACGTTCCTTCAGATAATCAAAGATAACGGGTGAGGCATAGAGATGATCAACCGGAATATCAAAAAAACCCTGGATCTGCTGGGCGTGTAGATCGATAGTCAGAATGCGATCAGCTCCAGCAGCGGTGAGCAAATTCGCCACCAGTTTGGAGGTGATGGGCACCCGAGGCTGGTCTTTACGATCCTGGCGGGCATACCCGTAAAATGGCAAAACCGTAGTAATCCGGGCTGCGGATGCCCGCCTCGCGGCATCAATCAGGATGAGCAATTCCATCAAATTGTGATTCGCCGGATTGCTGGTGGACTGAATCAGAAAAACATCCGCCCCGCGGATGTTCTCGTTGATTCGGACAAAGGTCTCCCCATCCGGGAAGCTGCTAATGGTAGACTCCCCGAGCGGGATGTCCAGATAGGCACAAATTTCCCTGGCGAGTGGGAGGTTCGAGTTGCCGGCAAATATTTTTAGTGGAGCCTGATGAATAGGTGTCACGATGCTGCAATTGAGTATGGGATCCTATGAAGATGACGGTTTCAAGGATTCTACAACTTCTCTTAGATTTTCAATCCTTTTGGCAAATTCCGGGAGTTTCCGTTGCACCACCATCATCCGATGAAAGGCATTCAACTCCATGTGAGGGGTCCCCATGATTTTGCTGCCCGGCGGAACCGATTTCGAGACACCGGTCTGCCCCGCGATGAAGGCGCCATCTCCGATCTTCAAGTGCCCCCCCGCACCGCTCTGCCCTAACATCAAAACTCCATTTCCCAATTCCGTACTTCCACTGAGCCCCACCTGGGCCGCGAGAGCGCTGCTATTGCCGATTTTGCAGTTATGCCCGATTTGCACCAGGTTATCGATTTTGGTCCCGGCCCCGATCCGGGTCTCCGCAAAGCGCGCACGGTCAATCGATGCATTCGCCCCGATTTCAACATCGTCTTCAATCACCACAACCCCGATTTGAGGCAATTTTTCCAATTGATTCCCCGACGGCTCATATCCAAATCCGTCCGAGCCCAACACGACACCTCCATGCAGGCGACAACGATCTCCCACCGTACAGTAGTCTCCCACCAAAACATGAGGAGCTATCCAACATGCCTCCCCGATTGAGGCATCTTTTCCCAGCGAGACATGACTAACCAGGTAGCTTGCTTTCCCTACCCTGGCCCCAGGACCAATATAGCACAGAGGGCCGACTGTTGCGGAGGGGTCGACCTCAGCGGTAGGGTCGATGACCGAGCTTGGATGGATTCCCGGTTCAGGCTGCGTCCACAATCGACTTTCGACCAGACTGCATACCCGGGCCAGTTCGAGGTTTGGGTTATCGACCTTAAAGTAAATCTTTCCAGAAGCGGGTTCCTCATCAAAATCCCGGGGAACGAGGAGAACCGAAGCCTGGCTTTTCCCGACCTGCGACCGATATTTCGGATTCGAGAGGAAGGACAAATCCCCGGGTACAGCTTCTTCGAGGGAAGCAATTCCGGTAATATTTCCAGTGTAATCACCAGACGCTTCACTGCCTTCGAGAAGGGCCCGCACTTCATCCAAAGTGAACTGAAACTGCATAATCCGAGTTTTGGTAAGCCCCTTTCCCATTCCAAGAAAAAAACCCCGTCCTAGCGAACGGGGTTTAAAAGCATGGAACTCGCCTTGAACCTTAACCTTCGGCCGGGGCGTCCGCATTCAAAATGGCGAGGATTTCGGTCGTCTTGTCAAAGCTGTCCTTAACGAAAACAATCCCGGCCGCCTGGTTGAGTACAATCTCATAACCGTTGGTTTCCGCATAGTCAGTCACCACGTCACGGATTCGCTTCATGTGCAGGCTGATGATTTGCTGCTCACGATTGCTCAGGTTTTGCTGGGTTTGCTGTTGAAACTGAACCAGGCTCTCCCGGCGCTGATTAAAATCAGCTTGGATGGAAGCGAGCTCGGCAGCAGCTTGCTGGGCAGAATCTTCAGTGAACTGCTGGTTTTCATTAACAGCCCGGGCTTGGAGGTCTTGAACAGGCTCCAGGACGGTCTGGATTTCTTCCTGCATCATAGCAATTTGCTCGTTTGCGCTATCTACGGCGCTTTGGAATTTTTCAAAGTCCTGTTTGGCTTCGTAGTAGTCCCGCAAGAGCGCAGTCATATCGACCGCCATCGTTTTAGGCGCAGTTTGGGCCCAGCCGGTTGTGACCAGCGAGGCCATGGTTAGAATCAGGAGAACGGTTTTCTTCATTGGATTAATTTGAATGGACAGGGTAATTAAGGTTTGGTTCGGAAGTCGACCTGCTTTGCTGGTTTAGAATCGGCTTCCGAAGGAGAAATTGAACTGGGCGCCATCGTCATCATTAAACCGGTCAGTAGTGATAGGAATCCCATAATCAATACGCATTGGAGCTCCCATGATCATCATCCGGGCACCAAAGCCGAAATTATCATTGTAGTCGCGTATATTGAAGTCCACCTCCTCATCATTGACGAAGCCCGAATCATAAAAGAAAGCTACCCGGAGCGGATCCGCGATTTTAAAGACGTATTCCGCGCTGAAAAATCCATACGTGTTACCCCCGATCGGCTCTCCATTCAACCCATCTTTCGGCCCTACCTGGCGGAAACGGAATCCACGCAGGGTGTTCGGACCCCCCAGGAAATAGCGATCGAAGAAAGGTACGGTTTCCGAGTCTCCATAAGGCAACACCGTCCCCGTCCGGGCTAAGACAAAGAAGACTTGTTCAAAAGCATCAAACGTCTGCCAATATTTGGAGAAGCGTCCCTCCACTTTAATATAGTCGGTTTCACCCCCAAGGAATCCACCCGCCCATTCGGTAATCAAATTTACCCGGGTTCCCCGTGTAGGGTGCAAGAGGTTGTTCCGCGTGTCCCGGAGCAGGCTTAAGCCCAACTTAGACACAGTACGATTACCCGCTTCCTGCTGAATGATGGGAGGCGCAAAGGGGCTGACGTCAAAAATATCTACGATCTCAAAACGGTAGGAAAGCCGGCCTTCCACCAACTCAAACAGCCGGCGACGCAAATAGACCTCAAAGCCAGTCCGCAATTCGTTAAAAAGGGAGGAGTTGAAATTGGTTTCTGAGCGGAATGCCTCAAACCCGAAAGCGAGACGTTGCTCAAACAACCAGGGTTCTTCAAAAGCCAGCACAACCTGACTGCTTTGTGAACCAATCTGGAATCGAAGACGGAATTTCTGCCCGTCTCCCTGGAAGACCGATTTGGGATTGGTGATATCAAAATTACCCTGCGTAATTTCCGCGAAGAGGGTCGCATTTTCCAACGAGCTGAAGCCTGCACCAAAAGTCAGGTTTCCTGTGCGACCTTCCAGCACACTCACCCGCAGATTACGCCGTCCCGGGATATTGGTGGGTTCCGGCGCCAGATTCACTCCACCCGGCTCAAAGAATTGGGTGTTCTCCAGGCGGGATTGGCTGGTTTTCATACGAACCAGGTCGAATACATCACCTGGGGCCAGGGCCAGTTCTCGAAGGATAACGATACTTTTCGTTTTGGTGTTACCCTGTATATTGACCGACTCGACGTAGAATTTTTCACTCTCACGAACCACGTAGTTGATGTCGATGGCTCGGGTATCGAGGTTTGGCACCCGCTCCGCCCGGACAAAGGTGTCCAGGTATCCCCGGGATCCGTAATAATCGCTCAGGGTCTCCCGGTCTTCATCGAGGGTTTCAGGGGAAAAGGTCATTCCACGACGATTTTCCAGGAAGGGCCGCAGCTCATCATCCGTATAGATCGTGTTACCGACAATATCGACTTCCCCGACCGAATATTGCTGCCCTTCAGTGACCGGAACCCGGATCCTCAGGTTACGCTTATCGTAAACAAACTCAATTTCATCTTCGTCGATTTCGATATCCAGAAACCCCTCGTTCTTATACTTTACCCGAATCTTGTCGAGGTCCTCAATGAACTTGTCTTCGTCAAATTTCCCCCCACCGGTCAACCAGGAGAACCACCACCACTTTTTGGTATCCAGGCCTTTTCTCAGATCACCATCAGTAAAATACTCATTTCCCTCGAAGCGAAGCCATTTGATCTTAACCTTGTCCCCTTCCTCGATGGTTAACACCACACGGGCAGTGCCCCGCACACGGTCGCGGACGATCTCATAATCGATCTCGACATCGGAGTATCCTTTTTTCATGTAGAACTCCTTCATCTTATCGATGTCATTCTTTACCCGGAGTTCATCGAGGAAGTCTTCGGGCTGGGTGTCCATTTCCCGCTGAAGCCGCCGACCGGATACCTCTTCATTACCTCGAAAACGAATCGACTCAATTTTGAACCGAGGCTGGACCACAAAGGTCACGATGACCTCCTCGTCGCTGATCCGCTCGAGGTCGACCTCGATAAATTCAAAGAGCGCGGTGCGGTAGAGCGAGCGAATCGACAGGTCGATCTTTCCCTGGTCAAACACCTGGCCGGCTTTTACCTGAATATTCCCCCGGATATACTGCTCGCTCACGCTGGGTACCCCGTCATATTCCAGGCGCACTTCTTTGATGATGGGTTGATCCCCCGCAGCCGCCGCAGGATTTGTGGATTGAATCGGGTTCAGTTGCGCGTAGAGGCCGGGCATTATCAGGACCGACCCAATCACAAAGTATAACCAATGGCTAAAAAGACGTCGCATAAGCAGTATGTCCCAATTGTTAAGCCGAGTAATTCTCGAAGCGGGTATATTGGCGACGGAAAGTCAAAGGCACCTCTCCTACTGGTCCGTTCCGCTGCTTGGCAATGATTAAATTGATGCGTTCCACGTCTCCGGGTAAGTAACGATTTCTCCCTTCGGGCTCCGAATCTCCTTCATCTTTTTGGATTGGTCGGTGCAAAATGAAGACCACATCTGCGTCCTGCTCGATCGAACCAGATTCCCGCAGGTCAGATAGGCGAGGCTCACGTTTTTCTTTTTCAGATTCTCGGTTCAGCTGGCTAAGGACAAGTACAGGGACATTCAGTTCCTTTGCCATGGCTTTGAGTCCGCGCGAAATTTCTGAAATCTGCTGCTCACGGGGTACCCGGCTATCGGTCCCATGGATAAGTTGCAGGTAGTCCACCACTACAAACTTCAATCCCCCGCTGTCAGGTAGACGGGCGGCCAGTCGCCGGGCTTTGGCTCGAACTTCCAGGATGCTGATCCCCCCCGAATCATCGATGTAGAGCGGCGCATTTTTTAATTCCCGGGCACTGGTCGCGAGCGCGCTCTGTTCGTCTGAGTTCAGGATGCCGTCCCGCACCCGCTTGCTGTCTACGCGGGATCTTCCAGTCAAGAGACGCAAGGCAAGTTGGTCAGCCGTCATTTCCAGGCTGAAAACCATGGCCGCGGCAGGATCGGTATGGATGGAGGGAGGAGGACAGACGGCGGCCTCTGCAAAGTTCATCGCCAGGGATGTTTTCCCGACTGAAGGCCGGGCGGCGAGCACGATCATTTCCCCTGGGTGGAACCCCAGCGTCAATCGGTCTAATTCGGTCAATCCGGTCCGCACCCCGAAGCTGGATACCTTGTTGTTGATCAACAATTGGATTTGCTGCACCGCATGATCAATGGGTTCCCGAATGTGCTTGGCCGATTCGACAACCCGGTCCTGACTGATCTTGAATATATTCTGTTCCACCTGTTCCAGAAACTGGTCGATCGATTCAGTCTGCCGAAAACAACTCTCAACGGTCTGGGTCGCCGCGCGGATCAGGCGCCGCATGAGGTCCTTCTCCTTGACAATATCCATCCAGTAGGTCGCCCCCAGGGAGGTGTCTACAGCGCTGGAAATGTCAGTAATGGTAGCAATCCCACCGGCGTCTTCCAGTTCGCCATTTTTCTGCATGCGGTCCTTGAGGACGATTTCATCCACGGGGATCCCCTCCTCATAAAGTTGGATCATCGCCCGGTAAACCATCTGGTGGGCAGGCTTAAAAAAGGACTCCGGCTTCAGCTTATTATCGACACAGAGGGTCAACGTATCGCGCCCTCCGTCAATAATGCAGGAACTCAATAGCCCAACTTCCGCCTCTAAGTTGTGAGGGGGCACGCGATCAAGCGGGGCATCAGACGCGCGGCGCCGTACTTCCGTTCGCTGCGTATCTCGGGGTTGGGGACGGTCAGGGGAAGCCATTCTGTTGAGGCCAGGGCGTTCGACTTACTCCTCGATGGGGTTTTCCGAAACAATCTCAAATTTCAGCGAAGCCACGACGTCGGCATGCAACTTGAGGTCGGTGCTGTGTTGCCCCAATTCCTTGATTGGAGCAGGCAGGGCGACCTTCTTTTTGTCAATTTCCACGCCAGCTTCGACCAACTTGTCATACAGGTCGTTGGCTGTCACCGCACCAAACATCTTTCCGGATTCACCGGTCTTCACCGCAATCGCGATCGATACCGCCTCAACCTGCTTGGCCAACTCTTGAGCCGCAGCCAGTTCTTCAGCTTCCCGTGCGGCTCGACGCGTCTTGAGAGCATCCATTTGCTTACGGTTCGCCTGGGTCAAGGGAATCGCCAATTTGCGGGGAAGCAGGTAGTTTCTGGCGTAGCCAGGTTTCACCACCACCTCTTCACCTTCGGCTCCAAGGCCTTCGACCTTGGAGAGGAGTAATACTTTATCAATCGGCATAACTTATAAATTTAGATTGGGATTTCGTTTGCTTGCTCGCTTAAAACGGCACGTCCTCATCCAGGTCTTCCGAAGCGGCGCGATTTCCACCGCCTTGGTAGCTACCCCCAGAGCGCTGGCTTGGAGCATTGGATTCGTAGCCGCCTCCTCCGCCGCCGCCCCCGGATTCCCCATCGCCACGACCGGCGAATTGAAAGTTTTCCAGAACGACGCTCAATTTGGAGCGTTTATCACCTTGCTGGGTCTCCCAAGTGTCCAATTTGAGACGGCCTTCGACCAGAATAGCAGACCCGCGCTTGCAATATTTGGCAATCACTTCTGCCTGGCGGCCGAAGGCATCGATGTCCACAAAGGTCACTTCTTCCTTTTGCTGGCCATCCCGGGTATTGTATCGGCGGTTGACTGCCAGCCCAAGCTTGCAGATGGCGTTGCCGGTAGAAGCCGGGACCCGCAGTTCAGGATCGCGGGTCAGATTCCCCATAAGGATAACTTTATTAAAGGAGGCCATTTTGAATGGTATAGAGGGTTAAGGTTGGAATGAAGGTCCGCCGCACATCGCGAAGGCTAGTGGGATTCGACAAAAATCCGGTGCACCCGCTTGTCCAGCCGCAGCTTTTCTTTCAACGCCGCAGGAAAGGTAGGAGCAGCCTCGACCAGCATTTCCAGATAGTGCCCACTGGTAAATCTCTGATCCGGGGTACGGGCAAATTCTTGAATCGTAGCTTCACCTAGGGAGGTGACATCAGCCCCGAGTTCGGTGGAAGTGGTCTTCAAAAACTCCCCGAGGGTCTCGACAGCTTCGTCGTAGCCCCGGGTATCTAAAATGAAGGTGACTTTATAGGGTCGTGTTTCCGTTACACTCATCTTGAGTTCTATTTTGATTGAATTGGTTCATGGTAAGGATGGGCCCTTGTTCGACAAGGGAAATTAGCCCGTTCCAATAAGTCTGCATGTTATCCAGAAGAAGCTGGTGATGTTCCTTGGGGAGCTGGCCCAAGACATAGTCAGCAAGGTCCATTTCAGGGTTATTTTTGGGACCGATGCCAATCCGAAACCGAATAAATCCGTTACCCAGACACCCCAGAATATCAGCGACTCCATTGTGCCCGCCATCTCCACCCTGGGTGGAGATTTTGACCCGGCCCGGGTCTAAGGTGATGTCGTCGTAGATGACCACCAACTCCGAGGGATGAATCCGAAAATACCGGCAATACGATTGAAGGACGCGTCCACTTCTGTTCATGAAATCCATAGGTTTCAACAGCACAATGGATTGATCTCCAATGGTAACTTTGGTGGTAACCGCATGACGGACGGCTCGATCGGGGGCCCATTGTCCGGAGAGAGACTCCGCAAACGCATCAACAACGATAAACCCGGCATTGTGGCGGGTTTTCTCGTATTTGGACCCGGGGTTGCCGAGTCCGGCAATAACCTTAACAGGCATAGTCTGGAAAAGAACAAATAATCAGAAGGTCTGATTTGCTTCAGGAATAATCCAGGACCGCGAAACGTCCTATTCCGCTTCCTTAGCGGCCTCGGCTTCTTCACGGGTAGTCGGCACCGAATCCGCAGCCACCTCTTCTGCCGGCGCAACTTCTTCCTCCGGCTGTGGGTGCCCAACCGTGGCGATGACTGTTTCCGGATCACCGGTCAGCTCTACCCCTTCAGGGAGCTGGATATCGCTCAAATGAGTCGATTCGCCCAACTTGAGCGCAGAAATGTCGATCACAAGCGACTCCGGCAGGTTGCGGGGAAGGGTCTTGATCTCCGTATCATGCAACAGCACAGAGAGAACCCCGCCATCGACCTTGACGCCTTCCGCTTCCCCTTCAATCACCACAGGAACGGTGGTGGTCATAGCTTCACCGCGGATCACTTCATTGAAATCAATATGAAGGATACTGTCCTTGATCGGATGGATCTGGAGGTCCTTCACCGTAGTCAGGCGATCCTTTCCAGATTCATCTTTAAGCTCTATGAGAGCCGCGCCGCCATGAATGGATTTCCAAAGCTGGCGAAACTCTTTTTCGTTTACAGAGAGGGCCTGAGAGCCGGATTTGCCGTAAACGACCGCAGGGATTTCACCTTCCTTGCGGATCCGTCGCGAGCTCCCACGGCCGGTGGCCTCTCGTATTCTGACGTTCAGGGATAATGTGTCCATTTTGATATGTGGAAAAGCGGATGAAAGTAGGCTTTCAACCGCAATATGCAACTGAAAAGTGGGCCAACCGCGCAAAGCGCTCCATGACTGGTGCATAAAATCCTGGTTACGAGACGCTTTCGCTATTCATCCGATCCAATTCTGGGTTAAATCATCAATTTTTCTATCTCCTTAGACACAAGTCACTAGACACTCCCCTTTTTCTAAAATAAGGGGAAGGGATGCAGGAATACCTTCAGGCCGTTGCCGCGATTGTGGCTATCACCAGCCCGCTCGACAAGATTCCCGTGTTCCTCGGTATCACCGAGAATCTCAGCACGCGGGACCGTATGCGATCAGTCCTAACCGTCATGATTGCTTCGGGTGTCATCCTGGTCGGAGCAGTCTTTGTCGGCCGGACCTTCCTCGGCCTGTTCGGAATCAGCCTACCCGCCTTCCAGACAGCCGGAGGACTTGTCCTCATCCTCGTCGGACTCGAGATGCTGCATGGGGAACCCACCCGCATTCAGACCCCTAGAAGCAATTTGGAAGAGGTGGAAGATTCCCTCCTTGTACCGCTCACAGTCCCCCTGTTTGCCGGTCCCGGCGCGATCTCTACGGTCATCACCCTGTCGATCTCAAGCCAGGATGCCGGGGCCTTCCCCGGACCAGCCCTGGTCGGCGTCCTGATGACAATTCTACTCATCGGGATCGCCTTATCCGCTGCAGTCCCCCTCTCGCAAATTCTCAACCAGCGAATTCAAAAGATCATTATCCGTTTTCTTGGCCTGATTCTCCTTTCCATTGGCTTTCAACTAGGGCTCTCGGGCGTTGCCACATTTTTCAAATAGGCCGATTTCACCTGGCCGGACCAACATAGCGGCCTAGTATAGCCGCGGCCTGTAGCGATTTCGTCTTTCTCAGGATCTGCAGGGCCCATTGCGGGCAAGATGGCCGCTCCAACTCGAAATGAGTTATATTCCCAAGATCCTTGCGGCCGCCAGGGCAGCCCCCGTCCCATTGTCGATATTTACGGTCAACAATCCATTAGCACAACTGCCCAGCATTGACTTAAGCGCCACTTCGCCTTTTGCCGTGACACCGTATCCCACGCTCGTAGGCACTCCAATGATCGGTTTCCCGATCAGGCCTGCCACCACACTCGCCAGCGCTCCCTCGAATCCTGCAAACACCATAACTACATCGTGACCGCTTATCGCTTCAATGACCTCATGAATCCGATGAATGCCGGCTACCCCTACATCACCGTAAGCCTTACTGCTTATCCCTAGATAGGCGAGGACACGCTCGGCCTCGTTCACAACGGGCAAATCAGAAGTGCCGGCAAACACGAGGGCGACACTTCCCTCCCGAGCAGGCATGCCTTTACCATCCGGCACCCAGAGGGTCCGCCCGACGGAGTCATACGAGCCCAGTTCCACTTCCAACTCAGCCACCTTTTCCTCCTGGAGGCGCGTGACAAATACAGGTTTCCCCTTGTCCGCAAACGCATCAAGAATACGCCGGAGCTGCTCTACCGACTTCCCTTCACCATATACAATTTCTGGAAGCCGCTGACGCTTCTCCCGGTTCCAATCCAAGTTCAGGTCACTCATACGAATAAATTTTTACGATCCCATTGGTCAGAGCCCCCCAAAACATGCCGAGATTTTCCATCGTATGTCAGGCCTGCTCTCCTGAAGTCTGCGCGATTAAGCACCATGTCAGGTCTGTAGCACTCGGTTCAACTTACCGGAGACAAATCCCTCCGTATCAATGAGGGCCGATTCAAAACCAAGACCCTTTAACTGCATTCGGATTTCCGGCCACAATTTACCCAACTCCTTTACCCGGTCAGGGGGGACTTCCACCCTGGCGGTGGCCTCATAATGGCGCACGCGCACGACATGGAATCCAGCCTCATTCAAGATCGCCTCCGCATCTTCAATTCGTCTCAACTTGTCCACCGTTACCCGTTCTCCATAGGGAATTCGCGAACTCAAACAGGGGCTGGCCGGCTTGTCCCAGCATTCCAGGGAAAACGATTGGGCCATTTCCCGAACCGCGCCTTTATCCATCTTGCACTCGGCTAGAGGGGCCCGGACCCCGGATTCACGGGCGGCCTGGATTCCAGGGCGATAATCCCCCAGGTCATCCAGATTCTGACCGTTTAAGATCCAGGCTTCCGGAAACTCGTTCCGCAGGTCTTGCAGTTCTGTGTAGAGCGAATGCTTACAAAAGTAACACCGGTTGTCTGGATTATTGAAGTAATTCGGATCCTCCATCTCCTTCGTGCGAATTACCCGTAGCGGAATATCGTGGTTCCGACAAAACTGTTTGGCCCCATCCAACTCGGACAGCTTCAAACTCGGGGAGGCGGAGATAACGGCAAGCAGCCGCTCTTTCGGCATGTAATGGCGGGCCAAAAAGGCCACCAGTGAACTGTCTACCCCCCCTGAAAACGCGATGAGGGCAAAGGGACACTCAGCAAACCATGTTTTGGGATCAACCATTAGTGTGGGTAATGTAGGCCGCCTGGGCTGCAGACTCAATCGTTTCCAGGGTGACCTGATGATTTTCGGCACACCGTTGACAGTCATCAAACTCGGGCTTTATCCGGACCACCGTCCCATTCGATCGGGCAACTTTTATCCGAACGGACCCGTATTCCGTTTCCACTTCTTCAATCGTTCGCTCCAATTTCTGGCGGTCCCATTTGCGCTCCCGCAACCCCAGTGTGGTACTATGTTTAAAGATAAGATCTCGGGCCGCTTCACGGAGCGAGGCAGGGACCATGGAGGAGACCACGACACCGCTTCTACCTTTCTTAAACGTAACCGGGGTTTGCCAGACATCCAGAGCCCCGGCATCCATCAACTTATCCGTCAGAAAAGCAATTTTCTCCGGACTCATATCATCCAGGTTGACCGCAATTTCCCAGACCTCATCCCGTTCCATGTCCCCCGGGGAATCAGACGCAACCAACATGACTTGAACGGCATTCGGCAAGTTCGGATCAATGCGCTGTCCAATACCAGTCCCCACGTTGATGACCGCTCCCTGGGTCCCTTTGGCAAAACGAGCCCCCATCCCCTTCAGCAACGCGGCGCCGGTCGGGGTCGTGGCTTCCTTGTTCGTGCCTCCCAAGCTCACACGCATGCCTTCAACCAGTCGGGCCGTAGCAGGAGCCGGCACCGGCATGGTCCCATGAGCACAATGCACATGACCGCCACCCAACTCCAAAACGGAATAGGTCACCGCATCGATGCCCAGCAAGTCCCAGCAGATCGCCGCCCCGACCATGTCGATTATGGAATCAACCGCGCCCACCTCGTGAAAGTGTACATCTTCCGGGTCTTTTCCATGAACATCGCCTTCGGCCACCGCCAGAACTTGAAAAACCGCCAATGCATCCCGTTTGGCCCGCGCGCTCAGGGAACTCTGCTCGATCAACTCCCGTATTTCTTTATAGGTGCGACCGTGGCTATGATCATGATGGTGGTGCCCGTGGCCATGGTCGTGGGGAGGATGGTGGTGCCCGTGGCCATGATCACCCTCATCCCCGGAAGAATTCCCCCCTGCTAATTGCTCACTTTCCAAAACAACCGTGCACCGGGTTCCCGTGATGCCACTGCGCTCGTCATCTACAAATTCCAAAGACCACCCCTCCACGCCGAGCTTCCGTAGTTCCTGTTGTAGACTCTCAGGATCCACCCCCAGGTCTATCATAGCCCCCAGATTCATATCCCCACTTAAACCAGAGGTGCACTGATAGTGAAGGATTCGCATAGGATAAGCAGAGTGGTGGTAACAGCGGGTCTCGAAAAATCAAAAGCCGAGCTGGATGGCTAGACCACACAGAGTAATAGTAGTTCCGGCAAAAAGGTGCCCATAACGCGACAAGGCCTTATGCCTCAGGGAGAACACCCCCAGACTGAGCAATCCTACCGCAGCCACCATAGTAATGACCGTCGCAAATGAAAACGTCAGGGTAACAGCCCACACCAGACCCACCGAATGCGTGACCGCAGGATACATCAACATGGGGATCAACGCCTCGCAGGGGCCGAACACAAAAATAACAAATAGGCTCCAGTACAACAGAACTCCTCGGGAGGATTTAGCCGCTTCATCGTGGGGATGCACATGGCCACCCTCGTGGCTATGCTCATGCGTGTGAATCGTCCCGTCCGCATGTGCATGCACATGCGTATGGCTACGCTGTTTCCGCATTCTCCGCACCCCCCACAACACATAAACCAGACCAAACCCAATGAATAACCAACTGGCCACCTCCCCCCGGATGGACTCTACCCATTCCAGACTGCCCAAACTCCATCCTGCGAGGATCCCGAGCATCCCCAGGACCACAGATCCTACAATATGGCCCACTCCGCAGATCGCGGTCACAGCCATAGCTTTTCGAAGACTCCAATGTCTCGCCTTAGCTAAGGTCACAAAGGGTAAGTAGTGGTCAGGCCCCAGGAGGGTATGCATCACCCCGATGATTAAAGCGGTCACCACCAAGGCTTCAGATCCCATTTGAGTTGCTTCCATCACAAACGAGCATCACGACCCGTTTCCTGATTGCAAGGAGAACGTCTCCTTAACAGTCATCTGCCCGGATCCTCTCCGTCCCCCCTCATGGAAAGCCCATAGCTTAACAACGACTTTAATATTAACAATTTACGCAGTCTGTGATCTATTTAACTAAAGTTATCCATGCTCTCAAACTACACATGGCGCCTTCAGCTGAGTATCTGGCTCAGTCTACCCGGTTGGATCTTCCTTTCCATCCAAGCTCCCTTAAATGCTCAGGAGACTGAAACCGCTACGCCGGCGGAAGCCCCCCACACCCAAACCCGGGAGCTCATTCCCCCTCCTGAGGAACCTCAACCCATCCCGGAAGAAAAGGGACTTGTCGAAGCGATCACCGAGGAGAGAATCGCGGAGCTGTTTAACCGTTATCCTGCTCCAAGTGGAGACCAGCCGGCTTCGAGTGAGTATAATCTTCTCCTCAGCGCTCAAAGTGACCTGCGGTCTCAGGGGAATTGGGAGGCCCAACTCAAAGAACTTCAATCCAATATCCAAAACGCGCCCCATCGAATTGAGACGGTAAAGACGGATATGGAGGACTTGGAGACTGTGGAACCCCTTGAAATCCCCACGGTTTCCGGTGAAGTCCAAAGCCTGTTAGATACCCTCAAGACACAGCTGAATTCATCAAAAAGTACCCTCAAGGAAGCCAATGATAGCATTTCCAGCGCCCCCCAACGCCGCTTATCCAGCATTGATCGGGTCAATGAACTCGAACCCCTCATCCGGGAATTAGGGAATAAAGTAGCGGCCAATGATGCTGAGGCCGCGGCCAATGGCGCACGCCTCCAGAACTACCAGGCTGAACTGAAGTATATTCGACTCATCCTTAGCTCAGCCGATATTCAGCGCAACCTCGATGCGATCATCCGGGACTACGAGACCCGTCGGGGGGCCCTGCTCCAGGAGCGAATCGACCGCGTTTCCAGCGAATTGGCCATATTGCGTGAGGCAGACTTGCGCCGGCAGGAGGAAGAGGCCCGCAAAGCCCAGCGCATGGCCGCCATGCAGGATCCTGCCCTGAAGGACCTGGCTGATTATATTCAGTTCCTCACCACCCAGCGGCGAGAACTCGATGCGAGAAACTCAACCACCTCCGACACCCTCAACGAGTATACACTCCAGGCGGCTGAAATTCAGAACATCCTCGACACCCTGGAAAAGCGCCTCTCCATTTCGGGAAGATCACCCTCCGTGGGCGCACTCATTCAGCGCCAGATGCTCATGCTTCCGGACTTTGCTGATTTGGACCGCACTCGGAAGGATATTTCACAAGGGATCAAAGCCCTTCAAGGAGAGCTGCTGGAACTTGAGCTCACCTTGAGCTCAAATCCCATTTACGATGACCCCGGCCTGGCGGCCATTGCCAACCCGCCCGCGGACAAGGCGGGTTCCTTTTCTGCGCTCATCGCCAAAGAAACGTTGAATGAATTAATAGCACAGCGGAACAACCTGCTGGAAGACCTGATCAGCGATTCCAACCGTTATTTTGAGTCCCTGGTCGCCATTGATACTTCTATCAAGGAAACCATACAGAGCGTTCAGGACTTTCAGGACTTTGCCATTATCCACTCCCTGTGGATCCCGGATCGGTCCATCATTTCACCTCGTGAAGTGGTTCTGCTACCCGGATTTCTGGGAGGAATCGCCGATGAATTCATGGGCCTGGTTGTGGAAACGGTTACGGATAGCATGATCCGATTCCTCCTGGCATGCCTCGGTACCATATTCGTTTTCGCTTTGTTTTATTGGGTGGGCCCCAAATTAAACAACATGCGGAATAACACGATGAGCGAATTCAAGCTCACACACACGTTGACCCCCCTGGTATTTGAAATCCTCGTCGCCACAACTCCGGTTCTCGTCTTCGGATGGTTCGCCTGGGCCCTGGATTCCCCGGATCTGGACAGCCAGCTAGCCCAACCCCTAAAACGCATCATCCTCAATATGGGGGAGCCCACTATTATCTTTATCCTGATCTACCGCCTCTGCCTTCCCAATAATCTGGGCATCCAACAATTCAATTGGCCGCCCTTCACCTGTAAATTGCTCCTGCAAGCCTTCAATCGCTACCTCATTCCGGCCTATGTCGTATTTTTCATTGGGGGCATCCTTTACCGATTGGAAATAAGCCGGGGCGAAACTTCGGGGAGTCGATTGTTCTATCTGATTGGCATTATTCTTTCGATCTTAGCTATTCACCACATCTTTCATCCCAAGCGGGGGATTTTATCCAAGCCGCACATTATCCGCTTCCTGAATGTCCCGTGGATTAAGGAGGCCATTCATCTGGTGCTGGTCCTCTGGCCATCCATTTTAGCCGTTCTTATTGTATTTGGCTACATGGTCGGAGTAGCCGCCTTCTTCGGTCGCACAGTGCAGACGCTTTGGGTAATTAGCCTCATCTCCGTGGCAGGCGGGGTATTAATCCGCTATACCCGTTCTGAACGACTCCGGGCCCTTCGAAACTGGAGGGAAAAGCGGCACGAAGACCAAGCAGCCCGATTTGCGGGCGTAGGTACCGCCTGGCGACAGATCCGAGACCAGGGCCGGGATATGTCCCGCATCCTCGGGATCAGCTCTTTCCTCATCGCCTTCTTCCTCATCTGGGCCGATACCCTCCCTGCGTTCTATACCGTCTCCAATCGAGTAATCCTCAGTGGAAGTGACGGCGCTGTCCTGCTCACAGTTGGACAACTGTTCCGGGTCCTCCTTTGCTTGATCGCCACAACGGTATTGGCGGTCCACCTGCCTCGAATCCTTCAGGTCCTCCTCTTCAGCCGGTTTAAGGGGATCACCCAGGGCAATCGATACGCCATGTCTACCCTGCTCTCATACGGAGTCGTTGTCATTGGGGTGGTCTGGGCTAGTGTCATTGCCGGAATCCAATGGGAAAGTGTTCAATGGTTTCTCGCCGCCGCCACCGTTGGACTCGGCTTCGGGCTGCAAGAGATCTTTGGAAATCTTTTTGCCGGTATCATCGTCCTGTTTGAGCGACCAGTGAGGGTGGGAGATGTCGTCACCATTAACAACACCACCGGTATTGTGAGTCGTATCCGGATCCGGGCCAC
>JANQKZ010000025.1 GCA_028280845.1 Opitutales bacterium | reverse complement strand
CGGGATGCGGGATGCGGGATGCGGGATGCGGGATGCGGGATGCGGGATGCGGGATGCGGGATGCGGGATGCGGGATGCGGGATGCGGGGGGCTATTATTCTGATGGGGTCTAGCCTCTCGTTTGCCGGGGATCTGACACCTGGCCTCTGAGGGCTCCGATCCGGGTTTGCTGGGAGCCGGGTCGTCCTCAATTCCGTTTCTGGTAAACGGCGCCCTGGCGGTCCTGGAAGTAAATGATACGTCCACGGATGCCGACGAATTTGACGCCGAGCTGGAGATTTATGAAGGTTCCGCGGGTATAAGGTGTGTTGTTGACGATGATCTTGGGATTCCCACCACCGATGGTGCCTTGGATGACCAGGTTGTCGATAAACTGCTGGATTCTTGGATCTTTTTCCGGATCCGGTAAGGTTTCCTCTTCAAGGGGCAGGGGAGCATCACTGACCGCTACCTGAACGGCCCCGCCCTGCTGCATCTGTCCTGTGTCTGGTGTTTCGGTCTCTGTGGGCTGGACGACGACTACGGTTTTGCCGGCCTCGTTCACAGTTGTGATCGGTTCTGTTGAAGGGTCTTCAGAATTTGGATCTGTTTCCGGGTCGACTGTGGCATCCACTACTTCATTGGTGAGGGCCGTATTGGTTTCCACCCCGGCAATGGTATCCAGGGTAGTGGAAATGGGGCCCTGGATCCCAGGTTGATCTTCTGTTGAGGACGTAACTTCGCTCTCCGAATCAGTGGGGGGTGGCGGTTCGACCCGGATGCTGGGTTGGTAGGGTTCGTCAATATCATCTGCGGCGAAGGGACCTATGCCCAGGATCATGAGGATTCCCAGACCCAGTCCAAGGAAGAGGAAAACCATCACCCCCATGAATACGAGTCTGGCGATTTGGTTCGTCTTTTTGGAATCGGACACCCCTTTCTTTTTGGAAGCTTTTGCAGGCTTGGGGGCTTTCGCCTTTTTAGGCGGCTTTTGCTTTCCCTTTCTTTTCTTCTGTTTTCCGTCATCTGCAGAGGGAGACACATCGTCTTCATCCTCCATGGTCTCAGGGGAAGAGGTGTCTCCTGGTCTGACCGATTCTTCAACGGCTTTGGTTCGTTCAAAAGGGGTCAAGGTCCCGTGCGACATACCAGCAGGAGCGTCTTGCTGGTCTGCTTCACCATCTCCCCTCGACTTGAGCTTTAAGCCTGATCCCGTTTTTCCAGAGTCGCCCTCTTTGCCTCCGTGGGGCATTTGAGACTCTGGAGCGCCATCCCAGCCTAAGGGTTCCTCTACCGAGTCTTGAGATGGTGCAGGATCTTCGTCCGTCTCTGATTGGTCGCCAAGGGAGGTGTTTTTAAGCTTGAGGCCCCCGGTCCGTGGAGGGTCACGAAGGATATTGTCTTCTGTAACTTCCGGTGTTGCGGGAGCAGGCCCCGCATCGCTCGCTGAGCTTTGGGGAGCCGGCGTTTCGTCCATGGGAGTTTGGGAGGACCAATCGGCTTCAGCGGGTTCCTCCATATCGCCAAAGTCCATGTCGTCATCACCCAATATTCCAAAACCACCGTCGTCTATGTCGTCGGGGATGGGGGTGGCCTCTTCCATGGGCTGTGCCTGAGCCTGGTTTTCCTGAACAGATTCTTCTTCGGGGTCCCTGCGTTTGAGGGACATACGGAACGGTTTTTTGCTAGCCTGGCTATCTTCAGGTTCGGAAGCGGAAGCAGGAGCATCTGGTTTTTCTGCCTCGGGTTCGGCTGGAGGGGTTTCCCGGGATCTGCGGGGCCGTGAAAGTTTAAGCCTGGGCTTTGGGGAATCCTCGGGAGCAGGGGTCTCATCAGGTTCGGGGTTGTCCTCAGTCTTCGCTTTTTCAAAAGGAGATTGGCTCATTGCCACCTCCTGGAAAGGATTGGGCTCGTCTGCGGGAGGTTCTGATGGGGTTGGGGATCGGGATAGTTTCAGCTTGGGAGGACTAGGGTCGGAGGGAGAGGCGGCCGCTTCGTCTGTCTGAGGCTCGGGACTCATTGGGGGAATAGCAGCTTCGTTCTCCTGCGAGGGTTCCGCAAAGTCTCCCATATCGAAGTCATCCTCTCCAAGTGCACCAAAACCGCCTGGGTCGTCTACGTCTTCGGAAATATCGGAAGGAGTCGCGTCCTCCTGAGGCGGGTTTGACGCAGGTGATTGGGAAATGGATGATTCTTCACTGGGCCTGTCTTTGGCGGCAGCTTCTTCGCGGGCTTGTTTGGCCGCGGCGATTTGCTCTTTGGGGGACATCCGGCCAAGGCGGATACGCGGTTTGGCCGAATCTTCTTGTGGAGGATTCTCAGGTTGAGTCGGGGGTTCTACCGGTTGAGGCGGCTCCGTCATGGCCTGGGTCGCTGCGGTTGCTTCGCCTTCCTGTGCCGGTTCCTCAAAGTCCCCCATATCAAAGTCGTCATCCCCGAGTGCGTCGAAGCCGCCTGGGTCGTCCAAGTCATCTCCGAGGGTATTAAAGGCCGCCAGGTCGTCTTCACTCGCTGAGGTTTCATCTGGCGGGCTTTCCTGGGGTGGGTTTGGGGTCGGTGTTGGGCTTATTGGTTGCTCTTCACTGGGCGAGTCAGTCCCCGCAGTCTCATCAGAGGGGGGAGTGACTTTGGTCGTGGCTTCTTCGCGGGCTCGTTTGGCTGCGGCGATTTGCTCTTTGGGGGACATCCGGGTAAGCCGGAGTTTGGGTTTTTGTCCATCTTCGATGGGCTCTGGCGCATCAGGCCCGTCTTCTCGCGCGGATGCGGGATTTGGCCCCTCTTCGTTGGGGTTGGGATTGTCCTTCCGGAGCCGCAGGCGTGCAGGACGGGAAACTCGATTATCCTCTTGGGACGCGCGGCTGTCCTCAGAACCGTTTGGTGTACCGGAATCCGTGCTCATCTTGGAAAACTACCTGATTCTGTTGAATATCAACAATGGAAAGCGAGATTTGTAAATCTAGGATGTCATCATTCAAGCGATAAACCCGATTGTTCATCACAATCTTTGGAGAAGTGCCGGATAGTCTAACGGCGGTAATCCGAGCATTACGAACAAAATTCTCAAGTTCGGGAAGAGGTCCGTCCAGGTTGGGAACTGGTGAAGGTTCAGCTGGTGCCGAGCCTTCCTGCGCGGTCTCCGGGTAGCTGAGTTTGGGCGAACCGATGAGCCCCGGGTCAGTGCCTGAAATTTCTGTCACGGCAGCGGTTGTGGATGGTGAATGGTTGATGGTGGAAGGCTGTTCCGTGCTCCCGGGTGGGTTCGCAGCTAGCTGGTTGGCCTCTACCCGGGGTGTATTGACATCCTGAGGTGTGAGCTCTGTGAGACTTGCGGCTACGGTGGGGGCACTGTCCAACTGGCGAACGAGGGCCGCGTCATTCGAAAGGGAGACGGTGTCCGGTGTCTGGCTTCCGGTGTCTGGCTTCGGGCGTCCTTCAGCCGGCAGCCCTTGATCGGCATTCCCTTCCGGTTGTAAGGAAACAGAAACTTCAAGGGGTTTGTCTGTTTGAGGCTGTGGTTTGGAATCGGTTTGGACCCAAAGGAAGATCATGAAGGCCACTGCGCTGGCCAAGGCACTGCCTGCAATAATGAGCCCAACAAAGACTTTAAGAAAATTAACTCCCCCGGGTTGGCCTGCCATGGGTTTCGGGGGTGGGGATGCGTAAACCGGTTGTTGGGGCGCAGGTGCTGGAGGCGATCCCGCCGCCCCGGGCGTACCTTTTTGCCTATCCCGTTCTTGCTGGGCACGTTTCAGGGCATCATTGATGAGGGACATGGGGATTGGGAAGTGAGAATTATGAAGGATATGGGAGAGTTGGGGAGTATGCCTGGTGGGTGAAGAGAGAAGAGAGAGGAGTTTTTAGTGGATGGTCAATGTAGGGCGGGTTTTCGATGCCTGGGGAGTGATGTCGATACCTGGACCCAAGGATGGAGGACCCAGGTTCAGTTCATTCGGTTGATGTCCTTGATGGCGCGGTGCATGTCCCACCAATTGACGAGGTCGGAGCGGCGGATGAAGGCAGAGAGAAGCGCCTTATCGCAAATGTTATTGATGATTCTGGGGACGCCTTTGCTTTTCTTGAATAACTTAACGTAGGCTCGGGCGGTGAACATAGGGCGTCCGTTGCTTCCGGCCGTAGACAGTCGGTGTTGAACGTATTGCTGGGTTTCGTTCAGGTTGAGCGATGTCAGATCGTAGTAAACCAGCACGCGCTGCCGGAATTGCCTGAGGCGTTTTTCATTTAACTTCGATTTGAGTTCTGGTTGGCCGAGGAGGATGATCTGGAGTAATTTTTCCTCATCCGTTTCGAGGTTGGACAGTAGGCGGAGCTGTTCCATGACCTCAAATGACAAATTTTGCGCTTCATCGATGATCAGAAGGATCTCTTTGCCCTGGGCGATTCGGCCCAGGAGGACTTGATTGACCTCACTCATGAGGTCGTGTTGGGAGACAGACTGGCTCTCTTCCCCCAGTTCCTGAAGGATTAGTTTTAGCAGCTGGGTCTCGGTAATGCGTGGATTTAAAATCAGGGCGGTTTCGACCTCATTAGCGTCTAACTCATTGAGGAGGGTGCGACACAAAGTCGTTTTTCCACAGCCCACCTCACCTGTAACTACAATGAAGCCTTTCCTTTCCTCTATCCCATAACGCAAGTGCTGAAGAGCCTCGTAATGGGTTGGGCTGAGGAAGAGGAACTTGGGGTTCGGGGTAATGTGGAATGGCATTTCCCGAAATCCGTAAAATTCCTGATACATGGAGGAAGGGGCTGGTGTTTAGAGAGTTGTGAGCTGGGAACTGAGAAGTGGAAGGTGAGGCTTTGGGGAGGTGATTTGAAGTCAGAATTTTGACTGTCGACAACCGGATAAGCGATAAGAGAGGGAGAGATACAGGTTCAAGGTGCATGGTCGATGCACTTGGAAAGGTCGCTTGCGGCGGGATTAGTTTTCAGGGAATTTGTAAAGTATGTCGTTGGGAGATGAGTATCCCAAGCGTTCCCGGATTACTCGTTCCAAAAACTCTGGATCATTTTTCAAGCGATCTACATAGGCTTCTTTTGCCTCAATCTGTTTTTGAAGCTCTTTGATCTGGATGGCATAAGTTGCCTCCCGTTTCTGGAAGATGCGATATTCCTGATAAGTCTGGTGGAGAACAAAGGCAAAGGCCACCACGATGGTTGCGAGGACACAACTGCACGCGGAGAGGACGAACTTCTGTAGGCCGGGATTCATGAGATGAATGCTAACTCCTTTAGCAGGAATGGGTTGGAGTGTGAAGATAAAAAAGGTGTTAAAGTACCCCTAATTTGAATACAGGGATGGGCCCGGTCGACCTGCCTTTACTGTTGGCTGTGGCGGGACGGGTCATCCTGCCATCCCTACTTCGCTTTTTAGAAGGGCCGTGACTTGAGCGCCTTCTTCTGCGGTCGTGGGATCCGGCGAGTCAAGAATCAGCTTCTACAGGAGGTTTTATTTTCGGGGAGGTGGAGTCAGAAGCAGTTTGAGAGTAAGCGTATGCGGGAGAAGCAGGATGATTGGCTTTGGCGGTCTGGAAGTCCGCCTTCCCTGGCCTACCTGGTAGCGAATTGGAAGCTGACCCCCTCGCCGGTTTCCAGATCCTGTTTTTTGATGGTTTTCTTGGCCTTGTTACTGTCGTAAAGCATGCACTGCCAGAAGAGGGAGGTAGCCTCCGCGGTTAACTCAAAGATTCCCTGCTGGCTGGGTTCCGGCGGACTTGCGGGGACGGCATAGACGCGAGCCCTCGGGCCGATTTCGACGGCGGAGGCCGGCATCGCGGCGTTGGAGTGTGGGTCGAGAAATGACTTGGCCATGCCATGGTCGAACCAGAGCAAGAGTTTGCCTCCTGCCGGGCTTCGCTCAAAGGGCTGCTTACGCCAGGACCCGCCCATACCGCTTGGGCCCATGTCAAGGCCACCCGTGACGACCATCATTGGACGGGTGAACTGATCCCAAGCTTGTTCCGATAAGGACAAGCTGTCATCCGCTCCCTGGGGAGAGAGCAGTAAGAATCCCATGGGCCGGGGGTCCTCGACGGAACGCGGTTGAGCGCCTGGGAGTGGCTCTAGCTTAGCCCCCCCCAGGAGTTGCGCAACGTAGGCCCCAAAGGAGATGCCACCGACCCCGATTCGAACTCGGCTCAGCCGGGTGCCTTGGGGCAGGGCCGAGTTTTGAATGTCTTCCAGCGAATCGAGGATAAATTTAAGATCCTCCACCCGCTGTATGGCGTTTTGATACTGGTAACTCTTGGAGGGAAAATGCGGAAAAGCAGCCTGCGCTAAGCCTTGTGATGGCCGGATGGGTACCATGTCGATGTGGGAGGGCAAAATGCAGATGAACCCTTTCTTGGCCCATTCCATGGCCAAATCCCTGGCATCTTTCCCACATCCTCCTTCCGCATGGGAGAATAAGATCACCGGGAAGGTGCCTTGGGCGTCGGGATAGACGATGTCGATAGTCAGGTCCTGATAGCGGACCAAGTCGACCATGACCAAATCCTGCCGTGCCCCAACTTTGTACTCAGCTGCATAGAGCACGGCGGAGAGGGCCGAGCCAGCGAGTAAACTACAGATGATGAGCCAGTTGGGTTTCACAGGAAGAACCGGATAGTGTCTTTGTTATGGGTTGTTACGGGTAAGGAAAGGGAAATTTTGTCGAAGTTCCGAGAGAGGGCTCGGTAGGCCCCGCCTTCACGCGAGGCCATGGCGTGGCAGGCTGATTGGAAGGGGATGGAATTTCCAGGATTTACGGTTTGGCTCCGTTCGACGAGTTTCGGGCGGCGACTGGCACGACGTAGTGCCGGGGAATGGATGTGGGTGAGCAGGTTGGTTTTTGAGGGAAATTCGCGTGAAACCGGCGGAAGGTTACCATTGTGAAACATGTGTGTATCGTTTTGCACGCGAAGGCGTTAAATCATTGTCAGCGGAAATGGGGGTCCCCTTCAATTTGTGGTATGTGCTACTCTCAACGCCTGATTCACTCAGGCGCGCTCCTTGTGCTGGCCTGTTTGATTGCTCCGATCTCAGGCTATACTCAAGGGGCTGCGCCAGTCGAAATACGCCGGGTCAATTTTGGAACCGCCCGCGACAGTTGGCTGCAGGTTGAAATTGAGCTGCGTGGCAGCCGCAACCAACGGCCAGGGGCTCGGAATGAGCGGTTTGTCGACCGGGTGAAAGTGTATTGTACGCTGAGTTACCAATTTGATGATCGTTTTGATTTTTACACATCCGAATTGGAGTTGGTGGGGTTAGAGCAAAACAAGAGCGCGGTTGTCTCCTTTTTCCTGCCCGGAATCCTTGTCGAGCGGGACCGGATCCGGCGGGAACCGTTTGCGTATCTCGTCGAGCTGGAGGTGGCGGGCCAACCGCTCCCCATCCAGGAAGCTGGGGTTTCGGCTAATATTCGCAACAATGCCGCAGCCATCAATTCCCTGAAGTCTCGGGCGGAGCTCGAGGGCGAACAAAACCTGGGCATTCTCATCCCGGCTTACGCAGCCCCGCTTCCTTTGAGGGATGCACAAGACATGCAGGCTTACATCCGCGTTCCTTCTGCCAGCCGCTAGGCCTGTCCCCTGTATCTCCTTCACCATGGCATCAAGATCTCAACCCATTTTGTTGTGTGGAGCCAGTCAAGTGACCCTCGCTGTTGTGCAGGTTTCTCCCGCGGGGACAGTCGGGCTAAAAGACCTGGTTGTTCGGTCTCTGGACTACGATTTTTCCAATGAATCCGGATGGTTGCCCGCCGTCGAGGCGGGAATTCGGAGCCTGATCCACCAGCGGAAAGGACTTTCCGACATGGATGTCATCCTCCCTGGCTTTAAAATTTTAACCAAGGCGCTCAAAATCCCCCACGTTGAAACGGAAAAGCGAAGGCAGATCATTGCCTATGAGGTTCAGCAGAGTCTGCCCTATGCGATCGACGAGATTACATGGGATACCCAAATGGTGGCCGATGATGGGATCGAGACGGAGTTACTTTTCCTGGCGGCGAAACAGGACTTTGTGGAGGCATTTTGTGAGATCCTCTCGCGGTTGGGGTTACGGCCGTCTTCGATATCGGCGGGACCCCTTCTGGATATTAATGCTGCCCGTTTCTGCCTGGACCTGCAAGCGGATCATGTGTTGGTGGTCAACATCGGTGCGCGTTCCTCTAAGTTAAGCTTTGTCGGTGAGGATAGGTTTTTTGTGAGGACCCTGGCTCTGGGAGGGAATCAATTGACGCAAAATGTAGCGGATAGCCTGGGCAGTTCGTTCGTCCAGGCGGAAACTCTCAAATTGAAGTTTTTTGCGGAGGAGGATCGGTTAAACAAGGAGGATCCCCAGGTAAAAATGATGCACGGTCATGGCCAGCAATTTGCCCAGCGGCTCAATATGGAACTGACTCGGTCGCTGTTACATTTCAAACGTCAATCAGGAGGAGCCGGGGTTCGCGAAATTTACCTGACCGGGCGAGGGGCGCAGTGGCGTGGCTTGATTGAATCCGTGGCTGAGTGGCAAAAACTCCCTGTCCGCGGTCTTCCTCTGGCCGAGTCTTTATCCCTGTCTTCCTCGGTGTCTCCCATGGATCCTGCCGGATATAATTTTGAATTGAGTGAAATCCTCGGCCAGGCGGCGAAATCAGTCCACCCCAACGGGGTTGGCGTGAATTTACTCCCCGAAGGACTGCGTCAACAGCAGGCGTTTTCCAAGCAGAAACCAACCTTTATGGCTGCTGCGGCTTTATTGGCCCTTAGTCCTTTGCCCCTGGTCAGTTATTTTTATGGGAATGCTACTCAGTATGAGGAGCAGGTTCGGCAAGTCCGGGCGGCCTTACCCACTCACCAGGTATTAGCGGCCGATCTGAATGATACCTTGCGTACGATGGAGCGGTATCACCTCACCCTCGACCGGGTGGACGACTTTATCAACTCACGAACCAATTGGCTTCGGTTTTTCTCCGATTTGCAGGACAGTTTAACGAACGCCCGGGATGTGTGGTTGGATACGCTTGAAGTGTCGCGACGCATTACCCTGCTGCCTGCTCCCGAACCGGAAGAGCCGGAGTATGATGAATATGGAGAGATTATTCCTCCTGAGCCAATCGAACAATTAAACTACAGGCTGACATTGTCGGGTGCGATGCTCCTCCGACAATCTACTGAGGAGGGGGAACGCCCTGTGGGCGAGAATTACGATGAGCGGGTTATCAGCGAGCGCGTTCGCACCCTCATCCAGCAGTTCAGTGAGTCTGAATTCATCATTGAGGCGGGGGCACCTACCATATTGTGGACCCGCCTGGAGGACGGGGTGCTTCCCTTCACTTTCAATCTGACAGTTAACCCGGATAAGCCGCTGTAGGACGTGTGATTGATGAGTGCAGGAGGCAGAAATCGGACGGTGGCAGTCAGAAGGCGGAAATGGAAAATCCTCAATCTGAAAGCACGGGGTGGAAGTCTTTAGAAGTACAATGGATTTAATAAAGCAGCATAAAGGATTCAGCATTGTGATGGGGGGGCTGTTATTGCTGTTCCTGGGGAATATCGGGTTGGTCGTCGTGGCTTCGCAAGCTGCTGGAAAGTCAGAGCGGGTGGCCCGCACCCTGGTTCGGGACCTTGAGTCGCTGCTCAGTCTTTATCCAGCTCCCTCGGAGGCCAATTTGAACCTGGCCCGCGCTGATCTGGAGGCCTTCCGGAATGCGTTGGAGACCTCCCTGGCGATCTTTGATTCAGCCAATCAATTGTCGGTCAGCAGCGATGCGATCGAGGTGTTGCCCAAAATTCAGGGTTTAATTGTGGATTTCCGGAGAGAGGCCGGTCGGGTAGGAATAGCCATACCACCTGAAGCGGCATTTGGTTTTGACCGCTATGAGGAGTCTGTGGAACCGCCTCCTGCGGAATCTATCTCGCTCCTGGATAAACAAATCCAGATTCTCGACTATCTAATTGGCATTTTAATGACCACCAGCCCGGAAGCTATCGTCGACATTGAGCGCGAATATGTGGAAGCGGGGGATCCCAACACCCGGGATAATGGTGTGCCTGTCCCAGAGGTGGATGGCACCTTTGCGATTGATGAAGCGGTGACCGCTCGAATTCCCGAGACGGTCCATACGCTGGCGTTCCGGCTTACATTCAGCGGGTATACAGAATCCTTAAGGCGCCTGTTGAATACCTTGGGCAAGTTTGAGTATCCCCTTGTGGTCCGGAGCGTGGGGGTGCGGCCTACGACAGAGGATAGGCGTCAGCGTGCAGGAAGTATAAATGCGACCGGTGGATCGCCGTTTGCCAGTTTGTTCGGGAGTTCGGATGAAGCGGTACGACCCGACGAAGGCGGGGAGGAGGGGGTCCTCGCCCAGTTGCCGATTATTGAGGATAACCTGTCGGAATATTCCGTCACGGTGGAATACATTGAGGTGGTCCTTAATCTGGATGAAATCGAAGCTCAGTTTGAGGAGGAGTTTAGGGAATGAAACCGGGGCTGGACAAAATTGGAATTGGATTGGGAGTCGTCTGTATGGCAGGTAGCCTGATGTGGGCGTTCGGAGTTGGGCCACGGCCAAAGCAACGCAACCTGGAGCAGATGTTGAGCGTGCCCACCGATTATGAGTCACGCACCCCACCGGCCATGGAAATGCGAGAAGCCACCTGGGGTGTTCCGGGTGCGCAAAGTGAGGATGGTTTGTGGGTGTATGACCTCTTTACCCCGCCCAAAATATATATCGACCCGCAGACGGGGTTATTCTCTGTGGTTCCCTTTCAGGAGCAGAAGGTGGTGCCGTTTGGTATCCGGTTCGTCGGGATTGAGCGCGATCTTTACCGCATCCAATATGAAGGGTTCATCGAGGAGGATCCGTCTGACGCCCGCAAATCCTTGATCCGGATCTACGATCGGGAGGGGGATGATTCCTTTCTCGGTCGCGTGGGACAATCGTTTCCAGATAAATCGCTCGAGATTGTTGATTTTCAGATTACGCGAGAACTCGATTCCAACGGATTCATTGAGCGGAGCGAAGTGCTCACCATCCAGGATACACGAACTGGAGAACGCGTGAAGCTGGCATCAGGCATCCCCAAGTATAGCGATCAGCTAAACGTGATCTTTCAGTCGGAGGGTGGGTCTACTCAGCAGTTTATCCTCCATGAGGCGGGGGAGAGTTTTGAGTGCAGTGGCTCCATATACCGTCTCTTGGAATTAAATGTGGAGGCCGGCCAGGTCCGTATCGAAAAAATGAATACAGAAACCGGATCCAGGACGGTTCAAACACTTCGTTCCCCTTTCGATACACTCTCGTGGATTCGCCATCAGGAGTACCAACCCAATTTCATGCAACCTACTCTTTCTAACGATGAACAAAGCAAAGAGCATTCCATCTAAGCGGCCCCTTTGGAGCATTTTCTGGATAGGCGTCGTCTTGCTGGTTTTTCCGGCACCGCTAGTCATGGCCCGGACTCCGGCAAAGGAAAAGATACGCCTTCTCAGTGACGCTTTGCGTGCCCGTGACGAGGGGGATCTCGCAGCGGCCAAAGCGTCGCTGGAGAAATTGATTATCCTCGAGCCGGATGACCAAAGTGTCCAGCAGCTACTGGCGGCCGTGAATGAAGATCTGGAACGACGGATGCGCGGCGGCAGGCCGATTTATGGGCAGGCCGCCGGACAAACCGCAGAGGAAATAATGGCGACTGCTCCGGTTCCCTCGGCGTCTGTGGTATCATACGCCGGGTCTTCGGCGGGAGCGAATCCTTACGGAAGCGGGAATGTGCAAGTGGCGAGTGGGGTCAATTCCGCTGAAGTAGGTCGACTGATATCCGCGGCCGAACAGTCATTGGGGAAGGACCTGGAAATGTCCCGGGCCAAGGTTGAACGGGCAGATGACCTTATGGATCAGGGTTCCTATGATTCTGCCGACCAGCTGTTGGTCGGGGTGCAACGCACGCTCGCGAGCAGCGCTGCTACGGCGACCCTGTTGACCCGGGTTTCGCAGATGCGCAACGAGATCGTATTATTAAAGGCGGAGTCTGCTTTAAGGATGAACCGCCTGGCAGAGGCGGAAATGCTGGTAATCCAGTATGAAACCCAGGCAGAACCCGACAGGCGGAGCCGGCGTGTGAGAGCGGGGCTGATCCGAAGCGGGGCGGATCCTGTTCGGCAGGATATCAGCAGCATCAGCCCGGAGTTTGTCGCCAACCGGCAACAGATAGAGGACCTCCTCCTACGGGGTCGGGCTCAAGTTATTCATGGAGATTTCGTTGGGGCGGATGACACCATCAAGCAAATTTTGATCATCGATCCGAACAATGTAGCGGCCAAGGCTTTGAAGGCGCAGATTGCCAGTGCGCTTCAAGCCTCCGGATATGCGAACCATTGGGGGACCCGTCAAGAGATGTTAAATGAGGTAGGGCAAGCTTGGACGCGTCCCGTCGTGATTGAAGATCAGGGTCGGGAAGAAGTCGCGATCGAGGGCGGGAGCCCCATCCTGAACAAGCTGGGGAATATTGTGATTCCCCGGGTGACCTTTAATGGGGAACTCAGCCGGGTAATCGAAACCCTGTCTGAGTTGTCTGTGCAATATGATTCGGATGAGGAGGAGACTTATAGTCGTGGGGTTAACATCGTCTTGATTGATCCCTCGGGTGAGGACCCGAAGGTGAACATCAGTCTGAGGAATTTATCCCTTGCGCGGATCCTGGAATTTGTGACCAAGCAGGTGAATTATCAATACGATGTGGATCAGGATGCGGTCGTTGTGAGTCGAGGGGATTCCAGCGGGGGCAATGCGAGCTTAGTGACGGAGTTTTTCCCGGTTTCGCGGGCGACCGTAATTCGGCTGACCGGCTTTCGGAGCGATCAGGCCTCGATGGCCGCGGCCCCCATCGACCCGTTTTCGCCTCAGCCGGTAGTCCAGGTTCAGGGGCCGACGGTGAATGAGGAAGAGGAGGCCCTGAAAAGCTTTTTCGAACGAGCCGGGGTTCCGTTTAACACCGTTTCGGGCGCCACCCTGGCATTTGACGGGACCCAGCTGATCGTGACGCAGACGACCCGAAACCTGGAGCGGTTGCGTAATATCCTGCGGCGATATGACCAAACCAAGCAGGTCGAAATTGAAGCCAAATTTCTTGAAGTCCAACAAGGTGACCTGGAGGAACTCGGTTTCCAATGGACCTTTGGAGCGAATGGAAATCCGACCTTTGATCCGGTCACAGGCCAGCCCGTTCTGGATGCGACGGGGCGACCGGTTATGCAGTATGATACCCGGTTCAACACCGGCAACCGCTCGGTTAATTCCGCTTTTTCTATCGACCCCGAAACCAGTGGAATCACCATCACCGGACCCCTGGTCGGGAACAACGTTTTCCCTGGCGGACCCCCTGCCGCTCCCAATACGGTCGATCTGGCTTCTGATGTGGTCGGCGGGCTGTTCTCGCATACGGCAATTATGAGCGGTAATGCAGTGTCGGTCATGATCCGTGCGCTTTCGCGAAAGACGGGGAGTGACCTGTTGAGTTCTCCGCGCCTCACCGTGCTCTCTGGCAAGACAGCAAAAATCACGGTAGCCCAGGAACTCCTTTACCCGGAAAGCTATGGAGATGTGCAATTGCCTTCTCCGGGGGGAAGCCGGGAGGGAAGTGTGAGTACCATAGCAATTGGGGCCGGCACCCCGCAGGACTTTGTAATGCGCAACGTCGGGGTCGAGATGGAAGTGACGCCTACGGTGGAGGATAATGACAACATCAGTCTCTTGCTGGAACCCCAGGTGACCGAGTTTGAGGGCTTTGTTGAATATGGGGGCAACAGCGTGGCGGTGGGCGGAGATGGCACCGTGGTGACCGTGCCGTCCGGGTTTTTCCAGCCAATCTTTTCCACTCGCAAGGTGCGGACGGAAGTGACGATTTACGACGGGGCTACGGTGGTCATTGGGGGCCTGGTTCGGGAAGAGGTGAAAACCATCGAGGACAAGGTCCCGGTGATGGGGGATATCCCGCTGGTTGGGCGCCTGTTCCGCTCAGAAGGGGAAACCGCGCAGAAGCGCAACCTGATGATATTTGTGACGGCGAACCTGCTCAGCCCGGGGGGATCGCCCAGCCGCCAGCGGTTGCAATCGGTGGAGCCCAACACGCTGTTTCAGAATCCGACGATATTGACGCCGGGTGGGTTGGAGCAGCGTGAAGGCGCGAATTGATGAGGATTTAAGAATACACTGATCATAAGCTGTAGGGCCCGTTGCTCGCAACGTGGCTATTGACGTTTCAATTCCAGCCACAGGCCTGATCCAAGCCCACAGTTCCAACCTCGGCCACGTTGCGAGCAACGGGCCCTACTTCTTTGATGCGATCATTCGAAAGGGAGCTGCCCTGCTACCCCACTGCCCTGCTGCCCCACTGGCCTGGGTCCCTACCATTTGGTGTTAGGGAGTAAGCGTAAGGATGGGGAAACAAAAAACCCCGGGGTCGGGGGACCGCCGGGGTTGAATGAAATAAGAAACTGGATGGTATCCAGACTTAGCGGGTGGCTTCGTCGAGGATATCGCCCAGGGAGGTGAGGTCTTCGTCGCTTTGGAGCGAGTCGTAGGCGGCCACTTCGGCTTCGAGTTGATCGGCGTCGTAGTTGGCTGCTTTGACGGATAGGCCGATGCGGCGCTCGTCGCGGTCGATCTTGATGACGCGGGCACTGACGGCCTGGCCGACTTGAAGGATATCCTTGACCTTCTCCACGCGCTCTTCGCTGATCTGGCTGATGTGGACGAGGCCATCGATGTCGTTGTCCAGCTCGATGAAGGCGCCGTAGTTGGTGACTTTGGAGACCTTGCCGTCGACCACGTCGCCCACCTTGTAGTAGACTTCGATTTCTTCCCAGGGATCCTTGGACAGCTGCTTCATGCCGAGGCTGATGCGCTGCTGATCCGGGTCGACATCGAGGACGAGGGCGTCGACTTCGTCGCCCTTCTTGACCATCTCGGAGGGGTGGTTGATCTTGCGGGTCCAACTCATGTCGGAGACGTGGATCATGCCGTCGATGCCTTCTTCCAGTTCGACAAAGGCGCCGTAGCTGGTCAGGTTGCGCACCTTGCCGCGGACACGAGCCCCCGGAGGATAGTTGTGACGCACCATGTCCCACGGGTTGACGTCGAGCTGGCGGACCCCGAGGGAAATCTTCTGCTCTTCCTTCTGGATGCCGAGGACGACGGAATCGATTTCCTCTCCAATGCGGAGGACTTCGGAGGGTTTGTTAATCCGCTTCGTCCAGGACAGCTCGGTGACGTGGACGAGGCCTTCGACGCCCTCTTCGAGTTCGATAAAGGCACCGTAGGGAACCAGGTTGACCACCTTGCCACGGACACGGGCTCCGACCGGGTACTTCTTCTCAATTTCTTCCCAGGGATTGGAGCTCAGTTGCTTGAGGCCGAGGGAGACGCGTTCGCGTTCGCGGTTGACCTCGATGATCATGACGGTGACCTCTTCCCCCTGCTTCAGCATTTCGCTCGGGTGAGAGATGCGGCCCCAGGACATGTCGGTGATGTGGAGCAGGCCGTCGAGGCCGTCGAGGTCAATAAAGGCACCGTAATCGGTGATATTCTTGACCACGCCCTGGCGTTTGTCGCCGGGCTTCACCTCGTCGAGGAGCTTGCGGCGCTTTTCGTGGCGTTGCTCTTCGATGAGCTCGCGGCGGGAGACCACGATATTGCGGCGCTCGAGATTGATTTTGAGGACCTTGAAGTCGTAGGTCTGGCCGACGTATTGGTCTAAATTCTTTGGCGGCTGGATGTCGATCTGGGAAGCGGGGAGGAAAGAATCGACACCGATGGAGACGATGAGGCCGCCCTTGACCTTGCTTTTGACCCGGCCCTGGAGGATGGAACCCTCTTCGCATTGGGCCAGGATGTTTTCCCAGTTCTTCTTTTGTTCAGCTTTGTCAAAGGACAGGACAGGATTGCCTTCGCGGTCTTCCAGCTTTTCGAGGAAGACTTCAATTTCCCCGCCGACCTGGAGTTCCCCGATGTCGATGAACTCGTTGGCGGGGATGATGCCCTCGGATTTTCCGCCGATGTCGACAATGACTTCGTTGGGTCTGATTTCGATGATGGTTCCCGTAATGATGGAACCTTCCTGGAGATTATCGAACTTGCTCTCGGAGAGCAGTTCTTCCATGAGATGACTCATATGATGGTGGGTTGGAACGTGCTTTGCCGTCCGGTTGTAGGCGCCGTTCGGGCAAAGGGTGGTTAAGGTTGCTATGGTTTGATGATGGGTTCATATCGAGGTGACCGATCCATACGGCCCTACTGCTGCCTGAATGGTCGCCCCGTGTATGGAGATTCCCCCTGGAATCAGGGAAAGCTGGCTAACATGGGCGCTTTCTCGGCCTTGCGCAAGTACAAAAGGGGACCGTGGTTCCTGGTTTGTCGTTCTTGGTTCCTCGTTCGTCGTTCTTAGTTCTTAGTCCGGGGTTGTGAGTGGGGGTGGCTTTTTAAACCCATCTGCGGGTTGCGGGAGGGGAGGGGGGGAATATGATGAAGGAATGCCTGTGGATATTGAGCGGAGACTTCGGATTGAGAATGCCCTCTGGGGGCTATTTATCGGGGACAGCCTGGCGATGCCGGCGCATTGGTTTTATAGCCTGGACAATATCTGGAAGACCTTTGGTGGCGGGCTTACCGGATTCGAGGCTGCCCCCCATCCCCATCCGGAGAGTTTCATGGTGGGCATGGGGTATCATCCCGATGTGGCGCGGGCGGAAGCTCTCGGTCGCCCGTATGACATCCTGCATGATCAGATAAGGTACTACCACACCTCCTATTCGCGCCTGGAGATCCAGGCGAGTGAACGGGAATCGGAGCATGGCAATTCTACCCCCAAGCTGGAGGAGCGGTATCATTACCACCACGGCTTAGGGGCGGGAGAGAATACCGTGGCGGCTCATGTCGCGCGCATGCTCTTGCGCACGGTGGCGGAGGCGGGGCGTTACGATGCCTATGCGCTTCTGGAAAATTGGGTGCAGTTTTTCACCACCCCCGGGAACCATCCCGATCCCTATCTGGAGATTTATATTCGTTCCTGGTTTGAGAATTTTTCACGGGGCATGCCGATTCATGCCTGCGCGGAGGAGCAGCGCCGGGTGTGGTCGATTGGCTCGCATGGGGGCATGATTCTGCCCATGGTGGTATCTCTCCTGGCCGCTAGCTCGTACCAGGGTCTGGGGTTTGCCCTTGAGCAACAGAACCTGACCCACCGCTCGGAAAATGTGGCGGGGGCACTGGGGGTTGCGGTTCCGCTGCTTCAGGATTTGCTAGCAGGTCAAGATCCCATGGAGGCGAGTATCTGGTGGGCCCGGGATGCGCGGGTTCCCGAGGTAACCGGGGAGGCCATGTTTCAGATGTATCGCGACCACCAGGGGCCGGGGAATATCCCACATCGTCAAATGTGGGAGCTGCATACCCGCTTGAGTGAAACTCCGTTTGATCTGGAGGAGCTGGCCAAACAGGCTCCGGAGGAGGTGGTTCTGAAACAGCTGGGAACGGCCTGTTACCCGGAGCACGGGCTGCCGCTCTCGTTGTATTTTGCGGCGCACCATGAATTTGATTTAAAAGCGGCCCTGCTGGGCAATGCGAACGCCGGCGGGGACAATGTGCACCGCAATGCGGTCCTCGGCCTCATCCTGGGGGCGGCGCAGGGGGTGCCCATTGACGAGGATCTGAAGCGGGGTCTTCTGCATTATGAAGCGATTGCCGAGGAAATTGGTGGGTATGTGGAAGTGGCTTCCCGGTCGTTTCCCTGGTGAAGCACTCAATTGCACGAATTCGCTCAGATTGGGCCAGGGTAGATGGTGGATCATTTGATTGCTTCGTCCGTGTGCTTCCTCGCAACGCAAAACGCATGCCCGGCAATCCGTCCAACCAGGCCTACTCTTTCAGGAGGGACTTGATATCGTCGAGACTGACCTTGGCGGAGCTGGCATCGGCGGCTTCGAAGAGGTTTTTCAGCAGGTCTGCCTTGGTGGCCTGGATTTCCATGACTTTTTCTTCGACGGTTCCGGCGGCGATGAGCTTGAGGCTGGTCACTGTTTTGCTCTGACCGATGCGGTGGGCACGGTCGGTGGCCTGGGCTTCGATGGCCGGGTTCCACCAGGGATCAAAGTGAACCACAGTGTCGGCCCCGGTGAGGTTGAGCCCGACACCACCCGCTTTGAGCGAGATGAGGAAGACGGGAATGCTGTCGTCCTGGTTGAAGCGGTCGACGATGTCTTGCCGGTTGCGGGTAGATCCATCGAGATAGCAGTAGTCATGGCCCTCCTGTTCGAGGAATTCCTGGAGTAAGCCCAGAACCCGGGTGAACTGAGAAAAGAGGAGGATGCGGTGGTTGCCATCCATCGCTTCCTCCAGGATTTCTTTAAAGGCGGTCAGCTTGGTGGACTTTTTCGGGTCAAACGCATCATCAAGGATGCGCGGATCGGCGCAGACCTGGCGCAGGCGAAGCAGCTGCGTGAGGGCGGCGAATTTTATTTTTCCCTCGGATGCTCCGGCCATCTCCATGTCAAAAATCTGCTTCTCCGTGTCCTGGCGGACTTTGTTGTAAAACTGGAGTTGGGCGGCCGGCATTTCGCAGTAGATCGTCTGCTCGATCTTGTCAGGGAGCTCGGGGGCGACGGTGTCTTTGGTCCGGCGCAAGATGTAGGGTGCAGCCTGTTGCAGGTGGCGGTCATCGAACCACTTCATCTCCTCCCGGCTGGCCCCCTGGGGGATGGCGGAGAGGTAGCCAGGCATCAAGAAGGCAAAGAGGCTGCGGAGGTCGGTGACGGCATTTTCGATGGGGGTACCGGTGAGGATGAAGCGGCCCTTCCCCTGGAGCCCGCGCAGGGCACGTGCCGCCTGGGTGCGACGATTCTTCACGTGCTGCGCCTCGTCCGCCAGGACGAGGCTGAACTCCATGGCCTGGAGGATGGCGGCGTCACGGACCAGGGTACCATAGGAGGTCACAATTAGGTCGTAGGCTGCCGCTTCCTCGGGCTCTTTGATGCGCTGGCTGCCATGGTTTTTAAATGCCTGGAGATCGGGCGTGAAGCGGGCCGCCTCGCGCTTCCAGTTTTCGACGAGGGAGGCAGGGCAGACCACCAGGGCGGGGGACGGAGGACGGAAGCCGGAAGTCGGAGGACGGAGGTCGGAAGGCGGAGATCGGAGGGCGGAAGTCGGAGGTCTGTGGTCGGAAGGCGGAGGTTGGATACCATCAGCT
>JANQKZ010000020.1 GCA_028280845.1 Opitutales bacterium | reverse complement strand
TAGTGGGATCGTCGCGGGGTCGAATCCGGAAAAGGAGTTGGCTGAAACCAATTTAAAGCTGGAGGCGGTGCTACCGGCTCTCAAAACTTAACGGCCATGGCCGATCCGACACCTTTTCATTTTGATGCGGTCCAGTTATCGAATACGAATGCCTACTGGGCTGGGTTGATCGCCAATGCCATGGTCCATTTAGGGATGCGACAGGTTGTCATTTCCCCGGGGAGCCGGTCGGCCTTGTTGACCTATGCCTTTTCCCATCACCCTGAACTGGAGGCTTTCCCTGTCCTGGATGAGCGCTCTGCTTCCTTTTTCGCGCTTGGTCTGGCCAAGCAGTTCCATCGGCCGGTGGGTTTAATCTGTACCTCGGGCACGGCGGTCTCCAATTATTATTCGGCGGTTATCGAGGCGCGGTATAGCCACGTCCCGCTCATTGTCATGACGGCCGATCGCCCCCATGAGTTGCGGGAATGTCACTCCGGGCAGACGATTGACCAGCTCGGAGTGTTTGCCGGGTACCCCCGATTTGAAGCGGAGTTGGACTTTCCCGAGGAGGAGGAGGCCTCTATCCGGCGCCTCTTTCAGACCCTGATTGAAGGATTTTCCAGATCGACAAGCCGAAACGCAGGACCCATTCATTACAATATTCCGTTCAGAGATCCGCTTCATCCTACTGAAGGGGCGGCCCTGCAACCCTTGTCTGATTTGAGCGCCATTATGGAGGAGGAGCGGGTGGCCGTATCTGGAGATCCTGGAGGGCTATCGCCCCCCCCTTGCCCAGAGGGCCTTAATGGTCTGATCGTGGTAGGCCATGCATCTCCCGGGGATCCACAGGCATTTTGCGAAGCAATAGGGGGTTTATCCAAGAAACTGGGTTACCCTGTGTTTGCCGATGCGTTATCCCCATTGAGGAATTTCTCGGATTCCAATCCGTATTTGGTATGTGGATACGATACTATCCTGAGAAACAAAGAAATTGCCGAAGCCCTGGCACCCGAAACCATAATTCAGGTAGGATCCCTGCCGACCAGCAAGCTACTCCGGAACTGGTTGGAAACATACAAAGTAATAACTTACCAGGTCGATCCTAGCGATGATAATCGAGATCCCTTAAACCGGCCGGTAACTCCGATCCGGTTGAGCATCGAGGGGTGGGTTGCCCAATTGGAACCTGTTGTCAGGAAGACGGAATATGCCTGGGCCAGGATCTGGCAATCCCTGGAGTCCCAGTTTCAGAATAAACTTCAGGATGCTTTCTGGGGGTGTGACCGTGTGTTTGAGGGGAAAATCCCATGGCAGTTATCCAAAGTGCTTCCCGCGGGAACACCGGTCTTTATTGCCAACAGTATGCCAGTTCGAGATGCGGAGTATTTCTGGGCACCGAACAACAATCACCACCCCATCTACGTAAACCGAGGGGCAAATGGGATTGATGGAACCTTATCGACCGCGGTTGGGATTACCCATCAACAAGACCATGCTGTTTTGTTGACCGGTGATCTGGCCCTGTTGCACGACAGCAACGGGTTCTTGCTCAAGCCCTGGTTCAAGGGGACGTTGACCATTTTGCTCATCAATAATGGGGGTGGAGCCATCTTTGAAAACTTACCCATCAGTCAGACCCGGGATGGGTTCAAAGATTTCTTTCTCACACCTCAGTCGATTAAGTGGCAGGCTTTTCTGCACGGGCATGGTGTCCCCTTGATGCAGGCAGAGACCTGGGAGGCCTTTACCGCCCTCTTGATGGAAGAGCCACGTAAGCCGGGTATCCGGGTTATTGAGATACAGACCGATCCGCAAACCGATGTTCCCTTTCGGAAACGGTTATTGAGCGAGTTAGCTGCCGGACTGAAGCTGGACGTTGCGGAAAGCTGAAAGCCGGTGTCAGGCTTCTGAGTTCTGATTCCTGGCCTCTGGCTTGCCAGATGACTGAATTTGAGAAAGGTTACTTCCATGAATTGGACCCCGGCCAAAGTATACAACGACATCTTATATGAGAAGATGGGTGGCATCGCGAAGGTGACGATCAATCGTCCCCACAAGCGCAATGCATTTACTCCTGACACCGTCATTGAATTGATAGACGCGTTTACCGATGCTCGTGAAGATCCGGAAATCGGGGTGGTCTTACTGACTGGAGCAGGCCCTCATACAGATGGAAAATACGCCTTTTGCTCGGGGGGGGATCAATCCGTGCGGGGTGACCAGAAAGGCGGTTATGTGGGCAAGGATGGGGTGCCCCGACTCAATGTTCTCGACCTGCAGAAATTGATCCGGAGTATGCCCAAGGTGGTTATTGCCCTGGTATCGGGTTACGCAATCGGGGGAGGGCATGTCCTCCACGTGGTTTGTGACCTGACCATTGCCGCTGACAATGCTATTTTCGGTCAGACCGGACCGCGGGTCGGCAGTTTTGATGGAGGCTTTGGCTCGAGCTACCTGGCGCGCATTGTGGGCCAGAAAAAGGCGCGCGAGATCTGGTATCTGTGCCGCCAATACAACGCGGAGGAGGCGGAAAAGATGGGGCTGGTGAACCGAGTTGTGCCGGTGGAGCAACTAGAGGCCGAGGGTGTGGCCTGGGCTCAGGATATCCTACAACATAGCCCCCTGGCTATTCGTTGCTTGAAAAGTGCATTTAATGCTGATGTGGACGGCCAGCAGGGTCTGCAGGAATTGGCGGGTAATGCCACCTTGTTGTATTATCTCACCGAAGAGGGGCATGAAGGGAAACAGGCCTATCTCGAAAAGCGGAAGCCGGATTTTCCCACACCCTGGTTGCCCTGAGCCGGGATCAGGCGTCCCGCCAATTATGCGGGATGCGGACGACGTCCATTCCGAGGATTTCAGCGGCTTTAATCCCGAGCTCCCCGTCTTCAAGGACGAGACAGTCCTGGGGGTCGACCCCCATTTTTTTTGCACAGAGGAGCCAGGTTTCGGGGTCGGGCTTTCCGTTTTTGACATCGTCCTGCGTGACCACGATCTCAAATATGTCTTCGGCTCCGATTGCTTCGAGTGTGAGGATGGCATCGACACGGTGGGCTCCCGTTCCGACAGCAATGGGAATACCCCTTTCCTTTAACTCACGGGCGTAGGCGACCACCGGTGGGATGGGTTCGACCTGATGGGAGATTCGCTCAAAAATTTCCAGTTTGTCCTTCTCGGCCTGATAAGGGTCCAGCGAGGTTCCCAGGATGGTGTTAAGCCGGTTGACGGTTTCGTGGACGTTCATACCGGCCATGCTGTAGAACAACTCGACGGGCCATTCCAGATCAGGATTCTGGCGGTGGACTGCGTCCAGCCAGGCCTGGTAGTGGAGCGGCATGGAATCGGCCAAGGTGCCATCGTTATCAAAGATGACCCCGGCGTAGGTTTTATTGGGTATTTCGAGCGTGAAAGCCATTGGAGCGATGTGAGGGTGGAGGGTAAGCTGAGATTGTTTCGTCGAATCTCTCCTCGCAATGACAAAGGCGTGAAAAAGATAAAGCCGCTCCTCCGGGTGGAAGAGCGGCCCTACAGTTTAATGGGGTAACAGGGAAAGCTGCCTAGATCTGGCCGAAGAGGGTCTTTCCGTTGCTGAGCAGGTCGCTGCAGGCTTCTGCCACGCGGGCGGCCATGCCTTCTTCTGCTTTTTTCAAATAGCTGCGAGGATCGTAGACCTTCTTATTGCCGATTTCCCCGTCGATCTTGAGGACTCCGTCGTAATTGGATAACATGTGATCGGCGATCGGGCGCGTAAAGGTATATTGGGTGTCGGTATCGACGTTCATCTTGATCACGCCGTAGTCCAGGGTTTCCCGGATTTCGGAAAGGAGGCTCCCGGAGCCGCCGTGGAAGACGAGGTCCATTTCGGCGTCGGCCCCATATTTCTCCATGACGGCAGCCTGGCCTTTTTTCAGGATTTCGGGCCTGAGCTTGACGGCGCCTGGCTTGTAGTGGCCATGGACATTGCCGAAAGTGGCCGCGAAAGTAAAGGACCCCAGTTCATTCAAGGTTTCGTAGACCGTAACCATGTCTTCCGGGGTGGTGTAGAGCATTTCTTCCGGGGTATCCTCGGATCCGGCGGCCCCTTCCTCTTCTCCTCCGACGACGCCTGCTTCTACTTCCAGCACGATTTCGTTTTCGGCGCAGAGTTTGATATATTCCTTGGAGATTTCCATGTTTTCAGCCAGCGGCAGGGCGGAGGCGTCCAGCATGTGGTTCTGGAACAGGTTGTTTTCACCTTTGGCTCGGCGTGCGGCGGTAGCTTCGATCAGAGGTTTCAGAAAACTGGCTGCTTTTTCGGGCTGGCAGTGGTCAGTGTTCAGAGCGACCACGACATCATATTGCTCGGCCAGGCGATGAGCTGCCTCCGCCAGAATGATGGTTCCATAAGTCGTGTCTTTGTTATTCAGGCCGGAGGCGAACTGGCCCGCACCGGTGGAAAACTGAATGATCCCATCTGACTTGGAATCCGCGAATCCCTTGAGGGCGGCATTCAGCGTGATAATTGAAGTACAGTTGATTGCCGGGTAGGCGTAGCTGCCGTCTTGGGCGGCTTTCAGCATTTGTTTAAACTGAGCAGGAGTTGCGATAGGCATGACAGATCTTGTTTAGCTGGATTAATACTTTGAGATGATCGATTTAGGAATGCTAATTAAGGGACGGGTTAGGGTACGTCTACAAAAATCTTTCATGGAGGAAAAAATTGTAAAAGGTGAGGTATGATTGGGGATTGGGAATCTCTTCATTTACAAAAAACCCGACCCTAGCCCTTCTTTTTTTTGACCGCGGTTTTCTTCTTGGGTGCACGGGGAGGGAACTCGAATCCGATACCTCCATTGTCCTTGAGGATGAGGAAAGCGGAAAAGAGCCGGTTTGTCTTTCGAGAGCGAAACCCTTCGATCAGGTCGGTTTTCTTTTCAGCGAGGAGTTTCTTAACCTGGACATCGGGGATGGATTTTCCAAGCAAGGTGCGGCTCATGCGGAAGGCCTTATCGTCGCCTTCCTTGCGCTTTTCACTGATATAGGCCTGTGGGGTCGCATAGACCTTGCCTCCGTCAGGAGCGACCCCGATCACTTCAAACTGAGTCAGGTCGAGGTCTTCCAGGCCGTTGTCATCGCCATTGCCGCTTCCGTTGCCGAAATCCATTTTTACCCGGCCTTCATCGATAATGAGCACCGCGGAGAAAGGCTTTCCGGCTTTGGATTTGAAATCGTCAAGTGGGCCGACTTTTCCATCTTTCAGGAGGGTTTCTATTTCTTCCGGCTGCAGGCGCCGATTCGACATCGTTTTATACACCGTGAATTGCCCGTCCTGGGAGCGGTAGGACCGGAGGGACTCCTTCATGGGCTTCCCGTCTGTGGGCGAAAGGAAGGGAGAATCCGGCAAGTCTTCGTCCTTTTCATCAAAGTTCTTGGTTTTGTCGACGAGATCCCTGGTCATGTCGACAATCCCCTTCATGAAATCATCCCGGGAGAGATGGCCGCGCTCGACTTCACGCAGCTGGAACTCCCAGTTGCCGGTCATGCGAGGGCTGGTCAATTGTTCTACGCCGACGGCCTCAATGAAATTAATGAGGTCCTCTGCTTTGGGCGTGGGGATCAGCTCGCGGCCTTCTCGGTCGATATATTTCTGGTAAATCAGCTGATCGATGATGGCGGCCCGGGTGGCTGGCGTGCCCAGACCTTTTTCTTTCATGGCCTCGGCAAGGTCCTCGTCGTCGACCAGTTTTCCGGCTCCCTCCATGGCGGAGAGGAGGGTGGCCTCAGTATAGCGTGGGGGAGGGCGCGTTGCATCTTCCTCCAACCCGGCAGATACCAGTTTTGCCTGGGGTGGGGTGCCATCGGGAGCGGTGATGGCGGGGAGGTCCCCATCTCCACTGCTCTTTTGACCATACACCTCGAGCCAGCCCTGTTTGACCAACACCTTACCTTCTGTCTTGAAAGTATGCTCCCCCAACTTGGAGAGGCGGGTGGTGACGTCGTATTCTGCGGGTGGGTAGAAGACGGCGATAAAACGGCGCAGGATCATGTCGTAGACCTTGGCCTCATCAGCGGTCAGCTTCTTGGGTTTGGCGTCGGTTGGGATGATGGCAAAGTGATCACTGACCTGAGCGTTATTAAAAATCCGCTTATTGGCGGGATTCACCCAATCGTTTTGGATCACTTTTTCGGCATAACCGGCAAATTCTCCAACAAAGCCGCCGAGCACTTTCTTCACCGTGTCTGGATAATCCTGGGGCAGGGCTCGGCTGTCGGTCCGCGGGTAGGTGATCATCTTGTGGCGCTCGTAGAGGGCCTGGGCGATCCGCAGGGTCTTCCCGGCCGGGAGACCGAAGCGGTTATTGGCTTCCCGCTGGAGCGTGGTCAGGTCGTAGAGGCGAGGCGAGCTCTGGCGGGATCGCTTCTTCTCTTCTTCGACTTGGGCCATCCCGATCTCATTGATTTCGGCGAGGACGCGGTCGGCGGTTTCCTTATCCCAGATGCGCTCGGCTCGGTCGTGGGGGGCATCCTCGGATTTCTTGAAGTCGGGTTTCTGGTAGACCCCATCGTAATTGCCATCGGTGATCTGAAATTGCCCGAGGATCCTCCAATATGTTTGGGGGACAAAATTCTGGATCTCTTTTTCGCGTTCAATAACCAGGGTGAGGGTCGGGGTCTGTACCCGGCCCACGGTAGCTACGTTGCGCCCTCGCGCACCATACATGCGCGTGGTTAAGACCCGTGTCCCGTTAATTCCAATTAACCAGTCCGCCTCGGACCGGGATCGCGCAGCGGACTGAAGGGGGATCATCTCTTCATTTTGCCGCAAATCCTCAAAGGCGGTGAGGATACCGCCCTTGGTCATGGACACCATCCACAAGCGTTGGACCGGTTTCTTGCATTTGGCGGCCTCGTACATGTAGGTGAAAATAAGTTCCCCTTCGCGCCCGGCGTCACATGCATTGATGATTTGTCCGACATCTTTGCGGTTCATGAGCTTTTTCAGCTCCTGATATTTCTTTTTGGTTTTCTCAATGGGCTTGAGCTCAAACTTTTTGGGCAGGATGGGGAGAAGGCTGATACGCCAGGCTTTCAGCTTTTTGTCGATATCATCCGGCATGAATAATTCGACAAGATGACCGACGGCAGAACTGATGACGTATTTTTCGTTCTCATAAAAATCGCCATTTTTCTTAATGTTCCCGAGCGCGCGTGCCAGATCGGTGGCGACGCTGGGTTTCTCGGCGACAATCAGGGTTTTTAGATCGTTATCCAAAGTATATCTTACTCAATTAAAGCAGGTTGTTCAGGATGTGGTCGAGGTTACCGAGTAATTCCGAAATCGTCGCTTCGGTTTCATCACCCATATTGGAGATACGGAAGGTCTTGCCTTTGATCCTTCCATATCCTCCGTCGATCACGCAGTTGAAGTTTTCTCTAAGAAGTTGATTTATATGCGGGATATCAAGCTCCCGGGTATTTTTCACGCAGGTCAACGCCCTGGAGGCAAATTCAGGGGCTACGGGGAATAGCTCCAGCCCGTTCCGGGCGACCCAATCGTGAACCAGGCTATTGAGGTGGGCATGACGGGCGTAGCGGTTTTCGATTCCCTCTTCCGCGATGTCCTCGAGCTTGGAGCGGAGTCCATAGATGAGTGGGATCACGGGAGTGCTCGGCGTCATACCTTTATCATGGTTCTTTTTAAATTCCAGGTAGTCGAAGTAGTAGCCCCGACCCTCTATACTAGCGGCCCGCTCCAGAGCGCGATCAGATACGGTGAAGAGGGCCATACCGGGCGGCAGCGCCAGGGCTTTCTGAGACCCGGTCAGGATTACATCCAGGCCCCATTCATCCTTGAGGATAGGAACGACGGAGAAGGAGCTGACCGTGTCGATGACCGAAATAATCTCGGGAAACTCGCCTAACACCGCAGCGATGTCCTCCAGCGGGCTCATAACTCCGGTAGAGGTTTCATTGTGGACCAGCGTAACGACATCATACTCCCCGGTGGCTAAGGCTTCGCGAAGGACCTCCGGAGCAATGGGCTGTCCCCATTCAAATTTCAGGGAGTCTGCCGAGAGCCCGCAGCGCTGGGAAACATCATTCCATTTATCGGAAAAGGCTCCGTTCATGCAATTGAGCACCTTCTTCCGGGTCAAGTTGCGGATTGATCCCTCCATGACTCCCCAGGCACTGCTGGTGCTGATAAATACCGGATCCTTGGTATGAAAAAGGCGCTGCAGGCCGGGTTGAACTGATTGGTAAAGGTCAACAAAATCCTGGCTGCGATGCCCGACTACGGGGGTGGTGATGGCGGCGTAGGTTTTATCAGAAACCTGAACGGGGCCTGGAATAAACAGTTTAGTGCTCACGAAAAATGATCTTCTTTTGAGTTGATAGTCGGCGTGTCGTTAAAAAGACGGTGAGGTTCATCCGTCAACACAGATATTTTTTTCGGCCGCCCAGGTAAAGATTCTGTAAATTAGATGCGAAATATCATTGCACCGTCAGGATCATGTTTAAATCTAGACTCAGGTCAGGCCTATACGCGGCCAGACTGAGGGATTTCATGAAGGCATTGGTCGATCACATAGGGCGCAAACTGGACCAGTTCGCAAAATTTACGGCGGACGTTATTTATGATCGAGTTCAGGGAAGAGCGGTTTGGTTTTTTGGAGGTTTCCTCAAAGCTGTTTCATTCATCTTCAGCGGGGTGGTGCGCTTGCGCCTCTTCTTGTACGAGAAGCGTGTCCTCAGGAACCAGCCCCTTGGGTGTCTGGTGGTGGTGGTCGGTAACCTGACCGTAGGGGGCACAGGAAAGACACCTGTGGTGGAAAAATTTGCCCGGAGCCTGGCTCAACGTGGACGGACGGTCGCCATCCTGAGCCGGGGGTATAAAAGTAAGAAGGAACCGCCTTACAAGAAGTGGTGGCGCTGGCTGACCCATGCGGCAGAAACCCCGCCGAAGATTGTGAGCGACGGGAGAAGGGTCCATCTGAACAGCTGGGAGGCCGGGGATGAGCCCTACATGTTGGCGCGCAATCTTCTTCCATATGGGGTGCATGTGATTGTAGACAAGGACCGGGTCAAAGCAGGTCGATTTGCGATCAAGACCTTCGGGGTGGATACCCTGGTGCTGGATGATGGCTTCCAATACCTCCCCCTAAAGGGTCGTCTCAATCTCCTGCTCGTGGATAAAACCAATCCTTTCGGGAATGGGAATCTATTGCCGCGGGGTATTTTGCGTGAGCCGATCGAGCATCTGAGCCGGGCCTCTTATGTCTTCATTACAAAGAGCGATGGCAAATCGACCCGGGAAATCCGAGAGATGATTCGAGCCTACAACCCGGAGGTGGATATCATTGAGTGTACCCACCAACCTCAGTTTCTGCGGCCGGTATTTCATGAAGCGGAGGACCTCCCGCTGGACTGGTTAAAAGGGAAAAAGGTGGCCGCCTTGAGCGGAATCGCGACTCCCGATAGTTTTGAATCGCTGCTGATCCGCTATGGGGCCGAGATCCGCTACTGCGAGCGCTTTTTGGACCACCACCGCTTCAGCGAGGGTGAATTAAGGCGGTTTTACAAGAATGCCCGGGAAGCCGGGGTGGACTGCCTGGTGACCACGGAAAAAGATGCAGTGCGCCTCGATCCCAGTTGGTCGACCGAGCTACCGTTTTACTTTTTACGGCTGGAAATCGAAATCCTGGATGGGGCGGCAGACTTTGAGGAGGCGGTATCCCGTATCTGCTTTCCCAAAAACAAACTGTCTACACGGTCTGGTCTTCCCTCGTCCAAAGCGGCTGAAGGGAGCATATAAGCCGCGGTTGGGGAGGGGCCTATTTGTATTGATCACGGGCCTTGCCTGTCCTTAATTGAGTTTTCTGCACGTTTTATTCATCTAGAAACACACGATAATGGCGATTAAAAGCCCGCAAGGGAACACAGAGGGATCCCAGCAACAGCAAGTTCGAGACCTGGAGGTGAAAGATGCCTCCCTCATCTTTGACGACATCTGGAGTACCCTGGTGGAAGAGTTTGGGGAGGAGAACATGCGCTTCCCGAAAGAAATCTTCTGGTTAAATGGCGCACCTGGTTCGGGTAAAGGGACCCATACCCAGTTCATTATGAAGTTTCGGGATATTACGGCGGAGCCGGTCGTAGTCAGTAGCCTGCTGGATAGTCCGGAAGCTCAAAAGTTGATTGATGCCGGGATGTTGGTGGGCGACCGCGAAGTCGTAGAAATCGTGTTTCGCCGCCTGCTCAATCCAAAGTATAAGACTGGGGGGATTGTGGACGGGTTTCCGCGGTCGCTGGTTCAGGTAGAGTGTTTGAAGCTCTTTTACCTGAAGTTGATGGACCTGCGGGCTAAGTACTTAAATACCCTCCACGCGCGGCATTTCCCAAAACCTCACTTCCATATTGTCGTGCTGTTTGTCGATGAAAAGGTGAGTGTGGACCGCCAGTTGGAGCGGGGTCGCCAAATGGAAGCCTGGAACAAGGAAGTCGAGGCCTCTGGTGTTGGGGAAAAGAAAGAGATTCGAGTAACAGACCTGGATCCGGAGGCGGCGCGGAACCGGTATCGCCTGTTCAAGGAGCGGACTTATGACAGTCTAAAGTCACTCCGAGAGATTTTCTACTATCACTTCGTCAATGCGCATGGGGCAGTTGAAGAGGTTCAGGAACGCATCATTGCGGAAATGCGCTACCAGAGCTCACTGGAGCTGGATCAGGCGACCTATGACCGGCTCTCGGGGATTCCGATTTCCACCTCGATTATCGAACATGCCCGGCAGGACTTGATCAATCGACTGGATGGGTACCAGCAACGGCAAACCGACCTGTTTGCCAAAGTGGTCAACAACATTGAGACCTACTTCATGCCGATCATCAAGCGGCATGCCATCACTGGCCGGGCTTACATCAATACGGAGGATACGATATTTAATGACCCCAACGCCATCGCCATGCTGCTGGATATTTTCTCTGAGCGGGGCTACAACGCGGCAGTAGATTTAAGGAAAGAGGAAATCCCCCACCGAATTGACCCGACGACATATGAAATCGTGACCAAGGTGAAAAAAGTATATCGGGTCAGTATTACTTTCAAGGGGTCGGACATCCGCCGGGGGAGCTGATAAGGGGTCCGTCGTCTTATCTGAGTCGTTCTTTATGTCCCTTCGCTGCTGAGGCTGCTACATTGCTGCCATTGGTTTTGGGCCGATGGGTCCGACTTCGACCCTGTGGTGAAACACACAACCGCTCTCCAACACGAGGACCGAAGCGTGGGAGCCAGTCTTGCAAGCGACCCTTTGTCGAATTTGGATTTCGATGGAAAACTTGCCAGGCCGTAGCGTTCCCATCTAGTTAAGCAATATGGATCCTAGATACAAAAAATTGGCAGCCGTCCTGTTAGGGCATTCTGTTGAATTGAAGAAAGACGAAACCGTTCTCATCGATGCATTTGATTGTCCACGGGAAATGGTCATTGCCTTGATTGAAGGCGCAAGGGCACGGCGGGCACACCCTATCCTGAACCTGCATGACGCCCAGATAACCCGAGCGCTTTTGCGTGGGGGTAAGGAGCAGCAGTTCAAAACCCACACGGCCTGGCAACTGGCCCAGATGAAGAAGGTCGATGCCTATGTGGCGGTGCGAGGGAGCCATAACATTTTCGAGACCTCGGATATCCCGAGCAAGGACATGAGTTCCTACATGAAGCATTACAAGCCGGTGTTGGATTGGCGGGTGAAAAAAACCAAATGGGTAGTGTTGCGGTGGCCTACGCCCGCCATGGCTCAGCAAGCTTTGAAAAGTACCGCAGAGTTTGAGGACTTCTATTTCGACGTCTGCACTATGGATTATAAGCGGATGGTTCCGGGAATGAATGCATTGAAGCGGTTGATGGACAAGACCGACGAGGTGCGCATTGTCGGCCCGGGTGAAACGGACCTTCGTTTTTCCATTAAGGGGATCAATACGGTGACCTGTGGTGGGTCGCGCAATATTCCGGATGGGGAGACCTTTACGGCTCCGATTCGGGATAGTGTAGAAGGGGTATTGCAATACAATGTGCCAAGTGTCTATCAGGGCGTGTCCTTCGATGATATTCGCTTCGTCTTCAAGAAAGGCAAAATCGTGGAAGCCAGTTCGAGCAATTCGAAGCGGATGAACCAGATTCTCGATTCCGATCCAGGTGCCCGTTATATTGGCGAGTTTTCCCTTGGATTTAACCCCTATGTCCTCGAGGGAATGCGCGATACCTTGTTTGATGAAAAGATGGCAGGTTCTTTTCACTTTACCCCTGGACAGGCGTATGAGGAAGCGGACAATGGCAATCGATCCCAAGTGCACTGGGACATTGTCTGTGTGCAGCGCAAAGCGTTTGGAGGGGGAGAGATTTATTTCGACGGCAAGCTGATCCGGAAAAATGGACTGTTCCTTCCCGCTTCGCTCCAAAAGCTCAACCCGGATTACCTCAAGGGGAGGCCGGTGAAGGCAGCTGCAGAAAAGAAGAAGTAATGGGATAGTCTTCCCGGGAACGGCTTCTCAACACGGCTTGAAAACCATCGGTTTCCCTTTTTGGCGCAGGCTTGCTGTGTCCGCGCATATTCCATGGAATTTGAAGTATGGATGAGGCATCCGATTCCTTTCTCTATACGCTCCCCGGCACCATATCCCCGGACCGGGCCGATAAAGTGTTGGCGCGGCAGTTTGACGACCTGAGCCGGAGCCAGATACAGAAATCTCTGGACGCCGGTTTGATCAGCCGGGGCGAGCAGGTATTAAAGCGTCGGGAAAAGCTTCAACCGGGAGATGAGTTGGTAATCGAATGGTTGCCCGAACCTTCGTCTGATATCCGCCCGGTGAATATTCCTCTCGAAGTGCTGTTTGAGGATGAGGCGGTGGTCGTGGTGAACAAGGCTCCTGGCATGGTGACACATCCGGGAAGTGGAACCGGTGAGGATACCCTGGTGCATGCCCTATTATATCATACGGAGGGACACCTGAGCCCGGTCGGAGCTCCGGATCGACCCGGAATCGTCCATCGTTTGGACAAGGAGACAAGTGGAGTGATCGTCGTGGCCAAAACGGAGGGCGCACACCATGCCTTGGTCCGTCAGTTTTCGCAGCGCACCACGCGGAAAGAGTACCTCGCTTGGGTCAATGGAGAACCGAAAGAAGCGAGTGGAAGTATCCAGGCCCCGATTGATCGCCACCCTGTAGTCCGCACGCGTATGCAGGTGTGTAAAGAGGGGGAAGGGCGATTCGCGCACACGGATTGGAAGATTATATGGAAACAAGCGGGAGCAGCTCTGGTTCGATGCCGAATTCATACCGGTCGGACCCACCAGATTCGCGTCCATATGCAGCACATTGGGCACCCCCTGCTGGGAGACCGGGTCTACGGGTATAAATCCAAAGGTCGAGCCTGGGAGCCGATCCTCCGAGTCATGCTCCACGCGGAAACACTTGAACTGACGCACCCGATTTCCGGGGAGCCCCTGCTTATCCAGGCACCTATTCCGGAGGATTTTCGGGAACTGGAATCGAGGTTAACTCATAGCGCTAGCTAGCTATTTGAGAAGGTCTCTTTGGCCAGCCCATAGCGCAGGTTGTAAGCGGTATGAATAAATTGATCCTGCCCACACAGCTCCGCCACGGTCACCATGACCTGGACCGCAGCTGGCATGATGTCGGCACGTTGAACCGGGACTCCGGGGATTCTCATGCGGTCCTCTAATTTCAGGTTGGCGAGAATGAGTCGCCAGCGCTTCAACCAGGAAAGCGGGATAAAGGAGGGGTTTTGCTTGAAGGATTCGGGATCGGCCTCCCAGACACGGCGGGCCACATTAAATCCGCCTCCGGCTGCGACCAGAGGCAGGGAAGGGGAGGCCAGATCAAGGGAGGCCCCCTCAATGGTTTCATTCACCCGGGCCTTGATTGCCTCGAGCGCAGGTGTTGAAACCGGGTTTTCCGGGTGAGGGATGAACTGCTCTGTCAACCGGACGGCCCCCAGGGGAAGGCTTGCCGCCTGGATGACCCGACCTCCCTGAAAGGTAATGCACTCCATGCTTCCCCCTCCCAGATCAATCATGCGGAAATTGTTTATGGGGGCAATGGCCGGGTCACACTGAGCGCCCAGGGCGATATAGCGTGCCTCTTCTACGCCATCCAGGATGCGCAGATCCAGGCCGGTCTGAGTCTTTAATGAGCCGGCAAACACATGTCCATTGGCCGCGTCCCGAACGGCACTCGTAGCCACCGCGATAAACTGGTCCGCTCCAGCGTCTTTTGCGTCCTGAATCAGTTCGGAAACACTCTGGACGCCCGCTTCAATAGCACTGGCTTTTAATTGAGGAGGGTGGCCCGAAATTCCGGCACTGATCCGGGTCTCTCGGATAGCATTGAGCACGCTGTCGACAGGATCTCCCGGTTCGGCAACCAGGAGTTTGATGCTATTGCTGCCAATATCGATAACGGCGAGGCGTTCCATGGAAATGAAGTGTCTAATGCGAGATCGCTAGTGTCTAGGGACTTTTCCCAAATTATTGCCCGGCAATCCGATGTTGAAGATTTATTCAGCGTATGAAACTTTCCTGATGAATTATCGTTTAATGGGAAACGAACCCCGGAGAGCGGCTGGGGACCAGTCGATCAGGCCGAGATCTAATGCAAACCCTATTCAAAGTTGCTTTCCTTTTACTTTGGGGCTTGGTCCTCACCCTTTGGGCTCGTTCGAGTGAGGTGCCAGGCAGGCAGATGGTGATTTCACCTGAAGTCTCGAAGGAGCCTGCGCTTCCCGAAACGCCGTTTGACTACTCCAACATCCCGTTGCCGGACCATTATAAACGAAATGCTTTCCCGCCGCATTTCCCGTTTCAACACGCTGCCGTTAGGCTGGACAACACGCCTCCAGACAATCCGATCACCAATGAAGGTGCTACCCTGGGGCGAGTTCTCTTCTATGATAAAAAGTTAAGTGCCAACCGCACGGTCTCCTGCGGCTCCTGCCACCAGCAAGCACACGGGTTCTCTGATCCTCGAGTGGTGAGCGAAGGGTTTGCCGGTGGTCATACGCGGCGGCACTCCATGGGGCTGGTCAATGCACGCTTTTACTACAGTGGGAAATTCTTTTGGGATGAACGGGCAGAGACCTTGGAAGAGCAGGTGCTGATGCCCTTCCTGGACCCTGTCGAAATGGGTCTGTCCCCGGCCGAGCTCGTATCGATCGTTGCCGAGCAACCGTATTACCCGTCACTTTTTCAGGATGCTTTCGGGGACTCCACCGTAACCGCTGATCGCATTGCGAAAGCCTTAGCTCAATTTGTGAGAAGTCTGGTTAGTACGGGCTCAAAATACGACCGTACGCGGCGTCAGGTGTGGTCCCCCATTGAGGACTTTCCCGGTTTCACTCCTGAGGAGAATTTCGGTAAACGAATATTCTTTCTCCCTATCGTGGTGAGTAGCGGAGATCTCGTTAATTGCTCGGGATGTCATGTAACCGAAGCTTTTGTCGGACCGATTCCCAATGGACGATTTGGGACCACTACATCTGTGACAAACGGTCTGGATGCGGTTTCAACTGATGATCTGGGGGTGTTTGAAAGCACGGGAAATCGCCGCGACATTGGTAAATTTAAAGCGCCGTCGCTGCGTAATATAGCGATCCGCCCCCCGTATATGCATGACGGACGGTTTTCGACCCTCGAGGAAGTGATTGAGCACTACAGCAGTGGAATTCAGGATCACCCCAATTTAACCCCGCCTCTGCGAAGCTTTGACGGGCGACCCATTCAGTTCCAATTTACACAGCGGGAGAAAGATGCCCTGATTGCGTTCCTCCATACCCTCACCGACATGGAAATGCTGACGGATGAGAAGTTCAGCAATCCATTTTAACCCCGGCTACAGTGCAAACCCCTGGCGGGCGATACAGACCACGAATTCTCCTTTTTTGGACCGCGTTTTCATTTCGGCCATGACAGTGGCTACCGAACCTGTGAGATAGGTTTCATGGCGCTTGGTCATTTCCCGGGCCATGTGAATTACACGATCGGGGCCGAGCACGGCTAGGATGTCGTCCAACAGCTTCTCGATCCGGTGGGTGGATTCGTAGAGAACCAGGGTGTAGGGGAACTCCTTGTGGGATTCGAGGAAGCGCTGGCGGGCAGATGCCTTGGGGGGGAGAAACCCCACGAAGAGGTGACCGTCGGTGGGCAGGCCGGAGACGGAAAGCGCGGTAGCGGAGGCTGTTATGCCCGGGATGGGGATGACCGGGAGACCCGCTCTGCGGCAGGCCCGAATGAGGCGAAAGCCGGGGTCGCTACAAGTCGGAGTACCTGCATCCGAGACCAGGGCGAGGGAGGTACCTGCCGCGATGGAATCGGCCAGGGTATCGCTGAGTATTTTTTCGTTTTCGTCCCGGTAGGAAATCAAAGGTTTTTCCGGAATACCGAGAAGTTTCAGCAGTTTGCCCGTAACCCGTGTATCTTCGCAGGCAATTTGATCTACCTGTGAAAGACAGTGAATACTGCGAGGGGTGGCATCTTCCAGGTTGCCAATAGGCGTCGACACGACATAGAGCGTCGCTGGCTCTATCTGGAAGCCGGAGGGCGTATCTCCAGGCAATTCGGACAAGGGCGTGGGCCGATTAGAAGGTATTGCCACCCATCCCACTACCCATGCCGGGAGCGCTGTTTTCCCAGCTTTGGGGGCGGGTCCAGGGGATCTCCGAATCGTCCACATCAGCGTCAAAACAGCCGGTGAAGAAGAAGCTGGATCCGATGGCAGCCATCAAAAGAAGAAGTCGTTTTAGCTTACTCATTTATTGGACAATGACTATAGAATCGCCGGTACGCAAGCGATTGCTCAGATCTCCATTTCCATGGATTGAGCCTGCACTCATCGCACTATCAATTACAGTGACACGGAATCGCCCCACTTCTGTTCCATTTCTGAGTAAAGAATATTCGCTCATCTTGCGAAGACCGGAGTCGAAGCCACGGTTGACCACGATCAGGCCGGATTCGGGTTTGATGGCGGCCACCATGGCATCTACCTGAAACCGTGTTGCTTTCACGGCGGAGGTGGTGGGATGGGTGGACACCATGACCGGTGCTCCGCGGAGGCGGCCTTGCAATTCCTGAATTTCCGCTTCCAGGTCCTCGATTTTCCGTTTGTAGCCGAGCACTTCATCAGAGTTGTCGATATCGGGGGGAGGCACGGATTTTACCATCAGAATTTCATGCTTCAGGCGATGATTATCCATCGAGAGGCGCTCGGCCAGTTCCTGCTCTGACTCGAGGCTGGCCTGCAGTCGATTGATTTCCTGGGATGCTTCATAATACTGATTCTGGAATTGGTTCACTTCTTGTTTCTGAGCAGCGAGGTCGATCCGTATCAATTTCAGATCAGATTCCAGGTGGATTGCCTTTTCTTTGACGTCGGCCAGCTCGCTACGCGTTGCCTTGTGCTGGGTCTTTTCGGTATCGAGTAAGGTTTGTTTATCCTGAAGGGCGCCATTGGTAATAAACCAAGCCGCGCCGGCGAGAATACCGCCTGCGATCCCGAGGATGCGCAGAACAAGCGAAAGCATGTTCATGGTGAAGAAGGTTGAATGAAGAGTAAGCGGAGGAGCCCGGGATCAGGCGGAGAATTTTGCGTCGGGAGCGGGTGGCATATGCGTGGGCTCAACTTGGACACGACCATTCTTGGCCAATCGGGAAAGACACTTAAATACCCATTCGGTCTGGTCTTCCAGTCCCAGTTTCTGAGCTAATTCTGCTGCGGTGGAGGGATCATCGAGTCCAGCCAAGACCTTAGTCTGCAGGTCGAGGACCGAGGCAGCGGCTTTTTTGCCGGCTTCCACCCCCGGCTGATGGTAGGCATTGATGTTGATCAGGGAGGCGTAGAATCCGACTGCACGCTCGAACAGAGCAATCAACATACCCACAGACTCGGAGGTGACCGCGTTGATTGTCAGGGTAACGGATTGGCGCTCGTTTTCGTAGAGCGCGTCGCGCGTTCCAAGAAAAAACCCGTGCAGGAAGTCGCCTGATGTGATGCCAGGTTCGACTTCGATCGAGTCGCCCGAACGGTCCTGGAGGACTTCAATAAACACGGCAAAAAAGTTGGGGACGCCTTCGCGGAGCTGCTGGACGTAGGCGTGCTGGTCGGTTGACCCCTTATTGCCGTAGACCGCGATTCCCTGGTGGACGACGTTGCCGTCGAGATCCTTTTCCTTGCCGAGGGATTCCATGACAAGCTGCTGCAAGTAACGGGAGAACAATTCGAGGCGATCCTTGTAGGGGAGAACTACCATGTCCTTGGAGCCCTGTCCGTCGGTAGCAAAAAACCACATAAGGGCCAGGAGCATGGCCGGGTTGCGGGCAGCATCAGGCTGTCGGGTCACTCCGTCCATGGCTTTGGCGCCGGACAGCATTCCATTGATGTCGAGCCCTTGTAGCGCGGCAGGAATCAGACCGACGGGTCCCGTTTCACTCGTGCGACCTCCCACCCAGTCCCACATGGGGAAGCGGGCGAGCCAGCCTTCAGATTCCGCCAGCTGATCCAGCTTGCTGCCTGTACCCGTGATGGCAACTGCCTGGGAGGCGAAGGGTATCCCGGCGGCTTCAAATGCAGCTTTGGCTTCCAGCATACCGTTACGGGTTTCCGGCGTGCCCCCGGATTTTGAAATGACCACGACCAGGGTTGTTCCCAGCTTGCCCTTTAATCTCTCGAGGGTAAGGTCCAGCCCGTCCGGATCAGTGTTGTCAAAGAAGGCAACGGATAAATTGTCTTCAGAGGGATTGCCGAGGGCCTGCGCGACAAATTGAGGACCCAGGGCAGAGCCCCCGATTCCAATGATGAGGAGTTGATCAAATTTTCCGTCGATCCCCATCATCGCTCCCGAGTGGATTCCTGCGACAAAGGCCTGGATATCGGTCAGGGTGGACTCGATATCAGCGGTCAATGCCGGAGTGGGGGCCAGGGCGGCATCTCGCAGCCAGTAGTGGCCGACCATACGGTTTTCATCGGGATTGGAGATCGCGCCGCCTTCGAGGGCCTCCATATCGGTGAAAGCCTCGGCGATCAGCTCGGCCATGTCATTGAGGAAATTCTCCGGAAAATCGATCCGGCTGATATCCAGAGCAAAACCCAGCTCCGGGTAGGATTGATAATAGTGTTGGAAGCGTTCCCAGCTCATCGCGTTTCCTTTTGAGGTTATTTATATCGATTGGATGTTAAATTTGGGAGGAGGGATGCTAAAACTTGTCTGTGACAGCACCCTCGGAGGCCGAGGTGACCTGTCTGGCGTATTTGGCGAGGATTCCGCGGTTTTCGGAGATGTCAGGCTGCTGCCATGCTGCGAGCCTGGCCTTTAACTCAGCTTCGGGAATATCGAGATTAATCTCATTGGCTTCAGCATCAATGGTGATCGGATCCCCGTCTTGGATCACTGCAATCGGTCCACCCGTGGCGGCCTCGGGAGTGACGTGACCGACGACAAAGCCGTGGCTGCCTCCGGAGAACCGGCCATCGGTGATGAGCGCGACTTCTTTGCCGAGTCCTTTACCCATGACGGCCGAAGTGGGAGAGAGCATCTCACGCATGCCAGGACCGCCGACCGGACCCTCGTTGCGTACAACGAGGACGTGGCCGGCTTTGACAGTGTCATCAAGGATGGCTTCAAGGCAGGCTTCTTCGGATTCAAAGGTGATGGCCGTTCCACTGAACTTGAGACCTTCCTTACCCGAAATCTTGGCCACAGCTCCGGTAGGGGCAAGGGATCCGTAGAGGATGCGAAGGTGGCTGTCAGGTTTAAGGGGGTTGTCCAGAGGGTAGACGACATCCTGATCCTCGGGGTAAGGGCCGACGTCGACCAGGTTTTCCGCGAGGGTTTTACCGGTCACAGTGAGGCAATCACCGTGGAGGAGCCCGGCATCGAGCAGCATTTTGAGAAGAGGCTGGAGGCCACCGATGCGGACAAAATGCGACATGTTGTATTTTCCGCTCGGTTTGAGGTCGGTGAGGACCGGAACACGCTTACCGATCTCGGTGAAGTCATCGATGGATAGCGGAATGTCGGCCGCATGAGCGATGGCCAACAGGTGGAGGACGGCATTGGTCGATCCGCCGAGGGCAATCACGACGGTGATCGCATTTTCCATGGCCTTTCGGGTAATGATATCCCTCGGGCAGATGTTGCTATTCACAAGATCCATCACATGGACGCCAGCCTGGTAGGCATCCTGGGATTTTTCCTTGCCGATGGCCAGTTGAGCAGAGCTGTCCGGAAGGCTCATGCCCATGGCTTCAATGGCGCTCGCCATGGTGTTGGCCGTATACATGCCACCACAGGAACCCGGCCCGGGGATAGCACACTTTTCAACCTGAGTGAGCCGCTCCTGGTCGATTTTGCCCGCGCCGTGTTGGCCGACGGCTTCGAAAATGGAGACGATGTCCTGAGGTTGTCCGTCCAGGATACCGGGAACAATGGTTCCCCCGTAGACAAAAATGGAGGGTCGGTTCATCCGGGCCATCGCCATGACGCAAGCGGGCATGTTTTTGTCGCAGCCGCCGATCGCTACATAGCCATCCATGCCCTCGGCTCCGATGACGGTCTCGATGGAGTCCGCGATCACCTCACGGGACACCAGGGAGTAGCGCATTCCGGGAGTACCCATGGATATGCCATCGGAGACGGTGATGGTTCCAAACTTGATAGATTTGCCCCCATTGGCATCGGCTCCGCGTCCGGTTTCATCGGCGAGCGCGTCGATATGCATATTGCATGGGGTCACCATGGATTGGGTCGAAACTACCCCGATCACTGGCTTGTTAAAGTCCTCATCGTCAAAGCCGACGGCTCTCAACATTGAACGGTTGGGAGCACGGCTATTTCCGTCGAGGACAATGGAACTGTAGGGGCGGTTGGGGGAGTCAGGTGAATTCACGGAATGGTTATTCTGAAGTTTTGAAGATTGCTTCCAATTTGAGACTTCCCTTATGGAGTAAAAATTCAAGTCTTTTAGGACGCTAGCCCGCATAACCGACAAGCGTTGCCCTCCTGTAACATCCATTCATGACATCTAATCTTTCCAACATCCTCAAAGCGCTCCTGCTCTCGACTGGCGATCCCCTGGATCTCAAGGCTATGCAAAAGATCCTGACGCGTTACCATGACGAGTATCTCAGCTCGGACGAGGATGCCACGGAAAGCGGAGAAGCGGAGGAATCTGCAGACAGGGAGACCCCTGTGATCGACCTGCCAAAACTGGTTCCCATCTCACAGATTCGCGAGGCCATTGAGGGCTTGCAGACTGATCTGGAATCGAAGGATGAGGTGTTCCGTATCCTGGAAACCCACCAGGGCTTTCGAATTGTGACCGCTCCCCAGTACGCGGACTGGATACGCCTCCTCCGTGATGAACCGCGGCCCATGAAACTGAGCCCGGCAGCGATGGAGACGTTGGCTATTGTGGCCTACCGGCAACCGGTAACCCGGGCTGAAATGGAGACGATTCGCGGAGTTTCGGTCGATAGCGCGCTCAACAAATGCCTGGAGTTTGACCTGGTCCAGATCGTGGGTCGGGCAGAGTTACCCGGTCGCCCCATTCAATACGGAACCACGGAAAAGTTCCTGGAGCACGCGGGAATTCGTTCCATCGAAGAATTGCCCGCGAGCGACATCATTTCCCAACAGAAACTCGACACCTGGATCCGTCAGGCAAATCAGCAACATCCACTCAGCGATGAGGATGTTGGACTTCCTTCGACTGAGGATGAACTGCTATCCGCTGAGCCAACCGAAGAAGCGGCGGAGGCCGAAGCGGTCAACCCGAACTAAATCCCTTTCATGAGTAACCTCGACGACCTAAGGAAAAAGATAGACCACATTGATCGTGATATCATTGACCATCTGAACGAACGGGTTCGGTTGGCCTGTGAGATTGGTCGATTAAAGAGTAAAAGTGGCGCTGAGATCTATAATCCTACCCGGGAAAGCCAAGTCCTGAAGCAGATCACAGAGATGAATAAGGGACCGTTGGATGAATCTTCGATCCATTTCATCTATCGGGAGATCATCTCCGCAGCGACCGCCCTGCAGAAAAAACTAGTGGTGGCCTATCTCGGACCGGAGGCGACCTTCACCCACCAGGCGGCCATAAAAAACTTTGGATCCAGCCTGGATTATCGTCCCTTGAATACAATCGTGGATGTGATCATTGAGGTGCAGCGTGGGGATGCCGATTATGGTGTCTTCCCCATCGAAAACTCGACCGGTGGGTCGGTTAATAATTCGCAGGAGATCCTGGCGGAAACCGATCTTAAAATCATTTCTCAGGTTTATCTCAAGGTGCAGCACTGCCTGATTTCCAATTCTCCACTCGGGGAGATTGAGGAGATCTATTCGAAGGACCAGGCCTTTAATCAGTGTCGGGATTGGTTGCGCCGCAACTTACCGGAGGCGGCGTTGATCGATGTCAGCAGCACATCGAAGGGGGTCCAGATCGCTCGCGAAAAGGAAGGGACTGCGGCGATCGCCAGCATAATAGCGAGTGAGATTCACCGCGTGCCGGTTTTGAAGGAGAATATTCAGGACAGCCAGGACAACATGACGCGATTTCTCGTGATTGGAAGAAAGGCTGCGGCCCCCCTGGGTGAAGGTAAAGACAAGACCAGTCTGGTCTTCTCCATTAAAGATGAAGTCGGGGGATTACAGAAAGCCCTGGAGTCCTTTTCTCAACGGAATATCAACCTGGTCAAAATTGAGTCGCGACCCAGCCGTCGGAAAGCATGGGATTATTATTTTTACGTCGACTTTCTTGGCCATATAGAAGACCCCGTGGTCGCTGAGGCGATGCAGGATCTCGAAGAGCACTGTCCCTTTGTGAAGTGGCTGGGAAGCTACCCCATGATCACGGGGTAGAGGAGCTTGTGCTTCCGGGTGAACGTGGGGGAGCGGATAATCGCAATTAAAGTGATTCCCGATTCAAGGTGGGAGGGCGTCGTGGGCGAGATCGGAGAAGCGTTGAAAGTAAAGATCATGGCACCACCTGAGGCTGGGCTGGAAAGGCGAACCAGGCGGTGATGCGGGCGCTGGCAACCTGTTTTAGGGTGAAACCCGGGGATATTGAAATTATTTGGGAGTCACACCCAGCCCAACAAGCAGGTGAGGATTGTCGGCCTCTCAGAATGAGCTAGCTGTAATCCGGATGACGACCGTGGTAGAGGTCGACATCCATTTTTATGACACAGATCTTAAGCGGAGTAGGCTCGCTTCCAGTCATAATGAGGGGAACATGAGCATCATCCGGAAAGAAGACTGCAAAGTTACCGGGTTTTAATTTTACCCGTGCATCGACAATCTCGGGGATTTCAAAAAACTCCACATCGGTCTCCGGATTGTAGGGGGTTTTCACGGTTAGGTCGGGGGTGTGATAGACATCAACATATTCCTCTCCCTTGAGAATGACCTGTAAGTCGATGAATTTACGATGGGCCTCGCAGACCGTTTCTTCCCGCCTCATGGTAGTCGGTTCGATGACTTTTGCAAAGAGGGTGCCGCCCATGATCGGGTACTCCCCGATAGCACATTCTGGATTCAGGCGGGTGACAAAATCGATGGCCTTTTCGGCGGCCTGCCCACGGGCATAAAGTTTCCAGTTCCTCAGGGTGTCGTGCATCATGGCAGTACGAGATTAAAGGCGGGTTATATTGTCGGCAGGAGTCTATCCAGTAGGGCTGTTGGTTCTTCCGCAACTATCAAATCATCGAGATCCATCTGGTCAAAGAAACCGCGGTCGACGGAATCCTGAAGGAAGCGGATTAAAGATTGGTAATAGCCCGCGACGTTGAGGAGACCGGATGGTTTCTCATGGAGCTGCAGTTTGAGCCAGGCCATCTGCTCGAGACACTCCTCGAAGGTTCCAATGCCTCCGGGCATGGAAATGAATGCACTGGCGATATCTGCCATCATTTGTTTTCGTTCGTGCATGGTATCAACCAGGCGGAGCTCCGTGATTCCTTCATGCGCAAGTTCCTTAGGGACCATGAATTGGGGAATGACGCCAATGACCTGTCCTCCGTTGGCCATGACTGAGTCCGCGATGATTCCCATCAGACCGACATTGCCTCCGCCGTAGACCAGACCGCATTCCCGGCGAACGATTTCCCGTCCAAGTTCCTCCGCCTTTTGCCGATATACGGGGTGGTTGCCCATGCGCGAGCCACAGAATACACATATGAAGTTCATCGGGTACTGATTAGGGATTTCTCTGGGGGGCGGTGCAAGCCTGGGGGTGTTGGTTTTTGACTTAGATCCGGGTGAGGCGCTCCGGCTCCATGGTAAGAATTTAGAGAAGGGGAGGAAATTGGGCAGGATTGCCGGGTAAGCCAACTCCTGCAAGTGGAGGATATAGATCCGGGATCCAGTCTAAGCGGCGAAGGGGTTGGTTGGTAAGTCCAATGGCTAGTATCGGGCTCTCCACCACTGAAACGGAAGGACTTCCCGAGTGGACGGTCACCCATTGGAATTGCCAAACGGTGTTCAGGATTTAACACTTTTTCCCTATGGCAGAGGATCCTATTCGAATCGGCATCATCGGGGCTGGAGCAAATACCCGGCTTCGCCACATTCCGGGTTTTCGGGAACAGCCCGGTGTCACGGTGGACCTGGTTTGTAATCGAAGTGAAGCATCCACCCGGGCAGCAGCTGAAGCCTTGGAGATCCCTCGAACTGCCTATACCTGGAAGGAGGTCGTACAGGACCCGGCGATTGATGCGGTGTGTATTGGAACTTGGCCCTATCTGCATGCCGAGGCGACTATTGCCGCCCTGGAAGCCGGTAAACATGTACTGTGTGAGGCTCGCATGGCGATGAATCTCGAAGAAGCCCATCAGATGCTGGCTGCGGCCGAGCGGGCGCCCGACCAGATTGCGCAAATTGTTCCATCTCCCTTTACCCTAGACTTCGATGAAACAATCCGGCACTGGCTGGAGGAGGAGCGCCTGGGCAAGCTTTACGAAATCCGAGTCACCCATACTGCAGGAAACCAGGCTTCCCCTGAAATTCCTCTTAATTGGAGGCAGCATTTTGAGTATAGCGGCATTAATGTGCTCACCATGGGAATCTTTCATGAAGTGGTGCAGCGATGGGTCGATGGTGACCCGATCTGGATTTTAGCCGATGCCGCGGTTTTCAATGAATATCGGATCGATCCGGAAACGGAACGGCCTCACCATGTACGCATTCCGGAAAGCCTGAGCGTGTTTGGAGCTTTCGCGGACCACAGCCGCCTGATTTATCATTTCAGCGGGGTTGAGTCCGGTCAGCCCGTGATGGAGTTCAGATTGAATGGTTCCAAAGGCAGTCTCCGTCTGGATCTGGTTCAGGGAACCCTGCTCTTCGCTGAGGCGGGTGAAACGGAAGAGTCCGTCATCACGATTCCGTTGGCCAAGCAGCGTGGTTGGCAGGTCGAAGCGGATTTCATTGACAGCATTCGTAACGGTACCCCGGTTCGGCTGACCTCCTTTTCAGAGGGCGTCCGCTATATGGAGTTCACCCAACGTGTTTTCGACTCTTACCAAAAGGGAGAGCGTACCTGAGGGGAGAAGGGAGCAGGCAGACATCGGGATGTGCGCTGTCTGGCCTCAAGGAGGTTGTGGGTTTCGAGGACGGCCCAACTTGGTTCCTAGTCCAATAAATAGGGGAGGCCAAAGATAAAAAAGAGGACGGCTGCGCAGGCCGTTATGGCGATCAGGATGCACCCGGCCTTGGCCATCGTGGGGGAAAGGGTTTGATCCAGGTGGAGATCGGCCAGGATATCGGGATCGGTAGCCGAAGGAATGTTGGGACTTTCTTCTGCGGAAAAAGCTGGCGGGTGGAGGGAGGACACCGGGTCGGCTTTGAGCTTCGGGGGAGGGGGTTGGATGCGGGGAACACCAACCTGATCCGGGACCGGATGGTCCAGCTCATCCAACTTTTGTTCGATCCACTTCAATTGCTCCTCAATGAGGGCTTTTTGCCGAAGCAGCTCATCCTTTGAGTTAGGCATAAGGGTAGGCTCAGCGGTTTTTTACCGAGTGTGAAGACAAAAAAAATCCCGCTTCCTTCGGGAAGCGGGATTTTGAAAGAGAATGCCTGAATCAGTTGCTTTCCAGCACGACGGAGACTTTGCGGTGAGCCTTGTCAAATTCGACGACTCCGTCTGCTTTGGCGAAGAGCGTGTGGTCGTTGCCCAAGCCGACATTCGTGCCGGGGTGGTAACGGGTGCCGCGCTGACGCATGATGATGTTACCAGCAATGACGCGCTCGCCACCGAACTTTTTCACGCCGAGGCGTTTGGCGTTGCTGTCGCGGCCGTTTTTGGAAGTTCCTTGTCCTTTTTTATGTGCCATGGATCGGTCCTCTTAAAATAAGATGAATTAACCTTTGATGGATTCGATTTGTATAACGGAGATTTCCTGCCGGTGTCCCTTGCGGCGTTTCCACCCTTGGCGACGCTTCTTCTTGAAGACGATAACTTTCTTATCTTTCTTATTCTCAAGAACTTTTGCAGTAACGGAGGCGCCTTCTACGAGGGGATTACCAAATTTTACATTTTCGCCATCAATGACGGCAAGGACATCGCTGATTTCGACGGTTGCGCCTGCGTCCGTTTCGGTAAAACGGTTCAATTTCAGGATATCGCCCTCTTCAACGGTAACTTGCTTACCTTGTGTCTGGATTGTCGCTTTCATGGAAAAAGAGTCTAGAAAATAGGTTACAAGGGAAAAAGCAAGAAGGAAAGTGGATGCTTTTGGACAAAAGTGAGCCGGTCCCATGGAGATGAATTTGCTTTCCCCTTGCAGGATAATGCAGATGATCGGATCTTTTTGAAAATACGTTAGGTGAAACCAGAGGTTGTCAAAAACTACTACAGTTCACCCCAGGTGGTGAAATACTATGCGGATGCCGCGATCCAGGTGGGCTTGTGGAAAAGTGAGGAGTTGATTTTTCAGAAGGTCTTCCAAAGGGACCAAACCCTCCTGGAGCTGGGCTGCGGAGCCGGGAGAATAGCCATGGGGCTGTGGGAATTAGGATATCGCAATCTCATGGCGACCGATTTCTCGAGGGAGCTCATTCTGGAGTGTCGCCGGATGGCTAAAATCCTCGACTACGGCATTCATTGGAAAGTGGAAGACGCGACCCGGCTGAGCTTTGACGCCGATTTGTTCGATGGGGTCATATTCGGGTTCAATGGCCTGATGCAGATACCCGGACGAGCGAACCGGCAAGAGGCGCTCAACCGCGTGTTTCATGTACTGAAACCGGGAGGATGGTTCGTGTTTACGACCCACGACCGGGAGTTGGGAAAATACAAGGGGTTCTGGCAGAAGGAAAAACTGTTGTGGCGCCGAGATAAACAGAACCCCGATTTGGATGATTATGGAGACCGCTTTGAGGCGACTCCACTTGGTGATTTGTTCATTCACGTTCCTACAACCCGGGAGATGCGGGATATGCTGAAACAAGCAGGTTTTCGAATCGAGGCGGATGTCTTGCGGAGCCAAGTGGCCAATGAATCACCGAGGGTTCGGGAATTCAGCGATGAATGCCGGTTCTGGGTCGTGCAAAAGCCGACCTAATCTCAATCCGAACCGGGAAGTTGCGGAAACAGATGAGGCATAAGCGACGTATATTTTGAAGGTAGCCGCTCGGATTCTAGAATCAGTTATAGCTTTCCCATGCACTCCACCAACTCCTCAGGAGCAAGGGCGATGTATGCCCCAAATCAAGGCTTTTGTCTCAACCTTCGCCTCCCTCCAAGGGTTGATTTGCCATGGTAACTATAGGTATTTCTTCAGGATGCGGATACCTTCGTGGATAGCTTCCCGCCCGCTGGATTCGATTCCATACCAGCCTTTATAACCGGCGTCCTGGCAGATCTTAATCATTTTCGCGCTTTCGGCCTCGGTGGGCTGATTACGATAGGAGGTTCCCCGCGCATAAGGGATCGTTTTCTGGAGGAAGGTAACATTATCGAAGTCGGGGCCGGGTCCCCGCCAATCGGGGTAGGTGCCATAGAGTGGGTTATCGAGTTTGTGGGTCAATTCCACCATCCAGTCGGCATCGTTGGAGATTCGGCCATGATTTTCAATAGTGACGCCCACGCCGGAGTCTTTGGCATAGTCCAGGAGCATGTTGTAGGATTCTACGGCCCATTTCATCATCTCACCCGGATCTGCGCCCTCTGGGCCGCGGCAATTTGTGCGGATGGAATGGCACCCCAGGTAATGGGCGATATCGATCCATTTCTTGTGGTTGACGACAAATTGTTTGCGGAGTTCCTTCGTGGGTTCAGCGCCATCCCCCTCCTGGTCTACCATAATGAGCACCATGGTTACCCCGTAGTCTTTGGCCCGTTGTCTGAGGTCATTGAGGTGAACAATGGTCGGAACGGGAAACAACTGGTTAACGAACTCAATGCCGTTTAAATCGAAGTCTTCCCGCGCGATCCGAGGAAAGTCGATATTCGACCATTTTCCATCGCGCATTTCTTGGACTAGCGCCCATTGGGCCAGGGAAATGTCATCTTTCATTGGAAGAGAAGGTTGGTGTTGTTTGGCCGTGGCCGGCTGGGAGGAGAGGAAGAGTCCTCCAGCAGCGGCTGAAGCGGTAGTTTTAATAAAATTTCTACGGGTGGAGGATGTCATGGTTATGTGTGGAGTTCCCAACCTTCCCGGTATTCCCGGGTCAGGAAGGCATTATCTGCTTCGTGGTTAGTAATTTTCATGCGGGCGGAGTCGTAATCTACGCGATGGCGAGCCCGGATAGCAATGGCGGCGAGATTGATGGTTTCCGTGACACAGGCTGCCCGAACAAAGCTTCCGGGCGAAGGCGTGCGGTGGATCATGTGGTCGAGCCAGGGGTAGGAGACGTAGGAGTCATTTCCCGCCTTGATCGATTTGCGACCGGTGTATTTGCGCATGCGGTCCCGGGGGATAATCTGTGGCGTACTGCCCCGGAACCCTGCCATGATTTTGCCCTCGGTGCCAACGAACAGCAGACCCTCATCGGGCATGTTGCGGTTGTCAGACTCAATTTCCAGGGGAGGAAAGGGTTTCATGCCTCCATCATACCAAAATAAATCGAAAGCAGGAAGCGTGGGTTGATCGGGCATATGCAGGCGAACCATCGAACTCAGCGGAAAGGAGGCGCTGTTGTCTATCCATTCAAAAGTGTGGCCGGAGATTTCACGAGAAGTAGTCCCATAGGCATGAGCTGACACGGCCGGGTGGATAATCCCAAAGGTCTCGAAAAGGGGAAAGAGGCTGTAGTGTCCCATGTCTGCCACACTCCCTCCACCAAAATCATACCATCCCCGAAATACATTATGGGTATAATGAGGGTGGTAGGGCATATCCGGGACCGGCCCCAGCCACAGCTGCCAGTTGAACCCGTCGGGGATGGGCATACTTCCCTTTGGCCGCTGGTTCCATTGCTTCCAGACCGGACGTGCAGTCCAGTTATGGATTTCCCTGAGCTCGCCGATGGCTCCGTTTTCAATCCATTCTTTGATGAGGCGGTATTGCGGGCGGTCTGACCAGGCGAGCAAATGCGTGACGACATCCGTTTCCCGTGCCTTGTTGACGACCAGTCGAGCCTCCGTCATCCGGTTGGCGATGGGTTTATGCGTCGCCACGTGTTTCCCGTGATCCAGCGCGGCTAGGGAAATCGTAGCATGTAAGTGATCCGGAGTCATGATTTTGACTGCGTCGAGATCGGCCTCTTGGGCGAGAAGCTCACGAAAGTCTTCGTAAGCGGTGCAGCCCGTGTAACGGTCGGAGCGCGTCTGTCGCGCATAGAAACCCTCCACCTGCAATTTACCCACCTCACGGCCGCCGGGAACCCCATCGAGATCTTCCCCCCAGGTTTCATCCCCGATGGATTCACGGATATAACCGCGAGCCGCATGTTCGGACCAATCCAGGTAGTCCGTCGAAAATTGATTGGGATCGCAGACCGCTACGACTTGGACCTGGTCATTATTCAGCAGGTGGCGCATTTCCCGTATGCCTTGGGTCCCGCAGCCGATGTTGGCGATAGTCAACTTTTCGGAAGGCGGTGTTTTTCCGGAACCCGCAACCACATGGCTCGGGACGATGCTGACGGTTGCGGCGGTGGCGACCGCCGAGCCTATGAATTCCCGCCGATTCAGCGCTTTGGGCTTTCTCATGATAGGGGGTAATGAATGGGGTATAGAATATCTTGATTGTGGGGGAGTGTGGGGTGGTTTCCACTCTCATGAAGTCATCGTTGAAGCTTGGACTCGTATCTGGAATTCAGGTGAATTCTGTCCTCCATGGCTGTGGGCAGCGGCATAGCGGAAGAGAGTGCTTTTCCATTTACTTCATTGCTATGCAATCTGCTATAAGAAATTCATGAGAGGATGTGTTTTCGTATTAGGGTTATTAATCTCTATCTCGGCGAAGGGCCAAGAGGAATTCCGCCCACTCATATGGCAGATATCGGATGCAGACTCCTCCATTTATTTACTGGGGTCAGTGCATGTGTTGCGGTCAGGAGACCATCCTATGCCCCACTTTCTAGATCTTGTTTATGGGGTAACTGAGCTTCTGGTTTTAGAAACGGTCACCGACGACCTCACTGCGGAAGAATATTGGGATTTTATGCATCAGGGCGCGTTCTATCCTTACGGGCAAAGCTTGGAGGACATCATGACTCCCCCGGCAGCAAGAGCAATTGAAATCCTTTTTGGCCTCCCAGGACTTCCCCTATGACCCCCAATACAAGCCCTGGTTTTATTTGTATATGGTCATTGGTATGGTCGCTTACGATGATACCGTCTTCGATGCGGAAGGGGTCGATGAATACTTCGAAAACTGGGCAAGGAGGGGTAGGAAGCCCATTTACGGATTGGAGGACTGGAAGGATCCTGTCCGCATCATTAAAGCGAACTAGCAGGCGATCCCCGAACTGGAGGCGGTTCAGTTTATCGAATACTTGATCGATCACCCGGAGTATTATCATGAGGGTGGCTTTGAATCGATCGATAACTGGAAGACAGGTGACCTGAACGTCATCGAAGCTATGCTCATCGACCAGGATGGGCCGTATTATGATGAGGATCCTATGCTGAAGGACCGAAATCTGAATTGGATGCCGTCCATCGAAGGTTACCTGGATAGAAACGAGGATGCGTTCATTGTTGTGGGATCAGCCCACCTGCCAGGGTCGTGGGGCCTGCTGGCTTTATTGGAAGCTGAGGGCTATGAGGTGACCCCGCTGCCAGAGCCGCCTCGGGTAGAGATGGAAATAAAAACCAGAATGCTGTTCCATATCTTGTGCTTTCCGGAGCCTTTGGTCGGGCCGTTCAACTAATGAGATGTGATTCCCCGGCGACCGGGAATTGGTTCCTCTATGGGGAGTATTACTTGGAAGAAAACCCCTTGCTCATCCCGTTGTCCGAGTCCTCGGGTTATGCCCTGTTTCGAGCCGTTATGGTTGAGGAATAGGGAACTACCGGTCGAATGGTTTATAGACATTCAATCGGTCAAACACTCGGGATCCAGAATCATTTCTCCAACCCGGGTGACTCCGCCAGTCATCAGAATCTGATAGCCATTTCGGATTTCGATTTCGATATCGCCCCCGGGGCAATGCACCGTGATTTGATTGTCCACAGCTCCCAATCGGTGAGCGACAGCGGCGGCTGCGGAGCTGGAGCTTCCAGAGGCCAGGGTGTAGCCGGCTCCGCGTTCCCAGATTTCGATGGCAATTTCATTGCGGTTGAGGACTTGGAGTAACTGGACATTGGTCCGGTTGGGAAAGTTAGCGTGCACCTCGGCCAGGGGACCCATCTCCATGGCCAACGATTCTGAAATCGATTCCATGGGGAACACCGCATGGGGGTTTCCAATCGTGGCAGCACAATAGAGGTAAACCTTACCTCCGAGCTCAATGCTTTCGTTCAGTACTTCCCTGGGTTCGCCCACCACGGGGATCAGGGCGCTCTCAAAAGATACGGCTCCCATCTCAACTTTGGCCGACTTTCCACCTTCGAGAATCGTAGATTCCACCCTGCCACCTGGAGTCCATATGGTGAATGGGTCCGCTTCTTTTACCTTACCGATGTCGAACAAATACCGGCTGAATATGCGTAGACCATTGCCGCTCTTTTCGGCCTCAGAGCCGTCCGGATTAAATATGCGAAGCCCGAACTGTGCGTCCTCATGGGAAAGGGGCCCATAGAGAATCCCATCGGACCCAAGACCGAAGTTGCGATGGCAAATCCGTTCGATATGGGCCGGGGAGGGGGCGGACTCGCAGAATTCAGGATCCAGGACGAGATAATCATTCCCTAAGGCATGGTATTTGAAAAATTTCACAATTCCGATAAAAGGAGATTCCTCCAGCTTGGCAACCCCCCGCGCGGGGGTCCTCGATGCCCGGTGTCAATACACAGTGTATTGACACCGGCCGGCGGGGCGATGAGGAGGGAGACGCGTTTGGATTTGGAAAAGCAGGGGGAGCAGTGTAGAATTAACAACAAACATGACTAAACCTACGTTTTAACCCCATTTTGTCCTATGTCTGTTTTAGTAAACCATGAAGCGGATATCGAGGCGGGTATTCAGACTCTGGGAAAGGAAGTATTCTCAGATGTCCAGAATGCCTCGGTATCCTTATTCAATCCAGAGTTTTATACCGGCAAGTTGATCAACTGGGCGATGGAAGACGACGAATTCCGCGTCAGTCTGTTTCGCTTTGTTGATGTGCTCCCCTCCTTGCGCTCGTCGGCTGAGATCATTGGCCACGTGCAGGAGTATTTTAAGCCTGTGGCTCATCGTATCCCCGGTCTAATGAAATGGGGATTAAACTTGGATCCCAATTCGCTGCCAGCCAAAGCTGCCGGTGCCCTGGTGAAAAGCCAGATCGGCGGTATGGCGGAGCGTTTCATTCTGGGAGAGACACCGGCCAAGGCCCTGAAGCCTTTGCGGAGGATCCGGAAAGATCGATTGGCGTTTACCGTGGACCTGCTGGGTGAAGCGACGGTGAGCGAAAAAGAATCTGAAATCTACCTGAAGCGTTACCTGGAATTAATCGATGTGCTCTGCCGGGAGGTCCCTAAATGGAGTGAGTCCAAGCCCCTGGTCGAAGGGCATTCCGGGGAAGCTACACCGGTCAATGTGTCGGTGAAACTCAGTGCGCTATACTCGCAGTCCAAAGCGGTCAGTTTTGAGGATACAGTCCAGAAGCTGAGTGAGCGCCTGGGAGAAATCCTGGAGCAGGCAATGTTGAATGGGGCTTTCATCAATGTAGATATGGAAGACACCAAGTTGACCTCAATCACGATCGAAGTGATGAAGCGCATATTGGTCGATCCCCGTTTTAAGGCCTATGACCGGATCGGCATGGTCTTCCAGACCTACCTGCGCCGGACGGAGGAGGACCTGCAAGATATGATGGCTTTCCTCAAGACCCATGACCGACCGCTCACCATTCGTTTAGTCAAGGGGGCCTATTGGGATACGGAGACGATACATGCGAAGGCAGCCGAGTGGCCTATTCCGGTCTGGCAGGAAAAGGCGGCCAGCGATGCGGCCTACGAACGATGCGCCCGCATCCTGATCGATCATGCCCAATGGGTGACTCCCGCGTTCGGTTCTCATAATATTCGGTCTCTGTGCTATGCGATCAAGTATGCCGAATCGAAGGGACTGACCCAGAATGACTACGAAATTCAGGCTCTGTTTGGTATGGCTGAGCCGATTAAGGCGGCGTTCAGCAACCGGGGCTACCTGGTTCGGGATTATGCCCCTATCGGGGAGCTCATTCCGGGTATGGGCTACCTGGTGCGTCGGCTCCTGGAGAATACAAGCAACAAAGGGTTTATCCGTCAGGGATTTCATGAGGACGAAAAAGTCGAAGTGTTGCTAGCCCCCCCAACAGTTAAGCGGGAAGATACCGGCCGTGAATATCTTCAGTATGACCGCAGGCAGGCGTTTCGAAACTCCGCGCTGTGGGACTTTTCTCTGGCCAGCAACCGCGAGGCTGTTCAGCGAGCCCTGGACCAATGGATTACAACGGTTTCCCATCGGCGGATTGAGGTATACCCGATCGTGAATGGAGAGCGGCAAAAGGGAATCGAGGTGGTTCCCATGCATACTCCAGAGAATCGCAATCAGAGATTGACCGAAGTGCATTACGCGAGTGTCGACCACGTTGATCAGGCGATTGCACGAGCCGCCATGGCCTTTCCTTCCTGGCGCGATCGCTCAGTCGAAGAACGAGCTGAGTTTCTCTTCAAGACAGCGGATCGACTGGAAGAACAGCGGGCGCAATTTACTGCAGCGGTTATTCTGGAGACAGGAAAACCGTGGTTGGATGCCGATGCCGATATCGCCGAAGCCATCGATTTCCTCAACTACTATGGCAAGCACGCAATCGAGTTGATGCAGGTGCATCCCCAGACTGACTTTGATGGTGAAGAGAACCTCCTCTTCTATGAGGGGCGGGGTGTAGCGGGGATCATCGGACCCTGGAATTTCCCCGTAGCCATTCCCTGTGGGATGATGACGGCTGCGTTGGTGTCGGGCAATTGTGCCGTGCTGAAACCTGCCGAGCAATCCTCCTGGACCGCTTTTCTCTTTTTCCAGGCTTTGCTCGATTCGGGTATTCCTCAAGATGTGGTTTCCTTTCTTCCGGGCCAGGGCGAAACCCTGGGCAAGCGCATGGTTGAACACCCCGATGTGGCTACCATTGCCTTCACGGGATCCAAGGCTGTGGGTCTGGATATCGTTCGACGTGCCGCAGTCGTCAGCCCGGGACAGCGTCACATTAAAAAGGTCATTGCGGAGATGGGCGGAAAGAATGCCATCGTGGTGGATGCAGATGCGGATCTGGACCAGGCTGTGAAGGGCATTCTCCAGTCAGCCTACGGATTTGCCGGTCAAAAGTGTAGCGCCTGTTCCCGGCTAATCGTGGTGCGGCCCGCTTATGAACGTCTCATGGACCGATTGGTCGATGGAATGAAAAGCCTGCAAGTCGGTCCAGCCACTCATGCAAAGCATGGGGTAGGGCCCGTCATTGATGAGATTGCCTGGAAGCGACAACTGGATGTCATCGCCAAGGCCACAGAGCGCGTAGGGTTTACGTTTGAGGCTCCTCTGAGTGAGATAGCCGACACGGGTTTCTTTGTCCCGCCCACTATTTTTGCCGAGGTTCCTGAAGGAGATTTGCTCTTCCGGGAGGAGTTCTTTGGACCGATTTTGGCCGTGATGGTAGTGGACAGTTTTGACGACGCCATGGAAAAGGCGATGGATACTGAATATGCCCTCACCGGGGCGGTATTCAGCCGGAGTCCCAGCCACCTCCGACAGGCGGCACGGGAATTTCGAGTCGGGAATCTTTATTTAAACCGTGGGTGCACTGGAGCCCAGGTTAACCGCCAGCCATTTGGGGGTGCCGCTATGTCGGGTATCGGGAGTAAAGCCGGTGGACCCGATTATTTGCACCAGTTCGTTATCCCTCGTGCCTTGTCAGAAAATACGATGCGTCAGGGCTTCGCTCCCATGGAAGAAGAATAGCTTACTTCAAATCAGGGACCATCCCGCAGCTGCGAAACAGCCCATCCAGGCCAAAGCAGGGATAGGGAAGTGCTGTCTTCCGGGAATTGAGCGATCAGCTGGCTTCCAGAGATGGCATGTATCCCGAAAACCGCAGGTAAGCCGACCGGATAGGTCAAAGTAAGCCCTAACAGCCCAAAAAGCGTGCGCTCCCCGCCATGGCAGCCATTATCAACCCGATCCCCTTCAGGTCCACGATCAAGGCCACGTAGACGAAATTGCTCATTCCCGCCAAGGCGGGTAGGGCACTCTGGTCAAAAAGGCCCGGCCAACTAACTAGTCGCTGGAGGATGAGGCCCGAAAGGAAAGTCATCCATGAAATTTGCCGATAGAAGAGCCTGGATTCGGGAGTAAGCGGTGATTCCACAACAGGGGCCGGCGAGAACAATCTAGAGGGGAGTGATCCGGAGAACTTATTCATAAGTCAGCTTTTGACTGCTGTAGCCTAAATTTGGAGCAGATGACGGGCTGTCCGGGAAAGGCGGGTGTCAATACACAGTGTATATACACTGTGTATTGACACTTAAAGCGGTTGCTCTGGAGTGGATGGGGTGCATGGTGGAGGGGTGGCATTTGAATTGGAAACAGGTGAAGCTTTGTGTGGGCTCTGGGTGAGTCCGGGGGCAGAGGTCCATGGATGTATCCGGACGGAAGATGGCGGAGTGCGGGAGGCCGTGGCAGCGTTTCGGCCCTTTGCCTGGACGTCTGGGGTACCGGATCATTTAGGAGAGGACACCGTATCGGTAGAGCGGCTGAGGGGGGAGGGCCCGTTGGACCACCTGGTGCATTTTGAGGATGTGGAGGCCTATTGGGGCTTGATCCGGGATCGGAGCTTAGCTCTGGATGTGGAATATATCCGGATTCTGGAAAACCAGGCCTTAATGGACTGGAAGCTCCGACTTTTTGGGGACCAGCCCTTTCAGCAGGTCGTGCGGGTGCAGGTGGATATTGAAACCAGCTGTGAGGTAGAAGGAGGGTTCAGTGATCCCACACGGGCGGGGGATCGTGTCCTGGCCATTGGAATGCGGCGTGGGGACGAGGAGGTCCTGTTAGAGATCGAAGCGATGACCGACGCAGCGGAGCGGGTCCTGTTGAAACAATTTGGAGAGCAGCTGCTGGTCTGGGATCCGGATGTCATTGAGGGGCACAATCTATTTAATTTCGATCTGAATTTCATCTACAAACGGTGTCGACGCTACAAAGTGGCTCCGGAATGGGGCCGCTTTGGTCAAAAGGCATCCACCCGGGCAAGCCGGATTCGGATCGCGGAGCGGCAAGTGGACTTTATCCGTTGCGATATTCCGGGAAGGACCATCTTTGATACCTACCTCATGATCCAGGTGTTTGATGTCTCCACGCGCGACCTGCCCAGCTATGGCTTGAAGGAAGTGGCTCGGTATCTCGGAGTAACTCCTGAGACAGGAGAGGACCGTACTTATTTAGAGGGGGGGCAGATCCAGCATGTATTTGACTCGGATCGGGAGGTCTTTCGATCCTACTTAAGGGATGATTTGCGAGAAACCAAGGGGGTGGCGGAAGTGCTGCTACCGACCTACGTCGCACAGGCCCGAAGCTTCCCGATGACTTTGCAGGAAATTTGTCTGAGAGGAACGGCGAACAAGGTTGATATGCTGTTCCTCGATAGATACTACCATTCGGGTTATAGCCTGCCTGCCATGCCGGAGGTGAGGACCTTTGCTGGTGGGTATACAAAAAGTTTTGAAGTGGGTGTGTTTACCCATGTGCTTCACTTTGACGTGGCGTCCCTCTATCCCAGCCTACTTATGTTGATTGGCCGAAATCCGGGATCGGACTCTCTCGGGGTTTTTATCCCTATGTTGAAAGAACTCCGGGAGGAGCGCCTGCGGTATAAAGAACTGGCAAAGAGCGCGCAGACGGAGGAATTGCGCCAGGAGTACCAGGCCCGGCAGGCCAGCTTCAAAATATTGATCAATTCGTTTTACGGGTACCTTGGATTTGGTGGAGCCCGATTTGGGGATAGTGAATTGGCTGGGGAGGTTACCCAGCGTGGCCGGGACCTGCTGGTTTCTTTGATCGAGGGGTTTCAGGAATCCGGAGGCACAGTGCTGGAGGCGGATACCGACGGGATCTATGTCAGCTCTGCCAAGGACTGGGACCACCCAGCGATGCTCCTGGAAACAGTGAACCCTCTCCTGCCTGATGGAATCGATCTTGAGTACGACGGCCGCTACAACTCCATGTTCTGTTATAAGGCGAAAAACTATGCGCTCTACGATGGAGAGAAAATCACGATCCGGGGTTCGGCCTTGCGCAACCGTGGAACCGAACCGTTCCTCAAGTCCTTAAGCGATCAATTGATCCGGTATCTCCTTGGCGTAGACCCGGAAAATCCAACTGATCTCATGGAGCGTATGGAGGGGCTGATTCAATCCGGCGAGATGCCGGTGGGGCAGCTGGCCAAGTCAGAGTATTTGAGCATGCACCCGGAAGCATACCGCAAAAAAATTGACAGTGGAGGAAAGCCACGGCGAGCGTCGCTGGAGGTCGCTTTAAAAATGGATAAGCCGGTTAAGATGGGAGACCAGGTTTCGTTCTACATTCTACCAAAGGAAAAGGGGCAGACCAGCGATTGGCAGCGGGCCAACGCCCTGGATGCCTTTGATCCTGAAAGCGCTCCCTACGATCCGAAATACTACATCAGGAAACTGAAGGACTGGTTGAAGCGCTACGGAGAATTTTTACCTCAGCCCGAGGATGATCCGGAGAGCTTTCGATTGAAGGCCTGAATCATAGCCACCCTGCAAGTAATGGGCCTTGCGTTGGCGAAATCCAATAATTTACTGATAACTCACACTTGGAAATGAAAAAGGCGACCCATGAAGGGCCGCCTTTTGAAAGGTTTGGGGCCGGCCTGAACGCCGTCCCTACGGAAGCTTCAGTAAATTATGAAAGAATCCAGCCGTCGGGGTAATCCTTGGTGAGTAGCTTATTGGCTTCGTCGTCATTGATGAATTTGCCGGCTTTCCCATCGAAGGTCAGGTCCCGTTGGGTTTGTTGGGCAATGGTTCCCAGAAGGATTGTTTCGGTGAAGGGGGCCGCATATTCGAAGTCACTGCTGGCCTTCCGTCCTTCGAGGATGGCCGAGTAGAACTCATTGAGGTGGGATCCCTTGATACGACGCAAGCTCTTTCCGGGGAGATCGGAGCGCAGCTCCTGGAATTTGGCATAGGGGAATATACGAGCTCCCTTGCTGTAGGTATCGGTCAGGATAATGGCATCTTCACCCACGATCATAGTGCCGTTGGAATGATATTGCCCGGTCAGGGGGTTCTCACGCTTGAGGAAGTTGGGGATGGAGGGACGCATATCGCCGTCGTACCATTTAAAGGTGACCGGGGGCATTTTGCCGCGGGCAGGGAATTGGAAGGTGACCACTGAGCTGACGGGATAGGTGTAACCGGTCAGGTTGGTACAGGCTGCCGAAATGGACGTGGGGGATTCCAGGCCAAGAGCCCAGAATGAAGAGTCCATGATGTGGCAGGCCATATCCCCGAGGGCCCCGCAACCGAAGTCGAGATAGGCGCGCCATCTGAAGGGGGCATAGGCTGGATCGTAGGGGCGCTTATCCGCGACGCCAAGCCAGAGATCCCATTCGAATCCATCGGGTTTTACGGGGATCATTTCGGAGTGATCGGGTTTCTCCAAGCCCTGTTGCCAGAAGATGGCGGGGCGGTCGGTCCATGAATGGACTTCTTTAATCTCGCCGATGACCCCCGCATTGACCCACTCGTAGACCAGACGAGTACCTTCCATGGAGTGGCCCTGGTTCCCCATTTGAGTCACTAATCCTTTTTTCTTGGCGACCTTCGCCAGGTGACGGGCCTCGGCTACTTTGTGAGTTAAGGGTTTTTCACAATATACATGGATACCGAGATTCAAGGCGGACAATGCGATGGGGTAGTGCATATGGTCCGGGGTGGAGATAATGACAGCATCGATTTTGTCGGCCATCTCTTCGAACATGACCCGGTAGTCGGTGTAGCGCTTGGCTCCCTTATTTTCGACCTTCGTGAGGGCGGCATCAAAATCGGCAGCCTGCCAGTGTTCTGATTTTCGCGCGGCATCGACGCCCGGGAAGTTCACATCACAGAGCGCCACAATGTTGTGGTTCTGGCTGGTCTCCACTGTGGGGCCGCGACCTTTTCCTCCAACTCCGACAATGGCGACGTTGAGCTTTCCATTAGCGGAGGCCCCGCCGTAGGGAGTGGCTTTGGAAATGGACGGGAGGGTGGACAGCATTCCAGCCCCGATGGCGGATTTCTTTATGAAATTTCGGCGATTAATTGGGGGTATATCAGACATGGTTAGAATGGATGAGTGGTTTTACTAAAACAGAAAAGCTTGTTCGACTGATCGTCCAGCGTTCAGAACGGTTAGAACCTATTTACCCAGAAGTCGTTCCGTGATGTGATCATAAAAGGCATTTAAATCTTTCCACCGCATGGCGGTCCTCGTCAACGTTCCGTTTTCGGGGTCGCGGAGGGTGAATCCTGCATCATTAACTGAGATGGGGATTTGGTCATATTCCAGGAGCGAGTCATCGATGGCCATGTAGATGGGGACCAAGTCGAAGAGGGTGGACGATTGTTCTTCGAAAAAATCGACTTCCATCCAGGTGACCAATTCAGACCAGATTTTGTAGTTTTCGATCAAGGCGACGAGCATGGGATCTGTTGAATGAAACACTTTCTGGTAATTTTCCCCTCCTAAAACCACGAGTCCGCAGGTATCGAGGGGGGTGATGCGAAAAGAAAGCCAATCTGCGGCATGGACTTTCCGGAAAGCATCAACATCGACCCGCACATTGGTTTCGGCAACGGGTTCAGGCCCGTATCCCCGGTCGATGCTGCCATGCATTCCAATGAAGTGTACCTTGGGGGCAATGGAAGGATCGCGTTTGAGGGCTTCTTTGATATTGGGTAGGGGGCCTACTGCGAGTAAGGTGAGGGGGACCGGGGATTCGTGGACCAGCCGGATGAAGGCGTCTACACCATCTCGATAGATGGTCCCGGGATAGTCGGAAAGCTGGTAATCGCCGACCCAGGGGAGTTGGAATTCATTCGAGGAACCCCCGGTGGGGCCCAATCCGACGGGGACATCCGTTCGTCCGGAAACCTCGAGGAATTTGGCGGCGAGCCGTCCCCGGTATTCGGTATTGGCTGTCCCGCAGAGTACCATCTTTACCTCGAGCTCAGGGCAGCGGAGGAGATAGGCCAAGGCCCATGTATCGTCCACATCACTTCCTATATCGGTGTCCAATACTACCGGGATGGGAGAAGGCGATCCATAAGAAGGGCAGGCCAGGATAAAGCATGCAGTTAAGGCGACAAGAAGTCTGAGAGGGTTTGTGGGGTTCACGGGTAGAACTATACCCGATCTGCTAGAGATCGGACAGGGATAGGTTTGGATGGAATATGAGAAATTTATCGGGTTTTCTCGCCGGGGTCAGGCTTGGGGGAGGGACCAGGGAGACCGATAGTTCGCCCTGGTCAGGGCGGTAGCTTCCGGATCTCCGGTGAGTTCCATCTTTTCCGGATCCCAGTAAATTTTACGACCGGTGCGATAGGCGATATTGCCGAGGTGAGCGACCTTGGCAATATGCGCTCCAATCTCGATGTCCGCGGTCGGTTTTTCGCGGGTTTTGATACAATCGACAAAATTGGTGACGTGATTGAGGAGACCGTTTCCGCTGTTGGCTTGCCAGGGAACGGCTTCCATTTTGGGTACAGGCTCGCCCTGCCAGGGGAGACCGTCGTGGCCGGGATAAACCTGCCAGCCGTCCCGGTTGACGTGAAGTCGACCGTTTTCGCCGGTGAAGTGGACCCCGTGGTAGTTTCCAAGCGGACCATCATAAATGCCCGCCATCTGTTCCCAGACCAGGTTCCACCCATCGAACTCATAAACGGTGGACAGGGTGTCCGGAGTCTCGGCCATGTCGTCCGGATACGCCATTTTACCTCCCGCTGCGACGACGGATTTGGGAACGTACTGGTCCATGCCGAAAAGTGCGAAGTCCAACAGGTGAACCCCCCAATCGGTCATAAGACCCCCGGCGTAGTCCCAGAACCATCGGAAATCGCTGTGGAACCGATACTTGTTGAAGGGCCGCTTGGGCGCGGGGCCCAGCCACATGTCATAATCCACATGATCGGGTGGAGCGGAGTCGGCAACGGGGGTCAGGGCGTTGATCCATCCGATATAGGCGAAGGCATGGACTACCCGGATCCGTCCCAAGGCACCGTTTTGCACATATTGGACGGCATCAAACCAATGTTGGTCACTCCGTTGCCATTGGCCGACCTGGACCACACGACCGGTGCGCTCGGCGATTTTGACCATGAGTTCCGCCTCTTCGATCGAATTGGCCACGGGCTTTTCGCAATAGACATCCTTCCCCGCCTCGCAGGCCATCGCCATCATGAGGCAATGCCAGTGGTCCGGGGTGCCAATGATGACGGCATCGATATCTTTGCGATCCAGGACTTTTCTGAAGTCAGTATAAATATCCGGACGAACGCCGGTGTTCATTTCCGCGAGGCGGGCCTTGGTCTCGAGCACCCGTTGGTCGACATCGCAGATTGCGGCGCATTTCACGCCGGGGACTTCCAGCATGGTCTCGAGATCGGAGGAGCCCATACCGTTGGCCCCGATGAGGGCCACGGTGACTGATTCGCTGGGAGCGACTTCGCTGGCGTTGAGGAATTGGGGGACCAGACCGAGGGAGGCCGTGGCCAGGCTGGAGTTTCGAATGAAGGAACGGCGGGATAGGGGATTCATGTGGTATTGATGTGAGCGGAACTCTATATAAAACTCTAGGCGGGTGGCAAGGGACTTAACGTGGCGCCAGTCGGGGTGGGATCAAAGCAGTGCAATTTCTCCGGTTTCAGGTCTAGATGGATGGTGTCCCCAGGGCGAAGGTCTAACTCCGGAGACACCTTCACTACCATAGTAGAACCTTCATGGGCAAATGTGATCAAGGTTTCAGGGCCCAAAGGTTCGATGCCGTCTACCGTGACTTTAAATCCATTATCTCCCTGGGGAAGGACCACCCAGTCTTCTGGCCGTATACCAAGGATTACCTGTTTCATGTCCAAGGAAGCTATTTTCGAATGTAGAGGGGCAGGGAGAGAGAACGTGGACTTGCCTAGAGAAAATACCGAAGACTTCTTCTGCGAAGTGATGGAGACGCTGAACAGGTTCATGGGCGGACTGCCGATGAAGGAGGCGACGAAGCGATTGGCGGGGTTTCGGTAGAGGCCCATGGGGGTGTCGACCTGCATGATTTCTCCCTCGTTCATGACGCAGATCCGGTCTCCCATGGTCATGGCCTCCACTTGGTCATGGGTGACATAGATCATGGTTGCTTCGAGGCGCTGGTGCAACTTGATGATCTCGGTGCGCATCTGGACGCGCATTTTGGCGTCAAGATTGGAGAGGGGCTCATCAAAGAGGAAGACCTTTGGATGCCGGACGATGGCCCGGCCCAGGGCAACCCGTTGGCGCTGGCCGCCGGAGAGCGCTTTCGGTTTACGAGAGAGGAGCTCGGTGAGGCCGAGGATATCTGCCGCTTCTTTGACCTTGTCATCAATGGTCGCTTTTGGGGTTTTTTGCATCCTCAACCCAAAGGACAGGTTTTCATACACCGTCATGTGGGGATAAAGGGCATAGTTTTGAAACACCATGGCCACATCCCGCGATTTGGGGGGGAGGTTGTTTACGGGAAGGCCATCGATCCGGATTTCACCACTCGTGATGGATTCCAGGCCGGCCAACATGCGAAGGCTGGTAGATTTTCCACAGCCGGAGGGTCCGACCAGAACCATGAATTCCTTGTCCCGGACAGCCAGATCTATCGATTTTACCGCTTGGAAAGGCTCATGCCCCTTGGCGGCGGGATAGACTTTATTTACGGCCTTGAATTCAACAATCGCCATGTGCTGGGGGTGAGGTCATGAATGGGTTCAGACTTGGAGCTTCCGGCTTTAGAACCCGATTTCCGGGATCGGTGCAGGTTGTGTTTGGCCTCTGGCCGAGTTAAACAATTTCTTCCTTTGCTTTATCCCAACGCACCAGTCGTTTTTGCATATAACTCTCCACCGACATGAGGAGGGTGACGGCCTCAATGAACGCTTCATCCTCGTTACAAGTCGGGCGCTCCCGAGTCCGGACACAGGTGAGGAAGTTTTCCATGTGGGTCGGCTTTTTATGCTCCCTTCCAGGAGCGAAAAAGAAAGTCGGCTTGGATTGGGGATAGCGCGCGGGTTTATACATGGGCTCATCCGCGTAGACTTCGAACATAGAGGCGTCCTGGCCGATTTTGTTGAAAATCATACGGCCTTTATTCCCAATAAATTCGGGGGTCTGTTGACGGTTGGAATTCATGCAGCCCTGAAAAGTGACGGTGCAGTTCTGGGCCTCGAAGGTGTTGGATGCGATCCAGGTATCCGGGACTTCTCGATCGTCATGCCAGAAGGCATTGTGGCCCGAGGTGAAACAAGTGTCGGGGATCCCATAGCCGAGGACAGACTGGACAAAATCCAGCTCGTGGGAGAGGAGGTCTCCTGCCTGGCCGGTGCCATAGGGCCAATAACACCGCCAGTGCCAGAAATGCCGTTCATTGAACTCGATACCGGGGGCATCCCCGAGCCACAGCTCCCAATCCAGATCCTTGATTACCTGCTTGGGGTCTGGGCGGTCGTAATTGCTATACCATCCATACCATCGCCAGGGCGGTCGATCGACCGGTGCGTTAAAGTAACGGCCGGTATTGACCAGGGTGACATTCCCGAGATCCCCATTCTCAATCATCTGTTTAGCGATGTCCGCGGAGGGCAGCTGCCGGCCCTGGTGCCCCAGCTGCATGACTGTATTATGCTTTTTGACTGCATCGCGCATGCGCCTGGCGGCAGCTACGGAGGTAGTCCACCCCTTTTCACAGTAGACGTCTTTGCCCACTGCGATGGCATCGAGGAGCATCTGCTCATGCCAATGATCGGGAGTGGCTATAATGACGGCCTCGATCGTGGGATCATTGAGCAACTCTCTGTAATCCGTGTAGCGGGCCACTTCCGGATTATTGGATAACTTTGCGGCTTTTTCCACATGGGGTTGGTAGACATCGCAAACTGCCACCACTTTGCACATATCGATGGAGCCCGTGTAACGCATCAGCGTTCCTCCCCGCGTTCCTATTCCAATATGTGCGATACGCACCGGATCCTGAGTAGGACTTGCCCCTTTAAGGATGGAGGGGGCTACGGCCATGGCAGCGGCGCCTTTTCCAGTGGCCTGTATAAAACTGCGTCTTGAGAGCGGAGTGGGGGCTGCGTCCATGGGAGTTCATTCAAAAGTCGAACTATTCACGAGCAATAAAAAAGGGTTGACCCAAAGCGGAAAGCTGATGTTTTGATCTCTTTTCTCATTCGGGGCCGTAGCTCAGTTGGAAGAGCGCTTGCATGGCATGCAAGAGGTCGTCAGTTCGATCCTGATCGGCTCCACCATCCTTCGCTCGCCCATTGAGCGAGCTACGGATGGCACGCCAATCGCAAGGGGGAATGAGAAGGGTCTACACCAAAGCTTGGGGATAGGGTTGTAAGTAGAGGGTTGATGTTGGTTTACCCGCACAAGGCGATGACGCGGAGGCGGTAGTGGTTAAGCTTGCGGAAGCCTTCGGTGATGCCGTTGTTTTTGGCGAAGCGCCACATACAGGCGATTTCCTTCTGCCGGGAGGAGAGGGGCTGGGCCAGGGTCTGCTGCTTGGGTGCCAGGTTGCGGGTATGCCTGCGTAGCACATTATTCCAGCCGCGCTGGTAAGCCAGACCGGGGACGATCTGCCGGGCCAGCTTCCCTAGGGTCATTAAGTCGCCGAACTTGTGGAGGGGTGACTGAATAAGAATTAGCGAAGTCGAATGGAAAGGGGAGGGCAGGATGGGATCCTGCCGGGAGGCATTTTAGGTTAAGCGGACGCATACCATGCGTCCCTCCCAGGGCGAGTCCGAGTAGCCTAGGATTACCTGAGGTCGAAATTGACGTTGGCGGATTCGGGGATGGCGATGACGGGGCAGGGGGTATGGTGAAGGAGGCGTTCACTATGGCTGCCGCGGAGGGCGTCGAGGAAGCCGTCGCGGCCGTTGGTGGACATGATGATGGCATCGGCCTGGATGTCGCGGGCGACATCGGCAATGGTTTCGACGACGGGACCTTGGGCCATCATGCGATTCCAGGTCCAACCGGGGACGTCCTCGATTTCGAGGCGGGGGGCCAGGTCCTGGTTTTCCCCCACATGGAGGAGGTGGATCGTTCCTTCCGGAGCACCGGTCCGGATCACCATGCGGCGGGCACCTTCAACGGCGGAGATCGCATCGGGGTTCTCGGCCACGGGGATCAGAATGTTATTCAGTTGGATGTCACCGGTATCCCGGGAGACAAAGCCTTCGACCCCGGAGGGAATAATCAGGGTCATCTGGGGGGACTTCAAGGTGAGGGGCTTCGCCTCGGAATGTTTGAACCACTGCATTTTGCCCTGGTTTACCGCGGTTTTGAGCACGACGAGGTCCGGCGGGTGGCTTTCCATGTATTCCAGGACACCATCTACCGGATTGTCGGATTCGGCGACGACTTTCCGCACCTCAATGCCTAAATCGACGACGGCCGAACGGGGGGCGTCGGGTGGGATGAGGCCCCATCGGACGAGGGGTTCGCGGACGGAGGGAAACTCATCCCAATTGGCGCTGTGTCCTGAAACAATGTGGAGCAGGGTGAGCTGGGTTTGAGCAGCCAGGGCGATTTTGAGAGCGTGCATAAAGGCCACTTCCCCCTCAGGAGAAAAATCGGTCGGCAACAGAATCTGATCGATGATGGCTTTGGAGTAATCGGACATGGAGCTGGGGATTGAAAATGGGGAGGGTGTGAAGCGTGAGGTGTGAATTGTGAGATGTGGAGGAGATTTCGAGAACTTGGTTTTCTGCAGAGTGCAGGATGGGGTTCTTGCGCCTTCATGCCGCAATTTGACCTCCTGATCTAGTCGAGAATGGTGGTGATTTCGGTTTTGACGGAGTTGGCGAGGAAGCAGTCGTGGTGGGATTTATGATGGAGCTCCTGGAGTTGTTTCCTGCCTACGACGCTCGGATCCTGGAATATTACGACGGGGTGGAGTTCAACCCGGGTGATGACCAGTTTTCCATCCCGGTTTTTTTCCAGGTAGCCCACGGCGTCATCCGTATAGTGCTCGACTACGATTCCTTTGAGTGCGCAGATGGCGAGGAAGGTGAGCATGTGACAGCTGGAAAGGGAAGCGACGTAGGCGGCCTCGGGGTCGACCTGATCGGGATCCCCGAGGAATTGTGCGGCCGCGGAGGCCGTCAAAGCATGGCCGTTTTCAAAACGCCATTCATGGTTGCGCGAGTAGGTTTTGTAGGAGAACTCTGCCTCGCCCCTCTTCCAGGTCAACCGGGCTTTGTGCTCAGACATGGGTTCGTTTTGCGTAAATGGTACTTTGTGCTTCGTTTAGAATTGGTACTCCCATTCCAACAACACGGGGAAGCCGGATCATGGGGTGATTTCGAGGGCCAGCTCCATCATACGCTTGAAATTATTCTGGCGTACCTCGGCGGGGGCGGATTCCCCGGTAGCGAGGGAGTCGCTGACGGTACAGATGGCGAGGGCCTTCACATCGAATTTGGCAGCAAGGGTGTAGAGGGCGGCGGCTTCCATTTCCACGGCTAAAATCCCGAATTTGGCCCAGTGTCGCCAGGCGTCGGGGTCGTCCCCATAAAAGGTGTCGGAGGAAAGGATGTTGCCTACACTTACGGGAAAGCCCAATGCCTGAGCCTGGGTATAGGCCGCGTGGAGTAAGCCGAAATCGGCAGTCGGGGCGAAGTCCATCCCGCTGAAGCGAAGTCGATTGATATGGGAATCAGTGGAGGCGGCCTGGCCTAGAATGACATCTCCAATTTTAAGGTCTTCCTGAAAAGCGCCACAGGTGCCGACCCGCATGAGGTGTTTCGCGCCGTATTGGGAGATGAGCTCGTTTACATAGATGGATATGGATGGCATCCCCATTCCGGTGCCCTGCACGGATACCCGTTTCCCTTTGTAGGTTCCGGTGAAGCCGAGCATGCCTCTCACTTCGTTATAGCAGACGGGATCCTCAAAGAAGGTGTCCGCAATGGTTTTGGCTCGCAGGGGGTCCCCCGGAAGGAGTACGGTTTCTGCGATGTCGCCAAGTTGGGCTCCGATGTGTACGCTCATAGGAAAGAGGTGGAAGGGAAAGAGAGAGAAGAGAGATTGTGTCTGATGTCTATGACCCGGGCAACGACTGGCCGGCGGGGTTCTGGGTTTGCCGTTTGAGTTCTTCCAGCTGAGGCTTGATGACGGTTTCGTAATGGTCCGGGGAGATCCCGTGTGTGACCGTGATGCCGAGATGCTTTTGCAGGAACTCCTCGATCGTTTCCCAGCCCTCTTCAGGCAGTTGAATTTTCTTGGTATAGGTGCAAATGGTGAGAACGTTTTCCAGGGACTCGATCCGAGAGGTGGCTTTGAGGATACGTTCAGCTACTTTCAGGCGAATTTCGAGCTTGGCGCGGTCGAGGGGTTTGCTGAGGAAGTCATCCACCCCGACCTGCATGGCTTTGATGTAGTTTTCCCGCTCGGATGCGTTGGCGGTGAGACATATGAAGTAGGTATAGGGGCCGTCCTGGTCGTGCTCCCGAATCTTTTCACACAGCTGCAGTCCGTCCATCTTGGGCATGAGCCAGTCGCTGACTACGAGTCGCACCGGGGAGACCTGAAACATTCGCCACGCTTCCTCTCCATCTTCAGCGACAATCAAATCGTATCCCAACTGCTTGAGCACTGTAGTCACTAGACGCCGGGAGATGTGGTCATCCTCAACAACCATTATTTGCATAACAACACCCTATTTTGATTTTGGTCGAAAACATACAATATGTTGAGTATTAGATTCTAGATAGGGTCCCCCAATAAGATCAATGCAATATGGGACGGCGGGAAACACGGCCTCGAGGCACTCCCGGATGGCCTTCGGTTTGCCGGGAAGGTTCACGATGAGGCAGGATCCCCGTATTCCGGCAGTTTGCCGACTGAGGATGGCCGTAGGGACATATTGGAGGGAAGTCGCGCGCATGAGCTCTCCGAAGCCGGGCATCAATTTTTCTGAAACCGCTTCCGTGGCTTCCGGGGTGACGTCCCGCAAGGCCGGTCCGGTTCCCCCCGTGGTGATGACCAGACAACAACCGTCATCGTCCGCCATCTGTTTCAACTGCGCTTCGATCCGGGCCTGTTCGTCCGGAATGACGGCATACTCAAATGCTACAGGATTCAGCAGGTAATCGCTGAGAATTTCTTTGGCGGATTGGCCTGGAATATCTTCATATACACCGGCACTGGCCCGGTCCGATACATTGATAATACCAATTTTGATCTGTTCGGGCATCGAGGCTAGGACTTGTAGACCTCTTTCGGGTCAAATTCCTTTTCAAGGCCGACCGCACGCAAAGCCACGGGAGCGTCTTCCACGGCAGGTAAACTGACTTCGCGATAGAAACAGGACGGATAACCCATGTGGCAGGCTGCCCCGTCCGCTCTAACGCGAATCAGGACCACGTCCTGGTCGCAGTCGGTTCGGATATCTACGATGTGTTGCACATTGCCGGAAGACTCCCCCTTTTTCCATAATTTCTGGCGGGAGCGGGAGAAATAGACAGCGGTCTTTGTCCGAATCGACTCCTTGAGGGACTCCTCGTTCATGAAAGCAAACATGAGGATCATCCCGGAATCAGCATCCTGGCAGATGCAGGGGATCAAGCCGTCGCCGTCAAACTTGGGCTGAAATAATGCGCCTTCCTCGAGTTCAGCTTTTTCAGTCGGTCGTGGGGATAGTTGCATTCAAGAGTGAAAGTGAAAGGGAGGGGAAAGTGAAGTGTAAATTCAACTTCCCAGTTCCATCCCACTCATGGCAAAGACCTCTTCAATCCAGGAGTCGCGCCGGGTTACGCCGCCGCGTTGCGTCCTGGCCGTGCGTTCCGCCTTCCTTTGAGCCAGGCGGAGGGCGAGCCGCGCCAGGCGGTCGCGCGCGGGAAAGGGAGGCAGGCGAAACAGGGCGTCCATGATTTGTTTGATGAATTTGCCGTGTTGAATGAGGACACCATCTTCGAGGGAGACCAGAGTGGAGGAGGTCCCGGGATCCCCCTGACGCCCGGCCCGGCCGTAAAGCTGGCGGTCGATGCGGAGGGACTCATTCAGTTCGGTGGCGATGACATGAAGGCCACCGAGTTTAATCACGTCGTCGTGGAGTTTAATATCGGTTCCACGGCCCGCCATATTGGTTGCGATGGTGACTCCGTCGCGGTGCCCGGCCAGGGCAATGATCTGGGCTTCTTCCCGTTCCCTGGAGGCGTTTAAGAGCCGGTGGGCCACTCCTCGATGAGAAAGTTGCTCAGAGATGCGCTCCGAATCGTGGATACTGCGGGTTCCTACCAGGATAGGGCGTCCGGTTTCGTGCACGCTTTCAATCTCATCGAGCAGGGCTTCCCATTTGGACCCAGTATCGGGATAGACCCGTGAAGGATTGTCTACGCGTTGGAGGGGCCTGTGGCGGGGAATGCGGATAAAGGACAGGTTATACACCTCCCAGAACTCATGGGCGGATTCCCTGGCCGTTCCGGTTATTCCCGAGAGACGCCGGTAGAATCGGAAAAAGCGTTGAAAGCTCAACGAGGTAACCGATTCGCTCGGATCGGTGATGGGCAGGTCTTCCTTGGCTTCAATGGCTTGCTGGAGGCCCTGCTTCCAGGAGCGACCCTGCATGAGGCGCCCCGTGAAGTCATCGACAATGATGATTTCTTTGTCCTGCACGACATACTGTCGATCCCGTTCAAAGTAACAGCGCGCAATGAGGGCTTTCTGGAGTAATTCCTCGAGCCAGGTGGATTCGCGATAAAACCTGCCGAGGCGATCCTTGTGTTGATGCATGCGCTCTTTGGCGGACGCGTACAACTCCACGGTCCGCAGTTGGTCATCCCGGACAAAGTCCTGGCCTTCTACCAGTTCGCGGGCTACTTCGTCCGCCACTCGTATGGCTTTGGCTAACGATTGGTTCTCCTGGGGGCGGCTGATAATTAATGGGGTGACGGCTTCATCGATTAACAGATTGTCGGCCTCGTCCACGATCGCGGTGTGCATCCCGCGTTGGACGAGCAGCTCGAGAGTATTCATGCGATGGTCGACCAGCTTCCGGTTGGAGCGAAAGGCAGAGGGGTGTAGCCGGCGGAGGCGTAAGCGGTCACGGAGGAAATCGGCTACCACCTCTTTGCTGGTCGTGTAAACCACATCGGCACGGTAGGCCTTTTGGCGGGCCGGTGGATCCATGTTGCGCAGCACAGATTCTACGGTTAATCCACAAAAGGTGTAGAGCAGGCGCATGTTGGTGGCATCCCGTTCGGCCAAATAATCATTGGCGGTAATGATGTGGCAGGGGAACCCGGTCCAACCAGCCGTTATCCCTGCCAAGGCGATAGTGAGGGTCTTCCCCTCGCCGGTAGCCATTTCAGTAATATGGTTTCCCTGCAGCGCGAGCACCCCCATGATCTGTTCCCGGTAAGGGGTGAGGCGTAAGACCCGGGAGGAGGCTTCAACCAGAGCGGGGAGGGCGGCGATGGCCGCTTCGGTCGGATCATGGCGTTCCCGGCGAACCGCCTCCCGGAGCGATCGGATTTCCTGTTTCAGACGCCCCGATTTCCAGGTTTTGAACTCCTCCCGCTGCTGCAGGATATCGTCTGCCCGGAGACCGAATGCTTTGGAGGAATCGCTCAACCGCTTGAAGAGACCCGCCGAGGAATAGACGAGCCGATCCAGTCCCTGGGGCAGGGGGGCGTTGCGGACCAAATCCGTGGCCTGGTATTCTGCGGTGGTAGATAGCAAGGAACTAAATCTCGAAGCGATCCTGGAGCATGCGGCGGAGAAGCCGATACCCCTGGACAAAATAGGGACTTGGGGGGAGCTGGCAACGGATCACTCCTCCCAGGTTATGGGCCATGGTGACCGACTCGGCAGCCGACGCAGGAATTTCACCATAGACGAGGAAAAAGGGCTCTATGGCTCGTATGCCATTCGGATCGTCCGCGGAAACTTCGATGGGGCCGCCACCCGCCCAACCCAACGAGGGGTGGGGGAGGATGCTCTGCTCAGCCGGGATGAATCGAAGTCGGCTCAAGGGTATAGCATCTCCCGACTGCCCGGGAATACGCAGGACAACCCGGCTCACTTCTTCATTAAACAGATGCATGGCGTGGCGTTGCCGCACCACGGCGACAAATTCAAACCGGTCCGGATTTAAAATCAGTCCAATTGGGGTGCCGCGTTCAGCGTAGGCTCCCATGATGTTCTCCTGGCGGGGAATCACCCAAAGCCCCTCCAATGGCGCGGCATAATCCAGTTCCGCCATTTGTGTTTCGAGGCGTTGGATCTTTTCGTCAACGGCGTCCAATTGCCGATTGGCTGGGCGTTGCAGGGTGGGGTCGTTGACGGCAACCTGAAGCAGGGCCTCGATTTCTTCCTGTTCCGCCCGGACTGCCCGGTGAAGGATTCCCAGCTCGTCATTCTGCATCTGGAACAGCTGGTCTCCCGGTTGAACCCAGGTCAGGGAACTCCGGGTGATTGCATTCATGTATCCAGGTGACCCGGCGTAGACTTCCCGGTGTGGCAGGGCGTGGATGATCCCCTGAGCACGAAAGGCCGCCGGCATAGGGACGAAACCGAAGAACAGGACCAGGCCGGTGGCAATGGATGCGGTAATCAGCTGGGCGCGCAGGCGGATGGATTCAATCCGGGGTTCGTTGAGGAGGAAATTCACGAGGCGCACCAGGGGGACAATGAAGAAGGTGACAATCCCCACCATGGCGGCGAGGAACCCCAACCCGAAAAATCGGTCAGCCACAAACCAGAGAATGACCGCGAAGATGAAAAGGCGATAGAACCAGCCGGCAATGGCAAATACGGCCAACCAGACCCCTTCATTTTTCGACTCCGCGGGAGTCCGGGCCAATTTACTGCCGAGGATATAGCGCTCCGCGAGGTAGAGTGCGTGTCGATTCGACCGCTGGTTTAAGTTGGGGGTATCGGTGAGGTCCGAAAGGATGTAATACCCATCGAACCGCATCAGCGGATTAATGTTCAGGAGCAAGGTGGATACGGAGGCGACAAACATCACGTTGTAGGCGAGCCCGTTCCAAAATCCTTCGTCCGTGGCGGCCCAGACAAAGGCGGCAATAGCAGCGAGAAAGAGCTCGACCAGCATGCCTCCGGATCCGACGAGGACCCGTTTCCACCGTTCCCGGAAGGCCCATGCGGCCGTGGCATCCACATAGGGGATGGGGTTGAACACCATGAGCATAATACCGGCGGTGTGAACCTCTCCTCCCCATTTTTTGGTGAGAAAGGCATGCCCGAATTCGTGTAGAATTTTGACCAGGATGAAACTCAGGTAGAGAAAAATCAGGCGATCAGGAGCCAGGATACCTTCGGTTTGATCGCGGAGCGCAGCGAAATTATCGATCACCGTTTTTCCTCCAAGGAGCACAACAAGGAGCCAGATGGCGAGGCCACCCCGACCCATCAACGGCCCCACGACCGGCATCAGGCGGTCGAGTAATCTATTGGGGTCGAAGAGCGGAATCCGGATAAAGAGAATGCTGAGTAACTTGGCTTTGAGTTCCCGTTGCTTCTGGCGACGGTGCCGTTCAAAGAGGCGGGCAGCATCAGGGGAGAGGTCAGATTGCAACAGGCTGGCCTGGTAGAGTTGGGCCAGCATGCGGATTACCTCGGGCTGGCCAGGCGCATTTTCCGGATCATCATCAAGGCACTGCTGCCAGACTTCTTCGACGGTCTTATGTTCGGAAAGCCTGGCAATGAAGGAGTAAGCCTGAGGGCGAAACCGGTAAAACCGGTTATTGAATGGGTCTTCCACCACATACCAGATCCTGCCGCGGAAGGATTGTTTGTGGATAACCACATTGGGTCGCAGCGAAACATGCTGGCTGCGGACACGATACCAGGACTCGCTGTAAAATGAGGGATTATCACTCATTGCTTCTCAAGGGGCTTACCACCAGAGTTGGAGTCGGAGAAAGTCGACCAGGCGGTGGGTGAAGATCCAGAGGAGGGATCGTTTTTCCGTATTGATTTTGGCCACCCCGCTCATGCCAGGCCGCCACCAGTCATTTGCTGTATCGTCTATAACTCCGCGAACGTGAAAGACGCTGCCGTTGGGTTCGGCCAGGGCAACCGGCTCGATGCGTTCGATGGTGAAGGGAAATCGTTCATCCGGCTTACTGGCCAGGGCAAACTCGCCCCCGATGCTATCCTGGATATGGGGGATGTCCCGTTCGTTTACTTTCATCTCGACGTAGAGATCCTCAAGGCGGGATAAGCGCATGAGGGTTTCTCCTTTTTCGACGGGAGCCCCCACGCGTTCGGTCAGATCCCCTTCCACAATAACGCCGGCAAAGGGAGCCCGAAGATCGGCGCGGGCCAGTTGAAACTCGATGAGTTCCAGGGCGGCCTCACTTTGTTTTCTCTGAGCATTGGCGATTCGTAAATCGGCCAAGCGTCGTTCCGCCTCAGCATTTTCGGCCTCGCTGGAATACGCCTGGATTTCCGCCAGTCGGTTGGCCCGTTCGACCAGGAGTTCACTGGTATCCAGGGCGAGTAATACCTGTTGTGCGGGAACAAAGTCACCTACCTTGACATTCACCTCCTCTATAAATCCCTGATAGGGCGAGGGGAGGTGGAGTAGTTGCGAGCTGCGCAGGATGCAGGGGGCCTCGACCCGATATTCGACCCGGATAAATATCAGGGCCAGGAAGACCGCGGTTCCAAGGATGGCAAACACCTTGCGCCAGGTATGTGTATATCCCAGGTAACCGCCAAAAAACTGGCGCAGGCCTGCAGCCATCCGGGCGCCGATCCATCGATCTGATTCTCTCAAGTCGTGAACCCGCCGGGCCACCTGGTCACAGAGGACCCGTAAGGCCCGGATGTCGTGCTCTGAAAAGGTCCGATCCTGACGCTCAAAGCAAATGGCGCCGACAGCCTGCTCTCCAAGGCGGAGGGGCATGGTCAGCAAAAATCCGGATCCTTCGGCCTCCGCGTATTGCCGGTGTTCGCGTGTGATGGCCCCGCCCTGGTTATCGGGGGCCGGATAGAGAATGTCCTCATCCTGATCGACCGCCTCTTCCATGGTGGCCTCCAGCTGCTGAACGATCTCCATCTTGGGTTCAAACCGGTCCATGTTGCTGATGGCCTGAGCCCGGATGTAGGGCTCCTTAAAGTAGCCCAGACTGACCCGGGAACAACCAAAGCGATCTTTGACCTCGTTGCAGAGGGCCATGGCCATGGCATAGAACCGTGTCTGGCTGTTGATGATATTAAGAGTATCCAGAGTTTGGATACAATGTCGAACATCCTCCAGGGCTTGATGCAGCTGCCGGCCCCGCAAATAGGAGGCGGGGACATCGGCGACGGTTTGTAGGACGGGCCCCTGTTGAGCCAGGGTGTCCATGGATTTCAGAGGATCATGAAAAAGCGCCAGGACCGATTGATTGGAGCCCGTTTCCAGGGCGATGAGAAGCGCACTGCCCTGCCGTACGGGTTCACCGTCGCGGGTGGCAAATCCGTGTTCAAGGGATTCGTCGACCCAGGATTGGAAATCCGCATCGCCGAGGGCGATGGGCATGGAGAAGCGTTCGGCAGCCAACGGGTAGGAGGCGAGCGCTTGCCATTTTCCCTCCGGGTTCAGGATCAATATGCAAAGTTTTTCGGCGACGCCGAGTTGTCCGAGGAGGGAACTATACTGGGTCCAGAACTCACCTGCGGAGCCGGCGAAATTGCGGCAGACCTTAAGCTGCTCCCTAAATTTTGATTCTAGGTTCATTTAAAATCAGGGAAAGACGACCCGGCATCGCTGGCCGGTCCGGATATTATTGTCGGGATTGGGGAGGAGCAAACGGATGCGTTGAAACCCGCTATTGGGGTCAACGGCCGGATCAATAAAGGAGATGGTGGCGTCGGTGGTCTCCAGATTCTTCAGTTGGGGAAACTTAACCACAAATTCCTGGCCCAGCGACAGGGTGGCGGCTTCCTCGGCTGGAAGGTAGAGCTGTATGAAGACGATCTCCGTATTGACGATGCGGAAAAGCTCCTCTCCCAGTTGGGTCTGTTCACCGGGTTCTTTCGTTATTTCTACAATCACTCCGTTAATGGCTGATCGCAGCTCAGTATCGGCGAGATCGACCATGGCAGCTTCCAGTTGGATCTGAGCGAGGTCGCGTTCAATTTCGGCGGTGAGCAATTCTTCGCGGCTCACAATATTATCCCGGCTCAGATTGAGAGAGCTCTCGTAGGCGACCTGGAGCAATTCGAGTCGTTTTTCCCACAGGGCGACCTGTAGCTTCTGGGTGCGGCTGTCGAGGCGGGCCAATAGTTGATCAGCTTCCACGAGGTCGCCTTCTTCAACCTCCATAGATACGATGACGTTTTCCGTCCTGGCGCTGATCGTGATGTCTTTATCTGCCTGAACAATGCCCTCGACCTCCCGCGCGGGCGAAGTGACTGGTAAGCTAACGGAAACCGCGAGAGCGATAGATATCAAGGGTAGGAGGAAACGCATCAGTTCGCCAGGGTTTCAGATTGAAGATTCATGCGCTGGTCGAGGATACCCACCAGGGTCCAAAGGGTGGACCGCGCCTTTTCGTATTCAACATAGGCTGCCAGCTCACGGGTGCGGGCAACCGAAAGATTCCTTTGGAGTTGGGCGACATTGAAACTCGTGGTCCGTCCGTTCACCAGGCGAGTCTGTTCCGCCTCAAGAGATTCCGTGGCCAGTCGGACGGAGTCGGCGGCTGTGTCGATGATCTCGAGGGTGACTTCGACATTTCCGATCGCCTGGTCCAAGGTGGTTACGAGGCGGTTCTCGATCTGGGCCAAGTTGTACTCGGCCTGCCGCTTGCCGAGAAGGGCGGCTCTCCGTCGGGAGAGGGCAGTGTCGTTTCCAAGTGGATATACGAACTCGACCCCTACTAACCAGTTGGGGCCATCCCGGTTGGCGTAGTCGTCGATGGCGGAGTGGATATTGTCGAATCCAAGGCCCTGGTAGCCTACGCCTGCGACCAGGTTTAACTCGGGTAAAATATCCTGTTCTGCCCGGTCGAGTGAAATGGATCGTTCCTCGATTTGCTTCTTGGCAAGCAGGTAGTTCGGATTGCGGTTCTTGGCGGACCAGAGCAAATCATCTCGGCCCGGTAAATTACGGTCTCCGTCAAATTCGTAATCAATGCGTAGCGGTTGATCGTGATATTCATTGGCATCGGCATAGATCAGGGCCCGCAGGCGGTTGAGCCGTTGGATGTAGAATCCTTTTGCCTGTAAGGCTTCCTCTTTGGCTTCTGAAAGTCGGGTCTCCGCCTGAACGACTTCGATTTCACTCATACGGCCCTCTTCAACCCTCCGTTTGTTTTCCCTAACGAACTGTTCCGCCAGTTCAATGGATTCCCGCTTTACCCGCATGTTTTCTTGAGCAAATTTAAGCTCCACACAGGCATTGATCGTCTCCTGCAGCACAGAGAGCACGATGCTGCGCAGGCGGAATTCCTGTTGCTCATACCGATTCTCCGCCAGGCGGATGACTGCCGTATTGTAGTCTCTCCCAAAACCACGGAGAATCGGCTGTTTCACGGTCAGGTTGAGTTCCGAGGTGTATTCTGCCAGGAACTCATTGGCATCGTTTTCCGTGATCCGGTTGAACATGGACAAATTATATTGGGTGCCCAAGGGGGTTCGCCCTTCAATTCCGGTTTCTACCCCGGAGTTGACTTCGGCGAAGACGGTTGAGTCTCCACCACCGCCCCCAAATAGAATACTGGAGACTCCGTTGAAGGCGCGTTGATCCAAATTGCGTTCCCGGTCTTCGTGGTTTACGGATACCTTCAGGGCAGGATTGAATGCACCCCGTGCCTCGTTGATGGCCTCCTCCTGAATCTGTGGCCCAAGCCGTTCAACCTCCAGTTCCTGGTTGTTTTGCAGAGCCATCAGAGCAAATTCGTAAATGGTATACTCAAGGGGCTCCGGGGGTGTGCTTTGCGCACGAGCATGTGCTGCGAGTGTTAAGAGTATCGCGGCATTTAGCGATAGGAATAGAATGATGGATATTGTTCGTTGCATGAAATGTTAAGATGCGGAAAACCGGTCTTAATTGGCCTTCCACGCAGACAATGCAACCCTAATCGATAAGGTCCTTTTTTGCATCCCTATTAACTTTTCGATGTTTAGATGATTTAATAAATTAAATCTATTTTATATATTTTTCGGACTGAGACAAAATTACCCATTAATATGAGATTTTATATGAAAGTATTATTAATATAAAAAAATGACTCTATTTTTTATTGATGAGACTAATAAAATTTTATATATCTATCGATAGTTGATTTAATTTATGCGATCTAAAACTTTTATAAATACGAAAATTATATGTCAGATAAAAGTACTTTAAAAATTATTCATTTAAACTCATTTAATTTTTGAATAAGTTTATTTTTGTCGCATTAAAAAGAGAGTAAAATTGAGAAAACTAAATTCGATATAATCCCCTTTGAAGGGATTAAATTGTCTTCTTTGAGAGGCGATTACAAATATCATTTCTAATCTCCGATGATGGAGGATCTCTCATGAAATAGTATTGAAATAGCCTTATCATGCTCCTGATCTTAAGCTTTTATAAATTCTTATAAAATAAGTGTTGATTTCGGGGGAGTCCTGTGACTTGTTATTGGGGTCTCTCTGGGGCGTATACCCCAATAAACTCACTCGCTAATGTCTTCTCCTTTCTCTCAGCGCTATGAGATAGAAAGCCTCGAGCCCCGGATCATGCTCTCGGCTGACGCTGCTGTATTAGGGGGCTTAGGAGAGGATAAAGCCCAGAACCTGGAGCGGATCACTCAGGAAAAAATTGAGATTGGGGAAGAGGAAGTAGAAGGTTTTGAAAGCGAATATGCTGCAGTCGGGGCAGATGAAGCCCTGTTTGAAGACATCCCAGGCGTAGAAGTTGTTGAGGATGAAAGAGATGATACGGGGGACGTCGACTCTGAACAGGATGGCGAGGATGATCCACTGGAGCTGGAATCTCCGACTGCACCAGGCCTTGAGCCGGATTCACCGAGTGCTGAGGGTGCATATTATGGAGATTTAGATTTTATTCGCGTTGGCGATCTTTTGTCTGGAGACGTCGATGGGGTAGTCACCCGATCTCAGATCCTGGGGGGGCAAGGTTTTTATAATAGTCGTCTCCAAAACTATGGAGTAATCAGCCCAGGGAATTCCCCGGGTCTACTCAGTGTGGCCGACCTGACTCAAACGGGGTCCAGCACGCTCCTCTTCGAAATCGGAGGCACAGCTGCCGGTACTGAATACGATCAGATTCAGGTTACTAATACAGCTACACTAGCTGGAACATTAGATATCGATATTATTAATGGTTTCACTCCGGAGGTGGGTGACACTTTTTCTATTATAACGTTCGCAACAGCGACAGGGAGCTTTAGTTCTGCACAGGGGTTGTTTGGTTTTTATGGGGATTACTACTTTGATATTCAGCAGGACGCTAATAGCATTGACCTGGTAGTGCGAGAATTCCTTCCTGGCTCGGCTTTTCTGATATCCGCGGCAGATGCTGCAGCGAACGACACAGTTGGTGAATTCCTGAATCTCGACTACTTTACGACGCTACCGTCATCCATCGAGTTCAGCGGCTCCATAAATGTGGCTGACACTCTCTATCTTGAAGGTTCTATACTTCTTGGTTATGGCGGAGATAGTAATAGCATAACTTTAACTGACAACTCCACTGTTACAGTTGAACGCTGGACATTCGGTTTAAGAGATGCGACTGGATTCTTTGGAGCCGATGGACCTGCTAGTAATACGGGAGCCATCGGGTTCTCTTTTACAGATATCGACCTGGGTCTCGTTTTCCACGATCCGGTTGATATTAGTGATCAGAGAGCCTGGCTCGATATCAAGGGCTCTGCCTCCGGAATTTCCTTAGTGGGAATGGGCGACCTTACCTTTACATCGGGAAGTCTTTCGCTACTAGCCAGTCTGGAGTTGGGCAACGGGGCCACTCCCCAGGTGGTAAATTTTTCTTCGGCCAGTGTGACAATTTCGGACAGCAGCGGGCAACTCGCAGTTTTTGACGGGGACGGATCCTCGGGGCAAGGGGTCGAAGCCAGTGGGACACTAAGCTTTTCAGCGGGGCCATTTTCCATCTCCGGATCCTTTGGATTTGCCAAGGACGGATCCACTTTAATTGCTACTGGATCCGGAGTGGGAGCTTCCTTCAGTGCCGGAGGGCTGACGGTCGGGGTTTCCGATGCCACGTTCGGAATGGTGGCTGAAGCGGACGGAATTGCTCTGGAGGCAGACGGAACCGCAGTTCTTTCCGGTGTTAGCTTTGCTGGTGTAAGTGCGAGCAATGTCGATGTCCGCTTTAATACCACGGGAACCGCCTACACTGGAGAAACTCTGGAAGCGGCAGATTTGACTTATACCTTCGAGGAGCTCGACGCTTCATCTGATTTGAGAGAGGTGAGCGTCGAAGGGCTGTCGGCTACGCTTGGGTCTGCCTTCGCCCTTTCCGGTGATTTCGGTTTTGCTAAGGATGATACGGCGGGGACCATTCTGGCGGTGGCCAATAATGCCGCGGTATCTCTGACCGCGGGCGGATTCTCCGCCGGAGTCTCTGCAGCGTCGGTTGGAATCGTATTCAGTGCAAGTGGGCGCGCGCTCGAAGCCGCTGGTGCCCTTGCGGTTCAGTTAGGCTCTGCGGTCAGTCTCAGCGCGGTGACCACCCGGGTGAAGTGGAACGAGACGGGCACTGCTTACACAGGAGAGGAAATTTCAGCGGGAGGGGTGTCCTATACCTTCGGTGACCTGGGAGCTTCCTCAACCCTGAAAGCGGTCAGCCTGACTGACGCTGCCCTCAAGGTAGGAGACTTTTTCCGGGTAGAAGGATCGCTCGACATTCTCCAGGACAGCATGGACCTCCGGGTCAATGGAGATACAGACAACACCAGCATGGACTTGCTGACCATTGGGGGTAGCGGAGTCAGTGCGTTTGCCGGGCTGAACGGAGGAAATGCCGTCAATGAAATGGGTTTGAGCCTGAGCGGCGTTGACTTTGCCTTGGCTCTGGCATCTGACTCGTCCGATTCGGCTAACAACTGGACCACCCTGACGGCCACCGCCACTTCTATCTCCGCCAAGGGGTTACCAGCGGGATCCAGCGCTTCGGCAAGTGATCTTGCCGTTTCGATCAATTTAAAGTCCGATGCCGCCTCGGATGTCATTGACTATAGCACGACGTCGCTGGACGTGGCAAACGGCACGGCGACCCCGACGACCCTCTCGCTAGCAGGCTCGAAAGGAGAGCTCATCCAGGCTGCGGGAACGATCGACCTCAATGTGGCCGGCTTCTTCCAAGTTAACGGATCCCTTGCGTTTGAGCGCAGTTCCGGTGAAGTCCGGGTTACGGATGATACAGAAAACACTGCGGTCGACTTGCTCACGGTGGGGGGCAGTAATTTAAGCGCTTTCGCCGGATTGAATGGCAACGATACGGATAACCAGGTTGGATTAGGGCTGACCGGGGTTGAGTTTGCCCTCGCCTTGGCAACGGATTCGGCAAGGAGTTGGACCACCTTGGTGGCCAGTGCTACTTCCATTGCAGCCAAAGGGCTTCCGGATGGATCCAGCGCAGCAGCCAGTGACCTTGCGGTTGCGGTGAATCTGAAGTCAGCCGGAGCATCCAAGGTTCTGGACTACCATACCACCAATCTCACGGTATCCACCGGTCCGGGAGCAACGGATACGGAAACGTTGACCCTGGAAGGTTCAAAAGGAGAGCTCATTCAGGCCAGCGGGACGATTGATCTCAATGTGGCCGGCTTCTTCCAGGTAAACGGTTCTCTCGCTTTTGAAAAGAGCATCGGAGATGTTCGAGTGACTGGAGATTTGACCAACACCGCAGTGGACCTTCTCACGGTCGGAGGATCAAACCTGAGCGCCTTCGCCGGGCTTAATGGCAATGACACCGATGACCGGGTGGGGTTGAACCTGTCTGGTGTGGAATTCGCCCTGGCTCTTGCAACAAGCCAGGCAGATGCCTCGCAGAGCTGGACGACACTGGAAGCCAACGCCACGTCGGTGATGGTCGATGGGTTGCCTACAGGCACCACAGTCTCTGCCAGCAATATAGCGATTGCAGTCAATTTAAAATCTGCCGGGGCCACCCAGGTGCTGGATTATAAGACCCGGAACCTGACCGTTTCCACCGGATCGGGGGCGAGCGACACCGAGGTGATCAACTTGGATGGGGCAGAGGGCGAGCTGGTCGAAGCCAGCGGAACTATCAATTTAGACATTGCTGGGTTCTTCCAGGTCAATGGATCTCTTGCCTTCAAGAAGAGCACGGGCAGCGTAACCCTTGAAGGAGCATCGGAATCTACCGATGTCGATCTGCTGACGGTGGGAGGCAATAACCTGACTGCCTTTGTTGGTCTCAATGGAGGAAGCACCGAAGCAACCGGCATTCAGTTAAACCAGGTTAACTTTGCCCTGGCCCTCGCATCGGAGCAGGGTGGGGACACCCCACGGAGCTGGACCGCCCTGCAAGCCTCCTCCGCCTCAATCGGCTTTGTCGGCTTGGGTGATTTTGAACTGAGCGCCACAAGTGCAGCAGTCACCATTAACCTGGGAGCTTCCGATGATTCAGTCATTGACTGGAATTCTGAAAATCTCGCTGTAAGTACCGGTCCCAGCACCTCGATCACCCTGGACATGGATGGCGGCGAAGGGGAGTTGATCGAAGCGGATGTCCAGGGAGCCAAGTTGGCCATATCCCAGGTCATCACCGTGGCCGGAAATTTTGCCTTCAAACAATCCTCCGGGCAAACGCTCGACATCAGCACCGGACTCACCTCTGCGGTGGTCAACGACGCGGCGAACGCTGATCTGAAGGCCGGTCTCGACAAAATAACCGGCACCTCTTCCGACTACACCACGATTAATGACCTCGCCGTCGATTCGATCACCTTCGGGGCGGACAGCGCCAATGTCTTTGTCGGAGGAACGGATGAAGCCAGTGCGATCTTCTCCTTCACCGGAATTTCTTTTGGTCTGGGCATCTTTACCTCGACCGAGGCTGCCGATCCGGACCGGGTGGTGCCCTCCCTCTACGCCTTTAAAGCGGATATCGCCAATGCGGTGAACCTCGATACTGCCGGGATCACCTTTAAAATGGACGACGTCTCGGTCGCCGCCAATGCAGGCGGTTCCTGGGGCACCGGCCTGTCCGCGACCCCCTTCGTCAATTTTGAGACCAGTTTTCCGACAGACATGCACCTGGATGTGCCCACGGGGGGAACTCCGGTTGAGTTGGACTTTAATCAATTTGTCTTGGGTCTCTCCTCCGGATCGACCCTGATCAGCCTGGCCAATTTTGTCCATATCCAGGGATCCTTTGCCTTTGAGTTAACCTCCGGTACGGTCGATGTGGAAACCGGCCTTTCCAGTTCTGACCTCGCCTCCAATCCAGATCTGGCAGCCAGCCTGGCCAAGGTGACGGGTTGGGATAGCGCCACCCAGACCATCGAGGACCTGCCGGTGTCGATCACGACGGTCGGGGCGTCCAACGTCACGGTATTTGTCGGGGTTGGACCTTACTTTATTGATAGCGATAATGATGGAGACATCGATGGCGATGACACTCCGGACTCCGATGCGCTTGGGTTTGTCCTCAACAATATTGGATTCGGGTTGTCCCTCTTTTCTGCGACGGATGCTGCGGACCCGGATGGGGTCGTCCCCGGCATGTATGCCCTGAAGGCGAGTCTGTCTGATCTCAGCCTGGACTGGGGCTTCTTTGAATTCTCTATCGGTGAGGCCAGCCTGGAGTTGAATTCCGGGGCGCCCTTTGCCTCCGTTTTGACCGCCACTCCTTTTGTCGACTTTACCGACGAAAGTCTAAGTGTGGCGACCGGAGGCACTCCGATCAGCCTGGATTACACCGATTCGGTGATCGCCTTCAATATGCGGCAGACCCTGATGAAGGTGTCGGACTTTGTGCACATCTCGGGCAGTATCAGTTACTCCAAGGAGGGAGACCTGACCTTACAAGAGGTCGGAGGCACCGAGGATGAAACGGTGGCGGTGACCACCTTCGGGGCGGAGAATGTCAATGTCTTTGTAGGAGATGGCCCATACTTCACCACCTTCGACGAGGATTCTGGGACCTTCAATACAGATGACAGCGCGATTGGGTTCACCATGACCAACATCGATATCGCGGTTGGCCTTTTTGAACCCACGGGAAATAGTACTAAATCTTACTACGCGGTCAGTGCCACCGCCGATACCATCGGTTTGGTCGGACTCGGTGATGGCGAAGGTGGGTTCACCATCGATGCCAGCGGTTACAGCATTCAGGTGAATGGAGGGAGCGACAGCAGCGATGATTCGGCCACGCCGGCCCTGGACTTCACCACTCTGGAGGATGGAAAATTTACTGTGACGTTGGCCGAGGGCGGGGAAGTCGATTTTGACTATGATTCCGCCTTCCTCGAATTTTCCGTCAGCAAAGCCACTTTGGCGATCGAGAGCTTCCTTTATATCAACGGATCCTTCTCTTTTACCAAGATTGATTCTTTGGCTGTCACCCTCAATGACGGGGATGACACCACCACCCCGGTAACGGAAGCGACTGAGGAAACCGTATCCGGTATTGCGGTTGGGGCTGGAAGCGTCGACCTGTTCGTCGGCTACGGCACCTACTTCCAGGATTCTGACAACGATGGAGACATCGACAGCGACGATACCCGAGGAAGCGATGCGATCGGCCTGGCAGTGGACAACACCTCGTTCGGCTTCCTCTCCCTGTCTCCCACGGAAGAATCGCGGAAAAATATCAGGTATACGGCACTCAAGGTGACCAACGATCTCATCGGTTTTGTCGGTATTCCGGGAATTACCCTCAACTCGAAGGGTAACACGGTTCAGATGAATCGGGTCAACAACCCCGACGACACCAGCGACACGACCGTCATTGATTTCAGTGCCCTCAACAGCGGGGCAGGATATAGCCTGAATACGGGTTCCGGTTCGCTGGCCATTGATTATTCCGATAACTTCCTGCAGGTCAGCCTGGCCAAAGCCACCCTGGCTGTATCTGATTTCGTCTTTGTCCAAGGGGCCTTCAACTTTAAGAAGGAGGCCGCTGTTGACGTCAGCCTGACCACCGGCGGCGATCCCAAATCGGTCTCGGTGGCGAGTTTCGGAGCCGAGAATGTTAATATCTTTGCGGGGGTCGGGCCCTACTTTGTCGATAGCGACAATGATGGAGATATCGATTCCGATGACACCCCCAGCACGGATGCATTTGGCCTGGCCCTGAGCGATGTCGATTTCGCCCTGGCGGTCTTCAAACCCACAGATTCTTCGGATAGCAGCAAATACTACGCCCTGAAAGCCACTGCAAGCACGGTTGGCCTGGTAGGCGTGGACCAATCCTCCAGTCCGATTCAGATCAGTGCCAGTGGATACACGGTGGAAGTCAATGGGGGCAGCGATGGGGATGACTCCTCGGCCAAACCAGCCATTGATTTCCAGACCAGTTTCCCGGGAGAAGACCTCAATGGAAATGGGGTGCTCGATACGAACCTCAGCGAGGATGTAAATGGCAATTCCATCCTGGATCTGGATGACGGGGAAGACCTGAACGGGAACTTAATCCTGGATACGGACCTGAATGAAGATGAGAATGGGGATGGAGTTCTGGAGCCGACCGGATTTGAGGTCGAGCTTGGGGCGGGATCCTCGGTTCGCTTTGATTATTTCAGCCGCCTGCTCCGGGTATCGATCGAAAATGTTACGCTGAATATCGACAATTTCATCTATGTCTCCGGCGGCTTGTCCTTTACTCAGATGGACAGCGTAACGCTGACCAAGACGGACGAGACCACCTTTGATGCGAAATCGGTTGGTTTTGGGGGCAGCAGCCTGGATGTTTTCGTCGGTTACGGGACCTACTTTGAGGACACCAACACCGATGGGGTCATTGACTTCAACGATACCCGAAATGCAGATGCCGTGGGGCTGGCCATGGAAAATGTAACCTTCGGATTCATGATGACCAAGGCTGCTTCGGGCAGCGGGCCGAAATACTACACCGCCAAGGCCGATGCCGACAGCGTGGCCCTGGTGGGTCTGGACTTCCTGGATATTGAAGCCCGGGACATTGCCGTGGAGTTCAACACGGTCAGCAATTCGAGTGATGCCAACGATACGACTGTCATCGACTTTTCCGCGCTGCCGGATGAAAAGCTCGCGTTTGAAACAGGTGGGGGAACGGTTGATTTCGATTTCAGCGACAAGGTGGTCAAGGTAACGGTGGGCTACGGGCTCCTGCAAATTGATGAGTTTGTCTTCCTGGAAGGATCCTTCGGCTTTGAAAAAGGCGCAGCCCTGGATGCAAACCTGGCTGATGACGCCGCCACCGAGGTGACCGTCAATCCCCTCCTTGTGGGAGCCGAAGGCGTCAATGCGTTCTTCGGAGTCAATGGTCCCAAGTGGACGGATACCAACGGTGATGGAGTCATCGCGACAGAAAATATTCTGGAAGACCCCAATGATCCGACCAGCACGGTGTTGAACCAGGCCGATACTCCGAACAGCGAAGCGGTTGGGCTTTCGATGTCGAATGTAGACTTCGCCCTCGCTGTGCTGCGGCCCAACACGGATAGTGCCTCGGTAAAATATTTCGGCCTGAAAGCCTCCGCGACCGTCGTGGAATTTGTAGGGACGGATATCTTCGATTTCAGCGCCTCCAACGTTGTGGTTGAAGTCAATCGGGCGACGGGAAGCGATAATCCACCTATCGATTTTTCAGCCCTCGAAGGTGGAGGCCTGGTCGTTGCGACCGGCACCGATACTAGCCAGACCCTGGATTTCGATGGCGAGCTGATTAAGGCATCCACCGATCTGGCCAAGATCAAAGTATCCGAGTTCCTGGTGGTGCAGGGGAGTGTTAATTTTGAAATGGGTGGCCTGGAGACGGTCACGATTGACACCGGTATCTCGGCCAACATCGGGGCAGCGGCAGAAACCCAACTGGCCTCGGTGCGCACAGCAATCAATTCCTTTGCGACTACGGTTGGCACTTTCACCTCGAACATTCAAACTCAGATTTCGACCACGCTGGAATCCCTGCGCGGCACCATTGCGGCTACTAAGGATACGGTGATCAGCTCGATCGTCACGGGTTTGAATAATACGGTGGCGAGCGTGCAAAGCAGTGTGGATACGGCACTGGCCTCGGTGAAATCCGCTGCTACGGATACTACCGCAATCGAAGGCATCATTAATTCCGCCCTAAACCCGATCAAGAGTGCTTTCCCCTCCAGCTTGGCCGGAGTCCTCAACCTGATCATCAATCCGATCCAGGATCTGATCATCGAAGCTTATTCCAGCATCCTGGGGGAAGCTGTGGCTACCGCGGTAGATACTATCCAGGGAAGTGTTGAATCTGCCTTGAATGAGGGGCTGGCGGCTGCGGAAGCCAAGATCACGGAAGTCATTGAGACGAAGATCAATCCTCTCTTTGCCCGGATTGACGCTAAAATCGAGCAGCTGAAGAATTCGCTCAACATTCGACTCGCTCCTGTTTTCGCCCAAGTCAACAGCCTGGCTTCCATCAATATCGGAACCAACTTCACCACCTTGACCGGAGTTGAGACCCAGGTCATGAAGCTGGGCATCGGCAACGGCAAGCTGTTCGCCGGAATCGTCACCTCGGGCAGCTATGATTTTGATCAGACCCTGGCTTCTCAGGATAATGTATTTGGATTTGCCCTGCAGGGGTTGAACCTCGGGCTGGCTCAATTTACCCCGACCCTGAGCGCTGGCCTGCCTACCTTTTATGCCGCCAAGATCACAGCCAGCTCCTTTGAGTTCGGAGGGGGCACCTTACCGACCGGCTTCTTTGAGCTTTCCGCCAGCGATATTGAAATCGACATCAACACGGGCGGAAAGATGTTCCCGCTGGCGGGTGAGTCTACGATCGATTTTGCAGCCAGCTTCGATGGTGAAGATCTCGATGGGGATGGCACCCTGGATACCGCCAACGAGGACCTTAACGACAATGGCACTCTCGATGCCGGAGAGGATACCGACAGTGACGGCAACCTGGATGTAGCCGAGGATACCAACAATAACAGTGTCCTCGATGACGGGTTCCGTATTGACACCGATACGAGCGGAAACAACCCGATCTATCTCGATTTCGAAGATCCCATCCTTGGTATAAAGGTAAATGATGCGGTCGTCCGCCTGCTTAACTTCGTTGAGGTCTATGGCAACTTTGCTTTCCAGAAGGGACCCCGCACGACGGTGGATATCGATACCAATGTTGGACCGCTCACCGACTCCATCATTCCAGCCACCATTTCCGGTGTGGAGATGTCCACCCTGACCATCGGCGCATCCAATGTATCCGCCTTTGTCGGATTCGGGGTGCCGTTCTACACCAACGGGGACAGCAATGGCGATGGAGTGGTGACCCACGAAACCATTTTTGAAGCCGATGGAACCACGGTCAGGAATGCTGCCGATACGACCAATCCTGACGCATTCGGCCTGGCCATCTCCGATCTGGATCTTGGGCTCGCCATCATGAAGCCGACGGCCCTGGCAGGATTCTCCAATGCGCCTTCCTTTATCGCATTAAAGGCCTCGGCCTCATCCATCGATTTTGTGGGCGGAGGGGATATCTTTGACCTAGAGGCAAATAACCTGGAGTTGCGAGTAAATACCAGCAGCCTGAGCACACCATCCACTCCGACGATCGACTTTGTCTCCAGCTTCCCGGCGGAAGATCTCAATGGAAATGGCACCCTGCAAACTTCCATCGATGAGGATGCCAATGGTAATGGCACTCTGGATGCAGGTGAGGACCTGAACGGCAATTCCCAACTCGATGACGCCCTCAATGAGGACGCCGATGGAGATGGTAAACTGGACCCGATTGGCTTCGAAGTGGCGACCGGCGGGGTAGGGACCACTCCGGAATATCTCGATTTTGATGGAGAGCTCATCAGCTTCAGCGTCGATGATGCCAAGCTCACTCTGTTTGATTTTGTCCACCTGAATGGTTCCTTCGCTTTTGTATATGGTCCCACCTACGATGTAGATGTCTCCACGGGATACTCGGCCAATCTACCCGGCATACCCACCACGCTGAGTGATATCAGCATGAGCTCCCTCACGGTGGGTGGAACAGGAATCTCCGCCTTTGTCGGGCTGGATGGTCCTTACTATCCCGACGGAGACAGCAACAATGACGGGGTGCTGACCCCGGTCGATATCTTGGCTGCAGATGGAACTACCGTGGAAAACGCGGCCGACACGACCAACCCGAATGCCCTGGGTCTTCAGATGGCCAATCTCGATTTTGCGCTCTCCATCCTCCGACCCAACCTGCCCATCAGTGTAGCCGGACAAGGAAGCAGCACCCCGGCCCTCATTGCATTAAAAGCCACCGCAGACTCCTTTGGACTCGTCGGAACCGACGACCTGAAAATGTCGGCTGGCGCCATCACGCTCGAGGTCAATGGGGGTCCGAGCCTGCCGGGCGCAGCCTCGCCGGCGGCGGTCAACTACCAGACCTCGTTTGCCGGGGATAGCCTGGACTCCTTTGCTCCGGAAACGGCGACCAACCAGCCCGATGGCACCACCACCTTCTCCGAAGATGTAAATGACAATGATACTCTCGATGCCGGAGAAGACCTGAACGGCAACGGCGTCATTGATGTCTGGACCGATGCGGATGGAAATGGCGAATTCAATCAACGGGGTCTGGAAGTTCAGACAGGCACGACTTCGGATCCCCTCTTCCTCGATTTTGCAGGTGAATTCCGCGTGGCAGCCGAGGTGGGCAATGCCGTCCTGCAATTCTACGATTTCCTCTTCCTGCAAGGCAGCTTTGCTTTTGAACTCGGGCCGCGCCACACCGTGACGGTCGGCACCGGCTTCCCGGCAAATATTGGAACCGTCGCCTCCACGCTCGGGATTGGAGATCTCTTTAATAGCCTGACAGCGCCTGCTTCCGGAATAAACATTTCCTCTGATTTCACCCAGATTACCGGCCTGGAAGTGCAATCCATGACCATTGGTGCATCCAATGTGCAGGCTTTCCTCGGCCTGGATGGGCCATACCGGACGGATACCAACAACGACGGAGTCATCGACACCAATGATACGATCAACAGTGAAGCGGTCGGTCTGGTGCTCGATAACCTGAATCTGGCCGTTGCCTTCTTCCAGCCGACGTTGAAGGGCGTGCTCCCCATCCTGCCTGATTTCTGGGCCCTCAAGGCGACTGCGACGACAGTGGGTCTGGTCGGACTGGGCGACCAGTTTACCCTCACGGCCGAAGATATTGTGCTCGAGCTGAATGGCGGCTCCGAGTGGGGTGGGGTGGTTGGACCGCCTGCGATTGATTTTGCTACGAGCTTCCCGGCGGAATCGGCCGGGGCGGATGAAACCTTTACCACCTCAGAGGATACGGATGGAGACGGGAAACTGGATCCGGCCGGGTTGGAAGTCAACACCGGGAACCCGGCCAATCCCATCTACCTGGATATGGACGGCAATTTCCGCGTTCAGGTCACCGTCGGCAGCGCCACCCTCAAGCTGTTTGATTTTGTCCACCTGCAGGGGTCCTTCGCCTTCGTCATGGGCCCGACCGAAACGGTGAATGTCGACACCGGCATCAATTCCACCATTGCCAACATCCTTGGCCTCTCCTCTACACCCGCCAGCCCAATCGTGACTGGGGTTGAAGTAGAAACCCTAACCGTGGGTGCATCCGGAGTGAAAGCATTCGTGGGCATTGGGGATCCCTACTTTGGGGAAGGTGATGTGGCCGATGGCACCGTGGGGGTCTATATTGGAGACCTCGATTTTGGTCTGGCCTATATGAAGCCCACTGCGACCTCGATCGTGCCCGGAGCCGATTCCTATTCTCCCAAGTTTATCGGGTTGAAGGCTACGGCCGCTTCAGCTGGCCTGGTGGGCCTGGGTGATGTCTTCACGGTCACGCTCAACGGCATTGAAGTAGAAATAAATTCCTCGAGTTCGGCCTTCGGTGGGGTGACCCCGGTGATCCGTTGGCTGGACAGCTTCCCCGGTGAAGACCTCGACAATGATGGCAATACCGATGTCGATGAAGATCTCGATAACGACGGAGTGCTCGACTCCAATGAGACCGATGTCGATGGGGATGGCAAGGTCGACTCGGTGGCGGAGTCGGATGCCAATAATAATGGAGTTCTGGATAAATCAGGTTTTGAGATTCTGACCGGTACGGGAACGGAGTCCGTGTTCCTCGACTTTAATGACGAGCTGATTCGCGTCAGTGTCGATGATGCGACCTTTAACCTGCTCGACTTTGTTTACCTGGAAGGTGGATTCACTTTTGAAAAGGGACCGACACGGAATGTTACGGTGGATACCGGTTTCATTGGAGCCACGTTGTCGAGTGTTCCCCAGACCTTAAGCAACGTTCAGGTTGAATTGCTCAATATTGGGGCTTCCAACGTGACCGCGTTTGTCGGGGTCAACGGACCGTTGGTCGATGACGATAATGATGGCAGTTTTGCCGACGAAGGGGATCAGGGCGCCATCGGTCTGGCAATCAATGACGCCGATTTTGCCTTGTCGATCATGACCCCGACGTTGTTCACCAACTTCAACGCCGGGTCCTCCTCTTTTGCCCCCAAGTTTATTTCCCTGAAAGCCTCCGCCGCGTTTGCCGGCTTGGTTGGGATTGAGGATCTGGTGACCCTCAACGCCAACGAAATCGACATTGAGATCAACACCAGTTCAGTGGCCTCCCAAGCGGGAGCGGCCAGCCTCCTGCTTGCCCTTCCTCATGTCAAACTGGCCACCAGTTTCCCGGCGGAAACGACGGGCAGCGATTCCACCTTTGATACCAATAACCCTGCGGAGGATGTGAATGGTAATGGAGTGCAGGATCCTGCTGGACTGGCAGTCCAGGCTGGAACCGAAACCTTCTATCTCGATGCCGATACGGAAATCATCCAGGCCAAAGTAAAATATGCTGAATTCAGTGTGGCCAATGCACTTCAGCTGGTGGGCAGCATTGCCTTCACCAAGGGGGCAGCCCAGACGGTGACCCTGGCTGACGGCACGACCAAGGCGGTGACTACGATTCAGGTCGGGGGCTCCAACATTTACGGCTTCATGGGGCTCGGAGGCCAGTATTGGCAGGATAATAATGAATCCGATGGCAGTGGGGACCTGGTGATTGACGGCAACGACACGCCGAATTCATCCAGTGTCGGCTTGGCCATGTCCAATTTGAACTTTGGCATGGTCTTGATGACCTCGACCAATCTGCTGGATCCGGGCGTATTTGCTGCCGTCAAGGCCAGTGTTGGATCGGTCCAAATGGTCGGATTAACCGGAGTCACGGCAGCGGCCAACAATCTGGTCGTCGAGGCCAATGTTGGTGCCGGATTCTCCTCCGGCCTGTCGGTCGTCGATTTTGCTGCCACCTACAACGAGGACCTCAACGACAATGACACCTTAGATACCAACCTCAATGAGGACGCCAACAGCAACGGTGAGCTGGATGCCGGAGAGGACCTGAACGGCAACGGGGTGTTAGATACCAACCTGAGCGAGGATCTGGACGGAGATGGAGTATTAGATCCTCCAGGTTTAGCAATAGAAACGGGCGGGACGCCGGTCATCATTGACTTTGATGGATTCCTGCTGCGGGTCAAAGGCACGGTGGTGGTCACCTTGTCTTCGGGGGCAACCAATACCGACCCCTGGTTCGGCATTAATGCGGATTTCGAATTTGAGATCAATGGCTCCTCCTTACAGGCCTTCGTCAATGGCAGTCTCTTCATCGGCAGTCAGTCTTCCCCAATTCTTTCCTTTAATGCCACCGGACTCTTTGTTGCCCAAACCAGTGGCCTGGCCTTGCGCTTAAACCTGTCCTTGGCGGTCGATGGCGGATTCGGCTCGGATTATGGTATCGATTTAAATGCCAGCTTCAACCTGGTCTTCAATTCCACCTCTTCCGATATTACCTATGTCATTCCGGACGACTTCTCAGCCGTACCGGGTGAGACGACACGGGCGGTATCCGGCAGCACGACTGGAGAAACTGAGCGGGTCCTCACCATTTCGGGGACACCTCCAGGGGGAACCACCGCTGAGCCCTACTTATTGATCAACGCCAACGGATCGCTCACGATCCTGAACTCGCTGGCCATTCAGGGCACCATCACCTTCCTGATCACCCCGTCCCGACTGGATGTCAGTGTGGCGGGAACCCTGAACTTCAAGATAGGATCCACCAATCTACTCAGCTTCACCGCTCAGGGTAATTTCGTCATTCTGACGGGGCTGGGGAACACCGAAACGGGAGCTTTCGGAACCCTTGAGCTGACTTTATCCGCTGGGCTTCCGACTGGCGCCGGATTCTCCCTCACGGGTAAATTCCAGGCTGAATTTAATACCACGTCCACCGCTCAAACGGTGAAGCGGTTCACCATCGACTCGAGCGGTACCCTGGTGACCGATGCCGATGGGGACCCCGTGACGACGGACGTGTCGGTCGCGGCCACCTCCGCACGATTGTATTTGGGCGGCTCCCTGACTGTGGCGGGACAAAGCCTGGTAGGTAGTTTTGAATTCCAGGCGGCGAGCAGTGCGACCGCAACATTTGCGGCAGTGAACATCAGCGCCAGTCTGAATGTGCTTGGGGTCAGCCTGGCCGTTCAGGGAGATGCCTTACTCCAGGTCGCACCGAGTATCGGGCTGGCCATGAATGTGTCGATATCTGTGGGAACCGGTGGCCTTTCGCTGCTCACGGGCGGCATCACGATCAATGGAACCTTTACCTTCCGTATCAACACCCTGGGTTCTGAGGTTTCGACGATCGGCTCGACGAATTTCAGCCCGGCGATTCCGGCCGGACCCTTCTTCCGGTTAGAAGTGTCGGGGGTCACCATCGGCATATCCGGGGTAGCCAGCTTTACCGCCTCGTCCATGTTCCTCGAAGTAAGGGGAACTACGATCACTGCAGCCGCCTTGGGTGTGGGGATCACCATTGGAGGTTCGTCGAATGCATTCGGCAGTGCCGCCTTCCAGATCAGCCCGGATGGTATTGTGATCGGTGCCAGGGCTTCGGCCGGATCCACCGAGTCACAACTGGTTCCGGGAGTGCCGCTCTATTTCCAGGGCAGTGTGGAATTCCGCCTTAACACAACCGGAAGTGATGTCACGATATCGGGTGGGGGAGAGAGCTTCACGATTGCGGGAGGCACGGCGGTCGGCTTCGCGGCCAGTGGCACCTTGCGCATCAAGGATCCGGTATCCAGCGCCACCCTTTTTGCCATTGAAGGAGAAATTGTCCTCACCGGTGGACCGACGGCTTTCTCTATTTCAGTAACGGGGATTGTTAATCTCGGACCGCTCGGGGCTCTGGCCGTGGATGGCGCCATTAGTGGCAGTGCGGCCAATGGCTTTTTTGGCGCCCTGCAACTCGGGGTCGATACCGGTGAAGCTCTGGATGGAATTGGCTTCCAGTTGAGCGCCTTCTTCCAGTTAGAATTTAATTTCTCTAACGGTGATCAGACCATTTCGAGGGCCACCATTGATGACAACGGCAATATCGTCCGTGATGGCAGTAACAATATCGTCCGCGAGAATGTGACGATCGCCAACAACACCGCCCGGGTTGCAGCCTTTGGTAAACTGACCATATCGAGTGTTCTCGATATCGTGGGCCGCTTCGAACTGACCTTCTCGGGCTCCGATCTGGAGGTGAATGTAGACGGCCATGTGTCGGTCATTGGCGTTAAACTGAATGTCGCCGGTGGGGCAGGAATCTACGCGGGCAACAACGGCGGATTCGCTCTCGGGCTTTCGCTCGCCCTCGACACGGGTTCCGCCTTCAGCGGGACCGGATTCTCCCTGACTGCGACCTTTAAATTGGAAGTCAACACGACCAGTATCGACCGGACCTTTGCCTCTGGAACGGTGGCGGCTCAAACTTTGCGGATTTCGGCTTCCGGAGATCTGGTCCTGGCCAGCATTCTGACGATCAATGGTTCGGTCATCTTTGAGTTCAGTACCTCGGGTGTCTCGTTGGATGTGAACGGAACCGCTGCTATTGGACCCCTGGGCACCCTGGCGGTGACCGGCTCCATGGATTTAAGCAGCGCAGGTCTCGTCGCCAGCCTTCAGGTCGGTCTCTCCACCGGATCTACCCTGAGCGGATTAGCAGGGGTCAGTCTGAACGGACGCTTCCAGCTTGCTGTCAATACGACTGCCGCGGCGGCCAATATCCAAGTATTGGATGTCAATTCGACCACGGGAGCCGTTGCTGGGTTTAAGACCGAATCTATCGCCGCGGGAACGCTGAAGCTCTCCTTCGGTGGTAACCTGACGGTGGGTGGTTTCACCATCAGCGGTGAGGCCATGATCACTTTGGGCACCACCCTTTTCTCCGTGCAATTCAATGCCACGCTGGATATGCTTGGTCTTGGTTCCCTCAATGTGGCAGGCGGGGCTGAGATTGGAACGGGCAGCGATGCTTATTTTGCGCTGGCTCTCGACCTCGGCGCAGATTTGCTTTCCGTAGCCGGCCTGAATATTGACGCCACCTTCATGTTGAAGCTCAACACGAGCAGCACCTCGAAGACGCTGGGTGGAATCACGGTGACTGGAAATACCTTTGAGGTTGGGGTAGTGGGTTCGGTTAATCTCTGGGTCTTCAGCGTGGATGTATCCGCCAGCATCCGGTTCAGTGGAAGCCTGCTCCGCATGGACTTCTCTGGCACCCTGGATTTCTTTGGTGCGGTCAACATTAATGTATCTGGTTACGTTCAATCTAATGGTCATTTCCAGATCACCGGTAGTGCCGGATTGAGCTTTAAGTTTGGCCCGCTCGCATTCAGTGCCAGCCTTTCCGTCACCCTGGGACATGACCGTTTCGCCGGTAGTGCAAGCGGCAGCCTCCGTTTTGAACTCAGCCTACCGTGGCCTCTCCCCGACATTAATTTCAACCTGGCCTCCTTCAATATTGGATTTGATTTCAATATCGGCCGCGGGGAAGTGACTATTTTTGCTCGGGTCGACGTAGGACCCTTTACCATCCCGGCAAAACATACCTGGTCCTTCCGTCCGCCTCCGGTCCTGGCTTCGGTAGATAGTAATGGAGTCCTCCTCGTCCACATGGGGGTCGATGCCCCGAAACGGGGGTCTTTCTATTCAACGGATGACGGGGAGAATTTTGTTATCACCCAAGGCGCCTACGATGCAGGAAGCGATAGCTACACCTATAATGTCGCGGCCCTCGGGTTTAATATCGATTACTCGGGTGTAAAGAGCATCCAGATCACCGACGCCCGCAACGGTGACGACTATGTTCAGATCAATGGAAATGATGTTCCGGTAACCGCAAATGGTGGGGTTGGAAATGACCAGATCTATGTTTTTGGCAGCGGGGCAGCCACCCTCCGTGGCAATGACGGAAATGACAGCCTGTTCGGAGGCACTGGCAATGATTCCCTCTACGGTGGGGCAGGAAATGACTCCCTGAATGGAGGCGCCGGCAACGATAATCTCTATGGCGAAGCTGGAAATGACACCCTATACGGGGGTGAAGGCAATGATACCCTGACTGGCGGCACTGGTAATGACGGGCTGCAAGGCTTCACCGGAAACGATACCTACATCTTTGCGGATAATTTTGGCACGGACACCTTGCAGGAATCTGGAACGGACAATGCCGACAAGGTAGACTTCTCTGCTATCACCAGCGCCATCACGACGGTCCTGGGAACCTCAAATTACACCGTTTCTGTTGCGGGCCAGACGCTGACCGACACCACCCGCCTGGTTGAGATTTTTGAAACCGGATCTGGTGTCGACACCTTCAATGTGACGGGTTCCCATGCCAACGATATTACCCTCCAAGGTAATGCAGGCAGTGACCTCTACAATGTGACGCTTGGGGCTAATTCAGGAAACAATATCGTGGGTGACATTGTGATTGATGACGCTACAACGAATTCGGACATCGATTTCCTGACGGTAACCACCTCCTCCGCAAGCGCAGTCCGGATCTCTGATACGACGGGAGACGCCAAAATCACCCAGACCATCAGCCCGACCAATGTCGATGAGGTGCGTTTCGATCCTGGCTACAACAATGTCGATAAGATTACTGTGGCCGCTCCGGCTGCCCCGGTCACCATTTCTGGATCTGGTGCGGCGGGCACCAAGAAAATCGATCTGAAGGAAACCTTTGATGTAACCGCCACTTCCATTGCCTGGGATGGAGTCGTCCATGCCGGGGATGTCTACTTTGACAGCGATACTGGACTGGCCGTGAATTACGATCTGCGGGCTCGTTCGAATGGTAACGTCACCCTGGATGCCTTGACGGGAGATATCACCCTGCACGACGGCATCTACAGCAGCGCGGATGTGAACTCGGCCATCGGTGACGGCTCCGGAGATATCACCCTGCTTGCCCGTGGCGGGTCGATCCTGACGGATGGTAACGGCTGGCTCCGCGCAGATGGCAGTTTTGACACCGGGGCCTTTGAGCCGGATCTGGACTGGGCGATGAAGTTTGGACGCTTTAATGAGTCCTCGATCAACAAGGACACCGCGCGCATCAATACCGCCGATGCCCAGACCTTTGAAACCATCACCTTCTTGCCAAATGGCACCACCATCCGGACAGATCGGGGCGCTTTCATTTCTTCCGCGGGGGGTAGCCTGACGATGACGGCTGCCAACCGGATCGGAGAAGAACTGGACGGTTTCTTTGCCAGCCCGAAATCGATCATGACCCGGGTTAATGACATCACGTTCAGGAGTGAAGATTTCTCCGAAACCTATGTCATTGAGGTAGATGATGTGCAGACCTTCAGCCCTTCCTCATCCGGTCAAATTACGCTCTACAGTCTACTGGGTACCCAGGAAGCCGAAACCACCATTGATGGGCAGGATCAGTCCATTGCCCTGATCAGCAACCAGCTGGCGGTGGATGAACCCGTTACGACGGACAATAACATCCTTGTTTCCACGGCGAGTGTAAATATCCCGATCGTTCTGGTATCCAATACCAACTTCCTGGGTAATGTGCCCAATGCCATTACGGGGATGATTCTCACCCAGGATGAGATCAATAACTTACAGGCCGGGGGCTCGGTCATTATCGGCTCGGAGACCCTCCGGAACCGGATCACCATCGGAGATGGTTCGTCCAACCCGGTTGATTTCACCGGCCCCATTACCATTATTCGGGGTGATCTCATCGAGGTGACCAGTGATATTACGGGTAACGTTCTCGTCTTCTTTGGAGATGGCAGCACGGTGCAGCTCATGGCCGACATCATGGATGTCATGAGTGTTACCTTTAGTGATTCCGTGGAAGTGACGGGAGACCGGTCCATCCAATCTGATCAGAATATTTCGTTCACCATTCCTGGTATCGCCATCTCTGGCGATGGAGATGCTAATCCAGATGATCTGACCCTGACTGCAGGTAACAGCATTGTTTCCAATCTGCCCTTTGGCGGATCTGACCCGCTGCGGAATCTGACGATGAGCGCGGGCAACAACATCACCCTGCAGGGGGACGTCACCCTCGATGGCGACCTCACGATCACGTCTGCGGATGCCGTCACCTTCGATGGTAATGTGGATATCGAAGGAAACCTCACTATTTCGGGGGTCAATTCGGTCGACTTCAACGGACGCCTTGAGGTGGCCGGAACGATCACGATTACCACGGCAGATGGAAACATCACCGTAGACGGCGACGTTGTTTCCGGCGGCGATATCATTCTGAATGTTCCCAGTGCGAATCGCGACATCACCCTCTCCGGTTCGGTTGCAGTGAATAGCGGCAACTCCGATTTCACCATCTCACAAGCCCGGAATGTAACGGTCAGTGGAGACATCAACGCCCGTGATATCTTCCAGACCACAGGAACAGGAACGACTCGCTTCTCCCAGCAAGTCACGGCCCGCAACATCGAGATCACGACCCAGACCCGAGTGATCTTCGCCAACCTCCTGAATGCGACCGGTGATGTCACGCTCTTCTCTGACGAGGCTGACTTCAGCTTTGGAACGGGCACGATTAATGGGTCGACCGGTTCGGTTCTGACCATTGCACCATTCAGCACGACGGCTGCCACCAGCATTGACATTGGCTCGCCAAATTCCGGTGCCGGCACCCTCGACATTTCCGACCAGGACATCCAGGCCATCTCCAGCAACTGGGATCAGGTGATCATCGGCCACCTGAATACCGGATTGGGGCTGATTACGATTGGCGACCTGCTTGTTACCCAGACCACCCGGATCATCAATGTCATGGAAATCCATGGGGGAAGCATTGTCGTGGACGGCGAAATTGAGTTGTCCGGCACGGGTGTGGACTACGTCCTCTTTAAGGCTAATGAAGTGAGCGGAGCCGGTATCACGGTGAACGCTCCCATCGGTGACACCACGGGGCGTCGGAATGCGTGGATTCGGATGGAGTCGCAGGCCGACATCACTATCAACGCTCCTGTCGAGGCCCTCGAGCGGGTATCCCTGGCTGCTGGATTCGATGTCGATGCGCTTTCCCCAGACGGCAATGGTAGCATCGTGGTCGATGGAAGCGGTTTAAATACGGGTTCCGTTGCCGCTACGGATGGATCAGTAAATGGCCTGGTGGAAATGGTGTCCGGCTCCAGTAGCGGGAACATCACGTTTACGACGACAACGGTGTCTGCAGCTGGCGCAGACGGAGGCATCCTGCTTTACAGCCCCGCAGGAGCGATTGAGGGACAGACTAATCCGAGCATGTTGACGGCAAATGACCTCGCTATCGAAGCAGCTGACGGGGTAGCCCTGCGCACCACGGTTTCCAACATCGTGACCCGGACGATTACCGCCCGGACTGACCTGACGGCAATTGATTCAAATATCTTTAATGCCGGGGCCAACAAGGATCTCAATGGCATCCAGATCACGAACGCCGGTAATCTGAACCTGGTCAACTTCGGCAGCCTGACCATCGAAGCGGGTAGTGGTGGCGTGGATCTCCTCAACGGGCAAGTTTTCATCAGCGCGAACAATACGGACGCTGACATGACCTTTAATGATTCCGTTAACACGAATAACGGTTCGGTGACCCTGGAGGCGGATGACAGCATTACCTTTGATGCGAATGGCGACATCACTGCCATGGGAACGGGCAACATTTCCATCACGGCCAACCACGATGACGCGGCCGGCAATTCCGGAAACGGAATTACGATGAATGACGCCACCTTGATTGATGCCGATACGGGAACAATTTCGCTCTCTACCACTGGCGCCACCAATGGTCAGGGTGGGGATATCACCTTGGGCGGTCTCGTCACCATGAGCACATCGGATACGGCGGTCACGATTACCACCGATCAGGCTGTGATTGATGGGGGAGATGCCACCCTGGAGGTCGATGCAGCCTCCGGTCGCCTGGTCATTGACGCGGTCACGGGTATTGGTAACGGAAATGCGCTTGAGATAGAAGTCGCCTCGATCGATGCAGATAATGCAGCCGGAACCCCTTCAGACGACGCGGCTGCTGGAAACATTGAAATCCTGGAAAGCAATGACTTGAGCATCATTCACGTCTCCAACCAGGTCGCGGATGATAGCAATAGCCTGACCGGTCGAGTGTCCGTGACCACGACGGCAGGAACCATCACCGTCGAGTCTGCCGGCACTGGAGTGAGCTCCATCGACGGAAATATTGTCCTCACCGCTCAGACGGCCAATGCAGACATTCTGGTCAATCAGGCCATCACGACATCGGGGACGGCCCAGGTCAGCCTGAATGCGGATGACTCTATCATTTTTACCGCCGCCGGATCTATCACGGGAACCGGGACCGGTAGTGTGAATCTGACCGCCAACCATGACGGCGCAGCCGGTGGAAACAGTGGTGAGATCGTTCAGATGGCTGACGGATCCACCGCGGATGCGGGAAGCGGGACAATTTCGGTAAGCACCGGAGCCAACGGAGGGGATATCACCCTGGGTGGTTTGATCACGACCAATAATACGGCCACCGCGGTAACGCTGACCACCAATACTGCGGTGGTTGACGGGGGCGATACCCATCTCGATGTCGATGCCCTCGCCGGTCGTCTGGTGATTACCGCGCTTACCGGCATTGGTAACGGAAATGCCTTGGAGACCCGAGTCGAGTCTATCGATGCGACTAACTCGAGCTCGGGTGATATCGAGATTGCGGAGTCCGATTCCATCAATGTGATTGACCTGAATGGCAGCGCTGCGGTTGTCCTCATCACCACGGACGGGGCCATCACCGTCGTATCCGGAGCCTCCGGGGTGACTGCCGGAGCCAACATTTTACTGAAATCTCGCGAAGTCGGCGAGGTGGCTGAGGACGACTCCGATGATGTGGTGATCGAAGCCGCGATTACCAGCACGAATGGACACATCACCGTTGTTTCTGCTGACGATGTGTCACAAACTGCCGATGGTGATATCATTGGACAAGGCTCGGCCAAGACGGTCGACGTGCAGGCAGCGGGATCTATTGCCATGGCAGATGGGGCAATCGCCACCACGACCAACGGCGATCTGGGTTACCGGGCAGCGGCTGGATCCGTGACCTTGGGTCTCCTGAGCACAGGAACGGGCGACGTGGTGATTTCCGCGGGAACTTCCATCCTGGACTTGGTCGACAGTGCGGCAGTCGATATTCTTGCCAATGGGCTCATTCTGGATGCCGGCTCCAATATCGGGGCTTCAGATAACGCCATCGAAACCGCAGTTGCCACCCTAAGCTCTGCTTCGGATGGCGCAGCCGGAACCTTCATCACTGAGTTGGATGGGCTCATCGTACAAACGGTGGCCGTGAGCGTCAACGAGGTCGCTGATGATGGAAGCGACCCGATTTCTACGACCGACTTCTCCCAGTCAGATATGGAGGCGACCAACAATGGTACCATTTCCTTAACCACCGGAGGCACCCTGACCCTGAATGACGGTGATACGGATAACCAAGTGGTGAGTGCGGCTGGGTCGGGCAATGTCTTTATCTCTACCACAGGTAATCTGAATATTCTGAGCGCTATCGACGCAGGCAGTGGCCACATCACCGTGTCGGTCAGTGGAGCGATTACCCAGGGTGGGGCAGCCAATACCGAAAGTGACATCACCACCACCTCTGGCACGGTAGATATCGTGGCAGGAAACACCTTTACGGCCTTCGAAGACAATGTCACCGATGCGGGCACCGGGGATATCCGGGTTGAAGCCCAAAATGCCATGATCATTGCTCGCTTTGTCACCACTGGCAATGTGGCCCTGATCTCCAATACGAATTCCATTCTGGACAATGCCGATTCCGATGCCGTCGATGTGGTGGCGGCTGGCTTGTTGATCTCCGCCGCCCTCAATGCCGGTGAGGGAAGCAATGCCCTCGAGACTACGGTGGATACCTTGACCACTGCTTCGGGTGGCACCGACGGCACTTTCCTCACCGAGACCAATTCTGTGGCCACCGGTAGTGTGACTGTTGCGATCAATCGTTTGACTGCCAGCGGAGAGACCCCGGTTTCCACTACGGATACGACCCAGGAAGACCTCACCACGACCAATGGTGGTGCCCTGGTGCTTCAGACCCTGGATGGTTCTATTACCGTGAATGGTGGCACCGCGACCGCCACCACCGGTGCGTCGATATCGGGTAACCTGCTTCTACAGTCCGGCGAAATCGGAGAAGGTGTGGAGGACAATTCCGACGACATCACGCTTAATGCTTCGGTCGTCAGCGTGGGCGGCAGCATCAGCCTGGTATCGGCCGATGATGTTGTCCAGGCGGCTGGAGGAACGCTTGAAACGCAAACTGCCTCTCAGACCATTGATGTCTTTGCTACGGCTGGCATATCGATGGCAGACGGGGTGACCTCTACGGCGACCAATGGGGCCAACATCCGCTACTTTGCTGCGGGGGGTGACTTGACCGTAGGTCAAATCCTTGCCGGGGCCTCGAACGATGTCAGCCTCTACGCGTTTGGCTCAATCGTCGACAGCGCGGCTGACGGCGATTCCGTGATCGACGTGCAGGCTGAAGAACTTCGCCTGGCTACCGAATCAGGACAATCCGGTGGCGTAGGTACGGGAGCGGACAGCCTGGAAGTTCTGGTCTCTGAGGTCAGTGCCGACGTCGACACCGCTGGGCTCTTCCTGCGGGAAACAGACAGCCTGGTGGTGACGGAAACCTCCAGTATCGCCGTGAACCGGATCGGAACGGATGGAGCTATTGCCTCCACGCCAACCGATGCCGCGCAAAGTGATCTTGTCAGCGATGGCGCACTGGTCGTCACCACTATCCATGGTTCGATTACGCTCGAGGATGGAAGCGATGCGGATTCCAATGCGGTCACTGCAGTCGGCAACGTCTTCCTGCAAAGTGGAGAAACCGGTGAGGCGACAGATCTGGACGACGACCATATCACGTTAAACGCGTCCGTTATCAGCACGACCGGTAATATGAGTCTGCATTCCGGAGATGACATCATCCAAAACGCCAATGGTGATATCGCGGTTCAGGCTTCCGGACAAACGTTAGACGTATTGGCTGCAGATGACATCACGATGAATGCGGGTGCCCAAACCACCACGAATGACGGAGATGTCTTCTACAATGCGGTGACGGGGGATATCCAAATCGAACTTATTTCCAGTGGCTCAGAAAGCAACAGCGCGGTCATTGCGGTGCTCGCCAATGTCGGAGCCATTAATGATATTGCTGCGGATACGGCGGACGACCTGATCTCCGGTCTCCTCATCCTTAATGCGGGCACGAATGTTGGCTCGGCCACCAATCCCATCGAGACTCAGGTCGGCACCCTCAACGCCGCCAGCGGGTCGGCCAACGGGGCCGACAATGGGGTGTATCTGGAGGAAGCAAGCGCCCTGATCGTGGATGGGGCCACCGTGGAAGTAAATCGGATCGGAACGAATGGCCTTACCCCGGTTGGAACCACATTCTTTAATCAGGAAGATCTCACTACCAGCAATAATGGAACGGCCATCCTGGTGGTCGAAATGGGTGACCTTACTCTGAATGCCGGACCTGCGGCAGACGGTATTGCTGCCAGCGTAAATGGAACAGGCAACCTGTTACTCAATACCCTGGCCGGTTCCATCGTGGCCAACGCGGATGTGCTCAGTGGCAGCGGAAATATCACTGTCCTGGCTTCGGGCTCAGTTACCTTTAACGCCGAAGCTGATATCACCACCAGTCTGACTGGTACGATCGATGTCGAAGCAACTGCCGGTTCCATCACCCTCGCCACCGATGCAGACCAGACCACGGGAAGTGGTGACGTGCGGATGCTGGCGGGAGTCGATATTACGCTGGGTGGGATAGTCACGACCTCCGGTTCCGTCAGCTTAACGGCTGGAACGGGGTCCATCCTTGATGGTGATGTGGATGCCGGCCTCGATATCGATGCATCTGCCCTGCGCTTCTCTGCCGGTGTGGGAGCCGGACAACTTGGTGGATCGGTGAATCCGATCGAAACCAATATCGACACCATTAGCGGTCGTGCTACGAGTGGTGGAGTCAGTATCCTGGAAGCGGATGGTCTGACTGTGGATGATACCAGCGCGACTATCAACCGCGTAGCCAGCGACGCCACGACATCGACGGTGACCGACGCCACCCAAAGCGATGTGTCGACCGCCTCGGGTAATGGCTCCATCGTGATCCGCCTGACTGCCGGTGATTTGACCCTGAACGACGGAACTGCTGCAGCTGACAATACTACGGTCAGCGCGAATGGGACTGGAAACGTGCTCTTGGAAACAATCGCAGGTTCCATTACTGCCAATGCCGATGTGCTGAGCGGTAGTGGCAACGTCACTATTTTGGCTTCCGGATCTATTGAGTTTACTGCCGAAGCTGATATCACCACCAGCCTGACCGGTTCAATCGACCTGCAGGCCACCACCGGTTCCATTACCCTGGCCACGGATGCGGACCAGACCACGGGTTCGGGAGATGTTCGGATGCTGGCCAACGTGAACATCATCCTCGGTGGGACGATCACGACTACCGGTTCCGTGAGCCTGACGACGAACACCGGAACGATTTTTGATGGAGATACAAACGGCGCCCTCGACATCAATGCAACCGCTCTCCGCATTAACGCCGCGGTCGGAGCCGGGCAGCTGGGCTCCCTGGTAAATCCGATCGAGACCAGTATCAATACCCTGAGCGCCCGGGCCACCAGTGGCGGCATCAGCATCCTGGAAGCCAATGGCCTTACGGTGGACGATACCTCGGCTACGATCAATCGTGTGGGCAGCGATGCGACCACCTCTCCCGTGACCGATGTCACCCAGAGTGATGTGATCACAAGTTCCGGCAATGGA